>NZ_WBIQ01000006.1 GCF_009749405.1 Agromyces lapidis
GGGCACGGGCGGGGTGTACGGGGTCGTGTTCCGTGGTCGCCGGTACGACACGGGTGACAAGTTGGACTACATCAAGGCCGTGATCCAGCTCGCGGTCGATCGTGATGATCTGGGTGCCGAGCTGCGTTCCTGGCTCATCGACTACACCGCCGGCCTCGAAACCCACTGACGCCGGCGGGCGGCGGGGTACCGCGCGCGGCACTGCGGTGTCAGCTCCCGGCGACCGCGTGCTCGTCGACCGCTCGCTCGCCGACGACGAGCGCGGCCTCGTGCCGCACCGCGAAGTTCACCGATCGCGCGATGAAGCAGTACTCGGCGACCCGCTCGTGCAGCTCGTCGACGACCGCGGGGTCACCCGCCGAGATCGTGACGGTGGGCCGCAGCACGACCTCGGAGAACCGGCCGCTGCCGTCGGACGATTCGAGCATCGTGCCGAGCGGCGCGTCCTCGTACCCGGTCACGACGAGGCCGGCCGTCGTCGCGAGGTGCAGGAACCACAGCATGTGGCATTGCGAGAGGGCGGCGACAAACAGCTGCTCGGGGTTCCAGCGGGCAGGGTCGCCACGGAACGAGGGGTCGCTCGACCCGTCGATCGTGCCCGCCCGCGGGTGCGCGATGACGTGGTCGCGGGAGTATGCGCGGGCGTCGGCGGTGCCCCGACCGAGGTCGCCCGTCCAGTTCAGCGCGAGTTCGTAGTGGTGCTCACGGGTCATTCGGATCGTCCTTTCACGATGGCGATGGTTCGGAGGGCATGCGCCTCGGCGGCCTCGCGCGCGCCGGCGGGGTCGCCGGCGGCGAGGGCCGCGATGAGCCGTCGATGCTCGTCGTCGACCTGCTCGACGCGCGGCGGGTCTTCGAGGCCGTGGCGGGTCGCGACGACGATGCGGTCCCACCAGCCGTCGAGCGCTTCGTCGACCGCCGGGTTCGCAGCCAGGCGCGCGAGCGACTGATGGAATGCCCGGTTCGCCCGTGTCGCCGTTTCCAGCTCGCCGGCGCGCGTCGCGGCATCGGCCGCATCGGCGAGGGCCTGGAGCTCGCGCAGTGCGATCGGGGCGACCTCGCCGGCGGCGACCCGTTCGGCCGCTCGCCCTGCGGCCCACGACTCGAGCGCCGCCCGGGCCTCGAAGACCGCGGCGAGCTCGTCGGGCTCGAGTGCACGCACCCGCACGCCGCGCCCCTGCGCGTCGACGAGGCCGGCGCCTTCGAGGCGGGAGAGCGCCTCGCGCACCGGGGTGCGTGAGACCTCGAGACGAGTCGACAGTTCGGCCTCTGAGACGCGGAGGCCGACGGGGAGTTCGCCGTCGACGACCAGTCGTCGGAGTCGCTGGTACACGGTCATGCGAGGATTATTGCATGCAATAACCAGTTAATGCATGCATTGATTCGCTCGCTTCATTACGCCCGAGTTGCGACGACCCCGTCGCTTTGTCACGCTGAGAGGCGTGCCGTCATCCCTGCGCTCCGCGCTCTTCGCGGGCCTCTCCGCGAAGCGCCTCCTCCTCATCGCCGGCGGCGCGGTCGTGCTGCTCGCCGTCGCGGTGCTGGCGGCGCGAGGCCTGCGCACGCTGCCCGCCGCCCAGGACTTCATCGCCGAGCACCCCGGGCACAGCCCGCTGCCCGAAGGCGCCCCCGTCGGCATTCCGGCATGGCTCGGCTGGCAGCACTTCCTCAATGCCTTCTTCCTCGTGATGCTGGTGCGAACGGGACTGATCGTGCGCGCGAAGTCGCGCCCGCCCGCCTTCTGGACCCGCGACAACACCCGGTGGCCGCGCACGAAGGGCGCCCCGCGCCGGATCGGCATCTCGGTGTGGCTGCACCTCGTCGTCGACGCGTTCTGGGTGCTCAACGGCGTGGTCTACGTCGTGCTGCTCTTCGCAACCGGGCAGTGGGTGCGCATCGTGCCGACGAGCTGGGACGTCGTGCCCGGCTCGATCTCGGTCGTGCTGCAGTACCTCTCGCTCGACTGGCCCACCGAGAACTCGTGGGTGGCCTACAACGACGCGCAGGTGCTCGCCTACTTCGCGATCGTCTTCGTCGCCTCGCCGCTCGCGATCCTCACCGGGCTGCGCCTCTCGCCCGGCTGGCCGCTCGAGGGCCGGCTCGCGACGGCCGTGCCCGAGCGCGTCGCGCGAACGCTGCACTACCCGGTGATGCTGTTCTTCCTGCTCTTCACCTTCGCGCACGTCGTGCTCGTGCTCGCGACGGGAGCGCTGCGCAACCTCAACCACATGTACGCGTCGCGCGAGTCCGACGACTGGGTCGGGTTCGCGATCTTCGCGGTCTCGATCGTGGTCATGATCGGCGGGTGGGTGCTCGCGCGTCCGCTGCTGCTCGTGCCGGCGGCCGAGCGCTTCGGTCAGGTGCGCCGGATGCCCCAAGCCCCGGCCGCACCGAAGCGGGCCGCCACTCGCGGCTGAGCTCCGGGAGCCCCGACCGATGGCACAGCGCCGCTCGGTCATCCGATGAGCCGAAGCCCCTCGGCGACGACCCGGCCGTCGTGCAGCACCGTTCGATCGGCCCCGCGGTCCATGACGGCGCTCGTCGGGGTCTCGCCGTCGACGAGCACCAGGTCGGCGCGGTCGCCGACGGCGAGCCCTGGGCGGTCGGCGACCCCGGTGAGTCGCGGCGAGCCGTCGCCCATGATGCTCGCCCCGCCGATCGTGGCGATCGCGAGGCAGTGCTCGATGAGCTCATCGCGCCGGAACCCGCGCGTGAACGCCAGCTGCCAGGTCCGGTCGAGCAGGTCGCAGTTTCCGTACGGGCTCCAGTAGTCGCGCTGGCCGTCCTCGCCGAGGCCGACGCGCACGCCCGACTCGGCGAGGTCGACGAGCGAGAGCTGGCCTGCGGCCGCGGGCGCGACGGTGGCGAGGGCGATGTCGAGTTCGGCGAAGCCGTCGATAAGGCGTCGGCTCGTGGCATCCGACACCGAACCGAGGCTGTACGCGTGCGACATGGTGACCTTGCCCTGCATTCCGAGCGCGCGCGTTCGCTCCATCACGAGCTCGGTGCTGAACACGCCGAGCTCGCCCGGTTCGTGCAGGTGGATGTCGACCTCGACCTGGTGCTTCTCGGCGAGGCCGAAGACGAGATCGAGGTGACGTGCCGGGTCGCGATCGAGCTGGCACGGGTCGATGCCGCCGACGACGTCGGCGCCCGCCGAGAGGGCGGCGTCGAGCACCTCGACCGAGCCTGGCTCGCGCAGCAGCCCCGCCTGGGGGAACGCGATGACCTGCACGTCGGCGTGCCCGGCGAAGCGCTCTTTCGCGGCGATCACCGCCTCGAAACGCTCCAGGCCGCAGTCGGCGTCGACCTGCGCGTAGCTGCGCACGCGCGTGGTGCCGTGGGCGATCATGCGCTCGAGCGTGCCCGCGACGCGCTCGGGCAGCGGCACCTCGGCGTCGCGCCAGTTCGCGCGGTCGTTCATCACCATCGTCCAGACGCCGGGGCCGCCGGTGTGGGGGCGGAACGGCAGTCCGATGCGCGTCGAGTCGAGGTGCACGTGCACGTCGCTGAACGCCGGCAGCAGCAGGCGGCCGCGCCCGTCGATGCGGTCCTCGCCGGGCGACGTCATCGGGTCCGGCGAGCTCTCGAGGGGTGCCTGCGCGGCGGGGTCGTGGGGGAGGAGCTCGGCGATGCGTCCGTCGAGGACGCGGACGTCGGCGGCGGCGGTGCCCCATGGGCGAACGTTCCGGATGAGCATGCGATGGTCCTTCGGTGGCGGTTGGCGGTTGGCGGTTGGCGGTTGGCGGTTGGCGTCGGTCGCCGGCGCCGGCGACGGCGAGCGCCCGAGGTGGTCGAGGCGTCGTCGCGTCGACGGACGACGATTCAGGGGACGGGGCGTTCGGCGGCATCCGGGTCGTGCGCCGTGGGAGGAGTCGCAAGTTCGGCCGCGCGGAGCGGCCTGCCGGCGAACACCCCGAAGACGAGCTGCGCGGCCACGACGGCGAGGAGGGCCGCGAGCAGCGTCGACCAGCCGACGCCCGCCGTCGAGAACATGCCGAGCGCGAGCGGGCCGAGCGCGGCGATCGCGTAGCCGACGCCCTGCGCGACCGCCGAGAAGGAGGCGGTGCGCGCCGCGCTCGGCGCCTTCTGCACGATGAGCCCGACGGCGAGGCCGAAGGCCGCGCTCTGCGCCACGCCGAGCACGGCGACGAAGGCGACGGCCGACGACGCCGGGGCGAAGGCGAGTCCGGCGAGTCCCGCAGCCGAGAGCACCGAGACCAGCGCCGTCATCGTCGACTGGCTCTTGAAGCGCGCGGCGACCGCGGGCGCGAGGAGCGCGGCGGGGATGCCGGCGATGCTGAGCCAGGCGAGCAGCAGCCCACCCGTCGCGGCGTCGGCTCCGCGGTCGACCACGATCGTCGGCAGCCAGGCGGTGAGCGCGAAGTAGATCAGCGCCTGGCATCCGAAGAAACCCGTGACCGAGCACACTCGCGGCGCGCGCAGGATGGAGCCGTCACCGGCGGCGGAGGCCGGCTCGCCGTCGCCCGCCGCGGACGCGGTGAGCCGGGGCGCCGCCAGGAGCGCGAAGGTCGCGACGAGGCAGATCGGCAGCGCCCAGACGAGCAGCGCCAGGGCGGCGTCGCCGCCGAGCGCGTCGAACAGCGGCATCGCGAGCGCCGCGCCGAGCGCGGCGCTGACGCCGAACACCGAGGTGTACACCCCCGACCAGAGTCCCTGCCGGCGTCCGAGATGGGTGCGCACGAGCTGCGGCGTGAGGATGCCGAGGAGGGAGATGCTCGCACCGACGACCACGGTGCCCACGATGAGCGCGGTCGCCCCGAGCGGTCGCACCAGCATGGCGACGCCGAGCGCCGTGAGCAGGATGGCGGCGGCCCGGTCGACTCCGAACCGTCGCGCGACGACCGGCGCCAGGGGGGCCGCGAGCCCGAACAGCAGCACGGGGATCGCGCTCAGCGTCGCGAGCCCCGCCGCGCTGAAGTCGTAAGCGGCATCGATCTCGGGCAGCAGTGCGGAGACGCTCGTGATCGGCGAGCGCACCGAGAGGCCGATGCCGACCACGAGCACGCCGGCGAGGAGCGGGGCGCCGATGCCGACGCCCCGCTCAGTCATGCAGCGACTGCTCGGTCTGGTCGAGCACGCCGAGCGCGGCGGCGGTCGCGGCGTCGACGTCGCGGGCCACGATCGCGTGCAGGAGCGCCTCGTGCAGGTCGACGACGCTCGGATCGGCGTTGTTCGAGAGGCACGAGTTGTGCGCGACCGACTGCCGCAGAGAGCCGTCGAAGCTCGCGTAGATGCCGACGAGGAGCCGATTGTGGGAGGCCTGGGCGACGCCGACGTGGAACGCGACGTCGTGGTTCGCGAAGGCATCGACGTCGTTGCGGCTGATCGCCTGACGGCGCAGGGCGAGTTCGGCCTTGAGTGCGGCGAGGTCGGCCTCGCTGCGATGCACCGCGGCCTCGCGGGCGGCGAGCACGTCGAGCGCGCGCCGCACGGTGAGGACCTCGCGCGAGTCGGCGCCGCCGAGGGTGCGCCGCAGCGCCACCTCGGTGGCGTCGCTCGCGACGACGTAGGTGCCGTCGCCCTGGCGGGTCTCGAGGAGCCCGAGTTGCACGACCGAGCGCACGGCCTCGCGCACCGAGGGTCGGCTGACGCCGAGACGTTCGGTGAGTTCGGCCTCGGTCGGGATGCGCGTGCCGATCGGCCAGGCGCCGGAGGCGATCTCGGTGTTCAGGCGGTCGACCACGGTGTCGACGAGTGACTTGCGTCGGATGGGTTCCACGGGTCCATTCTCTTCCAGCTCGAAAGTATGGTTATCATAACATCTGACAAATGCGGCGCAGGTGCCCGCCACGCCCGAACGAAGGAGTTCGCCCCATGGCAGACGCGATCACGACGGTCGACCCCGACCGTGCCGAGCCCGCCGAGCTCGCGGGCGATCCCGCCCGTGACGGCCTCGTCGTCGCCCCGGCGCTCGTCGACGCGCACATCCACCCCGACAAGTCGAGCTGGGGCGGCCGATGGATGTCGCGTCGCGCCGCAGCATCCCTGCCCGAGCTCATCGCCGGCGATCTCGCGACGCAGCTCGCCGAAACGCGCGGCGTCGAGGAGCGCGCGTTCGCCCTGCTCGACGCGGCCCGCGCGAACGGCACTCTCGGCCTGCGCGCGCACGTCGACGTCTCGAGCGAGCTCGGCCTCCGCAACGTCGAGGGCGTGCGCGCCGCGGCCGAGCGGCTCGCCCCCGACCTCACCGTGCAGATCGTCGCCTTCCCCCAGTTCGGGCTGCTCACGAACCCCGGAACGCTCGACGTCATGGCCGCGGCGCTCGTCTCCGGTGCCGACCTCGTCGGCGGCATCGACCCGCTCGGCCTCGAGGGCGACGTCGACGCGCACCTCGACGCCGTGTTCGGACTGGCCCTCCGTTCGAGCCGTGACCTCGACATCCACCTGCACGACGGCGGCGAACCGGGGCTCGCGCAGATCCGCGAGATCGCGGCTCGAACGGTCGCGGCCGGCATGCAGGGCCGCGTCACCGTGAGCCACGCCTTCGCGCTCGCGGATGCCTCGGCGCCGTCGCTGCGCGACACGCTCGACCGCGTCGCGGAGGCCGGCCTCTGGATCACGACGTGCGCACTCGGCGACGACCCGGTGCCCGACCTCGCACTGCTCGAGGCGCACGGCGTGCAGCTCGCCGCCGGTTCCGACGGAGTCCGCGACTCGTGGAGCCCGTTCGGGACCGGCAGCATGGTCGACCGCGCGCACCTGCTCGCATACCGCACCGGCGCGAGGACCGACGCCGAGCTCGAACGCTGCTACCGCATCTCCTCCATCGAGGGGGCGCGCCTGATCGGCGCCGCCGACCTCGCCGACTGGTCGGGGTCCACCCACCCCGCTCGGCTCGAGTTCCGGGGCGAATCGCTCGCCCAGATCGTGGTCGACCGGCCGGCGCCCGTGCGCGTCATCCGCGACGACCGGGTCCTGCATCGGCGCTGAACGCGCCCTTCGGACCGCACCACGCACGACGCACCACTCCGCACACCGACCCCCGAGCACCACCCCGACACCACGACGAAGGAGTTCCCCGTGTCACGACGCCGCATCCTGACCGCCTCGGCCGCATTGGCCGTCATCGGTCTCACCCTCACCGGCTGCACCGCAGCCCAGAACGACGGCGAGGAGGGCGGGCTCTCGATCGACCTCGCCGATCTCGCGACGACCACCGAACCGGGCACGCAGCCCGTCGACGAGGTCAAGTGGAACCTGCCGTACGAGCCGATGTCGCTCGACCCGATCTTCGGCTTCAACTACGCCGAGAACACCGTCACCGCGAACCTCTGCGAGAGCCTCGTGCGGCTCACGCCCGAGCTCGCGACCGAGCCCGGCCTCGCCTCGGCGGTCGAGCAGCCCGACGACACGACGATCGTCTACACGATCCGCGACGGCGTCACCTTCTGGAACGGCAACCCGCTCACCGCCGATGACGTCGCGTACTCCCTGCAGCGCCAGCTCGGCGAGACCGCGACGAGCTACTTCTCGAGCTACTTCCAGAACGTCGACTCGGTCGAGGTCACCGCGCCCGACCAGGTGACGGTGAAGCTCACGAAGCCCGACGTGCTCTTCACGCAGGCGATGGGCACCGCCGCCGGCGCGATCGTCGAGCAGGCCGCAGCCGAGGCGGCCGGCGAGGCGTTCGGCACGCCGAGCGGCGGGCTGTCGTGCACCGGTCCGTTCTCGCTCGAGGCGTGGAACTCGGGCAAGAGCATCGACCTCGCGGCGAACGAGGGCTACTGGGGCGAGGTGCCGCTCGCGGCGAAGCTCAGCTTCAGCTTCATCGCCGACGAGTCGACCGCGGTCAACGCGCTGCGCACCGGCGACGTCGACGGCCAGTACTTCTACCTGCCGCCGGCAGGCCTCACCCAGCTCGCGAACAGCGACGAGGTGACGACGAGCTACGGCAAGTCGCTCGTGTTCTGGACGATGGTCACGGCGAACTTCGACGGCGGCCTCGGCGACGAGCGCATCCGTCAGGCGCTCTCGCTCGCGATCGACCGTGCGGCGCTCACGAAGGTCGTCTTCCAGGGCGCAGGCATCCCTGCGACGACGCTGGCCGGTCCCGACTACTGGGGCTACGAGCCCGAGGCCTTCGAAGCTGCGTCGAAGGAGTTCTCGGCCGATGCCGACCTCGACCGGGCGAAGCAGCTCGTCGCCGAGGCGGGGGCGCCGAGCGAACCCATCGTGCTCGCGGTGCAGGGCAGCTCGGCCGTGCACGAGCAGACCGCGAACGTGATCCAGGCGGCCGGCCAGGCGATCGGACTCGAGATCGAGACGAAGGTCATCCCGGTCGAGCAGTTCGGCAACCTGTACTTCGACCCCGCGGCGCGCGAGGGCATCGACGGCTTCTTCACCACCAACTACGGCAGCTTCGCCGACGCGCTCGACGTGTACCAGTTCTTCGCGTCGACCGACAGCCACAACTACACCGGCTGGGACGGCGCCGACGAGCAGCTCTTCGCCGCCCGCGCCGAGACCGACCCGGCCGCCCGCGCCGAGCTCGTGATCGACGCGCAGCGCATCATCACAACCGAGCTGCCGTGGATCCCGCTCGCGTACGAGCCCGTCACCCTCGTGCAGAACGACCGCATCTCGGGCGCCACCGCCTCGTTCGCCTACCTCTACGCGCCGTGGGCGGCGACCATCGGCGGGGTGGAGTAGTCCCGATGTCCCTCGCTCCATACCTGCTGCGACGGCTCGGCGGGCTCCTGCTCGTGCTGCTCGTGACGTCGTTCATCGTGTTCGGGCTGCTCTACCTCGCCCCCGGAAGCCCGCTGGCCTTCATCCTCGGGCCCCGGGGCGGCACACCCGAGCAGATCGCCGCCGTCACCGAGCAGTACCACCTCGACGACCCGTTCCTGCTGCGCTATGTCGCCTGGCTGGGCGACCTGCTGCGCGGCGACCTCGGCTACTCGATCGTGTACCGGCAGGATGTCTCTGCGCTGATCTCGAGTCGCGTGGGCACGACGCTCGCCCTGGTCTCGATGGCGGCGATCATCATCGCCCTCGTCGGCATCGCGGCGGGCACCTTCGCGGCGCTCCGCGGCGGATGGGGCGACCAGCTCACCTCGACGCTCGCGGCGGTCGGTCTGTCGACGCCGTCGTTCGTCGTCGGCGTCGCGCTCATCAGCGTGTTCGCGGTGGGGCTCGGCTGGTTCCCGACCTTCGGGTCGGGAACCGGCGGGGTCGACACCCTGTACCACCTGGTGCTCCCTGCGGTGGCGCTCAGCGTCGCGAGCGCCGCCTACCTCGCCCGCATCACCCGTGCGGCGGTGCTCGAGGAGGGCGGGCGCGAGCACGTGCAGACCGCGACGGCCAGGGGGCTCGCCCCCGGGCACATCGTGCGCCACCACGTGCTGCGCAACTCGCTCATCCCGATCGTGACCGTGCTCGGCCTCACGATCGCGACGCTCATCGCGGGCGCCGTCGTCGTCGAGAACGTGTTCGCCCTCGACGGGCTCGGATCGCTGCTCGTGCGGGCGATCCTCCAGCGCGACTTCGCGGTCGTGCAGGCCGTGATCCTCGTGCTGGTCGTCGCCTTCGTCGTGGTGAACGCGATCGTCGACGTCCTCTACACCTTCATCGATCCGCGCATCACCCTCGGGAGCCGGCAATGACCACGCCATCCACCATGAGCCTCGCCGTCGCGCGCGTTCGCGACCGACGACGTGCGACGGGCTTCGCGCGCCGCACCGCCGACCGGCTCGGCGTCGTCGGCTGCATCGCGGCAACGATCCTGCTCGTCATCGCGCTCGCGGCGGCATTCGCGCCGCTCGTGGCGCCGTACGACCCCGACTACCCCGATCTGCTCGCCTCGCTCAGCGGGCCGTCGCCGGCGCATCTGCTCGGCACCGACGCGCTCGGTCGCGACATCCTCTCGCGGCTCATCTGGGGCTCCCGGATCACGCTCGCGGGCCCCGGTCTCGTGATCGTCATCGCGACGGTGGTCGGCACCCTCCTCGCCCTCCTCGCGGCGTGGCGTGGCGGACGCACCGACACGGCGGTCGCGTGGGTGCTCGACATCCTCTTCGCGGTGCCCGGCATCGTGTTCGCGCTCATCGCGGTCGCGATCTGGGGGCCGAGCCTCGCGACCGTCGTCGGCGGGCTCGCGATCGCCTACGTGCCCTACGTGGCCCGCGTCGTGCGGGGCGCCTCGCTCCGCGAGCGCCGGATGCCGTACGTCTCGGCCGCCTGGCTGCAGGGCCAGTCGGGCACGGGCATCACCTTCACCCAGATCCTGCCGAACGTGCAGCCGATCGTCGTCGCCCAGGCGGTGTCCTCGCTCGGCTTCGCGGTCATCGAGCTCGCCGCGGTCTCCTTCCTCGGCCTCGGCGTGCAACCGCCCACGGCCGACCTCGGACTCATGGTCAAGAGCGGCTTCGACTCGGTGCTGCGCGGCCACCCCGCCGAGGCGATCGCCGCCGGCACCCTGATCGTCCTCATCGTCTGGTGCGTCACCGTCATCGGCGACCGCCTCACCTCGAGTGCAAGGAGCATGCGATGACCGAACCACTGCTGCGGCTCGACGACGTGCGGGCGACCCTCCGCCTGCGCGGCGGCGAGCAGACCCTGCTCGACGGGGTGAGCCTCACGATCGGCGAGGGCGAGTCGCTCGGCCTCGTCGGCGAGTCGGGCTCGGGCAAGTCGCTGACGACCCGCGCCATCACGCGGATGCTCGACCCCGCCTTCCGGGTGACCGGTGAGATCGCGTTCGACGGGGCATCCGTGCTCTCGATGAACCCGGCCGCCCTGCGCCGCTATCGTTCGCGCGACGTCGGCATGATCTTCCAGGATCCGCGGGCGCACGTGAACCCGGTGCACCGCGTCGGCGACTTCCTCACCGAATCGCTCGTCCGCGACCGCGGCGTCGACCGGCGCGAGGCCGAGCGCCGTGCGGTCGTGCTGCTCGACGAGGTCGGCGTGCGCAATCCCGAGCAGCGGCTCAGGCAGTACCCGCACGAACTCTCGGGCGGTCTGCTGCAGCGCGTCATGATCGCGAGCGTGCTGCTCGCCGAGCCGCGGCTCATCCTCGCCGACGAGCCCACCACGGCGCTCGACGTGACCGCCCAGTCCGACGTCATGGCGATCCTCGAGGAGCAGCGTCGCGCCCGCGGGCTCGCGCTGCTGTTCATCACCCACGACCTCGAACTGGCCGCCGCGTGCTGCGACCGTCTCGCCGTGATGTACGCGGGGCAGATCGTCGAGCAGGGCGAGCACGTCTACGAGGCGCCGTCCCACCCATACACGATCGAACTGCTCGGCGCGCGCCCGAGCATCGACGAGCGCGTCGACCGCCTGCCGGTGCTGCGCTACGACCGAGCGACCCACGAACTGCTGAAGGCGGAGGCATCATGAACCGCACCCACCCCGTTGAGCGCACCGGTGCTTCCGGCGGCGACCCGATCGTCGTCGCCCGAGGATTGCGCAAGGTGTTTCCCGGGCCCGTGAAGGACGACCCCGTCATCGCCGTCGACGACGTCTCGTTCGAGCTGTACCCGAACGAGTGCCTCGCGATCGTCGGCGAGTCGGGCTCGGGCAAGACGACGGTGGCCCGAATGCTCGTCGGGCTCGAGACCGTCACCGAGGGCGAGCTCTCGGTGCGCGGCGAGTCGCGGGCGAAGGGCGTCAAGCACCTCGCCGACCGGCGACGCTGGGCGCGCGAGGTGCAGTACGTGTTCCAGGACCCGTACTCCTCGCTCAACGGGCGGCAGCGGGTCGGTGAGATCGTCGCGACGAGCGTCGCACTGCACGCGGGCAGGGGCGCGACACGAACGGAAGCCCGTGGGCGCGCCCGCGAGATCCTCGACTCCGTCGGCCTCGGCGAGCGGTTCGTCGACAAGTTCCCGCACCAGCTCTCGGGTGGGCAGCGCCAGCGCGTCGCGATCGCCCGGGCGCTCGCGGCGGACCCCGCGGTGATCGTGCTCGACGAGGCCGTCGCGGCGCTCGATGTCTCGATCCAGGCGCAGATCCTCAACCTCCTCGCCGACATCCGCGCTGAGCGCGAAGTGAGCTACCTGTTCATCTCGCACGATCTCGCCGTCGTCAACCAGATCTCGGACCGCATGATCGTGATGGAGCAGGGACGCGTCGTCGACCGAGGACGCACCGCCGAGCTCCTCGCCGACCCGGTGCACCCGTACACGCGCTCGCTGCGCGCCGCGGTACCGCGACCCGGGTGGAAGCCCGTCCGGCGCGAACGCCTCGCCGTGCAGGCCACCGCATGACGACGCTCATCACCGCCGACTTCGTGATCGCCCACGACGGGCGAGGCCACACCGAGCTCCGTGGCGGAGCCGTGCTGGTCGACGGCGCGTGCATCCTCTGGGTCGGGCGGGCCGACGACGCCCCTGCGGGCCCCGAGGTCGACGAGCGCATCGCGTTGGGGCGGAGCATCCTCATGCCCGGCCTCATCGACCTCGACGCGCTCGCCGACGTCGATCACCTCGTGCTCGACGCGTGGAGCGACGGCGCCGCGCAGCGTCGCCTCGACTGGTCGGCCGACTACTTCGCGCGTCGGCACGAGGTGCTCTCGGCCGAGGAGCGCAGCACCATGCGGCGCTTCGCGCTCACGCAGCTCGCCCTGCACGGCATCACGACCTTCATGCCCATCGCCTCCGAGGTGCACTCGGCCTGGGCCGAGACGCACGACGACCTGCTCGACGTCGTCCGCATCGCCGGCGAGCTCGGGCTGCGCACCTTTCTCGGGCCGTCGTACCGTTCGGGCGTGCACGTCACGCTCGACGACGGCGCCGCGACGATCGCGTGGGACGAGGAGGCCGGGCGGCACGCGTTCAGCGAGGCGGTGCGTTTCCTCGACACCGTCGAGGCGCTCGGCGATCCGCTCGTCACCGGCATCCTCGCGCCCTGCCGCATCGAGACCGTGCGCGCCGAACTGCTCGAGGCGACCGCCCGCGTCTCGGCCGAGCGCGACGTGCTCGTGCGCGCGCACGCCCTGCAGGACCTCTCCGAGCGCGAACTCCTCGCGGAGGCGTACGGCACCACGCCGCTCGGGCTCCTCGAACGCGTCGGACTGCTGAACGAACGGCTCGTGCTCGCCCACGGCGTCTACCTCGACGTGCACCCCGAGGTGCACGGCGAGGACCGAGGCGACCTTGCGAAGCTCGCGGCGGCGGGCGTCTCGATCATCCACTGCCCGCTCACGAACCAGCGCTACGCGTTCCTCCTCGAGAAGCTCTCGCAGTACCTCGATGCGGGGGTCAACGTCGCACTCGGCACCGATTCGTTCCCGCCCGACCTGATCCGCGGCATCGATGCGGGCGTGCATCTCGCGAAGGCGCAGCACGCCGACCTCGGCCGGGGCCTGCTCGCCGAGTACCTCGACGCCGCGACGAGCGGGGGAGCGCGGGCGCTGCACCGCCCCGACCTCGGACGGATCGCGGCGGGTGCGACCGCCGACCTCAGCGCATTCGCGCTCGACGACGTGCGCACCGGCGCCGTCGACGATCCGCTGCGCACGCTCGTGCTCGCGGGCTCGGCGCGGGATGCCCGATTCAGCATGGTCGCGGGCCGGGTGGTGCTCCGCGACGGGACGATTCCGGGCGTCGACCTCGATCGGCTCCGGGCGGACGGTCAGCGCATCTTCGACCGGCTGAAGGCCGCGTACTCCGAGCGCGACCACCTGGCCGCAACCGGGGAACCGCTGTTCCCGCCCGTGATTCCGCCGTTCGCCGAGTCGCACTGAGGATCGAACCGTGTTGATGCTGGACAACTCGGGCGGCCTGCGGTGTCATTGAGTGACAGCGCAGGGCGGAACCTGCTCTCCCGGGGTTCCCGAACGAACTGCTGAGCGCAGAGGCGGGGTGCGGTCGGATGGTCGAAGCGAATACGACGCGGAACAAGCGGAACCGCGACTTCGCCGAGACGCGCACGATCGGCGGGGTCATCGGCGGATTCATCGGGCTGATCGTCGCGAGCACCGCGGCCGCCGCGCTCGTCGCCGTGTCGGTGACCCCGTCGATCGCGATGGTCGGACTCGCCGCCTCGGGCACGATCAGCATGTTCGACAACCTCCCCGGGTACCTCGCGATCGGCGAGCTCTCCGAGAAGAGCAACATCTACGCCACGGGCGCCGGCGGCAAACCCGTGCTGCTCGCGTCGTTCTACGACCAGAACCGCGTCGAGGTCGGCTGGGAGGCGATCGACCAGGACGTGAAGGACGCGACCATCGCGAGCGAGGACCCGCGCTTCTACGACCACGGCGGCATCGACATGCAGGGCACGCTCCGCGCAGCGGCCACGACGGCGAGCGGCCGCGACACCCAGGGCGGCTCGTCGATCGCCCAGCAGTACGTCAAGAACGTGCGCGTGCAGCAGTGCGAGCTGCTGCTCGAGGAGGAGGCCCGCGACGACTGCTACGACGCGGTGACCGAGACGACGATCGACCGCAAGGTGAAGGAGATGCGCCTCGCGATCGGCGTCGAGAAGCGCTACACGAAGGACGAGATCCTGCTCGGGTACCTCAACATCGCCGGATTCGGCGGCACGGTCTACGGCATCGAGGCGGCGGCGAACTACTACTTCGGCGCCTCCTCGTCGAATGTCAGTCTCGCCCAGGCGGCGTCGCTCATCGCGATCGTGAACAATCCCGAGAAGTTCAGGATCGACAAGCCGGCCAACGAGCGCAACGGTGCAGCCGACGGCTACGCCGAGAACCATGGGCGCCGCGACTACATCCTCGGCCGGATGCTCGCCTTCGGGAAGATCACGCAGGAGCGTTACGACGAGGCCATCGCGACCCCCGTCGAGCCGAAGATCACCGAGCCGAGCACCGGCTGCCAGACGGCAGGAGCGAGCGCGTACTTCTGCGACTACGTGAAGAACATCCTCCAGACCGATCCGACCTTCGGCGAGGACGCCGAGACGCGCATGCTGAACTTCCGGCGCGGCGGCTACGACGTCTACACCACGCTCGATCTCGACCTGCAGACCGCGGCCGTCAAGGCGATCGCCGACAACGTGCCGCAGACCTTCCCCGGATGGGACGTCGGCGGCGTCATCTCGAGCGTGCAGGTGGGCACCGGGCGCGTGCTCGCGATGGCGCAGAACAAGGTGTACAGCCAGGATCCGACGGTGCTCGCCTCGGGGGCCCAGTACGAGAGCATCAACTACAACACCGACTTCTCGCACGGTGGCTCGCGCGGATTCCAGCCCGGGTCGACCTACAAGGTGTTCACCCTCGCGCAATGGCTGAAGGAGGGGCACGGATTGAGCGAGCGCGTCGATTCGCGACCGCGATCCAACTGGGGGGTCTTCCACGACAGCTGCCTCGGCGACATCGATGTCTCGGGCGAGGGCTGGAACCCGAAGAACGACGCGGGCGAGTCGGGTGGTGCGTATTCCGCGCTCGAGTCGACCGTGCAGTCGATCAACACGGGCTACCTCGGCATGGCCAAGGAGCTCGACCTCTGCGGCATCCGCAAGACCGCCGAGGCGTTCGGGATGCACCGGGCCGACGGGGATCCGCTCAATCAGAACCCCGCGTCGGTGATCGGGACGAATGAGGTCGCTCCGCTCACTCTCGCGGTGGCGTTCGCCGGCATCGCGAACGACGGGGTCACCTGCACGCCGATCGCGATCGAACGCATCGTCGGACGAGACGGTGCCGAGGTGCCCGTGCCCGAGTCGAAATGCACCGCCTCAGTCTCGCCCGACGTGGCCGCGGGCATGCACTACGGGATGAGCCGGGTGATGAACGGCACGGCGTTCGAGTCGAACAACAACACGGTCCCGTACGTGCCGCTCATCGGCAAGACGGGCACGACCGACGGGGCGAAGGACACCTGGATGGCGGGCGCGAGCAGCGAGGTCGCGACGGTCGCGGCGGTCGTCAGCGTGAACGGCGACGCCAACCAGCGTGGAATCGAGTTCGCGAGCGGGGAGGCGGCGACGGCGCGCCACCGGATGTGGCCCGTGGTGATGTCGGTCGCTGCGGCGAAGTACGGTGGGCACGCGTTCCGCGAACTCGGGCCCGGACCGGTGGTCGACCGGCCGCCCTCGCTCGAGTCGCCAAATGAAGACGACGAGGGTGACGAGGATTCCGGCGAGACCGAACCGGCGATGACGGGCACGGGTGACGGCGAACCCGCGGAGACGGGCGGCGGGTTCGACGGCGATGGCCACGGTGACCGCGGCGACGGCGATCGGACCGGCCGAGGTCGCGACGGCGGTGGCGGCGGGCGTGGCGGAGGCGGCGGCCCGGGCGGCTGATCCGACGACGATGGGGCGGTCGAGCATCGCTCGACCGCCCCATCGGGGGAGCAGGTGCCTAGGCCGCGGCGGCCTCGGTGTTCGTCTCCGCCTTGCGGAACCGCACGCGGTGCACGATCCAGGCTGCGATCGCCGCCGCGCCGAGCCCGAGGAGGACGAGCAGCCACGGGGCGACCGACCCGGGAGCGACCTTCGCGGTGCCGTCGGCGAGGGTGGCGGTGCCGTCGGCCAGCTTGCCGTTGCCCGCGCTGAGCTCACCCGCACCGTTCGCGAGTTCATCGGCGCCCGCGGCGAGCGTCGAACTGCCGGCCGCGAGTTCTCCGGCGCCCTCGGCGAGCGAGTCGGCGCCGTTCGCGAGGGTTTCGGTGCCCGCGGCGAGGTCGCCTGCGCCCGCACTCAGCGTGCTGGCGCCCGCCGAGAGCTCGCCGGCGCCGTTCGCGAGGGTCTGCGCACCTTCGGTGAGGCGTGCCGTGCCCGCAGAGAGTTCGCCCGACTTCACGACGAGCCGGTTCGTGCCTGCGAGCAGGCCGTCGGCGCCCGCGGCGAGGAGGCCCGAGCTCGCGAGGAGCCGCTCGGTGCCGTTCAGGAGCCGGCCGGTGCCCGCGGCGAGCTCGCCCGACTTCACGAAGAGCGTGCCGGTGCCGGCGGCGAGCGTCTTCGCGCCGGCGGCGAGGGTGCCCGTGCCTGCGGCGAGTTCGCCGGACTTGGCGGCGAGGGTGCCGGTGCCTGCTGCGAGTTCGCCGGACTTGGCGGCGAGGGTGCCGGTGCCTGCGGCGAGTTCGCCGGACTTGGCGGCGAGGGTGCCGGTGCCTGCCGCGAGTTCGCCCGATCTCGTGAAGAGGGTGCCGGTGCCCGCGGCGATCTGCAGCGAGCCGTCGGCGAGCTCGGCGGCCTTGCCTGCGAGCAGCGAAGACGATCCGGCGACGGACTCGCCGCCGGCGGCCAGCGTGCCGAGCGCGTTCGCGAGGTTGGATGCGCCGGTGTGGAGCCCGTCCGCGCCGCCCTTGGCGTTCGCGATGCCTGCGCTGAGCGCGGCGGAACCGGATGCGATCGACCCGGTCGCCGTCTCGAGCTGCGCTGCGCCGTCACGAGCCGACGCCGCGCCGTCGCGAAGCTGGGCGACCGAGCCGAGCAGGCTCGCGTCGGCACCCGATGCGGCGAGCTGGTCGTAGAGGCCCGAGAGGCCCGCGGCGAGATTCGCGTTCGCCGAGGCGACCGACTTCGCGCCCGAGTGCGCAGAGGCGGCACCAGCCGCGAGGCTCTCGCCGTTCGTCGTCAGCGCGGCGACGCCGCTGCGGAGCGATCCGGCGCCGGCGAGGAGCTGGTCGACCCCTGCCTTCGTCTGCCCGATGCCGCCCGACACCTGGGCTGCGCCGGCGGCGAGCGAGGCGGCGCCGTTGGCGAGCGCCGCGTTGCCCGCGGACAGGGCGTTCGTCTTCTCGGCGAGCGTGCCGACGCCTGCGCTGAGCTGCGCGGCGCCTCCGGCGGCCTGGCCTGCGCCTGCGGCGAGGGCGTTGGCGCCGGCGTTGACGGCTCCGGCGCCTGCGCTGAGCTGCGCGGCGCCTCCGGCGGCCTGGCCTGCGCCTGCGGCGAGGGCGTTGGCGCCGGCGTTGACGGCTCCGGCGCCTGCGCTGAGGTCTGCGGCACCGCCGGCGGCCTGGCCTGCGCCCGTGCTCAGCCGCTTCGCGCCGTCGGCCGCGGTTCCGGCCCCGCCGTTGAGCTCCCCGGCTCCGGCGACGAGTCGATCGGTGCCGTCCTCGAGTCGCACGGCACCGGCGTCGAGCTCACCCGCGCCGGTCACGAGGCGACCGGCACCTGCGTCGAGCTCGGCGGCGCCGCCGGCGGTGCGCGCTGCGCCGTCGGAGACCTTCAGTGCGCCCGCTGCGCTCTTCTCGGCGCCGGCCTTGAGGCGTTCGGCGCCGGCCGCGGCCGAGGTGGCCCCTGCCGACACCTTCTCGGCCCCCTCGGCGGCGCTCGCCGCGCCGTCTTCGAGCTCCCCGGCACCGCCCGAGAGCTGTTCGCTGCCTTCGGCGAGCTTCGACGAGCCGTCGCCGGCCTGGCCGGCGCCCGACGCGAGCTGGGTGGCGCCCGCGTGCAGCGCGCCCGTCGTGAGCAGGAAGAACGCCGCGAGGGCGATGAGCGCGATCGCGAGGATCACTGCCGTGACCTTCATGCCGTTGCCATGGCGATGCGCGGTCGGGTCGATTCTCGTCATTGAGACTCCTGTGGTCGCCCGGGCGCGACGGTACGTCGTACGACGCGCGCGGCGACCGGAAGTGGAGGGTGCAGGACGATGACGGTGCAGGTCATCGGGGTGCGGGCGCTGTCTTGGTCGGGTCGCGCCCGCGAACTCAGGGGAGCCGACGCCGCGCCGGTGCGGTGCCGCCGTGGCGCCGCGATGGCGCGGTGCGCCTGAGGTGCCCCGAACGTAGCAGCGCGCGATATTCCGTCAACGGATGCCCTGGAATCTCTGTGCCGATCGACAACGGTTCGGCGGTCGGAGTCGGAGGGCTTTGTCGACGCCCTACAGAGCGACGAGCGGCCGGCCCGGCGGTTCGTCGACTCGACTCAGAAGTCGAGGGTGTCGCCGGGCTCGAGAACGAGGTACTCGCCGCCGTGCTGCTCGGTCGCCCAGGCGAGGCGCACGTTCGAGAGCGCCTTGCCCGCAGTCGAGAGCAGCATCTCGTGCGTCGGGAACGCGCGCCGCGGTGCGACGGCCTCGACGTAGTCCATGGCCTCGCTGATCTTCATCCACGGTGCGCCCGCGGGAGCGGCGAGCACGTCGACGGCGACGCCCTCGGGCACGGTGAACGAGTCGCCCGCGTAGTAGAACCCGTCGTTGACGAGCACCCCGAGGTTGTCGATCACCGGGATCGACCGGTGGATGACGGCATGCCGACCGCCGAAGAACCGGAGCCGGAACGGTCCGACCTCGACCTCGTCGCCTGCGGCGACGACCTCGACGGGCTGGCCGGCGGCCGCCGCGGCGACGCCGGCGGGGCCGAAGATTCGCACCTCGGGGTTCTGCTCGACGATGCGCGCGAGCTGATCGGGCGTCCAGTGGTCGTCGTGCTCGTGCGTGATCACGACGGCGACGGCGCCCGCAGACTCGGTGATCGGTGTCGTGAACTTGCCGGGGTCGAGATAGAGCTTGTCGCCCGAGTGCTCGATGACGAGGGCGGCATGTTCGAGTTTGGTCAGGCGCATGCTCCGAGCCAACACCGCGCCGATCAGGCGCGCAAGCGGCAGCACTGCCCGAATCGCTGCCAGAATCGCCCCATGGATCGAGCTCCCGAGCGGCTGCTCGTCGCCGTGAATCCCGCGGCGTCGTTCGGTCGCAACCGCGCCGTCGGCCCGGCGGTCGCCGAACGGCTCGCGCGGGAGGGCTTCGAGGTGGCGATGCTCCGGGAGGCGAACTTCGAGCTGCTGCGCCGCGAGGCCGAGCGCGCAGTCGCCCGCGGCGCCGACGGAGTGGTCGTGGTCGGCGGTGACGGCATGGCCTCGCTCGGGGTGAACCTGGTCGCCGGCACGGCGGTGCCGCTCGGCATCGTGGCGGCGGGCACGGGCAACGACTTCGCGCGCGGGCTGGGGCTGCCGATCGACGACCCGGCCGCGGCAGTCGAACGCCTCGTCGTGCAGCTGCGGGCGCCGGCGCGCACCATCGACGCCGGCATCGTGCGGCAGGGCAGCGTCGACACCTGGTTCGCGGGCGTCGTCTCTGCGGGATTCGACGCGGTCGTCAACGAGCGGGCGAACCGGATGACCCGGCCTCGCGGCCCCAGCCGTTACACACTGGCGATCCTCCGCGAACTCGCGACGTTCCGCCCGCGCAACTACGTGCTCACCATCGACGGGGTGCGCCGCGAGCAGCGGGCGATGCTCGTCTCGGTCGCGAACAACTCCTCGCTCGGCGGCGGGATGCGCGTCGTGCCGCACGCCGATCTCACCGACGGGCTGCTCGACGTCTTCATCGTCCATCCGCTCTCGCGGGCGGCGTTCGTCCGCGTGTTCCCGAGGGTCTTCGCGGGTGAGCACGTCGATCATCCGGCGGTCGAGTTCCTCACCGCGCGCGAGGTGACCATCGAGGCCGACGACGTCGTGGCCTACGCAGACGGCGAGCGCATCGGTGCGCCGCCGGTCTCGATCAGGGTCGTCCCGGGGGCGCTCCGCGTGTTCGCCTGAACGGCCGGAACCGGGGCCGCTGCTCGATTTGGAATGTGCCGGAAACGTGTGTCATACTCTTCGAGTTGTCGAAATCAGAATGAGAAGTTCTGAGAAACACGGCCCCATCGTTTAGCGGCCTAGGACACCGCCCTCTCACGGCGGCAGCGCGGGTTCAAATCCCGCTGGGGTCACCACTGTGAAACACGACAACAGATGAATGCCCTCGCCTCGGCGGGGGCATTCGTCGCAGAACGAATAGTTCTGCACCAGCACGGCCCCATCGTTTAGCGGCCTAGGACACCGCCCTCTCACGGCGGCAGCGCGGGTTCAAATCCCGCTGGGGTCACGACCGTGCTTCGCAGCAGACGGATGCCCTCGCCCAGGCGGGGGCATTCGTCGTCTCCGGCGGGATGCCTCGTGCGGCGCCCGCCACGCGGCATCCGATCGCTCGACCCCGTCGCGGGTGCCGCGCGAGGCGGCACCCGCGATCGGTCAGTGCCGCGTGGTCGCAGGTGCGAGTTCGTCGTCGGCCTCGGCGAGGCCGACGCGCGCGTCGGGGTAGGCGACGGGAACGCCGTCGTGCACCTCGTGGGGGGCGACCTTGTGGTACGACATGCGGTCGATCCAGGCGAGAGCGACTGCGGACAGGATGAACGTCAGGTGGATGAGGACCTGCCACATGACGCCCTCGCTCGTGTAGATGTCGCCGGTCTTGTTCTCGGCCTTGGGATCTCCGAGATCGCCGACCTCGATGAAGGTCTTCAGCAGGTGGATCGAGGAGATGCCGATGATCGCCATCGCGAGCTTCACCTTGAGCACGTTGGCGTTCACGTGCGAGAGCCACTCGGGCTGGTCGGGGTGGCCGTCGACCCTGATCCGGGAGACGAAAGTCTCATAGCCGCCGATGATCACCATGATCAGCAGGTTCGCGATCATGACGACGTCGATGAGGCCGAGCACCATGAGCATGATCGTCGCCTCGTCGATGTGCGAGAGATCGTGCAGGGCCTCCTCGCCGAGGTGCCACAACTCGACCAGGAAGACGACCACGTAGATCGCCTGGGCGACGATCAGCCCGAGGTACAGCGGGGCCTGCAGCCAGCGACTCGCGAAGATCGCGTAGCCGATGAGCGCGGAGCCCGGCGTCGAACGGTACTGGCGGGCGGGTGGCGGCGTCTTCGTGGCGCTCAAGCGTTCTCTCCTCGGATCGGGGGTACGAGTCTACGTGGCCGCGATTTCGACTAGACTCACCGGAGCGAAGGGGAGTATCCCGCGAGGCCGTGCCTCGGCCCACGATCGTCAGTACGAGCGCCGTCGCAGCCGCTCCGGTCGTGGAAGCTGTGCGAACAGCCTGGGAGAGACTTTCGGATTCCGTCGTCCCCGAACTCCGAAAGGTTCAACGTGCTCGAACTCCCCGTCTGGTTCGAAGTCGGTTCGCTCATCGTGCTGACGCTCATCCTCATCGGCGACCTGCTGCTGGTGCTGAAGCGCCCGCACGTGCCCTCGATGAAGGAGTCGACGCTCTGGGTCGTCTTCTACGTCGCACTCGCGCTCATCTTCGCCGGCATGATGTTCTGGCTCGGCGACGCCGAGCACGGCGGTCAGTTCCTCGCCGGCTGGCTGACCGAGTACAGCCTCTCGATCGACAACCTCTTCGTCTTCGTCATCATCATGGCGAGGTTCTCCGTGCCGCGGAAGCTGCAGCAGGAGGTGCTGATGGTGGGCATCATCATCGCGCTCGTGCTGCGCGGCATCTTCATCCTGCTCGGCGCCTCGCTCATCGAGAACTTCAGCTGGATCTTCTACATCTTCGGCGCCTGGCTCGTGTGGACCGCCATCCAGCAGGTGCGCGGCGACCACGAGGACGAGGACAGCGAGACCTTCATCGTGCGCCTGCTCCGCAAGCGCGTGCGCATCACCGACGAGTACGACGGCGTGAAGCTCCGCACCACGATCGACGGCAAGCGCTTCTTCACGCCCATGCTCATCGTGTTCGTGGCGATCGGCACGACCGACCTGCTCTTCGCGCTCGACTCGATCCCCGCGATCTTCGGCATCACCCAGTCGGCGTTCATCGTGTTCACCGCGAACGTGTTCGCCCTGATGGGCCTGCGCCAGCTCTACTTCCTCCTCGGCGGCCTCCTCGAGCGCCTCGAGTACCTGAAGTACGGCATCGCCTTCATCCTCGCGTTCATCGGCGTGAAGCTCGTGCTGCACGCGATGCACGTGAACGAACTGCCGTTCATCAACGGCGGCGAGCACATCGAGTGGGCGCCCGAGATCTCGACGTGGATGTCGCTGGGCGTCATCCTCGCCGCGATGGCCGTCGCGACCGTCGCGAGCCTCGTGAAGGCCAGGGTCGACGCGCGTCGCCGCGGTCACAAGCTCATGGACGAGGTGCCTCACTTCACCGACGATTCCGAGCACTCGGGCCGCTGACGCCTGCGGCGTTCTCCACAGGGTGACGGCGTTCCGGCGTCGGAGTTGCTACCGTGGACGGGCGGCGCCCGGCGGCGTCGCTCGGGCTGCCGTCCCGACCACACCCCGCCCTATCGAGGAGAACCGTGCCAGGTGATGTCGAGGGCGTCGTCGCCCTGACCCGCGGTTCGGCGCTCATCGCCCACTCCGCCCGGAGCGACATCGGGCGCGTGCGCAGCGTGAACGAAGACGCCGTGTTCGCCGAGTCGCCGGTCTATCTCGTGGCCGACGGCATGGGCGGGCACGCCAAGGGCGATGCCGCGAGCCAGGCGGTCGTCGAGACGTTCCGGCTCCACATCGAGCAGGGCACCCCGCCCTCGCCCGAGCAGGTGCTCGACGCGATCCACAGCTCGAACGAGGCCGTGCGCGCCCTGAGCGACCGCGGTGAAGAGGGCACGGCGGTCGCAGGCACCACGCTCGCGGGCGTCGCGCTCGTCGATGCCGGAGACGCCGGGGGCTACCACTGGATGGCGTTCAACATCGGGGACTCCCGCATCTACTCGTGGAACGGCCGCACCCTCGAGCAGTTGAGCGTCGATCACTCGGCTGTGCAAGAACTGGTCGACGCGGGGCTGATCAGCGCCGAAGACGCCGAACGTCACCCCGAGCGAAACGTGATCACGAGGGCGCTCGGCGCCGACGATGTCGTCGACCCCGACGTGTGGCTCATTCCGGCCACGGGTCGCCAGGTGTTCCTCGTCTGCTCCGACGGCCTGACGAAGGAGCTCGACGACGACCGGATCGCCGCCATCCTCGCCGGCGACGCAGCGCACCCTGCCGGCATGGCCGGCGAGCTCGTCGATGCCGCGCTCGCGCACGGCGGACGCGACAACGTGAGCGTCGTCGTCGTCGAGTCGAAGATCGGCGGCGATGACGACGACCCCGATGCGACGCGCGATCGCGGCGACGAGGCGATCGAGGTCACGAGGCCGAGGGACGAGGGGGGACGCGATGGCTGAGTATCGCGCAGAGGCGAGCGGTGCCGTCGCGGCCGTGCGACCGGGGGCCGCGCTGCTGGTCTCCGGTGCATCGGCGGCGACCGTGGCCGCAGAATTGTGGGCCGTGCTCGCGCCCGATGCGACGACGGCGGTGCTCGAGCGGCTCACGGCCGACGGGCTCGGCCGCACCCCCGATTTCGCACTCCTGACGTGGCAGCCGGCCGGCGAGGGCCTCGGCGGCGTCCGCATCATCGTGCGCGGTGCGTTCGAGGTCGTCGCCGGCGAGGTCGTCGTGTCGGGCGCGGCCGTCTCGACCTGGGCCGAACGGTTCGTCGACGACGCCGAGCGCGTCGAGATCGCACATGCGGATGCCACGGGGGTCGCCTCGTGGCTGCCGATCGTCGACGGCGTGGTGGCTGCGGCGGCCGTCGTCGTGCCGGGCGCGTCGCCGACCGGCGAGGCCGTCGCTCCGAAGCCCATGGAGACCTCGGCCCCCGAACCCGTGGCGCCGGCGATCTCCGGGGCGGCGATCCCCGCGGCGCCGGCGATCCCCGTGGCGGAGGCCGACGACGCCGAGACGCTCGCGGTCACGGAGCACACGATCGCGCCGATCGACGAAGAGACCATCGTCGGGGTGACCGATTTCATCCGCCCGCCCGAGGCGACCGGGGTTCCGCCCGTGGCCGCTCCGACGGCGCCGAACGTCGTGCCGGCCGCCGCCATCGTCGGCGACCTCGACGAGACCATCGCGCGGCCGATCGGCGAGGGCGCGTCCGCGCCCTTCGCCCCCGGCGACCACGACGGCATGACCGTCGCGAGCGCCGACATCCGGCGCCTGCGGGCGGAGCGCGAGGCATCCCGCCCCGCGTCGACGCCCGACGCCCCGGCAACGGCGACGGATTCGCCGGGGGTGCGCGTGCGCATGCCCGACGGCAGCTTCGAACCGCTCGGCCACGAGATCGTGCTCGGCCGCTCGCCGAGCGTCAGCAAGGTCTCGGGCGGCCGCCTGCCGAGGCTCGTCACGATCGGGCACGGCGATCCCGACATCTCGCGCAGTCACGTGCGCCTCGCGCTCGAAGGCGGCACGGTCGTCGTCACCGACCTGCACTCGCGCAACGGCACGCTCGTGGTCGCCCCCGGCCGCGCGCCGGTGAAGCTCCGCGCCGGCGAGCCGACGCCCGTGCTCATCGGCACCGTCGTCGACCTCGGCGGCGGCTGGACGATCCAGGTGGTGGGCGACTGATGCGGCGCGCCACCTCGACACCGCCCGAGCTTCCGGGATACAACTCGCTCGGCCTGCTCGGCTCGGGCGGCTTCGCCGACGTCTTCCTCTACGAGCAGCGCCTGCCGCGCCGCAAGGTCGCCGTCAAGGTGCTGCTCACCGAAGAGCTCGGCCGCGACACCCGCGCCCAGTTCGTCGCCGAGGCGAACCTCATGGCGCAGCTCTCGGCGCACCCGTTCATCGTCACCATCTTCCACGCCGACGTCTCGGCCGACGGACGCCCGTACTTCGTCATGGAGTACTGCTCGGGCCCGAGCCTCGCCGAGCGCTACAAGCGCGAGCCGTTCTCGGTCGAAGACGCGCTGCGCACCGGCGTGCGGCTCGCCGGCGCGATCGCCACCGCGCACGCCGCCGGCATCCTGCACCGCGACATCAAGCCCGCCAACGTGCTCACGAACGACTACGGCTGGCCCGCGCTCACCGACTTCGGCATCTCGTCGAACCTCGAGGGCGAGCTTCCGGTGCATACCGTCACGGTGGCCGAGCTCGGTGCGACCGGTTCGGCGTCGGGCACCGGGCAGTCGGCGGTCGGGCTCAGCGTGCCGTGGTCGCCGCCAGAGATGTTCGACGACGACCCGAAGCCCGACCCGCGCAGCGACGTCTTCTCGCTCGCGGCGACGGTGCACACGCTGCTCGCCGGGCGCACCCCGTTCGAGATCCCCGGGCGTTCCAACGGTTCTCTCGACCTCATGGGGCGCATCGAGCGCGGTGCGATCACGCCGATCGGCCGCACCGATGTGCCCGCGAGCCTCGCCGCCGTGCTGGCGAAGGGCATGGCGACCCGTCGCGACGACCGCTATCCGAGTGCGGTCGAGTTCGCCCGCGCCCTCCAACGCGTCGAGCTCGAGCTCGGCTATGCCGCGACGAACATCGAGGTGCCGAACCTCGCCGCCGAGCGCGAGGCGCAGTCGGGTGACGACGACGGCGCCGACGCGACGCGGGCCCGTTCGGTCACGACCGTCGCCGCGCAGGCCCCCGTCGCGCCGGCGGCCGCGCCCGTGGCACCCCCACCGGTCGTGCCGCCGCCCGTCGACGACGACCGAACCCTCGCCCGCTCGCCGCAGCAGGTCGCCGCGCAGCCTCCGGCGCCCGTGGTCGACGATGCGACCATGCTCCGCACGCGTGGCCCGGCTGTGGCCGACGCCACGGTCGTCCGGCCGGCAGGTGCGACCGCTGCCTCCGCCACGACGTCGGTGCCGACCGAGACCCGGGCGCCTCGGCGCTCGCGCGTCGGCGTGATCGTCGCCTCGGTCGCCGCGGTCGTGGTCGTCGCCGTCGTCGGCATCGCGATCGCTCTCTCGGGCACCTTGACCGCGCCCGAACCAGAGGTCGAGTCGCCGACCGGCGGCGAAGATGCGGTGATCGAGGCGACGGTGCCGGCACCGACGGTCGAGTTCGCGGGCCTCGACGGCACGTCCGCCGTCTTCGACGTGGCGCACGACGACGCCGAGGACGGCGACCGCTATCGCTGGAAGCGCGTCGACGGCTCGGGCTCGACCGAGGTCACCGAGGGCCCGACGATCACCGTCGCGAACGGCGCGGGGGGTGTCGTCTGCATCGACGTCGAGGTGCAGCGCGGCAGCAAGACTTCCGAACCGGTGAGGGGATGCTCCGGATGAGGCCACTGCGAGTCGAATACTGCGGGGAGTGGTACACGGTCGAGGCGGGGGAGCCGTTCACGATCGGCCGCGACTCCGACCTCACGATCGACGAGAACCCGTACCTGCACCGCACCTTCCTGACGCTGTCGTCGGAGTACGGCCTGTGGTGGCTCTCGAACGTCGGGCAGCTGCTCTCGGCGACCGTGTCGGACGCCACCGGCAGCGTGCAGGCCTGGGTCGCTCCGGGGGCGAAGCTGCCCCTCGTGTTCCAGACCGTGCACGTCATGTTCAGCGCCGGCGCGACGACCTACGACTTCACCGTGCACGCCGAGGAGGACTTCTACAACACCTCGCTCACGGCGACGCCCGCCGACGGCGGCACCACGGTGATGCCGGTCACCCTCACGACGAGTCAGCGGCTGCTCGTGGTCGCGCTCGCCGAGCACCTGCTCGCCCAGCCGACGGCCGGGCGAGCGACGGTGCCCTCGTCGGCCGAGGCCGCGGCCCGCCTCGGCTGGAGCATGACGACCTTCAACCGCAAGCTCGACAACGTCTGCGAGAAGCTCGACCGCATCGGCGTCGACGGACTGCGCGGCGGACGGGGCAAGCTCGCCACGAACCGTCGCGCCCGCCTCGTCGAGTACGCCGTGGCGACCCGCCTCGTGAGCGCCGACGACCTGCCGATGCTCGATCGCGCGGCCGACGACGCCGAAGACGCCCGCACGTGATCCCATCGCCTCGGAGCGGGCGGACTCGCTCCGTGGCATCCATCGCCGCGATCGCCCTGCTCGCCGCGATCCCGTTCGGCATCGCCGTGCTGCACGACGGGTTCCCCGTCACCGACGTCGACCTCGACGCGCGGACCGTTTGGGTGACGAACGGCGACGCCCTGCTCGCCGGACGGCTTTCGAAGCCCATCGCCGAGCTCGACGGCGCGGTGAACACCGCGTCTCGCAGCACCGAGGTCTACCAGCACGGCGACGACGTCTTCCTCTACGACGGCGAGGCCGGCGCGATCGAGCGGGTCGACCCGTCGTTCACGACGCTCGTCGAGCGCACCGAGCTGCCGCCGGGCTCGAGCGTCGCCTACGGCGGTGACTTCCTGGCCGTCGCGTCGCCCGAGGGCGAGGTCTGGATCCTCGACGCGGCCGCGCCGCTCGCTTTCGATCCCGGTTCGGCGCCGCCGATCGTCGAGGCCGGCACGGGAGCGCAGCTCGCGGTGACGGGCGAGGGCACCGTGTTCGTGAGCTCGCCGCGCGAGGGCGCGCTCTTCAGGATCGGGGCCGGCGCCGCGGCATCCGAACGCACCGAACTGCCCGAACTCGGCGAGCACCGGCTCGCCGCAGTGGGCGAGCACGCCGTCGTGCTCGACCTCGAGCGCAACCGTCTGATCACCGACCGGGCGACGGTCGAGCTGCCCGCTGCGGCGCTCGAACTGCAGCAGAGCGGGCCCGACGACGCGGCAGCGCTCGTGGCGACCGGAACCGGGCTCCTCGAGGTGCCGCTCGCGGGCGGCGAGGTGCGACGCATCGACGTGGGGATCACGGGCGAGCTGACCGACCCCGACGACGTCTCCGCGCCGGTGCGAGTCGACGGATGCGCGCACGGGGCATGGGCCGGCGCCGGTCGCTACGCGGTCGCCTGCGGCGACGGCGAGGCCCGGACGGTCGAACTCGACCGAGTGACGCACAACGTCGAACTCGAATTCCGCGTCAATCGCAGCGTGATCGCCCTCAACGACCTCACGAGCGGCAACGCCTGGCTGCTCGACTCCGAGCTGCGGCTCGTCGACGACTGGGAGCAGGCGACACCGCCCGAAGACGAGGAGACCGAGGACGGCGACGAGGAATCGCAGACCCAGTCCTTCGAGGACACCCTCGCCGAACGCACGGAGGAGAACCGCGCCCCGCTCGCCCGCGACGACGTCTTCGGCGTGCGCCCCGGAGTGACGACCATCATCCCGGTCCTCGACAACGACTCCGATCCCGACGGCGACGTGCTCACCATCGCCTCGACGGGCGAGGTGCCCGGGTCGCGAGGGGTGCTCGAGACGATCGACGGCGGGCGGGCGCTCCAGTTCACGCCGGCCGACGGCATGCAGGGCTCCGTGAGCTTCCGCTACTCGGCGAGCGACGGCCGCCCCGGCGGCGTTGCCGAAGCGCAGGTCGACCTCGCCGTGCGACCGCTCGAGCAGAACACGGCGCCGGCATCGCTGCGGAATACGGCGATCAGCGTGGAGCAGGGGCAGCGCGCCTCGTACAACGTGCTGCGCGACTGGCGCGATCCTGACGGCGACGCCGTCTTCCTCGTCTCGGCGACGCCGAAGGGCGACGACGCGGTCAGCTTCGCGCCCGACGGGGAACTCACCTTCACGCACACGTCGGGCGAGCTCGGCGAGAAGGAGATCGCCTTCGTCGTCTCGGACGGCGTCGACCAGTCCACCGGCACCCTCGCGATCGAGGTGAAGCCGCACGGGGAGCTGCACCCGGTGGGCACCCCCGACTTCGCGACGACCTTCACCGGCGAGACCGTGCTCATCGAGCCGCTCGCGAACGACCAGAGCCCCGGGGGCGAACCGCTCGCGCTCCTCGGCCTCGACGAGGTGCCCGACGACGCCGAGGTCGTCCCGAACCTCGAACGCGGCACCATCGGCTTCACCGCAGCCGCGGCCGGCAGCTACACCGTGCTGTACCAGCTCGGCGCCGGCTCGAGCTCGAGCGTCGGGCTCATCCGCGTCGACGTCGAGGAGCGGCCGGCTGAGCCGCTCGCGCCGATCGCCGTGACCGATCTCGCCTACCTGCGCGCCGGCGAGCCCGTCTCGGTGCCCGTGCTCGCGAACGACGTCTCGCCGAGCGGCGACGTGCTCGCGGTGCAGGCGGTCGACACGCAGGAGGTCGAGGGGAGGCTCACGGTCGAGGTGCTGACGAATGCGGTCGTGCGGATCACCCCGTCGTCGGCGCTCACCGAACAGCTGCAGCTCGAGGTGACGATCAGCGACGGACGGGAGAGCACGACCTCGGGACTCACCGTCGTGCCGGTGCCGCCGCTCGTCAAGCACCAACCGCCCATCGCGGTCGACGACGAAGTGCGCGTGCGGGCCGGCGACATCGTGACCGTGCCCGTGCTCGACAACGACTCCCACCCCGACCATGCGCCCCTGGCCGTCGAGCCCGAGCTCGTCGACGACGCCTCAGCCGGAGGGCTCGCGTTCGTCAGCGGCAACACGGTGCGGTATCAGGCGCCCGACGAGCCCGGCGTGTACTCGGTCGACTACCGGCTCACGGATCCCTCCCGCGAGACCGCCGTCGCCTCGGTGCGATTCACCGTCGTGGGCCGTGGGGCGGAGAACGCCGCGCCGAGCGCGCGGCCGCTGACGACCAGGACGTTCGCCGACTCGTCGGTGAAGGTCGACGTGCCGCTCGACGGTCTCGACCCCGACGGCGACTCCGTCGCCCTCCGCGGGGTCACCTCGACGCCGAAGCTCGGACGCATCGTCGCGACCGACACCGGCAGCATCGAGTACGAGTCGTACCCGGGCATGTCGGGCACCGACAGCTTCCAGTACGAGGTGGAGGACGCGCTCGGCGAACGGGCCACCGGAACCATCCGCGTCGGGGTGATTCCTCGGGCGGGCACGGACTCCCCGCCGAACGCGGTCGACGACACGGTCGAGATCCTGCCCCGACGAGTCGCCTCCGTGCCGGTGTGGCGCAACGACTCCGACCCGAACGGCTACCGGCTCGAGGTCGACGAGGAGCTCGTCGAGGTCGACGAGGGCATCGAGGCCGAGGTCGACGACGATCGCGTCGTCGTCGAGGCGCCCGACGAGGAGGGGGCGTTCACGATCCGCTATCGGATCGACAACGGGCACGGCGGCGTCGACACGGCGTTCCTGCAGGTGCTCGTGACCGAGGACGCCCGGCCGGTGCCCCCGAGCTCGGTCGACCAGTTCGTCGCCGTGGAGGACGTCGTCGACGGACGCGCTGCGGACGTGGACGTGCTCGAGGGCGCGGAGAATCCCGGCGGGCGCGTCGGCGACCTCGTCGTCTCGCTCGAGGGGCGGGGCACGGATGCCGCGGAGTTGCTGCCGGACGGCGAGGTCCGCGTGCGCGCCGGCGACGCGCGCCGAGCGATCGCCTACCGGCTCACGAACGAGGTCGACGGCCTCTCGACGACTTCGTTCATCATCGTGCCGCCCGCGCCCGACGGTGCGAGCGAGGCCCGGCCCGCACCGCCGTACCTCGCGGAGCTGCCGCCGCAGCAGACGTCGCTCGACACCCCGATCGAGTGGTCGATCCACGACCTCGTCGTCGTGCCGTCGGGACATCCGCCGCTCGTGCTCTCGGCCTCGGCGACGAACGGCGACGGCTCCGAGGTCAAGGTCGACGGCGAGACCCTGCGGTTCACGCCGGCGAAGGGGTATCGGGGACCGGCCTCGGTGAGCTTCGCGGTGACCGACGGCACCTCCGAGTCCGACCCCGACGGCGTCTCGGCGCTGCTCACGATCCCGGTGACCGTCGGCGATCCCGATCTCGCCGACGTCGCCCCGACGTTCACCGCGCAGACCGTGACGATCGAGGCGGGCGAGGAACCGCTCACGATCGACCTGCGCGACTCGGCCTCCCACCCCAACCCCGAGCTCGCCGACCGGATCGCGTTCGGCGGGCTTTCGGGCTCGACGAGCGAGGTGAAGGCGGGGCTCGCGGGCTCCGAGCTCACCGTCATGGCGCCCCGCGGGGTGCAGCCGGGTACGACCGCGACCCTCGAGTTCGACGTGTCGCTCGGCGAGTTCGTCGTGCCGGGTGAGGTCGTCGTGGTCGTGGCATCCTCGACCCGGCCGCCGGCGCGTACCGCCGACGACCCGAACGACGCGGAGCAGCGCACCTTCCGCCCGTCGCAGACGATCGAGCTCGACGTCCTCGCCAACGACTTCAATCCCTTCGCGGCCGAGGGCGAGCCGCTGCGCGTCGTCGGCGCCGTGCTCGACCGATCCGGGGTGGGGGAGTCCGCCGACATCGCGTTCACCGACGACACGGTGACGATCCGCACGGGGCCGGGCGCGACCGGCACGCTGAGCGCGGTCTACACGGTGCAGGACGCGACCCGCGATCGCACGAGGCAGGTGCAGGGGCGCGTCGTCCTCTCGATCGTCGACGTCCCCGATCGCCCGCGGGCGCCCGGAGCGAGCGAAGGCGACGGCCTGGCGACGGTCACCGTCGAATCGACGGCGTCGAACAACTCGCCGATCCTCGACTACACGATCTCGTGGCCGGGCGGGCAGCTGACGGTTCCGCGCGAGGGCAGCTACACGGTGAGCGGGCTCCGGAACGGCACCGACTACGCGTTCCGGGTGACCGCTCGCAATGCCGTCGGCAGCTCGACCCCTTCGCCCGAGAGCGTCGCGGTCCGTCCGTACGGCGTACCGGGAGCGCCCGCGAGCGCGAGCCTCAGTGCGACCACGAACGGTACGGGGGACATGACGCTCAGCTGGTCGCCGCCCGCGAACGACGGCGGTCGCGGCATCGGCGAGTACCGCTGGCGGCAGGTCGGAGCGGGGAACTCCAGCTCGACGACGGCGACGGCGGTGAACTTCCGGATGGGCGTGGGCACGCAGTACACGTTCGAGGTGCAGGCCTGCAACGCGCGCGGATGCGGCGGATGGACCCGCTCCAACCCCGCGACGCCGACCGCGCCCCCGCCGTGGACGCCGACGCACTACTCGACGACGATCACGCAGTCGACGTGCCCCGAACCCGGATCGGCGTATCCCGACGGGCCGTGGAACGGGGACAGCGGGTGCTCGTTCAAGCCGCAGGGCGCGCTGGCGCCGGGCACGGTGATCGACGCGTGGTGCTACTCGCAGCGCAACGGCGAGCACTGGCTGTACTTCACCTCCGAGAGCGGCGCCTACGACGGCTGGTTCGTCTCCGCTGCAGACACGAGTCGACCCGGACGCTCGCTCCCCGACTGCTGACGGCGGATTCGATGGGGATGACTCCCCATGTGACGTCGTCGCGAGCCCGTGTTAGCGTGTACCCCGTTGTGGGGCCTGGTCGCCCCGAAGAAGCCGTCGTGATATCCGGGGAGCAGTGGTGGGAACCTTCGCTTCGTGGGTCCGTACGCGCAAGGCCACCGCGACCACGCTCGCGCTGACGCTGCTCGCCGGTGTTCCGCTCACCTTCGCCGTCCTCCACCAGGGCTTCCCGGTCACCGATCCCGACCTCAGGGCGCGCGACGTGTGGGTGACGAACGCGAAAGACCTGCTCGCCGGGCGCCTGAACCGGCCGATCGGTGAACTCGACGCCGCGGTCAGCACGGCCACCAACGAGTTCGACGTGTTCCAGAACGGCGACGATGCGTTCCTCTACGACCGCAGCATCGGTTCGCTCGAGCGCATCGACCCGTCGTTCACGACGCTGACCGAGCGCATCGACGTCCCGCCGGGGTCGACGGTCGCCTACGGCGGCGAGGTGCTCGCCGTGCTCTCGCCGAAGGGCGAATTGTGGACGGTGCTCGCCGGGTCGGCACTGTCGTTCGACGCCGCAGGCACCGACCCGCTCCTGAAGCTGGGCGAGGGAGCCCAGGTCGCCGTCTCGAGCACTGGCACCGTCTTCGCGACGAAGCCCGCCAAGGGCGCGCTGTACACGATCGCGATCGACCAGGAGCCGGTGAAGCGCGAGGTCCCGAAGCTCGAGCAGCACCAGCTCGCCGCGGTCGGAGAGCGCGCGGTCATCCTCGACGAGAAGAAGAACCGAGTGATCGCCGACGGCACGACCGTCGAACTGCCCGACACGGGCCTCCGGCTCCAGCAGTCGGGCGCCGAGCACGATGCGGTGCTCGTCGCGGGCGCAGAGGCACTCTTCGAGGTCCCGCTCGGGGGCGGCGCGGTCACTTCGATCCCGAACGGTGGAGACGCCCCGGCCGCGAAGGCGAGCGAGGTCGCTGCGCCCGTCTGGCTCGAGGGGTGCGCCCACGGCGCCTGGTCGACTTCGGCGCGTTATCTCGCGGTCTGCGACGGCGCAGAGCCGCGTTCGCAGGCGATCGAGCAGCGCACCGCCGGTGCTCGACTCGAATTCCGCGTGAACCGTGACGTGATCGTGCTCAACAACCTCTCGAACGGCAACGCCTGGCTGGTCGACTCCGACCTCAGGCTCGTCGACAACTGGGAGGAGGTGACGCCGCCCGAGGAGTCGGAGGACGAGGAGGGCGACGAGAAGAGCTCCCAGCAGAACTTCGAGGACACCCTCGCCGAGCGCGGCCCGATCAACCGGCCGCCGCTCGCCCGTGACGACGAGTACGGCGTGCGCCCCGAGCGCACGACCATCCTCGAGGTGCTCGAGAACGACACCGACCCCGACGGAGATGTGCTCACCGTGGCCGAGCTGCCGACGGCGAGCGGGGCGGCTGGGCGACTCGAGCTCATCGACGGCGGCCGCGCGCTGCAGTTCACGCCCGAGAAGGGGGCGGCGGGCACCGCGTCGTTCCGCTACACCGTCGACGACGGACGCGGGGGCAAGGCCGAGGCATCCGTCAACGTGCGCATCAGGCCCGCGAGCGAGAACGAGGCGCCCGTCTCGATGCGCAACGGCGCCACGAGCGTCGAGCAGAGCCGGCAGATCTCGTACAACGTGCTCGCCGACTGGAACGATCCAGACGGCGATGACGTCTACCTCGTGAACGCGTCGCCGACGAGCGGCGACTCGGTGCGCTTCAGCCCCGACGGGCTCGTGACCTTCGCGCACCAGTCGGGCGAGCTGGGCGCGAAAGAGGTGCAGTACATCGTCTCCGACGGGCAGACCGAGGCCGCCGGCACGCTCACCGTCGAGGTGAAGCCGAGCGGCACGCTGAACCCCGTCGGCACGCCCGACTTCGCACAGGTGTTCGCGGGCGAGTCGGTCTCGATCGAACCGCTCGCGAACGACCTGACGCCGTCGGGAGCGCCCCTGACGCTCATCGGCCTCGAAGAGGTGCCCGACGGGCCGACGGTCACCCCGAACCTCGAGCGCGGCACGATCACCTTCTCCGCCGGCGAGCCAGGCGAGTACGTCTTCCTCTACAACCTCGCCGCTGACACGGCGGTGAGCGTCGGGCTCATCCGCGTGCAGGTGAACGAGCCGCCCGCCGAGGCGCCGGCGCCGATCGCCGTGAAGGACACGGCCTACCTCCGGCCCGGCGAGCCCACCACGGTGCCGCTGCTCGCCAACGACGTGTCGCCGTCGGGCCGCGTGCTGGCCGTGCAGTCGGTCGACGACTCGGCGACCGACGACCTCGTCTCGGTCGAGATCCTCACGAACACCGTGGCGCGCGTCACCGCCTCCGAGGCGATCGACCGGCAGCTCCAGTTCACGTACACGATCTCCGACGGCGTGAACACCGCGACGGCATCGGTCGCCGTCGTGCCGGTGCCGCCCCTCGTGAAGCACCAGCCTCCCGTCGCGGCCGACGACAGCGTCAATGTGCGGGCCGGCGACATCGTGACCGTGCCGGTGCTCGACAACGACTACCATCCCGACGCCGCCGCCATCCACGTGCTGCCCGAACTCGCGAACACGAACGCCGAGGGTGGACTCGCGTTCGTGAGCGAAGACGAGGTGCGTTTCCAGGCGCCGAAGACTCCGGGCACGTACAGCACCGTCTACACGGTCGGCGACGACTTCGAGCAGACCGCCCGCGCGACCGTGCGGTTCACGGTGATCGGCCCCGACCCCGAGAACAACCGGGCGCCGCTGCCGACCCCGCTCACCTCGCGCACCTTCGAGGGCTCCGCAGTCAAGATCGACGTGCCGCTCGACGGCATCGACCCCGACGGCGACTCGGTCGTGCTCACCGGAATCTCGTCGGCGCCGGCCCTCGGCCGCATCATCGAGCGCACGAGCACCTCGATCACCTACGAGGCGCTGACCGGGTCGGCCGGCACCGACACGTTCAAGTACGAGGTCCAGGACACGGGCGGGGCGAAGTCGACCGGCACCGTGCGCATCGGCGTGATCCCGCGGCCCGCCGTGCAGCTGCCGCCGAAGGCGGTCGACGACACGATCGAGATGAAGCCCGGCCGCACCGTCGGCGTCGAGGTGCTGCTCAACGACTCCGACCCCTCTGGCTACCAGTTGCACGTCGCCGACCTGCCCGACGTCGACGACGGCATCGAGGCCGAGATCCGCGACCGTCGCAGGGTCGTCGTGACGGCGCCCGAGACGGAGGGCGCGTACACGCTGCGCTACGAGATCTCGAACGGCCACGGTGGCGCAGATGCCGCCTTCCTGCAGATCGCCGTGTCGAAGGACGCGAAGATCCTGCCGCCGACCGCCGAAGACCAGGTCATCGAGCCCGAAGCGGTCGTCGACGTCGACCGGGTCAACGTGCGACCGCTGAACGACGCGACCAATCCGGGCGGTCTCGTCGAAGACCTGAAGGTCGCGGTCGAGGGGCCGAACGCCGACCGTGCCGAGGTGCTGAGCGACGGCAGTATCGACGTGAAGCCCGGTCGCGAACGCTTCGCCGTCGCGTTCCGCCTGACGAACGAGCTCGACGAACTCGACGCGAAGGCCTTCGTGATCGTGCCGCCGATCCCCGGTGGCGACGACGTCGCCGAGGAGACGCAGCGACCGAAGACCCCTGAAGAGCTCGCGGCCGAAGAGAAGGCGAAGTTCCCGGCGCCGCACCTCGCCGATCTCGGTGAGATCGTCGTGCCGATGAACGGCAGCATCACGTGGAACGCGAACGACATCGTCGTCGTGCCCTCGGGTCAGCCGCCCCTCATCCTCTCGGCTTCGGCGACCAACGCCGGGGAGTCGCCGTTCGTCGACGGCCAGACCCTGCAGTACGTGCCCGAGCAGGACTACCGTGGTTCGGCCGCGGTGACCTTCGAGGTCACCGACGGCAAGAGCGCCGACGACCCGATCGGGCGCAAGGCGATCCTCACGATCCCGATCACCGTCGGCGACCCGAACTTCAACGACACACCGCCGACGTTCACCCCGCGCACCGAGACGATCGAAGCGGGCGAGGCGCCGCTGCAGGTCGACCTCCGCTCCTCGACCTTCCAGCCGAACCCCGACAACGTCGAGCGGGTCGAATACACGAACCTCGCCGGCACGACGAACGACATCCAGGCCTCGATCGACGGCGGCACGCTCACCGTGACGTCCCCCCGCGGCGTGCAGCCCGGCACCGAGACGAGGCTGAGCTTCGACCTCAAGTTCGAGTCGTTCACCGTGCCCGGGTACGTCGACGTGAAGGTCGTCTCATCGACGCGCGTCAAGCCGGCGGCGAACCCCGACGGACCGATCGAGATGACGCGCAGCGATTCGCAGCCGATCGACGTGCTCGCGAACGACTTCAACCCGTTCAACGCCGAGGGCGAGAAGCTGCGCGTGGTGGCCGCTGAGATCAACTCGGCGGATGTCGGTTCGAACGCCTCTGTGAGCTTCACCGAGTCCGGAATCACGGTGCGCACCGGCGCCTCCTTCACGGGCGAGCTCAGTGTCATCTACCGCATCGGCGACGCGACACTCGACGAGTCGCGTGAGGTGCAGGGGCTGGTGAGGGTGATCGTGCGCGACCGACCCGATGCGCCGACGATCACGGGTACTGTGAGCGGTGACGGCAACGTCAGGCTGAGCTGGCGAGCGAACGCCACGAACAATTCGCCCATCACGGGATACATCGTGTCGTCGCAGCCCGCGGCCGGCGGTCCGTGGAACTTCGGAGAGTCGGCAGCGGGCACGCCGCAGACCATCAGCGGGCTCGCAAATGGGACGGCCTACACCTTCACGGTGCGAGCGGTGAACGACAAGGGCACGTCCGAGGCGTCGAACAGCGCAACCGAGACGCCGTACGGCACTCCGAGCCAGCCCACGAACCTTCGCACCGGCGGCATCGGTTACGCGCCCGCTGACGTCACGGTCGCGTGGGATCCGCCGAACAGCACCGGTGGCGGCGCCGTGCAGTTCCGCAGCCGCATCAGCGGCGGGAGCTGGTCGGGCTGGTCGAACGCGCAGTCGAGGACCTTCAACAACCTCGGTGCCGGCGGATATACGGTCGAGGTCGAAGCGCGCAACAACGGCAGCCAGAAGGTCGGCCCGGCGAACTCGATCCGCTTCAGCGTCGAGAACCGCCCGCCGCCTCCGAAGACGGTGTCCCTGTCGAAGGGGACGAGGGTCGGCTACTACAACGGCCAGTACGGGTATTGCGGTGGCGACTGCTGGCACTACAACGTCAGCGTCTCGAACTTCCCCGACGGCACTGCTTCCGGCTACGCCTACTGCAACGGGTCACGCCTGAATACGAACATCCGGATCTCCGTCAGCGGCGGGAGCGGAAGTTACGCCGGCAAGTTCCCGGACTCGTGGTGCGGGCACAGCAACGCGTACGTGATCATCGACGGCGTCCAGAGCAACAACTGGTGACCTGTTACACAGAGAAGGATTCCCCAACATGTCAGTGACCCAAGAACAGGCCCTGTGGTTCCAGGACGCCTTCTCGAAGCTCGTCGACAACGTCGACCGTGCGATCCTCGGCAAGCGCGAGGTCATCGAGCTCGTCGTGACGGCGCTGCTCTCCGACGGCCACGTGCTGCTCGAGGACTTCCCGGGCACCGGCAAGACCGTGCTCGCGAAGGCGCTGGCGAACACCCTCGACGGCACGAACTCGCGAATCCAGTTCACGCCCGACCTGCTGCCCTCCGATGTCACGGGCGTCACGATCTACGACCAGGGCAAGGCCCAGTTCGAGTTCCACCGCGGCCCGATCTTCGCCTCCATCGTGCTCGCCGACGAGATCAACCGTGCGAGCCCGAAGACGCAGTCCTCGCTCCTCGAGGTCATGGAGGAGGGCAAGGTCACCGTCGACGGCGTGAGCTACGACGTGGGCAGCCCCTTCATGGTCATCGCGACGCAGAACCCCGTCGAGCAGGCGGGCACCTACTCGCTGCCCGAGGCCCAGCTCGACCGGTTCCTCATCAAGACCTCGCTCGGCTACCCCGACCACGACACGGCCGTCACGCTGCTGCTCGACTCGGCCAACCGCGCGCGTGCCTCGAAGGTGTCGCCGATCATCGCGCCGAGCTCGATCACCACGATGTCGCAGCTCGCGAGCGAGGTGTACGTCGACGCGGCGGTGCTCTCGTACCTGAACGAGATCGTCTCGGCGACGCGCAGCGACAAGGACGCGGCGCTCGGCGTCAGCATGCGCGGCGCGCTCGCCCTCGCGCGTGCGGTCAAGACCCGCGCGATCTCGAACGGCCGCACCTTCGCGACGCCCGACGACGTGCGCGACCTGGCCGTGCCCGTGCTCGCCCACCGCATCATCGTCGACCCCGAGTCGGAGTTCGCGGGCGTCTCCGCCCAGGACATCGTGAACCGGGTGCTCGCCGAGGTGGCACCCCCGGCGTACCGGGCGGCATGACCGCCGAGTCCGGCGCGCCCCAGACCCCGTCTCAGGCGCGCATCGCAGTCCGCGCCGTCGCACGCTCGCTCGGGGCATCCCTGCGTTCGCTGGGCGCGACGCTCGCGCGCGCCTGGCGCACCGTCGCCGAGTTCTGCGCGCCCGTCACGGGCGTGGTCTCCACGACCGGATGGCTCGTGCTCGGCGCCGCGGCGGCGTCGCTCGTGCTGGCGTGGGTGTTCGGCTGGATCGAGTTCGCGTTCCTCGGCTTCACCCTGCTCGCGGCCGTGCTCGTGTCGATCGCCTTCGTCTTCGGCCGGATGCACTTCACCGTCGGCATCGAGCTGCAGCCGACCCGCGTCGTGGCGGGGGAGCGCGCGCTCGGTCGCATGGTCGTCCGCAATGCGGGCACCTCGCCGTCGGCGCCCGCGCGTATCGAGCTGCCGGTCGGCGCCGGCCTCGCCGAGTTCGTCGTGCCCCACCTCGCCCCCGACGCCGAGCACGAGGAGCTCTTCGCCGTGCCGACCAACCGGCGCGCCGTGATCATCGCGGGGCCCGCCGTCTCGGTCCGCGGCGACCAGCTCGGCATCCTGCGACGCACCGTGCGCTGGACCGACCCCGTCGAGCTCTTCGTGCACCCGGTGACCGCTCGGCTGCGGCCGTCGGCCGCCGGCCTCGTGCGCGACCTCGAGGGCGAGGTCACGAAGGTCATCACGAACAACGACATCGCGTTCCACGCGCTGCGCGCATACGAGCCGGGTGATCCCCTCCGCAACGTGCACTGGCGCACCTCGGCCCGCACCGGTCAGCTCATGGTGCGTCAGTACGAAGAGACCCGCCGTTCGCAGCTGACGCTCGTGCAGTCGACCGAGCGCGCGCACTACGCCTCCGACGACGAGTTCGAGCTCGGCGTGTCGGTGCTCGCCTCGATCGGCGTGCAGGTCGTCCGCGACGCGACGCGACTTTCGGTCGTCACCGAGGGCGTCGCGCTGCGCACGGCGACCCCGACCGTCCTCCTCGACGACTCGTCCCGCATCGAGCCGGCCGACGGCGCATACCCGTCGATGCGCGACTTCGTGCGCGACGCGACGAAGCGGCTGCCGACCCCGAGCGTCGTCATCGCGGTCGGAGGCTCCCTGCTGCCGATCGCCGAGTTCCGTTCGGTCGAGACCGTCTTCGGCAATGACACCGAGACGATCGCGATCCGCGTGGAGCTCGGCGCCACGAGCTCGCTCACCAAGGTCGCCGGCACGACGGTCGCGACCATCGGCTCGCTCGGCGACCTGCCCCGCCTGATGAGGAGGGTGCGACCGTGAAGCGGCTTCCCCGCAACGTGACGAGCGACATCCTCGTCCTCAGCCTGCTGTCGCTCCTCGGCATCATCGGCTACGAGACCTCCTTCGGCGACCTCAACTTCCTCCTCGCCGCCCTCGCCGGCCTCGTCGTCGGCACGCTCGTGGCCGTGGCCGGCACGCTGTGGCGACTCGGCGTGCTCACCACCGTGCTCCTCGCACTCGCCGCCTACTTCCTGCTCGGCACGCCGTTCACGATGCCCGAGACCGCGATCTTCGGCGTGCTGCCCTCGTTGAGTTCGCTCGCCGGGCTCGCGTACGGCGCCGTCTTCGGCTGGGCCGACATCGTGACCATCGGCACGCCGGTGGAGGCGCCGTACTACATCGCCGCGCTGCCGTACTTCGCCGCCTGGCTGGTCTCGCTCGTCGGCACGCTGCTCGTGACCCGTTGGCTGCCGAAGCGCCGCACCGCGCTTCGCGCGAGCGTGCTCGTGATCGGTCCCGCACTGCTCTACCTCTCGGGCATCCTGCTCGGCACCGACGAGGCCTACTTCGCCGGTGTCCGCGGCGTCGCGTTCGCCGTGATCGCGCTCGTGTGGATCGCGTGGCACCGCGGCACCACCGTCGAGGCCTCCGGCGAGGGTGCGAAGCGCCTGCGCAGGCAGAAGATCACCGGCACCTCCGCGGTCGTGGCCGGCGCGGTCGCCATCGGCGCGCTCGCGGGCATCGCCTTCGCCCCGGTGAGCCCCGACCGCTTCGTGCTGCGTGAAGAGATCGTGCCGCCGTTCGACCCGCTCGAGTTCCCGAGCCCGCTGTCGGGCTTCCGCAAGTACACGAAGGACCTGGCCGAGGAGACGCTCTTCACGGTGCGCGGGCTCGAACCGGGCGACACGCTGCGGCTCGCCACCATGGACTCGTACACCGGCCGGCTCTGGAATGTCGCCGGCCCCGAGGACGTGGGCGCCGACGGCGGCGGCTACGGCATCGTCGGCGAGACCCTGCCCGAACCCGGGCTCGCCGACCTCGGCTCGCGGCGCGACCTCGAGGTCGAGGTGGGGGCCTACTCCGATGTGTGGCTGCCCACGGTGGGCTACGGCTCGTCGCTCCGCCTCCTCGATGAGCGCAGCTCGGCGAACGCGGGCGACCTGCGCTACAACCCCGAGGCGGGCACCGCAGTGCTCACGAGCGGGGTCGACGAGGGCACGCACTACGAGCTCCAGGCGAACGTGCAGCGCGAGCCCGACACCGAAGACCTGCTCGACGTGCCGGTCGCCGATCTCACCCTGCCGATCGTCGAGAACTCACCCGACGTCGCCGAGGCGAAGGCGAGCGAGTTCGCCGGCGACGCGGCCAGCCCGATCGAGCAGCTCCGCGCGATCGAGACGGCGCTGAAGACCGGCGGATTCCTGAGTCACGGCCTCGCCTCCGACGCGGTGCCCTCGCGCGCGGGGCACGGCGCCGACCGCATCACCGAACTCTTCACCCGTTCCCAGATGGTCGGCGACGCCGAGCAGTACGCCGCGGCCATGGCGCTCATGGCCCGCGACCTCGGCTACCCGGCGCGCGTCGTGATGGGCTTCGCGCCCGAGATCTCCGAGGGCCAGGAGGAAGTCGAGGTCGTCGGCGACGACGTCACCGCCTGGGTCGAGGTCGCCTTCGAGGGCGTCGGCTGGGTCAGCTTCCGGCCGACCCCCGACCAGGTCGACGTACCGAAGGAGGAGACGCCGAAGCCGAAGTCCGAGCCGCAGCCGCAGGTGCGCCAGCCGCCGCGTGCCGAGCACACCGAAGACGAGCTGATCGCGACGGTCGAGATCGACGAGACCGACGACGATGACAAGGACAGCCCGTTCAAGGTGCCGGGCTGGGTTTGGGGAACCCTCGCGGCGATCGGCATCCCCGCTGCGATCGTGTTCCTGCCCATGCTGGCCGTGATGCTCGTGAAGGCGGCCCGCCGTCGCAAGCGCCGCACGGGGCCGAACGAGCGGCAGGCTGCGGCGGCCTGGGAGGAGCTGGTCGACCGGTACGCCGAGCTCGGCTTCGAACCTCCCGCGCAGGCCACCCGACTCCAGTCGGCGCGTGCCCTCGAGCGTCAGCTCGGCGAGCAGGGCCTCGCGGCGGCGATGCGAACGAGCGGTGCGGATGCCACGGGGCCCGAGCCGGTCGCCCTCACGGCACTCGCGGCGACCATCGACCGCGACGTGTTCGACGGAGGGTCTGTGCCCGACGAGGTCGTCGTCCACCGCTGGACGGAGGCGGAGGCGGCCACCGCCGCGGTCACCGCCGCGGTCGGCCGGGTGCGTCGTTTCATCAGCCGCTACCGGATCCGCTCCCGTCGGTAGGCTGGGAACGTGGCAGAACCGGACTTCATCGTTCCGCCGCCGGGTCTCGTGCCGACGGCGCCCGACCCGGCTGCGCCCGATCGCACCGTTCGCGCCGTGCCGACGCGATCGCTGCCGAGTTTCGCTCCGACGGGCCCGACCGTGGGCACGCCGGGCGCGCCGAGCGTGCCGGGCGTCCGCCCCGGCGCTCCCGTGCCCGGTGCAGCGCTGCCGAAGCCGCCGCAGGCCGTGCAGCCCGCGACGCCCGTGACGCCGCCGTCATGGCGTCTCGTCGGGGCATCCGGCATCGAGATCGTGGTCGACGCGGTGCTCGTCCTCGGACGCGATCCGGTCGCCGCAGCAGGATCGAACGCCCGGGCGGTCGCGATCGACGACCCGACCCGCACGGTGTCGAAGACACATGCCGTCATCGAACCGGCGGACGACGGGGTGCGCGTCACCGACCTGCGTTCGACGAACGGCTGCCGCATCGAGGCGCCGGGCGGGCCGCTGCGCGAGGTCGTGCCCGGTGAGCCGACCCCAGTGCCGGTCGGGTCGGCGCTCTTTCTCGGCGAGCTCGGTCTGCGGGTGGATCGGGTCGTCCGCCCGACGGTGTAGCCTGATTCCATGCGCGCGCCACGACTTCTCCTTCGTCGCCGCGGCGGGGCTTCGTTCTGAGGCCTTCCCCGTCGCGGAGTCCGTCGTCGGCCGATTTCTCCGGATCGAAGTCGATCCTCCCGGAACGAAGAGAGACGAACGCATGAGTACTGCGCACACGAGCGCCGACCGCCCCCGCACCCTGGCTGAGAAGGTCTGGCGCGATCACCTGGTCAAGCAGGGCGAAGACGGCACCCCCGACCTGATCTACATCGACCTGCACCTCGTGCACGAGGTCACGAGCCCGCAGGCCTTCGACGGCCTGCGCATGGCCGGGCGTCCGGTGCGCCGCCCCGATCTCACGATCGCCACCGAAGACCACAACACGCCGACGCTCGAGATCGACAAGCCGATCGCCGACCTCACGAGCCGTACGCAGATCGAGACCCTCCGCAGGAACGCCGCCGAGTTCGGCATCCGCCTGCACTCGCTCGGTGACAAGGAGCAGGGCATCGTGCACGTCGTGGGCCCGCAGCTCGGCCTCACGCAGCCCGGCATCACGGTCGTCTGCGGTGACTCGCACACCTCGACCCACGGCGCCTTCGGCGCGATGGCGTTCGGCATCGGCACGAGCGAGGTCGAGCACGTGCTCGCCACCCAGACGCTGCCGCTCAAGCCCTTCAAGACGATGGCGATCAACGTCGAGGGCACCCTGCGCCCCGGTGTGACGGCGAAGGACATCATCCTCGCGGTGATCGCGAAGATCGGCACGGGCGGTGGACAGGGCTACGTGCTCGAGTACCGCGGCTCGGCGATCCGCGCGCTGTCGATGGACGGCCGCATGACGATCTGCAACATGTCGATCGAGGCAGGCGCCCGGGCCGGCATGGTCGCGCCCGACGAGACGACCTACGCGTACCTGAAGGGCCGCGCGCACGCGCCCGAGGGCGACGACTGGGACGCCGCGGTCGAATACTGGAACACGCTCGCGACCGACGAGGGCGCGAGCTTCGACGCCGAGGTGTCGATCGATGCCGACGCGCTCGAGCCGTTCGTGACGTGGGGAACGAACCCCGGCCAGGGCGTCTCGCTGTCGGAGTCGGTCCCCGACCCGGCGACGATCGACGACCAGCACGAGCGCGCCGCGGCCGAGCGGGCGCTCGAGTACATGGACCTCGCAGCGGGCACCCCCCTCAAGGACATCAAGGTCGATGCGGTCTTCATGGGCTCGTGCACGAACAGCCGCATCGAAGACCTGCGCGCCTTCGCCTCGATCATCAAGGGCAAGCAGAAGGCCGAGGGCGTACGCGTCATGGTCGTGCCCGGCTCCGCGCGCGTGCGTCTCGAGGCCGAGGCCGAGGGGCTCGACAAGGTCATCACCGACTTCGGCGCCGAGTGGCGCTTCGCGGGCTGCTCGATGTGTCTCGGCATGAACCCCGACCAGCTCTCCCCGGGCGAGCGCTGTGCGTCGACCTCGAACCGCAACTTCGAGGGCCGGCAGGGCAAGGGCGGCCGCACCCACCTCGTCTCGCCGCTCGTGGCGGCCGCGACCGCCATCCGAGGCACGCTGTCGAGCCCGTGGGATCTGCAGAACGAAGGAGAGGCGCGCTGATGCAGAAGATCACGACCGTCACCGGCGTCGCCGTGCCGCTGCGCCGCTCGAACGTCGACACCGACCAGATCATCCCGGCCGTGTTCCTGAAGCGGGTCACGAAGACCGGCTTCGACGACGCGCTGTTCCACGGATGGCGCCAGGACCCCGAGTTCGTGCTGAACCGCCCCGAGTTCCAGGGTGCGAAGGTGCTCATCGCCGGGCCCGACTTCGGCACCGGTTCGAGTCGCGAGCACGCCGTGTGGGCGCTGCGCGACTACGGTTTCGACGTCGTCGTGAGCTCGCGGTTCGGCGACATCTTCCGCGGCAACGCGGGCAAGCAGGGGCTCGTCGCCGCGCAGGTCGCCTACGAAGACATCGAGCGCCTCTGGGCGGTCGTCGAGGCCGACCCGGGAATAGACGTGACCGTCGATCTCGTTGCACGAACGGTGAGCGCGGGTGCGCTCACAGTCGCCTTCGATATCGACGACTACACTCGATGGAGGCTTCTGGAGGGTCTGGACGACATCGCCCTCACTCTCCGGGACGAAGCAGCCATCGCCGAATTCGAGACGCATCGAGCGGCGTGGCGGCCCAAGACGCTCCCCATCCGGGAGCCGGCGGAATCAGGGAGTTTGTGAACACACTCGGGCAGGATGCCAAGAACCACGGGACGGCAGTCGGGTTGAACGTCGACAAGATCACGATCAACGGCGGCAAACCGCTCCGCGGCCGGATCGAACTGAAGGGGGCCAAGAACCTCGTCACCAAGGCGATGGTCGCGGCGCTCCTCGGCGACACTCCGAGCGTGCTGAAGGACGTCCCGAACATCAGCGACGTCCGCATCGTGCGCGGCCTCCTCGAGGTGCACGGCGTCACGGTGACCCAGGGCGACGCGGGCGAGCTCATCCTCGACCCCTCGGCCGTCGAAACGGCGCACATGGCCGACATCGACGCGCACGCCGGCTCCAGCCGCATCCCGATCCTGTTCTGCGGGCCGCTGCTGCACCGACTCGGCGAGGCCTTCATCCCCGACCTCGGTGGGTGCCGCATCGGCGACCGTCCGATCGACTACCACCTCGAGGTGCTGCGCAACTTCGGCGCCATCGTCGAGAAGCTCCCGAGCGGCATCCGCATGTCGGCCCCGAGCGGCCTGCACGGTGCGAAGGTCGCGCTGCCCTATCCGAGCGTCGGAGCGACCGAGCAGGTGCTGCTCACCGCGGTGCTCGCCGACGGCATCACCGAGCTCTCGGGTGCGGCGATCGAGCCCGAGATCATGGATCTCATCAACATCCTGCAGAAGATGGGCGCCATCATCACGGTCGACACCGACCGCGTGATCCGCATCGAGGGCGTCGACAAGCTCGACGGCTACACGCACCGCGCGCTCTTCGACCGCAATGAGGCAGCCAGCTGGGCGGCCGCGGCGCTCGCGACCGACGGCGACATCTTCGTCGGCGGTGCCCGCCAGGCCGAGATGCTCACCTTCCTCAACGTGTTCCGCAAGGTGGGCGGTGCGTTCGAGATCGCAGAAGACGGCATCCGCTTCTACCACCCGGGCGGCGAGCTGAAGCCGGTCATCATCGAGACCGATGTGCACCCCGGGTTCATGACCGACTGGCAGCAGCCGCTCGTCGTCGCACTGACGAAGGCGAAGGGCGTTTCGATCGTGCACGAGACGGTGTACGAGCAGCGCTTCGGCTTCGTCGACGCGCTCGTCGAGATGGGGGCCTCGATCGAGGTGCACAAGGAGTGCCTCGGCGGTCGGCCCTGCCGCTTCGGCCAGCGCAACTTCCAGCACTCCGCCGTGATCTCCGGCCCGGCGAAGCTCACCGGCGCCGACGTCGAGGTGCCCGATCTCCGTGGCGGGTTCAGCCACCTGATCGCCGCGCTCACCGCAGAGGGTCGCTCGACCGTCTCCAACGTCGGAATCATCGCGCGGGGGTACGAGGACTTCATCACGAAGCTCGAACTGCTCGGGGCGGATTTCGAACTCGAAGGATAATAGGGGAGTGCAACACGACGACTCGTCTGCGAAGGCCCCCGCGAAGCCGCGTTCGGAGACTCGACGCCCCTCGTTCTTCTGGGTCCTCGCGGCACTCATCCTGCCGCTGTTCAACCTCGCCGTCCGATTCCGGTTCCATCACCGGGAGCGGATGCCCCAGTCGGGCGCCTTCGTGCTCGCACCCAACCACTACAGCGAGATCGACCCGGTCGTGATGGGCGCCGCGAGCTGGAAGCTCGGGCGCGCCCCGCGCTTCCTCGCGAAGGCGTCGCTGTTCAAGAACCCCGTGCTGGGCTGGTTCCTGCGCACCTCGGGGCAGATCCCGGTCGAGCGCGCCGGCAGCAACGGTCATGCGGCCCTCCGCGCGGCCGAGGAGCTCGTCGAGAAGGGGCGCATGGTCGTCGTCTACCCCGAGGGCTCGCTCACCCGCGATCCCGAGCTCTGGCCGATGCGCGGCAAGACGGGGGCGGTGCGCATCGCGCTGGAGCGCGACATCCCCATCGTGCCCGCCGCCCACTGGGGCACCCAGGCGCTGATGCCGCGCTACGGCAAGAAACTCAGCCTGTTCCCGCGCAAGACGATCGACGTCATCGTCGGCGAACCGCTCGACCTCAGTGCGTACCGCGGCAAGCCGATCGACCAGGCGTCGCTCCTCGCCGCGACCGCGAAGCTGATGGACGCGATCGCCGAGCTCCTCGCCGAGATCCGTCATGAGCCGGCTCCGGCCGAGCGCTGGGATCCGGTGGCTCACGGCCAGAAGGAGACGGGTCGCCTTGAAGACTAAGCAGCACCCGCGCAAGCCCGCGGGCAAGCGCGTCGCCGTGCTCGGCGCCGGCAGCTGGGGCACGACCTTCGCGAAGATCCTCGCCGACGGCGGAGCAGACGTCGTGCTCTGGGCCCGCCGCCCCGAGATGGCCCGCGAGATCCAGGAGGCCAAGCGCAACAGCGACTACCTCCCGGGCGTGAACCTGCCGCTCGGGCTCCGGGCGACGAGTCGGCTCGACCTCGCACTCGCGGGCGCCGAACAGGTGTTCGTCTCGGTGCCGAGCCAGTCGCTGCGCGACAACCTCAAGCTCATCGCTCCGCACCTGCACGCCCAGGCCACGGTCATCTCGCTCATGAAGGGCGTCGAGAAGTCGACGGGCAAGCGCATGAGCGAGGTCATCGCCGAGGTGCTGCCGATCGACGAGTCGCAGATCGCGGTCATCTCGGGTCCGAACCTCGCGCTCGAGATCGCCAAGGAGCAGCCGACGGCCGCGGTGGTCTCCTCGACGAGCCTCGAGACCGCCCAGGCGGTGGCATCCGTGGCCCGCAACAAGTACTTCCACTCCTTCGTGAACACCGATGTCATCGGCACCGAGTTCGGCGGCGTGCTGAAGAACCTGATCGCGGTCGCGATCGGCATCGTCGACGGCGCCGGCTACGGAGACAACACGAAGGCGTCGATCATCACGCGCGGTCTCGTCGAGATGAGCGACTTCGCGGTCGCGTTCGGCGCGCACCCCGAAACGCTCTCGGGTCTCGCAGGGCTCGGCGACCTCATCGCGACGAGCCAGTCGCCGCTCTCGCGGAACAACACCGCCGGACGGCTGCTCGGCCAGGGGTACCACCTGAACGACGTGGTGAACCAGATGCAGCAGACCACGGAGGGGCTCGCCTCGGTCGGGCCGATCCTCGAACTCGCGCGGGCGAAGGGCGTCGACATGCCCATCGTCGAACAGGTGCGTCAGGTGCTCGCGGGCACCCTCGACCCGAAGGACATCGCGCCCCACCTCACGACCGACGACGAGCCCCAGGGCGAAAGGACGAACGATGGACAAGCTCAGGGTGGTTCTGCTGTTCGGCGGGCGTTCAAGCGAGCACTCGATCAGCTGCGCAACGGCGGGCGGAGTGCTGGGGGCGATCGACCGTAGCCGCTTCGAGGTGATCCCGGTCGGGATCACCCGCGAAGGCGCGTACATCCTCGAATCCGACGAACCGGCGCGCTTCGCGCTCGACCCCGCGCACCTGCCCGAGGTCGTCGACAACGGCACCCGGGTGCAGTGGCCCGAGTCGACCGCGTCGCGCGAACTGACGGTGACGGATGCTTCTGGCACGCGCTCGCTCGGCGAGGTCGACGTCGTGTTCCCGATCCTGCACGGGCGCTTCGGCGAGGACGGCACGATCCAGGGCCTCCTCGAACTCGTCGGCCTGCCGTACGTCGGCAACGGCGTGCTCGCCTCGTCGCTCGGCATGGACAAGCACTTCACGAAGACCGTGCTCGAGGGCGCCGGCATCCCGGTCGCGCCGTGGGTGACGGTGACCCGTGCCGCGCTGGCCGCCGACCCCGAGCTCTGGCAGCGCCGCACTCGCAGCCTCGGCCTTCCCGTGTTCGTGAAGCCCGCACGTGCGGGCTCGTCGGTCGGTGTCACCAAGGTGAACGACTGGGCCGAGCTCGACGCGGCGCTCGAGGTCGCCTTCGCCGAAGACGGGAGCGTGCTCATCGAGTCGGGCGTCGTCGGCCGCGAGATCGAGTGCGCGGTGCTCGAAGGCCGCGACGGTGCGGCGCCGCGGGTGAGCGTGGCGGGCGAGGTCGTGGTCACGGGTCGCGAGTTCTACGACTTCGAGGCCAAGTACCTGGATGCCCCGGGCGTCGAGCTCGTGTGCCCCGCCGATCTCGGCGACGGCGAGCTCTTCGAATTGCAGCGCATCGCGCGCCGCGCGTTCGAGGCGATCGGCGGCCAGGGGCTCGCCCGCGTCGACGTGTTCCTCACCGACGAGGGCTTCGTCGTGAACGAGCTCAACACGATGCCGGGCTTCACGCCGATCTCGATGTTCCCGACGTGCTGGCTGAACTCGGGCCTCAGCTACCCCGAGCTCATCACCGAGCTCATCGAGGTGGGGTTCGCGACCGGTCCGCGCTAGCGGGCCTGCACGCGTCAGCCCGCGGTCGCCTCGTCGACGTCGGTGCAGCCGCCTTCGGAGGGGATGACCGAGACGGCCGACGAGAGTTCGGTGATCGCCGTGGTGCCCGAGACGACGTCGTTGTCGACGAGCACCTCGACGGCGGGGGTGCGACCGTAGCTCGTGAATCGGAAGTTCGGGGCGTCGGACTCGTCGATGACCCAGTCGACCCCGTTCACGCTCACGCAGCGGTCGGTCGTCGGGCCGGGCGTCGGCACGCCGCAGCGGAGCAGCACGGAGGCGGGGGAGCCCCACGCGCCGGTGCCCTGGGCGTTGGTCTCGCGTTCGGCCTGCTCCTGGCCGGTGTCCTTCGCGATCGAGTCGGGCAGGCGCACGACGACGGCTGCGCAGTCGGGGTCGCTCGCGTCGGCGGCGGGGTCGATCGGCACCGCCTGGCTGCACCCGCTGAGGGCGAGCGCGGCGGCGCCGGCGGCGAGCAGCGCGGCGAAGCGGAGTCGGCGGGGTCGCGGGGAGCGGTGGGTGCGGCCGGTCGGGTGTTCCATCCCCTTCAGGGTAGTGGCCGATCCCGAGTGCCTGCTGCGACGGCGATCAGCAGTTCGGGCGGCACGCGCGCTGGGAGAGGGCGTCGGTGAGCACGACGCTCAGGTCCTGCGGCTTGGCGGCGGAGTACGCGGCCCCGCCCGTGGCCTTCGCGATCGCCCGCATCGCCTTCACGTCGGTGTCGGGGCCGATGCCGACCATGATGACCGGGACGGGCTTCGCCGGGTCGTCCATCTCGCTGAGCTGGGCGAGCAGCTGGTCGAGCGAGATCCCGTTCTCGTCCTCGTTGCGGCCGTCGGTGAGCAGGAGCACCGAGTTCACCTTGCCGGTGTCGTACGTCGATCGCACGTGCGCGACGGCCGCGAGGGTCGTGTCGTAGAGCCCCGTCGCGCCGCCGAGGCGCCCGGGCAGGGAGGCGATGGCGGTGCCGAGCTTCGCCTTCTGCTCCTCGTCGCCGAGCCGCTCGATGGGGGCGAGGGCCTCCCAGTCGCGATCGCCTGCGCGCTCGGTCGAGAAGATCCAGAGGCCGAGATCGACGTCGCCCGAGAACTGGGCGAGCGTCGAGCTCGTCGCCTGGGTGAGCAGGTCGATCCGCCGGAGGCCGGTGACCGTCGGCTCCTCCATCGAGCCGGAGACGTCGATGACCGAGAGGATGCGCGAACGCAGGCTCAGGACGCCCCAGGTGCGGAGGATCGCGACCTGCGCGCCGGCGGCGGCCGTGTCGACGGCGACGGCTTCGGCGAGGACGCCCTCCTGCTCGAGCTCTCCCGACCCGACGCCGTCGCGGAAGCCGTCGGCGGCGAAGGCGTCCTTCGCGCCCCAGAGTGCGAGCTTCAGCCCGTCGAGTTCTCTCGCCCGGAGTTCGAGGGCCCGCGACTCGGCGGTCTCGGGCGCGCGCTCGGCATCGGGAGCGGGGAGGTTCTTCGCGAGCTCGGTCTCGTCGAGGGAGCGGAGGAACGGGTAGTTGAGGGCGAGCGTGCCGTCGGCGGGGTAGAGGGCGACGAGCGGGGAGGAGCCGGCCTCCCGGTTGTGCAGCGCGATCTGCTGCTCGCTCGCGATCGCGAAGGTTCCGGCGGGGCGGGAGCCGAGCTCGGCGAACGAGTCGGCCGCCGTCGGCAGCACGGTGTCGTTGAGCTGGATCATCGCGGTCTGGAACTGTCGTGGCGCACCGATGTCGGCGCGCCGCTCCATCGCCTGGAGGGCGCTGAGGCTCGCCGAGGAGGCCTCGGGATCGGCCAGGAGCGCCGTGAACTCGCCCTTCATGAGCGCGTTCCATCCCGGAGCGGCATCGCCGAGCTCGCTCGCCCGTTCCGCGGCGGCGGCGAAGACGACGGGACTCGAGGCGATCGATCGTTCGAGGGCGAAGTTCGGCACCGGCCGGCCGAGCGATCGGGCGGTGCTCGACATGCGCACGAGCCAGACGGGGGAGTCTGGGATCCAGGCGTCGAGCTCCGCCGCGTTGCCGGAGGCGAGCATCGCTGCGGTGTCGACGGAGGCCTGGGCGACGACCTCGGTGCGGGAGCACGACTTCTCGCTCGCGTCGTAGTCGGCCGCGATCGCCTTCACGGTCGCGGCGATCGCCGGGTCGGCGACGACGCTGAGCTCGGCCGGCGAGGTGCAGGGGATCTCGGGGTTCTGCCAGCGCTCGAGCTCGCCGCTCGCCCAGGCCACACCGGTGACGCCCGCGACGCCGACGAGGGCGACCGTCGCGGACACCGCCGCGATCGCGATGGTCGTGCGCCGGCGTCGCCGACGGTCCGCTGCTCGTTCGCTCCGTCGACTCACGCTCGCTCCATCGCAGGGCGGTGGGCAGGGGCGTCCACCGCGATCGGGTTCTCCGCGAACCCAGCGTAGGCATCGACGCCGAATTCGTAAAGAACCATTACACACCATCCGTCGTCCGGTGGTGACCTACGCTGAGTGGATGCCCGACGACCGCCCAAGCACCGACGCAGACCTCGAGACGATCGGCGGGATCGAGACCATCGGGGCGCTCGGCGAGCAGGCCGTGCTCGCCCGGATCCTGCCGCGCCTGCAGCCCGGCGACTCGGCGCTGCTCGGCGCCGGCGACGACGCCGCCGTGATCGCCGCGCCCGACGGCCGCTTCGTCGTGACCTGCGACATGATGGTCCACGGTCCCGACTTCCGCCTCGCCTGGTCGACGCCGTTCGAGCTCGGCTGGAAGGCGGCGGCGACGAACCTCACCGACGTCGCCGCGATGGGTGCCCGGCCGACCGCGCTCGTCGTCGCGATCGCGGCGCCGCCGAACCTCGCGGTCGCGGTGCTCGAAGGCATCGCCGACGGGCTGCGCGAGGGACTCGCCTCCCTCGCTCCGGGGGCCGGCGTCGTCGGCGGCGACCTCTCGGCGTCGTCCGTGCTGACGATCACCGTCACCGCCTTCGGCGATCTCGAGGGCCGCAGCGCGGTCACCCGCTCCGGCGCGCGGGTCGGCGACGTCCTCGCGCATGCCGGCGTCCGCGGCGACGCGGCGCAGGGCCTGCGCCTGCTCTTCGCCGAGGGGGTGGATGCCTCGGGGGAACCCGATCCCGAGCGTGCCGCCGCGCTTCGCGCGAGGCATCCGCGCCTCATCGCCGCACAGCTCGCACCCGAACCTCCCGTCGGTGCCGGCGTCGCCGCGGCCGAGGCGGGCGCGACCGCCATGCTCGACGTCTCCGACGGGCTGGCGCGCGACGCGCGGCGGCTGGCCGAGGCGAGCGGGGTCGGCCTCGACTTCGACGGCGCCGCTCTCGGTGCCGACGTGCGACTCGCCCTGGCAGGCGCCGAGGACCACGGACTGCTCGCGACGTTCCCAGCCGGGGCGCCGGTGCCCGCGCCGTTCGAGGTGATCGGCCGTGTCGTCGAGGATGCCGGAGAACTTCGGGTCGACGGTGCACCGATCGCCGCCGACGGGTGGGATCCCTACTCGGGCTGGGACGGCCGCGCGGGCTGATCGGGCGCCGCCCACCACAGCGTCGTCTCGCCGTAGTCGCGTCGCCGCTCGGGTGCGAGGCCCGCGGGCCAGACCGGCTCGGGCGAGCGGCTGCTGCGCTCGACCACGACGACCGCGTCATCGGACAGGAGCGGGGCGAGCAGCTCGAGATCGTGGGCGAGCGCGGTTTCGGAGAGATCGTAGGGCGGGTCGACGAACACGAGGTCGACCGGCCCGGCCGCGCCCTCGAGGTAGGCGGCGACCGCCCGCGGCACGACGCGGACGCGCACCGCGTGCCCGCCGCCGTCGGCGCGGCCGACGGCGTCGGCGTTGCGCCGGCAGATCTCTGAGGCGGGCTTCGCCCGCTCGACGAGCACGACCTCGGCGGCGCCACGGCTCGCGGCCTCGAGGCCGAGCGCGCCCGAGCCGGCGTAGAGGTCGAGCACGCGTGCGCCGTGGATCGCGTCGCGGGCCTCGAGCGCGGAGAAGATCGCCTCGCGCACGCGGTCGCTCGTGGGACGGGTGCCGGAGCGCGGAACCTGGAGGCTGAGAGAGCCGGCGAATCCGGCGATGATGCGGGTCATGCTCCCGGCAGCTTATCGACGCAGGCCCACCGCTGCCATGATGGAGGGGTGCCTGCCCCATTTGCTGAAGAGACCGGCTCGACCGAACGCCTGCCCGCCGAACCGTCCCGACACCGAGGGGGCGAGCAGCAGCTGATCGACCGCCTCTGGGACTTCGCCGATCCCGAGGCCAGCGCCGAGCGGTTCCGCGAACTCGCGGCCGACGCGTCGGAGACCGCGCACACCCGCGCCGTCATGCAGACCCAGCTCGCCCGCGCCCTCGGGCTGCTCGGCCGGGGCGACGAGGCGCTCGCGGTGCTCGACCAGGTCGCAGCGCTGCCGGCCGACGACGAGCCCCCCGCCTTCGCCGCAGAGCTGCGCGCCCGCGTCGCGATCGAGCGGGGCCGCCTCGCCGCGGCCGGCGGGCGGCCCGCCGACGCCGTTCCCGAGCTCACCCGCGGGGTGCGCGAGGCCGCCATCGCGGGGTCGACCTTCCTCGTGCTCGATGCGCTGCACATGCTCGCGCTCAACGACGCCGGCCACGAGGAGGAGTGGGCGACCGAGGGATTCGACGTGCTCGACGGCGCGCGCGACCCACGAGTGCTCCGCTGGGGCGTCGCGCTCCACAACAACCTCGGATGGACCCTGCACGACTCTGGCCGACTCACCGGTGCGCTGATGCAGTTCGAGGAGGCGGCACGCGCGGCCGAGGCGTACGGCACCGCCGAGCAGCGGCACGTGGCGAAGTGGTCGGTCGCGCGGTGCCTGCGCAGCCTCGGCCGCACCGAGGAGGCTCTCGAGCTCCAGCGCGCGCTCGCGGCCGAGCGCCCCGACGACCCCTACGTGCAGGCCGAGCTCGCGGCGCTGACGGAGGCGCCGCCTACGATCGAGGCATGACCGCACGACCAGCGGATGCCCCCGAGGAGGCGATCCCCGGCAGCTACACGCTCGATTCGAAGCTGGCCGGCGCCCTCGGCGGGCGCACCGCCCAGGCGATCGAGCGGGCGTTCGGCTACGTCACCGTCGGCGAGCTGCTCGCGCACTACCCGCGGCGCTACGCGTTGCGCGGCGAGCTCACGGCGCTCGCGTCGCTGCCGCTCGACGAGAACGTCACCCTCGTCGCCGAGGTGATCGAGGTGCGCGTCCGCGAGATGCGCCAGCGCAGGGGCTCGATCGTCGAGGCGAAAATCTCCGACGGTACGGGCGTGCTGACGCTCACGTTCTTCAACCAGCGCTGGCGCGAGAACGACCTGCGCCCAGGGCGCCGGGGCATCTTCGCCGGCAAGGTCGGCGACTACCGGGGCAATCGCCAGCTGGCGCATCCCGACTACGAGCTCTTCGACGACGAGGTCCCGATCGAGGTCGGCGACGCCGCCGCCAAGCGCTGGGCCGAGGCGCCCATCGCGATCTACCCCGCCACCTCGACGCTCGCGAGCTGGCAGCTCGCGAAGTCGATCGCGCTGCTCCTCGACGGCCTCGGCCGGGTCGACGATCCGCTGCCGGCTTCGGTGCGGGAGAACCGCGGGCTTCTCGCGCACCGCGACGCGCTCGAGCGGGTGCATCGACCCGAGCGCGAGCCCGATTGGAAGGCGGCCAGGCGAACCCTGCGCTTCACCGAGGCGTTCGTGCTGCAGTCGGCGCTGCTCGAGCGGCGGGCCGCGCTGCGAGCACGTCACGCGCTCGCCCGGCGCCCGGCGCCCGGCGGCCTGCTCGAACGCTTCGACGCCGCGCTGCCGTTCGCGCTGACCGGCGATCAAGAGCAGGTGGGCGCCGAGATCGCCCACGACCTCGGCGAGCCGGTGCCGATGAACCGCCTCGTCCAGGGCGAGGTCGGCTCCGGCAAGACCGTCGTCGCGCTGCGCGCGATGCTCGCCGTCGCCGACTCGGGCGGGCAGTCGGCGCTCCTCGCCCCGACCGAGGTGCTCGCCGCCCAGCACCTCCGCTCGATCGCGAAGATGCTCGGCCCCGAGCTCTCGGCCGAGCTGATCCCCACGCTGCTCACGGGCCAGCTGCCCGCCGCCGAACGCAAGAAGGCGCTGCTGCGCGCCGCGGCCGGCCAGTCGCGGCTCGTCGTCGGCACCCACGCGCTCCTCGGCGACACGGTCACCTTCGCCGACCTCGGGCTGGTGGTGGTCGACGAGCAGCACCGCTTCGGCGTCGAGCAGCGCGAGGCGCTGCGGCTGAAGGGCGCCGAGCCGCCGCACGTGCTCGTGCTCACCGCCACCCCGATCCCGCGCACCGTCGCGATGACGGTGTTCGGCGACCTCGACGTCTCGACGATCGCCGAGCTCCCGGCGGGCCGCGCCGGCATCGAGTCGCAGGTGGTGCCGCTCGCGATCCGCCCCGCCTGGCGACCGCGCGTCTGGGAGCGCCTCGCCGAGGAGGTCGCCCTCGGCCGCCAGGGCTTCGTCGTGTGCCCGGCGATCGAGACGCGGGTCGCCGAAGACGACGGCGCCGAGCCCGTACCGGGCGAGACGGAGGGCGCCGGCCCCGTGGCATCCGTCGCCTCGGTGCTCGCCGAGCTCGGTGAGCACCCCCGTTTCGCCGAGCTCCGCGTCGCGCCGCTGCACGGGCGCATGAGCGCCGAAGAGAAAGATCGCACGATGCGTGCCTTCGCGGCGGGCGAACTCGACGTGCTCGTCTCGACGACGGTCATCGAGGTGGGCGTCGACGTGCCGAACGCGAGCGTGATGGTCGTCGTCGACGCCGACCGATTCGGGGTCTCGCAGCTGCATCAGCTGCGCGGGCGGGTCGGCCGGGGCGCCGTGCCCGGGCTGTGCCTGCTGGTCACGGGCGCGCCGCCGAACTCGCTCGCCCTCCAGCGCGTCGAGGCCGTCGCCGCCACCCTCGACGGCTTCGAACTGGCCCGGGTCGACCTCGAGCTCCGGCAGGAGGGCGATGTGCTCGGCGCGATGCAGTCGGGCGGGCGATCCTCCCTCAAGCTGCTGCGGGTGGTGCGCGACGGTGAGATCATCGCCGACGCACGAGCCGAGGCCGAGGCGATCCTCGAGGTCGATCCGACGCTCGAGGGGCACCCGGCGCTCGCGGCCGCCGTCCGCCGGCGACTCGACGACGAGGCCAGCGGATACCTGAGCAAGGGCTGAGACTCTCGGCCGGGCCTCTCGGGGGCCCCCGCTGGCGCTACGCTGTTGCGTATGCAGCGGATCGCCGTCGTCCCCGGATCGTTCGACCCCGTCACGCGCGGCCACCTCGATGTGATCTCGCGGGCCGCGGGGCTCTACGACGAGCTGCACGTCGTCGTGGTGCACAACCCCGACAAGTCGGCGCTCCTGCCGATCGCGCAGCGCGTCTCGCTCATCGAGCAGTCGATCGCCGACGCCGGCATCGAGGGTCGCATCGTCGTCGCCGCCTGGAGCATGGGCCTGCTCGTCGACTACTGCACCGACGTCGGGGCGAGCGTGCTCGTCAAGGGCGTGCGCTCGCAGCTCGACGTCGCATACGAGACGCCGATGGCGATCGTCAACCGGCATCTCGCCGGCGTCGAGACGGTCTTCCTCCTGCCCGACCCGGCGAACGCGCACGTGTCGAGCTCACTCGTCCGGCAGGTCGCGTCGCTCGGCGGCGACGTCGCGCCCTATGTACCGGCCGTGGTCGCCGACTACCTCGCGGTGGCGATGACGCCATGAGCGGCGAGGTCGCGGTGACGAGCGGGTCGGGAACGGCGGCGCGCGCCGCGACCATGGGCATCGACGAGGTCGGGTCGCTCGCCGCGGCCATCGTGACGAACGTCGAGACGGTGATCGCCGGCAAGCGCGACGCGGTCACCGCGGCGCTCACCGTGCTCCTCGCCGAGGGACACCTCCTCATCGAGGACGTGCCGGGCGTCGGCAAGACGATGCTCGCGAAGGCGCTCGCACGCTCGGTCGACGCGAGCGTCAGCCGCATCCAGTTCACCCCCGACCTGCTGCCGAGCGATGTGACGGGCGTCTCGGTCTTCGACCAGGCGAGCCGGCGCTTCGAGTTCAAGCGCGGCCCCGTCTTCGCCAACCTCGTCATCGGCGACGAGATCAATCGGGCGAGCCCGAAGACCCAGTCCGCCCTGCTCGAGTGCATGGAGGAGCGCCAGGTCACGGCCGACGGCACCACGTACCGCCTCGACCCGCCGTTCACCGTCGTCGCGACCCAGAACCCCGTCGAGATGGAGGGCACCTACCCGCTGCCCGAGGCGCAGCGCGACCGCTTCATGGCGCGGATCTCGATGGGCTACCCGGCATCGGCCGACGAGCTCGCGATGCTCACGACGCGCGAGACCTCGAGCCCGTTCGACGTGCTCGACGCGGTCGTCTCGCTCGGCGAGCTCCGCGCCATGATCGCCGCGGTGCACCAGGTGTTCACCTCGCAGCCCGTGCAGGAGTACGCCGTCGAACTCGCCCGTGCGACCCGCGAGGACCGGCAGCTCCGGCTCGGTGCGAGCCCGCGCGCGACGCTCCAGCTCGTGCGAGCGGCGAAGGCGCACGCGGCGATGCACGGTCGCGACTTCGTGCTGCCCGACGACATCGACGCCCTCGCCGTGCCGGTGCTCGCGCATCGGCTCGTGCCGACGAGCCGCGCGCTCGGGGCGCACGACCGCGATGCCGGCCCGCTGATCGACGCCATCGTCCGACGCATCGTGGGGGAGACGCCGGTTCCGGTCGGCAGCGCGCGAAGGAACTGAGATGAGGCGCCCCCGTCCACTGCGCGTCGCGGCCTGGCCGCGGCTCACCAGGCGCGGGGGCGCACTGCTGGTGGTCGGGGCGGCACTCCTCGCCGTCTCGCTCTGGTTCGACCTGCGCGACATCATGCTGCTCGCCTTCGTCGGCATCGCGATGCCCGGCGTCGCGGCGCTCTTCGTCACGCTGCGGGTGCCGCGGCTCGGCGTGACCCGCAGGTTCTCGCCCCCGATCGTCGCCGCGGGAACCTCGACGGCCGTCGCGATCGCAGTGCGCAACCGCTCGCGGCGAACCCTCGACGGCGCGCACTGGCGGGACCGGGTGCCCGAAGGGCTCGACGCGCCGGCCGAGGCGGTGCTGCCGGCCCTCGGGGCGTACGAGGCCGTGCTGCCGTCGGGCGACGACACGGTGCACCTCGAGTACCGCCTGCGGCTGCCCCGCCGCGGCGTCTACGGCATCGGCCCGATGCGGATCGGCCTCGCCGACCCGTTCGGGCTCGCCCGCATCGACCGCGACGCCGGTCCGCGCCATGAGGTCGTGGTGACGCCTCGGGTGACCCCGCTCGAGCGGGCCCTCGGTTCCGCCGCCAGCGTCGACGGCGTGCTGCACGGCCTGCAACGGCGCTCGCACCCGAACTCCGACGAGCTCATCGCCCGCGAGTACCGCTACGGCGATCCGCTGCGCCGCGTGAACTGGCCCGCGACCGCCCGGCGCGGCGAACTGATGGTGCGCGAGGAGGAGCAGCGCGGCGACCCCGAGGTCCGGATCCTCCTCGACACCACGCTCGCCGGGCAGTTCCCCGGCGGCGGCTCGAGGCCCGAGTGGGCCGAGCGCGTTCACCTCGGCTTCGAGCTCGGCGTCGAGGTGGCGGCCTCGATCGGCGTGCACCTGCTCGAGCGGGGGTTCCGCGTCCGCTGCGACCCGCTCGGCGACCCCGGGCGCGGCGGCGTCGGCGAGGGGGCGCCCGGCGCCTACCGGATGCCCGGGGGCGATCACCTGCTGCTCGAGGACCTCGCCCGGCTCGACGCCCCGGGCCGGGGCGAACGCGTCGACGGCTCGGCTGCGCGCGGCAGCCGGATCGCCGAGGGCCTCGGTCGCGGCGAGGTGCGCGCACGCGAGGCGAGGATGCCGGGGTTCGCGGTGCTCGTCGACCCCGACGACCAGGATGCCGCGACGCTCGTCTCGCTCCGCACCGGATTCGAGCCCGCGGTCGCCTTCGTCGGCGAGGGCGTCTCGACGCGGGTCGTCGACGCGCTGGAGCAGGCGGACTGGCGGGTCGTGCGGGTGCGACGGGCCGCAGTGATCGGCGACGCGTGGGCGGGCGTCGCGCAGCGCGACCGGATGGGCGGAACAGGCGCAGCAGAGACCGCGCGCGGGAGCGCAGCGGGCGCTGACGAACGCGGAACGAACCGCCCGCCGGCACGGGGGCGCGATGCGTCCTGACACTCTGCCGCTCACCCGAGGTCAGCGACTCGCGCTCACCGCGGCGAGCTTCCTGCTGCTCGCGGTCTCGACGATGGCGCTCGGACCGCTCATCTCGGGCAGCGGATGGTGGTGGCTCTGCGCGTTCGTCGCGGCCGGCACGCTGTTCGGGGGCGCCGGACTCCGGGCGATCCGGGTTCCCGCCTCGCTCGTGCCGGTGCTCGAGCTCGTCGTGCTCCTGCTCCTGCTCACACTGCTCTTCGGCGGGTCGACGAGCTTCGCGCTCGTCGTGCCGACCCAGGACACCTTCGTCCACTTCGGGGAGCTCTTCGACGGCGCCCAGCGCACGATCCAGCAGCAGTCCGTGCCGGCGATCCCCGTGCCGGCGCTCAACTTCGTCCTGGCCCTCGGCGTCGGGGTGCTCGCGATCTGCATGGACGTGCTCGTGCAGACCGTCCGCATGCCCGCACTCGCCGCGGCTCCGGCGCTCGTGCCGATCCTCATCCCCGGGTTCATCATCGAGTCGGGCGCCGAAGTGCCGACGCTCGTCTTCTCGGCGGCCTCGTACCTGCTGCTCCTGCGCATCGACGTGCGAGCCCGCCGCCGCGCACTGCTCGCCGCCGCGGAGCGCAACGACGAGACGGGCGGCACCACGGTGATCCCGCCGGCACGGGTGCCGATCGTGTCGAGCCTCGGTGCGACGCTCGGCCTCACCGCGGTGGGCATCCTCACGGCGGCGGTGCTCACGGCCTCGACCCCGAGCATCTCCTCGAGCCTGTTGCTCGGTTCGGGCGCGCCGTCGACGAGCTTCGCGCGCGGGGTGAGCCCGTTCATCGACCTCGGACGCGATCTCCGGCGACCCGATCCGCGGCCGGCGTTCCACTACTTCGCGAGGGACAACGACCGCCCGTACTTCACGGTGCTGACCCTCGATCGATTCGAGGGCCAGGCGTGGGGCGTCACCGAGCGGCCGGTCGACGCCGACAACACCGTCGACGCCCTGCCGCTGCCCGACGGCCTCGACGAAGACGTCGCCGCCACGGAGCATCCGATCGACATCGTCGTCGACGAGGTGCGCACCACCTGGCTGCCGCTGCCGTACCCGACGCGGCAGGTCGAGGGGCTCAGCGGCTCGTGGTTCTGGGACGCCGGCTCGCTGACGGTGCGCAGCGTCGATGCCGACACCGGCGGGCAGCGCTATCGCGCGACGTGGCTCGAGGTCGATCCGAGCCCATCCCAGCTGAGGTCGGCCGGCGGGCGGGCCGGCGAGGAGTTCGACGCATTCCTCGAGCTGCCCGACGACGCACCGCCGATCATCGCCGAAACGGCCGCGGCCGTCGCGGACGGCGCGGCGACCCAGTACGACGCGGCGGTCGCGATCCAGGCGTTCCTGCGCTCGGCCAGCTTCGAGTACTCGACGGAGGCGCCGGTCGAGTCGGGCTACGACGGCGGCGGCTTCGACGTGATCGCCCGGTTCCTCGAGGAGCGCTCGGGCTACTGCGTGCACTTCGCCTCGACGATGGCGGTGCTCGCCCGCGAGGTCGGAATCCCCTCGCGCATCTCCGTGGGCTACACGCAGGGCACATCGACGCAGGAACGGGTCGGGGGCGTGCAGCGCGTCGAGGTCGACTCGCACGACCTGCACGCGTGGCCCGAACTCTACTTCGAGGGCGTCGGGTGGGTGCCGTTCGAGCCCACGCCGAGTCGGGGCACGGTGCCCGACTACTCGCGGCCCGGGGCGGGCGATGCCACGGCGACGACACCGCCCACGACGGGCACCGCGAGCGCCCCGCCGAGCGGCCGGCCCGAACTCGACCCCGATCGAAACCTCGCGGGCGGCGGCGGTACCGCCTCGCCGGCCGACTCGTGGTGGTTCCGCGGCGGCGTCGCCCTGCTCCTCGTCGCAGGGCTCCTGCTCGCTCCCGCCGCGCTGCGGGCCGGACAGCGCGCCTCCCGGCGCCGGCGGATCGCACGCGGCGACCGGCCGGCGGATGCCGCGTGGGACGAGTTCGTCGCGACGGCGCGCGATCTCGGGCTCCGACCCGAGACGACCTCGACCCCGCGCGCGATCGCCGGGCGGCTCGTCGAGCGGGAGGGCTTCGCCGGCGAGGCGGGCGATGAGGCGCGGGCGGCGCTCACCGCACTCCGCGATGCGGTCGAACGCGAACGCTACGGGCCGGGGGCGGCACGATCCGGTGCCGGCGCGGTGCGCCCCGCCGGTGCGGACGGGGGCGCGGCCGAGGCATCCGACCCGCTCGTGCGCGCGCTCGCGACCGCCTGCGCCGCGCTCGCGGAGGGTGAGCCGCTGCTCGTGCGATGGCGTGCGACGCTGGTGCCGCGCTCGCTGATCGAGCGTGCACGGCCGACGTTCGGCGAACGTCCACCTGTCGACGCGTAGAATCGTCGATCGTGGCCACCAAGCATTCCGTGTTCGATCTCAGCGTGCGCGATCTCGTGAACCGTCCGGGCGAGATGCGCGAAGAGCGCATCAGCGCACCCGCACCCGAGCAGTTCGGCGAGGCACTCGTCGCCGTGAAGGAGGGCTCGGCGATCGATCTCGACGTCCGGCTCGAATCCGTGCACGAGGGGATCCTCGTCACCGCCGAGGTCGATGCGACCGCGGACGGCGAGTGCGGGCGCTGCCTCATCGAACTCGCCGTGCCCGTCCAAGTCGAGTTCCAAGAACTCTTCGGGTATCATGGCGGGGAAGCCATCGAGTATGAGGTTCAAGACGACCACGTGGATCTTGAACCACTCATCCGAGATGCGGTAGTGCTGGCACTGCCGTTCCAGCCGGTGTGCCGACCGGATTGCCCAGGTCTCGACCCCGAGACCGGAGTCCGACTGGCCGATCATCCGGAACTCGTCACCCCTGAGCACAGCGACCCCCGCTGGGCCGCGCTCGCGGGGTTCCAGGCTTCCGAAGACAACGGTCCGGATTCCATGTCCGGCGCCGACCAGCAGAGAGAAGAGAGATAGTCATGGCTGTTCCGAAGCGGAAGAAGTCACGCGCCAACACCCACGCGCGCCGTTCGCAGTGGAAGGCCGAGGTCCCCACGCTCGTCAAGACCGTCGAGAACGGCAAGGTCACCTACAGCCTTCCGCACCGCGCGAAGGTAGTCGAGGACTCGGCGGGCACCCCGCTCTTCCTCGAGTACAAGGGCCGCAAGGTCGCCGACGTCTAGTCGGCCCGAGACGCACCGACGACCGGTCGTGACGCGAACGGAACGCATGGGAGGCGGGCGCACAGCGCTCGAAGATCGCACGCTCGACGAGTTGCAGCGAACGCTGCAGGTCGACATCGATCCCACCCTGCTCCTCCTCGCGCTCACGCACCGGTCGTTCGCGTACGAGAACGGCGGCATCCCGACGAACGAGCGCCTCGAGTTCCTCGGCGATTCGATCCTCGGGCAGGCCGTCACGGTCCGGCTCTTCAGGGATCATCCCGACCTCGATGAGGGCGAGCTCGCGAAGCGGCGCGCCAGCCTCGTGTCGAGTGTGGCCCTCGCCGAAGTCGGCCGCACCATCGGCATCGGCTCGTACATCAGGCTGGGCCGCGGCGAGACGATGACCGGCGGCGCCGACAAGCCGTCGATCCTCGCCGACACCGTCGAGGCGATCATCGGCGCGGTCTACCTCGATGCCGGCGGAGACGCTGCGACCGAGCTCGTGCTGCGTCTCATCACGCCGCTCATGCAGGACCCCGAGCGCTTCGGCGCCGCGATGGACCCCAAGACGAGCCTGCAGGAGATCGCGGCCCGCCGCGGTGCTCCGGCACCGTCGTACTCGGTCGCCGAATCCGGCCCCGATCACAACAAGCACTTCGTCGCGACCGTCACGGTCGGTGAACTCGTGCAGGCGTCGGGCGAGGGGTCGAGCAAGAAGCAGGCCGAGATGGCCGCCGCACTCGAGGCCTGGACCCGCATCAGCGGCGCGGCCTGAGTTGCCCGAACTCCCCGAGGTCGAGGTCGTCCGCTCAGGGCTTGCACCCGCGGTGACCGGTGCCGTCGTCACCGCGGTCGAGGTGCTCGAGCCGCGCTCGCTGAAGCGCCACGATCCGGCATCCGGCGACTTCGAGGCGTTGCTGACCGGCGCCCGCATCGACGCGGCCGTGCGCCGCGGCAAGTTCCTCTGGCTGCCGCTCTCGGGTGACGAGCGCCGTGGCGGTCGGGCAGTGGTCGGCCACCTCGGCATGAGCGGCCAGATGCTCCTGCGCACCCCCGAACACCCGGGCGACGACCGGCACGCACGGGTGCGCCTGCACCTCGAGCATCCCGAGCACGGCGAGCTCCGCGTCGACTTCGTCGACCAGCGCATCTTCGGCTCGCTCGCGGTCGATCGTCTCGTGCCGACGAGCGACGGCGAGCTCGGCGGCTTCTCCGACCGGGTGACGGGGGAGTGGGCGCGGCTGCTGCCCACCCAGGTCGCCCATATCGCGCGAGATCCCCTCGACCCCGCCTTCTCCGAGCGTGCGTTCGTCGCCGCGCTCGCGAAGCGCGGCACCGCCGTCAAGCGCGTGCTGCTCGACCAGGGAGTCGTCAGCGGCATCGGCAACATCTACGCCGATGAGTCGCTGTGGGCCGTGCGGCTGCACGGCGAGCAGCCCGCCTCGTCGCTCTCGCCTCGCAAGGCGCGCGACCTCCTCGCCGCCGTGCGCGACGTGCTCGGCAAGGCGCTCGCCGAGGGCGGCACGAGCTTCGACGCCCAGTACGTCAACGTCAACGGGGCATCCGGGTACTTCGAGCATTCCCTGAACGCCTACGGGCGCGCCGGCAAGCCGTGCCCGCGTTGCGGCACGCCGATGGTGCGGGAGGCCTTCATGAACCGCGGTTCGCACTTCTGCCCGAGGTGCCAGCGACGGCGCTCTCGATGATCACGGATACCGTTCTGGATGGAATGAGCGAGTGGTAGAACCGGCCGTTGGATCCGGGGCGTCTTCTGCCCGGTCGTGTTCATCGGGGTCGAACGCGACACGGACGGGCAGCTGTCCTCGACCACCTCGAACCTGATGGGCCACCTCGAGCGTGACGAGCGCGACGTCGCCGTCCGTGACGGGGGAGCGGAGGCAATCATCTACGACACCCTCCGTGATCACGGGATGGTCTGAACCCATAATCCGATTCGCATCGTTTATGAGTATCGACATGAATTCATAAATTAGTCCCTATCTCTTATGGAAAACGGCGATTTCCCATAAAATGGGTGCAGCGGGTTATGAATCCGCACGAGGAGAGCGATGAGCACATTCGACCCCAGGAAGGACCCGCGAGGCCGCACAAGCAACGCAGGTTCGTTCTCCGAACGAACTCACTCCGACCCAGAGACCACCCTCGGCGCACCAGAAGACTGGCCGGCCATCGGCTCCGAAACCCTCGACTGGGAGAGCCGGTATGCGGAACCCTCCGCGCTCGAGCGGTACGGCCCCCACCCGCAGACCTATACCGCAGCCGTGCCGCCGCTCATCTCCGGGCGCGCGCTCCGGCTGAGCCCCCAGACCGCCGCGCTCGCGCGCGCAGCCGAGAACGAGCTCATCCGCTTCGATGCATCCCTGAACGACGAGATGACCGGGTTCGCGCCGCTCCTCCTCCGCTCCGAGGCCGCCGCGTCGTCGCAGATCGAGCACCTCTCCGCCAGCGCCCGCGCCATCCTCACCGCCGAGATCGGCGACACCAGCAAGCGCAACGCCACCGAGATCGTGGGCAATACCCGGGCGATGCAGTCTGCCCTCGCCCTCGCCGACGAGCTCACCCCTGGCTCCGTGCGGAAGATGCACGAGGTCCTCATGGGCGGCACGAACCACGCACCCGGCGACTGGCGGACCGAACCCGTCTGGATCGGCACGAGCGCGCGCAGCCCCGTCGGCGCCGCGTTCGTCGCACCCAGGTTCGAACGTGTGCCCGCACTCATGGACGACGTCATGAAGTTCGCGCGCCGAGACGACCTCCCCGTCCTCAGCCAGGTCGCCATCGCCCACGCCCAGTTCGAGACGATCCACCCCTTCACCGACGGCAACGGCCGCACCGGCCGTGCGCTCGTCCAGTCGATGCTCCGAGGCAAGGACATCACCCGCTCCGTCACCGTCCCAGTCTCCGCAGGGCTCCTCACCGACGTGAACGCCTACCATGACGCGCTCACCGCGTACCGGGCCGGTAACGTCGAACCCATCGTCGAGCAGATGGCGGTCGCCAGCGACGACGCCATCCGGAACGCCCGAACCCTCGTCGGCCAGATCCGCGAGACGACCACCGGATGGCGCGAGCAGGCGAAGCCGCGCACCGGCTCGCAGCTCGAGAAGATCCTCGACTACGCCGCCCGGCAGCCGGTGTTCACCGCCGCGACCGCGTCCGCGGACCTCGGCATCGGCACGACGAACATCTACCCGCACCTGCGGAAGCTCGCCGAACTCGGCATTCTCAAGCAGAAGTCCGAGTACAAGATCGGCCAGGTCTGGCGCTCCGACGATGTGCTCGCCGCGCTCGACCAGTTCGTGGACCGCGCCGGCCGCCGCCGCAGCTGACCGCGCAGAGACGAGGATGCCACCGCGTCGGCCGCGCCCGGCGCACGACAGGAGACCCGACCCCTGGCCGACGAACACGCCAGCGCCGCACTGCCGTGGCACGTCGTCGTGCTCCCGTTCGGGCTCCGCCGGGTCGCACCGCGTACCTGACGGCGATGGACGGCGCGTGGACGTGGCGCGGTGGCGGTAGATGAGCAGTAGGGCGAGCTGCTCGCAGGTGATGCCTTGTAGCTGAGCGTGAGGCCGGTGGAGTGACTCGAAGGTTCCGTCGCTCTGCAGCGAACGGGTGTGACCTCAGCCGTTCAGCTTGACCCAGGCGACCGCGCCGTCATGCACCGAGGCGGCCACGTCGACCCCGGCATCGATACCAGAGGCCAGAGCGATGCTGGGCGCATCCGCCGTCGAGTCCAGGAAGCGCTGAGGGAGACGAGTTCGCACCGGTCGAAGAGTGCCGGATCAGCGCCGGCGGGCAGATGTGCAGCGACGTCGGCGCGGAGCATCCGCGGTTCCTTTTCCTGCACGACCCTGGAACGGAAGAAGCCGGAGCCCAGTGGTTCGAACCGGATGGCGTCCTTTCCGCAACTGCCGCCAACGTGCTGTTCCTCGAGCACGGCTACGACCGCACCTCGCTGGCTCGCGTCGCCGAGCGCGCCGGCGTCTCCAAGGCGACGCTGTTCAAGCAGTTCCCGACCAAGGCCGAGCTCTTCGAGGCGATGGTGCTCGCCGCGGCCGGCTCGCCGGACGGCGCCTTCGAGGATCCCACGTCGGGTGACTTCAGTGCGGGACTGATCGGCTTGGGCCTCGCCTACGTCGAGCTCCTGAACCGACCGGGGATGACGGATCTGATCCGCGCGGTGATCGCCGAATCGTCGCGGTTCCCCGAACTCCGAGAACGGGTCTTCGACTTCGGCACGCTGCCGCTGTTCGCGGCGGTGCGGTGCTGCTTCGTCACCGCGAGCGCCGAGGGGACCGCGGTCGTCGACGACCCGGACACGGCGTCCGCGCAGTTCCTCGGCATGATCTCGACCGTCGTCTTCTGGCCGCGACTGATCCATGGCGGCTGGTCGCTGAGCGACGCCGAGATGCGCCGCGTCGTGGACGAGGCGGTGTTGACCGTCGTGGCGCGGTACGGCTCACGAACCGGCGGCTGACCGGCTCAGCCGCGCTGGAACTCGGCGCCCATGCCGTGCTGCTCGAACCCGAGTGCGAGGTTGATCGCGAGCATATGCTCGTTCTCGTCGGCGTTCCACGTGTAGACCGCGGTGCGCTCCGGCGCGAACTCGGCGAGGCGCACGAGGTTCGCGAGCTTCACGCGCATGCCGAGCCCGTGTCCGCGGTGCGCTGCGACCACGAGCGTGTCGGATTGGTAGGCGAGCGACTTGCCTGGCGGGAGCTCGAGCTCGGTGTAGCCGGCGATCGCACCGTCGGGCGCGACGGCGGCGGCGACGAGCAGCCTGCGGCCGCCGCGAGTCGCCCGCGATTCGTGCACGCGCACCCGTTCGGCGTCCCAGATCTCGGGGTCGAGGTCGAGGCCGCCCGCGGGAACGTCGAGCACCATGCGCGCACGGGCAGCGGCATAGCTCTCGACGAGCGCGTCGGGCACGTGGTCGACCCACGAGACGGTGCGGTAGTCGGATGCCCCGGCTTCGAGCCGCTCGGAATCGGCCCGGAACTCGTCGCGACGGGCGGCGATCTCGAGCACGCTCGCCCGTTCGAGCTGGCCGAGCACGTAACCGTGACGGAGCGCGAAGCGCACGCCCGGCAGCTCGGCGGGCAGGGACGCATCGCCCTCGGGCGCGTGCAGTCGGTCGCCGGGTGCCTCGAGTGCGGCGAGCGGGAAGTCGATCCAGCCCGTGTTGCGGTGCCGGCCGAGTTCGGTGATCACCCCCTCGGCGAGCTCGAGCAGGCGGCTCCCGATTCCCTGCCGGCGGTAGGCGGGGGCGACCTCGACGATGACGATGCCGCTCTCGGCGGCGGCGTCGCGCTCGCCCCAGGAGATCGAGCGACCGACGCACGCGTCGCCGTCCCAGGCGGCGAACGCCCGTCTGATCTCGTAGTCGTCATCGCGGTACATCGACAGCATCTCGGCGGGCGTATCGGCGAACCGGTCGTCCCCCCAGCGTTCGACCTCGATGTCGGTCGCCAGGGCGGCGTAGCGCTCGAACTCGACGGCCTCGGGCGTGCCGAGCCGCTCAGGGAGCGTGATCGGGCGGATCTCGACGGACATGCGCAGCTCCTCTCGGATGGTTCCGGATGATGCGCCGCCGGGTGGGCAGCCGCCCAGACTACCGAGCGCAGCGGGCGACGACAAGCGTGGAATCCCCGCGGGCGCGGCGCGCGTGCACGGCGGCGGCCGCAACCTCGGATACGGTAGTCCGCAGCGTTCTCGCGCACAGGGGAGGGTAGGACGTGTACCTCAAGAGCCTGACGCTCAAGGGCTTCAAGTCCTTCGCACAGCCGACGACCTTCGCCTTCGAGCCCGGCGTGACGTGCATCGTCGGTCCGAACGGCTCCGGCAAGTCGAACGTCGTCGACGCGCTCGCCTGGGTGATGGGCGAGCAGGGAGCGAAGACCCTCCGCGGCGGCAAGATGGAGGACGTCATCTTCGCAGGCACCTCCACGCGGGGTCCGCTCGGCCGCGCCGAGGTGAGCCTCACGATCGACAACTCCGACGGCGCCCTCCCGATCGAGTACAGCGAGGTCACGATCTCGCGCACGCTGTTCCGCAACGGCACGAGCGAGTACGCGATCAACGGCGACCAGTGCCGCCTGCTCGACGTGCAGGAGCTGCTCAGCGACTCGGGCCTCGGCAGGGAGATGCACGTCATCGTCGGCCAGGGCCAGCTCGACCAGGTGCTGCGCGCGACGCCTGAGGACCGTCGGGGCTTCATCGAGGAGGCCGCGGGCATCCTCAAGCACCGCCGCCGCAAGGAGAAGACGCTCCGCAAGCTCGACGCGATGCAGACGAACCTCACACGCCTCTCCGACCTCGCCGGCGAGATCCGGCGCCAGCTGAAGCCGCTCGGCCGGCAGGCCGAGGTCGCCCGCGAGGCCGCGACCATCGCCGCCGTCGTCCGCGACGCCAAGGCGCGACTGCTCGCCGACGAGGTCGTCGGCCTCCGACGCGCCCTCGAGGAGCACGGGAAGAGCGAGCACGAACGGCACTCCGAGCGGCTCGTGCTGCAGGAGCGCCTCGAACAGCATCAGGCCAAGGTCACACGGCTCGAGGAGGCGCAGGGCGGCGACGACGTCGACCGGGCCCGTTCGACGAGCTTCGCGCTCGAGCAGGCGCAGTCGCGCCTGCGCTCGCTCGACTCGCTCGCCCGGCAGCGCATCGCGCTCCTCGAGGGCGCGTCAGACGAATCGGATGCCGCGCCGAGCGTGACCCGCGAGATGATCGACGGCGCCGTCGCCGAACTCGACGGGCTCCGCGACCGCATCGGCGCAGAAGCATCCGCCCTCGATCTCGCGCACGAGGCGACCATGCGCACGCGCGCCGAACTCGACTCGGTCGACGAGGGCATCGCGCGGCAGTCGGCGCTCGTCTCCGCGTACGACCTCGAGCTCTCGAAGCTCGCGGGGCAGGCCGATTCGGCTGCCTCGAAGCTCGCCGCCGTGCGCGGCGAGGTGCTGCGCCACGCCAACGCGCTCGACGCTGCTGCGGGCCGCCGCGAATCGGCCGCCGCTGCGCTCGCCGAGGCCGAGGCGGCCGCAGGCATGGAGGAGACCGCCGAGACCGATCTCGACGAGGCGTACGAGCTCGCGCAGGGTGCGGTGTTCGAGGCCGAAGCCGAGATCGAGCGTATCCGCGAGGAACTGCACGGGCGCGAACGCGAGCACGGCGCCCTCAGCGCACGCACCCAGGCGCTCTCGCTCGCGCTCGACCAGAAGGACGGCTCGGCCGCCCTCGTCGCCGCAGAAGTCCCGGGTGTCCGAGGGCTCCTCGCCGAGTCGATGCAGGTCGAGCCCGGGTTCGAGGCCGCGATCGCCGCCGCGCTCGGCTCGCTCGCCGACGCCGTGCTCGTCGACGACCGCGACGCCGCCTTCCGCGCGCTCGGCCGCGCCGAGTCGGGCGAGCTCGGCCGCGTCGCGCTCGCCGTCGCCGAAGCCGGTGGCGAGCCGGTCGCCGCGCCGCCGCTCGACGGGCTCACCGCCGCGGCCGCCGTCGTCAGCGCCCCGCCGGGAGTGCGAGGGCTGCTCGCCGAGATCTTCATCGCCGACGACCTCGCTGCGGCGCGCGCCGCGGAGCCCGCCCTCGCCGGGGCATCCCAGCCGGCGACCGTGATCACCCGCGACGGTACCGTCATCGGCCGCTACGTGGTGCGCGGTGGATCGGGCCGGAAGCAGAGCCGGATCGAACTCATCGCCGAGCGCGACCGAGCCGCCGCCCGTCTCGAGGAGGTGCGCGGCGAGATCGAGCGCAGTCGTGCGGAGCTCGCCGAGCAGCGACAGCTCGTCGAGGCCGCCAAGGAGCAGTCGAAGCGCGCGCTCGCCGCGCTCCGCGAGTTCGACGCGCAGCTCGCGCAGCGCACCGAACGGCTGAACCGCGCCCGGGTGCAGGCCGAGGCGGCCGAGGCCGACTCGGAGCGGCTCCGGCAGACGTCGGCGCACGCCGAGGAGCGGGTCGCCGAGGCCGAGCAGGCGGCGGGCGAGGCGAAGGCCGCGCTCGAAGCCGCCCGCGCCGTACCGCGCCCGGTGCTCGACGTCTCGGTGCGCGATGCGGCCCTCGCGACCGTCGAATCGGCCAGGGAGGCCGAGGTCGAGGCGAAGCTCCGGCTCGAGACCGCGAAGGAGCGCGTGCGTGCCGAAGAGGCCCGCATCCGCACGATGGAGGCGCAGTACGACGCCGAGCGGCAGGCCGCGGTCGAGGCCGCCCGCCGCGCGGTGATCCGCCGGGCGCAGCTCGAGGCGGCGCGGCGCGTGGCCGAGGCGCTGCCGCCCGCGCTCGAATCCGTCGACGCCTCGGTCGCCGAGGCCCGCGTCGCCCTCGGCCGTGCAGAGGCCGAGCGCTCCAGCCGCAACGAAGAGCTGCAGGCGGTACGCCGCGAGGAGGCCGCGGTGCGGGAGCGCCTGCACTCGGTCACCGAGGACGTGCACGGGCTCGAACTGCGCATCTACGAGAAGAAGCTGCACGTCGGCGGGCTCGTCGAGCGCGCCGAGTCGGAGCTCGGCCTCGACGAGCAGGTGCTGATCGCCGAGTACGGCCCCGACGAGCTCATTCCCGCAGAAGACGAGGAGGGCGAGCCGCGGCCGTACCGCAAGGAGGAGCAGCAGCGACGCCTCGCGGGCGCCGAGCGCAAGCTCGCCCAGCTCGGCCGGGTGAACCCCCTCGCGCTCGAGGAGTTCGCGGCGCTCGAACAGCGCCACCAGTTCCTCAGCGAGCAGCTCACCGATCTCGCGAACACCCGCAAGGACCTGCTCACGATCATCGAGGAGATCGACGGGCGGATGGAGACGATCTTCCGCAGCGCTTTCGACGACACCAAGGCGGCCTTCGCCGAGGTGTTCCCCGTGCTCTTCCCGGGCGGCACCGGCAGCATCTCGCTGACGAACCCCGACGACATGCTGACGACCGGCATCGAGGTGAGCGTGAAGCCCGCGGGCAAGAAGATCGAACGGCTCTCGCTGCTCTCGGGCGGCGAGCGCTCGCTCGCGGCGGTCGCGCTGCTCATGGCGATCTTCAAGGCCCGCCCCAGCCCGTTCTACATCATGGACGAGGTGGAGGCCGCGCTCGACGACGCCAACCTCGGGCGCCTGCTCACGACCTTCGAGAGCCTGCGCGACGCGAGCCAGCTGATCGTCATCACCCACCAGAAGCGCACCATGGAGATCGCCGACGCCCTCTACGGCGTCTCGATGCGACAGGACGGCGTCTCGGCGGTCGTCGGACAGCGCGTTCGCGAGGAGCGCGAGGCGAAGGCGAGCTGACGCGTCCGACGAACCGTCGGCGATCCGCGCGATCCGCGGGTCAAGTGAGCCGGCGGTCGTCGGGCTCGACGATCCGGAACCAGCGGAACCCGTACGCGTCCAGGTGCACCTCGATGCGCCCGCGCTCGTCGATCGGGAAAGCGTCGGCCGCGAACAGGTCGGAGAGCACGGTGCCCGGCGCGACCGGCCCGAGCTCGAGGTGCACGAGCGTCGGCGTCGGTGCGAAGTTGTGCACCGCGACGAACCGTCCGACATCGGCGGTGATCCGGTGGGCGAGCACCGGGTCCTGTTCGGTGGCCAGTACCTCGAGCTCGCCCCAGCCGATCTCGGGAGAGCTGCGGTATCGAGTCGCGAGCCGCCTGATGAACGAGAGCAGCGACTCGGGGTCGTGCATCTGCGCCTCGACGTTGACGTGGTCGGGTGAGTACCCGTCGCTCGGCGGCGAGGCGACGAGCCTCGACGGGGCGGCCCGGGAGAATCCGCCGTTGCGCTCGTCGCTCCACTGCATGGGCGTGCGCACCGCCTGGCGGCCGACCTGCGCGCCGTTCTCGCCCATGCCGATCTCCTCGCCGTAGAAGAGCACCGGCGTGCCGGGCAGCGAGAAGAGCAGGCTGTAGACGAGTCGGATGCGACGGGGGTCCCCGTCGAGCATCGTCGGCAGCCTGCGCACGATCCCGCGGTCGTAGACGCGCATCCACTCCTCGGGGGCGAACGCGTCGAATACCTCCGCGCGCTCGACCTCGGAGAGCTTGTCGAGCGTGAGCTCGTCGTGGTTGCGCACGAAGTTCGCCCACTGCGCCTCGGGCTCGAGCACCGGCCGCTGTGCGAGTGACTCGGCGAGCGGGCGTGCATCCGCGCGGGCGAGCGACAGGTAGAGGGCCTGCATGCCGAGGAAGTCGAACTGCATGGTGAGTTCGGCGGCGTCCCCGGAGCGGCCGAAGTAGTCGAGCTGCTGATCGTAGGGCAGGTTCACCTCGCCGAGCAGTACGGCCTCGCTCGAACGCCGCTGCAGGAATCGGCGCAGATCGCGCAGGAACTCGTGCGGATCTCCGATGTCGACGCCCTCGGGCGGTTCGATGAGGAATGGGACGGCGTCGACGCGGAACCCCGAGATGCCGAGTTGCAGCCAGAAGCCGAGCGTACGCGCGATCTCGTCGCGGACGGCGGGGTTCGCGATGTTCAGGTCGGGCTGGTGACGGTAGAAGCTGTGCAGGTAGTACTGGCCGGTGCGCTCGTCGAGCTCCCAGATCGAGTCCTCCTCGCCCGGGAACACCGCATGCGCCTGCTTGGGCGGGTCGTCGCGCCACACGTACCAGTCGCGGAACGGCGAGGTACGGCTGCGCCTCGCGGCCGTGAACCACGGATGCCGCTCCGAGGTGTGGTTCATGACGAAGTCGATGATCACGCGCATGCCTCGGTCACGCGCCGTGCGCGTGAACTCGGCGACGTCGCCGAGCGAGCCGAGGCGGGGATCGACGCCGAGGAAGTCGGTGATGTCGTACCCGTCGTCGAGGTCGGGGGTCGGCTGGAAGGGCATCAGCCAGATGCAGGTGACGCCGAGCTCTGCGAGGTGGTCGAGCCGATGGGCGAGTCCCTCGAAGTCGCCGGAGCCGTCGTCGTTCCAGTCCATGTAGGTCTCGACGTCGAGGCAGTAGATGACCGCGGTCTTCCACCACAGGTCGCTCCGGTCGGTGATCCTCATGCTGAGACCGCCGCGAGTTCGGGCACGACGCGCTCGCCGAAGACCTCGATGAACGCCGTCTGCTCGGTGCCGACATGGTGCAGGTGGATCCGGTCGACGCCGAGTTCGGCGATGCGCAGGAGGTGGTCGAGGTGGCGCGCGGGGTCGGCTGAGGCGAGCAGCGTCCCAGCCACCTGGGCGGCGGTGGCATCGGCGGTTCGGGCGTCGAAGTCCTCAGGCCGATCGAGCTCCCAGGCGAGGTGCGCCGGAACGAGCCCGTGCCGCCATTGCTCGTGGGCGATCGCGAGCGCCTCGTCGTCGGTGCTCGCCCAGCTGAGGTGCACCTGCACGGCGATCGGTCCCCGACCGCCGGCGTCGCGATAGGCGTCGATGAACTCTCGCAGCGCCTCGCGCGGCTGATCGACGGTGATCACGCCGTCGGCCCAGCTCGCCGCGGCGCGTGCGGTGTCGGGGCTCACCGCCGCGGCGAGGAGCGGCGCCGGTACGGCGGGCAGGCTCCACAGCCGGGCGCGGTCGACGCGGATCAGCCCGTCCGCGGTCACCTCCTCGCCCGCGAGCAGTCGACGCATCACCTCGATCGATTCGAGAAGCCGAGCGTCCCGCTCGTCCTTCGTCGGCCACCGGTCGCCCGTGATGTGCTCGTTGATCGCCTCGCCGCTGCCGAGCGCGGCCCAGAACCGGCCGGGGTACATCTCGGCGAGGGTGGCGATCTTCTGGGCCGCGACAGCGGGATGGTACCGCTGCCCGGGCGCCGTCACGACGCCGATCGAGAACCGGGTGGCCTCGAGGGCGGCGCCGAGCCAGCTCCAGGCGTACCCCGAGTGTCCTTGGCGGAGGCTCCACGGCGCGAAGTGGTCGCTGCACATCGCCGCGGTGAACCCGGCCCGCTCTGCGCGTTGCACGGCCTCGAGCAGCCGACCGGGGGGCATCTGCTCGTGCGAGGCGTGGAACCCCACGGAGGTCATCAGCGCTCCTTCCGACGTCCAGAGACTCCTCCGAGCGTGCGGTTGCGGGCAACCCCTTGCGGAGCCTCCGGCCTCCGTGTAACGGCTGCGGAGGAGTCGCCGGCCTCAGCCGCCCAGGATGCGACGCTGGACGGGGTCCCGCCGGGAATGTGCGCGGTGGACGCGGAACACGCCCCCGAACACGCCGCACCCGACGACGATGAGCAGCGCGCCGATCGATGCCGCCGCGGCGGTGAGCGCGATCTCACTCGGATCGCCGGCGGACATCGGCTTGAACACGATCGACGCCGACAGAACCCCGAACAGGAGGCTGAGCGATGCGGCCGCGATTCGCCAGACGATGAACGGCTCGAGGATGAAGGTGCGCGCGAGGACGACGTCGGCGATCGAGCCGCCGGACCCGACGGCGGCGCTCAGCCGATCGGCGAGCGCGACCGAGAGCCTTCGGCCGCTGCGATGCAGACCGAGCAGCAGCCAGGCCGCGCCGGCGCCGAGCGCGGCGAGGGGGATCGCCGTCACGGCCGCGAACGGGTTCGCGAGTCCGACGGCGCCGACGAGTCCGTACACGAGGAAGATCGCGATCACGAGCACGAGCGTGGCCGCGATGCCGATGAGCAGTCTCGAGGCGCGGCCGTAGTCGGCGCGCAGCGTCGCGATCTGCCATTCGATCGATCCGGTGCCGTCGACCGTCGGCGGGCCGAGGAGCGGCCGGGACTCGGGGAGCACGAATCGGAACGTCACGCGCCGAGTCTACGGATCACCGCACCGGCCGGCCGCCGCGGGCGGCACGCCCGCCGAGACGTCCGCCCCCCGTAGGCTGGAGGCATGGCAGAACGCGCATCCTGGTCGCTCGGCGCGGCCCTTCGCGGGGTCTTCGGAGCGAAGACGATCGACGACGACACCTGGGACGACCTCGAATCGGCACTCATCCGGGCCGACTTCGGGCCAGCGGTCACCGAGGAGATCGTCGCGCAGATCCGCGCGCAGGTCGAGCGGTTCAAGACCACCGACCCGAAGGACGTCCAGCGGATGCTCCGGGAGGTCGTCGAGGAGCGCCTCGCCAAGTACGACCCCACCCTGAAGCTCACCGAGCGGCCGGCCGTCGTGCTCGTCGTCGGCGTGAACGGCGTCGGCAAGACGACGACGATCGGCAAGTTCGCGCGCTTCCTCCGCAGTTACGACCGCTCGGTCGTCGTCGGTGCGGCCGACACCTTCCGCGCGGCGGCCGTCGACCAGCTGGCGACCTGGGCCGAGCGCGCGGGCGTCGGCATCGTCCGCCCCGAGCGCGAGGGGCAGGATCCGGCCTCGGTCGCCTTCCAGACGGTCGACAAGGCCAAGCAGGACGGCACCGAGATCGTGATCATCGACACCGCCGGCCGCCTGCACACCAAGGGCGGCCTCATGGACGAGCTCGGCAAGATCCGCCGCGTGGTCGAGAAGCAGGCCCCGATCAGCGAAGTGCTGCTCGTGCTCGACGCGACGACGGGCCAGAACGGGCTCGCCCAGGCCGAGGCGTTCATCGAGCACGGGGGAGTGACCGGACTCGTGCTCACGAAGCTCGACGGCAGCGCGAAGGGCGGCTTCGTGCTCGCGGTGCAGGAGAAGACGGGCCTGCCGATCAAGCTCATCGGTCAGGGTGAGGGCATCGGCGACCTCACCGGCTTCACGCCGCACGTCTTCGCGCAGAAACTCGTCGGTTAGGAGCATCCCATGTCGATCGAACACGACTACTTCGGCCTCGTCGGCGACTACTGGTCCGAGACGTTCGAGTACGCCGACCAGCGCGTCGAGGTCGTGCTCGACGCCGACGCCGACCTCGTGTCGCTGCCGTCGCTCGACGTCGCCTCGTCGCTCGTCGGCGAGCTCGAGCTCGTCGACGACGAGCTCCGTCAGGCCTTCGTCAGCCAGCTCGACACCAAGAGCTCGCCGATCGTGCGCTACCTCGACGTCGTGCTCGACCCCGAGCTCGAGCAGGCCGAAGACATCGAGGCGGCGATCGGCCGCGACTCGGGCGACCGGCAGGTCGACGCGCTGCGCTCGCTGAGCCTCGTGCGCGTCGACCTCCGTCCCGACGCCGACGAGCCCGGCGACGCCTTCGCCGAGTTCGAGTACGCGCTCGCCCCCGACGACACCGACGAGCGACTCGTGGCGTCGATCGACCTCGAGCGCGAGATCGTCGACGTCCGTTTCGAAGGCTGAGCGGGCACCCGAGCGCGCCGCGGCGCGCAGACCGGGGGCGCGGTTCGCCCCGGCGAAGCGGAGAGGCATCCGACCTCGCTTAGAATCGAAGGCACCATGGCTACCTTCGGAAACCTGTCTGACCGCCTCGCGGAGACCTTCAAGAACCTCCGCACCAAGGGCAAGCTCTCCGCTTCCGACGTCGACGGCACGGTGCGCGAGATCCGTCGCGCCCTCCTCGACGCCGACGTCTCGCTCGACGTGGTCAAGCAGTTCACCGGGCACGTGCGCGAGCGCGCGCTCGGCGACGAGGTCAACAAGGCGCTGAACCCGGCCCAGCAGGTCGTGCAGATCGTCAACGAGGAGCTCGTCGCGATCCTCGGCGGCCAGCAGCGCCGCCTGCAGTTCGCGAAGAACCCGCCGACGGTGATCATGCTCGCGGGCCTCCAGGGCGCCGGCAAGACGACCCTCGCGGGCAAGCTCGCGAAGCACCTCGCGAAAGAGGGGCACACGCCGCTGCTCGTCGCGAGCGACCTGCAGCGCCCGAACGCGGTCAACCAGCTGCAGGTCGTCGGCGCGCAGGCCGGCGTGCCGGTATTCGCGCCCGAGCCGGGCAACGGCGTCGGCGACCCCGTGAAGGTCGCGAAGGCCGGCGTCGAGCAGGCGCGTCGCGCGCAGCACGACGTCGTCATCATCGACACGGCCGGCCGTCTCGGCGTCGACGCCGAGATGATGAAGCAGGCCTCGAACATCCGCAAGGCGACGAACCCCGACGAAGTGCTCTTCGTCATCGACGCGATGATCGGTCAAGACGCGGTCACGACCGCGAAGGCGTTCCAGGAGGGCGTCGACTTCACCGGCGTCGTGCTCTCGAAGCTCGACGGCGACGCGCGCGGCGGTGCCGCGCTCTCGGTGGCCTCGGTGACGGGCCGGCCCATCATCTTCGCGTCGACCGGTGAGGGCCTCGACGACTTCGAGCCGTTCCACCCCGACCGCATGGCGAGCCGCATCCTCGACCTCGGCGACATCCTCACGCTCATCGAGCAGGCCCAGCAGGCCTTCGACGAAGAAGAGGCGCTGAAGGTCGCCGAGAAGCTCGCGACCGAGCAGTTCACCCTCGACGACTTCCTCGCGCAGATGCAGCAGCTGCGCGGCGCGGGCTCGATCAAGAAGATGCTCGGCATGCTGCCGGGCGCGGGCGGCATGAAGCAGCAGCTCGAGAACTTCGACGAGCGCGAGATCGTGCGCACCGAGGCGATCATCCAGTCGATGACCCCGGCCGAGCGCAAGAACACGAAGCTCCTGAACGGCTCGCGGCGCCTGCGTATCGCGAAGGGCTCCGGCATGACGGTCACCGACGTGAACCAGCTCGTGCAGCGCTTCGAGCAGGCCGCGAAGATGATGAAGACCGTCGCCCGCGGCGGCGTGCCGCAGATCCCCGGCATGGGCCCGATCCCGGGCGCCGGCGGCTACGGCGGCGGCAAGCGCCAGGCCGCGAAGGCGAAGAAGAAGTCGGGCGGTTCGCGCTCGGGCAACCCCGCGAAGCGCGCGGCCGAGAACCAGGCCATCGCGTCCGGCGTGACGCCGGCGGGCCAGGGGCAGGCGGCCTCGGGCTCGGGCTTCGGCCTCGGCGGCGCCAAGAAGGACGCGCCGAGCGAGGCCGACCTGGCGGCGATGCAGAAGCTGCTCGGCGGCCGCTGACCGGCTGAGCCCGCCCGGGTCGGGTGCGCGCGGCGCCGTGTTCAGCCGGCGGATGCTCCGTGGTCGCCGTGCGGCGCGACCCCCTCGCGCAGCTCACGGGCGAGATGCGCGACGACGGCCCTGAGGTCGCCGCCCGCGGCGTTGGCGACGTCGAGCTGGCGCTGAGCGCTCGCGCCCGAGTCGAGGGTCGCCCGTACGCCCTGGAGCTCGACTGCGCAGCCGAGCCGTTCAGCGACCGGGGCGAGGGTCGTGAGGAGCTCCCGCAGGTCGTCGGCGACGGGTTTCTCGGTGCCCGAGACATCCGTGATGACCTCGGCGGCGAGCCCGTATCGCGCCGCGCGCCACTTGTTCTCGCGCACGTACCAGGGCTGCAGCACGGTGAGCGTCTCGCCGTCGTCGAGGCGCGTCGACATCCACTCGACGAGGCACTGCACGAGTGCGCCGATCGCGGCGATCTCGGCCGCGGTCGACACGCCGTCGCAGACGCGCACCTCGACGGTGCCCCAGCGAGGCGAGGGGCGGATGTCCCAACGGACCTCGCTGTGGTCCTCGATGACGCCGGTGCGCACGAGGTCGCCGACGTAGCGCTCGTACGCCGCCCAGTCGGCGAGCGGGTAGGGCAGTCCAGCCGTGGGCAGCTGCTGGAACATGAGCGCGCGGTTCGAGGCGTAGCCGGTGTCGACACCGGCCCAGAACGGACTCGAGGCGCTGAGCGCCTGCAGATGAGGAAGGTAGGCGAGCAGCCCGTCGAGGACCGGCAGCGCCTTGTCGCGGTGCTCGAGGCCGACGTGCACGTGCACACCCCAGATCATCATGTTGCGGCCCCACCAGCGGGTGCGCTCGATGAGCTTGTGGTACCTGGGCTTGTCGGTGAGGTGCTGGTCGTACCACTGGCTGAACGGGTGCGATCCGCTGCAGATGAGGTCGTAGTCGCCGAGCCCGTCGATGACCGCGCGCACCTCGGCGAGCTGCTGTTCGAGGTCGCGCACCGCGCCCGCGATCGTCGTGTGCACCCCGCTCACCAGTTCGACGGTGTTCGTCAAGAGCTCGGAGGTGATCGAGGGGTGCTTGCCGCCGGGGCTGCCCGCATCGAGCAGCTCGAGCACCCGATCGCCGATCGAGGCGAGTTCGCCGGTCGCGCGGTCCACGATCGCGATCTCCCATTCGAGGCCGACGGTGGATCGTCGGGAATGCGCGAACTCGATCGGCATGGCGGCCTTCCTCGGGGTCGCGCGCGGGGGGCGGCCCGTGCGCCAATCATCCCACGGGGCACCCCGCCGATCGCCGGTGCGACGCGGGATGACGTCGGCCGGGTTCGCCGGTTCGGACGGCTGACTGGAGTACGATGTGCCGCATGATATCTCGCCAGATCGGTACCCCGTGAGCCCCGAGCCGATGCGGTTGCTCGAGGTGCAGAGCCTGCGCGAACAGGTCGAGCGTACGCTGTCCTCGCGGATCGTGGCGGGCGAGTTCGCACCGGGGGCCGTGCTCACGGTGCCGACGCTCGCCGCCGAGTTCGGGGTCAGCGCGACGCCCGTGCGCGAGGCGATGCTGAACCTCGCCCGGCGCGGGTTCCTGAGCCCGATCCGCAACCGCGGCTTCCGCGTGACCGAGATCTCGCTCGACGAGCTCAGGGAGCTCGGCGAGGTACGGGCGCTGCTCGAGGCCCCGCCGATGCGTCGGCTCGCAGGAAACCTGCCCGACGCGACGGTCGCGCGGCTCGAAGAACTCGCGGCCGAGATCGTCGCCGCGGGCCGTGAGGGCCGGTTCGAGGACTACCTCGAGGCCGACACGGCGTTCCACCTCACCCTGCTCGAGCTCACCGGAAACCGGCACCTCGTTCGGCTCGTGAGCGAGTTGCGGCAGCAGACGCGTCTCGTCGGGCTCGTGAACCTGGCCGAGAGCGATGCGCTCGTGGCCTCCTCGCTCGAGCACACCGAGCTCGTGCGACTGCTCGTGGCGGGCGACGGCGTCGCCGCCGAAGACCTGATGCGCCGCCACGTCGGCCACGTCGCCGGGCTCTGGAGCGGTCAGGACGAGGGCTGACGGGCTGACGCCCGGCACCCGCGGCGAACCGCTTCGATAACGGTTGGGTCGCGGCGCTTGCGAGGCGCCCGCCGAGCAGTAATATGTCACGTATCGCAGAGTGACATGTCACACGTGACGCGCATTCTGATCATGCATCGACGCATCAGAGGAGAGCCCATGTCCCACGGAACCCGGCGCCGCACGCGCACCCTGCAACTCGCCGCCGCCGCGAGCCTGATCCTCGTCACCGCCGGCTGCTCAGGCGGCCTCGGCGGCGACGGCGGCGGAGGCGGCGACGCCGACGGCCCGATCAGCTTCGGCATGCTCGCCCCGTTCTCGGGCAGCGAGTCGGCCTTCGGCGCCTACATGGAGAACGGCGCCCAGCTCGCCGTCGACGAGATCAACGCCGACGGCGGCGTGCTCGGTCGCGAACTCCAGCTCGTCGTCGAAGACGACGCCTGCGACGCCACGACCGCCGTGGCCGGAGCCAACAAGCTCGTCACCGACGGCATCGTCGCCTCGGTCGGCGGGTACTGCTCGGGAGCCACCCTTCCCACGCTCCCGATCTTCGACGAGGCGGGGATCCCCATGGTGATCCCGGCCGCGAACGCCAACTCGCTCGTGGAGGAGGGGCTTCCCGGCGTCTTCCTCATCAACGGCACCGGCACCCAGCAGGCAGCGGCCGCGGTGCAGTACGCCGAGCAGATCGGCGCCACGAGCGTCGCCGCGATCGACGACGCGACCGCGTACTCGGCCGACCTCGCGGCATCCTTCGTCGAGCAGGCCGCCGATGCCGGCCTCGACGTCGCCTTCGAGGCGACCGTCACCCCCGGCGAGAACGACTACTCGGCCGTCGCCACCCAGCTCGCCGATGAACAGCCCCAGCTCATCTACTGGACCGGCTACTACCAGGAGGGCGGACTCATCGCCCGCCAGTCGAGCGACGCCGGCTTCGCCGGAGCGTTCCTCGTGGGCGACGGCTCGGTCGACGCGAAGTTCGCCGAGATCGCCGGAGACGGCTACACCGACAACGTCGTCGGCACCTTCACGCAGACGCCCGACATGATCGAGGGCGCCGACGACTGGATCGCCGACTACACCGAGCTCGCGGGCGCCGCTCCCGGCCCGTACTCGACGCAGTCCTACGACGCCGTGCGCGTCATGGCCCAGGCGATCGAGGACGCGGGCAGCACCGAGTTCGACGACGTCGTCGCGGCGCTCGAGGGCCTCGACGGATTCGAGACCTTCGCCGGCCCCCTCACCTTCACCGAGAGCCACACGCTCTCGGGCGGCGGCTTCGTGATCGTCTCGATCGACCCGGCGACCGGCGCATTCGTCCTGAAGGACGACCTCCAGGGATGAACCGACGGGGTGCGGGCCAGAAGCCCGCACCCCGCACCGGCCCTCGGAAGGAGCCGCACCACCGTGATGCAACTCATCTGGAACGGGATCATCGTCGGGTCGTTCTACGCGCTCGTCGCGCTCGGCTACAGCATGGTCTACGGAATCATCAAGCTGCTGAACTTCGCCCACGGCGACATCTACATGCTCGGCGCCTTCGTCGGGTTCTTCACCCTCAGCTCGTTCGGCATCTCCAACGAGACGTCCATCCCGCTGCTGCTCGTCGTGCTGCTGCTCTCGATGGTCACGACCGGGCTCATCGGCGTCGGCATCGAACGGATCGCCTACCGGCCGTTGCGGCGGAGTCCGCGCCTCGCGGTGCTGATCACCGCGATCGGCGTCTCGTTCACCCTCGAGTACGGCGTGCGCCAGATCTTCGGTCCGAACCCCGAGGCGTTCCCGATCCGGCTCGAGTCGAGCGGGTTCGAGGTGGCCGGCGTCCGCGTGACCGCCTCGCAGCTCGTGCTCGTCATCATCGCCGCCGCCCTCATGCTCGTGCTCGCGCACATCGTCGAACGCACCCGCCAGGGTCGCGCGATGCGCGCGATCGCCCTCGACCCGCAGGGCGCGCAGCTCATGGGCGTGAACGTCGACCGCGTGATCTCGACGGTCTTCTTCATCGGTTCGGCGCTCGCGGGCGCCGCCGGTGTCATGGCCGGGGCGTACTACGGGTCGATCGACTTCCTGATGGGCTTCATCATCGGGTTGAAGGCCTTCACGGCCGCCGTCATCGGCGGCATCGGCAATCTCTACGGCGCCATGCTCGGCGGGCTGCTGCTCGGCCTGCTCGAGTCCTTCGGCGCCGCCTGGTTCGGCGGGGAGTGGCGCGACGTGTTCTCGTTCGCGTTCCTCATCCTCTTCCTGACCTTCAAACCGACGGGCCTGCTCGGTGCCCGTGTCGTCGAGAGGATGTGACGTGGCCCGCGATCTCGCCGCCGCGCTGAAGCACGCGCCGCTGCGCGCCCCGGCGCCCCTGTTCGACCGCCCCGCGGCACCCCGCGGCATCCTCGACTCGCAACGCGGCTTCATGCGCGCCCTCGGTGCGCTCTGCGTCGTGCTCGTCGCGATCCTCCCCTTCGTCGACGCCTCGCGGTACACGATCTCGATCGCGACGAGCGCGCTCATCTACGTCATGCTGTGCATGGGCCTCAACGTCGTCGTCGGGTACGCCGGGCTGCTCGACCTCGGGTACATCGCGTTCTTCGCCGTCGGGGCCTACGTCTCGGGCATCTTCACGACGGTGCTCGGATTCCCGATGTGGCTCGCGCTGCCCGCCACGATCCTCGCGTGCATCCTCGCCGGCATCATCATCGGTGCTCCGACGCTGCGACTGCGCAGCGACTACCTCGCGATCGTGACGCTCGGCTTCGGCGAGATCATCCGCATCACGGCGAACAACCTCGAGGTGACCGGCGGCCCCTCGGGCATCCACGGCATCCCCACCTGGGAGTTCTTCGGATGGAGCTTCGCCGACGGCTTCACGATCGGCGGCATCGAGTTCCCCGAGCGCGTGGTGTTCTACTACTTCGTCGCCCTCGTCGTCATCGTGGTCGGCGTGATCGGCGCGGGGCGGCTCGGCAAGGGCAAGCTCGGCCGGGCGTGGAAGGCGGTGCGCGACGACGAGGACGCCGCCGAGGCGATGGGCATCAACACCTACGTCGCGAAGATCTCGGCCTACATCATCGGCGCCGTCTGGGCGGGCATGGCGGGGCAGCTCATGGCGACCCACCTCTCGGCGATCAGCCCGAACAGCTTCCAGTTCCTCTACTCGACGCTCATCCTCATGGCCGTCGTGCTCGGCGGCATGGGCTCGACCCCCGGCGTCATCATCGGCGCGCTCTTCGTGTCGCTCGCCCCCGAGCTGCTGCGCGACTTCGCCGAATGGCGCTACCTCATCTTCGGCGTGCTGCTCGTCGTGGTCATGCTGTTCCGTCCGGCCGGGCTCTGGCCCGCGACGGCCGTGCTGCCGTGGCTCAAGAAGCGACGACCGCAGCCGCCGCCGTTCACCGCGGCGATCGGCGCGGTCGACGAGGCCGCGAGCACGGGCGGCGACGCCGTCGAACCGAGCGTCATGGAGTCGGTCGACGGACTGCCGGCGACCGACGCGGAAGAGGGGAGGCGCGGATGAGCGCGTTGCTCGAGGTCACCGATCTCACCCTGCGATTCGGCGGCGTGAAGGCCGTCGACGGATTGAGCTTCGAGGTCCGCGAGGGCGAGATCCTCGCCGTCATCGGGCCGAACGGCGCCGGCAAGACGAGCGCGTTCAACTGCATCTCGGGGTTCTACCTGCCGACGTCGGGCTCGGTGGTGTTCCAGGGACGGAGCATCGTGCGCGAGGTGCCGCGGCTGTGGCACTCGCTGCGACTCGTGCACCTCCTGCAGAGCTTCGGCTTCTACCGGGTGCTGCCCTCGCGGGTCACGAAGTGGGGGATGGCCCGCACCTTCCAGAACCTGCGCCTGTTCCGCGAGCTGTCGGTGCTCGACAACGTCAAGACGGCGATGCACGCGAACCTGCGCGAGGGATTCTGGTCGACCCTGCTCCACACCCCCGGGTACCGCCGCGCCGAGGCCGCGTGCGCCCGCGAGGCGCGCGGCTGGCTCGACTTCGTCGGCTTCGACGACGACGAGGAGCTCTACGTCGGGCAGCTGCCCTACGGCGAGCAGCGTCGGGTCGAGATCGCCCGGGCGCTCGCGACGAGCCCGAAGCTGCTCCTCCTCGACGAGCCGGCGGCCGGCCTCAACTTCAACGAGAAGCAGGCGCTCATGGCGCTCATCAGGAAGGTCAGGGACCTCGGGGTCGCCGTCGTCCTGATCGAGCACGACATGGGCATGGTGATGGAGCTCGCCGAGCGGATCGTCGTGCTCAACTACGGCCGCGAGATCGCCGACGGCACCCCAGAGGAGATCAAGGCCGACCCGCTCGTCATCGAGGCCTATCTCGGCGTCGACGACGACGGCGCGGCCGTCGACGACACGCGCCTGCGGACGGGCGCCGTCTCGGCCGACGCCATCGCGGCGGCCATCGGAGACGGGGCGGGCGGGGCATCCACACCGCTGCCGGGAACCCGCGCAGATCAGGAAGGCGACGTACGATGACGACCCTCGAAGTGGCCGATGTCGAGGTCTACTACGGCCGGGTGCACGCCCTGCGCAAGCTGAGCTTCACCGTGGGCGAGGGTGAGATCGTGTGCCTGCTCGGCAACAACGGCGCCGGCAAGTCGACCACCATGAACCTCCTGTCCGGGCTCGTCCGGCCGAAGTCCGGCCGGGTGACGTGGGACGGCATGGACCTCGCGACCGCCAAGCCGTGGGACATCGTCGCCTCGGGGCTCATCCACGTGCCCGAGGGCCGGCGCATCTTCTCGACCATGACGGTGCACGAGAACCTGCTGCTCGGCGGCTACACGGTGCGCGACCGCCGCGCCGTCGACGAACGCATCGAGCGCGTCTACGAGCTCATGCCCCGACTCGCCGAGCGTCGCAGGCAGCAGGGCGGCACGCTGTCGGGCGGCGAGCAGCAGATGGTCGCCATCGGCCGCGCCATCGTCGGGGGACCGAAGCTGCTGCTGCTCGACGAGCCCTCGATGGGGCTCGCCCCGCTCGTCGTCAAGCAGGTCATGGAGATCGTCGCCGCGATCAACGCGCAGGGCACGACCGTGCTGCTCGTCGAGCAGAACGCGCGGGCGGCGCTGAAGATCGCGCACCGCGCCTACGTCGTCGAGACGGGGAGCACCACGCTCTCGGGGCCCGCCGCGGAGCTCGCCCGCGACGCCCGCGTCGTCGAGGCGTATCTGGGATCCTGAGACGGAAGAGCACGGAAGGACAGCGATGCGGATCGCAGTGATCGGGGCGGGCGTCGTCGGCGCAGCGTGCGCCCTCGAACTCGCCGAGCGGGGCGCCGAGGTGGTGCTCGTCGACCGGGTGGGCATCGCCGCAGAGACCTCGAGCCGATGCGAGGGCAACCTCCTCGTCAGCGACAAGGCGCCGGGGCCCGAGGCCGACCTCGCCATCCACTCCAACGCACGCTGGCGCGCGCTGGCAGATCGGCTCGACGCCGAGCGCACCGGCGGCCAGCCCGAGACCGAGTTTGAGGCGAAGGGCGGCGTGGTGGTGGCGTTCCCCGGCGGCGAGGAGGCGCTCCGGCGCTTCGCGGCGGCCCAGCGGGGCATCGGCATCCGGGCGGAGGAGCTCGACGCCGAGCGGCTGCTCGCGGCCGAGCCGCACCTCTCGCCCGAGGTCGCCCTCGCGATCCACTACCCCGACGACGCCCAGTTGCAGCCCTCGAACACGACCCAGGCGCTCGCCGCCGCGGCCGTCCGGCATGGCGCCCGCCTCGTCGTCGCCGAAGTGACCGGCTCCCGTGCGGAGGCCGGGCGCATCGCGGCGATCGAGACGACGGCCGGGGCGATCGAGGTCGACGCCGTCGTCAACTGCGCCGGTCCCTGGGCGGGCGAGCTCGGCCGCCGTCTCGGTGCGCCGCTCGACATCCGACCGCGCCGCGGCGTCATCCTCGTGACGACCCCGATGCCCCAGCGGGTCTTCCACAAGGTCTACGACGCCGATTACGTCGGCGCCGTCGGTTCGGGGGATGCCGCGTTGCAGACCTCGACCGTCGTCGAATCGACCCCCGGCGGCACCGTGCTCATCGGGTCGAGCCGGGAACGCGTGGGCTTCGACGAGCACCCCGGGGTCGACCCGGTGCGCGCGATCGCGGCCAAGGCGACCCGCCTCTTCCCCTTCCTCGAGGAGACCATCCTGCTGCGCAGCTACTTCGGGTTCCGCCCGTACGCCCCCGACCATCTGCCCGTGATCGGCGAGGACCCGCGCGTCGGCGGCCTGTTCCATGCCACCGGTCACGAGGGCGCCGGCATCGGTCTCGCCCCGGCGACGGCCGAGCTCGTCGCCCACGCCGTGCTCGGCGCACCGACGTCGCTCGACCCCGTGCCGTTCCTGCCCGGGCGCCCGGGGATCGGGGTGGCCGCGTGAGCGGGGCGCGCGGCGCGACCGCCGCGCACGGCTCGTCCGGCGCGCACGGCTCGTCCGGCGCGCACGGCTCCGTCGAGATCCTCGTCGAGGGCGAGACCGTCGCCGGGCGCGCGGGCCAGACGATCGCGGGCGTGCTGCTGGGCTCGGGCCGGGTCGCCTGGCGCGGCGCCCAGCAGGGCGAGCGCGGCGTGTTCTGCGGCATCGGGGTCTGCCACGACTGCCTCGTCACGGTCAACGGCGTCGAGGGCGTGCGCGCCTGCCAACGGGAGGCCGTCCACGGCGACCGCGTCGAACGCGAGGTGCGCGGATGACCCGCGTCGCCGTCCTCGGCGCCGGGCCCGCGGGACTCGCCGCAGCCGAGGCCGCGCTCGCGGCGGGCGCGCAGGTCACCGTGCTCGACGAGGGGGCTCGCCCGGGCGGGCAGTTCTGGCGCCACCGTCCCGGTCTGACCGATCCGCGCATGCAGCACGGGGTGCGCCGGTTCGAGCAGCTGCAGTCGGCGCTCGCCGGCGCCGTGGTGCATTCGGGCGCCGCCGTGTGGTCGGTCGAGCTCCGCGAGCCCGGCGAGAGGGGCGGCGCCGTGGTACTCCGCGCCGCAGTCGGCCCGGCCGACGGTGCCCGCCGCGAGGCGGTCGTCGTCGAGGCCGATGCGCTCGTCATCGCGACGGGCGCCCACGACCTCGCGCTGCCGATTCCGGGATGGACGCTGCCAGGGGTGACCACCGCCGGCGCGGCCCAGGCCCTGGCGAAGCGCGACGGCGTCTCCGTCGGGCGGCGCACCCTCGTGGCCGGCGCGGGGCCGTTCCTGCTGCCCGTCGCCCAGTCGCTGGCGCTCGTCGGCTCGACGGTCGTCGGCGTGCACGAGGCATCCCGCATCGGCGCACTCGCCGGCGGCTGGCTGCCGAAGCCGTGGCAGCTCCTCGGCAAGTCGGCCGAGCTCGCGCAGTACGCGGGCGCGCTCGCGCGCCACCGCATCCCGTACCGCATCGGCAGCGGGGTCGTGCGCGTGCTCGGAGACGAGCGGGTCGAGGGCGCGGTCGTCGCGCAGCTCGATGCCGACTGGCGGCCGCGGCCCGGCACCGAGCGCGTCATCGAGTGCGACGCCGTCGCGCTCGGGCACGGGTTCACGCCGCGGCTCGAGGCCGCCGTCATGCTCGGCTGCGAGGTGACCGGCGATCGGCGCGGGCGTTTCGTCGTCGTCGACGACGGGCAGCGCACGACGCAGCCGCGGGTCTTCGCCGCCGGCGAGGTGACGGGCATCGGCGGCGCCGACGCCGCGCTCGCCGAGGGCGCGATCGCAGGCTATCGTGCGGCCGGGCTCGCGCAGGACGACGAGCGGCTGCACGCCGCACTCCGCGTGCGCGATCGGATGCGCCGCTTCGCGCGGCGACTCGAGACGGCGCACGGCATCCGGCCGGGCTGGACGGCGTGGCTCGACGACGACACGATCATCTGCCGCTGCGAGGCGGTCGCGAAGCGCGCGATCGTCGAACGTGCCGAGGTGCCGCTGCGGGCGATGCGCCTCGCCACGCGGGCCGGGCTCGGGCCCTGCCAGGCGCGTACCTGCGGGCGCGCGGTCGAGGCGATCGTCGCCGAGGCTCGCGTGTCGGCGACCGGGGTCACCGCGGCGGGGCAGGCGGTCGACGGTTCGGATTCCGCGGCGCCGGGCGGCGGAGACCTCGGCTTCGAACGCCGGCCGTTGCTCGCTCCGGTGCGGCTCGGTGAACTCGGCGGCGCGGATCGGCCGACGTGCGGGGAGAATTGACAAGAAACCGCACAACTCCTCGTAGTGCGTGATATATTACACATTACTTGAGGTCGAGGATGTCCCGTCGACGCCCCGAGACCCACCAGACCCGCATCGAGACCGACAGGATGGAAACCCCGATGACCGAGAAGAACATGGACCTGGGCGGTGTCGTCGTCGCCACCACCCTCGCCTTCCGCGAGGACGCCGCAGCGCCCGCCGGGCTCGCCGTCGACTACGACAAGTTCGGCGAGCACGTCGACTTCCTCATGTCGAACGGCTGCCGCGGCGTCGGCCCGAACGGCTCGCTCGGCGAGTACTCCTCGCTCACCGACGAGGAGCGCCGCAAGGTGATCCAGGTCGCCGTCGAGGCGGTCGACGGCCGCGGCATCGTGATCGCGGGCGTCCACGGCGTCGGCAGCCACCAGGCGCGCAAGTGGGCCGAGATCTCGCAGGAGGACGGCGCCGACGGCGTGCTCCTGCTGCCGCCGACGCTCTACCGGGCCAACGAGGCCGAGGTCATCGCGCACTACCAGGAGGTCGCGAAGGTCGGGCTGCCGATCATGGCCTACAACAACCCCTTCGACACCAAGGTCGACCTCGTGCCCTCGCTCGTCGCGAAGCTCGCCGAGATCCCCGAGGTCGTCGCGATCAAGGAGTTCTCGGGCGATGTCCGCCGGGTCTACGAGATCAAGGAGCTGTGCGACATCGACGTCATCGCCGGTGCCGATGACGTGCTCTTCGAGCTCATGGTGAACGGCGCCGTCGGCTGGTTCGCCGGCTACCCCAACGCCTTCCCGAAGGAGGCCGTCGAGCTCTACAACCTCTGCGCCGACGGCAAGTGGCACGAGGCGAAGGCGCTCTACGAGCAGCTCGTCGCCGTCTTCCGCTGGGATTCGCGCACCGAGTTCGTGCAGGCCATCAAGCTCTCGATGGACATCTGCGGCAACTCGTACGGCGGGCCGACCCGCCCGCCGCGCGGCCCGCTCTCGGCCGAGCAGCACGCGCAGGTCACCGCCGACACCGAGCGTGCCCTCGCTGCGCTCGCGGCACGGCAGCCGGTGCTCGCCTGATGCGCGCGCGCCGGGTTCTGTCCGCCGTCGACTCCCATACCGAGGGCATGCCGACCCGCGTCGTCACCGGCGGGGTCGGCCGGATCCCCGGCGCGACCATGAACGACCGTCGCCTGTACGCCATGGAACACCTCGACGGGCTGCGGGGCCTCCTCATGAACGAGCCCCGCGGCCACGCGTCGATGTCGGGCGCGCTGCTGCAGCCGCCCGCGCGCGACGACGCCGACTGGGGCGTCGTGTTCATCGAGGCGAGCGGCTTCCTGCCGATGTGCGGACACGGCACGATCGGCGTCGCGACGGTGCTCGTCGAGACGGGCATGGTCGAGGTGACCGAACCGGTCACCGAGATCCGGCTCGACGTGCCCGCCGGCCTCGTCATCGCGCGCGTCGCGGTCGAGGGCGGCCGAGCGAAGCACGTCACGATCGAGAACGTGCCGAGCTTCGCCGAGCGGCTGGATGCCTCGATCGAGGTGCCGGGCTACGGCGAGGTGCCGTACTCGATCGCCTTCGGCGGCAACTTCTACGCCCTCGTCGAGCTCGAGGCGGTCGGGCTGCCGTTCGACCGCTCGCGCCAGGACGAGATCCTCAGGGCGGGGCTCGCGATCATGGACGCGATCAACACGCAGGCGCCGCCGCAGCATCCGGTGATCGCCGGCGCGAACCACGTGCACCACGTCGAGTTCATCGCGCCCGGCTCGGACGCCGTCCGCTCCCGGCATGCCATGGCGATCCACCCCGGCTGGTTCGACCGATCGCCCTGCGGCACCGGCACGAGCGCGCGCATGGCCGAGCTCTTCGCCCGCGGCGAGCTCGCCCTCGACACCGACTTCGTCAACGAGTCGTTCATCGGCACCGAGTTCACGGGGCGCCTCGTCCGCGAGACCGAGGTCGGCGGCATCCCCGCCGTCGTCCCGACGATCACGGGCCGCGCGTGGGTGACCGGCCTCGGCCAGTACCTGCTCGACGACGACGACCCGTTCCCCGAGGGATTCGTGTTCTGAGCCATCCCGTCGGCGACGCCATCCGATACGACCAGTTGGAGACCCACGCATGACCACCGAGATCGACCTCGACGACGTCGCCGCGCGCGCCGCGCGCGCCGCGCGACCCTTCGCCGAGACACCGCCGCGCGAGCGCGCCGCCGCACTCGTCGCCGTCGCCGACGCGCTCGACGCGGCATCCGCCGAGCTCATCGCCATCGCGATGCGCGAGACCGGCCTCACCGAGGCGCGCCTCACGGGCGAGGTGCGCCGCACCACCAACCAGCTGCGGCTGTTCGCGGAGGTGATCGTCGACGGCGGCTACCTCGACGCGCGCATCGACGACGCCGACCCCGAGTACGTGATCGGGCCGCGGCCCGACGTGCGGCGCGTGCTCGAGCCCGTGGGCCCGGTGCTGAACTTCGCCGCGTCGAACTTCCCCTTCGCCTTCTCGGTCGCCGGCGGCGACTCGGCCGCGGCGCTCGCGGCCGGGTGCCCCCTCATCGTGAAGGCGCACTCGGGGCATCCCGAGCTCTCGCGGCGCACCGGCGAGGTCGTCGCCGCCGCGCTCGCCGGGGCGGGCATGCCCGACGGCGTCTTCCAGGTGGTCGCGGGGCAGCAGGCGGGGGTCGCGCTCCTGAAGGACGACCGCATCCGCGCCGGCGCCTTCACCGGGTCGACGCATGTGGGGCGGCTCCTCGCCGACGTCGCCGCGTCGCGGCCGCGCCCCATCCCGTTCTTCGGCGAGCTCGGCAGCGTGAACCCCGTCTACGCGACGGCGGGCGCGGTGTCGGAGGACCCCGAACTTCTCCAGGGCTTCCTCGCGTCGGTCTCGGGATCGGCGGGGCAGCTGTGCACCAAGCCCGGCTTCCTCTTCGTGCCGCGCGGGGCCGCGCTCGGCGCCGTCGGCGAGACCGCAGCCACGCTCGCCGAGCACCGCCTGCTGAACCCGGGTATCGGCCGCGCATTCGAGGAGCGCCGCACCGCCGTGCTCGGCGCCCCCGGCGTCACCGTGCTCGCCGAGGGCGCGGTGCGCGTCGACGACGCCGAGCAGCGTTTCGCGACGCCCACCGTGGTCGAGGTCGACCTCGCGACCCTGCGCGAGCACCGCGACGAACTGCTCGAGGAGTCGTTCGGCCCGCTCTCGATCATCGTCCGCTACGACGACGCAGCCGAGTTGCCCGAGGTGCAGCGCGAGCTGTTCCCCGGCAACCTCACCTCGACCCTGCATGCGAGCGACGCCGAGCTCGCGGGCGGCGGTCTCGCCGATCTCGTCGACGCGCTCGCCGAGACGAGCGGCCGCGTGCTGTTCGGCGGCTGGCCGACCGGTGTGTCGGTCACGAGCGCGATGCAGCACGGCGGACCCTACCCGGCGACCACGAGCGACGCGACGAGCGTCGGCACCGCGGCGATCACCCGGTTCCTGCGCGGCGTCGCCTACCAGAACGCGCCGCAGGCGCTGCTGCCCGCGCCGCTCCGCGACGACAACCCCTGGGGGGTGCCGCAGCGGCGCAGCGCCGCGGGCCGTTCGAGCGGGTGGGGGAGTCTCACCGGCGTGCACTGAGCACGGAACACGGCGACGGATGCCGCGGGCGAGGCCCCGGGGCATCCGTCGTCGTCGTTCGTACCCGTGACCCCACCGTTTCAGGAACACGAACGCCGCTCAGGACGGAATCTCGTGGATCGTCCTGAGCGGCGTTCGTGTTCCTGAATCCGTGCGATGCACGAGGCGACGGGCGCGGGCGGTCAGCGCAGGCTGAAGCCCTCGGCGAGCGGGTCGGCCGGATCGAGCTCGAACTCGCAGCGGCCGACGCGGTACGCCTGGCCGGCGACCTCGGGGATCACTCCGGCCTCGGTGCGCTCGGCGACCCGGGCGAGGAAGCGGGTGCCGATGATGGAGTCGTGCGTCAGCGTCTCGCCGTCGGCGAGCTCGCCCGTGTGCGCGAGGAGGGCGACGCGCGAGGCGGTGCCCGAGCCGCAGGGGCTGCGGTCGACCTCGCCGTCGGCGAAGACCGTCACGTTGCGTTGCCACGGGCCCGACTCGGTGCGGCCGAGCTCGTCGACGAGGATCGTGCCGTAGACGCCCGAGAGGCGGTCGTCGTCGAGTCGCGCCGCGGGGTGGTCGTTCAGCGCCCACTTGATCTCGCGACCGAGGCGGATGAGCTCGGTCGTGTCGGCCGGGGCGACCTCGAGCCCGAGCGATGAGGCAGGGAGCGTCGCGTAGACGGCGCCGCCGAAGACGAGGTCGACGAGCACCTCGCCGCGGCTCGTCGAGAGCGGGATCGCCCGCGCGAGGACGCGGGAGGCGACGTTGCGGAACACGACGCCCGTCGTGCGGCCGTGTTCGCGCTGCACCCGCGCCTGCACCCGTCCGCTCGGCACGTCGATCGTGACGACCGCCTCGCCGTCGTCGGGTGCGGCGATGCGACCGCTTGCGACCGCCCAGGCGCCGAGTGCCATCGTGCCGTGCCCGCACGCGGTCGAGAACCCGTCCTTGTGCCAGAACAGCACGCCGAAGTCGGCGCCGTCGTCGTCGGGCGGCGTGATGAAGCCGCCGTACATGTCGTCGTGGCCGCGCGGCTCAAGGCAGAGGAAGCGGCGCACGGCATCCGGTTCGCCGGTCATCGCGTGCACCCGCCGCTCGGCCACGGTCCGGCCCTCGGTCGCGACGCCCTCGACGATCCGGAACGGTTCGCCGGCGGTGTGCCAGTCCTCGGTGCTCCAACGCATCACGCGCCCTCCTCCTCGAGCGCGGCCTGTGCGACCGCGAGGTCCTGCCAGCCCATGCCGCACGTCTTCACGACCCGCGGACGATCCCGCGCCACGGCGACGTCCCCGGTCGCGATCCGCGCCATCGGCACGACGTCGCCGGGGGAGAGGTGCCCCTCCGCGACGGCCAGGATCACATCCCCGGCCTCCGTGCGCGCCACCCGATCGGTCTCCACGATCACCTGCGCGCGCCCGAGGAGCGCGCCGGGCAGCTCGCGCGCGTCGCGCTCGTGCGAGCCGACCGCGACGAGCGCGGTGCCCTCGCGCACGAGGGCGGCGTCGAAGAGGGGTTCGCGCGCGGTCGTCGCGCACACCACGAGGTCGGCGTCGGCGACGTCGGCGGCGGTGCCGACGGCGACATCGAGGCCGGATGCCGCGAATGCGGCCACCGCGCGTTCGGCCCGCTCCGGATCGCGGCCGACGAAGCGCACCCGCTCGATCGGGCGGATGGCGCGCATCGCCTCGACGTGGCGGACGCCCTGTGGGCCGGTGCCGAACACGACGACGCTCGACGCGTCGGGCTCGGCCACGAGGTCGAGCATCGCGGCCGACATGGCGGGGGTGCGCAGGTTCGTGAGCTCGGTGCCGTCGAGGAGGGCGACGGGCGAGAGGGTCTCGGCGTCGAGCACGATGTAGACGGCCTGGATGCGCTCGAGGCCCCGCTCGGGGTTCGCGGGAGCGACGGTCGCGAGCTTCTGCCCGGCGTAGCGCCCGAGGTCGGCCGGCATCAGCAGGAGCTGCCCGTGCCGGACGTCGACGATCGATCGCGGCGGATCGTCGTCGGGATCGAACCCGGCTCGGAGCGCATGCTGGAGGGCTCGGATGGCGCGGGGGAGGTCGACGCGGGCGCGGAGCGCCGCCGCATCGAGGACCCGCATGGCGGCGATGACATCGGTCATATCGACATCCTAGTGCGTGATGTGTAATATGCTACTCATCGCGGATTGTTCGACGAAGCGCGTCCGAGGTTCGCCCGGCCCCTCCCATTTCGGAGGCCGGGCGCGCCGCTGGCCCCCGTCGCAGCCGGCGATCCGCGGTGCTGACCGGTATCGCGGCTCGGATCAACCCGAAGGTGACCGATGTCCCGGAAGCTCCTCGTGCCTGCCACCGCCCTCACCGTCGCCACGGTGTTCGCGCTGGCCGCGTGCGCGCCATCGTCCGACGACGCCGCGGGCGGAGGTGAACCCAAGGCCGGCGGCACGCTCAAGGTGCTCGCGAACGGCGACGTCGACCACCTCGACCCCCAGCTCGTCGCGTACGTGCCCACCTACAACGTCATGCGCTCGATCTCGCGCTCGCTGCTGAGCTATTCGGCGAGCAACGACGCCGCCGAGCGCATCGTGCTGCAGCCCGACCTCGCCGAGGCCGTGCCCGAGCCCAGCGCCGACGGGCTGAGCTACACCATCACCCTGCGTGACGGCATCACCTGGGGCGCCCCCGACGGCGAGCGCGCGATCGTCGCATCCGACGTGGAGCGCGGCATCAAGCGGCTCTGCAACCCGCTCATCTCGGGCGCCCTCGCCGGGTACTTCACCGGTCTGATCGAGGGCATGGCGGAGTTCTGCACCGGCTTCGCCGCCGTCGCCCCCGAGGTCGATCCCATGCGCGAGTACCTCGAGAACACCGACATCTCGGGCATCGAGACGCCCGACGACACCACCGTCGTGTTCACGCTCACGAAGCCCGCGAGCGACTTCCCGTTCATGCTGTCGCTCGATGCGGCCGACCCCGCGCCGATCGAGGCGCTCGACGAGCTGCCCGACTCGCCCGAGTACCGTCGCAGCTTCGTCTCCTCCGGCCCGTACAAGGTCGCCGACTACACGCCGGACGCCAAGCTCGTGCTCGAGCGCAACGAGGCGTGGAACCCCGACAGCGACCCGCTGCGCAAGGCCTACGTCGACTCGATCGAGATGACGATGGGCGTCGAGGGCGACGCCGCGATGCAGCAGCTGCAGGCCGGCTCCGCCGACCTGCTCTTCGACCTCTCGCCGAGCCCCGCGAACATCCAGCAGCTCAAGGCGCAGAACGACGACAAGCTCTCCACCATGGAGAACGGCGGCGTCGACCAGTTCATGTGGATCAACACGAAGTCGCCGAACAACGGCGGCGCGCTCGCCGACCTGAAGCTGCGCCAGGCGCTGCAGTACGCGGTCGACAAGACCGCGGTCGTCCAGACGATGGGCGGCGAGGAGCTCGCCGGCGTCACCAACGGCATCTTCGGGCCCGGCATCCTCGGCTACGAGGAGTACGACCCGTACCCCGCGAACGACGGCAAGGGCGACCCCGAGAAGGCGAAGCAGCTGCTCGCCGAGGCCGGGTTCCCCGACGGCATCACCCTCAAGCTGCCGTACCGCAACGTGGGCACCCAGCCCGACATCGCGCAGACGGTGCAGGCGAGCCTCGAGCGCGCCGGCATCACGGTCGAGCTCACCCCGGTGCCGCCGACCGACTACTACGCGAACTTCATGACGAACCCCGAGAACGCCACGACCGGCGCCTGGGACATCGCGCTCGTCGGATGGTCGCCCGACTGGCAGGGCGGCGCCGCGCGCAGCGTCTTCCAGCCGCAGTTCGTCTTCGATGGCACGCACCAGAGCTACAACTACGTCGACTACAACAGCGACGCGGCCAACGCCCTCGCCGAGCAGGCGCTCGCGGCGACGACCCCCGAGGAGGCCGGCGACCTCTGGCACCAGGTCGACGAGGCGGTCATGGCCGACTCGCCGATGGTGAGCATCGCCTACCGGCTCAAGCCGAACTACCACTCGGAGCGCGTCGGCGGATTCGTCGAGTACGCGCAGAGCCAGAACGGGGACTGGACCAACGTCTGGCTGAACGGCTGACGCAGGTCACGAGTCATCCATGAACCGTGGGGCGGGCCGCCCGGGGGCCCGCCCCCCCCGCGGGGGGCACGGCCCCCCCCACGGCCGGCTCGCGGGGGCGGCACGCGGTGGGGTTCGGGGTGGCTTCTGTAGCTTCTACACCCGCCCGGGGGGGGGGGGGGGGGGGGGGGCCCCCCCCCCCGCTCGGAGGAAAGGACCACGCAATGGCGCTTCTCGAGGTCTCGAATCTCGTCGTCGACATCCCCACCGAGGACGGCACGGTGCACGCCGTGCAGGACGTCTCCTTCACCGTGCACGAGGGCGAGTTCTTCGGCATCGTCGGCGAGTCGGGCTCGGGCAAGTCCGTGATGGTGCAGTCGATCATGGGCCTCGTCGCCGGTGCGCGCACGAGCGGCACCGTCGACTTCCGCGGTCGCAACCTGCTCGCACTCGACGACGAGGCGATGCGCTCGGTGCGCGGCCGTGAGATCGGCATGATCTTCCAGGACCCGCTCTCGAGCCTGCACCCCCAGTACACCGTCGGCTGGCAGATCGTCGAGCAGATCCGGGCGCACGAGAAGATCTCGCAGCAGGCTGCGAAGGCGCGGGCGATCGAGCTGCTCGAACGCGTCCGCATCCCCGACGCCGCGGCGCGGTTCGACGCGTACCCGCACCAGTTCTCGGGCGGGATGCGCCAGCGCGTGATGATCGCGATGGCCCTCTCGCTCGGCCCAGCCCTCATCATCGCCGACGAGCCCACCACCGCGCTCGACTCCACCGTGCAGGCGCAGATCCTCGACCTGCTCGACGAGATGCGGCGCGAGTTCGGGGCGACCGTCGTGATGATCAGCCACGACCTCGGGGTGCTCGCCCGCGTCGCCGACCGCGTCATGGTCATGTATGCGGGGCGGCGCATGGAGCTCGGCGAGAGCGCGAACGTGCTCTGCTCGCCCGCGCACCCCTACACGGCCGGCCTGCTCCGATCCTCCGCGTTCAACCGCGAACCGGGCACCCCGCTCGTGCCGATCGCCGGTCGGCCGCCGAGCCTGCTCGCACCGCCGTCGGGCTGCGCATTCGCCTCCCGATGCCCCGATGCGATGTCGATCTGCTCGGAGCGGCCGCCGCTCCGCCGCTACGACGACGGCACCGAGGTCGCGTGCTGGCTCGAGGGAGAACCCGGCGAACCGCCGGCGCCCGAACTGCCGCCCGCGGTCGAGGCCCGCTCCGACGACCCGGCCGCCGACGCCTCGATCGTCCGCGTCGAGTCGCTGCGGCTCGCGTTCCCGCAGCGGCGCGGCCCGGCCAGCGTCGTGCTCGACGACATCACGCTCGAGGTCCGCCGCGGTGAGACGCTCGGGCTGGTCGGCGAGTCGGGCTGCGGCAAGACGACGCTCGCTCGCGCGATCGCCGGGCTGGTCGCGCCGACCGCGGGCACCGTGACCTTCGACGGGCACGAGCTCTCGACGCTCGGCCGGCGCGAGTGGCGCTCGCTCCGGCGTCGCGTCCAGGTCGTGTTCCAGGATCCGTTCGGCTCGCTCAATCCGCGACGCCGGGTCGGCTCGATCATCGGCGACCCGTTCCGGATCCACGGGCTCGCCTCGGGCGCGGAGCGTCGCGCCGAGGTGCAGGAACTCATGGAACTCGTCGGTCTCAACCCCGAGCACTACAACCGCTTCCCGTCGCAGTTCTCGGGCGGCCAGCGCCAGCGCATCGGCATCGCCCGCGCGATCGCGCTGAAGCCCGAGCTCGTGATCCTCGACGAGCCCGTCTCCGCGCTCGACGTGTCGATCCAGGCGCAGGTGCTGAACCTCCTCGACGAGCTGCAGCGCACGCTCGGGCTCACCTACCTGTTCATCTCGCACGACCTGTCGGTCGTGCGCCATGTCTGCGACCGCATCGCGGTGATGGAGGGCGGACGCATCATCGAACTCGACGACGCGGATCGGCTCTACCGTGACCCGCAGCAGCCGTTCACGAAGCGACTGCTCGCGGCGGCCGCACCCGAGATCCCGCGCACGCCGGCCCGGCGACGGCTCGTTCGCGCCGCCCGGCCCAGGGAGGCGGGACCCGCGCCGGTGCTCCTGCCCGAGCGGGCGATCGAGGGGGCGCGTCGATGAGCCTCTCGACCTCCAAGCCACCGGCGCCGCGGCTCGCGACGCCGAAGACCGCGGCGATCGCAGCGCGCAACGCCGCGGACGTGCAACTGCGCGGTTCCTGGTCGCTGACCTTCGCGCGGCTGCGCCGCGACCCGGCGAGCATCGGCTCGATCGCGGTCATCCTGCTGATCGTCGCCTTCGCGATCGGGGCGCCGCTCGTCGCCGCGTGGACGGGCCACGGCCCGACAGAGCAGTTCCGCGACACCGGGCTCAGCCCGTCCGGAATCCCGGTCGGCCCCTCAGCGGAGTTCCTGCTCGGTGCCGACCAGCTCGGCCGCGACGTGCTCGTCCGACTCGCCTACGGTGCGCAGGTGTCGCTGCTCGTGGGCGTCGTCGCCTCGATCGCCGCCTCGATGATCGGGGTCGTCGTCGGCGTCGTGGCCGGCTTCTTCGGCGGCCCGGTCGACACCGTCCTCAGCCGCATCACCGACCTCGTCATGAGCGTGCCGTTCCTGCTCTGCGCGATCGCGCTCGTCGCGGTGCTCGGGCCGAGCCTGCCGCTCTCGATCGCCGTGATCGTCTTCTTCAGCTGGACGGGCCTCGCCCGGGTCATCCGGGGCCAGGTCATGGCGTTGCGCCACCGCGAGTTCGTCGAGGCGGCGCGCTCGCTCGGTGCCTCGCGCACCTCGATCATGTTCCGCGACATCCTGCCGAACCTCGTCGTGCCGATCATCGTCTACACCACGCTCATGATCCCGTCGGCGATCGTGTTCGAGGCGACGCTCTCCTTCCTCGGACTCGGCATCGTGCCGCCGACGCCGAGCTGGGGCAACATGCTCGCCGATGCGGCGAACGGCTCGCTCTACCTCATCGCGTGGTGGATGGTCGTGGTGCCCGGCGGCGCCCTGCTCGCCCTGACACTCGCATTCAACCTGCTCGGCGACGGCCTGCGCGATGCGCTCGACCCCGCCGCATCGAAGGGGGGCAAGGGCGCATGACCCGCTTCATCCTCTCGCGCGTGGGCTTCGGCCTGCTCGTCCTGTTCCTGCTCAGCGTGTTCGTGTTCGTGCTCTTCTACGTCTCGCCGTCCGACCCCGCCCGCATCATCGCGGGCGACAAGGCGACCGAGGAGCTGATGGCCCAGATCCGGGTGAAACTGGGTCTCGACCAGCCGATCTACGTCCAGTACCTGAACTTCGTCGGCAACCTGCTCCGCGGCGACATCGGTTTCTCGTACCGCTCGGGGCTCCCGGTCTCCGACCTCCTGTACGCGCGCATCCCGGTCACGATGTCGCTCGTGTTCGGCGCCGTCGTGCTGTGGCTCGCAATCGGCATCCCGATCGGCATCGCCTCGGCGAAGCACCCGGGGAGCCTGCGCGACCGCTTCGGGCAGGGCTTCGCCATCGTCGGCATCAGCTTCCCGACCTTCGTGCTCGGCATGATGGCGCTCTTCCTGCTGTACTTCCTGCCGACGAAGGCCGGCGTGACCCTGTTCCCGCCCGGCGGGTACGTGCCGTTCGCACAGGACCCGCTCGGTTGGGCGTGGCACCTGATCCTGCCGTGGACGACGCTCGCGCTCGTCGTCGCGGCGGTGTACGCGCGCCTCACCCGAGGTCAGATGCTCGAGGTGCTCGGCCAGGACTACATCCGCACCGCTCGGGCGAAGGGCCTCACCGAGCGCCGGATCACCTACACGCACGCGTTCCGCAGCGCGATGCCGCCGCTCGTGACGCAGCTCGGCATCGACATCGGCCTCATGCTCGGCGGCGTGATCGTCATCGAGCAGGTGTTCGGCCTGCTCGGCGTCGGCAGTCTCGCCGTGACGAGCGTCGCGATGCAGGACCGCCCCGTCGTGATCGCGATCGTGCTGCTCGGCGGCGTCTTCGTCGTCGTCGCGAACCTCGTCGTCGACCTGCTCTACGCCGTGCTCGACTCCCGCGTGAGGACGGCGGCACGATGAGCGGCTCCGGCTACCTCGTCGGTCGGGACGTCGTCGCCCGCGACCTCTGGACCGACGTCCCGCTCGACTGGGACGACCCCGAGGGCGAGACGATCCGGGTGTTCTCGCGCGAGCTCGTCGACGCCCGACGCGCGCACGAGCGCTTGCCGCTGCTCGTCTACCTGCAGGGCGGACCGGGCGGCAAGTCTCCCCGGCCGACCGGCCGCGACGGCTTCCTCGCGGCCGCGCTCGAGCGGTTCCGCGTGGTGCTGCCCGACCAGAGGGGGACGGGGCGCTCCACACCGCTCGACGGCGAGGCCTTCGCGGGGATGCCGGCGGCCGAGCAGGCCCGCCGGCTCGCCCTGCACCGCGCCGACTCGATCGTGCGCGATCTCGAGGCGGTGCGCACGACCCACTATGGCGGCGAGCGCTGGTGGACGCTCGGCCAGAGCTACGGCGGATTCCTCACGCTCCACTACCTCTCGGTCGCCCCTGAGGCGATCGTCGCCGCGGCGATCGCCGGAGGACTGCCGTCGCTCGACCCCTCGGCCGATGCGGTCTACGCGCGCACCTTCCCGCGCGTCCGCGCGAAGAACCTCCGCTTCGAGCGGAGGTTCCCGCACCTCGGCGAACGCGTCGCCGCGGTGGCCGATCACCTCGCCGCGAGCGACGTCCGGCTGCCCGACGGCGACCGGCTGACGGTGCACCGCCTCCAGACGCTCGGCTTCGACTTCGGCATGGTGGTCGGCTTCGACCGCGTGCACTGGGTGTTCGACGAAGCGTGGGCGGATGCCTCGGAGACGCGCCTGTCCACGACCTTCCTCGCCGAGGCGCAGCAGCTCACGGGCTTCGAGCGCAATCCGCTGTTCATCGCGTTGCAGGAGAGCATCTACGGAGAGGGGCCGACCGGGTGGGCGGCGGAGCGGGCCAGGACCGCCCATCCCGACTTCGACCCCGCGGCGCGGCCGCTGCGCTTCACCGGTGAGATGGTGTTCCCGTGGATGTTCGAGGAGATCCGGGCGCTGCGCGGCTTCCGGCGCGGAGTCGAGCTGCTCGCCGAATCCCGCGTGCCGATCGCGCTCTACGACCTGCCGCGTCTCGCCGCGAACGAGGTGCCCGTCCAGGCGGCCGTCTACCACGACGACATGTACGTCGATGCGGGCCTCTCGCTCGAGACGGCCGCACGCGTCGGCGCCCTCGAAGCGTGGATCACCAATGAGTTCGAGCACGACGGCCTGCACCAGGGCGACGTCGCCGAGCGACTGTTCACCGCCCTCGAGGTGCGCCTCGGCATGGCACCAGCAACGGATGGCCCGCGCACCGCGGGCCGGGAGGAGACCCGATGACCACCAATGACGCCCCCGACGCCGTCGCCGAACTCGCCGCGCCCGCAGCGGCGGCGCCGCCCGCACGATCGATGCCGCAGGCGGCCGAGCCCGATCCGCGCATGCCGCGGCTCGCCGAGGCGACCGGCTTCAGCGAATGGATGCTCCAGGGCTGGGGCGAGGCCGATCGCACGCCCGTCGTCCCGTCGGGCGCCTCAGGCGCCGCCGCTCGGCACCGGGCGCGACTGGGGGAGGCGCTGCCGGGGCGCGTGCTCGCGATCGCCGCGGGCCGGGCGCCCATGCGCGTGAACGACAACGCGTACGAGTTCCGCGCCGACAGCGACTTCCTCTGGCTCGTCGGCGCCGCGATCGACGATGCGGTGCTCGTGCTCGAACCGGTCGCGGGCGGCCACGAGGCGACGCTCTACCTGCCCGCGCCGTTCCGTCCGGGCGACTCCGGCTTCTTCGCGGATCCGCTCCGGGGCGAGCTCTGGGTCGGCCCGATGCCCGGCCTCCGCGAGTACGGCGACGCGCTCGGCGTGCGCACCCGGCGCCTCGAGGAGCTCGAACTGCCCGGCGACGCCCTGCTGGCCGGCACGCCCACCGCGGCCGGCCCCGCCGCTGCGCTCGGCGCCCGCCCCCGCTCGGTGGAGCTCGACCGGGTGCTCGCCGAGCTCCGCATGATCAAGGACGACTGGGAGCTCGCCGAGCTGCGTGCGGCCGTCGACACGACGGTCGACGGGTTCGCCGCGACCGCGCTCGAGATCCCGCAGGCGGTGCGCCTCGGCGGCGAGCGTTGGCTCCAGGGCACCTTCGATCGGCACGCGCGCACCTTCGGGGCCGGGGTGGGCTACGCGTCGATCGTCGGGTCCGGCGCGCACGCGCCCATCCTGCACTGGGTGCGTGCGGAGTGCGAGGTCGACCCCGAGGCCCTGCTGCTGCTCGACCTCGGCGTCGAACGCCGTTCGGGCTACACCGCGGACGTCACGCGCACCCTGCCCGCTTCGGGGCGGTTCGGTACGGCGCAGCGCGAGGTCCACGACCTCGTCGAGCGTTCGCACCGCGCGGGCCTCGCGGCGGTCGGGCCGGGTCGCGACTGGGCCGACTTCCACACGGCCTGCATGGAGGTGCTCGCCCGCGGGCTCGCCGATTGGGGCCTCCTGCCCGTCTCGGTCGACGAGGCGCTCTCGCCGGGCGGGCAGCAGCACCGTCGCTACATCGTGTGCGGGGTCGGGCACCACCTCGGCATCGATGTGCACGACTGCTCGACGGCGAGCCACGCGGCCTACCAGGGGGCGAAGATGCGCCCCGGCATGGTGCTGACCGTCGAGCCGGGGCTCTATTTCCACGCCTTCGACGAGACGCTTCCGCCCGAGCTCCGCGGCGTCGGGGTGCGCCTCGAGGACGACCTCGTGGTCACCGCCGACGGCAGCGAGGTGCTCTCGGCGGGGCTGCCCATCGACGCCGACGGCATCGAGCGCTGGATGGCGGGGCTGCACTGACGCGCCGACGCTGCCCCGGTTCGCGGGCGCCCGCCGAATCTGGCAGAATAGGGGGTTGGATCGCCGCCCGACCCTCTATCAGGCCGTGGTCCGACCATTTCGAGCTTCCGCCGGGTGTGCACCCCACGCTCCAGGCGATCGGTTCAACCTTTCTACACATTCAGGAGAATCGTGGCTGTCAAGATCCGTCTCAAGCGTCTCGGCAAGATCCGTGCGCCGTACTACCGCATCGTCGTCGCCGACTCGCGCACCAAGCGCGACGGTCGTGTGATCGAGGAGATCGGCAAGTACCACCCCACCGAGCAGCCCTCGTTCATCGAGGTCGACTCGGAGCGTGCCCAGTACTGGCTCTCCGTCGGCGCGCAGCCGACCGAGCAGGTCACCGCCATCCTCAAGCTCACGGGCGACTGGGGCAAGTTCAAGGGCGACGCGAACGCCGTCTCGACGGTGCAGACGAAGGCCGCCAAGGTCGAGTTCGTCGCCGACGAGAAGAAGAAGCCGGTGCTGAAGCCCAAGGCCGAGAAGCCGGCACCCAAGGCCGAAGAGGCCCCCGCCGAGGCCGAGGCCGAGGCTGCGGAGACCGCGACGGACGAGGCGTAAGCCTTGCTCCAGTCCGCGCTCGAACACCTCGTCAAGGGGATCGTCGATCACCCTGACGACGTGAAGGTCGTCTCCGCGTCGAGCGCACGCGGCGAGGTCCTCGAGGTTCACGTGAACCCCGAGGACCTCGGTCGCGTCATCGGACGCGCCGGCCGCACGGCCAAGGCGCTCCGCACGCTCGTGACCGCGCTGGCCGATGGCCGCCGTGTGCGTGTCGACGTCGTCGACACCGACGACTGACGTGGCCGACTCACCGGGTACGCAGCTCCGGGTCGGGCGCCTCACGAAGGCGCACGGTCTGAAGGGCGCGATCAAGCTCGAGCTCTACACCGACGACCCCGAGCGTCGCTTCGTCCCCGGCGCGGTGTTCTCGCTGCAGGTCCCCAAGGACTCGCCGTGGCACGGCCGGCACCTGACGCTCCGCGAGGTGCGCTGGTACAACGGGCAGCCGGTCGGGTTCTTCGAGGGAGTCGACGATCGCACCGCGGCCGAGACCCTGCTGAAGGCCATCCTCTGGGTCGACCAGGTCGACGACGAGGATCCTGAAGACGACGCCTGGTACGACCACCAGCTCATCGGGCTCGCCGTGCTCCGCGACGGCGGCCGGATCGGCGAGGTCGTCCACGTCGAGCACCTTCCCGCGCAAGACCTTCTGATCGTCCGCGTCGACGAGGAGCGTCCCGGCGGTCGCGACGTCATGGTGCCGTTCGTCTCCGCGATCGTGCCCGAGGTCGACCTCGCCGCAGGCACCCTCACGGTCACCCCGCCGGCCGGGCTCTTCGAGGAGCTCGCCGAGAGCGCGTCGGCCGATAACGCGGCCGCGCCCGCCGGCGACGGCGACGCGCCCGCCGAGTAGGGCCTGCCGATGCGCGTCGACATCGTCACGATCTTTCCCGAGTTCTTCTCGGTGCTCGACCTGTCGCTCCTCGGCAAGGCGCGCGAGTCCGGCCTCCTCGAGGTCACCGCGCACGACCTGCGCGACTTCACGCGCGACCGACACCGCACCGTCGACGACACGCCGTACGGCGGCGGTGCGGGCATGGTCATGAAGCCCGAGCCGTGGGGCGAGGCCCTCGACTCGATCGTCGGCGACGAGGCATCCGATGCCCTGCTCATCGTGCCCTCGCCCGCCGGCGAGCCGTTCACGCAGGCGATCGCCCGTGAACTCGCCGAAGAGCAGCACCTCGTGTTCGCCTGCGGACGCTACGAGGGCATCGACCAGCGCGTCGTCGACCACTACTCGACGCGCATGCGCGTGCGGCTCATCTCGCTCGGCGACTACGTGCTGAACGGCGGCGAGGTCGCCGTCATGGCGATGATCGAGGCGGCGGGCCGTCTCGTGCCCGGCGTGGTCGGCAACCCCGAGTCGCTCGTCGAGGAGTCGCACGAGAACGGCCTGCTCGAGTATCCGAGCTACACGAAGCCCGCCGAGTGGCGGGGCCTCGAGGTGCCGCCGGTGCTGCGCTCGGGCAACCACGGCGCGGTCGCGGCCTGGCGGCACGAGCAGCAGCTCGAACGCACCCGCCGCGTGCGGCCCGAGCTGCTCGCAGACGGGCCCGACGGCGCGAGCGCGTGAGGCGTTCTTCACGCGCCCGAAACATCCGGCTCGCCGCCCCGTAACACCCGCTCCATACCGTCGAATCGGCGGGCACCACCGATTCCCCCGCCGGAGAGCGCGGGTCGGAGCATGGTCACGAGTGCAGTTCCGGCCCCGCTCGACTCCGCATCGATGCCGCTCCGCCTCGTCGCGGTGACGCACGGCGCGCCATCCGGGGCCAACCGGGAGGCGATCATGCGCCTCGTCGACGGCGTCGCCTCGGCCAGGCCCGAACTCGACGTCGCCATCAGCTTCGTCGACGCCCGCGACGGCGACCTCGCGGTCGGCCTCGTCGGCGGCGGCCCCGCGCCGGTGATCGTGCCGCTCGTGCTGTCGGCGGGGTTCCACGTGCGCACCGGGCTCTCGCTCGGGCTCGAACGGCTCGGAGCGGATGCGGGACTGGCCGAGGCGCTCGGGCCCGACGACCGCATCGTCGAGGTGCTCGCGCGCCGGCTCGCGCTCGCGGGCCTCGAGCGCGACGACGCCGTCGTGCTCGCCGCCGCGGGCTCGAACGATCCCCGCGCAGTCCGGGAGTGCTTCGAGACGGCTCGCCGGTTGGGCCTCAGGCTCGGCCGCTCGGTCACGGTCGGGTTCATCGCCGCGGCGATCCCGCGGCTGCCCGACGCGATCGAGATGATCCGCGAGGTGCACCCGGGGGAGCGGATCGCGGTCGTCCCCTACCTGCTGGCGCCCGGCGCATTCTCCGACGCGGCGGCGACCTCGGGGGCCGAGGTCGTGGCGGACCCGCTACTCCTGCCCGGCGAGCCGGCTCCCGCTGAACTCGTCGCGCTCGTGCTCGAACGCTATCGGGCGGCCGCCGACGCTGCGCACCGGATCACGGCGTAGGCGCGTCGGGGCGACGCATTCGGGCGTGCGCGACAACCGGCGGGTGCGTCCCGCGACGATCAGCCCGTGAGACTGGTGGCGTCGTCGGGCTCGCCGATGGGTGCGACGTCGTTCGCTCCTGCCGCCGCGCGCGCGAGCACCTCGGCGATCCGCCCCTTGCAGCCGCCGCAGCCGGTGCCGGCGCGGGTGTCGCGCCCCACGCACTCGACCGTGGTGCTGCCGCTCGCCGCCGCGGCCTCGATGCGCTCCACCGTGACGCCGTTGCACCAGCACACGGTCGCGGTGGGGGCGAACGCGTCGCCCGACGCCGTCGGGTCGTCGTCGGGTCCGTCGAAGCGGAGGAGCAGGGAGCGGTCCGCCGGCAGTTCGGCCCGGCGCTCGAAGAGCAGGGTCAGCTCGGCGGCGGTGCGGGGCATCCCGACGCTCGCGAACGCCGTGAGCACCCCGCCCTCGGTGACCATCTTCACGTAACGGTGGTGCTCGGGGTCGGCCCACTGGGCCACCCGGCGCTGCGGGTTCCTGGGGTCCTCGTCCCACGGCTCGGGCCCGACGTCGCCGACCGCGACGACATCGAGGTGCTCGGCCTTCAGCATGACGATCGGCTCGCGTTCGGCGGGCGGCGCAGTGCGCTCGCCGTGTGACGAGGGGCCGGCGCCGCCGGCGATCGAATCGGCGGATGCCTCGCCGCGGGCCTCGGCCGCGAAGCTCGCCGCGAGCCAGTCGGCCTGCCGCCAGCCGGGTCCGATGAGACCGGACGGGGCGCCGGGCAGGGTGCGTTCGAGCGAGTTCTCCTCGGTGCGTTCGACGACCTGCGCGCAGTCGCCGATGGCGAAGACCGCGGGGTCGCTCCAGGAGGCGAGCCACGGGTTCACGACGATGCCGGACGCGGTGCGGAGCCCGGCGAGGGTCGCGAGCTCGGTTCGGGCGCCGACGCCGCACGAGAGCACGAGCAGGTCGCCCCGGAGCTGCTTGCCGTCGGCCGTGACGAGCTGGTCGAACGATCGTGAGCCGTCGGCCTCGTCGCGGAAGCCGACCGCCTCGGCGCGCGAGTTCGCGACGACGGTGACACCGGTGCGTCGGAGCCCGGCACGGAGCACGAGCCCGGCGCCGCGGTCGAGGTTGCGGGGCATCGGGTGCGGTCCGTGGTGCACGACGCAGACCTCGGCGCCCGCGTGCGCGGCGGCGAGCGCCAGTTCGAGCCCGAGTACGCCGGCGCCGAGCACGATGATCCGGCGCCGCGAGCGCACCGCCGCGAGCACCCGTTCGGCGTCGGCGAGGTCGCGCAATGCCGTGATGCCCGCCGGCAGTTCGTCGTCACGGCCGACGAGCGCGTCGGCGTACTTCTCGAGCGAGACGAGGTCGCGCCTGCGGCGCTCGACGCCGTCGAGGGTCGGCACGTTCGCGCGGGCGCCCGTCGCGAGCACGAGCCGGTCGTAGCCGAGGTGCTCGCCCGTCTCGAGCTTGACCGTGCGGGCGTCGCGGTCGATCGCGCGGGCGGTGACGCCGAGCCGCATCCTGACGCCGGCGGCCTCGGCCGCCGCCCGATCGCCGACGAGCATCGCGTCGAGCTCGGTGCCGCCGACCGCGTACTCGGCGACGAGCACGCGGTTGTACGCCTCGACCGGCTCACCGCCGACGACCGTCAGCTCGAGCGAGCCATCGGCGACGGCCGGCAGCAGCTCCTCGACGAAGCGTGCGCCGACCGGTCCGTACCCGAGGAGGACGATGCGCTGCACGGTCATATCGGGGCTCCGGCTTCTGCGAGGCGGCCTGCGGGGCGGGCAGCGGGGCGCAGCCGCACGCGGTTCGTCTTGAACTCGGGCATGGCCGACACGGGGTCGACGAGGTCGCTCGTCAAGAGGTTCGCCGCCCGGTCGTCGCCGAAGTGGAACGGCAGGAACACCGTCTCGACCCGCACCTCGGTCGTGAGCAGCGCCGGGCAGCAGACGCGACCGCGTGCGTTCTCGACTTCGACGAGCTCGCCGTCGGCGATGCCGAGCCGTTCGGCGGTCGCGGGGTGGATCGACGCACGCAACTCGGGCTCGGCGGCGAGCAGCTCGGGCACGAGCCGCGTCTGCGCCCCGCTCTGGTAGTGCTCGAGCAGCCGACCGGTCACGAGGGTGAGTTCGTCGGGGGCGGGGCCCTCGAGCACGGCCGGGCGCACCGAGACCGGCACGAGCCTGGCCAGGCCGTCGGCGTGCGCGAAGCGCTCGTCGAAGAGCCGCGGGGTGCCGGTGCCGCCACGCGGGAACGGCCAGTACGCGGCCTCGCCCCGATCGAGCATCGCGTAGTCGATGCCCGAGTAGTCGGCGAGGCCGCCCTCCGACGCGAGCCTCAGCTCTTCGAAGACCCGTTCGGGATCGGTGTCGAACGTCGCCGGGCATTCGAGCCGCCGGGCGAGCTCGGCCAGCACCCAGAGCTCGTCGCGCGTGCCCTCGGGCGGCTCGATCGCCCGGCGTCGTCGCAGCACGCGTCCTTCGAGCGAGGTCATCGTGCCCTCCTCCTCGGCCCACTGGCGCACGGGCAGCACGACGTCGGCGAGCGCCGCCGTCTCCGAGCGCACGAAGTCGCAGACCACGAGCAGCTCGAGCGAGGCGAGCCCGTCGCGCACCGCGGCGACGTTCGGCGAGGAGACGACGAGGTTCGAGCCGTGCACGAGGAGTGCTCGCACGCCGCCGTCGCGGCCGAGCGACTGCAGCAGCTCGACCGCGGGCAGCCCCGGGCCGGGGATCGCCTCGGGCTCGACGCCCCAGACGCGGGCCACGTGGGCGCGTGCGGCCGGGTCGGTGATCTTGCGGTATCCGGGCAGCTGATCGCATTTCTGCCCGTGCTCGCGCCCGCCCTGCCCGTTGCCCTGACCGGTCAGCGTGCCGTAGCCGCTGCCGGGGCGCCCGGGAAGCCCCAGCAGCAGCGCGAGGTTGATCGCGGCCGTGGCGGTGTCGGTGCCGTCGACGTGCTGCTCGACGCCGCGCCCGGTGAGGATGAACGTGTTTCCGCCGGCGGCGAGGCGCCGGGCGAGGCGCCGCAGCGCCGTCGCGGGCACGCCGGTGACCGACTGCACGCGCTCCGGCCACCAGCTCGACACCGACCGCCGGAGCGCCGCGTACCCGATCGTGCGCCGTTCGAGGTAGTCGGCGTCGACGAGCCGCTCGGCGACGACCTGGTGGATGAGGCCGAGGAGCAGCACGAGGTCGGTGCCGGGCGCCGGCTGCAGGTGGAGGCCCTGCCCGTCGTCGGTCAGTCGCGCGGTCGCGGTGCGGCGCGGGTCGACGACCACGAGCCCGCCGGCGGACTGCGCGCCGGCGAGGTGCCCGATGAAGGGGGGCATGGTCGCCGCCACGTTCGACCCGAGGAGGAGGACGGTATCGGCCGCGTCCAGGTCCTCGACCGGGAACGGCAGCCCCCGATCGACGCCGAAGGCCCGGTTGCCCGCGGCGGCGGCCGACGACATGCAGTAGCGGCCGTTGTAGTCGATTCGGCTCGTCCCGAGGGCGAGCCTCGCGAACTTGCCGAGCAGGTAGGCCTTCTCGTTCGTGAGCCCGCCGCCGCCGAAGACGCCGACGGCGTCGGCGCCGTACTCGTCGCGGATGCCTCGCAGCCGACTCGCGACGAGATCGAGCGCCTCGTCCCAGCTCGCCTCCGCGAGCTCGCCGTCCGCGCCACGCACGAGCGGCACCCGCAGCCGCGAGGCGGTGCCGAGCAGTTCGGCGGAGGTCCACCCCTTCTTGCAGAGGCCCCCGCGATTCGTCGGGAAGTCGCGAGCGGTGACGCTCACCGGCGCCGTCGACGAGGGCGACGCCGAGGCATCCGGCTCGCCGAGCGTCATCGCGCACTGCAGCGCGCAATACGGGCAGTGGGTGTCGACTGAGGCTCGTGGCATCCGTGCTCGATTCAGATCTGCTGCGCGCGCGCCCGGCCGGGGCGCACGTAGACGAGGGCGGTCAGGACGAGGAGCACGGCGTAGCCGGCGACGAAGCCGAGGAAGGCGCCCGCGTAGCCGCCCGTCGCCTGGAACGAGAGGTTCAGCGCCTGGGGGATGAGGAAGCCGCCGTACGCGCCGATCGCCGAGATCAGGCCGAGCGCCGCGGCCGCCTTGCGTGCGCGTGCGCTCTGGTCGCCCGAGGCGCGCAGCGCGAAGACGATCGGCACCATCCGGTAGGTCGAGCCGTTGCCGGCGCCCGCCGCGGCGAAGAGCAGCAGGAACAGGCCGAGGAATCCCCAGAACCCCGTGACCGGAAGCGCGAGGACGACCGCGAGCGTGATCGCGGCCATCGCCGCGAAGGCGCACATCGTGATGCGGGCGCCGCCGAAGCGGTCGGCCAGACGACCGCCGTACGGGCGCGCCAGCGAACCGACGAGCGCCCCGAGGAAGGCGAGCCCGATCGACGTGCCGCCGACCTCGATCACCCCGAACTCGGGGAACTGGTCGACGATGAGCTTCGGGAACACGCTCGCGAATCCGATGAACGAGCCGAAGGTGCCGATGTAGAGCAGCGACAGCACCCAGAGGTGCGGCTCCCTGAGGGCCGCCGCCGAACCCGCGAGGTCGGCCTTCGCGTTCGAGAGGTTGTCCATGCTGCGCCACGCGCCGACCATCGCGACGAGGATGAACGGCACCCAGATCCAGCCGGCGAGCGGCAGGTCGAGGGCAGCCCCCGCACCGACCGTGATGATGATCGGCACGACGAACTGGGCGACGGCGGCGCCGAGGTTGCCGCCCGCGGCGTTGAGTCCGAGCGCCCAGCCCTTCTCGCGCTGCGGGTAGAAGTACGTGATGTTCGACATCGAGCTCGCGAAGTTGCCGCCGCCGAAGCCGGCGAGGGCGGCGGCTCCGAGGAGCACGCCGAAGGGCGTCTCGGGGTTTCCGACGCAGACGGCGAGGGCGATCGCCGGGGCGAGCAGCAGCCCCGCCGAGATGATCGTCCAGTTGCGGCCGCCGACGAGCGGCACGAGGAAGGAGTAGGGGATGCGCAGCGTCGCGCCGACGAGGCTCGGGATCGAGATCAGCCAGAAGATCTCACCGGTGGAGAGCTCGAATCCGGCGCGGGGCAGGGTCACGGCGACGATCGACCAGAGCTGCCAGATCACGAAGCCGAGGAACTCGGCGAAGATCGACCAGCGGAGGTTGCGGCGGGCGATGGCGCGCCCCTCGGTCTGCCACTGCTCGTGGTCCTCCGGATCCCAGTGGTCGATCCAGCGGCCCGGCCGCATCGCGAGCGCGGGGGCCTTGGCGGGGGCCGCGGTCGTGGCGGTCGCGGGATCCGGCTGGTGCTGCTCGGTGCTGACGGTGTCGGTCATCGGTGCCTCCGGCGGGGTCGGTGGTGCGCGGAACTCGTGCGGCCGACGCTACGGAGCGGGTGTTTCCGCCGGTCGTGCCGCCCGTGAACGCCTCGTCTCGAGGTGCTCACCCGGCGCCGAGCGGCGTGTGAGGCGGAGCTCAGACATCGATCCGATACCCGCGCTTGACCACGGTGGCGATGAGCCCGGGCACCCCGATCGTCTGCCGCAGGCGGCTGAGCGCGACCTCGAGGGCGTGCAGGTCGCCCGTGCCGGGCAGCCCCGACGCGAGCCGGTCGCGGGCGACGACGGCGCCGTGGGCGAGCACGAGCGCGCGCAGCAGGGCGAGCGCGACGGGCGCGAGCGGCACCCGCCGGTCGTCGATCTCGAGCACCGCCCCGCGGAGGGCGAGCAGCCCGTGACGGGTCTCGAGGCGCAGCACGCGCGACTGCTCGAGGTGTTCGCAGACGAGGCGGATGAGGGCGCCCATGCGGAAGCGTTCGGGCTGGATCGGCGTGATGCCCGCGTCGAGGAGGGGCGCCGCCGTCACCGGACCGACCGCCGCGGCGACGACGGGCCCGCACATCGCGTCGACGAGTTCGTCGTACCGGCCGCGCGCCTCGGCGGCGCCGAACAGCGCGTGCACGGCGGGTGCGCTCGTGAAGGTGATGGCGTCGAGCCCGCCCGAGCAGGCGGCGTCGATCAGCCGGTCGACCCGATCGTCGTCGGCGTCGGTCTCCACCCAACGGTACGGCTCGACGGTGAGCACGCGGGCGTGGGCGGCGCGCAGGCGATCGAGCTGGTGGGCCTGCAGGAAGCCGTGCAGCTGCACCGCGATCGTGAGCCCGGGCGGGTAGCGGTCGAGCACCTCGTCGATGAGCGACTCGGTCGTCTCCTCGGCGCTCATGCCGACGTCGTTCAGCCCCGCCGCGCGGATCCCGCCGCGCGCCTTCGGCCCGCGCACCAGGATCGCGGTCGCCTGCAGCGCGTCGACGAGGTCTTCGCCGAGTCCCGCCGAGTCGGCGACCTCGAACCAGCGCCGCACCCCGTAGGCGGTCGTCGCGAGCAGCACCTCGGGTCGCGCGGCGACGATCGCGCGGGTGTCGGCGATGACGGGATCGTCGCTCGCGGCGTTCGCCATCCGCAGCGTCGGCGCGTGCAGCACCTGCGCCCCGCGCCGCGCGAGGGCGTCGATGAGGTCGGCCGAGCGCCGGTCGCTCGTGACTCCGATGCGGAACCCCGCCAACTGGTCGGGCCGGAAGCCGGGCGGGCACTCCGTGGCATCCGTCATGCGATCACCGGCATCGCGGCCGCGCGGGCCATCGTCTCGGACGCAGCGGTCTCGCCGTCGTGGGCGAGCCGAACGACCTCGCCGATGACGACCACCGCGGGGGAGACGACCCGCGCTCGCGCGGCCGTCGCGACGATGTCGGCCAGCGTGCCGACGGTCGTGCGCTGCTCGGGGCCGAAGCCGCGTTCGACGACGGCGACCGGATGCTCCGCCGGAAGGCCGTGCCGGGTGAGCCCGGCCGCGAGCGAGGGGAGCGTGCCGACGCCCATGAGCACCACGATGGTGCCGCCGAGCCCCGCGAGGTGGGCGAGCTCGTCGTCGCCGAGCGGGGCGTGCCCCGAGACGACCGTGAACAGGCGGCTCACGTCGCGATGCGTGACGGGGATGCCGGCCGACGCCGGAACGGCGATCGCGCTCGAGACGCCGGGGACCACTTCGACCGGGATCCCCGCCGCCCGGCAGGCGAGCACCTCCTCGCCGCCGCGGCCGAGCACGTAGGGGTCGCCGCCCTTCAGGCGCACCACGTGGGCGCCGGATGCCGCGTACCGCACGAGCATCGCCTCGATCTCGTGCTGGGGCACGGCGTGGTGACCGGGGGTCTTGCCCACGTCGACGATCTCGGCGCGCGGCGCCAGGGCCGCCAGCTCCTCGTGGGGAGCGAGCCGGTCGACGAGCACGACGTCCGCGTCGGCGAGGGCGCGCACGGCGCGAACGGTGAGCAGGTCGGCGGCGCCGGGGCCGCCGCCCACGAGCGTGACGCGCCCGGTCATGCGAGCTCCTCCCGCATCGGGATCGTGGCGCCTGCGATGAGCACGGCCCGGCCGTCGGCCCGTTCCGCGGCGGTCGCCGGTCGGAACTGCTCGCGCTCGGCGACCCGGGCGATCGACGGATCGGGCGTGTTCGGGGCGTTCACGAACGAGCGGAACCGGCGCAGCCGCTCGGGATCGGCGAGCGTCGCCGCCCACTCGTCCTCGTAGTGCTCGACGTGGGTCGCCACGGCCGCCTCGAGTTCCGCGGCGAGACCGAGGCGGTCGTCCACGACGACCTCGCGCACGTGCTCGAGGCCACCCTCGAGGTCCTCAATCCACCGCGCGGTGCGCTGCAGTCGGTCAGCGGTGCGGATGTAGTACATGAGGTAGCGGTCGATGTAGCGGATCAGCGTCTCGTCGTCGAGGTCGCTCGCGAGCAGTTGCGCGTGCGCCGGCTGGAAGCCGCCGTTGCCGCCGACGTAGAGGTTCCAGCCCTGGTCCGTCGCGATGACGCCGACGTCCTTGCCCCGGGCCTCGGCGCACTCTCGCGCGCACCCCGAGACGCCGAACTTGAGCTTGTGCGGCGAACGCAGCCCCCGGTAGCGCAGCTCGAGTCTGACCGCCATCGCCACCGAGTCCTGCACGCCGTAGCGGCACCAGGTCGATCCGACGCAGCTCTTCACGTTGCGGAGCGCCTTGCCGTAGGCCTGGCCGGACTCGAAGCCGGCGTCGACGAGCTGCTTCCAGATGTCTGGCAGCTGGTCGAGCCGTGCACCGAACAGGTCGATGCGCTGGCCGCCGGTGATCTTCGTGTAGAGGCCGAACTCCTGAGCGACCGCGGCGATCACGGCGAGCTTCTCGGGGGTGATCTCGCCGGCGGGGATGCGCGGCACGACCGAGTAGGTGCCGTCCTTCTGCATGTTCGCCATCGCCCGGTCGTTCGTGTCCTGCAGGCCGCCGCGGCCGCCGTCGAGGATGTACGAGCCGTGCTGGGTGGCGAGGATCGAGGCGATCACGGGCTTGCAGATGTCGCAGCCGAGACCGGTGCCGAGGCGCTCGATGATCTCGTCGAACGAGGTCAGCCCGATCACGCGCACCGACTCGAACAACTCCTGGCGGGAGAGCTCGAAGTGCTCGCACAGCGCCCGCGAGAGGGCGACGCCCGACTTCTTCAACTCGCCCTCGAGGAGCTTCTTCACGAGCGGGACGCACGAGCCGCACTGCGTGCCTGCACGGGTGCACGACTTCAGTGCTCCGAGCTCCGTGCAGCCCTCCACGTGGCCGTCGCCGGCGATCGCGTCGCGGATGGTTCCCGCCGTCACGTTGTTGCAGGCGCAGACGAGCGCCGCCGCGGGCAGCTCGTCGCCCGCTGGAGGTTCGACCCCCGAGGCCGAGAGGTACGCGGCCGGCTCGCTCGAGAGCTCGGTGCCGAGGAGCGGGCGCAGGCTCGAGTACGGCGAGGCATCGCCGACGAAGATCCCGCCGAGGAGCGTCTTGGCGTCACCCGTCATGACGAGCTTCTGGTACAGCCCGCGCGCGGGGTCGGCGTAGACGATCTCGAGCGCGTGCGGGGTGCGGGCGAGCGCATCGCCGAAGCTCGCCACATCGACGCCCGAGAGCTTCAGCTTCGTCGCGTCGTCGACCGTCGTGAATTCGGCCACGCCGCCGAGCAGACGGTCGGCGACGACCTCGGCCATCGCGTTCGCCGGTGCGACGAGCCCCGTGCAGCGCCCCTCGAAGCTCGCGACCTCGCCGATCGCCCGAACATGCGGCAGCGACGTCGCGCAGGCCGAGTCGATCGCGACGCCGCCGCGCGGCCCGAGCTCGAGACCGAGTTCGCGGGCGAGCTCGTCGCGCGGGCTGATGCCGATCGCGAAGACGACGAGATCGCAGTCGATGCGGCGCCCGTTCGCGAGGTCGACGCCGACCACCGCGTCGTCGTCGACGAGCAGCGCGGTCGGGCGCACGCCGAGGTGCAGGCCGATGCCCTGGCCCGCGATGATGCGGCCGAGCGCCCGCCCCGCGCCCTCGTCGAGCTGGGCCGACATGAGCCAGCCGCCCGAATGCACGATCGCGGCATCGGCCCCGAGCGCGGTGAGTCCGCCGGCCGCCTCGAGCCCCAGCAGGCCGCCGCCGGCGACGACGACCCGGGCGGGCCGTCCGTGAAGCGCGGCGATCGCCGCGGTCTCGGCGACGAGCGCGTCGACGTCCTCGATGGTGCGATACACGCGGGCGTGCTCGGAACCGGGCAGCTCGGGCACCGGTGCGCTCGAACCGGTCGCGAGCACGAGTTCGTCCCAGTGCAACCGGCGTCCCGTCGAGGTGGTCGCCGTGTGCGCGACGGGGTCGATCGTCACGACGCGTTCGCCGACGACGAGCTCGACGTGCCCGCCGTCCCACATCTCGCTCGGTTGGAGTGAGAGGTCGGTGGTGCGGTCGGCGAGGCGGGTGCTGAGGGCGACCCGGTCGTAGGGCGCGTGCGGCTCTTCGCCGACGACGGTGACCCGCAGGCTCCGGGCCGCGTCGCGGGCGTGCAGGCTGTCGGCCAGCCGGTGCGCGGCGGGCCCGCCGCCGACGATGAGGACGTCGCGCACCCCGGTGCTGCGGCGGTGCTCGGTCGTGCTGCCGGTCATGCTGCCTCCCCGGATCGGATGAGGCGAGCGTAGGAGCGAGTCGTTTCCGGGCTGTTTCGGCCCGGTAACCGCGGAACGCGTGCGCCGCACGCTCGCAGGCGGGGGAGGTGAGGCGGTCTTCACCGCGCCGAAACACGGCGACCGGTCGGCCGAAACGACCCGGGGTTAGCGTCGGCGCAGGCACCGCCGGGCAGGAGCGCCCGGCTCGACCCTGGAGGAACCGCCATGACGCCGACCGCCGCCGACACCGCCACGAGGACCACCTGGCTCGCGGCCTGCCTTCTCGACGATCTCGAGCCGGAGTGGGGCGAGGTCGCACTGCACGGCCGCCGGCAGATCGCGCTCGTGCGCCTCCGCGACGACGAGGTCTACGCCGTCGACCATCTCGATCCCCACACCGGGGCGCCCGTGATGGCGCGCGGCATCGTCGGATCGCGGGGCGAGCGCCCCACCATCGCCTCGCCGCTGCACAAGGAGGTCTACGACCTCGGAACCGGCGAGTGCTTCACCGATGCGGCGCTCGCTCTGCGCACCTATCGCACGAGGATCGTGGGCGGCATGATCGAGGTCGAGCTCGACGGGTGAGCGCCGTCAGCGGGGCGCACCGCGCCCCGCTGCCTCGAGTAACGCATCAGCCGCGCTGCGTGAGCACGATCGGGTCGCCGTCGGTGATGGCGATCGTGTGCTCGGAGTGCGCACCGCGCGAGCCGTCGGCACTGCGCAGCGTCCAGCCGTCGGGGTCGGTGAAGATCTCGTCGGTCGTCTGGAGGAACCACGGCTCGATCGCGACGACGAGGCCCGGCTTCAGCGGCAACCCGCGACCCGGTCGCCCGTTGTTCGGGATGTGCGGGTCGCCGTGCATGGTGCGACCGACGCCGTGGCCGCCGAAATCGGTGTTGATCGAGTAGCCGTCGGCCTTCGCGACGTCGGCGATCGCGCGCGAGATGTCGCCGATGCGGTTGCCGGTGCGGGCGGCGGCGATGCCGGCGTCGAGTGCGCGCTGCGTCGTGTCGATCAGGCGCAGGTCCTCGTCGCGCGGGGTGCCGACGACGACCGAGATCGCCGAGTCCGAGACCCACCCGTTCAGCGAGGCCGCGAAGTCGAGGCTCAGCAGGTCGCCGTCGCGCAGCTTGTAGTCGCGCGGGAGGCCGTGCAGCACCGCGTCGTTCACCGAGGTGCAGATGACCTTGCCGAACGGGCTCGCCCCGAACGACGGGTGGTAGTCGATGTAGCAGCTCTCGGCACCCGCCTTGCGGATCATCTCGTGCGCGAGCGCATCGAGCTCGAGCAGGTTGACGCCGACGGCGGCCGCCTTCGACGTCGCCTCGATCACGCTGGCCACGAAACGGCCCGCGGGCCGCATCTCCTCGAGCTCGGCGGGGGTCCTCAGTTCGATCACGCTCATCATCTCCGAGACCATTCTGTCGTCTCCGCCCTGAGTGAACACCCGGCGCGCTCACGGCCCGGCGGATTACGCTGGCCTCATGCTCATCCGGCGCCTCTTCTACCGCTGGCAGTTCATCGCGATCGTCGCACTGCCGGTGTGGCTGCTCGTGGGCTGGGCGATCTTCGGCTCGGGGGGCTGGGGCACCCTCGGCCTCGTGATCGTCGTGCCCGTCGCCTTCCTCACCCTCGGGGTCGTCGCGCTCCTGGTGAACGCGCGGACGACGGTGCGGAGTGAGCGGGCGGTCTCCTGGACCGACGTCGGCGTGATCGGCGCCTGGCACGCCTCCCTCATCGCCACCGGCTTCTACACCGAGGGGTCGACGTTCTTCGGCGTCCTCGCGATCGTCGCGGCGATCGCCGCGTTCTGGGTCGCGCTCTGGCAGCTCGTGAAAGACGGCGCGAAGCGCATGAACGCCTCGATGGCCGAGTTCGAACGGCTCGCGGCCGAGCAGCAGGGCGGTGCGCCGCGTCAGGATGCCCCCGGCACGCGCCGTCCGCCGTTCGACGACGGCGACGACGTCATCATCATCCACGAGGTGCGCGACTGACGCGTGCGGCGGCGGCGCCGTGGCATCCTCGGGACTGTGTCGCCCGCTTTGCCTGCCGGGGGATCGGCATGGCACAATAGAGGATTGTGCCGCTGCGGGAGCGATCCCGCCGACGTCTCTGCCTCCGGGGAGCATGCGACGCACGGGTCATCCGTGCGAGGCGGCACCAGACACTTTCCATTCAAGATCCGCGTTCGACCGGTTGCGGGCGCAGAGAGCGAACATCATGCACATTCTCGACCATGTCGACGCCGCGAGCCTGCGGTCGGACATCCCCGACTTCCGCCCCGGCGACACCGTCAAGGTGCACGTGAACATCATCGAAGGCACCCGCTCGCGCATCCAGGTCTTCCAGGGCGTCGTCATCGGCCGCTCGGGCGAAGGCGTGCGCGAGACCTTCACGGTCCGCAAGGTCAGCTTCCAGGTCGGCGTCGAGCGCAAGTTCCCGGTGCACTCGCCGGTCATCGACCACATCGAGGTCGTCACCCGCGGTGACGTGCGTCGCGCGAAGCTCTACTACCTGCGCAAGCTCCGTGGCAAGAAGGCCAAGATCAAGGAGAAGCGCGACGCCTGATCCGTCAGCGCGAATCGCGGTCACCCGCGAACTCCGACCGAGCTCCTCACCAATAGACTGGTGGGGAGCTCGGGCGGTTAAATGACAGAAGACACCACCATGCGCGAAGATCGCGCTGGTTCGGCATCGGCACGCGGCAGGCAGCGCGGCATCCTCCTCTTCCTGAGGGACCTGCTCGTCATCTTCGTGGTGGCGGTGCTCGTTTCGTTCCTCATCAAGACGTTCCTCATCAGATCGTTCTTCATCCCATCGCAGTCGATGGAGATGACGCTCGTGAAGGACGATCGCATCATCGTGAACCAGCTGGTTCCCGAGGTGACGCCGATCTCCCGCGGCGACGTGGTGGTCTTCAAGGACCCTGGCGGCTGGTTGCCGGCCCGTGTCGAAGAGCCGCAACCGCCGCTGATCGCGGCGGTCGACTGGTTCATGGCCTTCGTCGGGCTCTCGGCGCCCGATTCGAACGATCACCTCGTCAAGCGGGTGATCGGACTGCCCGGCGACCACGTCGTCTGCTGCAACGCGCTCGGACAGATGAGCGTCAACGGCGTGCCGCTCGACGAATCGGCCTACGTCGCCCTGCCGCCCGGTGACACGAAGGTCTCCGAGGTCGACTTCGACGAGACCGTGCCCGAGGGGGCGCTCTGGGTGATGGGCGACAACCGCGGCAACTCGAAGGACTCGCGCTTCAACGGCGACACGCCGCTCAAGGGGTTCGTGCCGATCGACAACGTCGTCGGCCGCGCGTTCGTCGTCAGCTGGCCGATCTCGCACTGGGCGTGGCTCGACAACTACCCGACGGTCTTCGAGGGCGTCGACGAGGGCGCGGGTTGATGGCCGGGCAGGCGATTCCCAATCTCCGCGCCGAGCGCGAGCTCTTCGACGAGGGGGCGCCATTCGTGCTCGCCTGCGACGAGGTCGGCCGGGGGGCGCTCGCGGGCCCCGTGTCGGTCGGGCTCGTCGTCATCGACCCCGCCGTGCGGCGGATGCCCACTGGCCTTCGCGACTCGAAGCTCATGACCGAGCCCAAGCGTGACGCGATGGCGCCGCGCGCCGGCGCCTGGGTGCGCGCGTGGGCGGTGGGCGAGGCCTCCGCCGCCGAGATCGACGAGCTCGGCATCATGGCGTGCCTCGGGCTCGCCGGTGCCCGTGCCTTCGCCGCGCTCGCCCCCGGCACCCCGCTCGCCGACGAGGTGGCCGGCTCGCCGCTCATCCTCGACGGCAACCACGACTGGCTGAGTCCTGCGATCGCCCGACGGGTGGCCGTGCGCACCCGCATCAAGGCCGACCGAGACTGCGCTTCGGTGGCGGCAGCGTCGGTGCTCGCGAAGGTGCATCGCGACGGCGGGATGCGCCGCGCCCACGCCGAGACCCCGCTCTACTCGTGGGACGAGAACAAGGGCTACTCGAGCCGCGCGCACTTCGCCGCGATCGACGAGCACGGTCCCGATGCCCTGCACCGACGCACCTGGCTGCACGAGCGTGCACCCGAGGCGCCGGCGCTCTTCGACCTCGGCGTAGGATGAACGACGATGGATGAAGACGAGTTCGAAGACTACGACCGCGAGGTCGAGTTGGCCCTGTACCGCGAGTACCGAGACATCGTCTCGCAGTTCAAGTTCGTGGTCGAGACCGAGCGACGGTTCTACCTCGCCAACGAGGTCGAACTCGTGCGCCGGGACACCGAGCACGACTTCTACTTCGAGCTGACGATGAAGGACGTCTGGGTCTGGGACGTCTACCGTGCCGATCGCTTCGTGAAGGCCGTGCGCGTGCTGACCTTCAAGGACGTGAACGTCGAGGAGCTGGCGACCCGCGAGTTCGAGCTTCCGAAGGAACTCGCGCTCGACGAGTAGTCGTTCGCCGGAGTCGCCTCGCCGCCGCCCTCCGGCGCGGTCGTTGCGCACCGTCATCGGCGCCGCGCCCGGCTCTTCCAACTGCCGTCGACGTCGCGGGCGACGAGCAGATCGACCTCGAGCTCCGCCAGCGTCGACATCACGAGCCCGGGTGCCATGCCGCTACGACGGGCGAGGTCGTCGACCGTTCGCGGGCTTCTCGGACTGAGTGCGTCGAGCAGGCGAACGGCGTCGGGCGAGGGCTCCGGCTGGGTCGTGGGGCGACTCGGCGAGCCCGCCGCGCCGATCCCGAAGCCCATGCCCGAGGCGAGTTCGGCCATCTGCGCCGCGTCCACGACGCACATCGCGTTGTGCTCGCGCATCAGGCGGTGGCATCCGGCCGACGACGGACTCGTCACCGGACCGGGGACGGCGCCGAGCGGGCGGCCCAGCTGCGCAGCGTGCCCGGCGGTGTTCAACGAACCCGAGCGGAGTCCGGCCTCGATCACGACCGTCGCCGCACCGGCTGCGGCAATGAGCCGGTTGCGCTGCAGGAAGCGCCACTTGGAGGGCGCCGTGCCGCAGGACACCTCCGAGATGATCGCGCCGGCCTGGGCGATGCGGGTGAGCAGCGCATCGTGGCCGGTCGGATAGAAGCGGTCGATGCCGCCGGCGAGGAACGCGACCGTCGTGCCGTCGCTCGCGAGCGCCGCACGGTGGGCGGTGCCGTCGATGCCGTACGCGCCGCCCGAGACGATGAGGAACCCGCGATCCACGAGGCCCGACGAGGCCTCGGCAGCCACGTGCTCGCCGTACCCGCTCGCGGCGCGGGCGCCGACGAGTGCGATCGCCGGCTGGGAGCCTGCGAGTGCGTCGGGTCGACCGCGCACCCAGAGTGCGAGCGGGGCGTTGGCGCCGAGATCGTCGACGCCCATCGGCCACTCCGCGTCGCCGGGGATCAGGAGACGGGCACCGACGCGGGCGGCCTGCTCGAGCGAGCGCTCGAACGCCGTCGCGTCGATGCGCGGGCGCCAGCGCCGTATTCCGTGTGCGATCGTCGGTTCGGCGAGGATCCCGCCCGCCTCGCCCGATGCTCCGAGCGCGGCCGCGAACTCGGCGGGCCGGGCGCCCGCGACGACGAGGTCGAGCACCGCGGGCGCGCCGGCGGCGGCGACGAGGCGGCCGAGCACACCGTCACCGGGCTCGGAGAGGAACCCGAGCGCGGCGCGTGCGGCCGCCTCGGCACGGCGCTCGTGGTCGTCGGGCGCATGGCCGCCCCTGACCGCGGCGATCGCGGAGGAGTACGCGGCGACGGTGCGGAGTGTGGCGCTCACGTGGCGACTCCCGTCTTGAAGAACATGGCTCGGCCGACGTGTTCCGCGTTCGGAGCGGCGGTCCCGGCGAGGTCGGCGAGGGTCCACGCGACCTTCAGGATCCGGTCGTACCCGCGCATCGTGATGCCGCCGCGTTCGAGCAGCCGATCGAGCGTGGTGGTCGCACGGCTTCCGGGGTGCAGCCGGCCGGCCCCGCGGAGCCACGGGCCGGGCATCTCGGCGTTGGTCCGCCAGGGAGTGCCGCGCAGTCGTTCGGCCGCGGCGGCGCGGGCCGCCGAGACCATCACTCGCCCCTGCGCGGTGGAGACCCCGCCCCCGTCGGTCATGCGCATCGCCGCGACGGTGACCCTGGGCACGCGCAACTGCAGGTCGACGCGGTCGAGCAGCGGCCCCGAGAGGCGCGCGAGGTAGCGGCGCTGCACGATCGGTGCGCACGTGCACTCGGCGGTGCCCGAGTTGCCGCATGGGCACGGGTTGGCCGCGAGCACCAGCTGGAACCGGGCGGGAAAGGTCGCGACGGCGTTCGCCCGGTGGATGGAGATCGTGCCCGACTCGATCGGCTGGCGGAGCACGTCGAGCACGGCTCTCGGGAACTCGGGCGCCTCGTCGAGGAAGAGCACCCCGTGGGTCGCCCGCGCCGCCGCTCCCGGCCGGATGAGCCTGCTGCCTCCGCCGACGATCGCGGCTGCGGTGGCCGTGTGGTGCGGCGCCTCGTACGGTGGCCTGAACGAGAGCTGCCCACCGGGTCGGCGACCCGCCAGCGAGTGGATCGATGCGACCTCCAGAGCCTCGTCGGCGTCGAGGTCGGGGAGGAGCCCCGGCAGACGCGAGGCGAGCATCGTCTTGCCGGCGCCGGGCGGCCCGAGCATGGAGACGTGATGCCCGCCGGACGCGGCCACGAGCATCGCCTCGACCGCGTCGCTGTTGCCGGCGACCTCGGCGAGGTCGCCGGTTGGTTCGGGCGCGTCCTCGACGGGCGACTGGCCGGGCACAGGGTCGCTGACCCGGGGTTCGAAGGCGCCGCCGTGCCAGATCGCGGCGTCGAGCAGCGACGCGACGCCGACGACCCGCGCACCGGGGACGAGCGACGCCTCCTCGGCGTTGGCCGAGGGGACCATGACGAGGTCGTGCCCCGCGCGGACCGCGGCGAGGACGGCGGGCAGGATGCCGTCGATCGGGCGGAGGCGGCCGTCGAGCCCGAGTTCGCCGAGGTGGACCACCCGTGCGACCGACTCGGTCGAGAGCTCTCCCGCCGCCGCGAGGCAGGCGATCGCGATCGCCAGGTCGAACCCCGAGCCGTGCTTGGGGAGGGCCGCGGGCGAGAGGTTCACGGTGAGGCGGCGGCTCGGAAGCGGGCAGCCCGCGTTGCTCGCCGCCGAGCGCACCCGATCGCGTGCCTCGCCGAGCGCGGCGTCGGGCAGGCCGATGATGACGACGCCCGGCAGCTGTGCGGAGAGATCGGCCTCGACCTCCACGATCGAACCGGTGAGCCCGAGCAGGGCGACCGAGGCCGTGCGCGCGACCGGCATCAGCTCACCCCCTCGAGATGCTCGATGTCGGCGGGCGCGTCGCGCGGCAGGGTGACGGCGATCGCGTCGATGCGGATCCGGGTCGGGTGCGCGCCGGACTGTTCGCACCAGGCGATCGCGAGTCGTCGCATCCGAGCGAGCTTCGGGGGCGTGATCGCCTCGAACGGGTGCCCGTAGCCATGACCGGACCGCGTCTTGACCTCGACGAACACGACGGCCTCGCCGTCGCGGGCGACGAGGTCGATCTCGCCGAGTCGACATCGCCAGTTGCGCTCGATCACCGACATTCCACGCGCCTCGAGATGCTCGGCCGCGAGTTGTTCGCCGTGCCGGCCGAGCTCCGTGTTGTGGGCCAAAGCGACCACCTCCGCGTCGAGCCTCGCGTGCCGCGGCGACGGATCCACGCCGGGCGCCCGCTCCGTGGAGAGCCGGCGCCGGGCGGGAGCTGTGAAGGAGAAGTCGGCGGTCACGGCCCGGCGCCCGTCGGCTGTCGGTGCCGGATCGTAGGCTGGCCCACGAAGGGCGGGGGAGATGGAACGACTCGGCAGGTACCCGGCGGCGACGACGGTCATCGCCCATGTCAGCGACACGCACCTGCTGTCGGGCGGCGCCCCGCTCGGCGGTGCCGCCGACACGGTCGCCGCGCTCTCGCAGACTGCGGCGCAGCTCGAACGGCTCGGCGCCTCGCTCGACGCGGTCGTCGTCACGGGTGACGTGGCCGATCTCGGCGAGCCCGACGCCTACGTGCGCGCCCGCGCCGCGCTCGACCCCCTCGCGCGGGCGACCGGTGCCGAACTCGTCTGGGTGATGGGCAACCACGATGAGCGCTCGGCGTTCCGGTTCGGCCTGCTCGACGAGGAACCCGGCGGTGCGGCGTTCGATGAGCCGGTGCACCGCGTCGTCGACCTCGACGGACTCCGGATCATCGCGCTCGACACGACCGTGCCGGGCTATCACCACGGCGAGCTCGATGCCCGCTCTCTCGACTGGCTGTCCCGAGCGCTCGCCGAGCCGGCGCGGCGCGGCACGATCGTCGCCATGCACCATGCGCCGATCGCGACGCCGCTCGCCCTCATGGACGTGCTCGAGCTCCGCGGACAGGATGAACTGGCCGGGGTGGTGCGCGGCAGCGATGTGCGGATGTTCCTCGGCGGACACCTCCACTACGCAACGCACGGCGCGTTCGCCGGCATCCCCGTCTCCGTCGCCGGGGCGACCGCCTACACGATGGACCTCTCCGCGCCGCCGCGGGAGTTGGTCGGCATCGACGGCGGACGCTCGTTCTCGCTCGTCCACATCTTCGAGGACTCATTCGCGACCTCGGTCGTGCCGGTCGGCCCCTTCGAGGTCGTCACGAGCTTCGGCGAGTCCTATCTCGCAGAGCTCGAGGCGATGACTCCGGCCGAGCGACTCGAGCGGTTCTCACGCAAGCCGTCGCCGTGACCTCGCCCCTCGACGTCGTCGTCGACGACTACCTGGCGCACGTCCGCACGGAGCGCGGCTACTCCGAGCACACCGTCTCGGCGTACCGTTCAGACCTCGCCGATCTCCTCCGCTTCGCCGAGGAGCAGGGCGTCGCCGAGATGGGCGAGATCGACCTTCCGATCCTGCGGGACTGGCTCTGGGCGGCGACCGAGCGGGGGCTCGCACGGGCGACGATCGCACGTCGCGCCGCCTCGGCACGCGGGTTCACGGCATGGATGACCCGGCGCGGACTCGTGCCGGTCGATCACGGCGCGCGTCTGCGGGCCCCGCGGGCCCAGCGCACGCTGCCGCGCGTCGTGGCGGCGCCCGCCCTCGACGAGGCGCTCGCACGGCTCGAAGCCCGGGCGGTCGCCACCCACGACCCGATCGACGTGCGAGACGTCGCGATCGTCGAGCTGCTCTACGCCTCGGCGCTGCGCGTCTCCGAGCTCGTCGGGATCGATCTCGGCGACGTCGATCGGCGGCGTCGCACCGTGCGGGTGGTCGGCAAGGGGGCGAAAGAGCGGGTCGTGCCGTACGGTGCGCCCGCCGCGCGAGCCCTCGACCGGTATCTCGACGAGGGCCGCCCGATGATCGCGGCGGGGGCAGCGGCGAAAGAGGGAGTGAGCGGCGCGCCCTCGTCTCCCCGTGCCGCGCCGACGGCGAGCGATGCGTTCTTCCTCGGCGCCAGGGGAGCGCGCATGGGCACCCGCAGCGTCTACGCGCTCGTCGCCAGGCTCCTCGCCGAGATCCCCGGCGCCGGACCGAGCGGGCCGCACACCTTCCGCCACACCGCGGCGACGCACCTCCTCGACGGCGGCGCCGATCTTCGTGCGGTGCAGGAGTTCCTCGGCCACGCGAGTCTCGGCACCACGCAGATCTACACCCACGTCTCGGCCGAGCGGCTGAAAGAGAGCTATCGCACGGCCCACCCGCGGGCGTGACCGGCCGCGTCACGCGGAGGGCAGCAGCACCGCACGCGGGAGGCCGCCGAGGAACAGGAACGGCGAGACGTACTCCCCGTCGACCCGGACGCCGAAGTGCACGCAGTCGCCCTCGCAGTGGCCGCCCTGAGATGCCGTGCCGATCGCTGCGCCGGCGATGATCGGGTCACCCGCTTCGACCGAGGGGTCGACGGGCTCGATGGCGCTGACCACGCCGTCGCCGTGATCGATGGCGACCACGCCGCGGCCGGCGACCATTCCCGCGAAGCTCACGACGCCCGATTCTGCGGCGACGAGGGGTGAGTCGCGCTCGACCGCGAGGTCGATGCCCCGGTGGCCCGAGGCGTACGGGGTCGGCGGAGCCCGGAACGGCGAGACCACTCGGATGGGCACCGGCACCGGCCAGACCCACTGCACCGTCTCGACCCGTGGCGCCTCGGCGGGAGGCGTTGCCGACACGAATCCCAGGGCGAGCGCCGCCGGGGGAGAGACGGCGATGAGCGCGGAGAGCGTTGCGAGCACGAGCGTCGTCGCCGCGATGGCCGAGGCGATCGCGCGGCGAGGCCGCGGGGCGGGGGAGGGCGGGCGTCGGTCCATGCCCACGAGCATGGGGCGACCGCGAGGCATCCGGCCCGACCGACCGCCCCATGGTGGACGACCCGCACCGCCCTGCGGTTGGGGAGGAGGAGTGCCGATGGTAGAGTGTCCAGAGCGCCTCGCGTGTCGAGGTGACTACGCGTGCCCATTCGGCGATCGACTCCATTCAGTCCGACCCCTGAGATCTCAGGGAGACGGCGGAGCCGTGCCGGGCACCAGGGCTCCCGGCCGCCGGCCGGTTGCGACAACTGAGAACAGAAGGAGAACGGCTCATGGCCGTCGTCACCATTCGCCAGCTGCTCGACAGCGGCGTGCACTTCGGGCACCAGACCCGCCGTTGGAACCCGAAGATGAAGCGCTTCATCTTCACCGAGCGTTCCGGCATCTACATCATCGACCTGCAGCAGTCGCTCGCCTTCATCGACAAGGCGTACGACTTCGTCCGCGAGACGGTCGCCCACGGCGGCACCATCCTCTTCGTCGGCACGAAGAAGCAGGCCCAGGAGTCCATCGCCGAGCAGGCGACCCGTGTCGGCCAGCCCTACGTCAACCAGCGTTGGCTCGGCGGCCTCCTCACCAACTTCCAGACGGTCTCCAAGCGCCTCGCGCGCATGAAGGAGCTCGAGGAGCTCGACTTCGAGGGCACCACGAGCGGCTTCACCAAGAAGGAGCTCCTCATCAAGAAGCGCGAGCTCGACAAGCTGCACAAGTCGCTCGGCGGCATCCGCAACCTGTCGAAGACGCCGTCGGCCCTCTGGGTGGTCGACACCAAGAAGGAGCACCTCGCGATCGACGAGGCCAAGAAGCTCGGCATCCCCGTGATCGGCATCCTAGACACCAACTGCGACCCCGACGAGGTCCAGTACCCGATCCCGGGCAACGACGACGCGATCCGCTCCGTGAGCCTGCTCACCCGCATCATCGCCGACGCCGCGGCCGAGGGCCTCATCGAGCGCCACCAGAAGCCCGAAGAGGCCGGCAACGTCTCGGCCGTCGAGCCGCTCGCCGAGTGGGAGCAGGAGCTCCTCCAGCAGAGCGCCGCGACCGAGGCTGCGTCGCCCGCTGAGGGCGCCGAGACCGTGGCTGAGGCCGAGGTCGAGGCCGCCGAGGTCGAGGCCGCCGAGGTCGTCGACGAGGTCGCAGCGACCGAGTCGGCCGCTGACGCCGAGGCCGCCGAGGCCGCCACTCCCGCCGAATAAGTCCCCGAAGGAGACAGCCAGACATGGCAATCAGCATCGCTGACATCAAGACCCTGCGCGAGCAGCTCGGCACGGGCATGGTCGACACCAAGAAGGCGCTCGAGGAGGCCGACGGCGACCTCGAGAAGGCCACCGAGATCCTGCGCCTCAAGGGTGCAAAGGGCAACGCCAAGCGCGCCGACCGCTCGACCACCGAGGGTCTCGTCGCGGCGAAGGAGTCGCCCGCCGGCTACACGATGATCCAGCTCGCCTGCGAGACGGACTTCGTCGCGAAGAACGACAAGTTCGTCGCGCTCGCCGACAAGGTGCTCGACGCGGTCGCCGCGGCCGGTGCCACCGACGTCGCGTCGGCGCTCGCCGCCCCCGTCGACGGCAAGACCGTCGGCGAGGTCATCGACGAGCAGGCCGCGACCCTCGGCGAGAAGGTCGAGCTCGCGAAGGCCGTCACCCTCTCGGGCGACGAGTTCGCGGTCTACCTGCACAAGACCTCGAAGGACCTCCCGCCGCAGATCGGTGTCGTCGTCGCCTACTCGGGCGCCGACGCCGAGACGGCTCGCGCCGTCGCGCAGCACATCGCGATGTTCGACCCGCAGTACCTCACCCGTGAGGACGTGCCGGCCGAGCTCGTCGAGAAGGAGCGCGACATCGTCACGGAGATCAGCCGCAACGAGGGCAAGCCCGAGGCGATGCTCGAGAAGATCGTCGACGGTCGACTCACCGGCTTCTTCAAGCAGATCGTGCTGCTCGAGCAGGGCTACGCCCGCGACGACAAGCAGCAGGTCAAGAAGGTGCTGGAGGACGCCGGTCTCACCGTGACCGGGTTCGCCCGCTTCAAGGCCACGGCGTAACGCCTTGGTGAGGGAGTCCGGATCGTTCAGTCGATCCGGACTCCCTTTTCCATGCGCGGATGCTTCGGCGCGGGCGTCCTCGGACGCCCGCCCGCCGCGCGCCGCCGGCCCGGCACTGTGCCCGGGCGCGGTGAAGCACTAGTTTTGACACGGGTACCGGAAGGACGGCGGGGATGACGGAACGCAAGCGCAGAGTGATGCTGAAGCTCTCAGGGGAGGCATTCGGCGGCGGAGCGCTCGGGGTGAACCCCGACGTGGTGAGCGCCCTCGCACGCGAGATCGCCGATGCGGCCAAGACGGTCGAGGTCGCGATCGTGGTCGGCGGCGGCAACTTCTTCCGCGGTGCCGAGCTCAGCCAGCGCGGCATGGACCGCGGCCGGGCCGACTACATGGGCATGCTCGGCACGGTGATGAACTCGCTCGCGCTCCAGGACTTCCTCGAACAGGCCGGCGCCGAGACGCGCGTGCAGTCGGCGATCGCGATGACGCAGGTCGCCGAGCCGTACATCCCGCGCCGCGCCGAGCGCCACCTCGAGAAGGGCCGCGTCGTGATCTTCGGCGCGGGTGCGGGCCTGCCGTACTTCTCGACCGACACGGTCGCCGCGCAGCGCGCGCTGGAGATCGACGCCGAAGTCGTGCTCGTCGCGAAGAACGGCGTCGACGGCGTGTACTCCGACGACCCGCGCACGAACCCCGAGGCGACGAAGATCGACCGGATCAGCTACCAGGAGGCGTTGCAGCGCGGCCTCAAGGTCGTCGACTCGACCGCCTTCAGCCTCTGCATGGACAACGGCATGCCGATGCAGGTGTTCGGCATGACGCCCGCCGGAAATGTGACCGCTGCGATCCTCGGCGCCGACCTCGGCACCGTCGTGAGCAACGGTGTGGAGCCGACCAGTCGATAGACTGGGTCGAGTAGCGAACCGTAAGGAGTTCCCGTGATCGCGGATGTACTTTCCGATGCCACCACTCGCATGCAGAAGGCGGTCGAGGTCGCCAAGGACGACTTCGCCACCGTTCGGACGGGCCGGGCGAACCCCCAGCTCTTCCAGAAGATCATGGTGAGCTACTACGGCACGCCCACGCCGCTCGCGCAGCTCGCCTCGCTCCAGAACCCCGAGGCGCGCACCCTCGTCGTCACCCCGTACGACAAGGGCGCGATGAAGGACATCGAGCAGGCCATCCGCGACATGCCGAACCTCGGGGCGAACCCGTCGAACGACGGCAACCTCATCCGCGTCACGCTTCCCGAACTCACCGAGGAGCGCCGTAAGGAGTTCGTCAAGATCGTGCGTTCGAAGGGCGAGGACGCGAAGGTCTCGGTGCGCAACATCCGCCGCAAGGCGAAGGACGACCTCGACGCGCTGAAGGGCGAGGTCGGCGACGACGAGGTGGCGCGCGGCGAGAAGGAGCTCGAGCAGATCACCAAGTCGAACGTGGACGCGATCGACGAGGCGCTCAAGCGCAAGGAAGCCGAACTCCTCGAGGTCTGAGGGAGCGAGATGTCAGGCGTCCCAGAAGAGGGCAAGTCGGACGCCGGGGGGCATGAACGGACCGCGCGCGGCGAGTTCCGCGCCCAGGTGAACGCACGCAAGGCGGGCCTCGAGCGTCAGTTCGAGGCATCCAAGGCGCAGTTCGACGTGGCGCAGGAGAAGATCAACGCGCGCACCGGGCGCAACCTGCTCGTGGCCATCCTCATCGGCCTCGTGTTCGGCGGGGCGGTGCTGCTGAGCCTGCTCGTCGTCAAGGAGCTCTTCATGCTCCTTGCCGTGGTGATCGCCGGGTTCGCGAGCTACGAGCTCGCGCAGGCCCTGCGCAAGGCCGACTACCGCGTGCCGCGCATCCCGACCGTCGCCGTGGCGGTCGCGGCAGTGCCGCTCGCATATTACGGAGGAGCCGGCGCGCAGTTGATCGCCGTGCTCGGCGGCATTGCGCTCGTCGCGATCTGGCGGCTCGTCGAGCAGGCGGTTCCCGGTCGTCGCACGGAGGCGCGCGCCCTCGTGCGCGACCTCGCGGCCGGCGCATTCGTGCAGGGCTACGTGACGTTCCTCGCGACCTTCGCCGTGGTGCTCACCGCAGCCGACGGCGGCGAGCTGTGGACGCTCGCGTTCATCATGGCGGCCGTCGCCGCCGACACCGGCGCCTACGCGTTCGGGCTCATGTTCGGCAAGCACAAGATGGCGCCGGTGATCAGCCCGAAGAAGACCTGGGAGGGCTTCGCCGGGGGAGCGGCGACGAGCGTCGTCGCCGGACTCCTGATCTCGATCTTCCTGCTCGGCAACACCTGGTGGTTCGGGCTGCTGTTCGGCGCCGCGATCTTCCTCAGTGCGACGCTCGGCGATCTCGTCGAGTCGCTCATCAAGCGCGACATCGGCATCAAGGACATGAGTTCGTGGCTGCCGGGGCACGGCGGCTTCCTCGACCGTCTCGACTCGATCCTCCCGTCCGCGGCGGTCGCGTTCGTGGCGTTCCGGATCTTCGGGTGAGCGTGCGCGATACTGGTGCGGTGGATCCGACCTTTCCGCTCGCCCGTAAGCCCCGCCTCGGCTACAACACCGCCCAGGTCGAGGAGTTCCTGCAGCGCGCGCGCCGCGCGTACGACGGCGCCGCGCTCCCCGATGACGAGCCGCTGACCAGCGAGCAGATCCGCCTCACGGCGTTCGCGATGCAGAAGCGCGGCTACTCGACAGATCACGTCGATGCCGCGCTCGCCCGACTCGAGGACGCATTCGCCGCACAGGAGCGCCAGGTGGCCGCCCGCCTGCACGGCGACGAGGCGTGGCTGCGCGAGGCGCGCATGACGGCCCAGGTCGTCTCGAACCGGCTCGCGCGTCCCGAGGGCGAGCGGTTCGAGCGGATGAATCCGCTCGTGCTCGGGTACAGCGTGCGCGAGGTCGACCGCTTCACCGAGCGGTTGACGCGATACTTCCGGGACGGGTGGCCGATCTCCGTCGAAGACGTCCGTTCCGTGGTCTTCAAGACGCAGCGGGGCGGCTACCGCGAGGCCCAGGTCGACCTCGTCCTCGACGCCGTCGTCGATGTGATGCTCGCCGTTCGATGACGTGCCGACTCGTGTTCGACCTGCCCGGCCCCGCTCCGATACACTCGACGAATCGTGGGTAGACACAATGGAGCAGACGCGGCCGCACAGCAGGCGCCGGTGACGAGGAGTCGACCCACCAGGGGTCCCGTCAAGCAGGCCGCCTCGGTGCTCTTCGCGTTCTTCGCGGCGTCGGGTCTCGTGCTCGTCAATATCGTCGACCCGTATTCCGGCGCGACCGCGTCCGCCGAGTTCGCGTTCGACGGCGATCGCTTCGACGGCGAGTCCGCGCAGTCGATCGCCGCGGGCACGGGCTACGAGGTCACGCTCGGCGGCCCCGAGAACTACGTCGTCGAGGAGAAGCCCGAGGTCGTCGTCGTCCCGGCCTCCTCGGGCAGCGGCTGGGCGCCGCCCGCGGTGACGCCCGACCCCGGTTCCGCGCAGGCGTACGCGGCGGGTGCGGTGGCCGCACGCGGTTGGGGCGCCGGAGAGTTCGACTGCCTCGTCGCGCTCTGGAACAAGGAATCGGGCTGGAACGTGAACGCCTACAATGCCGGCAGCGGCGCGTACGGCATCCCGCAGGCGCTGCCCGGCTCGAAGATGGCCACCGCCGGCGCCGACTGGGAGACCAACGCGGGAACCCAGATCGAATGGGGACTCGGGTACATCTCGGGCCGCTACGGCACTCCCTGCGGCGCGTGGGGGCACTCCGAGTCCGTCGGCTGGTACTGAGTCCACCGAGGGCGAACGGGCCTCTCTCGTCGCCCTAGACTTGACGGCATGGCGCGTTCGAACCGATCCCGGGGCCGCGCTGCGCGTGCACGCGAAGGGCACCCCGACCTCGACATCGACCGTCTGACCGCCGGATGGCGGCGCACCGAGGTGCACGCCGGTCGCGAGTGGAACGTCCAGCCCGTCTCCGAGGCGCAGGCCGTGAAGGCCTATCTCTGCCCCGGTTGCGGGCTCGAGGTCGCACCCGGCGTCGCGCATCTCGTCGCCTGGCGCGCCGACGGCGTCCTCGGCGATGCCGCGGACCTCGCCGGCCGGCGGCACTGGCACACGCACTGTTGGAGGTTGGGCGCACGGTGAGCGGAACAGACGAATCGATCGAGATCCGGGCGGGTGTCGAGCTGCCCGCCCGCCGCGAGGAGATCGAGCTCCGCACGAGCGACGGGTTGCGTCTCGTCGGCGAGCTGGCGCTGCCTGCCGAACGCGAACCGGTCGCGACGCTGGTGACGCTCCACCCGCTGCCGACAGCCGGCGGATTCATGGACTCGCACATCCTCCGCAAGGCGGCCGCGAGGCTCCCGGCGCTCGCCGACCTCGCCGTGCTGCGCTTCAACACACGCGGCACCGCATCCCCCCGTGGGACGAGCGAGGGCGCGTTCGGCGAAGGGCTCGCCGAGCGCGCCGACGTCGCCGCGGCGATGGCGTTCGTCGCCGAGCGGGAGCTGCCGCATCCCTGGCTCGTCGGCTGGTCGTTCGGCACCGAGCTCGCGCTGAAGTACGGACTCGATCACGGCATCGACGGCGCGATCCTGCTCTCTCCGCCGCTGCACCGCACGAGTGAGGGCGAACTCGCCCGCTGGCGCGACGCGGCGCCCGCACTCGTCGCGCTCATTCCCGAGCACGACGACTACCTGAAGCCGGCGGAGGCCGCCGAGCGGTTCGCCGGGCTCCCGCGACTGCGGCGCATCGATGTCGCCGGCGGCCGCCACCTCTGGGTGGGGGAGTCGCAGACCAGGCGGGTCCTCGACGAGATCGTCTCCGTGGTGAACCCCGCCGCAGCGCCGCTGCCCACCCGTTGGCCGGCGGTCGACGGCGGTGATGCAGGCGAGTCGCGCGTGTCTGACGAGGCTTCCGGCTCGTGAACGCAGCACCCAGGACGGGCGATCTCGATCGCTCGGCGTCCGAGGTTGCGTGCATCATGGAGCGATGAGCGCAGGATCGGATCGTCTCCCGGTCGTGCTGCTGCACGGCTGGCCGGTCACCGAGACGCATTGGCGACACCTGATTCCCCTCCTCGACGAGGCTGGCTTCACCGCCGTTCCGATCAGCCTGCCGGGTCTCGGCGTGGCACCAGACATGAGCACGAGCTTCCGCAAGGCGGATCTCGCGCGTTGGGTGATGGAGCAACTTGCTCGACGTGGGATCACGAAGTTCGCGTTGATCGGCCATGACTGGGGTGCCGCAGTCGCCGTGTTCCTGGCTGATGTCCTGGGTTTCGCGGTGCCCGCTCTTGTCGTCGAAGAAGAGATCCTCCCCGGAATCGACACCGACATCCCCTTCCCGGGCAGCGACCACTATCCGGCCTGGCACGGGCCTTTCAACCGTGCAGTCGGTCTCGCGGAACACCTCGTCCCGGGCCGCGAAGCCGCCTACTACGGTTCGTTCCTCCAGCAGAGCGCGGGCCCGGCGGGACTCGACCCCGCCGCGATGCGTTCATACGTCGACGCATATTCCGCGGCGGGCGTTCTGGAAGCGAGCCTCGGCTACTACCGCACCCGTAGCGGTGATCTCAGCGACGTCCAGGCGCTCGTCACGAATCACCTCGCAACACCGGTGCTCGCGATCGGCGGCCGGTTCGCGATGGGCTCCGCCGTTGCCGACGCCATGCGTCGCATCGCCGGGGATGTGACGGCTCTCGTCCTCGACGACTCGGGGCACTATCCACTCGAGCAAGAGCCTGAAACAGCCGGGCGCGCGGTCATCCGGTTTCTTCACCAGCACTGCTCGAAACCTGTTGCGCGCGGGCGATGACGGCGTCCACGACGTCCGCGGAGGTCGCCGATCGCCTGCTCAGCCCCGCGTCGCGAAGCTGCGCGACGACCACTTCGACGAAGTCGATACTGCGCGAGTCCGCGCGTACGGCGTCCGCTCACCCGGGTTCGGTCGAAGACAGACCCTAGCGCTCGTTCTGCCGGGGGATCACGACCTGCTTGATGATCAGCAGGAGCGCGGCGGCGACCGGGATCGCGACGAGCGCCCCGAGCACGCCGCCGAGCGCACCGCCCGCGAGCGCGGCGATGACGACGAGGGCACCCGGCACCTTGACCGCGCGGTTCATGATGCGCGGACTCAGCACGTATGCCTCGACCTGCATGTAGATCACGTAGTAGATCGCCGCCGCGAGTGCGGTGAGCGGTGAGCCGATCGACGGGATCAGGCAGACGAGCACGATGACGATCGAGCCCGTGAGCGTGCCGACGAGGGGCACGAGCGAGAACATGAACGCGAGGAACGCCAGGACCGCGGTGAACGGCGCGCCGATGATCGAGAGATAGATGAAGCTCAGCGCGCCGTTGACGGCGGCGAGCGACACCTGCCCGAGCACGAACCGCCCGACCGACTGGGTGATCTGCTCGGTCAGGTCGGCGAAACGGGCACGCTTCGAGGCGGGCACCAACTGGTAGGTCGCCCGCTTCATCGTGTTGAGCGACGCCGTGAAGTAGAGCATCAGGATGAACACGATGATGACCGCGAACACCCCGGTGCCGATCGCCACGGCGACCTGCAGCACCCCGCCCGCGAGTTCCGAGAGCTTGTCGGGGTTCGTGAAGAAGTCGGTGAGCGCCGCGGTGACCTGATCGGCGATCTCGTCGACCTTGAGCAGCGGGAACTGCTCCTGGAGGAACTCGAGCCAGTCCTGGGCGGTCACCTGCTCGACGATCCGCGGGATCTCGTCGATGAAGTCGCTCACCTGCTCGACGATCGTCGGCACGACCGCGAGCACGAGGGCGGCGGCGATGAGCCCGACGCCGCTCATGACGATCAGGATCGCGGACCAACGCGGAAGCCCTCGGCGCTCGAGCCAGCTGATCGCCGGGTCGAGGCCGAGGGCCAGGAAGAGCGCTGCTCCGATGTAGGTGATGATCGCCGAGAGGCTGACGATCGAGGCCAGGATGAAGAGCCCGACTCCGACACCGAGGGTGCCGACGAGCCCGATTCGGAACGCGTTCTGGATCTTCACGGGATACGCGCTCCTTCCAGCCGGACTACTTCGTGTCGGCCGCGATCTGCTCTGCCTGCGTCAGCACGCCGCGCAGGCTCTCGAAGTAGCCGGCGACCGCGTCGCGCTCGATCCTAATCTGCGAGAGCCGGTCCTCCGCGTCCGCCACGAGGGCGCGGGTGCGCTCTTCGGCGTCGGCGATGAGCTTGCGCGCCTGGTCATGCGCGGCGGCGATGCGCTCGCGCGCCTCTTCGTCGGCCTTGTCGCGCACCCCGGCGATCTCGGCGCGGACCTCGGTCTCGAGGCGCTCGGCCTCGGCGCGGCTCGAGGCCGTGCGTGCGACCGCCTCGGCGAGCTCGGCGTTGGCGTCGTCGAGGAACTGCTGGGTCTGGGCGACCGCCTCCTGGTGCGCGGTGAGACGCTCCTGCTCGGACTCGTCGCGCTTCGCGGTGAGCTCCGATTCGAGGTCGAGGTGCGCCTTCTCGATCTCGCGGCGCATACGGTTCACCTCGTGCGTCGTCTTCTTGCGCATCGCGGTGAGCTGGTTGTCGAGGTCGATCCGTGCCTGCTCGGACTCGGCGTCGAAGTCGGCGCGGGCCTGCTCCTGCTCGAGGGCGAGGTCGGCGCGCATCTGGTCGAGGTCGGCGGCGTGCTTCGCGCGGATGCGCTCGAGCTCGTGCTGGAGCTTCAGGCGTGCGGCCTCGGCCTCGCGCTCGAGGTCGACCTTGGCCTGCTCGCGCTGCTGGGCGAGTTCTGCCCGGCTGCCCTCGAGTTCGCGGTCGAGGTCGGCGCGGGCCTGCTCGAGCTCGTGCACGAGTGCGGCGCGGCGCTCGGTGATCTCGGCGTCGATGTCGGCGCGGGCCTCGGCCGACTCGCGGGCGAGGTCGAGCTTGGACTGCTCGGACTCGCGGGCGAGGTCGATGCGGGCCTGCTCGGTCTCCTTCGCGAGCTCGGCGCGGGCGCGGTCGAGCTCGATCGCGACCTCGGCACGCGTCTGCTCGGTCTCCTGGGTGAGCCCCGCCGCGGTCGCACGGGCCTCGCTCGCCTCGCTGTTCGCGGCGACGAGGATCTCGGAGGCCTTCCGCTCGGCCGCCGACACGAGCGCCGCCGACTCGCGCTTCGCGGTGGAGCGCAGCTCGGCGGTCTCGGTCGCGACGGCGCCGCGGATCGCCGCGGCGTCGCGCGCGGCGTCCTGACGGAGCTGCTCGCTCGTCTCGTGGGCGCGGGAGACCATGTCGTCGGCCTCGACGCGGGCGTTCTCGAGCACGCGGTTCGCCTGCGCGCGGGCCTCGGTGAGCGTGCGCTCGGCGAGTTCGTGCGCGTCGGAGCGCATGAGGTGCGACTCGTCCTCGGCGGCGCGGCGGAGCTTCTCCGCGTCGATGTCGGCCTGGGCGATGAGCCGGGTCGACTGCTCCTCGGCGACGCGCAGCGTGTTCTCGAGCTTGGTGCCGAGCCCCGAGAAGGTCGGGCTGCCGACCTCTTCGAGCTCCGCGGTGAGCTCCTCGATGCGCGCGAGCAGGCGCTTGTTCTCCTTCACCGAGTCGGACGACTGGTTGTTCGCGGTGATGATGTCACGACGAAGACCGTTGATGGCCTTGTCGACCTCGTCCTTGTCGTATCCGCGGAACACCTGTGTGAACTCGGTCTCTTCGACGGCCATGCTTCCTCCGGGTCGTGTCCCGCGTTTGTGGGGGCTCATGCGGGAATCGTTCCGATTGTACGGGGCTTCGGGATGCCGCGTGGCCCGGCCGCTGCCATCGTTCAATGAGGCGACTCACAGACTCAGCCGGTAGTGTGGAATGTCTTTGTCGGATGCCGCGTCGAGCGGCTTTGGAGGTTGTTCGTGCGCTTCGCCCTCGCAATCGTGGCCTTCGTCGCCGCGGCCGTGATGATCGGGCTCGGCATCGCCCAACGCACCGTGTTCATGGAAGCCGATCGGGTCTCGATGTCCGCGGAGTCCGACGGCGAGAGCGCGTTCATCGTGATCGGACCCGATGCGCTTGCCGCGAATCCCGGCAAGCAGGAGGTCTCCGTGTCTGGCGACGGCCCCATCTTCATCTCGTACGGCCGCACCACCGACATCGAGGCCTGGCTCGGTGAGATCCCCTACGAGTCGGTGCACTACGACGCCGAGGAGAAGGTGCTCGTGACCGAGACGGTGGAGGCGTCGTCGATCGACGAGCCCGCCGCGGAGACGCCGACCGAGGCTCCTGCGCCGACGGCGACTCCTGCGCCGACGGCGACCGCCGAGACCCCCGCCGCGAACGAGGCTGCGCCCGACCCCGAGGCGCTTGCCGCGGCGACCCCAATCGGGTCCGACCTCTGGCTCGACGAGTTCACGGGGGAGCGTTTCGTGACCACGACCATCGACGTCCCCGAGGGTATCTCCGTGCTCGTCGCCTCCGACGGGCTCTCGCCCGCACCTGCCCGCGTGACGCTCGACTGGCCGACCGACACGGCGACGCCGTGGGCCGGGCCGCTCATCGCGGGCGGCGCCCTCGTCTTCCTCGTGGGGCTCGCGCTGCTCGCGTCGGGATTCATACGGCATCGACGTTCGCGCGGCCCGCGTCGCAATCTTCCCAAGGGCTCGCGCGGGCGCCTCCCGAGCGCACCGAAGCCCACGCGGAACCAGGTCGGCGCCGGCGGGGGCCGACGTGCCATCGGACGCGCCAAGCGCGTCGCGATCGTACCGGCCCTCCTCGTCCCCGCCCTCGCGCTCTCCGCGTGCTCGGCCGACTACTGGCCGAGTTTCGACGGGGAGACCGCGCCCGCCACGACGGCACCGGCGACCCCGCTCGCGTCCGCAGAGCCCGAGGAGACGGTCGATCCCGATGCCCCGATCGTGGAACCCGCGGTGACGGTTCCGCAGATGGAGCGAATCATGCGGCGCCTCGCCGTCTTCACGGCCGGCATCGACGAGTCCCGCGGGTCCGCCGCCGCCGAAGAACGTTTCGTCGGGCCGCCGCTCGACGCCAGGGTCGCCAACTACGCGATCCGGGGCACGCTCCCGGACCACCCGCTCCCGCCCGCGATTCCTGCCGCGCCGGTGACGTTGACGCTGCCGCAGCAGTCAACGGGGTGGCCGCGCACGGTGCTCACGATCGCGAAGAACGCCGACGACGAGACGATCGCGCCGACCGCGCTCGTGCTCGTGCAGGAGACCCCGCGGGACAACTACCACGTGATCTCGCAGACCGCGCTGGTGCCCGACACCGATGTTCCCGAGGTTGCACCGGCCTCGATCGGGGCCCCGCCGATCTCGCCCGAGTACAAGGGGCTCGTGATGCCCACCGGTCAGGTCGCGGCGGCCTACGCCGACATCCTGCAGAACGGCGCCGAGAGCACCTTCGCTCCGATGTTCGCGCTCGACGACTCCGACCTCGACGAGGCGCTCAACGCCGCGAGCCGCAAGCAGGCGGCCCAGGCAGAGAACCCCACCGCGACGCTCACGGTGTCGACGGCTGCGGGCACGACGCCTCCGATCTCGTTCGGCACGATCGACGCCGGGGCGATCGTCGCGGTCGACGTGCTCCGCGGTGAGAAGAGCGTGCCCAACGACGGAGGCACCACTGGTTTCCAGGAGGGCGGCAGCGCCGCGGCGCTGTCGGGATTCACCGGGCAGAGTGCCAAGGGAGTGACGCGACGAAGCGGCATCCAACTGCTCTTCTACGTGCCCGGCGTCAGCGCCGGTGAGGACGCGCAGATCCAGCTCCTCGGCTGGTCCGAGAACCTCATCCAAGCATCGGAGGTCAAGTGACGAACCCGATCCCTCCCTCAGGAGCGGCCCTTCGCGGCGCCGTCGACCTGTCGGCGCTCGTGCAGCGGCAGCAGGCTTCCGCTGCGCCCGGCGGCGCGCACGCACCGTCCTCGGCCGACCGGATCGTCGTCGAGACGGACGACACCGGCTTCGGAGCCGTCCTCGAGCTCTCGCGCACGGTTCCCGTGGTCGTCGCGCTGTGGGCCTCGTGGAGCGAGCCGTCGCAGGCCCTCCTCGGCGTCCTCGAACGCCTGGTGCGTGCTCGGGACGGACGGTTGGTCCTCGCCGCGGCCGACGCCGATCGAAGCCCGCAGCTCGTGCAGGCGTTCCAGGCCCAGGCGATCCCGACCGTCGTGGCGCTCGTCGCTGGGCAGCCGGTGCCGCTCTTCGCAGGCGAGCAGCCCGACGACGTCATCTCGCAGCTCTTCGACCAGCTGCTCGAGCTCGGAGCCCAGCACGGCGTGTCGGGCCGGGTCGAACCGGGCGAGGGCGATGGCCAGGCCGACGCACCCGAACCGGTCGAGGCACCGCTGCCGCCGCTCCATCAGGAGGCCTACGAGGCGATCGAGCGACGCGACTACGAAGCGGCCGCTGCGGCGTACCGCACCGCCATCGCCCAAGACCCCCGTGACGCCCTGGCCGTCGCCGGGCTCGCGCAGGTGAACCTCCTCGGCCGACTCGCCGGCAAGACCCTCGACGAGATCCGCCAGGCGGCCGCCGCGGCGCCCGACGACCTCGCCGCACAGCTCGACGTCGTCGACCTCGACGTCTCGGGCGGCCACGTCGACGACGGGTTCGATCGGCTCCTCACGATGTTCCCCTCCCTCGACGCCGACGGGCAGAAGCTCGTGCGCGAACGGCTCGTCGAGCTGTTCGAGGTCGTCGGCACGGAGGATCCTCGGGTGGCGACGGCCCGCCGCCGTCTCGCGAGCCTGCTCTACTGAGTCGTCGCGAGCCGACGCCCGATGCGTCGGGTGACCGGCCGAGCCGTCGAGTCGCGAGGCGGGCGATGCCGGACGGGACCGCCCGCTCGCGTCACCGATCGAGCTCGAACCAGACTGCGCCGAGCGGCGGCAGCACGAAGCTCGCCGACGCGGCCCGCCCGGCCCACGGCACGGGTTCGGTCTCGACGCCGCCCGCGTTGCCGACGCCCGAGCCGCCGAACTCCGCAGCATCCGAATTCAGCACTTCGCGCAGGCGACCGGTGAACGGCAGGCCGAGCCGGAAGCCCTCGTGGGGTCGCCCGGCGAAGTTCACGATGCAGAGCAGCGGCCGTCGATCGCGGTCGAAGCGGAGGAACGCGAGCACGTTCTCGGCGGCGGCACCGCCCTCGACCCATTCGAAGCCCGCGGCATCGTCGTCGAGCTGCCACAGCGCGGCCGTGTCGCGGTAGCGCCGGTTCAGGGCGCCGACGAACTCGGCGAGCTGCCGGTGGCTCGGCTGATCGAGGATCCACCAGTCGAGGCCGCGCTCCTCGCTCCACTCGCTGAGCTGGCCGAACTCCTGGCCCATGAACAGCAACTGCTTGCCCGGGTGCGCCCACATGAACGCGAGGTAGGCGCGCACGTTGGCGAGCTGCTGCCAGTGGTCGCCGGGCATCTTGCGCACGAGCGAGCCCTTGCCGTGCACGACCTCGTCGTGCGAGATCGGCAGGATGAAGTGCTCGCTGAACGCGTAGGGGAACGAGAAGGTCAGTTCGTGGTGGTGATGCGAACGGTGCATCGGGTCGCGCTGCACGTATTCGAGCGAGTCGTGCATCCAGCCCATGTTCCACTTGTAGCCGAAGCCGAGGCCGCCCGAGTTCGTCGGTGCGGTGACCCCGGGCCACGACGTCGACTCCTCCGCGATCATGACGATGCCGGGGTTGCGCTTGTACGCGGTCGCGGTCGCCTCCTGGAGGAACCCGATCGCCTCGAGGTGCTCGCGCCCGCCGTGCACGTTCGGCAGCCATTCGCCTTCGTCGCGCGAGTAGTCGAGGTAGAGCATGGAGGCCACGGCGTCGACGCGGAGTCCGTCGACGTGCATCTCCTCGAGCCAGAACAGGGCGTTCGCGACGAGGAAGTTGCGCACCCGCGGGTTGCCGTAGTCGAAGACCAGGGTGCCCCAGTCCTTCTGCTCGCCGCGCCGGGGGTCGGCGTGCTCGTAGAGCGGTTCGCCGTCGAAGCGGGCGAGCGCCCACTCGTCCTTCGGGAAGTGCCCGGGCACCCAGTCCATGATCACGCCGATGCCGGCCTGATGCAGGCGGTCGATGAGGTATCTGAGGTCGTCGGGGGAGCCGAACCGGCTCGTCACGGCGTAGTAGCCGGTCACCTGGTAGCCCCATGAACCGCCGAACGGATGCTCCGCGAGGGGCATGAACTCGACGTGCGTGTAGCCCAGCCAGTCGAGGTACTCGATGAGCTCGTCGGCGATGTCGCGGTACCCCTTGCCGGGCCGCCACGAGCCGAGGTGCAGCTCGTAGATCGACATCGGGCGCTCGTGCGCGTTCGTCGCGGCGCGCCCCGACATCCAGTGCCCGTCGCCCCACTCGTGCGTGCCCACGTCGACGATCGAGGCGGTCGCCGGCGCCTGCTCGGCGCGCCGTGCCATCGGGTCGGCCTTCATGATCCACTCGCCGGCGCCGGTGAGGATCTCGAACTTGTAGCGTGCGCCCGGTTCGAGCTCGGGCACGAAGAGCTCCCAGACGCCGCTCGCGCCCATGCTGCGCATCGCGTGCCCGGCGCCGTCCCAGCGGTTGAAGTCGCCCACGACGCGCACCGCTCGCGCGCGCGGCGCCCAGACCGTGAACGCCGTGCCGTCGATCGCTCCCGAGACGCCCCAGTGCTCCCGGTGCCGAGCGCCGAGCGCGTGCCAGAGCTCCTCGTGGCGGCCCTCCCGGATCAGGTGGAGGTCGAGCTCCCCGATCGTCGGTGCGAAGCGGTACGGATCCTCCGCGTCCCACTCCCCGCCGTCCGCGTAGCGGGCGCGGATCCGATAATCGCTCGGGCCGAACGCGCCCGCGCCCGCCCAGATGCCGTGGCCGACGTGCTCCAGCGCCACGATCCCGCCGTCCGCGAGGATCGCGTCGACCGAGTCGGCGAGCGGCCGGCGGGTGCGGATCGCGGAGTAGGGGCCGGGTTCGCCCGCGCGTGCGAAGCCGTGCTGCCCGAGGACGGAGTGCGGGTCGGCGTGGCGTCCTTCGGCGACGGCGGCGAGCACTTCGTCGGCGACGGTCGGTGCGACGATCGGTTCAGGCATCGGGGGCCCTTCTCACGTGGAGGATGTGCGCGGGGCGGGTGAACGCGTCGAGCCGCACGTAGTTGGAGGCTCCCCACTCCCACTTCGCGCCGGTGACGAGGTCTTCCACCTCGAAGCGCGCGTCGTCGTCGAGTCCGATCGTCGCGAGATCGAGGTGCACCGTGGTCTCGCGGACCGAGTGGGGATCGACGTTGGCGACGACGATGATCGTGTCGTCGGCGCCGTCGGGCGTGAACCGGCCGTCGAGGTGCTTCGAGTACACGATCACGGAGTCGTCGTCGCTCGCGTGGAAGCGCAGGTTGCGGAGCTGGGCGAGCGCGGGATGCTCGGCGCGGACGCGGTTGAGGATCCCGAGGTAGAGCGCGAGCGAACGGCCGCCCGCCTCGGCCGCGGCGAAGTCGCGGGGCTTGTACTCGTACTTCTCGTTGTCGATCGCCTCCTCCGCGCCGGGGCGGGCGACCGACTCGAACAGCTCGAACCCCGAGTAGACGCCCCAGAGGGGCGCTGCGGTCGCCGCGATCGTGGCCCGTACGGTGAACGCGGCAGGCCCGCCGAACTGCAGATACTCGGTGAGGATGTCGGGGGTGTTCACGAAGAGGTTCGGGCGCATGAAGTCGGCGGTCTCCTGGGAGACGGAGGTGAGGAACTCCTCGAGTTCGGCCTTGGTGTTGCGCCAGGTGAAGTAGGAGTACGACTGCTGGAAGCCGACCATCGCGAGCGCCTGCATCATCGCAGGTCGGGTGAACGCCTCCGCGAGGAACACGACGCCCGGGTCCTCCGCGTTCACGGCGGCGATCAGCCGCTCCCAGAACACGAGGGGCTTCGTATGGGGGTTGTCGACGCGGAAGATGCGCACGCCCTGCTTCATCCAGTGCCGCACGACGCGCAGCACCTCCGCGAAGATGCCTTCGGGGTCGTCGTCGAAGTTCACCGGGTAGATGTCCTGGTACTTCTTCGGCGGGTTCTCCGCGTAGCGGATCGTGCCGTCGGGCAGCTGCGTGAACCAGTCGGGATGCTCGGCGACCCACGGGTGGTCGGGCGAGGCCTGGAGCGCGAGGTCGAGTGCGATCTCGAGATCGAGCGCGTTCGCCCGGCGCACGAACGCACGGAAGTCGGCGAGGGTGCCGAGATCGGGGTGCACGGCGTCGTGGCCGCCTGCGCCGCCGTCCTTCATCGGGCCGCCGATCGCCCACGGCGATCCGGGATCGTGCGGGCCGGGCGTCAGCGTATTGTTCGGGCCCTTGCGGTTCGTCACGCCGATGGGGTGGATCGGCGGCAGGTAGACGACGTCGAAGCCCATCGCGGCGACCGCGTCGAGGCGCTTCTGCGCCGAGCGGAACGTGCCGGATCTCCACGAGCCGTCCTTCAGGAGCCTGGCGCCTTCCGAACGCGGGAAGAACTCGTACCAGGCGCCGACGCCGGCGCGTCGACGCTCGACCAGGATCGTGTGCTCGGCCGAGTCGCTCGCGAGCCGTGCGAGCGGGCGGGCGTCGAACTCGTCGAAGACGGGGTCGTCGACGAGCGGGCGGCGATCGGCGACGGACGACCCGGGGTCGCGGAGCCGCCCGGCGAGCCCGGCGAGCCGGGTGCGCACGGCCTCCGGCCGCGCGGTCTCCGCGGCGGCGCGGTCGAGGAGCCGCGCCCCGATCTCGAACATGAGCAGAGTGTCGACGCCCGCGTCGATCTTCACGGCCGCGTCGTGGCGCCAGGTCGCGATCTCGTCGTCGAAGCCGGTGACGTGCCAGTGCCACTCGCCCAGCTCGTCGAGCCGTACGAGCGCCTCCCAGCGGTCGGTTCCGGGAGCCAGGGGCGACATGCGCGCGCGGCGCACCTCTCCCGACGGCGCGGTGATGACGAGCATCACGCCGACCCGGTCGTGGCCCTCGCGGAACACGGTCGCCCGGAACGGCACCACCTCGCCCTCGAACGCCTTCGGGTGCCAGCGGGGGTCGGGCACGGCCGGGGTGATCCGGGTCACGGGGATGCGGCCGGCGAGGGGAGAAGCGATGCTCACGTTCCGACCGTAGCGCGTCGCGCGCCGATCGAACCGCGCAGCACGCTGTTCACATGTTCGACACGGTGGCCTCATAGTCTGAGGGAGTGAAGTCGATCCGGAAGTTCACCGTCCGCGCCGTCGTCCCCGCCCGCCTCGGCGCACTCGAGGAGCTCGCGGCGAATCTCCGCTGGGCCTGGCACGAGCCGACCAGGCGGCTCTTCGAGCAGATCGACCCCGACGCGTGGGCGCGCTCGGAGCGCGACCCCGTCACCTTCCTCGGGGAGATCGATCCCTCGAAGCTCGAAGCCCTCGCGGGCGACGACGAGTACGTCGCCCGGGCCGATCGCGAACGCGACGCGCTGCGCGCCTACCTCGCCGAGCCGCGCTGGTACCAGGGGATCGACGGCGAGACCCCGCGACTCGTCGCCTACTTCTCGCCCGAGTACGGCATCGCCGCCGCACTGCCGCAGTACTCGGGCGGGCTCGGCATCCTCGCGGGCGACCACCTGAAGGCGGCCTCCGACCTCGGGGTGCCGATCGTCGCGGTCGGGCTCTTCTACAAGGCCGGCTACTTCTCCCAGTCGATCTCGTCCGACGGGTGGCAGCAGGAGCGGTACCCGGTGCAGGATCCCGACGGCCTGCCGCTCAGCGTGCTCCGGCGTCCCGACGGCAGCGCGGTGCAGATCTCGATCGCCCTGCCGGGCGGGGCGACGCTCGCGGCGCGGGTGTGGCGGGCCGCGGTCGGGCGGGTGACGCTGCTGCTCCTCGACACCGACGTCCCCGCGAACGCCGACGACATGCGGGGCGTCACCGACCGGCTCTACGGCGGCGGCAGCGAGCACCGCCTCCTGCAGGAGCTGCTGCTCGGCATCGGCGGCGTGCGCGCGATCCGTGCGTGGTCGGAGCTCACCGGCGCGTCGGCGCCCGAGGTGTTCCACATGAACGAGGGGCACGCCGGATTCCTCGGCCTCGAGCGGATCTCGAGCTACATCGGCGAGGGGCTCGGATTCGCCGAAGCGCTGCAGCTCGTGCGCGCGGGCACGGTGTTCACGACGCACACGCCGGTGCCCGCGGGCATCGACCGATTCGATCGCGCCCTCGTCGAGCGCTACGTCACGCCGGAGCTGCTCCCGGGCGTCGACCCCGCCGACGCGCTCGCGCTCGGCGTCGAGCCCGGAGCCGACCCCGCGACGAGCGCCTTCAACATGGCGATCATGGGGCTCCGTCTCGCCGGGCACGCCAACGGCGTCTCCGAGCTGCACGGTCGGGTGAGCCGGCGCATGTTCGGGTCGCTGTGGCCGGGCTTCGATCCCGAGGAGGTGCCGATCACCTCGATCACGAACGGCGTGCACGCGCCGACCTGGATCGACCCGGCGCTCACCGCGCTCGCCGAGCGCACCCTCGGCACCGACGACAGCGAGCACGCCGACTGGCTGAGCCCCGCGGTCGGCGACGCCGAGCTGTGGGCGGTCAAGCGGCAGATGCGCGAGCGGCTCGTCGGCGACGCCCGCCGACGTCTCGCGGCGGCCTTCGTCGAACAGCACCCCGGGGCATCCGCACCCGACTGGATCACCCGCGCGCTCGACCCCGACGCGCTCACGGTCGGCTTCGCCCGGCGCGTGCCGACCTACAAGCGGCTGACGCTCATGCTGCAGGACCCCGAACGTCTGACCGCGATCCTGACCGACCCCGAGCGGCCGGTGCAGTTCGTGATCGCCGGCAAGTCGCATCCCGCCGACGACGAGGGCAAGCGACTCATCCAGCAGCTCGTCCAGTTCGCGGCGCGACCCGAGCTGCGGGAGCGGATCGTGTTCCTGCCCGACTACGACATGGCGATGGCCGAGACCCTCTACCCGGGCTGCGACGTCTGGCTCAACAACCCGCTCCGCCCGCTCGAGGCGTGCGGCACCTCTGGCATGAAGGCCGCGATGAACGCCGCACTCAACCTGTCGATCCTCGACGGGTGGTGGGCCGAGTACGCGGCCGAGGACTACGGCTGGGTGATCCCGTCGGCCGATTCGGCCGGCGATGCCGGCGAACGCGACGCCCGCGAGGCGGCGGCGCTCTACGACCTCCTCGAGCACCGCATCGTGCCCGCGTTCTACGATCGGCCCGCCGTCGACCCGGTGCAGTCCGGCTACTTCGAGCGCGACGCCGACCGGGTCCCGGCCGAGTGGGTGCGGATGCTGCGCACCACCCTGACCCGTCTGGCGCCCGAGCTCGGGGCCGACCGCATGGTGCGCGACTACGTCGAGCGCCTGTATCGGCCGGCGGCCTCGCGGTTCGGGGCGATGGTCGCCGACGACGCACGGGCGGCACGCGGCTTCGCGGCCTGGGCGGCGAAGGTACGGGCGGCGTGGCCGCAGGTGGCGGTGCTGCATGTCGAGTCGGGCGGCCTCGACCAGCCCGCCGTCGGCGACGAACTGCACGTGCGCGCCGAGGTCGCGCTCGGCGGGCTCGACGCCGGTGACGTCGCCGTCGAGCTCGTCTCGGGCCGCAGCACGGCCGCCGACGTCCTCACCGATGCCGAGCGCACCCCGCTCGCCGCCGTCGGTGGGGGCAGCTGGGAGGGCACGGTGACGCTCGACCGGGCCGGCTCGTTCGGCTACACGGTGCGCGTGGTGCCCGCGCACCCGCTGCTCGCCGATCCGGCGGAACTCGGGCTCATCGCCGTCGCGGGCTGAGCCGCGCTGATCGGCCGTGCGGGTTCAGCGCTCGCGGGCGATCGCGGCGTATCGGCCGGCGGTGACCGCGAGAAGGTCGTCTGGCGCGAGTTCGAGGTCGAGGCCGCGGCGGCCGCCCGAGACGTAGATCGTCTCGCAGAGGATCGCCGACTCGTCGAGCACCGTGGGCGACGGCGTCTTCTGGCCGATGGGGCTGATGCCGCCGACGACGTAGCCGGTCCTGCGCTCGGCGACGCGCGGATCGGCCATCTCGGCGCGCTTTCCTCCGAGTGCGGCGGCGAGCGCCTTGAGGTCGAGCTGGCGGGCGACCGGCACGATGCCCACGGCGAGCTCGCCGTCGACCTGTGCGAGCAGCGTCTTGAAGACCCGTGCCGGATCGAGCCCGAGCTTCTCGGCGGCCTCGAGCCCGAACGCCTGGGCCCGCGGATCGTGCTCGTAGGCGAGGGCGGTGAACGCGATCCCCGCCCGGGCGAGGGCGAGGGTGGCTGGCGTGCCGGCCGAGGAGGCCTCCGCGCGTCTGGCCATCACGCGTCGCCCTCGGCGCGGAACAAGCGCATCGACGGGCCGGTGATCGCCATGCGGTCCCCGGGGGCGAGCATCGTCGGCCGGTCGTCGCCGTCGGCGACGCCCGCGGGCGACTCCTCGGCCGAGTCCCAGAGGAGGGTGTAGCCGCTGACGCCCGCCGCACTGGGCAGCACGACCTCGACCTCGGTCTCGCGAGCGTGCACGACGAGGAGGATGCGGTTGAACGCCTCGGTCTCGGGGGTCGACGCGGCGAGGTACTGGAGGGTGCGCTCGGCGGGCGAGTTCCAGTCGTCGGCGTCCATGGTGTCGCCGTCGGCGTTGAACCAGTCCATCTGCGAGGCGCTCGGGATTCGCTCGCCGAGGCGGCCGAAGCGGATCGGGCGGAGCGCGGGGTTCTCGGCGCGCAGGCGCAGCAGGTGCCTCGTTGTCGCGAGCAGCTCGTCGCCGTGGCGCGGGCGCTCCTCGGCGGCCCATGCCAGCCAGGTGAGCGGCGAGTCGTGGCAGTACGCGTTGTTGTTGCCCCGCTGCGTGCGCCCGAACTCGTCGCCCGCGGTGAGCATGGGCACGCCGGCCGAGAGCAGCAGGGTGCCGAGCAGGTTCCGGATGCTGCGCCGTCGCGCCGCACGGATCCCCGGGTCCTGCGCCTCGCCTTCGACGCCGTGGTTGTACGAGTTGTTGTTGTCGGTCCCGTCGCGATTCTGCTCCCCGTTGCCGAGGTTGTGCTTGACGTCGAAGGCCGTCAGGTCGGCGAGGGTGAAGCCGTCGTGCGCGGTCACGAAGTTGAGGCTCGCGAGCGGCCCCCGTTCCTGCGAGAACGTGTTCGATGAACCGGCGAGACGGGTGGCGAATCGGCCGATGCCGCTGCCGGCCGAGCCCGTCTCGCGCTCGCGGCGCAGGTCGCCGAGCCAGAAGTCGCGCATGCGGTCGCGGTAGCGGTCGTTCCACTCGGTGAAGCCCGCAGGGAAGTTGCCGGTCTGCCAGCCGCCGGGGCCGACGTCCCACGGTTCGGCGATGAGCTTCGTCGTGCGAAGCACCGGGTCGGCGAGCATGCGCTGCAGCAGCGGATGCTCGGGGGTGTAACCGCCGTGGTCGTCGCGGCCGAGGGTCGCGGCGAGGTCGAGGCGGAACCCGTCGACCTGCAGCTCTTCGGCGAAGCAGCGCATCGAGTCGAGCACGAGTCGTACCGGCGCCTCGCGCCCGAAGTCGAGGGTGTTGCCGCAGCCCGTCGTGTCGACGTAGCGGCCGTGGGCGTCGTGCCGGTAGTAGCTCGCGTTGTCGATGCCGCGGAAGCTGTACGTCGGCCCCTGCCGGCCCTCCTCGGCGGTGTGGTTGTAGACGACATCGAGCACGACCTCGAGGCCCGCCTCGTGCAGGCGCCGCACCATGCTCGCGAACTCGCGCCGCACCGCGTGCGCCCCCTCGGCCTGCGCCGAGGCGCTCGCATAGGGCGCGTGCGCGGCGAAGAAGGCGAGCGTGTTGTAGCCCCAGGCGTTCGACCGCCCCTGGCGCACCAGGCGCTGCTCGGAGACGAAGGCGTGCACCGGCAGCAGCTCGACGGTCGTGACCCCGAGGCCGGTCAGGTACTCGAGCGACGCGTCGTGGGCGAGGCCCGCGTATGTGCCGCGCAGCGGCTCGGGAACGGCCTCGTTGAGCTTCGAGAAGCCGCGCACGTGGGTCTCGTAGACGACCGTCCGGTCGAGCGGCACCAGCGGCTTCGACACGCCGCCCCAGTCGAAACCCGACTCCTCGAGCCCGCCGAGCACGACACCGCGCCACGACCCGTCGTCGGCGCGGGCGAGCCCGCGCGCGTACGGATCGAGCAGCGTGTGCACGGGGTTGAAGGCGTGGTCGGAATGGGCCGGCCCGTCGACCCGGAGTCCGTAGTGCGCGCCGGCGACGAGCCGCGCCGACCGGCCCGACCAGACGCCGTTCCCGTCGCGCTCGAGCGGCGTGCGTTCGACCGCCCAGTCGAGGTCGTCGGGATCGAACACGACGAGGTCGATCGCACTCGCATGCTCGGACCAGACGCGGACCCGCCCGCCGTCGCCGTCGGCGCGGACGCCCAGGTCGGCGAGGGCATCGGGCACTGGCATGCGTTCTACAGTAGTTCTTGCGGGCGATCGGCCTGCAAGCGCGTGCAGGCGGCGCGCCGGAGCATCCCGCCTCATCGTTCGAAGCTCTCGGGAGGGTGCATGGTCTATCTCGACCACGCGGCGACCACGCCGATGCTGCCCGAGGCGATCGAGGCGCTGACCGCCGCGCTCGCCGTGGTCGGCAACCCCGCCTCGATACACAGCGCGGGCCAGCAGGCGAAGCGGCTGCTCGAGGAGTCGCGCGAGCAGATCGCCGCGACCCTCGGCGCCGACGGCATCGAGATCGTGTTCACGGGCAACGGCACCGAAGCGGTGAACCTCGCGATCAAGGGCCTCTGGTGGCAGCGGCGAGCGGCGATGCCCACGGGCGCCGAGCCGGCCGGTGCCGCACGGCCGCGCATCCTCGTGCCCGCCGGAGAGCACCACGCCACGATCGACGCCGTCGAGTGGCTCGCCGTGCACGAGGGCGCCGAGGTCGTCGAACTCCCGATCGACGAGGTGGGCCGGGTGCGGCTCGACGTGCTCGCCGACGAGCTCGCGCGCGACGCGTCGTCCGTCGCGCTCGTCACGATGCTCTGGGCGAACAACGAGGTCGGCACCATTCAGCCGGTCGACGAGGTGGCGCGCCTGACCGCGCGGGCCGGCGTGCCGCTGCACATCGACGCGATCGCCGCCTACGGGCAGGTGCCGATCGACTTCCACGCCCTCCGTCGGGCCACCGAGGCGCCGCGTGGCGGCGGGCTCGTGGCGCTCAGCGTCTCGGCGCACAAGATCGGCGGGCCGGCCGGCATCGGCGCGCTCGTCCTCGACCGCTCGGCGGCGGTCGAGCCGCTCATCCACGGCGGTGGGCAGCAGCGCAAGGTGCGCTCCGGCACGCAGGACGTGGCGGCCGCCGCCTCGTTCGCGGCGGCGGCCGGGGTGGCGGCGTCACGGCTCGGCGACGACGCGGCGCGGATGTCGGCGCTTCGCGACCGGCTCGTCGCGGGGGTCGCGGCGGCCGTGCCCGAGGCGCGCCTGTCGGGCGACGTCGGCCCCGGGGCATCCGTTCGCCTGCCGGGCAACGCGCACTTCTCGTTCCCGGGCTGCGAGGGCGATTCGCTGCTCTTCCTCCTCGATGCGGCCGGAGTCGCCGTCTCGACCGGCTCGGCCTGCCAGGCCGGCGTGCCCGAGCCCTCGCACGTGCTCATCGCGATGGGTCGCAGCGAGGCCGATGCCCGCGGCGCGCTGCGCATCACGATCGGGCACACCTCGACCGACGCCGACGTCGACGCGTTCCTCGCGGCGCTGCCCGCGGCGCACGCGCAGGCCGCGAAGGCCGGCCTCGCGGCTCGGGCGACCTCGTTCGACCGCTGAGCCGCCGTCGGTGTTCCGGCGCCCCCGCGTCACCTGAATCGAGTGATGGACACCGTGCGGCGCCTCGCCGTAGGCTGCGGCCAACAGTCGCACGCAGTCCAGTCGGCATCGGGGCCGCTGGCGAGAACGGGGGTCGTGAGATGGCTGATCAGCAGTATGCGGCGATCGCAGCACAGTACGAGGACGAAGCAGGGGCGTCGGCCGACTTCGCCGAGGTCGCCGCGCATTTCAGAGAATCGGACCACAAGCACGAGTCGTTCGACGCCGCGCTGATCCGCCGAGGTCTGGGCGGCGAGCTCACCGTGGTCGAGCGCGAGTACAGCGGCAAGCACCATGGCACCAAGACGGGACTGGCAGTCGGCCTCGCCACGGGTCTCGCCGTGGCGCTGTTCCCCGCCGTCGCGCTCGGCGGCGCGCTCGTGGTCGCCGGCGGCTCGGGGGCCGGGATCGGCGCGATCGCCGGACACCTCGCACGCAAGTCGCCGTCGAAGGACCTCGAGGCGATCAGCGAGACGCTGGACGCCGGCAGCGCGGGGATCGTGGTCGTCGTCGACCCCGCCGACGCCGATGAGGTCGAGACCCTGCTGGCGAAGGCGGCGAAGGTGACCAGGAAAGACCTCGCCGTCGACCGCGACGAGCTCGACGACGAGGTCGACGAAGCGTACGAGTGAGCCCACGGGGCATCCGTTCAGCCGGGCTGCCTACACTGGAGGGGTGAAGGTTCTCGCAGCGATGAGCGGCGGCGTCGACAGCGCCGTCGCTGCTGCGCGCGCCGTGGAGGCAGGCCACGAGGTCGTCGGCGTGCATCTCGCGCTCAGCCGCATGCCCGGCACGCTCCGCACCGGCAGCCGCGGCTGCTGCACCATCGAGGACTCGATGGACGCGCAGCGCGCCGCCAACGTGCTCGGCATCCCGTACTACGTGTGGGACTTCTCCGAGCGGTTCAAGGCCGACGTCGTCGACGACTTCATCGCCGAGTACTCGGCGGGGCGCACGCCGAACCCCTGCATGCGCTGCAACGAGCGCATCAAGTTCGCCGCCCTGCTCGAGAAGGCGCTCGCGCTCGGCTTCGACGCCGTCGCGACGGGCCACTACGCGAAGGTCGTCACCGGCGACTCGGGCGCGCTCGAGCTGCACCGCGCGAACGCGGAGTCGAAAGACCAGTCGTACGTGCTCGGGGTGCTCACGGCCGAGCAGCTCGCCCACGCCTATTTCCCGCTCGGCGACACCGCCTCGAAGCAGCTCGTGCGCGCCGAAGCGGCCGAGCGCGGGCTCAGCGTCGCGCAGAAGCCCGACTCCTACGACATCTGCTTCATCCCCGACGGCGACACGAAGGGCTGGCTCGCCGAGCGCGTCGGCACCGAGACGGGCGACATCATCGACCGCTCGGGCGCGGTCGTCGGCTCGCACGAGGGCGCCCACGCGTTCACCGTCGGCCAGCGACGCGGCATGCGCCTCGGCACGCCCGCGGCCGACGGCAAGCCGCGATTCGTGCTCGAGGTCCGTCCGAAGGAGAACACGGTCGTCGTCGGACCGAAGGAGGCGCTCGCGATCGGCCTCATCGCCGGAGCGCGGTACTCCTGGGCCGGCCTCGGCCCCGTGGCATCCGGTCTCGTGACCGCCGACGGCGAGGCGTTCGACTGCGAGGTGCAGATCAGGGCGCACGCCGACCCCGTGCCGGCGTCGGCCGTGCTCGACGGCGGCGAGCTCGTCGTCACCCCGGTGCAGCCGCTCGACGGCGTGGCGCCCGGCCAGACCGCAGTGATCTACGTCGGCACGCGCGTGCTCGGCCAGTTCACCATCGACCGCACCGTCAGCGCGGTGCCGGTCGAGGCGTAGCCCGTCGTCCGACCCGGCTGTCGGGGGCGCCTCATATGATGGCGATGTGAGCGAGACCCCCGCCGAGAACGACCTTCCGACCGATTTCGCAGCGGCTCGCGCCGAAGCCGACGCGCTCACGGCGCGCATCGAGGGCGCGCGGCTCGCGTACTACGGCGACGGCGATTCGCCGCTCTCCGACGCCGAGTACGACCTCGCGTTCCACCGCCTCGAAGCGCTCGAGCGCGCGTTCCCCGAACTCGCCGGCCAAGACAGCCCCACCCAGCAGGTGGGCGCGGCGGTGGCCTCGGCCGGGTTCCCCGAGCACGAGCACGCCGAGCGCATGCTGAGCCTCGACAACGTCTTCTCGATCGACGAGTTCCGCGAGTGGGCGGCGAAGGCGCAGTCCGCGGCCGGGCGGCCCGTGCACTGGCTCTCCGAGCTCAAGATCGACGGCCTCGCGATCAGCCTCGCCTACCGCGACGGCGTGCTCGAGACCGCGACGACGCGCGGCGACGGCCGGGTCGGCGAAGACATCACCGAGAACGTCGACCTCATCCCCGTGATCCCGCGCCGGCTCGAGGGCTCGGGGTATCCGGCCTTCTTCGAGGTGCGCGGCGAGGTGTTCCTGCGCACCGTCGATTTCGAGGCGCTGAACGACCGCCAGCACGCGCTGCAGGCCGCGTTCGAGGCCGACTGGCGCGCGAAGGGCCGGCCGGCCGACGCCGTGCCGACGCGGTACCCCGAGTTCGCGAACGCCCGCAACACCGCGGCGGGCAGCATCCGTCAGCGGCGCGAGAAGAAGAGCGAGTTCGAGCTCTCGCTCATGCGAGAGCGGCTCGGCCGGCTCTCGCTCTACCTGCACGGCATCGGCGCGTGGGCCGACCCCGAGGTGCGGGCGCAATCCGAGATCTACGGGCTGCTCGCCTCCTGGGGGCTCCCCGTGTCGCCGCACTCGCGCGTGTTCTCCTCGGTCGACGAGGTCGCCGACTACATCGTCGATCGGGGCGAGCACCGCCACGACGTCGAGCACGAGATCGACGGCATCGTCGTGAAGATCGACGAGCTCGAGCTCCACGCCGAGCTCGGCGCGACGAGCCGGGCGCCGCGTTGGGCGATCGCCTACAAGTACCCGCCAGAAGAGGTGCACACGACGCTCCTCGACATCGTGGTCGGCGTCGGTCGCACCGGGCGCGCCACCCCCTACGCGGTGATGGAGCCGGTGAAGGTCGCGGGTTCGACCGTTCGCCAGGCGACCCTGCACAACCAGCAGGTGGTGCGCGCCAAGGGCGTGCTCATCGGCGACACGGTCGTGCTCCGCAAGGCGGGCGACGTGATCCCCGAGATCCTCGGCGCGGTCGAGCAGTTGCGCGACGGCAGCGAGGTCGAGTGGCACATGCCCGAACGCTGCCCAGAGTGCGGCACGCCCCTGCGTGCCATGAAAGAGGGCGACATCGACCTGCGCTGCCCGAACGCGAGGTCGTGCCCGGCGCAGGTGCGAGGCCGTGTCGAGCACATCGGCTCGCGCGGCGGGCTCGACATCGAGGCGCTCGGCGAGGTCACCGCCGCGGCGCTCACCCAGCCCTCAGTGCCCGCCGAGCCGCCGCTCGCGACCGAGGCGCGGCTCTTCGACCTGACCCTCGACGAGCTCGTGCCCATCGAGGTCGTCGTGCGCGACGCCGAGACCGGCGAATCGAAGATCGACGAGGCGAGCGGCGAACCCGTCAGGCGCGCTCCGTTCCAGAAGGTGCGCATCACGTATCCGCCCGGCACCGAGCAGCTGACGCCGGCCGAACGTCGTGCGGCCGGGGTGAAGAAGGACTTCCGCGAGGTGCGTCCGTCCGAGGCGGCGACGAAACTCCTCGCCGAGCTCGAGAAGGCGAAGACGAAGCCGCTCTGGCGCCTGATCGTCTCCCTCAACATCCGTCACGTCGGCCCGGTCGCGGCGCGCGCGCTCGCCGACTGGTTCGGCTCGCTCGACGCCGTCAGTGCGGCCTCGCGCGACGAGCTCGCCGAGGTCGACGGCGTCGGGGGCATCATCGCCGATTCGCTGATCGACTGGTTCGGCATCGACTGGCACGTCGAGATCGTCGACCGGTGGACGGCGGCGGGCGTGCAGTGGGCGACCCCGGGGCATCCCGGGCCGGGCGCGGCGGCCGCGGCAGGCGGCGTGCTCGCGGGCCTGACCGTCGTCGCGACGGGCAGCCTCGACGGGTTCACCCGTGATGGCGCCCAGGAGGCGATCATCGCCGCCGGCGGCAAGGCGGCATCGAGCGTCTCGAAGAAGACCGATTTCGTCGCGGCCGGCCCCGGTGCCGGCTCCAAGCTCGCGAAGGCCGAGGAGCTCGGCATCCGGGTGCTCGACGCGGCGCAGTTCGCCGTGCTGGTGACCGAAGGGCCGGCGGCGCTCGACTGAACGGTGATCGAACCGGGCCGGGGGAGCAGGGGGAGATGGCGAGCGAAGGCGCGACCCGTCCCGACGAATCGCGCTCCGAGGCCGACGCCGACGCGCTCGAGGTGCTCGAGCGGCACGGGCACGGGTCTTCGGCGCACCCCGATAGAATCGTTGGATTCCCACCACGAGACGACGGAGCAGCATGTCCGAAATCAGTGCGGAGCAGGTCGCGCATCTCGCGAACCTCGCACGTATCGCGCTCACCGACGAAGAGATCGGGCACTTGACGACCGAACTCGCCCAGATCATGCACGCGGTCGAGAAGGTGAGCGAGGTTGCCACGCCCGACGTGCCGCCGACGAGCCACCCGATCCCGATGCAGAACGTGTACCGCGACGACGTCGTCGGCAACACGCTGACCGCGGAGGAGGCGCTCTCGGGCGCCCCCGAGTCCGACGGCTCGCGCTTCGTGGTCACGGCGATCCTGGGAGAAGAGCAGTGAGCGACGAGCTGATCCGCCTGACCGCCGCCGAACTCGGCGAGAAGCTCGCCGCGGGCGACGTCTCCTCGGTCGAGGCGACGCGTGCGCACCTCGACCGCATCGCCGCCGTCGACGGCGCGGTGCACGCCTTCCTGCACGTCGACGGCGAGCGCGCCGTCGAGACGGCCGCCGACATCGACCGGCGTCGCGCCGCGGGCGAGGCCCTCGGCCCGCTCGCCGGCGTGCCGATCGCCATCAAGGACGTGCTGGTCACGAAGGGCATGCCCTCGACCTCGGGCTCCCGCATCCTCGAGGGGTGGATCCCGCCCTACGACGCCACCCCGGTCACGAAGGTCCGCGCTGCGGGACTCGTCCCGCTCGGCAAGACCAACATGGACGAGTTCGCGATGGGCTCCTCGACCGAGCACTCGGCCTACGGGCCGACCCACAACCCGTGGGACCTCGACCGCATCCCCGGCGGCTCCGGCGGCGGCTCGGCCGCATCGGTCGCCGCGTTCGAGGCGCCGCTCGCGCTCGGCAGCGACACCGGCGGCTCGATCCGCCAGCCCGCGCACGTCACCGGCACCGTCGGCGTGAAGCCGACCTACGGCGCCGTCAGCCGCTACGGCTCGATCGCCCTGGCGTCGAGCCTCGACCAGATCGGCCCGGTCACCCGCACCGTGCTCGACGCGGCGCTGCTGCACGACGTCATCGCCGGGCACGACCCGCTCGACTCGACCTCGCTGAACATGGCCTGGCCGTCGATGGCCGAGGCCGTCAGGCGGGCGGATGTCTCGGGCCTCCGCATCGGCGTCATCACGGAGCTCGACGGCGAGGGCTTCCAGCCCGGCGTCCGCCAGCGCTTCCACGAGGCGCTCGAGCTCCTCGAGCGCAACGGCGCCGAGATCGTCGAGGTCAGCGCCCCCCACTTCGAGTACTCGATCGCCGCGTACTACCTGATCCTGCCGGCCGAGGCCTCGTCGAACCTCGCGAAGTTCGACTCGGTGCGGTTCGGCCTGCGGGTCACGCCCGACGGCGCCGGCACGGTCGAGCAGGTCATGGCCGCGACGCGCGAGGCGGGCTTCGGCCCCGAGGTGAAGCGCCGCATCATCCTCGGCACCTACGCGCTCTCCGCCGGCTACTACGACGCGTACTACGGCAGCGCCCAGAAGGTGCGCACGCTCGTGCAGCGCGACTTCGACGCCGCGTTCGCGAAGGTCGACGTGCTCGCCTCGCCGACCGCGCCGACCACGGCGTTCAAGTTCGGCGAGAAGCTGGCCGACCCGGTCTCGATGTACCTCAACGACATCGCGACCATCCCGGCGAACCTCGCCGGTGTGCCGGGCATCTCGGTGCCGACCGGCCTCGCCCCCGAAGACGGCCTGCCCGTGGGCATCCAGTTCCTCGCGCCGGCTCGCGAGGACGCCCGCCTCTACAACGTCGGCGGCGCGCTCGAGCAGCTGCTCGTCGCCGAGTGGGGCGGCCCGCTGCTGGGCAAGGCCCCCGACCTGACCGCACACGAGCTCTTCGCGACCGAGGAAGGCGCACTCTGATGGCCCGCGCTGAACTGATGGACTTCGACCAGGCCCTCGAGCTCTTCGAGCCGGTGATCGGCCTCGAGGTGCACGTCGAGCTGAACACGACGACGAAGATGTTCTCGTCGGCGCCGAACCCGGCGAACTCCGCGTTCCACGGCGCCGAGCCGAACACGCTCGTCTCGCCGGTGTGCCTGGGGCTCCCGGGGTCGCTGCCGGTCGTGAACGGCGACGCCGTGCGCAAGTCGATCTCGCTGGGTCTCGCACTCGGCTGCTCGATCGCCGAGTCGAGCCGCTTCGCACGCAAGAACTACTTCTACCCCGATCTCGCGAAGAACTACCAGATCTCGCAGTACGACGAGCCGATCGCCTTCGACGGCGAGCTCGAGGTCGAGATCGAGGGCGGCAAGACGTTCATGATCCCGATCGAGCGCGCACACATGGAGGAGGACGCCGGCAAGCTCACGCACGTCGGCGGTTCGACCGGCCGCATCCAGGGCGCCGAGTACTCGCTCGTCGACTACAACCGCGCGGGTGTGCCGCTCGTCGAGATCGTCACGCGTCCGATCTTCGGCGCCGAAGCGGATGCCCCGGCGCTCGCGAAGGCGTACGTCGCGACGATCCGGGACATCGCGATCGCCCTCGGCATCTCCGAGGCGCGCATGGAGCGCGGCAACCTTCGCTGCGACGCGAACGTCTCGCTGCGCCCGCGCGGCCAGGAGAAGCTCGGCACCCGCACCGAGACGAAGAACGTGAACTCGTTCCGTTCGATCGAGCGCGCGGTGCGCTACGAGATCCAGCGGCAGGCGGCGATCCTCGCCAAGGGCGGCACGATCACGCAGGAGACCCGGCACTGGCACGAGGACACCGGTGCGACGAGCGCCGGTCGTCCGAAGTCCGACGCCGACGACTACCGCTACTTCCCCGAGCCCGACCTCGTGCCCGTGGTGCCGTCGGCCGAGCTGATCGAAGAGCTGCGCGCGGCCCTGCCCGAGGCGCCGGCCGCACGTCGGCGTCGCCTGAAGGGCGAGTGGGGCTTCACCGACCTCGAGTTCCAGGACGTCGCGAACAGCGGCCTCCTCAACGAGGTCGCCGAGACGGTCGCCGCCGGCGCTTCGCCCGCGGCCGCGCGCAAGTGGTGGACGGGTGAGCTCACGCGCCTCGCGAACGCGTCGGAGCGCGACGTGGTCGAACTGGCCACGCCCGCGCAGGTCGCCGAGCTCGCGGCGCTCGTCGACGCCGGCACGCTCACCGATCGCCTCGCCCGCCAGGTGCTCGAGGGCGTCGTCGCCGGCGAGGGTTCGCCGCAGCAGATCGTCGACGCCCGCGGCCTCGCCGTCGTCTCCGACGATGGAGCGCTCATCGCCGCGATCGACCAGGCGCTCGCCTCGCAGCCCGACGTGCTCGCGAAGATCCGCGACGGCAAGGTCCAGGCCGCCGGCGCGGTGATCGGCGCCGTCATGAAGGCGATGCAGGGCAAGGCCGACGCGGCTCGCGTGCGCGAGCTCGTGCTCGAGCGCGCGGCCGCGGTCGAGTAGCGGTCGACACCCGTCGAGCGCAGAGCCGGGCAGGACGGTCGCGTCCGCCCGGCTCTCAGCCGTTTCCGGGGGAAGGTCGAGAGAATCGAACTCCCTTCACGATCAGCGAGGACACCATGGGATTCTTCGACCGGCTCTTCGGCGCACCCGAACAGCCCGCACCGCGGCAGGCACCGCCCGCCAGACGGCTCGACGATGACGAACTCGCGCTCGAGCGCTATCGCTACCTGCTGCGCACCGCTCCGCCCGAGTCGATCGAGCAGGTGCACGCCGAGGCCTTCGCGAAGCTGACGCCCGAGCAGCGGTCGGCCGTCTACCGCTCCCTCGCCGAGCAGGCACCCGCGGGGGAGCGACTCGTCTCCGACGAGCCGTCGGCCCTCGCCCGCGCGGCGACCCGCGCCGAGCTCCGCGCGCCCGGCAGCATGGAGCGGGCGTTCCGAGGGGCGGATGCCGGCGGCGCACGCGCCGGCCAGGCCGGCCCCTCCTTCGGTCAGATGTTCGGCGGTTCGCTGCTCGGCTCGATCGCGGGCGTCGTCGTCGGCTCGGCGATCGCGCAGGCGCTGCTGCCCGATCCATCGGCGTTCGAGGCCGGCGGCGCCGATCAGGGCGCCGACGGCTCGGCGGGCGCAGGTGCGAGCGAGGCCTCGGCCGACGCAGGTTCCGACTCCGGTGGCGATTTCGGCGGGTTCGGCGACTTCGGCGGGGGCGACTTCGGCGGCGGCGGCGACTTCGGGTTCTAGCCGCGTCGCCGTGGCCGCCGTTCCCGCGGCGCCATGGCTTCGCGCGGGCGGCGCCGCGGGAGCGGTGTCGGTGGGCGCGGTTAGGGTCGGAGCATGAGCAAGCAGGACGGCTCGTCGAGGCAGGTGACGACGGGCCCCGTCGACGATTCGGCGACGCCGATCCTGCACGTCGACATGGACGCCTTCTTCGTCTCGGTCGAGTTGCTCTCGCGACCCGAGCTGCGCGGCAAGCCGGTGCTCGTCGGCGGTACCGCCGGGCGGGGGGTCGTGTCGGCGGCGAGCTACGAGGCTCGCCGCTACGGCGTGAACTCGGCGATGCCGATGTCGATCGCACTGCAGCGCTGCCCGAACGCGATCGTGCTCCGCGGCGACTACGCGAGCTACTCGCGGTACTCGAAAGAGGTCATGCGCATCTTCGAGTCGATCACGCCGCTCGTCGAGCCCCTCTCGATCGACGAGGCGTTCCTCGATGTCTCGGGGGCGCGCCGCCTGCATGGCAGCCCCGCCGAGATCGCCTGGACGATCCGCGAGCGCGTGCAGCGCGAGACCGGGCTCACCTGCTCGATCGGGGTGGCCGCGTCGAAGTACGTGGCGAAGGTCGCCTCGAGCCGGGCCAAGCCCGACGGCATGCTCGTGGTTCCGGCCTCCGACACCGTGTCGTTCCTGCATCCCCTGCCCGTCTCGGCGCTGTGGGGCGTCGGGCGGGTGACCGAAGAGTCGCTCATGCGACTCGGGTTGCGCACGGTCGGCGACGTCGCCGCGATGCCCCCCGACGCGCTCGAACGGGCGGTCGGCCCGTCGCTCGCGGCGCGCCTGACCCGGCTCGCCAACGGCGTCGACCCGCGCGACGTCGAGACGACGCGCTCCGAGAAGAGCATCGGCCACGAGGTGACCTTCGGGCACGATCTCACCGACCCCGAGCAGATCCGGCGCGAGCTGCTCCGCCTGTCCGACGACGTCGCCGTGCGGTTGCGACGTGCCGGGCTCGTCGGTCGCACGGTCGTCCTGAAGCTCCGCTACGGCGACTTCCGCACGGTCACGCGTTCGCGCACCCTCGGCGAACCGACCGACGTCGCCCGTCGCATCTACGACGAGGCGCAGGCCGCACTGCCCGAGCTGCTCGGCGACGGCGCGCGCATCCGGTTGATCGGCGTGCGCGCCGAGCATCTGCGTCCCTCAGGCGGCGGCGCCATGCTGTGGGACCCAGACGAGGAGTGGCGCGAGGCCGAGCGTGCGATCGACGAGGTCACCGCGCGCTTCGGCCGCGGAGCGGTGCGGCCGGCGGCGCTCGTGCGCACGGGCGAGGCGGCGGCGCGGGTCGAGTCGATGCGTCGCAAGCCCCTCGACGCCGAGGTTCGGGCCCGTCTCGCTGCCGAGCGGGCCGAGGCCGCTGAGGAGGCCGAAGGGCGCGCAGGGGTGGATCGAACCCAGTTCGGCGGGTAGCGTGGCGACATGGCTGATCTCGTACTCGAACTGGCAGAGACCGTCGCCGGCGTCGGCGTGAAGACCTCGTACGGCGAGCCGATCGACCTCGACGGCACCAAAGTCGTGCCCGTCGCTCTCGGCTACTACGGCTTCGGGGCGGGCAGCGGCAGCGACGACAGCGGTGACCAGGCGGGCGGCGGCGGTGGTGGGGGGCTGTCCATTCCGCTCGGCGCATACGTCGGCCGCGCCGGTGGCGAGGTGCGCTTCGAGCCGAACCTGATCGGCCTGATCCTCGTCGTGACGCCGCTCATCTGGGTGACCGGCAAGGCGCTGCGCTGGGTCATCCGAGCGCTCAAGCGCTGAAGCGACCGAACTGTCGCCTCGCGGCGTATACTCGTCTGCGAACACGGGAGTCCGGTGAGCCGGGCTGAGAGGAAGGTTCTCAACCTTCGACCGTCGAACCTGATCTGGGTCATGCCAGCGCAGGGAGGGCAATCGATCTCAATATCCCGTGCCTCTTTCCACGATCAGAAAGGGCACGACAGTGCACAGCACCGCATCCTCCACCTCGACCGCACGTGAGGCCGCGCCGAAGCGCAATCTCCGCTGGCGCGTCGTCGACATCGTCGTGGCGGCCGTCATCGGCGTCGCGACGGGCCTCCTGTTCCTGTTCTGGAACAACATCGGCTACGCCTGGTTCGTCGCCGCCGACGCGGTGACCCCCGGTCTCGGCGGCATCGCCGTCGGCATCTGGCTCATCGGCGGCGTGCTCGGCGGCCTCATCATCCGCAAGCCGGGTGCGGCGCTCTTCGTCGAGCTCGTCGCCGCGATGGTCTCGGCACTCATCGGCAACCAGTGGGGCATCGAGACGATCTACTCGGGCCTCGCGCAGGGCCTCGGAGCCGAACTCGTGTTCGCGCTCTTCCTGTACCGCCGATTCGGCCTGACGCAGGCGATGCTCGCCGGTGCGGCGGCCGGCGCCGCCGCGTGGACGCTGGAGCTCTTCACCTCGGGCAACCTGCAGAAGTCGGCCGAGTTCCTCGCGCTCTACTTCGGCACCGTCGTCGTCTCGGGCGCGGTGCTCGCCGGGCTCCTCGGCTGGCTGCTCGTTCGGGCTCTCGCCGCGACCGGAGCACTGAGTCGCTTCGCCGCGGGCCAGGACGTCACCCAGCGGGTGTGACCATGCCCACCTCGTCGGTGTCATCACCGGCCGCCATCGAGGCGCGCGGCTGGGGCTGGCGCCACGCATCCCGGCTCCGCCCGGCGATCGAGCACCTCGACCTGCGCATCCACGCGGGAGAGCGGGTGCTCCTCCTCGGGCCCTCAGGGGCGGGCAAGTCGACGCTGCTGCACGCGCTCGCGGGCGTGCACGGCGGCGACGACGAGGGCGAGGAGTACGGCGAGCTCGCCGTCGACGGGGTCGCGCCGTCGGCGGCGCGGGGTCGCGCCGGACTCGTTCTCCAGGATCCCGATTCGCAGGTGATCCTCGCCCGGGTCGGCGACGACGTCGCCTTCGGCTGCGAGAACCTCGGGGTGCCGCGCGACGAGATCTGGCACCGCGTTCGCGCAGCGCTCGCCGAGGTGGGACTCGGGCTTCCGCTCGACCATCCGAGCTCAGCGCTCTCTGGCGGGCAGAAGCAACGGCTCGCCCTCGCGGGCGCGATCGCCATGCGGCCCGGGCTCCTGCTGCTCGACGAGCCGACGGCGAACCTCGACCCCGACGGCGTGCGCGAGGTGCGCGACGCGGTCGGGCGCGTGCTCGACCGCACGCGCGCGACGCTCGTCGTCGTCGAGCACCGGGTCGACGTCTGGCTCGACCTCGTCGATCGGGTCGTCGTGCTCGGACACGACGGTCGGCTGCTCGCCGACGGCGCGCCGCGCGAGGTGCTCGCAGAGCAGCGCCAGGTCCTCCTCGACGCCGGCGTCTGGGTGCCGGGCGTGCCGGTGCCGGGCTCCGCCGCGGCCGACGCCGTCGGGCGTGCGTCCGAGGTCGGTGCAGCCGGTTCCGCAGACCGCATCTCGCTCGAGCCCGCGCTCACCACGCGGGGGCTCGCGATCGGCCGGCGTGCGAACGCCGTCGTGCAGCGCGGTCTCGACCTCGGCATCGCAGCCGGAGCGAGCACGGTGGTGACCGGTCCGAACGGTGTCGGCAAGTCGACGCTCGCGCTCACCTTGGGCGGCCTCCTCCGCCCGCTCGAGGGGCACGTGGAGGCATCCCGCGTGCTCGCTGCCGGGCTGCGGCGCGAGCCGATCGCCTGGCGCTCGCGCGAGCTCCTCACCCGGATCGGCACGGTCTTCCAGGAGCCGGAGCACCAATTCGTGGCATCGACCGTGGCGGGCGAGCTCTCGGTCGGGCTCCGGGCCCTGCGGCTCGAAGAGCCCGCGATCACCGCGCGCGTCGACGAGCTCCTCCAGCGGCTCCGCCTCGACCATCTCGCCCGGGCGAACCCCTTCACGCTGTCGGGTGGGGAGAAGCGGCGCCTCTCCGTCGCCGCGGTGCTCGCGACCCGTCCGTCGGTGCTCATCCTCGACGAGCCGACCTTCGGCCAGGACCGCCTGACCTGGATCGAGCTCACCGCGCTCCTGCGCGGCCTCGTCGACGACGGGCTCGCGCTCGTCTCGGTGACACACGACGCCGCGTTCATCGCCGAGCTCGGCGATGAACGCATCGCCCTCGCCCCGTCGACATCGAGGGAGTTCGCATGAGCGCCGAAACACTCCCGGCCGTGCTGGATGCTCCGCGCCTGCGCTTCGTCGACCGGGTGAACCCCGTGAGCCGGCTCGCTGCGGCGATGCTGCTCACCACCCCGCTGCTCCTCACCGTCGATTGGGTCAGCGCGGCGACCGCGCTCGTGATCCAGCTCGTGCTCTTCGCCCTCGCGGGGGTCACCCCGTCGACGCTCCTGCGCCGCGCCTGGCCGATTCTCATCGCCGCGCCGGTCGCCGGGGTGAGCATGCTGCTCTACGGGCAGCCGTCGGGCGAGGAGTACTGGAGCTTCTGGCTCGCCCGCATCACCGACGGCTCGATCGAACTCGCGATCGCGGTCACCGTGCGGGTGCTCGCGATCGGCCTCCCGGCCGTGCTGCTCTTCATGCACGTCGACCCGACCGAGCTCGCCGACGGACTGGCGCAGGTCTGGCACCTGCCCAGCAGATTCGTGCTCGGGGCCCTCGCCGGCGCCCGGCTCGTCGGCCTCTTCATCGAGGACTGGCAGGCGATGTCGCTCAGCCGCCGGGCTCGCGGGATCGGTGACCACGGGGCGTTGCGGCGATTCGCGACGATGGCGTTCGCGCTGCTCGTGCTCGCCATCCGCAGAGGGTCGAAGCTCGCCACCGCGATGGAGGCGCGCGGCTTCGGCAGCGAGGTGCCGCGAACCTGGGCGCGCGAGTCGAGGGTCGGATGGCCCGACCTCGTGCTCATCCTGCTCGCCGTGACGATCGCCGTCGTCTCGATCGCCGCGGCGGTCTGGGCCGGAACCTTCCACGCGGTGTGGTCGTGAGCGCGGGGGCGCACCGCCGCCCTGCGGCGCTGCACCTCGTGCAGGCCGCAGTGCGGCGTTCGGCCGCCGGCGAGCCAGGGGCGGCCCTCGGCGGTCGCAACGGCGTGGTCGTCGTGATCGACGGGCCGAGCGGATCGGGCAAGAGCACCTTCGCCGACGAGCTCACCGCCCACTGGCCGGGCGGCCGCGCCAGGCTCGTGCGGCTCGACGAGGTCTATCCGGGCTGGCACGGGCTCGCTGCCGCCGCAGGGTCGCTCGACCGCACGCTGCTCGCGCCGCACGACCGAGGGGTGCCGGGGGGATGGCGGCGCTGGGACTGGGCGGAGGACCGCCGGGCCGACGCCGTCGTGCTGCCGCCCGTCGAGCCGCTCGTGCTCGAGGGATGCGGTGCGTTCGAGGCGGTCGGGCGTCGCCGGGGCACCGTGCGCGTCTGGCTGCGCGCCGCCGACGACACCCGCAGGCAGCGCGCACTCGCACGTGATGCGGGTCGCTTCGACCCGTACTGGGAGCTCTGGGAGACGGAGTGGCGGCGCTACGTGCACCGGGTGCGGCCGCTTCGATCGGCCGATCTCGTCGTCACGCTCCCGGCGGTCGACTGACACGATTCGCCCGGGCCTTCGGGTGCAGAACGGCGGCTGAGGGCTACGGTGGACACATGAGTGCAGATTCGGTCGGCGCCCAGTACGTCGCAGAGTTCATCGACGGACCGCTTGAGGGCGAGTTCGACCACCGCGCCCTGGTCGGCGGTGCCGCCGAGCGGCGCATCGGCATGGTCGCCGCCGTCGACGGCCTCGAATCGCTGTTCTGGTACGACGCCGTCGACGAACGCCAGGTCAATGGCGAGCTGCGGGTCAGGTTCCGCTTCGACGCCGACGACTCCGACCCCGTCGAATCCGACGACGAGAACGACTGAGGCGCTCGCTCAGCGCGACTGCCCCGCGAAGAACGCGGTGATGAGGGGTGCCGGATTCACGAGGCGCCACAGTGGTCCCGGGTCCTCGATGTCGGCCGACAGCTCGAGTTCGCTGCGGATGTCGCCGTTCGCCGTGGGCACGGTCACGGTGCCGACGGCGCGCCCGGCGGGCGCGGTCGTGAGCGGTTCCACGACGACGGATGCCTCGCCGGGATCGCTGCCCCACGCGGCATCCGTTCGGCCGGTGCGCGCGATCAGCGCGGCGGAGTCGCCCCAGGCCGTGGTGACGGTGCCGTACTCGCCTCCTTCGGCGATGACCGCGACCGGCTGGGAGGCCGCGATCACCGACGTCACGGCCTCGGAGACCGCCGGGTCGAGCGTCTCGTAGTCGGGCATGGTCGTCATCGCCCCGGTGATGCGGGTGGGCTCGCCGCCGTCGACGGCCGGGAGCACCGTGCTGAAGATGAAGCAGACGCCCGCCTGGTCGGTGTAGCTGCGTGAGAGGGCGCGCACGCCCGCCTCGCGGAGATGGTCGATGACGTCGGGCACGTTGCGTGCCGTCGAATCGGATGCCTCGGGGGCGGTCACGATCGCCGTGAGTGCGGGGTCGGCGTAGAGGAGCGCGCCGAGCCGTGCGAGCTCCTCCGCGGTGCCCACGTTGTCGCCCGAGAGGCCGGTGGCGTCGGCCACCCTGGTCGCCTCGAAACCGTTGGCCTCGAGCCACGCGTTCGCCTCGTCGACGTACGCTTCGGTGCTGCCGAATGCCCAGCGGACGAGGGTGTCGGCGTGGTTGTTGCTCGACGCGAGCAGCGTCGCGCGCACGACGTCGCGCTCCGACCACGAGTCGCCGGGCGAGACCTGCAGCGTGCGGTTGCCGTTCTTCACATGATCGAGGTAGTTCGTGTAGTCGACGGGGCCGATCGCGATCGAGGGGCCGGGCCCGGTCGCGGGCAGGGGCAGCGAGTCCAGGGTCACGAGCACCGCGACGAGCTTCGCCGCGCCGCCGATCGGCAGAGTCTCGGTGTCTCCGCCGACGGCGAGGGTTTCGGCCGCTCCGTCGTCGCCGGCGATGGCGAGCGCGCTCGCACCGGTGTCGGGCAGCACGATGGGTGCGGCGGGCTCGCCGGCGGTCGCGGATGCGGCATCGACGCGGACGGTGGCTTCGGGCAGCGGGCCGAGCAGCATGGCCGGGCCGTAGACGCCGATGGCGAGGATCGCGACGGCGCCGAGGGCGATTCCGACGATCCGGCCGGGGGAGAGACTCATGGAGATCAGCGTAACGGTGCGGGAATCAAGCCCAGCCCAGCTCGTGCAGCCGGTCGTCGTCGATGCCGTAGAAATGGGCGATCTCGTGCACGAGCGTCACGTGGATCTCGTCGCGCAGTTCGTCTTCGTCCTCGCAGATCGCGAGCAGGGAGTCGCGGTAGAGGATGATGCGGTCGGGCATCTCGCCGAAGCCGTAGCGGTCGCGCTCGGTCAGTGCGAAACCGTCGTAGAGGCCGAGCAGGTCGAGGGACCCGTCTTCGGGGCGATCCTCGATCACGAACACCACGTTCTCGAGCCCGTCGACCATGTCGTCGGGCAGCAGGTCGAGTTCATCGACGACGAGCGCTTCGAAGGCTTCGGCATCGAGTTCCACGAATCTCCTCCGTCGATGGGTGCGTCATTGCGGTCGGGCGGTCGTGCTTCGATCGTGCGAAAGCGCGAAGCGCGGGCCCGCATCGGACCCGCGCTTCGCGGACTTGGGGTGAGTAACGGGGCTTGAACCCGCGACCTCCTGGACCACAACCAGGCGCTCTACCAACTGAGCTATACCCACCATGTGTCGGACCGCCGTGGCGATCAGGCAACTAGAAGAGCGTACTACACCTTCTGCCTCTGCTCGAACTCGACGACCACCTCGGCGGCGAGAGCCTGGAGTTCGTGGCTCGCCGGCCCGGGGTCGGCGACGAAGACGGCGCGGCGGTAGTAGTGCAGCTCGCGGATCGACTCGAGGATGTCGGCGAGGGCGCGGTGCCCGCCGTTCTTGGCAGGCGCGTTGAAGTAGGCGCGTGGGAACCACCGCTTGGCCAGCTCTTTGATCGAGGAGACGTCGACGTTGCGGTAGTGCAGGTGCGCGTCGAGCCGGGGCATGAACTTCGTGAGGAACGCCCGGTCGGTGCCGATCGAGTTGCCGGCGAGCGGGGCCTTCTGCTCGTCGGGAACGTGCTGCAGCACGTACTCGAGCACCTGGTACTCGGCGTCGGCGAGGCTGACCCCGTTCGGGATCTCTTCGATGAGGCCGGACTCGGTGTGCATGCGACGGACGAACTCGCCCATCGACTCGAGCGCGCTCGCGTCGGGCTTGATGACGATGCTGAGCCCCGCATCGACGGGGTTGAGGTCGTAGTCGGTGATGACGACCGCGATCTCGACGAGCTCATCGACCTCGAGGTCGAGCCCGGTCATCTCGCAGTCGATCCAGACCAGTCGGTCGCTCGAAGAAGCCATGCGGCGAGTCTACCGGGGCGCGCCGACACGCCTGCCGCACCATGGTGCCCCCGGCAGGAATTGAACCTGCGACCAAGAGATTAGAAGGCTCCTGCTCTATCCGCTGAGCTACGGGGGCGGTCTCGGCAAGCATACCGGGCGCTGCGGCTCAGCCCTCGGTCGGCACGTGCACGTCGTCGGTGCGGGTGCGTCGTCGCGAACCGCCGCGCTTGCGGAGTGCGAGGGCGATGAGGGGGAACAGCAGCACCGAGATCATGCCGGCGCCGACCAGCGCGGCGGCCGTGCCGCTCGAGAGGTCGCCCGCGTCGACCCCGATCGCCGTCACGGCGACGATGATCGGCAGGCCGGTCGCGCCGAACAGCGCGGTCGCGGCGAGGTCCCGCGGCGAGGAGCCGGCAGGCGCGGCGAGGAGTGAGGGCAGACCCCGGATCACGAGGAGGAGCACCACGAAGACCGGCAGCATCGCGAGCGTGCGGCCGTCGGCGAAGAGCGCCTCGAGATCGAAGGTGACGCCCGTGTTGATGAAGAAGATCGGGACGAGGAAGCCGTACCCGAGACCCTCGAGCTTGGACTCGATGGCCTCCGCGTCGCGCTTGGGCGCGCCGACGAGGAGCAGGCGGTAGAGCACGCCTGCGGTGAACGCCCCGAGCAGCATGTCGAGGTCGAGCACGATGCTCAGGGCGACGAGGGCGAGCAGCACGAAGATCACGAGCCGAACGGCGAACTGCCCGCTCGTGTGCAGCGTCGCCGTGATGACGCGGTGCATCCGCTTGCCGACGCCCTTGGCCGCCAGCCAGATGGCGATCCCCGCGACGACCGCGAAGCCGAGCAGCACGATCGCCGCGACGAGCGGTGAGCGCCCGCTCAGGAACAGCGAGATCGCGAGCAGCGGTCCGAACTCGCCGACCGCGCCCAACGCGAGTACTGAGATGCCGAACGGCGTCGTGAGATCGCCGGAGTCGCGCAGCACCGGCATGATCGTGCCGAGCGCCGTCGAGGTGAGCGCGATGCCGATGAAGGCCGCCGCGGGAAGGTCGGGTGCGAAGAGGGCGGCGATGCCGACCCCGGCGGCGAGCGAGATAATCCAGCCGATCGCGGCCCGGTTCAGCGGCCGGCCGCGGATGGCTCGGAAATCGATTTCGTTGCCCGCGAGGAAGAAGAGCATGGCGAGGCCGAACTCGGAGATCAGACCCATGAACTCGTCGGGCACCACCCAGCCGAGCAGGGCCGGGCCGAGCAGGAGCCCCAGCACGATCTCGAACACCACGAGCGGGATCGCGACCCACCGGCCGAGCCCGCGGACGAGCAGGGGCGCGACGACCGCGATCGCCGGCACGAGCACCATGGTGCCGATCGAGATTTCCACGTGACCTCCTGAGCGGGGCGGATCCCTGTCGTGATGCTAGTGGAACGGCTCTTCTCCCACCTTCCGGCGCGGCATCCCGTGCGCGTCGGCGCAGCTCGCGTTTCCTCCGCGAAACATGACGACGGTATCGTCGGGGCATGCGAGACCTGCAGACGCGAATCATCGCCGAGCTCAACGTCAGCCCGACCATCGATCCCGCCGCCGAGGCGCGCTCGCGCATCGATTTCCTGAAGGACTACGTGCGGGCGACCCGCGCGAAGGGGCTGGTGCTCGGCATCAGCGGAGGGCAGGACTCGTCGCTCGCCGGGCGTCTCTGCCGGATCGCGGTCGACGAGCTCGTCGCCGAAGGCGTCGCCGCGCGATTCGTCGCGGTCAGGCTGCCGTACGGGGTGCAGCGCGACGAAGACGACGCTCAGCTCGCCCTGCGGTTCATCGAGCCGCAGGAGACGGTCGTGTTCAACATCGAGGGCGGGGTCGACGGCGTCGCGTCCGGCTTCGAGGAGGCGCTCGGCGAACCGGTCAGCGACTTCGGCAAGGGCAACGTGAAGGCCAGGATGCGCATGGTCGCCCAGTACGCCATCGCGGGCGAAGGCGGCCTGCTCGTCGTGGGCACCGACCATGCGGCCGAGGCGGTCACCGGCTTCTTCACGAAGTTCGGCGACGGCGGCGCCGACGTCCTGCCGCTCACCGGGCTCACCAAACGGCAGGGGCGTGCGCTGCTCGAGTCGCTCGGCGCCCCCGAGCGCCTGTACCTCAAGGTGCCGACCGCCGATCTGCTCGACGGGCAGCCGGGCCAGTCGGACGAGGCGAACCTCGGGCTGCGCTACGCCGATATCGACGCCTATCTCGAGGGCGAGGAGATCGACCCGGAGGTCGCAGAGAAGCTCGAGGCGCGGTTCCTGCAGACGCGGCACAAGCGCACCGTGCCGGTGTCGAAGTTTGACGAGTGGTGGCGCTGACCGCCGATCAGCGCTGATCGGCGATCAGCGCTGATCGGCGATCAGCGCTGACCTCGGATCAGCGCTGCGGGTCCGACATCGGCATCGTCGCGGTCGGGCCGGTGCCGCCGGCGGCGACCGTCGGCGTCGGTGCCGTCGACGCCTCGGCCGTGTCGGTGATGGTCACGGCATCGCGGTAGCGGTCGTGGTGCTGCTGCGCGACCCACGCCTCCTGCTCGTCGATGGTCGTCTGCTCGGGCGTCTCGTCGCGCTGGGTGCGCCACCGCGCGAGGTCGTTCTGGAACTGGCGCTTCGTGCGCGACGGGTGCCGCTGCCACTCGAGCAGGCGGTCGCGGAACTCGACCACGGCGGGGTCGAGCTGATAGCCGAAGGTCGCCGAGGCGCGCTTGAGCTCGTGCAGCTGGTGCGAGGCCCAGTTGGCGGCGACGTCGGAGCCGCGGATCGGCAGGAGCCGAACGAGGATGTCGGCCTGGCCGACGGTGCGGTCGGCGAGCACCTGCTCCTGCGGGGTGAGCGAGTTCCACACGGAGGCCTCGGTCGCCGCGTCGACGAGCGCGGCGATCGCGGCCGTCTTCGCCTCGCGATCGCGCTGCGCGACGACGCGTTTGACGGCGGCGCTCGAGATCCAGGCCGCGAGCAGCCCGGCCGCGAGCACGGAGACGAAGATCACGACGGCGGTGAACACCGCGGTCTGCGATTCGCTCGAGGTGAGCCAGGAGATGAGGTCGTTCCACCACTGCATGGCCGCAGGCTACCCCCGCGCGGGTCGCGAGCGTTCGAGCGAAGGCGGCGCGCCCCGGATCGCGGCGCACCAGGGCATCATCGGAAGAGCTCGGCGGCCTCTCGCGCCGACCAGAACGCGCCGAGCTCGGTCGAGCGCAGCGTGCCGGCAGCGAGGCGCCGCACCGCGAACCGACCGTCGTCACCTCGGTGTTCGACATGGCCGAGCACCGAGCCGTCGCGCCGGGCGACACGCCAGAGGCCGGGCGCGGCGGGGGTGAACGCCAGCCCGGGCACCTCGATGGGGAAGGGCTCTCGAACGCGTGGCTGCGGTGCGATGATCGACATGATGCTCCTCTCGACGTCGCAGCCGGCCCTGCGGGATGTCTTCAGAGCCTAGGAGCACCCACCGACATCTTCAGCCGAGCACGGTGCCGTGCGCGGCGAAGGGCTCGATCCGCGCGATCTCCTCGTCCGTCAGCGGCGCGGCGTCGAGCGCCGCGACATTCTGCTCGAGCTGCGCGACGCTCGACGCGCCGATGAGCGCGCTCGCCACGAGCGGCTGCCGCAGCACCCATGACAGTGCGAGCTGCGCGAGCGACTGCCCGCGATCGCGTGCGATCGCGTCGAGTGCGCGTGCACGCTCGAGGTACTCGTCGCTGATCCGCTCCGCAGGCAGGAAGCGGCTCGTCGCCGCGCGCGAACCCGCGGGCACCCCGCCCGAGAGGTAGCGGTCGGTCAGCAGGCCCTGCGCGAGCGGCGAGTACACGATGCTCGCGGCACCGACCTCCTCGAGCACCGGGAACAGCCCGTCTTCGATGTGACGGTCGAACATCGAGTACCGCGGCTGGTGGATGAGGAGCGGCACCCCCTCTGCGGCGAGTGCGGACGCGGCGGCCCGGGTCTCTTCGGGGCCGTAGTTCGAGACGCCGACGTAGAGTGCCTTTCCCTGCCTGACGGCGGTCGCGAGGGCACCCATCGTCTCTTCGATCGGCGTCTCGGGGTCGGGACGGTGCGAGTAGAAGACGTCGACGTAGTCGAGCCCGAGCCGGCCGAGGCTCTGATCGAGCGAGGCGAGCAGTGTCTTGCGCGATCCCCATTCGCCGTACGGCCCGGGCCACATGTCGTACCCGGCCTTCGACGAGACGATCAGCTCGTCTCGGTAGGGGGCGAGGTCGCCGGCCAGCAGGCGGCCGAAGTTCTCCTCAGCCGATCCGGGCGGCGGGCCGTAGTTGTTCGCGAGGTCGAAGTGCGTGATGCCGAGGTCGAACGCGCGCCGCACGATCGCCCGCTGCGTCTCGAGGGGACGGTCGTGGCCGAAGTTGTGCCAGAGCCCGAGCGAGAGGGCGGGCAGTTTCAGGCCGCTCCGGCCCACTCGGTTGTAGCGCATGCGGTCGTAGCGTTCGGGGGCGGCGTTGTACGGCATCCCGCCACTCTAGGGCGGCGCGCGCCCGGGTGACGCGTTCGTCGTCACTCTTCCTCGACAGGGCCGGCTGCGGCGCATCGGTGCACAGATCGGCGGCGGCGCCCGGATGCCTCGGGGCCCGCGCCGAGCATTGGGTCACGTGGTTCCGGGGCGGTGTCCGGCACGAGGCCGTCCCGGAGCCACGAGTCGCCGATCCGCGGCGGCGCCAGACCGAGGAGTACACATGAGCGACACCATCACGGTGACCGGCGTCGTCGGCACCGATCCCCACCAGCACGTGACCGGCGACGGGCTCGTGATCACGTCCTTCCGCGTCGCGTCGACCCGGCGGTTCTTCGACCGGGCCAAGGGCGAGTGGACCGACGGCGAGACCAACTGGTACGGCGTCTCGGCGTTCCGACAGCTCGCGCGCAACGCGAGCCTGTCGATCCGCAAGGGCGAGCGCGTCATCGTGCAGGGCCGCCTCCGCCAGCGCGCATGGGAGACCGCCACGAAGTCGGGCACCTCCGTCGAGATCGAGGCCGACGCGATCGGCCACGACCTCGCGTGGTGCGTGAGCACCTACGCCAAAGTGCAGTCGGCCAGGCCCGCCCAGGCCGACGGCAACGGCGACGGCACCGTCGAAGCAGAGGCCGCGTCGAGCGATGCGACCTCGCGAGAGGCGGGCGCGTTCGACGGAGCGGACGCCAGCGGCGCGGCCGACTGGTCGCTGCTCGAAGCCTCGATGGCCGACGAGGGCGACCACGAGGCATCCGACCTCGACGCCTTCGCGGCCGCCGAGCGCGACTGATCGCCCGACGGCGACGGCCGTCCGGTGCCGCGCGGTGTCGACCGCATAGACTCGGCTCGGGCGGTCGACACCGCGGTGAGGGGAAGCATGGCACGGTGGAACGGGACCACGGCGGCGCTCGCGCTCGCCGCAGCTGCGCTCACTCTCGGTCTCGCCGGGTGCAGCCTGTTCGGCGGGGGAGACCCGTCGCCCACCGCCTCCGGCGGACCGTCGGCGACGGAATCGGCGGCCCCGACGCCGAGCGCTCCGCCCACCTTCCGGCCTGAGCTCTCGGCCTCCGAGAACCTGGCCTTCTTCGACTCCGTGAATGCCGCGGTGGTCGCGGCGAACGCAGAGGCGGGCGGGCGGGACTTCATCGACGCGCTCGTCGCCGCGGGCTTCGACAAGACGGCGATGGAGGTCACTGCCGATCGCACGACGGTCGACCTCGACGCAGACTCGGTGCAGTTCGCGGTGCTCTTCCAGGACGAATGCCTCGTCGGGCAGTACGGCCCTGCGTCGGGCGGGTACCACGGCGCGGTGCGCCCGGCGCTCGGAACGGGCGACTGTCTCGTCGGCGAGACTCGCCCCATAGACTGGTAGGCGACACGGCGGGCCGCGTTCGGCCGCTACCGCATGGGGTTTGAGGGAAGATCTTGGCTGATTACATTTACTCGATGGTTCGCGCGCGCAAGGCGGTGGGCGACAAGGTCATCCTCGACGACGTGACCATGGCGTTCCTGCCCGGGGCGAAGATCGGCGTCGTCGGCCCGAACGGTGCCGGCAAGTCGACGATCCTGAAGATCATGGCCGGCCTCGACCAGCCGTCGAACGGCGAGGCGAAGCTCACCCCCGGCTACTCGGTCGGCATCCTCATGCAGGAGCCCGAGCTCGACGAGTCGAAGACCGTGCTCGAGAACGTGCAGGAGGGCGTGGGCCCCATCAAGGCCAAGCTCGACCGGTTCAACGAGATCTCGCTGCTCATGGCCGAGCCCGACGCCGACTTCGACGCGCTGCTCGCCGAGATGGGCACGCTGCAAGAGGAGATCGACGCGGCCGACGCCTGGGATCTCGACTCCCAGCTCGAGCAGGCGATGGACGCGCTGCGCTGCCCTCCGGGCGACGAGCAGGTCTCGGTGCTCTCGGGCGGTGAGAAGCGTCGTGTCGCGCTCTGCAAGCTGCTGCTGCAGAAGCCCGACCTGCTGCTGCTCGACGAGCCCACCAACCACCTCGACGCCGAGAGCGTGCTCTGGCTCGAGCAGCACCTCGCCAAGTACCCCGGCGCCGTGCTCGCCGTCACCCACGACCGGTACTTCCTCGACCACGTCGCCGAGTGGATCTGCGAGGTCGACCGCGGTCGGCTCTACCCCTACGAGGGCAACTACTCGACCTACCTCGAGAAGAAGCAGGAGCGCCTCACCGTCCAGGGCAAGAAGGACGCGAAGCTCGCCAAGCGCCTGAAGGAGGAGCTCGAGTGGGTCCGCTCGAACGCCAAGGGCCGTCAGGCCAAGTCGAAGGCGCGCCTCGCCCGCTATGAGGAGATGGCGTCCGAGGCCGAGCGCACGCGGAAGCTCGACTTCGAGGAGATCCAGATCCCGGCCGGTCCCCGCCTCGGCGACATCGTGCTCGAGGTCAAGAACCTCAAGAAGGGCTTCGGCGACCGGGTCCTCATCGACGGCCTCAGCTTCTCGCTGCCGCGCAACGGCATCGTCGGCATCATCGGCCCGAACGGCGTCGGCAAGACGACGCTCTTCAAGACCATCGTCGGCCTCGAGCCGAGCGACAGCGGCTCGGTCAAGATCGGCGAGACCGTGCAGATCTCGTACGTCGACCAGACGCGTGGCGGCATCGACCCGAACAAGTCGCTCTGGGAGGTCGTGTCCGACGGGCTCGACTACATCCAGGTCGGCAAGGTCGAGGTGCCGAGCCGCGCCTACGTCTCGACCTTCGGCTTCAAGGGTCCCGACCAGCAGAAGCGCGCCGGCATCCTCTCGGGCGGTGAGCGCAACCGCCTCAACCTCGCGCTCACGCTCAAGCAGGGCGGCAACCTGCTGCTGCTCGACGAACCGACCAACGACCTCGACGTCGAGACCCTGTCGAGCCTCGAGAACGCGCTCCTCGAGTTCCCGGGCTGCGCCGTGGTCATCACCCACGACCGGTGGTTCCTCGACCGCATCGCCACGCACATCCTCGCCTACGAGGGCACCGAGGAGAACCCGGCGAACTGGCACTGGTTCGAGGGCAACTTCGAGTCGTACGAGGCGAACAAGGTCGAGCGCCTCGGCGCCGACGCTGCGAAGCCGCACCGCTCGACCTACCGCAAGCTGACGCGAGACTGACATGCGCCTGCACGTGCCCACCCCGTTGCGGTGGAGCGACCTCGACGCCTACGGGCACGTGAACAACGCCCGGATGCTGAGCCTCCTCGAGGAGGCTCGCATCCAGGCGTTCTGGGTCGACGAGCACGGCACCGCCGAGCACGCGGTGGGCGCGTCCACCGCGGTCATCGACGCGACGCCCGGGTCGACGACGATCACGCTGATCGCGCGTCAGGAGATCGAGTACCTCTCACCGATCCCGTACCAGCGACTGCCGCTCGACATCGAACTCTGGATCGGGCACATGGGCGGCGCGAGCCTCGACGTCTGCTACGAGGTGTTCTCGCCGGTCGGGGTCGAACCTCGAGTGCGCTACACGCGCGCGGTCACGACGATCGTGCTCGTCGACGCCGCGACCGAGCGACCCAGACGCATGACCGACGAGGAGCGCGACGCCTGGACGCCGTACCTCGAGGAGACGATCAGCTTCCGCCGCCGCTGAGCGATCGGCGCCGAAAGCCGTCGTCCGAGCCCGCCGGAGGGACGGCGCCGTGGTCGCGCCGAGTCATCGTTCGAGCGGATCCTCGCTGAACGACCCCTCCCAGACGGCGCGGCTGCCCGCCTCACCGATCCGCACCAACGTCACGGTCGAACCGATCGCGACCGCGAGCGACGCGATCACGAGCCCTGCCGCGACACCGACGCGGACTCCTCGCGACATCCCGCCGCTCGTGCGCCGTGAATCCGCGCGTTCCACGAGCGCCCATGCCGCGGTGAGCACGGCCACGGCGAGCAGCCCGGAGAGCCAGGGGGTGAGTTCTTCGCCCATGCCGGTGTGCTGCTGGATGAGGGGTGCCTCGGGAACCCTGGCCTCGAGCCACTTGCCGGCCTCGACGGTGAGGAGGCCGAGCGGCACGAGCAGTGCCGCGCCGATGAGGGTGGGCAGCCACAGCACCCGCCGTGCGGCGGGCCAGGCGGCGAGCACGACGAGCAGCAGTGCCACGAGCGGCGTGAGCACGATGACGGCGTGCACGAGCAGCACGTGCAGCGGGAGTCCCGCGAAGCTGTACTCCATCTCGTTCGACCTCGGCCTCAGGAGGCGGTGACGATCCGGTCGCCGGAGACGGCGACGGCGATCGGCGTCAGCGGGTCGATCGCGGGGCCCTGCACCACCTCGCCGGTGGCGGCCTCGTAGATGGAGCCGTGGCACGGGCAGTGGAACTCCTCGCCGGCCGCCGCGACGACGCACTGCTGATGCGTGCAGATCGCACTGAACGCGACCACCTGCCCCGCCGTCGGCTGCGCGATGAGCGCGGGCTCGCCGTCGATCTCCGCATCGATGCTGCCGCCGACCGGGACATCGGCGAGGGCGCCGACATCGCCGCCGACCGCGGGAGCGTCGGGCTCCGGGCCGGTCGTCGCCGTCGGCTCGTCCTCGAGGGTCGGCTCGACGGTCGGGTCGGCGTTGCCGCCCGGGTCGTCCGCGGCGCACCCCGCGAGGGTGAGGGCGCTGCCGACCGCGCCCACCGAACCGATGGTGAGCACTGCGCGTCGCGTGAGATCGCTGGGTTCCGTCATCGCCGAACTCCTTCGCCCGCTCGGGGCGCCGTGGTGCGCCCACGCCCCCATTGTGGGCCACCGACACGCCCGGCGCCGGGATTGCACAGCAATCGCTCAGTCGCGCGGCGCGGGCACCCGCACCATGCCCTCCTGGGCGACGCTCGCGACGAGCACGCCGTCGCGGGTGTACACGCGGCCGAGCGAGAGCCCACGGCCGCCGCTCGCCGACGGCGACTCCTGCACGTAGAGCAACCACTCGTCGACCCGTGCGTCGCGGTGCCACCACATGGCGTGGTCGAGGCTCGCGACCTTCAACCCGGGGGTCGCCCACGCGACGCCGTGCGCGCGCAGCACCGGCTCGAGGATCGAGTAGTCGCTCGCGTAGGCGAGCGCCGCCCGGTGCTGCTTGGGGTCGTCGGGCAGCCTGCCGAAGGCCTTCATCCACACGGCCTGGTGCGGGGTGCGGTCGCCGTCGACCGTGAGGTAGATCGGCGAGGGCACGTGGCGCACGTCGAACGCGCGCTCGTTCGACCAGTAGCGGGCGACATCGTGGTCGAACTGGCCGAGCACGTCGGCGGTCGACGGCAGCGACTCGGGATCGGGCAGGCCCTCGGGCATGTCGAGCTGGTGCTCGACGCCGTCGTCGTCGGTCTGGAACGAGGCGATGAGCGAGAGGATCGGTTCGCCGTGCTGATACGCCTGCGTGCGCCGGGTCGAGAACGAGCGTCCGTCGTGGATGCGGTCGACCGAGAAGGTGATGGGGTGCGCGACATCGCCCGGGCGCAGGAAGTACCCGTGCATCGAATGGATGTTGCGGTCGTCGGGGACGGTGTGCAGGGCGGCGACGATCGACTGGGCGAGCACCTGCCCGCCGAAGACCCGGCCGAGGGGCATCCACTGCGACGGACCGGTGAAGATGTCTTCAGTCGTGCGCGCACCGGTATCGGTGAGATTCAGGGTGCTCAGCAGGCCGTCGATGGGTCCGTTCATCGTTCCTCCGTGTCGGTGGGCGGCCGCCGCCGGCGCCGTGGAACGCGGGCCAGCCGGAACAGCCCCGCTCACTTGGTAGTTTAGACAGGAGATGGTTCAACGACTCACGCTCGCCGACAGCCTGTCGCTCGGCGATCTGCACACGTACCTGCAACGGGCCGCCCGCGTCGAAGACGGGTCGGTGCGTCTGATCGCCGGCTCCGGAATCCTCGCCGTGTACACCGCGATCCTGTACCCACGCGGCATCCTCGACGAGAGCCCGACCGTGCTCGGCCTGCGCACCTTCGCGCTCGCCGACACCGAGGAGTTCGATTCGGTCGTGCCGATGCGCTCGCTCGTCGAGCGCATCGTGCGCGCCCGCGGCGAGCTCGGCGAGGGCGACGAGTCGCGGCCGATCTCGATGTCGCGACCGCCAGAGGTGAACACCGTCACGTGGGCGGGCATCTCGCCGCCACGAGGCGGCTGGCGCCCGCTCGGCGAGGCGGATGCCTCGGTGCTCGAAGCCGCGGCGCGTGCGGGCATCGACGAGGTCGCAGAGGCGATCCCCGCGGGCACGGGCGAGCAGCTGGTGCAGCGCGTCCGCTCCGAGGTGTGGGGCCGCGGCGTCGAGGGCGTCGAGTACCTGCCGACCGGGGCGGCGTTCGCGGCCTTCAGCCTCGGATTCCTCGGCGACGACCCCGTGCAGCTGTTCGAGACCGGACCGTGGACCAGGCTCTCCTCGCGCCGCGGGCACGTGCTCGTGCGGCGCAAGCCCTGGACGCTGAAGGCGTAACGGTCGACGAGTCGCTCGACCGGCACGAACGTCGTCTCGAGGCCACCCGCTTCCGACGGCCTCGAGACGCTCCTCCGTCGCTCGTCGAGCGCAGTCAGCCCCGGGCGATCGCCCGCCCGGCCGCCCGGCCGGTGAAGAGGCATCCGCCGAGGAAGGTGCCCTCGAGCGCCCGGTAGCCGTGCACGCCGCCGCCGCCGAAGCCCGACGCCTCGCCCGCCGCGTACAGCCCGGGAACGGGCGCGCCGTCGGCGTCGAGCGCGCGCGAGTCGAGGTCGGTCTGAATGCCGCCGAGGCTCTTGCGGGTGAGGATGTGCAGCTTCACCGCGATGAGCGGTCCGGCTTCGGGGTCGAGGAATCGATGCGGCGTCGCCACCCGGATGAGCTTGTCGCCGCGGTACTTGCGCGCACCCCGCAGGGCGGTGATCTGGAGGTCCTTCGTGAACTCGTTCTCGATCTCGCGGTCGTGCGCGTGCACCTCGCGCTCGATGTTCGCGGTGTCGAGCGGCGCGTCGGGGGAGAGGGCGCGCATCCGCTCGAGCAGCTCGTCGAGGGTGTCGGCGACGATGAAGTCGACGCCGTGCTCCTTGAACGCCTCGACCGGTGCGGGAGCGCCCGGCCGAACGCGTTGGGCGAGCAGCTTCAGGTCTTTGCCCGTGAGATCGGGGTTCTGCTCGCTGCCCGAGAGCGCGAACTCCTTCTCGATGATCTTCTGGGTGAGCACGAACCACGAGTGCCCGTGGCCGGTCGCCATGAGGTGCTCGAGCGTGCCGAGCGTGTCGAACCCGGGGAAGAGCGGCGGCGGCAGCCGGCGCCCCGCTGCGTCGAACCAGAGCGACGACGGACCGGGCAGGATGCGGATGCCGTGCAGCGGCCACACCGGGTCCCAGTTGGTGATGCCCTCGGTGTAGTGCCACATGCGGTCGCCGTTCACGAGCCGCGCACCGGATGCCTCGGCGATGCCGAGCATGCGTCCGTCGACGTGGGCGGGCACGCCCGAGAGCATCTCGGCGGGCGGCTCGCCGAGCCGCGCCGGCCACGCCGCGCGCACGAGCTCGTGGTTGCCGCCGATGCCGCCGGACGAGACCACCACTGCGGGAGCCCGCAGCTCGAAGTCGCCGACGACGTCGCGGTTCGAGGCCTCGCCCCGCGCCGCGTCGTCGGGCGCCAGCACGGCGCCGCGCACGCCGACGACCGCGCCGCCCTCGACGATGAGCTCGTCGACCCTGTGGCGGTGGCGGAACTCGACGAGTCCTGCGGCCTCCCCGGCCCTCACCCGCGCGATGAAGGGCGCGAGCACGCCCGGCCCGGTGCCCCAGGTGATGTGGAACCGCGGCACGGAGTTGCCGTGGCTGATCGCCTGCCCGGCGCCGCGTTCGGCCCATCCGACGACCGGGAAGAAGCGCACCCCCTTCTCGTGCAGCCAGGCGCGCTTCTCACCGGCGGCGAACTCGAGGTACGCCTCGGCCCAGCGCCGGCCCCACTCGTCCTCCTCGCGGTCGAACGCCGCGGTGCCCTCCCAGTCCTGGCGGGCGAGGTCGAGCGAGTCCTTCACCCCCATGCGCCGCTGTTCGGGCGAGTCGACGAGGAACAGGCCGCCGAAGGACCAGTGGGCCTGGCCGCCGAGGCTCGCCGCGGGCTCCTGGTCGACGACGACGACGCGGCGGCCGGCGTCGACGAGTTCGGACGCCGCGACGAGGCCGGCGAGGCCGGCACCGACGATGATCGCATCGGGGGTGGATGCTGCTGCTGCCACAGTGACTCCTTCGTCGCTTCGGGTGGTGGCGGTGGACCTCAGTCGTCGAAGGTGTTCACCATCGCGAAAGCGGCTCGCTGGAGATAATCCCACAGTGTCTCCTCGGCGAGCGGCGGGAGCTCGAGCGAGTCGACGGCGGTGCGCATGTGGGCGAGCCAGCGGTCGCGGGCGTCGGGGTTCACCGTGAACGGCTGGTGGCGCAGTCTGAGGCGCGGGTGGCCGCGCTCTTCGCTGTAGGTGCCGGGGCCGCCCCAGTACTGCTCGAGGAAGAGCTGGAGGCGCAGCGCCGCAGGGCCGAGGTCTTCTTCGGGGTACATCGGCTTCAGCACCGGGTCGCCGGCGACGCCGCGGTAGAACTCGGCGACGAGCTTCTCGAAGGTCGGTCGGCCGCCGACCTCGTCGTAGAACGATCGGATCTCGGTCATGCCGCGCCTCCGTCGGGGGTGTTCGGCGGGGTCGGCGTCGTGCCGCCGCCAGTGCCGCGCGGCAGGCGCGGCGCCCGGTTCTTCGGCTTCTTCACGGGCTGGCCGGGCACGACGCTATTCGGCGAGGTGCGCGGCGGCTTCGCGCCCTTCACGCGGGTGGCGCCGTCGAACCCGGTGAGCACGACGCTCGCGAGGCTCGGGAGCTTCAGCTCCATCTCGTCGAGCGTGCGCTTCAGCCGCATCCGGAGCTCGCGGGCGACGTCGTCCTTCGCGGAGGAACGCACCTTCATGACGATCCGCAGCACGAGCGCATCGGCCGAGATCGACTCGAGCCCCCAGACCTCGGGCTTCTCGAGCACGCGCGAACGCCACTTGCTCGAGTGCGCCATCTCGGTCGCGGTGCGCAGCAGTTCGGTCTCGACGGCGTCGACGTCGGCGTCGTAGGGCACGGCGAGGTCGATGATGACCCGCGCCCAGCCCTGCGACATGTTGCCGACCCGCAGGATCTCGCCGTTGCGCACGAACCAGAGGGTTCCGTTGACGTCGCGGACCGTCGTGATGCGGATCCGCACCTCCTCGACGATGCCGGTGGCGGGGCCGAGGTCGACGACGTCGCCCACGCCGAGCTGGTCCTCGACGACCATGAAGATGCCGTTGAGGGCGTCTTTCACGATGTTCTGCGCGCCGAAGCCGAGGCCGGCGCCGACGGCCGCCGTCAGCAGCGCGAACGAGCCGAGGATCTGCTCGTTGATGGTCGTGACGATGAGCAGCACCACGACGATGAAGAGCGTCACGTTGACGATGTTGGTGAGCACCGTGCCGAGCGTGCGGGTGCGCTGCACGACGCGCACGGCCGCGAGCGGCGAGGCCTGCAGCGCCTGCGTGTCGGTGACGTCCTGCTTCTTCTTGACGCCCGTGACGATCTGCTTGACGACCCGCTCGATGACGAAGTGCAGCACCCAGCGGATCAGCAGCGCGATGGCGATGATCATCGCGATCGAGATCAGCTTGCCGAGCATGACGTCCCAGTTGTCGGCCCAGAACTGCGCGATGCTCGCCCAGAAATCACCGCTCACCGGGTTGTTCTCCGTCTCATCGACGGCGGGCTCTGCAAAACCGAACATGGTTGGCAAGTCTACTGAGCCCCACCCGAGAGCTCGCTGGCATCGCGCGACCGTGCGGCGAGCGCCCGGTCGAGCTCGGCGAGGTGCTCGGAGACGATGCGGTGCATCGAGGCGGGCTCGGGGTGCTCGGCGAGCCACGCGCGGGTGAGCTCGGCGAGCTCCACGTCGACGAGGGGACTCGGGAAGAGCCGCGTCGAGAGGATCGCGGCCATGTTGTACGAGCGCTCCTCCCAGACGCGGGGCATCGCATCGAGGTACTCGCGCGCGACGGCGGCGAGGAGCTCGGGTGCGTTCGTGCGGCGCCAGCCGTCGGCGATCGCGCGCGCGAGGTCGTTCGACAGGCCGGTGTCGGTCATCGCGCGCCGCCACGCGGCATCCTTCACCGCCTGGTCGGGGCGGGCGGCGCGCGCCGTCTCGGCGAGCTGCCGCCCCTTGGCGGTGTCGTCGGCGGCGAGCGTCGCCGCGAGCTCCTCGTCGTCGCCGGCGCCGAGCGCGGCGCGCGCGATCACGAGCTCCCAGCGCAGGTCGAGGTCGATCTCGAGCCCGGCGAGGGCGATCGTGCCCTCGAGGAGGCTGCCGAGCACGTCTCCGTGCGCGGCGGTCGTCGCGAGGCGGGTGAAGGCCTTCACGAACTGCAGCTGGGCATCGGACCCCGCGGGCGCCAGCTCGGCGAGCGCCCAGATCGCGTCGCCCGCCTCGTCGGAGAGCCGTTCGCGGTGCTCGTCGGCGAGGTAGCGGCCGAGGGCGAGCTCGAGCCGGCCGAGGGCGAGCGCGCGGGCCGACGACTGGGTCTCGTGCCCGATCGAGGCGAGCACGAGACGCACGAACGCTGCGGCCGGGAGTTCGGCGTCGCGCACCGCGTCCCATGCCGAACCGAGCACGACGGCGCGGGCCACCGGGTCGGCGAGCTCGGCGAGGTGGTGCACGGCCGTGTCGAAGGAGTGCGCATCGAGCCGGACCTTGGCGTACGTGAGGTCGTCGTCGTTCACGAGGAGGAGGTCGGGCATGGTCTCGCCGACGAGCTCGGGCAGTTCGGTGCGCGCACCGTCGACGTCGAGCTCGACGCGGAAGGAACGGGTCAGCCCGGCGTCGCCGAGCGTGTAGCCGCCGATCGCGAGACGGTGGGGCCGCAGGGTCGGATGCGACGGCGCCGCCGTCTGCTCGAGGTGCGCGGCCGTGATCGTGCCCGAGGCATCCTGTTCGACGATCGCGCGCAGCGTGTTGACGCCCGCCGTCTCGAGCCAGAGCTGCGACCACCGGGTGAGCTCGCGCCCGCTCGCCCGCTCGAGCTCGTCGAGCAGGTCTCGCAGGGTCGCGTTGCCGCCGGCGTTGGCGGCGAGGTACGCGCCGACGCCGCGCTGGAAGGCCTCGAGCCCGACCCAGGCGACGAGCTGCTTCAGCACCGAGGCGCCCTTGTCGTAGGTGATGGCGTCGAAGTTCACCTCGACGTCTTCGAGGTCGCGGATCTCGGCGACGATCGGGTGCGTCGACGGGAGCTGGTCCTGCTCGGCGGCGTGCGTCTTCTCATCGCTCGCGAAGGTCGCCCAGACGCCGGTGAACTCGGTGACCTGCGACGTCGCGAGGGTCGAAGCCCACGTCGCGAACGACTCGTTGAGCCACAGGTCGTTCCACCACTTCATGGTGACCGAGTTGCCGAACCACATGTGGCTGAGCTCGTGCAGCACGACGATCGCGCGCTGCTCGCGGCGGGCGTCGGAGACGCGGGAGCGGAACAGGTACGACTCGTTGAAGGTGACCGCACCGACGTTCTCCATCGCGCCCCAGTTGTACTCGGGCACGAAGATCTGGTCGTACTTGCCGTACGGGTACGGCACGCCGAAGGCCCGCTCGTAGAACGCGAGCCCCGCCTGCACCGTCTGGAACATCATCTCGGGGTCGGCGTACTCGGCGAGCGAGGCGCGGGTGAAGAGGCCGAGCGGCACCTCGCGGCCGTCGACGCTCGTCGCGGTGCCGCGCCAGCTCGCGTACGGGCCGGCGATGATCGCCACGATGTAGCTCGAGATGACCGGCCCGGTCTCGAACGCCCAGGTGGCGTGGCCGGATGCCTCGGGGCCGGCCACCGGCTCGGGCGACGGGGCGTTCGACAGCACGCTCCAGTGCGCGGGCGCGGTGATCGTGAAGCGCACGCCCGCCTTCAGGTCGGGCTGGTCGAAGACGGCGTACACGCGGTTCGCCTCGGCGACGGCGAACTCGGTGTACAGGTAGGTCTCGCCGTCGACGGGGTCGACGAAGCGGTGAAGGCCCTCGCCGCTGTTCGTGTAGCGGGCGTCGGCGACGACGCGCAACTCGTTCTCTGCGGCGAGTCCGTCGAGCCTGATGCGGGTGCCGTCGCTCACCTCGGCCGGGTCGAGCGGTCGCCCGTTGAGCACGACCTCGTGCACGCGCTCGGTGCACGCCTCGATGAAGGTCGAGGCCCCGGCGACGCCGCCGAATCGGGCGATCGTCTCGCTGCGGAAGGTCTCGCCGTCGCCCGTGAGGTCGAGCACGACCTCGTAGCTCGGGGAGTCGACGGTCGTCGCCCGCTCCTCGGCTTCGATGCGGGTGAGGTTGGCAGCAGGCATGGACGATCCCTTTCGTGGCGAGTGCGCCCAGCCAGCCTAGCGAGCCGGACGGTGCCCGTTCGGCGGCTCCAGCACGCCGAGCTCGTACGCGATGATGACGAGCTGCACCCGATCGCGTGCGCCGAGCTTCTGCAGCACCCGCCCGACGTGCGTCTTCACCGTCGACTCGGAGAGGAAGAAGCGTTCGGCGAGCTCGGTGTTGTTGAGTCCTTCGGCGATCGCCTGCAGGATCTCGCGCTCGCGGGCGGTCAGCGCGTCGAGCGGCCCGGGCGCGGCGGCCGCAGGTGCGCGGACGTCGGAGCCCGCGGGCAGGTCTTCGGCGAAGAGCTCGAGCATGCGCCTCGTCACCCGCGGCGAGAGGGCCGCCTCACCTGCATGCACGGTGCGGATCGCGGTCACGAGCTCCTGCGGACGCACATCCTTCAGCAGGAACCCGCTCGCGCCCGCACGGATCGCCGCGAAGGCGTACTCGTCGAGGTCGAAGGTGGTGAGCACGATGATGCGGGTCTCGGGATGCCTCGCGCTGACCTCCGCGGTTGCGGCGATGCCGTCCATGCCGGGCATCCGCACGTCCATCAGCAGCACGTCGACCCGCGTCGTGTCGACGAGCCCGAGCGCCGCGCGGCCGTCGGCGGCCTCGCCGACCACGTCGATGCCCGACTCGGCTTCGAGCACGAGCCGGAACCCGGTGCGCACGAGCGCCTGGTCGTCGACGAGGCCGACCCGGATCGGAGCGGGGGACGGCTGGTGCGGTTCGTGCAGGGCGTCGGTCATTCGGCTTCGTCCTTCGCTGGGTCGGTCCGGGCGCCTTCCGGCGCGTCGTCGGGTGCGTCGTGGGATGCGTCGTGGGGGAGCCGCTCGGGCTCGGGAAGCCCGAGCGTCGCGTGCAGCCGCCAGCCGCGTCCGGGGAGGGGCCCGGCCTCGAGGGCGCCGCCGTGGAGCGCCGCCCGTTCGCGCAGACCCGCGATCCCCCGGCCGGCGCCCCGTGTGGCGGTCGCGCCGCCCTTCCCGTCATGCGGGGCGTCGTCGTCGACCGTGATCTCGACGGCATCGGGGCGATGCTCGACGCGGACGTCGACGCGGTGCGCGCGCTCGCCGTGTCGGAGCGCGTTCGTGAGCCCCTCCTGCACGATCCGGTAGACCGCGAGGCCCGTCGCGGCGTCATCGGTCGGCACGCCGACGGTGGTGAGCGTGACCGGCATCCCCGTGTCGCGGAAGCCCTCGACGAGCTCGGGCAGGGCGCTGAGGCCCGGCTGCGGGGCGAGTTCGGCGGGTTCGGCGTCGGGCCCCGTGAGCACCCCCAGCATGCGCCGCATCTCGCCGAGCGCGTCGCGCCCCGTCTCGGCGACGCTCCGCATCACCTCGGCGGCGCGTTCGGGGTCGCGCCCGACGGTGGCCGCGGAGCCGTCGGCGAGCGTCACCATGACGGTGAGGCCGTGCGAGACGATGTCGTGCAGTTCACGCGCGATGCGCGCGCGTTCGGCGGCGGCCGCGAGCCGGGCCTGCTGGTCGCGTTCGCGGGCGAGGTCGTGCGCGCGGGCGATGAGCGCATCGAGGTAGCGGCGGCGATTGCCGACGGTGACGCCGATGAGCGTCGCGATGAGCATGACCACGGCGTACTGCATGGAGGCGGCGCCAGGGCCGCCGACGAGCTCGGGGCCGGGCAGGAGCGCGATGGCGACGAACCAGGTGGCGAGGTACGCGGCGACCGTCGAGACGGCGACCGAGACGGCGAAGCCGATCCACGCGGCCTTCGTCGAACGGTAGACGCCGAGGCCGTAGAGCGCGAACAGCATCGGGTAGACGTCGCTCCCGCTGAGCGGGTACACCATGAGGCACACGAGCCACGCGACGGCCATCACGAGCCACGGCTGCGAGCGCCGGAACAGCAGCAGTGCGGCCGTGCCGATCGCGATGCCCACGAGCTGCAGCACGGTGGTCCAGAGCGGCGGCTCGGGATCGTCGGTCGCGAGCACGATCGTGGTGATGAACGTCGGCACCAGATAGGCGGCGGCGATGAGCGAGTCGGTGAGTCGCGGATGCCTCGCCCAGAACTGCCGGATCACCCCCGGCGGCTTGGGCAGACGCAATTCTCCCCCGACCGCCGAAGCCGGGCGGCCGGGGGAGAACGGTGCTTCCGTCATAGGCAGGACTCTACGCGTCCCGGCGCTTGAGGAGCACGGTTGCGCCGGCGAGGGAGACCCCCACCCAGGCCAGCACCACCAGGAGGCTCTGCCATGCGTTCGGGCCGACGATGTCCGCGGAGTCCGCGCCGATGGCGGTGAACATCGTCATGCCCGCACTGGAGAGCAGGTAGGGGATCATGTCGTGCGCCCACTCGGCGGGGATCAGCTGCAGCACGGTCGGCAGGAGGAGCAGCAGGCCGAGGACGGCGGCGATGCCGCCCGCGCTCGAGCGGAGCATCGTGCCGACGCCGAGGGCGAAGACGGCGACGAGCGCGAGGTAGAGCGCACCGCCGGCGAGGGAGAGGAGCACGTCGTCCTGGAACAGGTTCGCCGAGACATCCACACCCGCGAAGACGATCGACGAGGTGAGGAAGGCGGCGAGGTTCGCGACGAGCCCGATGACGAAGGTCGCGACGAAGAGCACGACGGCCTTGCCCGCGAGGGCGGGCAGACGCTTCGGCACCGCGGTGAGCGTCGAGCGGATCATGCCGGTCGTGTACTCGCCGCTGATGACGAGCACGCCGAGCACGCCGACGACGAGCTGACCGAAGTAGACGCCGAACACCGCGGACTGCAGCACGAGCTGGGTCTGCTCGGCGGCGGGCACGCTCGACCCGTCCATGCCGCCGTCCATGCCGTACGCCATGCTGAACGACATCAGCAGCGCCATGCCGAGCGAGATCGCGATGACGATCAGGTACGACCAGACGGTCGAGCGGAGGCTGCGGAGCTTGACCCACTCGGAACGGAGCACGCCGCCGAGGCTGAGTCGCGTGGTGCGCGTGCCCTGCGCGGGGTGCGTTGCGGTCGGGGTGATGGTGGTCATCGGACTGCCTCCGTACGGTACTCGACCGCGTCGGCCGTGAGCGCCATGTAGGCCTCCTCGAGCGACGCGTTCTGGGGGGTGAGTTCGTGGATCGCGAGCCCGTGCTGGGCCGCGAGGTCGCCGATGCCGGCGGCATCGACGCCGGTCACCTCGAGGAGGCCCTGCTCCGAGCGCAGCACGGCGACCTCGGGCGCTGCGAGCAGCTCGGCCAGCTGCGAGGCGTGCGGCGAACGCACGCGGACGCGCGGGCGGGTGCCGCCGTCGATGATGTCGGCGACGGGGGCGTCGGCGATGATCTCGCCGCGGCCGAGCACGATGAGGTGGTCGGCGGTCTGCGCCATCTCGCTCATCAGGTGCGACGAGAGGAACACGGTGCGGCCCTCGCTCGCGAGGTGGCGCACGAACTGGCGCACCCAGAGCACGCCCTCGGGGTCGAGGCCGTTGACGGGCTCGTCGAGGATGAGCGTCGAAGGGTCGCCGAGCATGGCCGCGGCGATGCCGAGGCGCTGGCCCATGCCGAGCGAGAAGCCGCCGACGCGCTTGCGGGCGACCGACTCGAGGCCGGTCAGCTCGATGACCTCGCGCACCCGGCGCTTGCCGATGCCGTGCGTGGCCGCCATCGCGAGCAGGTGGTTCTCGGCGGTGCGGCCGGTGTGCACGGCCTTCGCGTCGAGGAGCGCGCCGACCTCGTGCAGCGGGGCGCGGTGCTCGGCGTAGGGTTTGCCGCCGACGGTGACGGTGCCGGCGCTCGGGCGGTCGAGCCCCACGATCATGCGCATCGTGGTGGACTTGCCTGCGCCGTTCGGACCGAGGAACCCGGTCACCTGACCTGGGCGCACGCTGAACGTGATGTCGTTGACGGCCGTCTTCTGGCCGTAGCGCTTGGTGAGCGCGGTTGCGGTGATCATGTCTTCGACGTTACGGATGCCGCAGCCGTCGGCGCGTCCGTCGCGGGAATGGTTCGGGGGGGGGGGGGGGGGGGGCCGGGGGCCCCCCCCCCCCCCCGCCCCGAAGAGACCGCGGTGCGACTACTGCGCGTCGCGCGCCTGCGCGGCGAGCGCGCGTTCGACGCCTGCGACGTTCTCGATCACGAGACGGCGGAGGGCCGGCGGGGCGTCCTGGTTGGCGTCGAGCCAGGCGTGGCTCGCGTCGACGAGGGCGCGGTTCGCGAGCGTGGCCGGGTAGAGCAGGTCGACGAGCTTCTCGGCGATCGCATAGCTGCGGGTCTTCCAGATTTCGCCGAGCATGCCGAAGTACCGCTCGATGAACGGGGTGAGCAGCGACTGGTCGTCGGCCCGCACGAAGCCGGTCGCGGTCGTGCGCACGACCGAGTTCGTCGCCGTGTCGACGTCGATGACCGAGGCCCACGCGCGCTGCTTGCCCTCGGCGGTCGGCGTCGCCGCGCGGGCGTGCGCGGCGGACTCCTGGCCGGTGGCCGTCTTGTCGGACTCGAGTCGGGCGTCGATCTCGGCGTCGCCCGCGCGTCCGGCCGCGACGAGTGCGATGAGCAGCTCCCAACCGAGGTCGGTGTCGATGTCGAGGCCGTCGAGCGTGATCGAGCCGTCGAAGAGGCCCGCGAGGGCGTCGACGTGCGACCCGGCCTCGGCGATCGAGGCGAAGGCCTTCACGAACTGGAACTGGGCGTCGCTGCCGGCCTCGGCCTGCTGCGCGAGCTGCCAGAAGCCGTCGGCGAGCGCACGGCGTGCGTCGGCACGGTGCTCGGGGGCGACGTAGGAGCTCGCCGCGAGCTGCGCGTTCGCGAGGATGATGCGCAGCGTCGTCGACTCGGTCTCGCTCGCGACGTTGCCGAGCACGAGCTCGAGGTAGTCGCTCGCGCCCGTCTCGGCGTCGCGTGTGGCATCCCACACGGAGCTCCAGACGAGGGCGCGGGCGAGCGGGTCCTCGATCTTCGACAGGTTCGCGATCGCGACCTCGAGCGACTGCTCGTCGAGGCGGATCTTCGCGTAGGCGAGGTCGTCGTCGTTGAGGAGCACGAGGTCGGGGCGCGCGAGGCCCACGAGCTCGGCGACGTCGGTGCGCTCGCCGTCGACGTCGAGCTCGACGCGGTGCTCGCGCACGAGCTTGCCGTCGCGAAGGTTGTAGAAGCCGATCGCGAGGCGGTGGGGGCGGATGGTCGGGTAGTCGGGGTGGGCCGACTGCAGCACCGTGAACGAGGTGATCGCGCCCGAGGCATCCGTGGCGATCTCGGGGCGCAGGGTGTTGACGCCCGCGGTCTCGAGCCACAGCTTCGACCAGCCCGACAGGTCGCGGCCCGAGGCGGTCTCGAGCTCGCCGAGCAGGTCGGCGAGGGTCGTGTTGCCCCAGGCGTGCTTCTTGAAGTAGGCCGAGACGCCTGTGAAGAACGCCTCGATGCCCACCCAGGCGGCGAGCTGCTTCAGCACCGAACCGCCCTTGGCGTAGGTGATGCCGTCGAAGTTCACGAGCACGTCTTCGAGGTCGCGGATCTCGGCGACGATCGGGTGCGTCGAGGGCAGCTGGTCCTGGCGGTACGCCCAGCTCTTCTCCATCGAGTTGAAGGTGGTCCACGCGTGGTGCCACTCGGTGGCCTCGGCGGTCGCGATGGTCGAGGCCCACTCGGCGAACGACTCGTTGAGCCAGAGGTCGTTCCACCACTTCATGGTGACGAGGTCGCCGAACCACATGTGCGCGAGCTCGTGCAGGATCGTGACGACGCGGCGCTCCTTGATCGCGTCGGTGACCTTCGAGCGGAAGACGTAGACCTCGGTGAACGTCACCGCGCCCGCGTTCTCCATCGCGCCGGCGTTGTACTCGGGCACGAAGAGCTGGTCGTACTTGTCGAACGGGTAGGGCACGTCGAACTTGGCTTCGAAGTACTCGAAGCCCTGCTTCGTCTTCTCGAAGATGTAGTCGGCGTCGAGGTACTGCGAGAGGCTCTTGCGGCTGAACACGCCGAGCGGGATGACCCGGCCGTCGGAGCTCGTGAGCTCGTCGCGTACGACGTCGTAGGGGCCGGCGATGAGCGCGGTGATGTAGCTCGACATGCGCGGGGTGGGCTCGAAGGCCCAGGTCGCGGTCGACACGTCGTCGGCGCGGCGGCCCGACGGGTGCAGCTGCGGCTCTGGCGTCGGCTGGTTCGAGACGACCTGCCAGTGCGACGGGGCCGTGACGGTGAACGTGAACGCGGCCTTCAGGTCGGGCTGTTCGAAGACGGCGAACATGCGACGCGAGTCGGGCACCTCGAACTGGGTGTACAGGTACACCTCGCCGTCGGCGGGGTCGACGAAGCGGTGCAGGCCTTCACCGGTGTTCATGTAGCGGCCGTCGGCCTCGACGACGAGCAGGTTCTCGGCCGCGAGGTTCGGCAGCTGGATGCGCACGCCGTCGCTCACCTCGGCCGGGTCGAGCGAGACGCCGTTGAGGGTGACCGAGTGCACCTTCGCGGTGATCGCGTCGATGAACGTCGACGCACCCGGCGTCGCCGCGTCGAAGCGCACGGTCGTGGTGGTCGTGAAGACCTCGGGGCCGACGGTGACGTCGAGGACGACGTCGTAGTCGTGCACCGTCACGAGCGCGGCGCGCTCCTCGGCTTCGAGTCGGGTGAGGTTCTCTCCGGGCACGTGCGCTCCTTCGCAAATATCGACGCGGCTCGTGGCCGCAGGCAACGCGTTCCAGCCTAGACCCGTCGACTCGATCGTCGTCGGAGGGGGCCGGACCCGGTGCGGCGGGAACTCGCCATGGCGGAATGTCGCCCCTCGGCCCTGGGGTGTTCAGGTGAGGCTGAGGAAGAGCTTCTCGAGCTCCGCGACCTTGCCGTCGCGGGCGTCGTCGTCGTCCTCGCGCTCGGGGGCGAGGCACTCCTGCATCGCCTGCGAGATGATGGCGAAACCCGCCTTGTCGAGGGCGCTCGTGACGGTCGCGAGACGCGTGATCACGGTGCGGCAGTCGGCGTCGGACTCGACCGCGGCGATGACGGCGTCGAGCTGGCCGCGCGCGCGCTTCAGCCGGTTGGCGATGCGGCGCGCCGCAGCGGGGTCTTCGATGGCGCTCATGTGATGCTGCCTCTCTTTCGGGTCGGGTGGTTCGAGTCGCGGATGCGCCGCGGCGCGGTGTGCTCGATCATGCCGCGTCCGAGTCTTCGATCCGCTCGGACGCCACGGCTGCGAGCTCTTTCGCCCGCATGCCGTCACGCCACGTCAGGTAGCCGCCGTCGAGGTTCCGCACATCGTGGCCGAGCTCGGCGAGCAGTCGCGCCGCGGTGTGGGCTCCCTGGCCGACGCGGCAGTGCACCACGACCGGGCGGCCGGCGAAGTCGTGGTGGCGGTCGCGGAGCTCCTCGACCGGGATCCACGTCGCGCCCGGGATGCGGCCCTCGGCGAGCTGCCCTTCGGCGCGCACGTCGAGCAGCAGTGCGCCGTCGTCGATCGCGTCGTCGAGTTCGTGCCACTGGATGGTCGCGTCGTGACCTGCGGCGCGGTTGCGCGCCACGTAGCCGAGCTGGTTGACGGGGTCTTTCGCGCTGCCGTATTGCGGCGCATATGCGAGTTCGAGGTCGGCGAGGGCCGATGCGGTCAGGCCGGCGCTCATCGCGACGGAGATCACGTCGATGCGCCTCGCGACGCCGTCGGTGCCGACGGCCTGGGCGCCGAGGATGCGGTCGTCGGCCGCGTCGACGATGAGCTTCAGCGATATCGGCTGGGCGCCGGGGTAGTACCCGGCGTGCGAGAGCGGGTGGCTGTGAAGCACCCGCAACGCACGGCCCTTGGCGCGTGCGGTCTCCTCGTTCCAGCCGACCGAGGCGGCGGTGATGCCGGCGACGTCGACGATCGAGGTGCCGAGTGCGGGTCGGGCGGGGGTGGCGTCCGCGCCGGCGATGACGTCGGCGACGTGGCGGCCGTGCCGGTTGGCGAGGCCTGCGAGGGCGACCGGCCTGGAGGTGCCGTCGACGGCATCGGTCTTCTCGGCGGCATCGCCGATCGCGTAGATTCCGGGGACGTTCGTGCGGTGCAGGCCGTCGACGGCGATCGCGCCGCTCGCACCGACCGCGACGCCGGCCGTGCGGGCGAGCTCGGTCTCGGGGATCACGCCCATCGAGGCGAGCACGAGTTCGGCGGGCAGGCGCTCGCCGTCGGAGAGTCGGACGCCGTGCGCGTGGATCTCGTCGACCGTCATACCGAGACGCACCTCGATGCCGAGATCGGCGAGGTGGTCGACGAGCGGGGCGGTCATCTCGGCGTCGAGGATCGGGAGGATGCGGTCTTCGCGCTGCACGATCGTGGTGCGCAGGCCGCGGCGATGGAGGTTCTCGGCGATCTCGATGCCGAGGTGGCCCGCACCGATGACGACGACCGGTGCGCCGGGAGCGAGCTCGCCGACGCGCTGCATGAGCTCGTCGAGGTCGTCGAGGGTGCGCAGGGTGGCGAGGGGGGCGTCGGGGCCGGCCGCCGGGCGGCGCGGCGAGGCGCCGGGCGAGAGGATCAGCTCGTCGTAGGCGAGTTCTTCGGTCTCGCCGGTGCGGAGGTCGCGCACGGTCGCGGTGCGTGCGCCCGGGTCGATGCCGACGACCTCGGTGTTCACGCGGACGTCGAGACCGAAACGCGCCCCGAGGCGCGAGGGGGTCTGCAGTTCGAGCGCCCCGCGGTCGGGGATCACGCCGCCGACGTGGTAGGGGAGCCCGCAGTTCGCGTAGGAGACGGCGCCGCTGCGCTCGATCACGACGATCTCGCGCGCGGCGTCGAGGCGACGCAGGCGGGTCGCGGCTGACATGCCGCCGGCGACGCCGCCGACGATGACGGTGCGCGGCTGCCGCGCAGGGTCGGCTGCGGGGGTGATGCGAGGCGTCTGCGTGTTCATGGTTCCAGTCTGCTGTATACCCCTGAGGTATTGCTGGGAGCGGGGTGGCGGTGTGGGGCGATGGGGGAGGGGTGGCGGGGCGAGAACCCCGCCACCCGGTCCGGCTCCTGGGCCGGTGTGCTCAGCGAGCGAACAGGCGCGCGAAGAATCCGGTCTTCGGGTCGTTCTCGTGACCCGCGCAGCGTTGGCTGCGCGGGACGCCGCGAAGCACCTGGTCGACGTGCTGGCCGCATCCGGCCCAAGTGGTCTTGCCGCATTTGCGGCAGGTCGTGGCTCGACACATGCGTGCGGGTTCCTCCTCGTTCGATGCTCGTCTCGGCGGTCAGTCGTGGTCGCCGTCGCACCACTGCTCGGCGGGCACGTGGACGCGCACGTCTTCGACGTGCTGTCCGCATCCGGCCCAGGTGGTCTTTCCGCAGGTGCACGGAGTGGGGCTGCACATGGTGTTCTCCTTCGGTGCGATCGGGTGATCGCGGTCGTGGGGTGTCGGGTGATGGATGGGTGTGTCGGGTGATGGATGGTGTGCAGCAGGTGGGAGACCTGCTCAGCGCACGATCTCGAGGCCGGTCGCCTCGGATGCCTGCTGCATCGAGCCGGCGTCGGTGACCTCCATCCCGGCCTGCTCGAGCATGGCGGTCGCCTGACTCGATCGATTGCCCGACTTGCAGTACACGACGTACTCGGCCCCGGGGTCGAGCGTCGGGATCGCGGAGGCCAGGTCGCCGCCGCTCAGGTCGAGGTTCACGGCGCCGTCGAGGTGTCCCGCAGCGAACTCCGCGTCGGTGCGCACATCGAGCACGATGCTGTCGGAGCCGAGCTCGATCGGCTCGGCGGCGGTGCACCCGGTCAGGGTCATGGATCCCGCAGCGACGACGGTCACCAGGAGGGCGGTCCGGAGTGTGTTCATGCATCGACTATACCCCAGGGGTATTTAATGTCAGAATCGGTGCATGTCATCCGTAGCGCTCACCCTCGAGAACTTCGAGCACGCCGTCTGCACCGAAGACCTCGTCGTCGTCGACTTCTGGGCGGGCTGGTGCGGCCCGTGCCGATCCTTCGCACCGGTCTTCGAAAGTGCATCCGAGGCGCATCCCGACCTCCTCTTCGGCAAGGTCGACACCGGGGCCGAGCCCGCGCTCGCCGCAGGATTCCGCATCACCTCCATCCCGACCCTCATGGTCTTCCGCGAGGGCGTCATCGTGCACGCTCGCCCCGGCGCACTCGATCGGGTCGGCCTCGACCTGGTCATCGCCCGAGCCAGGGCGCTCGACATGGACGAGGTCCGCCGATCTCTCGCATCGCAGGGCGAGGCCGCCTCATGACGCGGCGAGGTGCGCGCATCGCGCGGCGAGCCTGCGCAACCCGTCGGGGCGAGCGCCTCCTCCGCGGCGCCATCGCCGTCCTGCTCGCGGCCTTCGCCGTCGGCAGCCTCGACAACCTCCTCTTCGCCGTCCCCGCCGCCATCTGCAGCTCCCTGCTCGCCGTGAGCGCGATCACCGGATGGTGCCCCATCGACCTCGGTGCGCGCCGACCCGCCGAGGACGAATCGAACGCGTTCGGATATCCCGACGCGCGCGAACGCATCCCGAACTGACCACGGCGGGCGCCGATCGTGCTCCGACTGGTCGGCAGCCCTTCGTGCATGCGTGAGAATGCAGAGAACACCGACCACGCAGCTCAGGGGAGACATGGCCTTGGAGTACCTCGGCGTCACCGCCGATGAAGAAGCGGTCTACCGCGCCCTCATGTCGCGCCCCGGCGCGCATCTGCTCGAACTCGCCGACGCGATCGCTCTCCCACCCGGTCGGGTGCGCATCGCCGTCGACGGGCTCGTCGAACGCGGCCTCGCCGTGCCGGGGGAGAGCCATCGCTTCGCGGTGACCCCGCCCGACCTCGCGCTCGCCGCGCAGCTCGCCGAGCAGCGCGACCGGCTCAACGAGGCCGAGCTCGCGCTCGCCGAACTCGTCGGCACCTACCGCTCGAGCGCGCTCGGCAGCAGCGAGCGCGAACTCATCGAGGTCGTCGAGGGTCCGGATGCCGTGGGGCGTCGGTTCCTGCAGCTCCAGCACTCGGCGCGCGAGCGCATCGACATCTTCGTCACCGGGCGCCCGCAGGTCGTCAGCGACGACAACACCGAGGAGGCCGCGGCGCTCGCCCGCGGCATCCGGGCTCGTGCGGTGATCGATCGCGATTTCCTCGTCGAGCCCGATGCGGTGCGCAACGTCGAGCAGTCGCTCGGGGCGGGCGTCGACGTGCGCACGACGGGCCAGATCCCGTTGAAGCTCATCGTCGTCGACAGCCGCTTCGCGATGCTGCCCGTCGCCGGCCGCGGCACCGGCGTCGACCCGAGCCTCGTGCTCCGAGGCGGTCCCGCCCAGCTCGCGCAGGGGCTCTTCGACGCGGTCTGGGCGAACTCGCGCCCCTTCGGCACGACGAACGAGGCACTCGACGCCGACGACGGCCGCATCATGCAGTTGCTGCTCGCCGGTTTCACCGACGCGGCGATCGCGACCCAGCTCGAGACCTCGCCGCGCACGGTGCAGCGGCGCATCAGCGCGCTGATGGCGCGCGCCGAGGTCACGAGCAGGGTGCAGCTCGGTTGGCACGCGCGCGAGCACGGGTGGGGGTAGTCGGGATGCCACGGAGCCGACCGCGGGCGTAGCCTGACGCCATGCGCACCACGACCGACGGCTCCGCGCCGACCGCCGAACGCTATCGAGCGTTCGCCGAGGTCGAGGCGCGCGGCCTGTCGGCGACGTACGACGCGTGGGCGCTCGGTATCGCGGGCGACCCCGCGACGGTCGCGCTGATCGACGAGCTGGCGCCCGCGAAGCGGCAGCCGAACCTCGTATTCTCGGCGGCGCGATTCCACGGTGCGCGGCCCGGCCCGTACGCGGGTTTCCGCGAGTGGCTGCGCGAGCACTGGTCCGAGGTCCGCGCCACCGCAGAGACGCACGCCACGCAGACGAACGAGGCCGGCCGCTGCGCGCTGCACCTGCCCGTACTCGCCGAGATCGAGGGGCCGCTCGCCCTGCTCGAGGTCGGCGCCTCGGCCGGGCTCTGCCTCTACCCCGACCGGTACGGCTACCGGTACTCGGGGCACGAGCGGCTCGACCCCGCCGACGGCGTGAGCCGGGTCATCTTGGAATGCGAGACGCGCGAGTCGCACGGAACCGCCCCCGTGCCGGTGCCCGGCCGCCTGCCCGAGGTCGTGTGGCGCGCCGGCATCGACCTCAATCCGCTCGACGTGACGAACCCCGACGACCTCGACTGGCTCGACGCGCTCATCTGGCCCGAGCATCACGACCGGCGCGAGCGCCTGCGTGCGGCGGCGGCGATCGTGGCATCCGACCCGCCGCGACTCGTCGCGGGCGACCTCAACGAACGCCTCGCAGCGCTCGCCGCGGAGGCGCCGGCCGACGCGACGCTCGTCGTGTTCCACACGGCGGTGATCGCCTACCTCGACGAGGGGGCGCGTGTTCGCTTCGCCGAGGCCGTGCGCGAGCTGCCCGGGCACTGGCTCTCGGTCGAGGGGCGCGGGGTCGTCCCCGGCATCCGGGCGCGCGACGACGTGCCGAACGACTCGAGCGACTTCGTGCTCGCGCTCGACGGCGTGCAGCGGGCCTGGGCGCAGCCGCACGGGCGCGCGCTCACGTGGGTGCCGAATCCCTAGAATCGCTGTATGCGCATCCACATCGCGACCGACCATGCGGGCCTCGAATTCAGCCGGACCCTGACGGCCCACCTCTCGAACGCCGGTCACGACGTGATCGACCACGGTCCGGTCGAGTACGACGCGCTCGACGACTACCCGGCGTTCTGCATCAACGCCGCGCTCGGCGTCGCCCGCGACCAGGCCGCCGGCGTGCGGGCGCTCGGCGTCGTGTTCGGCGGCTCGGGCAACGGCGAGCAGATCGCGGCCAACAAGGTGTCCGGCATCCGAGCCGCGCTGGTCTGGAGCATGGACACGGCGATCCTCGCCCGCGAGCACAACGACGCGAACGTGATCTCCATCGGTGCTCGCCAGCACACCGTCGAGGAGGCGATCCGGTACATCGATGCCTTCATCGCCGAGCCGTTCTCGGGCGACGAGCGCCACGTGCGCCGCATCGCTCAGCTCGCCGAGTACGAGACGACGGGCGACATCGCGGGCAAGGGCGTCGATGCTTCGACGGGCTCAGCACGGCGCGTGATGCCCGGCGCCGAGGCCACGGCGGAGTAGCAGGGTGCCCGAGGGCCACTCCGTCCACCGGATCACCCGGCAGTTCGAGCGCAACTTCGTCGGCCACGTCGTCCACGCGTCGAGCCCGCAGGGGCGCTTCGCCGTGGGCGCCGCCGAGATCGACGGGCGCCGCATGACCGACGCCCGCGCCGTGGGCAAGCAGATGTTCCTCGGCTTCGAGGGCGATGTCTGGCTGCGCGTGCACCTCGGCATGTACGGGGCGTGGGACTTCTCGGGCGAGATCCTGATGGATGCCACGATCGCCTCGGCGAACGGGCGGATGGGGCAGACCAACCAGCGCGGAACGTTCCTCGACGCGCCGAACCCCGACGCGGTCGTCTTCGACGAGGCCGGCGAGAACTCGCTGCGCTCGATCGGCGCTCCCCGCAAGACCCGGCTGCGCATGGCCGAGTCCGAGAAGGAGGGCAACACCCTCGACACCTTCCCGCCCGAGCCGATCGGGCAGGTGCGGGTGCGACTGCTCACCGACACGATCTGCGCCGACCTCCGCGGGCCGACCGCCTGCGAGGTGCTCGACCCCGTGCGGGTCGAGCAGACCGTCGCGAAGCTCGGTCCCGACCCGCTGCTCGACCCGGGGCCCGACGCCGAAGAACGCTTCACGAGCGTCGTCCGCAAGAAGCCGACGCCCATCGGGCTGCTGCTCATGGACCAGAACGTCGTCGCCGGCATCGGCAACGTCTACCGGGCGGAACTGCTGTTCCGCGCACGTCTGAATCCGCACACGCCAGGACGCCGGGTGCGCGAAGAACTCGTGCGCGAGCTCTGGCGCGATTGGGCCAGACTCCTGCGCATCGGCGTCGAGACCGGGCAGATGATGACGATGGACGACCTCGACGCCGAGGCGTACCGGGCCGCGATGGCGAGCCGCGACGACCGGCACTGGGTGTACAAGCGCGAGGGGCTGCCGTGCCGGGTCTGCGGCACGAACATCGTGCTCGAGGAGATGGGCGCCCGCAAGCTCTACTGGTGCCCGTCGTGCCAGGCTTGAAGCGCGAGCGCGAGCGCGACGACGCCGTGCCGCTGCTGCTGAAGGGGGCCAGACTCCCCGGCATCGCCGAGCCGGTCGATCTCCACCTCGCCGGCGGGCGCATCGCGGCGGTCCGCCCCGCCGGGAGCGGGGGGCCGCTGACTGAGGCTCCCGCCTCGGGCGGCGTCGCTCGGCGCATCGAGCTCGACGGGTGCTTCGTCGTCCCCGGCCTCCACGACCGTCACGTGCACCTCTCGCAGTGGGCGATGGTCTCTCGCAGGCTCGAGCTCTCGAGCGCCGTGAGCGCGGCGGAGGTCGCCGGCCTCGTCGCGGCGGCCATCGCGGCCGGTGCGACCGAGGTCGCCGGATTCGGGTACCGAGACGGGCTCTGGGCGGATGCACCATCGGCGGCGCTGCTCGACGCGGTGTCGGGCGAGGCGCCCGTCGTGCTCGTCGCGGCCGACCTGCACGCCTGCTGGCTCAACTCGGCGGCGGCGCGTCGGCACGGCGTGACGCTGCCCGACGACGGCGTCCTCCGCGAGGAGGCGTGCTTCGCGCTCGTCCGCGAACTCGACGACGTCGCCGATGCGCTCCTCGACGGCTGGGTCGCCGATGCCGCCCGACGCGCGGCCGAACGCGGCGTCGTCGGGGTCGTCGACTACGAGATGCGCTGGAACCGCGACGACTGGGTCCGCCGGGCCGCCGGCGGGTTCCCGTTGCGCGTCGCCTTCGGCATCTACCCGCAGCACCTCGAGCGGGCGATCGCCTTGGGCCTGCGCACCGGCGACGAGGTCGAGGGCACCGACGGCCTCGTCACGGTCGGCGGCGCCAAAGTCATCACCGACGGTTCGCTGAACACCCGCACGGCGTGGTGCTTCGACCCGTATCCCGGGCTCGACGCGCACGCGCATCCGCACGGTCTCGCGACCGTGCCGTACGACGAGCTCGTGCCGCACCTGCGTCTGGCCCACGCGCACGGCATCACGCCGGCGGTGCACGCGATCGGCGATCGGGCGAACGCGCGGGTGCTCGACGCATTCGAGGAGGTCGGCTGCACCGGCTCGATCGAGCACGCCCAGCTGCTCCGCCATGACGACGTCGCGAGGTTCGCCCGGCTCGGCATCGTCGCGAGCGTGCAGCCCGAGCATGCGATGGACGACCGCGACGTCGCCGACCGCTACTGGGCGGGCCGCACCGATCGGGCGTTCATGCTCGCCGAACTCGCCGCAGCCGGGGTCGAGCTCGCGCTGGGCTCCGACGCTCCCGTCGCGCCGCTCGACCCGTGGATCGCGATCGCCGCCGCCGTCGGGCGGGCGCGCGACGGGCGCACCCCGTGGCATCCCGAGCAGTCGATCGACGCACGGGCGGCGCTCTCCGCGTCGACGAACGGGGCCGGCGACACCGTGCGCGCCGGGCAGCCGGCCGACCTCGCGATCGTCGAGCTCGACCCGTTCGCGGCGTCGGCCGACGAGCTGCGGTCGATGCCGGTCGCCGCGACGCTCGTCGCCGGACGCTTCACGTACTCGCGGCTGTAGCGGCGACGGGGGAAAACCCCCGCCGAGATCCGGGCGTCCGCCGGGTGGGGCGCACGGGCGCCGATCGCGAGGCTGGATTCATGCTTCGGACACGCCTCCGCCGCCCCGGCGCCGCGCTCGGCACCGCGATCGCGGCCCTCGCCGCGGGCGGCCTCGTCGCCGTGGCCTTCGCCGGGTGCGGCATCGTCACCCCCGGCCCCGTCTCGACCGTCGGCGAGGTCGACTTCGACCGGCCGCTCGCGATCCCGCCGCTCGCCGACTCGACGGTCGACGCCGCGGGCACACGCGTGTTCACGCTCGACGCGCAGGCCGGCACCACCGAGTTCGAACCGGGCGAGGCGAGCGGCACGTGGGGCTTCAACGGCTCGTATCTCGGCCCGACGCTCGTCGCCGAGCTCGGCGAACACATTCGCGTCGACGTGACGAACTCGCTCGACGAGCCGACGACCGTGCACTGGCACGGCATGCACCTGCCGCCCGAGATGGATGGAGGGCCGCACCAGATGGTCGCGCCGGATGCCTCGTGGTCGCCCGAGTGGGACATCGACCAGCAGGCGGCGACGCTCTGGTACCACCCGCATCCGCACGGCGAGACCGAGGACCACGTCGCCCGGGGGCTCGCGGGGATGTTCCTCCTGCATGACGAGCACGAGCGCTCGCTCGGCCTGCCGGGGGAGTACGGCGTCGACGACATCCCCGTGATCGTTCAGGACACGGGCCTCTCGGCCGAGGGCGAACTCGAGACGAAGCAGCGAGGCTACGCGGGCGGGCTCGGCGACGAGCTCATCGTGAACGGCACCCGCAGCCCTTACCTCGAGGTGGGCGACGAGCTCGTGCGACTGCGCCTGCTCAACGCCTCCACCGCACGCAGCTACGCCTTCGCCTGGAGCGACGACCGTCCGATCGAGCTCATCGCCACCGACGGCGGCCTCCTCGAAGCCTCCGTGCCGCTCGACCAGGTACGACTGTCGCCGGGCGAGCGCGCCGAGGTGCTGCTGCGCGTCGAACCCGGTGAGCGGCTCGTGCTGCAGTCGCAGATGACGCCCGAGATCGCCGGCCTCGTCGGCCCGGTCGCCGACACGAACGGCGGCAGCGATGCGTTCGACGTGCTCGAGGTGCGCGCCGCCGACACGCTCGAGGCGGCACCCGACGTTCCGGCGCAGCTCAACACGATCGCCGACTTCGACGAGGCCGACGTCGTCACGACCCGCCGTTTCGAGCTCAGCGACAGCTTCGAGATCAACGGCGAATCGATGGACATGGGGCGCGTCGACGAGACCGTCACGGTCGACACCCTCGAACGCTGGGTCGTCGAGAACGCGACGCAGGTGCCGCACAGCTTCCACGTGCACGACGTGCAGTTCCGCATCGCCACGATCGACGGCGAGGCGCCCCCGCCCGAGCTCGCGGGCTGGAAGGACACCATCTTCACCGAACCCGAGACCGAGTACGAGCTGCTCATGCGGTTCGAGGACTACACCGACACCGACACGCCGTACATGTACCACTGCCACCTGCTGTGGCATGAAGACCAGGGGATGATGGGGCAGTTCGCCGTCGTCGAGCCCGGTCAATCTGCCACGATGACTGGAGGGACCCACCATGAGCATTGAGACGACGAACCCCGGACCGACCCCGGTCGCGCCGACTGGCGCGCCGAGCGACGCACCGCCGCGCCGCCGCGGCTACTGGTCGATGTGGGCGACCGTGCCGCGCGAGTTCGGCTTCCTCATCCTCACGATGCCGATCGCGATCACCGGGCTCGTGCTGCTCTCCACGACGTTCTTCACCGGTCTCGGCCTGATCTTCCTCGTGTTCGGCATCTTCATCGTCGTCGCGTCGCTGTTCATGGCGCGCGGGTTCGGCGCCCTCGAGCTGGTGCGTCTCCGGTGGGCGGGCCGACCCGAGACCATCCAGCCCGCATGGGGACGCGGCGATCGCGAACAGGGTTTCTGGCGTGCGACCTTCGCGCCGTTCGTCGACGGGCACTACTGGCTGTACCTGCTGCACGGCATGGTCGTGAACCCGATCGTGAGCGTCATCAGCTGGAGCCTCACCGTCGCGTGGAGCTCGGTCGCGCTCGCCGGCACGACCGGGTGGATCTGGCAGCGCTACATCCCCGACTCGGGGCGCGACGTCTGGCCCGTCGAGTGGGTGCTCGAGTTCATGTTCCCCGGCAACACCTGGGACGTCGACCCCGTGATCGCCGAGACGATCTTCGAGTTCATCGTGGGGCTCATCTTCCTCGCCACGCTGCCGCTCGTGTTCCGGGGGCTCACGCTCCTCCACGACGTCATCGCGCGCGGCATGCTCGGCGCGTGGCGTTCCGAGGCGCTCGAGCGCGAGGTCGCCCAGCTCTCCGCCTCGCGCGGCGCGGCCGTGCAGGCCGAGGACGCCTCGCTCCGACGCCTCGAACGCGACATCCACGACGGCCCGCAACAGCGTCTCGTGCGCCTGCAGATGGACCTCGCCGCGATCGAACGCAAGCTCGACCGCGATCCCGAGTCCGCCCGCGAACTGCTCGGCGAGGCGCGCGACCAGGCCCGCGAGACCCTCGACGAACTGCGGGCGCTCTCCCGGGGCTTCGCCCCGCCCATCCTGCAGGACCGCGGCCTCGCGGTCGGTCTCCGCTCGCTCGCGACGCGCAGCCCGGTTCCGGTCGAGGTCGAGATCGCACTGCCGGATGCCTCGCTGCCATCGCCGATCGAGCGCAACGCGTACTTCGTGGTCGCCGAGCTGCTCACGAATGCGGCGAAGCACGCCGACGCCACCGGCGTCCGACTCGTCGTCTCGACGAGAGACACCGGCGAGACGGGCCACTGGCTCGACCTCTGGGTGACCGACAACGGGCGCGGCGGCGCCTCGACGCTGCCGGGCCACGGGCTCGCGGGCCTCGCCGATCGCGTGCAGGGCCTGCAGGGGCTCTTCGTCGTCGACAGCCCGGTCGGCGGGCCGACGACGATCGGGGCGCACATCCCGTACGTCCCGATCGCCGCGTCCGCTGCGCCCTCGCCGATCGAGTAGGCCCGCCAGGGCCGTCTCGAGATCCTCGGGTCTCGAGACGCTCGCTTCGCTCACTCCTCGACCGGCGAGGACCCGCCGATAGTGTGGGGGCATGACCGACCCGGCCCGCCCTCTCCGCATCGTGCTCGCCGAAGACTCGGTGCTCCTGCGCGAAGGCCTCGTGCGTCTGTTCGACGAGGCGGGCTTCGAGACGGTGGCCGCCTACGGCGAGGCCGACTCGCTGCTCGCGGCCATCGACGAGACCGATCCCGACCTCGCCGTGCTCGACGTGCGCATGCCGCCGACATTCCGCGACGAGGGGGTGCGCGCGGCGATCGAACTCCGTCGTCGACGCCCGAAGCTCGGGGTGCTGCTGCTCAGCCAGTACGTGGAGGGCACCTATGCGCACGAACTGCTGTCGTCGGGCGAGGGCGGAATGGGATACCTCCTGAAGGATCGGGTGGCCTCGCTCGACGAACTCGAAGACGCGGTCGAACGGGTGAGCGAGGGCGGCACCGTGCTCGACCCGCAGGTCGTGCGCGAACTGCTCTCGCGGCGCAGCGACCCGCTGGCGTCGCTCACGCCGCGCGAACGCGAGGTCATGGAGCTCATGGCCGAGGGCCGCACCAACGCCGGCATCGCGAAGCAGCTGTTCATCGGCGTCGGCGCGGTCGAGAAGAACGTGACCTCGATCTTCCAGAAGCTCGCCCTCGAGGATTCGGGCACCGATCACCGGCGCGTGCTCGCGGTGCTCACCTGGCTGCAGCGCTGATCACCGTGCCGGGCCCGGCCTCTGCGGGTCGACTCGTCAGTCCGCGGCGCGTCGGAGCGGCACGTGCGTGCCGACCACCTGCCGATAGCTGCGGTACCCCTTGAGCATCCACAGCGCGAACTCCACGAGCGCGACGGCGACGCCCGTCGCGATCGACCAGCCGAGCGACCCGCCGAGCGCAGAGACGATCGCGCCGACGAAGAGGCCGATGAGCGCGGTGTTCACGACGAGCATGACCATCGCCGAACTCGCGAACACCTGCGATCGGTCGCGCACGGCGAACGGGTAGTACGTCGTGCCGATGCCGGCCTCGTCATCGCTCGTGCCCATCAGGAAGTACGGTTCGAGACCCGGGTCGAGATCGAGGTAGGCGCCCCGCAGACGGTTCATCGCGAGCACGTATGCGAGATCCTCCGTCGCCGAGTTGAACACCCGCAACTGGGTGATCGCGCCGAGCAGCACGAGCAGCGCCAGGATGCCGAGCGCGGCGACCCCGAACCATCCTCGGAAGCCGGTCGCGTTGCCGAGCACGCCGAGGGTGACGAGCCCGGCGGAGACGAGCGTGAGGAAGATCGCGATGCGCGTGAGCACCTCGCTCTGCGTCGTCGAACGCGAGGCGAGCAGGCTCCAGTGCTCGGTCGCGAGCAGCTGCGCGCGCAGCGACTTCTGCGCATCGTCGAGCCGCGCGGCGTCGTCGCCGTCGGACTGCGCGTGCCGCGGAGCATCCGCCGTCATACCCGCATTCTGCACCCGGCCCGCGCAGGCCGCCACGGTCAGCCGCCGGTGGAGCGTCCCCGCGGACCGCGATGGAGCTCGACGACCTTCGCCGCACCCGGCGAGTCGGGATCGTCGGTGATCGGCGCGTCGGCCATGAACTGCCGGATCACGTGCGCGAGCTCGCCCGGATGACTGAAGTTGATGGCGTGCGCCGCCCCCTCGATGACGACGACGGTGACGTCGGCGTCGACATGGGCGATGACCTCGTGCACGCGCTCCGCATCGGGCATGAGCGGATCGCGGTCGCCGAGCACGGCGAGGATCGGGACGGGCAGCGCGAGGAGGCGTTCGAGAGTCGGATACCGGGTGAGCGCACCGAACATCTTGACGGTGCTCGCGACCCCGAACTTCAGGTAGTCGGGCGCGGCGACGCGCACCATGCGGCGCGGCTCGCGGCCGCCGTCGCGGGCGAGCTGCGCCATCGCGCGCACGAGCGGTTGATTGTGCAGGCCCCCTGCGGGGGAGACGAGGATCGCGCGCTCGAGGCGATCGGGGAAGTGGTGGCCGAACTCGCAGATGACGGGGCATCCCATCGAATTGCCGAGCAGTGTGGCCTTCTCGATTCCGAGGGCGTCGAGGAACCGCGCCGCAGCCTCCGCGAGGGAGACCAGGGTCAGCTCGGATCGCGGCCGCCTGGCGCTGCGACCGAACCCGGGCAGATCGGGCACGAGCGTGTGGAAGTCGTCGGCGAGGAGCTCGGCCGTCGGCAGCAGGTAGTGGCCGGAGAGCCCGAATCCGTGCACGTGCATGACCACGGGGGCATCGGCGGGCGGCGTGGGCGACTCGCGGTAGAACACGTCGAGCCCCTCGACGGTCGTCCAGCGCTCAGCGAGCATCGACTGCGGGCGCCGGGGCGTCTTGCGCTCGCGATGCCGAGTGGAAACCGTCTCGGCGTGCCCGGCACGCTGAGACGGCTCGGGCCCGGATGCTTCCGCCGTCATACCGGCAATTCTGCACCCGGGCCCGTCAGCCCGCCATCGTTTCGTCTACTTGACGGCGATGTGCGAGAAGAGGAACCAGCGGTCCTTGTCGAGGCCGCGCCGGATCTCGATCGCGACGTCCTGGCTGGCGGGGTCGAGCTCGCCGAGTCCCTCGATCGCCGCATTGACCTTCTCGGTCGCGAGATCGATCTGCGTGACCACGTCGGCGATGGCCTCGTCGTACGGCAGGAAGCCGAGCTTCGGGTCCTTCGCGCCGCTCTTCGCTGCGACGGTGCCGAGACGGCCGTCGATCGGCAGCCCGAGGGCGACGACGCGCTCGGCCGCGAGGTCCGACCAGTCCTGCGCATGGGCGACGACGTCATCGAGCAGTTCGTGCACGGCGATGAAGTTCGCCCCGCGAACGTGCCAGTGGGCCTGCTTGCCGTTGACGGCGAGGGCCACGAGCTCGTGGACGACGGGGGTGAGGTACTGGGCGACGCCGGCGGCGACGTCGGCGTTCGATCCGGTCTTCGGTGCGGTCTGGATGTCGGTCATCGTGTCCACCTTCCCTGGAGTGATGTCTTCTTCAACGCTACGCAGATGCCCGGGTATTTCAAGGAAGGGAAGGCAAGGCTGACCCTGCGCGACTTCGAGTGCCGGTCTTCCCCGGCGATGAGGCGAACCGATAGTTTGTGCTCATTCCGATCGAGAGGGGTCTGCCCGCATGTTCTTCCTCAACAGTCTCTGGGACTGGTTCTGGTTCCTGTTCTGGGCGTTCGCCTACGTCGCGTACCTGTTCGCACTGATCTACATCATCATCGACATCTTCCGCGACCACTCGCTGAACGGGTGGCTGAAGGCCGTCTGGCTGATCTTCCTCGTATTCGTGCCGTTCCTCACCGCGCTCGTCTACCTGATCGCGCGCGGCGGCGGCATGGCCGAACGGTCGGCGCGCAAGCAGAACGAGTACCAGGAGTACAGCGAGGAGTACATCCGATCGGTCTCGTTCGCGAGCCCCACCGATGAGATCGCGAAGGCGAAGGCGCTGCTCGACGCGGGCACCATCACGCAGGGGGAGTTCGACGCGCTCAAGAACAAGGCGCTCGGCAACAAGTTCTGAGGGGTTCCGCAGCAGATGCCCGAACGGCCCGCGACGATGTCGCGGGCCGTTCGGCTGATCCGGAGGGGATGACGGGAATCGAACCCGCGTAATCAGTTTGGAAGACTGAGGCTCTACCATTGAGCTACATCCCCGTGACCCGCTCGCGGGCACTGGATCATCCTAGTACACGCCGTCGGCACCTTCGTGCACCTGGGTGCCGGGAGAGCCTGCACGTGGTCGGCGCCGCCCGGCGAAACCGCTATCGCAACGCGCCGATCGAGCTGATCGTGCTGCGCGCGAGCCGCAGCTGACGCTCGTACGTCGCCGCGAGCACCACGAGCAGCACGCCGGCGATGCCGAGCCAGAGCCACCACCACACGGCCTCGTAGAGCCAGGTGATCGCCGGCCACAGCTGCACGAGCGCGGGCACGAGCAGCACCGCCCCGCCGAGGATGAACGGCGCCTGCAGCCGGCGGATCACGCCCGCGATCAGCGTCGCGAGCGCGACCGCGCCGAGGGCGACGATGCGCCACAGCTCGGGGTCGACGAAGTCGGCGAGCAGCGCCGGCGCGAGCAGGATCGTGAGCCCGGCACCGAGCGCTGGCCAACTGCCGAGCGCGGGGGAGCGGCGCATCGCGACGGCGCCCGCGGCGACGAGGGCGAGCCCGACCGGAGCGGTGACGAGGTCGAACGGGTCGACCGTCGCGCTCACGAGCGCGATCAGCCCGCCCAGCACGAGGACGCCACGTGTCGTCCACGCGAAGATCGGCCCGGCGATCGGACGTGCCCGCGTCGCGGCGCCGGCGACGTGGGCTGCGCCGACGACGGTGAAGAGCACGGCCGCGCGCAGCGCAGACGCGTCGTCGGAGACGATCGCGAGCAGCGTCGGGAGTGTCGCCGCGACGAGCGAGGCGGCGAGCCCGGCTTCTGCGACGAGCGCGGGTCGCGAGTCCGTGCGGGCCCAGACGACCGTGACGACGAGGCCGCTCGCGAGCGCGACGAGGGGCCAGAACTCGAGCGGCAGCCCGCTGTCGCCGGTCTGCGCGACGGTGATGCCCCGAACGAGCGCCGCACCGGTGACGGCGGTCCACCCGGTCGCCGCGGCGAGCAGGCGCACGGGCACGCCGCGTAGCGTCTGCGGCAGGAACCCGGCGGCGATGGCGACGACGGCACCCCCTGCGACGAGCACGAGCGTGCGCAACTCGGATGCGCCGGCCGAGCCCACGCTTGGCAGCACCGCGACGCCCGCAGCGACGGCGAACAACGCCGTGCGCCCTCGCGAGGTCGCCCCTTCGGGCGCACGCCGCCACGTGATGAGCGCGCCGCAGACCAGGAGCGCCGCCGCAAGCGGCAGCGTGTACGCCTCGACCTCGTCGACGCCGTCGCCGAGGAAGCGGTTCCAGACGGCGAAGACCGCGAGGGCGGCGCTCAGCCAGGCGAAGTGGCGCACGGGGCTCTCGCCGCCGACCGGGTCGCCCGCGAGCGCGGCGAGCACGATCGGCACCGGCGTGAGGATCGCGAACACCAGCCACGGCTCGCCTGCGCCCGCGAGCGTCCACGTGATCGCGAGGAGTCCGAGCAGGCCGACCGCGGCCGACCAGCCGATCATGGCGGCGTCGTCGCGGCCGCGCGACACGAGATGCGCGAGTCCGGCGCTCGCGAGCGCGGCACCGGCCACGGTGTAGGCGAGTGCCTCCGATCCGGCAAGCTCGAGGGCGAGGAGCCCGCCCGCCGCGCCGAGCGCCAGCGGTGCGATCGCGGCGACGGCGATGCGCAGTCCTGCCGGCGCCGAGGGCCGCAGCCAGGGCACGGATGCCGCGGCGAGCAGCGTCGCCGGAAGCCACGACCACGTGGCATCCGGTGCGACGACGACGAACTCGCCTGCGGCGACGACGGCGCTCGCGAGGAGCGGGACGGTGAATGCGATGCGGTCGCCGGGGCTGCCGAGACGAACGAGCCCGGCGACGCCGATGAGCAGCGACGCGCCGATGCCGAGCACCAGCCACGGGGCGGACGACGGTTCGTCGAACCGCACGCCCCTCGACTCGAGCCACCACACGAGCGATGCGAGCACGGTGACGGTGAGCGCGGCCGCGACGACGACATGCACGATCCCGGTCGCCGCCGCCTGCCGACCCCAGATCCGGCCCGCGAGCGCCCGCCCGCCGACGGCGGCCGCGAGCACGGCCCCGCTCGTCGCGGGCCACACCTCGGGGGCGGTGAAGCCGAAGACCACGGCGAGGATCGCGGCCGACACGCCCGCGACCGTTGCGACGGCGAGCAGGCCCCCCGTGGCGCGGCGGGAGAAGCCTGCCCAGGCGAGCGCGCCGAGTGCCACGGCGAGCCAGATCGACGCGGTGGCCCACGGGGCATCGACGACCGCGCCGGCGACGAGGAGCGCTGCCAGCGCCGCTCCGACCGGGAGGGCGATGAAGCGGCCGAACCGGCCGATGATCGCGAGCGTCGCGGCGCTGCCGAGGGCCACGACGACGGGCAGGAGCACCGCACCGAGTTCGGTCGCGGCATCGAGGCCGAGCGCGCCGTCTCCGCGGAGACCCGGGGCGGGAAGCCGGTCTCGGACGAGCCGGGAACCGATCGCGGCGATGCCGACGAGCGCTCCGGGCAGGGCCGAGCCCACGGCCACGAGCGCGCCGGCGAGGAAGGCGCCGAGTTCGGCCCCGCGCCGGACGCTCGCTCGTCGGAGGGCGAATGCGAAGAGGCAGAGCACGGCCCCCGTCACGGCCGGCGCGAGCCAGATCGCCGTGCCGGGTTCGATCTCGACGGCGATCGACACCGCCGGTGCCAGCGCCGCACTGAGCCCGAAGGCCGAGGCGGCGGTGACGCGCCACGCCGAGGGAACGGCGGCCGCCCGGGCGCCGAGTGCGATGACGAGGACGAGCCAGACCGCGGCGGTGCCGAGGAAGCCCCAGAGCGGATGCCACGCCAGCTCGGGCATCGCCCAGGCGGCGGTCAGCAGCGCCAGGACGCCCCCGGCGAAGCCCGCCGCGAGCAGGATCGTGCGTTCGACGATCGGCGGCAGGGCGAGCGCGGCGGCGCCCAGCACCGCGGTGGCGAGCGAACCCGCCCACACCCCGGTGACGACGTCGCCCGCGGGGGCCAGCTGCGAGGCGAGCAGGGCGGCCGAGATCGGCAGGAGGGCCGCGGCGGCGTAGCCCGTCGTGCGGATGCCGGTGATGCGCCGGGCGAGGGCGAGCAGCGCCGCGACGATGAGGAGGGCGCCGCCCGTGTACCCGACGGCGTCGAGCGAGTCGGTGCCGAACAGCCCGTTCGTGCGCACGATCCAGACGTCGAGCAGCAGCAGGACGACGGCCACGGACGCGACGCCCTCGGCGGTTCCGGGCAGCCGCCGCGCACGAAGCAGCCAGGCGATGCCGAGCACCACGATGCTCAGCGCGGCGGTGATGACGGAGCGCACCTCGAGGCTCGCCACGAGGTACGCGACGAAGAGGAACACGATCGCGGTGATCGAGATGAGCACGACGCCGAGCGTCAGGAGGAGGACCTGCACGCCCGAGCGTCGCGCACGATGTGCGGAGGCGGAGGCGGAGGCGGCCGGGGGCGGGGACGACGGCGGCGCGGCCGATGCCGCGGCCGGCGCGGGTGCCGGTGCCGGCGCCGGCACCGCGAACGACGGTGCCGGTGCCGGCATGATCGGCGCAGCCGGTGCCGGGGCATCAGCCACCGGGGCGCTCGCGCCGATCGGCGACGGGGGCGCCGCGGTCGGCGGCTGCGCCTCGACCGACCTCGCGACCTCGACCGCCCTCTGTGCGGCACGCATGCGTGCGATGAGCTCGACCCGCGTCGCGCTCGCGGCGTGGAGGCGGGTTCCGACCTCGAGCAGCTCGAGCGAGGCGGGCACGCCGAGGTCGAGCCCGCAGGCGGCGCATCGTGGGGAGGGCAGCTGAGCGAAGCACGCGGGGCAGCGCGTCGTGTCGACGAAGAACGCGGGGTCGGCAGGCCAGCGCAGCGCGCCGTCGGGAGCGGCGGTCGGTCGGTCGGTCATGGCGACACTCTGCCAGCCGAGCGGTCCTGACCGCGTGATCGCTCCACAGGCGCGTCGTGCTCGGACGGTCGAGGTCAGCAGCGCCCGCCGCGCGTGCAGTAGACTTTCCGGGGTCCACCCGCCTGACGTGTGTTTCGGCATGCCCGCGCGGGTGAATCGACGAGTTGAGTCGGCGACTCGGGGCGTAGCTCAGCTTGGTAGAGCGCCCGCTTTGGGAGCGGGAAGTCGCAGGTTCGAATCCTGTCGCCCCGACGAGTTGCTCGACTCGACACGAACTTCCACACAACAGGAGATCTTCCCCATGCCGACCACTTCGGTTGAGAAGCTGAGCCCCACTCGCGCCAAGCTCACCATCTCGGTGACGCCCGACGAGCTGAAGCCCAGCATCGCCCACGCGTACGAGCACATCGCCGAGCAGGTCAACGTGCCCGGCTTCCGCAAGGGCAAGGTGCCGCCGCCCATCATCGACCAGCGCGTCGGCAAGGCCGCCGTGCTCGAGCACGCGGTCAACGAGGGCCTCGACGGTTTCTACCGCGCCGCCGTCGCCGAGCACGAGCTGCGCCCGATGGGCCGCCCCGAGGCCGACATCGTCGAGTGGCCGAGCGAGAAGGACTTCTCGGGTGAGCTGCTGCTCGCCATCGAGGTCGACGTCCGCCCCGAGATCGAGGTGCCGGCCTACGACGGCCTCGAGCTCGTGGTCGACTCGGTCGAGGTCGGCGACGACGAGGTCACCGAGGAGCTCGACCGCCTGCGCAGCCGCTTCGGCACGCTCATCACGGTCGACCGCCCCGCCAAGTCGGGCGACTTCGTGACCCTCGACCTCGTCGCCACGATCGACGGCACCGAGGTCGACACCGCCAGCGGCATCTCGTACGAGCTCGGCTCGGGCGAGCTGCTCGAGGGCATCGACGAGGCGCTCGACACGCTCTCGGCCGGCGAGACCACCACCTTCGCCTCGAAGCTGCTCGGCGGCGACCACGAGGGCGAGACCGCCGAGATCACGGTGACGGTCGGCGCCGTCAAGGAGCGCGAGCTCCCCGCGGCCGACGACGACTTCGCGCAGATCGCGAGCGAGTTCGACACCCTCGACGAGCTGACCGCGTCGCTCAAGGAGCAGGCCGGCCGCAACAAGGTCTTCGGCCAGGGCAACCAGGCTCGCGACCTCCTCGTCGAGAAGCTCCTCGAGCTCGCCGACGTGCCGGTCGCCCAGGGCGTCATCGACGACGAGGTGCACCGTCACCTCGAGGGCGAAGGCCGCCTCGAGGACGACGTGCACCGCGCCGAGGTCGCCGAGTCGAGCGAGAAGGCGTTCAAGACCCAGATCCTCCTCGACGCGATCGCCGAGGCCGAGAAGGTCCAGGTCAGCCAGGAGGAGCTCACCCAGTACCTCGTCCAGGGTGCTGCGCAGTACGGCATGGACCCGAACGAGTTCGTGCAGATCCTGAGCCAGCAGGGCCAGATCCCCGCCATGGTCGGCGAGGTCGCGCGCAACAAGGCGCTCGCGATCGCGCTCGGCAAGGCGAAGGTGTCGGATGCCTCGGGCAACCCCGTCGACCTCTCCGAGTTCACCGCCGTGGGCGACGACGAGAGCGCCGACGAGGCCGCCGAGGCTCCCGCCGAGGAGAAGAAGCCCGCCGCGAAGAAGCGCGCTCCGAAGAAGGCGGCCGCCGAGGCGCCGGCCGAGGACGCCGCTGAGGCGCCTGCGGAGGAGAAGAAGCCGGCTCGCAAGCGCGCGCCGAAGAAGGCTGACGCGGAGTAATCACCGCATCGCAGTACGAAAGGGTCGGGCGTTCTCGCTCGGCCCTTTCGTCGTCGCCGTGACGGTCGGCAGAGGAAGAGACGGGATGAACGAGACGAGCGAGTGGCAGCGACGCGTCGACGAGGTGTGGGCCGCGGCCGACGAGCTCGGCGAGCTCGAGGTCATCCGGCGCATCGACGCGCTGGCCGCCGAACGCGGTGAACACGACCCGCTCGCGCTCTTCGAGCGGGCCGGTGCCCGCGACTCGGCCGGGCTCGAGCGAGAGGCCGAGCCGCTCTACCGTCGCGCGATCGAGGGCGGCCTGACCGGCTCGGAGCGCGTGCAGGCGCATGTCCAGCTCGCCTCGACCATTCGCAACCTCGGACGGCCGCTCGAGTCGATCGCGCTCCTCGACGAGGTCGAGCCCGAGTCGGGCGAGCTCCGCGACGCGGTCGTCGCGTTCCGTGCGCTCGCGAGGGTCGATGCGGGCGACGCCCGCCGCGCGGCATCCGACGCCCTCGCGGCGCTCGCACCCCACCTGCCGCGCTACCGCGTGTCGCTGGCTGCCTACGCGGCGGAACTCGCGGCATCCGCCTAGGGCGAACAGCCCGGTTCGCGCGCGTTGCACCGGATAGATTCGATTCAACGCGACAACCGAAACGGAGCGACACATGGCCGAACCGACACCAGGCACCGGTGTTTTCGATCGACTGCTGAAGGACCGCATCATCTGGCTTGGCTCCGAGGTGCGCGACGACAACGCCAACGAGATCGCGGCGAAGCTGCTGCTGCTCGCCGCAGAGGATCCGAAGAAGGACATCTACCTCTACATCAACTCGCCCGGTGGCTCGATCACGGCCGGCATGGCGATCTACGACACGATGCAGTTCGTGCCGAACGACATCGTCACCGTCGGCATCGGCATGGCCGCCTCGATGGGGCAGCTCCTCCTCACGGCGGGCACGAAGGGCAAGCGGTACATCACGCCGAACGCGCGCGTGCTCCTCCACCAGCCGCACGGCGGCTTCGGCGGCACCGCGAGCGACATCCAGACGCAGGCGCAGCTCATCCTCGACATGAAGAAGCGCCTCGCCGAGATCACGGCCGCGCAGACCGGCAAGTCCGTCGAGCAGATCAACGCCGACGGCGACCGCGACCGCTGGTTCAACGCGCAGCAGGCGCTCGAGTACGGCTTCGTCGACCACATCCGCGAGTCGGCGCTCGACGTCGCCGGCGGCGGCGGAACCCAGGCGTAGGCACCGAGAGAAGAGAGAACGAGCGAATGAACATCCCCGCCTTCGGTGGCACCGCCTTCAACGGCGTGCAGGCACCGGGCTCGCGCTACATCCTGCCGAGCTTCGAGGAGCGCACCGCCTACGGCTACAAGCGTCAGGACCCGTACGCGAAGCTCTTCGAGGACCGCATCATCTTCCTCGGGGTGCAGGTCGACGACGCCTCGGCCGACGACATCATGGCCCAGCTCCTGGTGCTCGAGTCGATGGATCCCGACCGCGACATCATCCTCTACATCAACTCGCCCGGTGGCTCGTTCACCGCGATGACGGCGATCTACGACACGATGCAGTACATCCGTCCGCAGATCCAGACCGTCGTGCTCGGCCAGGCGGCCTCCGCCGCGGCGGTCATCGCCGCCGCAGGAACGCCCGGCAAGCGCCTCGCGCTGCCGAACGCCCGGGTGCTCATCCACCAGCCCGCCATGGGCGAGGCGGGGCACGGCCAGGCGAGCGACATCGAGATCCAGGCGGCCGAGATCCTGCGCATGCGCGGATGGCTCGAAGAGACGCTCTCGCGCCACTCGAACCGCACGCCCGAGCAGGTCAACGCGGACATCGACCGCGATAAGATCCTCTCGGCGAACGAGGCGCTCGAGTACGGACTCATCGACCAGGTGCTCACCTCGCGCAAGAGCCTGCCGGCGATCACCCGGTAGCCTCGCAGCGTGACGAACGCGGCGGAGGACTGGCTGGACGACAGCCGGGCCATCCGCCGCGTTTCGCTGTCTGCCGAGGCGCCGATCGACGCTGCGGCGTGGCCGGCGACGATCCCGGCGATCGCGCAGCTCGTCGAAGACCGCGGACTCGACTTCATGCCCGGCCTCACCTTCCTCGTCGGCGAGAACGGCAGCGGCAAGTCCACGCTGCTCGAGGGCATCGCGACCGCCTACGGGCTTCCGCCGGAGGGGGGCAGCAACAACGGGGGCCGGGCGACCCGCCCGAGCGAGTCGCCGCTCGGCGAGTGGCTGCGCATCGAACGCAGTCCTCGGGCGCCTCGCTGGGGGTTCTTCCTCCGTGCCGAGACGATGCACGGCTACTACAGCTACCTCGAAGACCTGCCCGACAGCCCCGATCGGCACCTGCACTCCCTGAGCCACGGCGAGTCGTTCAACGACCTGCTCGACAACAAGCTCAACCACCCGCAGTTCGTCGCCGGGCTCGTCTGCCTCGACGAGCCCGAGGCGGCGTTGTCGTTCGCCTCGATCCTCACCTGGATCGCGGGACTCGACCGCATGGTCGCCCGTGGCACGCAGATCATCTGCGCGACGCACTCCCCGATCCTCGCCTCGGTTCCCGGGGCGACCATCCTCGAGCTGGGGGAGTGGGGCATCCGCGAGACGAGCTGGGAGGACCTCGAACTCGTCGCGCACTGGCGCTCGTATCTCGACGACCCGCGCCGATACCTGCGCCACCTCATCGACTGAGGCGGCCGGTTCGCGGCGGGCGAACCCGGTGGCGTGTCGAATCGCGCCGGCTACGCCGCAACCGCCGGATCTCGGGCTAGGCTCGGATCAGACTCGTCGACAGGGAGGGTTTCGATGGCACGCATCGGAGAGAGCGCCGATCTGCTGAAGTGCTCCTTCTGCGGAAAGAGCCAGAAGCAGGTCCAGCAGCTCATCGCCGGACCCGGCGTCTACATCTGCGACGAGTGCGTCGAGCTCTGCAACGAGATCATCGAGGAGCGTCTGGCCGAGGCCGGCGAGACCGAGGCCGGCGAGTTCGAACTCCCGAAGCCGAAAGAGATCTTCGGCTTCCTCGAGGAGTACGTGATCGGCCAGGAGGCCGCGAAGAAGGCGCTCGCCGTCGCGGTCTACAACCACTACAAGCGCGTGCGCGCCCGGGCGACGCTGACGTCGGCCGACCGCGCCCACGACGAGGTCGAGATCGCGAAGTCGAACATCCTGCTGATCGGCCCCACGGGTTGCGGCAAGACCTACCTCGCGCAGACGCTCGCGAAGCAGCTCAACGTGCCCTTCGCCGTCGCCGATGCGACGGCGCTCACCGAGGCGGGCTACGTCGGCGAAGACGTCGAGAACATCCTGCTGAAGCTCATCCAGGCCGCCGACTACGACGTCAAGCGAGCCGAGACCGGCATCATCTACATCGACGAGGTCGACAAGATCGCTCGCAAGGCCGAGAATCCGTCGATCACGCGGGATGTCTCGGGCGAGGGCGTGCAGCAGGCGCTGCTCAAGATCCTCGAGGGCACGGTCGCCTCCGTGCCGCCGCAGGGCGGCCGCAAGCACCCCCACCAGGAGTTCATCCAGATCGACACGACGAACGTGCTGTTCATCGTGGCCGGCGCGTTCGCCGGACTCGAAGACATCATCTCCTCGCGTGCGGGCAAGCGCGGCATCGGGTTCGGAGCTCCACTCCACAACAAGGAGGACGAGGCCGACATCTTCAGCGAGGTCCTCCCCGAAGACCTGCACAAGTTCGGGCTCATTCCCGAGTTCATCGGACGGCTTCCGGTCGTGGCGACGGTGACGCCGCTCGACCAGGAGGCGCTGATGGAGATCCTCACCGTCCCCAGGAACGCGCTCGTCAAGCAGTACCAGCGCATGTTCGAGCTCGACGGCGTCGAGCTCGACTTCGAACAGGCCGCCCTCGAGGCGATCGCCGACCTCGCCGTGCTCCGCCAGACGGGTGCCCGCGGACTCCGCGCGATCATGGAGGAGGTGCTCGGGCCGATCATGTTCGAGGTGCCCTCCTCGACCGGCGTCGCGCGGGTGGTCGTGACCAAGGCGGCCGTGCTCGACAACGCGGCGCCGACGATCGTGCCGCACAAGCCGCGCCGGGCCGAGAAGTCGGCGTAGGCGAGAGCGCCGCCCATCTTCCACACCGTCGTCGCCGGCGTCATCGCCGCCATCACGGGATTCGCCAGTTCGTTCGCGCTCGTCATCGCCGGGCTCGTCGCCGTCGGCGCAAGCGATGCCCAGGCCGCCTCCGGGCTCTTCGCGCTGTGCCTGGCGACCGGTCTCACGTGCATCGTGCTGCCGATCGTCATGCGCGTGCCCGTGTCGTTCGCCTGGTCGACACCGGGGGCGGCGCTGCTCGTCGCGGCCGCGAGCACGACCCAGGACTTCGCCGCGGCGACGGGCGCCTTCCTCGTCTGCGGGGCGCTCATCGTGCTCTCAGGGCTCTGGCCGGCGCTCGGCAGGGCGATCACGAGCATCCCGAAGCCCATCGCCAGCGCGATGCTCGCCGGCATCCTCTTCCCGATCTGCATCGCCCCGGTGACCGCGGCGATCGAGCAGCCGGCGATCGCGATCCCGATGGTGCTCGTCTGGTTGCTGCTCGCGCGACTCGCGCCGCGCTGGGCGGTGCCGGCCGCCATGCTGGTGGCCGTCATCGGTATCGCCGTGGTCGCGGGCCCGGCGGTGCTCGGCAACGATGCCGTGGTTCCGCGGCTCGAGTTCGTCGCGCCCGTGTTCGACCCGTTCGTCATCGTGAGCCTCGGCCTGCCGCTGTTCATCGTGACGATGGCGGGGCAGAACGTCCCCGGATTCGCCGTCATGTCGACTTTCGGGTACCGGCTGCCACCGCGACCCGTCCTCGTGACCTCCGGGGCGGCCTCGATGGCGGCGGCGCTGACCGGCGGGCACGCGATCAACCTCGCCGCGATCACCGCGGCCATCATGGCGAGCCCCGAAGCGGCGCCCGATCCGCGTCGCCGTTGGATCGCGACCGTCTCATCGGGGGTGGTCTACCTGCTGCTCGGCGTCGGTGCAGGTCTGGCGGCGGCGATCGTGCAGGCCTCGCCGCCCATCATCATCACCGCGGTCGCCGGGCTCGCGCTGCTCGGCGCGCTGGTCACGGCGATCAGCAGCGCACTCGAGGCGCCTGCGCAGCGGATCACGGCGATCGGCACCTTCCTCGTGACGGCGTCGGGCGTCGCGATCGCAGGGATCGGCTCGGCATTCTGGGGTCTCGTGGTGGGCGGGGTCCTCATGCTGTGGTTGCGGCCTCAGAATGCCGCAGGCTCGCCCGCGCCGGCGGTCGGGCGGCACGACGACGACTAGTCGAAGACGCGCACGACCCGCCACCGCGCGTCGGTGCCCGGTTCGTGCTCCACGTCGAAGACATGCGTCTCGCCGTCGGCGGTGCTCGCCTGGAATCGCCAGCCGGAGATCTCGAGCGGAGCCCGCCCGGGGGAGACGTCGTGCTGGGCGAAGGGACGCCACCACCCGCAGGCTCCGACGAGTGCGGTCGGGGTGTCGTCGACCCGGAACCGCCGTGATCGCCAGACGAGCCGCAGCGGAGTACCGGCATCGTCCGTCCACATCTCGACGGACTCCTCCAATTGGGGCACGGCACCTCCGACCCGAGATCATTCGAACATGTGTTCGAATTCTAGCACCGTCGGTCTCATGGCGATCGATGCAGGGTCGCCGAGGGGTCGGTGGTCGTGCGCTTCGCCGAGTTCGGCCGAACCGTGCCGGTGATCGAACGACGGCCCGAGCAGCGTTGCGCTGCTCGGGCCGTCGTTCGAGTGGAGTGGTGCCGGGTGGTCAGGCCAGGTCGTCGTCGGTGCGTGCGCCGAACACGATCTCGTCCCAGCTGGGCATCGAGGCTCGCCCCTTCTTCTGGCTGCGGGGCGCGCCGTTGCTGTTCGACGACGAGGAGACCTTGCCCCAGATGCTGCGGGCGCCGGCTCCCGGCTGCTCGTCGACGGAGGGCTCGGGCTGCGTCTCGGCGACTGCGGCGGGCGCGATCGTCGTAGGTGCCTCAGCGGGAGCGGGGCGCGGTGACTCGTTCTCGACGGTCGCCGACTCGCGCTCACCCCGGCGCCGTCGCAGCGCCTCGAGCAGGTCGGCCGTCTCGCCGAGCGATTGCTTCGGTTCGTCGGCGCGCTTGATCGCGGCACGGGCGACCGCGGGGCTCGAGGTCTGCGAGGTGCGGGCGTAGGGGAGCGGTTCGAGGTGCGGCGCGGTGTCGTTGTCGCCGTGTTCCATCTCGTCGAAGGTGAAGGCGCCGCTGTCGAATCTCGATTCGTCGGAATCGGGGCCGACCGCGCGCAAGCGGGGGATGAGTCCGCCCTTGAGCTCGCCCTGCTGCGACAGCGTGATGGCCTCGGAGTTCAACGGCTGCAGCGACTGCTTGCGCGGCTCGAAGGTCCAGCGCGCGTCGTGGTCGATCGTGTCGGCGGTGAACTCGAGCTTGACGATCCAGCCGCGCTCCTCGTCCTTCCAGCTCGCCCAGCGTTCGCCCTGGGCGCCGAGCTTCGCGAGCCGGTCGCGGATCACGCCGCCGAAGGTCGCGGGCTCGTCAGCCGGGTCCGCCTCGACTCCGAGGTTGACGGGCACGGCGAGCGCCGAGGTGACGACGTGTTCGCGCTCAGCGAGCACCGGACCCTCGAATCGACGGATGTAGTCGACCGAAGCGCCCGTGACCTGCGCGACCTCTTCGGCCGACATGCCTGCACGAATGTGCGCCTGGACCTCGCGAGGCGAGGGTTTGGGGCCGGCGTGCTGTTCGGGTTGAGCCTGCCGGATCCGCGACTGGAGCACCTCGTCGATCTCGATCCGGAAGCGCGCGCCATCGTCGGAGGCAGCGAGCAACGCGCCGTTCTCGACTCCGATTACCTTGAGTTCCTGCATCGCGACAAGCCCTTCCGTGCTTTCGTCTCCGCCCAAGGATGCCACGTCGCCAGCACTGCTCGCGGGAATAGCGCGGGCGCGGCGGAAGTTGAGCACGTTGCATCGGGGAACGGGTGTGCAGAGGGTTTGCTTACGTACTCGTTTTGATGCAGACTATGGCCGCCGAATCTTCGGCGCATGAGGAAATGGATGGGAATGGCAACGGATTACGACGCCCCGCGGAAGACCGAAGACGACTCGGAGTCGATCGAGGCCCTCAAGGAACGCGTCCCCGACAAGATGTCGGGAGTGGTGGATGTCGACGATGCCGACAACCCCGGAGGATTCGACCTCTCCGGTGCAGACCTCTCCGACGTCGAGCTCGATGTCGTCGTGCTTCCGCCCCAGGCTGACGAGTTCACCTGTGTGAACTGCTTCCTGGTGAAGCACCGTTCGCAGATCGACCACGAGACGAAGCTCGGGCCGATCTGCCTGGAGTGCGCGTCCTAGACGCTGCGCTCCTCACTACCAGGCCGTCGTGATCCGTTGATCGCGGCGGCCAGTTCTTTCGGTCGACGGCTCGAGACGAGCCAGTATGGCGCCGGGTCGGCCGGGTCGAGGATCGGCACGCGCACGACCGGGCGCACCCAGCCGCGGATGACGAGGAACGCCCGTGCGTCGAGCCCGGTGCCGCGCTCGATGCGGGCGGCGGTCTCGTCGGCCGCGACCGCCTCGCCGAGCTGTTCGACCGCGATCTCGGCGCGCCCGGCGCGGAACCGGCCGGCGCGGACCTCGATGGTGGGCGCGGTGAGCGTGAGCGCACCCATCGAGGCGAGATAGAGGATCACGCCCGTGGCGATGCCCGCGGGCAGCGAGACGGGTGCCAGCACGAGGATGCTCGCGGGGATGAGCAGGAGGCTGGCGATGTAGATCCAGGGCGTCGGCCAGAGTCTCTCGTGGTATTCGGGCATGGGTCTATCAGACCAGACTTCTGCGCTGCCCGGTGATCGGGTGGGGTCGGTGGCCCGGTGTTCGGTCTTCGGGCCCGGGGATTCGGACCTCGAGGTTCTGCACTACCCTCGAACGGTGACCGATTCCGTCGATGTGCTGATCACCGCCGAACGCATCCCGAGCTACGCCCATGCGGGCGATGCCGGGGCCGACCTCCATGCCGCGGAGTCCGTCGTCCTCGAGCCGGGGGAGCGCGCGACGGTCGGCACCGGCGTCTCCATCGCATTGCCCGACGGTTACGTGGCGTTCGTGGTCCCGCGATCGGGTCTCGCGTTCAAGCACGGCATCACGATCGTCAATGCGCCGGGAACGGTCGACGCCGGGTATCGGGGCGAGATCAAGGTCGCCCTGCTCAACACCGACGCGCGCGAGGCGTACACCATCGAGGCCGGCGACCGGATCGCGCAGGTCGTCGTCATGCCCGTCAGCCGTGCACGCTTCGTCGAGGTCGAGCAACTCCCGGGCAGTCTGCGCGGCGAGGGTGGATTCGGCTCCACGGGATTCGGGGAGCACAAGTCAGGAGTGAACGCGTGAGCGACATCGAGAACACCGACGGCGCGGTCGTCGACCAGCCCAAGTCCGCACCCGACGATCGGGCGAGCGCGGGTCCTTTCGACGAGTCGGAGGCCAATCCGGTCCGTCCGTACGTCGACCTCGGCGGTGTGAAGGTACTGCCGCGCGAGGGACTGCACCTCCGCCTCGAGGTCGAGGAGGGCACGAAGCGGGTCGTTGCGATCGGCCTCGACTACGCGAACTCCACGCTGCAGGTGCAGCCGTTCGCCGCACCGCGCTCGAGCGGACTCTGGCACGAGATCCGCGCACAGATCGCCGAGCAGATCGCTCGCCAGGGCGGCACGACCACGGTTCGCGAGGGCACGTTCGGTCCCGAGCTGCTCGCGCAGATCCCGGTCGCGGCCGGCGAGGGCCAGCAGGGCCAGATGCGCCTCGCGCGCTTCATCGGCGTCGACGGCCCCCGCTGGTTCCTCCGCGGTGTCATCGCCGGGCAGGCCGCGGTCGACCCCGCCGCGGCGGCGCAGGTCGAAGACCTCTTCCGTTCGATCGTGGTGGTGCGCGGCGCGACGCCGATGCCGCCCCGCGACCTCATTCCGCTGCGGATGCCCGCATCCTCCGCGGGCGCTCCGACGGCGTAGCGGTGTCGGAGGCACCAGGCGCAGCGCGCCCCGACGACGACGGGCAGGATGCTGCGGAGAACTCGGGCGCGGACGCGGCCGAGCTCGGCCGTCAGCTCGCCGCAGCCGCCGAGAAGAGCGGTCTGGGTGCGCTCGCGCGAGACGAGCAGCTGAGCGGACGCGATCTGCTCGGTGCGGTCGGCGGCGTGCGGGGCATCCTCGAAGCGCTGCTGCCCGGCCTCGTCTTCCTCGTGGTCTACAGCTCGCTGACGAGCTTCGCGGGCTCTGATGCGCAGGCGGCACTCGTGCCGGCGCTCGGAGCGTCGGTCGGCCTCGCGGTCGTGTTCACGGTCGCCCGGCTGGTTGCGAAGAGCCAGCCGACCCAGGCGATCGCCGGGCTCGTGGGCGTGCTCGCCTCGGCGGCGCTCGCCCTCTGGTCGGGCGACGCCCGCGACAACTACGTCCTCGGCTTCTTCACGAACGCGGCGTACGCGCTCGCCCTGCTCATCTCCCTCTTCGTGCGGTGGCCCGCGATCGGGCTCATCGTCGGCTTCCTCATGGGCGATGGCCTCGCCTGGAAGCAGGATCGTCGCAAGTATCGCGCCGCGCAGTTCCTCACGCTCGTGTGGATCGGGCTCTTCGTCGCGCGTCTCGCGGTGCAGGTGCCCTTCTATCTGGTGAACAACGTCGAGGCGCTCGGCGCCACGCGCCTGCTCATGGGTGTGCCGCTGTACGCGCTCGTGCTCGTCTTCTCCTGGCTCGTGGTGCGCGCCGTCTACCCGTCCTCGTCGCGTTCCGGCGAGTGATAGAGTTATCTCGACGTCAAGATAAATTCGCACGAGGTGCGAGGCCTGTCGGCTGGCGATCGGCTTAGGTTACCCTTGCTGGTACCGCCCCATGTCTGACGGAGAAGATGGAATGTCGTGCGCGTCGTCGCCGGCATCCGCGAAGGAGAGGACATCGTGTCTGCAGTGAACAGTTTCGGGGCGAAGGACACGCTCCGCGTCGGTGATGAGTCCTATGAGATCTTCCGGCTCGACACCGTGCCGGGTCACGAGAAGCTTCCGTTCAGCCTGAAGGTGCTGCTCGAGAACCTGCTTCGCACAGAGGACGGCGCGAACGTCACCAAGGAGCAGATCGAGGCGCTCGGCTCGTGGGACCCGCAGGCCGAGCCCGACACCGAGATCCAGTTCACGCCGGCGCGCGTGGTCATGCAGGACTTCACGGGCGTGCCCTGCATCGTCGACCTCGCGACCATGCGCGAGGCGGTCACCGCGCTCGGCGGCGACCCGAACAAGATCAACCCGCTCTCGCCGGCCGAGATGGTCATCGACCACTCCGTCATCGCCGACCTCTTCGGCACCGAGAACGCGCTCGAGCGCAACGTCGAGATCGAGTACGAGCGCAACGGCGAGCGCTACCAGTTCCTCCGCTGGGGCCAGACGGCGTTCAACGACTTCAAGGTCGTGCCGCCCGGCACCGGCATCGTGCACCAGGTGAACATCGAGCACCTCGCCAAGGTCGTCTACGACCGCGAGGTCGGAGGCGTGCTCCGCGCGTACCCCGACACCTGCGTCGGTACCGACTCGCACACGACCATGGTCAACGGCCTCGGCGTGCTCGGCTGGGGCGTCGGCGGCATCGAGGCCGAGGCGGCCATGCTCGGCCAGCCCGTCTCGATGCTGATCCCGCGCGTCGTCGGCTTCAAGCTCACGGGCGAGATCCCCGCAGGCGTGACCGCGACCGACGTCGTGCTCACGATCACCGACATGCTGCGCAAGCACGGTGTGGTCGGCAAGTTCGTCGAGTTCTACGGCGCCGGCGTCGCTTCGGTGCCGCTCGCCAACCGTGCGACCATCGGCAACATGAGCCCCGAGTTCGGCTCGACGGCCGCGATGTTCCCGATCGACGACGTCACCCTCGACTACCTGCGTCTCACGGGTCGCGACGAGGCGGCGGTCGCGCTCGTCGAGCAGTACGCGAAGGTGCAGAAGCTCTGGCACGACGCCGACAGCGAGCCCGAGTTCAGCGAGTACATGGAGCTCGACCTCTCGACCGTCGTTCCGTCGATCGCCGGCCCGAAGCGTCCCCAGGACCGCATCCTGCTCTCGCGCTCGAAGGAGCAGTTCGAGCTCGACCTCACCAACTACGCCGAAATCGACCACGATCTCGTCGACCTGACGATCTCCGAGTCGTTCCCGGCTTCCGACCCGCCCGGGTTCACCCCCGAAGACGAGTCGAGCCACCACGAGCACCACCACCACTCGCACGCGCCGAAGACGGTCTCCAAGCCGACTCCGGTGACGGTCGCCGGCGGCCCCTCGTTCACGCTGAACCACGGTTCGGTGGCGCTCGCGGCGATCACCTCGTGCACGAACACCTCGAACCCGTCGGTCATGATCGCAGCGGGCGTGCTGGCCCGCAAGGCGCTCGAGAAGGGCCTCAAGACGAAGCCCTGGGTGAAGACCACCCTCGGCCCGGGATCGAAGGTCGTCACCGACTACTACGAGAAGTCCGGACTCGACAAGTCGCTCGAGGGCCTCGGCTTCTACACCGTCGGCTACGGCTGCACGATCTGCATCGGCAACTCCGGTCCGCTGATCGAGGAGGTCTCCGCGGCGATCAACGAGAACGACCTCGCCGTCACCGCGGTGCTCTCGGGCAACCGCAACTTCGAGGGCCGCATCAGCCCCGACGTGAAGATGAACTACCTCGCGTCGCCGCCGCTCGTCGTCGCCTACGCACTGGCGGGTTCGATGAACTTCGACTTCGAGGTCGACCCGCTCGGCACCGACGGCGAGGGCAACGACGTCTTCCTGAAGGACATCTGGCCCGCGCCCGAAGAGGTGCAGCAGATCATCGACTCGTCGATCTCGCGCGAGCAGTTCATCAAGCAGTACGCGACCGTGTTCGAGGGCGACGAGCGGTGGAAGACGCTGCCCACGCCGACCGGTCCGGTCTTCGAGTGGGACGCCGACTCGACCTACGTGCGCAAGGCGCCGTACTTCGAGGGCATGTCGATGGAGCTCACGCCCGTCGCCGACATCTCGGGCGCCCGCGTGCTCGCGACGCTCGGCGACTCGGTGACGACCGACCACATCAGCCCGGCCGGCAACATCAAGGCGGGCACCCCTGCGGCGCAGTACCTCACCGAGCACGGCGTCGAGCGCAAGGACTTCAACTCCTACGGCTCGCGTCGCGGCAACCACGAGATCATGATCCGCGGCACCTTCGCGAACATCCGCCTGAAGAACCTCCTCGTCTCGGCCGTCAACGACGGTCAGGTCGTCGAGGGCGGGTACACCCGCGACTTCACCCAGGAGGGCGGCCCGCAGTCGTACATCTACGACGCGAGCCAGAACTACCAGGCTCAGGGCACTCCGCTCGTCATCTTCGGCGGCAAGGAGTACGGTTCGGGTTCGTCGCGCGACTGGGCGGCCAAGGGCACGAGCCTCCTCGGCGTCAAGGCGGTCATCACCGAGAGCTTCGAGCGCATCCACCGTTCGAACCTCATCGGCATGGGCGTCGTGCCGCTGCAGTTCCCTGCAGGCGAGAGCTGGGAGACGCTCGGCCTCGACGGCACCGAGATCGTCTCGATCTCGGGTCTCGAGCAGCTGAACGAAGGCGTCACCCCGAAGACCGTCCGGGTGACCGCGGTGCCGAGCGAGTTCTCGGCCGAGGGCAAGCAGCCCGTCGAGTTCGACGCGGTCGTCCGCATCGACACGCCGGGTGAGGCCGACTACTACCGCAACGGCGGCATCCTGCAGTACGTGCTGCGCAGCCTGGTCTGACGCGACACGCTTTCGACGAGGGGGCGATCGGCGATTCCGCCGATCGCCCCCTCGTCTGCCCGGGCTCACAGCATGCCCGGCGTAGACTCGTTCCGTTCGGCGGCACCGCCGCGTCACCCCGGAGGCACCACGTATGACCCTGCTCTCGACGATCTCTGGCCCGCGCGACCTCGATGCGCTGAGCCAGGTGCAGCTCGAGCAGCTCGCTCGTGAGATCCGCGAGTACCTCGTCGAATCGGTGTCGAAGACGGGCGGCCATCTGGGCCCGAATCTCGGCGTCGTCGAGATGACCATCGCCATCCACCGAGTGTTCGAGTCGCCGCGCGACGCGATCGTGTTCGACACCGGGCACCAGTCGTACGTGCACAAGCTGCTCACCGGTCGCACCGACCTGTCGTCGCTGCGACGTACCGGGGGCCTCGCCGGCTACCCGCAGCGCTCCGAGTCCGAGCACGACATCGTCGAGAGCTCGCACGCCTCGAGCTCGCTCTCGTGGGCCGACGGCATCTCGAAGGCGTTCGAGATGACGGGGCAGAACGACCGGCACGTCGTGGCGGTCGTCGGCGACGGCGCGCTCACGGGCGGCATGACGTGGGAGGCGCTCAACAATATCTCCGACGACAACACCCGCAAGCTCATCGTGGTCGTCAACGACAACGGCCGCTCCTACGCTCCGACGATCGGCGGCATGGCGCGCTTCCTCAACACGGTGCGCACGAAGCAGGGGTATCGCAACCTCCATCTCTCGAGCCGGCGCGCCTTCGATCGGCTCGGCGGGCCCGCCCAGGCGTTCTATCGAGGTGTGCGCGGCGGCCTCCACGGCTTCCTCAGCCGGTTCACCGACAACGAGGCGCTCTACTCGAATCTCGACATCAAGTACATCGGTCCGGTCGACGGGCACGACGAGCACGCGATGGAGGAGGCGTTGCGCCAGGCGAAGGCCTACGGCGCTCCCGTCATCGTCCACACCATCACCGAGAAGGGCCGCGGATACGAGCCCGCCCGCCGCGACGTGGCCGACCAGTTCCACGCCGTCGGCCAGATCGACCCCGAGACGGGAGAGTCGCTCGAGGCATCCGCCGGCCCGTCGTGGACGAGCGCCTTCGCCGACGAGCTCGTGCACCTCGCCGAGCAGAACGATCGCCTCGTCGGCATCACCGCGGCGATGCTCCGCCCGACCGGCCTGCACCGCATGGCCGAGCGCTTCCCGAACCGGGTGTTCGACGTCGGCATCGCCGAGCAGCACGCCGCGACGGCGGCCGCGGGCCTCGCGTTCGGCGGCCTGCATCCGGTGGTCGCCGTCTACGCCACGTTCATCAACCGCGCCTTCGACCAGGTGCTCATGGACGTCGCGCTGCACAAGGCCGGCGTGACCTTCGTGCTCGACCGGGCCGGAGTGACCGGCCCCGACGGCCCGAGCCATCACGGTGTGTGGGACCTCTCGATCCTCCAGGTCGTGCCCGGAATCCGCATCGCGGCCCCCCGCGACGCGATCCGCCTGGCCGAAGAACTCGGCGAGGCCGTGGCCGTCGACGACGCGCCGACGGTGCTGCGCTTCCCGAAGGGCTCGGTCGGCGCCGACTACGAGGCCGTCCGCCGAACCGATGACGGCGTCGACGTGCTCGCCGAGTCGGAGCGCAAGGACGTGCTGCTCGTCACCGTCGGGCCGATGGCCGGCATCGGCCTGGCCGTCGCCGAACGACTCGAGGCGCAGGGCATCGGGGCGACCGTCGTCGACCCCCGGTGGGTCGTGCCCGTGCCGCGCAGCGTGATCGAGCTTTCGGCCGAGTACCGCATCGTCGTGAGCCTCGAAGACGGTATCCGCGTCGGCGGCATCGGCACGCGCATCCGTCAGGACCTGCGCGAGGCCGGCGTCGACACGGCGGTCACCGAGCTCGGACTGCCCGACGAGTTCCTGGAGCACGGTTCACGCGCCGACATCCTCGAGCGGGTCGGACTCACGCCCCAGCACATCGCACGCGACGTGACCGCGATGGTGCTCGGCTCGAAGCTGCCGCACGCCCGGGCGGTCGGCGCCGAGCCGTCCGTGCCGACCGACACCAGCCCGCAGCCGCGCATCTAGCCGACGGACACGGCGCTTCCCCCCTCGCGAACCCGACCCCTCGGTTCGCGGCCTCGGTGGCTGCGGGATGCCCCGGGGTGCTCGTCGAGCGAGGCGGGCGGGAGGCATCCACCCGAACATGAACGCGGCCCCCGGCAGAAGCCGGGGGCCGCGTTCGCGTGCCGTCGTGCGTCGGACTAGGCGCCGACGCCCACCACCTGCGGGTGGTGGAAGGTATCGCCGAAGACGCGCTCAGAGGCGCCGACCCGGTCGAGGTAGGGCGTGACGCCGCCCATCTGGAACGGGAAGCCCGCGCCGAGCACCATGCAGAGGTCGATGTCTTCAGGAGCGGCCACGACGTCGCCGTCGAGCATGAGCTTGACCTCTCGGGCCAGGCCGTCCTGCAGGGCCCCGAGGATCTCCTCGGCCGAACGCGGGTTCTTGCCGCCCGCGACCAGCTTCAGGGCGCCCTTGTCGAAGCCCTTGACCTTGCCCTTGTCGTCCTTGTCGAGCAGCTTGCCGTACTCGGCGAGCTTGTGCAGGTTCTCGCTGCGGTAGAAGCGCTCGGGGAACGCCGCGTGGTGCGTGTCGAGCACGTGCGCGCCGACCTTGAGCCCGACGAGGTCGAGCAGTGCCGACGGTGCCATCGGCAGGCCGAGCGGGGCGATCGCCTGGTCGACCGTCTCGAAGGAGGTGCCCTCGTCGACGGCGCGCATGGCCTCGCCGAGGAGCACGGCGAGCAGGCGGTTGACGACGAAGCCCGGGGTGTCGGCCGTGATGACGGCGTTCTTCTTCAGGTTCTTCGCGGCGACCATCGCGGTCGACAGCGTCGCCTCGTCGGTGTGCGGGGTCTTCACGACCTCGATGAGCGGCATGACCGCGACCGGGGTGAAGAAGTGGAAGCCGACGAGACGCTCGGGGTGGGCGAGCTTGGCGCCGATCTGCTCGACCGACAGCGACGAGGTGTTCGTCGCCAGCACGGCCTCGGGGGAGATGTGCTGCTCGATCTCGGCGAACACGTTCTGCTTGATCTCGAGCTCTTCGAACACCGCCTCGATGACCCAGTCGCAGTCGGCGAAGTCGGACTTGTCGACAGTGCCCGTGACGAGCGCCTTCAGGCGGTTCGCCTCGTCGGGGGAGACCCGGCCCTTGGCGAGCAGCGCGTCGATCTCGCCGGCGATGTAGGCCACACCCTTGTCGACGCGCTCCTGGTCGATGTCGGTGATCACGACGGGCACGCGGAGACGACGCACGAAGAGCAGCGCGAGCTGGCTCGCCATGTACCCGGCGCCGAGCACGCCGACCTTCGTGACCTTCTTCGCGAGGGCCTTGTCGGGAGCACCGGCAGGGCGCTTGGTGCGCTTCTGCACGAGGTTGAAGGCGTAGATCGACGCCTGCAGCTGGTCACCCGCGATGAGTTCGGCGAGCACCTCGTCCTCGCGCTGGAAGCCCTCGGCGCGCGTGCCGCTCTTCGCCGCCTTCATGAGCTCGAGCGCCGCGTACGGCGACTGCGGAACCGAGCCGATGCGGCTCTTCAGCATCTTCGTCGCGATGCCGATCGCGGCATCCCACTTGACGAGCCGCTCCATCTTGCCCGGCTCGTTGGGACGCTTCACCTTGATGCGGCCCGAGATGACGTCGTCGGCCCAGCGGATCGAGTCCTCGAGATAGTTCACTGCGGGGAAGATCGCATCGGCGATGCCGAGGTCGAGGGCGTCCTGGCCCTTGAGCGTGCGATTCTGCTTGAGCGGGTTCTCGATGACCACCTTGAGCGCGTTCTCGATGCCGATGAGGTTCGGCAGGATCGTCGCGCCGCCCCAACCGGGGATCAGTCCGAGGAAGACCTCGGGAAGTGCGAGCGCCGGGGCCGAGGCGTCCACCGTGCGGTAGTCGGCGTGGAGGCCGATCTCGAGGCCGCCGCCGAGCGCGAGCCCGTTGTAGAAGGTGAACGACGGCACGCCCACCTCGCCGAGCTTCGCGAGCGCGTAGTGGCCGAGCTGCACGAACTTCTTCGCCGTCTCTTTATCGGGAATCTCGGCGACCTTCGACAGGTCGGCCCCCGCGGCCAGGATGAACGGCTTGCCGGTGACGGCCACGGCGTGGATCTCGCCCGCCGCCGCTCGCGCCTTCAGCTCGTCGAGCTTCGCCGCGTACTCGAGCAGCGTCGCCGCACCGAGCGTGTTCGGGCGGGTGTGGTCGCGCCCGTTGTCGAGCGTGAGGAGCGCCAGGGTCTTGCCGCCCGACAGCGGCACGTCGCGGACGTACGAGCGGGTCACGACCTCGTCGTCGCCGGCGAGGGCGACGAGCGAGCCGAAGTCGATGGTCGAGTAGTCGGTCATGCGCGCTTCTTCGCCTTCTTGTCGAAGTTCGGGTTCTCCCAGATCATCGTGCCGCCCTGGCCGAGGCCGACGCACATGCTGGTGATGCCGTACTGCAGCTCGGGGCGCTCGGCGAACTGGCTCGCGAGCTGGTTCATGAGCCGCACGCCCGAGGAGGCGAGCGGGTGGCCGACGGCGATCGCGCCGCCCCACGGGTTCACCCGCGGGTCGTCGTCGTCGATGCCGTAGTGATCCATGAACGAGAGCACCTGCACGGCGAACGCCTCGTTCATTTCGAAGAGGTCGATGTCGTCGATCGTGAGGCCGGCCTTGCGCAGCGCCTTCTCGGTCGCGGGGATGGGGCCGATGCCCATGATCTCGGGGTCGACGCCGGCGAAGGCGTAACTCACGAGCTTCATCTTCGGGGCGAGCCCGAGCTCCTTCGCCGTCGCGCCTGAGGCGAGCAGGGCCGCGGTCGCGCCGTCGTTCAGGCCCGAGGCGTTGCCCGCGGTGATGCGGCCATGGGGGCGGAACGGGGTCTTCAGCCCGGCGAGGCCCTCGAGCGTCGTCTCGGGGCGCATGACCTCGTCGCGAGTCGCGAGACCCCAGCCCTCCTCGGTGCGGATCGCGACGGGGACCAGGTCCTGCTGGATCTTGCCGGCCGCGTAGGCCGCGGCGGTCTTCTGCTGGCTCGCGAGGGCGAACCGGTCGCTCCGCTCCTTCGTGAGCTGCGGGAAGCGGTCGTGGATGCGCTCAGCGGTCGCGCCCATGACGAGGGCGTCCTCGCCCACGAGACGCTCGCTGAGGAAGCGCGGGTTCGGGTCGACGCCCGAGCCCATCGGGTGGTGGCCCATGTGCTCGACGCCGCCCGCGATCGCGAGGTCGTACATGCCGTAGCCGATCGATCCGGCCAGCATCGCCGTCGCGGTCATCGCGCCGGCGCACATGCGGTCGATCGAGAAGCCGGGCACCGTCTTCGGCAGCCCTGCGAGGATCGCGGCGGTGCGACCGAGGGTCAGGCCCTGGTCGCCGGTCTGGGTGGTCGCCGCGATGGCGACCTCGTCGATTCGGTCCTTCGGGACGTTCGGGTTGCGTTCGAGGAGTCCGACGATCGCCTTCACGACCAGGTCGTCGGCTCGGGTGTTCCAGTACATGCCCTTGTCGCCGGCCTTGCCGAACGGGGTGCGGACCCCGTCGACGAACACGACTTCAGCTTGATCAGCCACGCTGCAGCTCACTTTCGATCAGGATTGACTCGATCCTACGAAGGGCGTCGCGGGCGTGCTGAATCGCTTGACGGATCCTACGAACCGTCGGAGGCGGCGTCGAGCAGGGCTTGTGACGCCTCCACAAACGCGGTGGCGATAATCTGTGCGGTTGCGGCAACCTGCCAGGGGCGGGCGCCGAGCTCGGCGAGCGCCGAACCGATCGACTCGGCGTCGGCGGGAGCCGGCGGCGACCAGGCCACGCGCCGCAGGAAGTCGGGGGTGAGGAGGTTCTCGACCGGCATCCCGAGCGACTCGGCGACCTCGGCGACGGCCGTCTTCGCGAGCTTCAGCCGTGCGTCGGCCTCGGGGTGGCGCGCGGCCCACGAGCGCGGCGGCGGCGGCGCATCGTTCGGCACCCGGACCGCGGGGAGCTCCGTCGTCGCGAGTCCACGCTCGACCGCCGCCCACCAGCGGTCGAGCTCGCTGCGGCTCTGCCGCCCGGTGAACTCGCGCAGATCGGCGAGGGCACGGCGCGTCGACGGCAGCGACTTCGCGACCGCGACGATGGAGGCGTCGGGCACGAGCCGGCCGGGGGCGACGTCCGTCGAGGATGCGAGCTCGTCGCGGGAGAGCCAGAGTTCGCGGGCGACGGCGAGATTCCGTCCGTTGCGCATGGCGTGGATGCCGGAGAGACGGCGCCAGGGCTCGGCGGCGGCCGGCTTCGCCGCTCGATGCAGCACCGCGTCGAACTCCTGGGCGCCGATGTCGGTCTTCCCAGCCTCGGCGAGGCGGTCGACGAGGCGGTCCCGCACGTCGACGAGGAGTTCGACGTCGAGCGCCGCGTACTTCAGCCACGACTGCGGCAGCGGCCGCGTCGACCAGTCGGCCGCGGAATGCTCCTTGGCGAGCTTGATGTCGAGCAGCTCCTCGACGACCGAGGCGAGGCCGACCCGCGGCATCCCGAGCAGCCGCGCAGCGAGCTCGGTGTCGAAGATGCGATCGGGGTCGAGCCCGACCTCGCGCAGGCATGCGAGGTCCTGGCTGGCGGCGTGCAGCACCCACTCCTCGGAGCGGATGCCGGCCTGCAGGGCCGAGAAGTCGGGGATCTGCGGCGGGTCGAAGAGGAAGACCCCCGAGCCGCGACGGTACATCTGGATGAGATAGGCGCGCTGCGAGTATCGGAAGCCGCTCGCCCGTTCGGCGTCGACCGCGATCGGCCCCTCGCCCGCAAGGAGGCTCGCGACGGCGTCGTCGAACTCCGCGGGGGTCTCGATCACCCGGTAGTCATCCACGATTCGACCTCCGACGGGGCAGTGCGGTCACCCCTTCAGACCGGGGCGGAAGCCCTGCGAGCATGCACAGCAACTCGCCCCAGCCTTCCACATGGGCCTTGATCTCGGCGTCGAGGGGAGTCCACGACGCCCGCAGCTCGATCTGCGCCCCGTCGCCCTGGGCCGCCAGTTCGCCGAACCCGGTCGAGAGGATCTTGGTCGCGGTGCCGGACGCGGCGATGTAGTGCGCGCCGCGGGCGTCGAGCGCGTCGATCAGCCACGACCAGGCGACCTCCGCCAGGAAGGGGTCGAGTCCGATGTCGGTCTCGAGCGGCGCCTGCGCGAAGCACACCACCCGGAAACGGCCGCCCCATGCCTCGGGCTCGCTGGGGTCGTAGAGCAGGATGAACCGCCCGGTGCCGAGCTCGGAGTCGTCGCCGTGGCGCGTGGGCGACACATCGGCCGACAGGGCGGCCGCGTGCGGTGCGAGCCCGCCGGGCGCCGGGATCTCCGAGACCGCGAGCTCGGCGCGCGGGACGGCTGCTCGGATCGAGGCGAGCGCTGCCTCGAACTCGGCGGGAAGCGAGGACGGGTGGTCGGGCACGAGTGCAGACTAGAGTCTCGACCGGAGCCGGTGACGGCGGCACGCCGCATCGCGACGCACACGGGACGGGTTGACGGGGAGGATGCCGATGGCGCAGCGCGGAGTTCGAGGCGGAGCGGTGCGGACGATCGTCGGAGCGGCGGCGCTGCTCGCGGGGGTGATCGCGCTCGCGACCGGTGCGACGGCCGCCATGCTCGCCGTCGTCTTCGCCCGCAAGGTCGTCACGCCGCCGACCCGGCGGGAGGAGGACCTCCGGATCCTCGGCGTCGACTCGGCCGTCGGTGAGATCACGCTCGCCGCGGGCGACGAGGCGCGGATGCGCGGAGTCTACGGGCTCTGGTTCGAGCGCGACTCGGGCCACGCGCGACTCGGCGACGTGATCGAGGAGCGCGACGGCCGGGTGCGCCGAGCACTCACCTCGACCGACTTCGGGCGGCCGGAGCGAGCCGCGCGAGGGCGGATCGACGGCTGGTACCACCTCGGTCCCTGGGAGCTCGACGTCCCGTACGAGGACGTCGTCGTCGAGACCCCGCTCGGCCCGGCGCCGGCGTGGTGGATTCCGGCGGACGTGCCGAGCGATCGCTGGGTCGTGCAGGTGCACGGGCGCGGCGCCAAACGGCACGAGGCGCTGCGAGCGGTGGAATCGACGCGCGAGGCCGGCTGGAACAGTCTCCTCATCTCGTACCGCAACGACGGTGAGGCACCCGAGAGCTCCGATCGCCGCTACGGGCTCGGCGGCACGGAGTGGGCCGACGTCGTCTCAGCGGCGCGGTACGCGACGGAGCACGGCGCCCGCGAGATCGTGCTGATGGGGTGGTCGATGGGCGGCATGATCTCGCTCCAGGCGGTGCTGCGGTCGGCCGAGGTCCGCGAGCACCTGGTCGGCGTCATCCTCGACTCTCCGGCGATCGACTGGGTCGACATCCTCCGCTTCCAGGGCGGTGCACTCGGGCTGCCGCGGCGGCTCGGCGACGCCGTGGCGCGGCTTCTCGGCGCACCGTACGGCGGGGGCCTGACGGGGCTCGCGGCCCCGATCTCGCTCGAGGAGCTCGACCCCGTCGCACGGGCGAGCGAGTTCTCGGTGCCGATCCTGCTGATGCACAGTGTCGACGACGGGTTCGTGCCCATCGACGGATCGCGCCGTCTCGCGGCATCCCGACCCGATCTCATCCAGTTCGAGGAGTTCACGGGCGCCAGGCACACGAAGCTCTGGAACCACGATCCAGAGCGGTGGAACGGCCTCATCGCGGGATGGCTCGCCGCGCGGACGTCCGCCGACCACGACGGTGCTGCCGTCGAGATCGTCGGCTGAGGGCGGCCTCGGGGACCCGGCGCCTCAGAGGGCGGCGACGCGCTCGCGCAACTGGCGCTTCGTGCGCGCGAGCATTCCGGTCATGCCGCGAACCCGCAAGGGGGAGACGGCTTCGCCGAGTCCGAGGGACTGCGGGTAGTCGGCGGGGATGTCGAGCACCTGCTGCACGGTGAGCCCGGCGAGGCCCTGCACGAGGATGGAGGCGAAGCCGCGCGTCGTCGGCGACTCGGCCGGCGCCGTCGCGTAGAGGTGCACGATGCCGCCGTCGACCTCGACGAAGATGAACACGGGCGACTGGCATTCTTCTACGCGTTCGAGCAGATCGGGGTGCTCGGCGTAGCGCTCGGGGAGCTCGGGCAGTTCGTTCGAGAACTCGAGCAGCAGCTGGAGCCGGTCGCGGACGCCGAGCGCGAGGAAGTCGTCGCGGGTCTCGGCGAGGCGTTCGGGGAGCGTGGTCTGGTCCATCTCCTCAATCCTCCCACGGGCGCGGCCTGCGACGGCCGCCGCTGTGGACCTGCGCCGGTCAGCGCGCCGGCACCTCGCCGCGATCGGTGCCCGTCACGATCGGCACGCGCACCGCGCTGCCCCACTCGGTCCACGAGCCGTCGTAGTTGCGCACCTTGGCGAAGCCGAGCAGGTGCGTCAGCACGAACCAGGTGTGGCTCGAACGCTCGCCGATCCGGCAGTACGCGACGATGTCGTCGCCGTCGGCGAGCCCGACCTCGTCGCGGTAGATCGCGTCGAGCTCGGCACGTCCCTTGAAGGTGCCGTCGCCCGCGGCCGCACGGGCCCACGGCACGGACGCCGCCGTCGGGATGTGCCCGGCGCGCAGCGCGCCCTCCTCGGGGTATGCCGGTGCCGTCGTGCGCTCGCCGCTGTACTCCTCGGGGGAGCGGACGTCGATGAGCGGGTTGCCGAGGTGGGCGAGCACGTCCTCCCTGAAGGCGCGCACCGCGCGGTCGTCGCGAGCGACGACCGGGTAGTCGACCGGGGTCACCTCCGGGGCATCCGTGGTGATCTCGCGGCCCTCCGCGATCCAGAGATCGCGGCCGCCGTCGAGCAGCCGGACGTCTTCGTGGCCGAAGAGGGTGAACACCCACAGCGCGTACGCCGCCCACCAGTTGCTCTTGTCGCCGTAGACGACGATCGTCGTATCGCGCGAGATGCCCTTCGAGCCGAGGAGCGCCGCGAACCGCTCGTCGCTGACGTAATCGCGCACGACCGGGTCGTTGAGGTCGAGGTGCCAGTCGATCTTCACGGCGCCCGGGATGTGGCCGGTCTCGTAGAGGAGGACGTCCTCGTCGGACTCGACGACGACGAGGCCGGGGTCGCCGAGGTGCTCGGCGAGCCAGCCGGTGGAGACGAGCCGCTCGGGGTGGGCGTACTCGGCGAACTTCGCGGCGGAGTCGAACTCGGCGGGCATGGGGACCTCCTGGGATCGCCTGGTCGGCGGGCTGGGCGGGGGAGCGGACTAGGCTGATCACCTGTCCACCCTCGAATCTACGCGGCCCGCAGGGCGCAGTCACGGCACCCGTCATCCGGTGCAATACGGAGCTCACAGCATGACCTCGGCCTCCAGCCACGCCCCCATCCGGCTCGTCGACCGCAACCCGGCCATCTCGGGCGCCGAGATCGCCTCCGAGCTCGTGCCGCCGCCGCAGTTCGAGCACGCCTCCTTCGAGTCGTATCGACCCGACCCCGACTTCCCGTCGCAGCAGGCCGCCCTCGAACGGTTGAACCAGTTCGCGGGCGCGTGGCGCGCGGCCCAGCGGCCGGGCGGCTTCTTCTCGCGCAAGCGCCCCGCCCGCATCGAGTTGCCCGGCGTCTACCTCGACGGCGGCTTCGGCGTCGGCAAGACCCACCTGCTCGCCGCGCTCTGGCACGTCGCGCACGGCCCGAAGTACTTCGGCACCTTCATCGAGTACACCGCGCTCGTCGGCGCGCTCGGCTACCAGCCCGCGATCGAGCTGCTGCGCGGCGCGAAGCTCATCTGCATCGACGAGTTCGAGCTCGACGATCCGGGCGACACGATGCTCATGACGCGGTTCCTCGGTGAGCTCATGGCGAGCGGCACGCGGGTGGCGGCGACGTCGAACACACCGCCCAACGCACTCGGCGAGGGCCGGTTCGCCGCCGCAGACTTCCTCCGCGAGATCCACGCGCTCTCCTCGAACTTCGAGACCCTGCGCATCGACGGCCTCGACTACCGCCGCCGCGACACCGAGGGGCACGCGATCGCACTCGCGACCGACGACGAGGTCGCCCGCACCGCGCAGGCCCTCGCCGCACGCGACCACCGCGTCTCGCTCGACACCTTCGACGAGCTGATCGCGCACCTCGCGACCGTGCATCCCTCGAAGTACGTGAAGCTCGTGCAGGGGCTCGACACGATCGCCCTGCAGGGCGTGCACGAGCTCACCGACCAGAACGCGGCGCTGCGGCTCGTCGCCTTCATCGACCGCGCCTACGACGCCGAGGTGCCCGTCATCACGAGCGGCCTCGCGCTCGACCGGGTCTTCGGCGGCGACATGATGTCTGGCGGCTACCGCAAGAAGTACCTGCGGGCGATCTCGCGCATGATCGCGCTGACCTCCGGCGAGCTCCCGCCGCACGACTGAGCGGTTGCACGGCGAGTTCCTCGCCGTTGCGCAGCATCCCGAAACGCGCTGTTCACACAGCGCTGCGACCCGTAACGGGCCGGAAACATCGCACGATCCCTCTCGAAACGTCCTCTCGTGAAACTGGGGCGCACAGGGTCCCCCGCCCTGCAATCCGAGAGAGGTTCGAGAGATGGATCAAGGCAACACCGCGTTCCTGTTGATCGCCGCAGCCCTGGTGCTGCTGATGACCCCAGGGCTCGCGTTCTTCTACGGCGGGCTCGTCAAGGCCAAGAGCGTCATCAGCATGATGATGCTGAGCTTCGGCGCGCTGGGCCTCATCGGCGTGCTCTGGGTGCTCTACGGCTACGCCATCGCGTTCCCCGGCGCCGAGGGCCTCGTCGCCCCCTGGTCGATCGACTGGTCGGCGATCGGCCTCACGAGCCTCCTCGAGACGCCCGAGGGCGCCGCGTACCCGCCGCTCGCCTTCGTGGCGTTCCAGGCGACCTTCGCGATCCTCACGGTCGCCCTCATCTCGGGTGCGATCGCCGACCGCGCGAAGTTCGGCGCGTGGATGGTGTTCGCCGGCATCTGGGCGACGATCGTCTACTTCCCGGTTGCGAGCTGGGTCTTCAACTTCGGCCTCGCAGACGACGGCAGCTTCGCCTACGGCGGGTGGATCACCTACGGCATGCAGGAGTTCTTCGGCGTCGGCGCGATCGACTTCGCGGGCGGCACCGCGGTGCACATCAACGCGGGCGCAGCGGCCCTCGCCCTCGCGCTGGTGCTCGGCAAGCGCGTCGGCTTCTCGAAGGGCGCCCACGTCCCGCACAACCCGCCGTTCGTGCTCCTCGGCGCCGGCCTCCTGTGGTTCGGCTGGTTCGGCTTCAACGCGGGTTCGGAGCTCGCCGCCGACGGCACCGCGGCCCTCGCCTTCGTGAACACGATCGCGGCTCCGGCGGCGGCGCTGCTCGCCTGGCTCCTGGTCGAGAAGATCAGGGACGGAAAGCCGACCTCGGTGGGCGCGGCCTCCGGCGCCGTCGCGGGCCTCGTCGCCATCACCCCCGCCTGCGCCTCGTTGACGCCCGTGTGGGCGATCGTGCTCGGTCTCGTCGCCGGTGCGGTCTGCGCCCTCGCGATCGACCTGAAGTTCAAGTTCGGCTTCGACGACTCGCTCGACGTCGTGGGCATCCACCTCGTCGGCGGCCTCATCGGCACCCTGTACCTCGGCATCTTCGCCAACGGCACGGGTCTCGTCTACAGCGGCGACTTCACGCAGCTCGCGGTGCAGGCGATCGCGGCCGTCTCGGTGCTCGCCTACTCGTTCGTGCTGACCTTCGCGATCGGCACGATCATCCAGAAGACCATGGGCTTCCGGGTGAAGAACGAGGACGAGATCGCCGGCATCGACACCGTCGTGCACGGTGAGGACGCCTACAAGCTCGAGACCGTCTGAGCGTTCTCCGGCCGCCCGAGGGCGGTGGGGTAGTGTGCCCGGTGTGTCAGACACCAGCCGCTTCCTCACCGCCCTCGGGCGCGTTCTGCGGGCGATCGTCTCGCCCTCCTCGACCAGGTCGTCGACGGCGTCGGCCCCCTCCGGAGCCGGCAGGTCGTCACAGGGTTCGGATGCCTCGCGGCCGACGCCGTTCGCCGGGGAAGAGGCTTCGCCCGGGCAGTTCGGCGACGACGCAACGATCGAGATCGACGCCGATCGGCTGCGCGGCGTCGAGCTGAGCTACGCGCCGACCCCCGACGGCGATCCCGACCCCGGCGAGGTCGTGTGGACGTGGGTGCCCTTCGAGGAGCGAGACGGGCGCGGCAAGGACCGCCCCGTCGTCATCGTGGCCGCCTCGCAGGCGGGGGACTACCTGGCCGTGCAGCTCACGAGCAAGGCGCACGACGGCGACCGCGACTACGTCTCGCTCGGCGAGGGCCCCTGGGATGCCTCGGGGCGACCCAGCTGGGCGAAGATCGACCGGGTGTTCCGGGTGCGCGCCGGCGGCGTGCGCCGCGAGGCGGCCTCGCTCGACGAGCGTCGCTTCGACCTCGTCGCGGGGGCGCTCTCGCAGCGCTACGGGTGGCGCTGAGCGCCAGGCGCGTCCGGCGCGCTGCCACCGCCGCGCCACTGCCACTGCCTCGGAGATCGCCGTGAAGTCGGACGGAAGTGCGTCGGAGGATCCGAGATCGCGGTGATCTCCGAAACTGCGGCGGAGAACCTCCCCCCGAAACGCAGAACGCCCCCGACCGAGGTCGGGGGCGTTCTGTTCTCAGTGGGCGATGCCGGGCTCGAACCGACGACCTCTTCCGTGTGAAGGAAGCGCGCTACCAGCTGCGCCAATCGCCCTGAGGGATTCGCGGCAACCTCTCGGTGACCGCGGACTCGATACTAGCCGACGATCGGGGACGATTGCACATCGAGCGGTACCTGAGGGGTGCTCGCCTCGCTCCCTGGCCTCGACACGCCCGGGAATCGGTCGCGGAATGACCGGTTGACCGGCCGGAACGGCGTTCGGCGGGCGCTCGGTTTGTGAATCGCTCCAAGTGTGTATAAAGTCTTCTCTGCACGCAGAAATGCGAAAGCAACGCGGATGTGGCGCAGTGGTAGCGCATCACCTTGCCAAGGTGAGGGTCGCGAGTTCGAATCTCGTCATCCGCTCTGATCAGGATCGGGCGTAAGCCCGACTCCTGTTCTTTTGGTGGAGAACCCATTCACGGTGGATTGGCCGAGAGGCGAGGCAGCGGCCTGCAAAGCCGTATACACGGGTTCGAATCCCGTATCCACCTCCAGATCGAGAGCCTCGCACTCGATTCTGGGCGATTGGCGCAGCGGTAGCGCGCTTCCCTGACACGGAAGAGGTCACTGGTTCGATCCCAGTATCGCCCACCATGGAAAGCCCCGGCATCGGCCGGGGCTTTTCTCGTTTCCGGAGGCGCGCGGTTGTTTCCCCCTCGTCGTCATCCGACCTGTTCGAAGACGAGCGGGGGATACGCGATACGGGTCGAGTACCAGACCCACGACGCGCCCGCGGTCTGCTCGATCGCGGCCCAACCGCCGTAGGCGGGCAGGTTCTTCAGGGTGAGGCTGACCGTCTGCTTGCCGTTTACGCTCCTGGGGCCGGCGCCCACGACCGTGCCCGAGGCGGCGTAGCCGCTCGCGTTCAGCGTCACCGGGGCGCCGGACTCGACGGTGAAGGTGCAGACGTACGTCCCGACGCCGGTGATGCCGTAGGCGGCGGGCTCGAAGTGGATCGAAACGGCGGGATTGCGCGTGGGCGACTCGCGGCGGTCGAAGCCGGCGTAAGGCGTGACGGCGTCGGTCTGCATGATCGTCGGACGGATGAGGGTGAGATTCGTTCTGCCCTTGCCGACGGTGTGGACGGGGGAGAGGAAGTCGATCGGCGCCCAGAAGATCGGGCCGAGCACGAGCTCGCCGATCCGGTACTTCTCGATCCAGTCCTCGAGGCGGAGGTCGGGCTCGAAGTCGGCGAATTCGATGACGCGCTCGTCGAACTCGGTGCGGGAGCCCAGTTCTTCAGATGACTCATACATGAGCGAAACTCTAGAACTTCGGTTGCCGGGCCGTCTCAGGGCCAGCACCGAGGAACTGGGGAGGAGAGGGGCCGGATCCCGGTGACCGGCTTTCGCTTTCACCGGAACCCGGTGGTCCGGCCAGCGACCGGTCCACAGGGATTGTCCCCCGAATCGGCGCTCTCGGGGTACACCCCCGTTCGGGGTGGTCGGTCGCGACGGCGAGCGATCCGTGCCGACGGACCCCGGCGCGGGACAGTGCGCGCGCACGACTACAGTTGAAGGGTTCGTTTCGAGAATTCCAAGGAGTGGATCCAGGTGGCTGACGGCTTCGAGCTCTTCACCGACCGTTCCGTTGTCGCGATGCGCGTCAACGGCGAGCTCAAGGACCTCGCGACGACGGTGACCGACGCCGACCTCGTCGAGCCGGTCACGATCGACTCGCCCGACGGCCTGAACATCCTCCGTCACTCGGCGGCGCACGTGCTCGCGCAGGCCGTGCAGTCGATCAACCCCGAGGCGAAGCTCGGCATCGGCCCGCCCGTGACCGACGGCTTCTACTACGACTTCGACGTCGCCGAGCCGTTCACCCCCGACGACCTCAAGGCGCTCGACAAGGAGATGGCACGGATCATCCGTGCCGGACAGCGCTTCATGCGTCGCGTCGTCACCGACGACGAGGCCCGGGTCGAGCTCGCGGAAGAGCCATACAAGCTCGAGCTCATCGGGCTCAAGGGCTCCGCGTCGTCGGGCGACGACAACGAGAGCGTCGAGGTCGGCGCAGGCGAGCTCACGATCTACGACAACGTCGACCCGAAGACCGGCGAGACGGTCTGGAAGGACCTCTGCCGGGGCCCGCACCTGCCGAACACCCGCATGATCGGCAACGGCTGGTCGCTCGCCCGCATCGCCGCCGCGTACTGGCGCGGGTCCGAGAAGAACCCGCAGCTGCAGCGCATCTACGGCACCGCGTGGCCCACCAAAGACGAGCTGCGCGCCTACCAGCACCGCCTCGAGGAGGCCGCGAAGCGCGACCACCGCAAGCTCGGCCGTGAGCTCGACCTCTTCAGCTTCCCCGAGGAGATCGGCTCGGGCCTCTCGGTCTGGCACCCGCGCGGCGGCGTGGTCCGCATGGAGATGGAGCAGCACGCCCGTCGCCGGCACATCGAGGGCGGCTACACCTACGTGTACACGCCGCACATCTCGAAGGAGGATCTCTTCCTCACCTCGAACCACCTCGTCACGTACAAGGACGGCATGTTCCCGCCGATCGTGATGGACGAGGAGCGCGACGCCGAGGGCAACATCACCAAGCAGGGCCAGGACTACTATCTGAAGCCCATGAACTGCCCGATGCACATCCTCATCTACAAGGAGCGCGGGCGCAGCTACCGCGACCTGCCGATGCGGCTCGCCGAGAACGGCACCGTGTACCGCAACGAGCTCTCGGGCGCGCTGCACGGCCTCACCCGCGTGCGCGGCTTCACCCAGGACGACTCGCACCTCTTCGTCACCCCCGAGCAGCTCGAGGAGGAGGCGACCAAGGTCATCGACTTCGTCATCTCGATGCTGCGCGACTTCGGTCTCGACGACTTCGAGCTCGAGCTCTCGATGCGCGACGACGAGAAGGAGAAGTGGATCGGCTCCGACGAGTTCTGGGACTACTCGACGAACGCGCTCCGCAACGTCGCCCGCGCCAGCGGGCTGAAGCTCACCGAGATGCCCGGCGAGGCGGCGTTCTACGGCCCGAAGATCGACCTGAAGACGCGCGATGCGATCGGCCGCACCTGGCAGCTGTCCACCGTGCAGGTCGACCCCAACCTCCCCGAGCGCTTCGACCTCGAGTTCACCGATCGCGACGGGCAGAAGAAGCGCCCGATCATGATCCACCGAGCGCTGTTCGGGTCGATCGAACGGTTCTTCGCGATCCTCCTCGAGCACTACGCGGGCGCCTTCCCGGTGTGGCTCGCGCCGGTGCAGGTCGTCGGCATCCCCGTGGCCGACGAGTACGCGCCGTACCTCGGTGCGATCATCGAGCAGCTGAAGGGCTTCGGCGTGCGCGCCGACCTCGACGTGAGCGACGACCGCATGCAGAAGAAGATCCGCACCCACACGACGCAGAAGGTGCCGTTCCAGCTCATCGCGGGCGAGAACGACCGGTCGGCCGAGACGGTGAGCTTCCGCTTCCGCGACGGCACCCAGGAGAACGGGGTGCCGATCAACGCTGCGATCGAGAAGGTGCGCGGCGCGATCGCCGAGCGCCTGCAGGTGAACACGCGGGACGACCTGTTCGCATGACCGGCGACGGGGCGAGCTACGGGGCCGGCGAGTTCGAAGGCGTTCCGACGGATGCCTCGGCGGATCTCGCGGGCGTGCCCGACGCGTTCCAGCGGCTCTGGACCCCGCACCGGCTCGTCTACATCCAGCACGGGCAGCAGCCCGACGAGCACTCGTGCCCGTTCTGCCGCGCGCCCGAGATGAGCGACGAGCAGTCGCTCATCGTGGCGCGCGGAGCGCACGCCTACGTGCTGCTGAACCTGTTCCCGTACAACAGCGGGCACCTGTTGGTCTGCCCGTACCGCCACATCGCGACGTACGACGAGGCGAGCCCCGAGGAGGTCGCCGAGATCGGCCTGCTCACGCAGATCGCGATGCGGGTCGTGAAGGAGGTCTCGCACTGCGACGGCTTCAACCTCGGCATGAACCAAGGCCGTATCGCGGGTGCGGGCATCGCCGAGCACCTGCACCAGCACATCGTGCCGCGGTGGGCGCTCGACTCGAACTTCTTCCCGATCATCGCGGGCACGAAGGCGCTGCCGCGCCTCCTCGGCGAGGTGCGTCAGGAGATCGCCGACGCCTGGCCGGTGGCCGAGTAGCGCCGAAGTCGGTCGAGGAGCGCAGAGCGCGTATCGAGACCACGGAAGTGGTCTCGATACGCTTCGCTACTCGACCGACGAAGGTCGCGCTCAGCGCACCTGACGCACGTCGAACTGCATGCGCGGGTGCGCGTAGAACTCCTGCGACTCGACGAGCTGCAGCTCGCGCTCGCCCGACTCGTGGGTGCGTGTGAGCAGGTCGAACACGCTCGAGGTCGTGCGTGCGAGGGCCTCGGCCGCGTCGCCCGTGCGGCGGTAGTGGGCCGTGAAGAGGGCGGCCGTGACATCCCCCGAGCCGTTCGCCTTCATCGGCAGGCGCGGGGTCTGCACGATCCAGGCGCCGTGCTCGTCCACGGCGAGCATCTCGATCGTGCCGTCCTCGCGGTCGGGGCGCTCGACGCTCGTCACGAGCACGGTGCTCGGACCGCCCGCGCGGGCGAGATCGACCGACGCGAGCGTCGACTCGAGGGTGTCGGGTTCGGTTCCGGTCAGGTAGCCGAGCTCGAACTGGTTCGGGGTGATGAGGTCGGCGGCGGGGACCACGCGCTCGCGCAGCAGCACGGGGATGGCGGGGGCCACGAAGCATCCGGATTTCGCATTGCCCATGACCGGGTCGCACGCGTAGATCGCGGTGGGGTTGGCGGCCTTCACCTTCGCGACGGTCTCGAGGATGACGTCGGCGATGCCCTCGCCGCCCTGGTAGCCCGAGAGCACGACGTCGATCTCGCCGAGCACCCCACGGTCCTCGATGCCGGCGACGACCTCGCGGACGTCGTCGGGTGCGATGAGCGGGCCGCGCCACGCGCCGTAGCCGGTGTGGTTCGAGAAGTTGACCGTGTACACGGGGAGCACCTCGACGCCGATGCGCTGCAGGGGGAAGACGGCGGCGGAGTTGCCGACGTGGCCGTACGCGACCGCCGACTGGATGGAGAGAATCTTCACCGATCGATCATCGCACTTCGCTCGCGCACGGCGCGCACCGAGGCGGCGAGGTCAGCGGCGAGGCGCTGCTGCTCGGCGTCGTCGAGCTCGTGCACGGTGAGGCGCAGGCGCTCGGATGCCCCGTGGTCGCCGAGCGCGAACTCGTCGCCGGGCCGCACGAGCCACCCGCGTCGCATGAGCTGTTCGGAGACCGCGCGCGCCGGTGCGCCGAGCGGGACCCAGACGTTGAGCCCGTCGCCGGCGCGGGTCGGGAGCCCTTCTGCGGTGAGCAGCGCGGAGAACGCGGCGTTGCGCGCCGCGTAGTGCTCACCAGCCGCGCGGATGCCGGCGGCGACCTCGGGATCGGTCGCGAGGGCGTGCACCAGTCGTTGCAGGAGGTGACTCACCCAGGTGGTGCCGGGCGTGAGGCGCATCGCGAGCCGGTCGGCGGTCTCGGGGTCGGAGGCCGTCACGGCGAGGCACATGTCGGGCCCGAGGAACTTCGAGACCGAGCGCACGAGGGCCCAGCGCCGGTGCTCGGCGCTGATGAGCGTGTGGTGCGGCTGCTGCGAGAGCAGCGAGTAGTGGTCGTCCTCGATCACGAGCACGTAGGGATGCTCCGCCAGCACCTCCCGCAGGGCGGCCGCCCGGCCGGCGGTGAGGCTCGCGCCCGTGGGATTCTGCGCCCGCGGGGTGCAGATGACGGCGCGGACGCCCTGGTCGAGTGCGGCGCGGAGCCCCTCGACCGTCATGCCCTCGTCGTCGACGGGGACCGGCACCGGGCGGTAGCCGGCGACGCGGACGGTGTGGATGCTGGTGAGGAAGCAGGGGTCTTCGAGCGCGACGGCGTCGTCGCGGGTGAGCGCCTGGGCGAGCAGGCGCTCGACGGCGTCGGCGGCGCCGCTCGTGACCGTGAGACGGAGGGGCGTGCCCTCGGGCAGGTCGCCGCCCATCCAGGTGAGTGCGGAGCGTTCGAGGTCGGGGTCGATGACCGGTTCGCCGTAGAGCACGGGGCGACGGGCGATGCTCGCGAGGACGCCGGAGGGGTCGGGGATGAACGAGGCGTCGGGGTTGCCGGTGCCGAGGTCTCGCAGGGCCGTGTCGGCGGCGAAGCCCTCTTGCGCGACGGCGGCGGCGCCCGCCACCCGTGTGCCGCCGCGGCCCAGCGTGACGACCACGCCGGCGCTGGTCAGCTGCCGATACGCCGAGACGGCGGTGTTGCGATTGACGCCGAGCTGCTCGGCGAGCGCACGGACGGGAGGGAGTGCGTCGCCCGGGCGGAGGGCACCGCGTTCGATGAGCGTGCGCAGGCTGTCGGCGATCTCGGCCGCCGAGCGGCCCTCGATGTCGATGATCTCGAGCACCGTCCTTCCTCGTGTCTTCGACCATGCTATCTTTTGGCCTAGGACAAACAATCGTTTTGTCTGAATCGTTGTGCGACGTCCCGCGCACCTCCGAGAGGATTCCTTGTGACCGTACCCGAGACGGGCTCGAGCCGCGTGAAGCGCGGCCTTGCCGAGATGCTGAAGGGCGGCGTCATCATGGACGTCGTCACGCCCGAACAGGCCCGCATCGCCGAGGACGCCGGCGCCGTCGCCGTCATGGCCCTCGAGCGCGTCCCCGCAGACATCCGTTCGCAGGGCGGCGTCGCCCGCATGAGCGACCCCGACCTCATCGACGCGATCATCGCCGAGGTGTCGATCCCCGTCATGGCGAAGGCCCGCATCGGCCACTTCGTCGAGGCGCAGGTGCTGCAGGCGCTCGATGTCGACTACATCGACGAGTCCGAGGTGCTCTCGCCCGCCGACTACGTCAACCACATCGACAAGTGGTCGTTCAACACGCCGTTCGTCTGCGGTGCGACGAACCTCGGCGAGGCGCTCCGCCGCATCAACGAGGGTGCGGCGATGATCCGCTCGAAGGGCGAGGCCGGCACCGGCGACGTCTCCGAGGCGACGAAGCACATCCGCAAGATCTCCTCCGAGATCAACCAGCTGAAGTCGATGACGCGCGACGAGCTCTACGTCGCCGCGAAGGAGCTGCAGGCCCCCTACGAGCTCGTGCTCGAGGTCGCCGAGACCGGCAAGCTCCCCGTCGTGCTCTTCGTTGCGGGCGGCGTGGCCACCCCGGCGGATGCCGCGATGATGATGCAGCTCGGCGCGGACGGCGTGTTCGTGGGCTCGGGCATCTTCAAGTCGGGCAACCCCGAGGCGCGTGCGGCGGCCGTCGTCAAGGCGACGACCTTCTACGACGACCCCTCGGTCATCGCCGACGTGTCGCGCGGTCTCGGCGAGGCGATGGTCGGCATCAACGTCGCCGACCTCGCGGCGCCGCACCGCCTCGCCGAGCGCGGCTGGTGACGACGACCCTCCGCGAGGAGTCCGTCGGCGCGGGGGAGTCGGCTGCGGCCGGCCCCCGCGTCGGCGTGCTCGCCCTGCAGGGCGACTTCCGCGAGCACGCCCTGGTGCTGGCCTCGCTCGGCGCCGAGGTCTCGCTCGTGCGCCGGCCCGAGGAGCTCGAAGCCGTCGACGGGCTCGTCATCCCCGGCGGCGAGTCGAGCGTGATCGACAAGCTCTCGCGCACCTTCGGCCTGGCCGAACCGCTGCGCGCGGCGATCGCGGGCGGGTTGCCCGTGTACGGCACCTGCGCCGGGCTCATCATGCTCGCCGACCGGGTGCTCGACGGCATCGCCGGGCAGGAGACGCTCGGCGGGCTCGACGTCGTCGTGCGGCGCAACGCCTTCGGCTCGCAGAACCAGTCGTTCGAGACCGAGCTCGAGGTGCCCGCACTCGGTGCGACGCCCGTGCGCGCGGTGTTCATCCGCGGGCCGGTCGTCGAATCGGTCGGCGCGGCGGCGACGCCGCTCGCGCGACTCGACGACGGCCGGGTCGTCGCGGTCGAGCAGGGCAACCTCCTCGGCACGAGCTTCCACCCGGAGATCACGGGTGAACATCGCTTCCACGAGTACTTCCTGTCGAAGGTGCGCGCCCGCCGCTGAGGCGTGGTCGCACCGGGATCGCCCCGCGAAGTGGGGGCGGCCGCTCAGTGTGAGCACCGATTCCGCCGTATGGCGGCGAATCTACGGTCGTGGCATGACCAAGAGACTGCCGAGCACCGGCGCCGACGATCGCGTCGTCGACGAGACCGGATGCGACACCAGCGACATCCTTCTCGTGCATCGCATCTTCCGTTGGGGCTTTCGCGAGATGCCCGCACTCGTCCGGGCCGTCCCCGCCGGCGATCTCGAGCGAGCCGAGATCGTCGCCGCCGCCGTGGAGCTCATCGACAAGGCCCTGCACATCCACCATGAGGGCGAGGACCGGTTCATCTGGGACAGGCTCGAACGGCGCGAGCCCGGCTGCTCCCTGCACGTCGACGTCATGAAGGCGCAGCACGCCCAGGTCGCCGAGCTGCTCGATGTCGCCGACGGGCTGGTCGCTGAGTGGCGCACGGGCGCCGACCCCGTGACCGGGGAGCGGCTCGCCACGGCGCTCGAATCCGTCGGCACGACGCTCGGGGTGCACCTCGGGCGCGAGGAAGCCGACATCGTGCCGATCGTCTCCCGCGTGTTCACGCAGGCCGAGTGGGACGAGATCGGCGAGCACGCCCGCGGCGAGTTTCCGAAGGAGACGATGCCGGTGCAGATGGGACTCATGATCGATGCGGTGCCCGCGGGGGAGCGCGACGAGTGGCTGCACGAGAACCTGCCGTTGCCGGTCCGAGCGCTCTGGTCGCTCGTCATGCGCCGCAAGTACACGGCATGGCAGCGCTCGCTCTTTCCCGAGGGGATGCCGGCGCTCGCCTGAGCGGCGTCGGCCGAGGCATCCACGTCACCGCGGTGGCAGCTGCTGCGACGAGTGTCGGCGGCGGGCGCTACGCTCGCGCTCGTGACCGAATGGATCGCCCTGCTGCGCGGGGTCAACGTGGGCGGGATCACCGTGCGTTCCGCCGAGCTCGCCGCGCTCTTCCGGGAGCTCGGCTTCGACGGCGTGCGCACCGTGCTCGCCTCCGGCAACGTGGCGTTCTCGACGGGCGGGCCCGGCGCGAACAACGGTGCGGCGGTGCCGCCCGAGTCCGGCTCGGAGCTGAAGTCGCGCATCGAGCGCGCGCTGTCAGACCGGTTCGGGTACGAGGCGTGGATCGTGCTCGTCACTCGCGACGAACTCGAGCGGGTCATCGCATCGTTCCCGTTCGACGCCGACCGTGAGGGCTGGCACCCGTACGTCGTCTTCTCGTCGTCGCCGGACGCGCTCGACGAACTCGTGGCGGCGGCCGGCGGGCTCGATGCGGCCGACGACATCGTCGCCCGAGGGGTCGGCGTGCTCTATTGGCACAACCGCCGCGAACGTGGGGTCGACAGCGCGTTCTCGAAGGTCACGGCGAAGGCCCGATTCAAGCCGAGCATCACGACGCGCAACCTGCGGACGCTGCGCAAGCTCACCGCGTGAGCAAGGAGCATGGGCGAGACATCCGGGCCGTGCGCCCGAGCGCGACCCGCGCGCTCGTCTAGAATGAACCGTCGGCGGGCGCCCCCGCCGAGAAGTCGATACAGGAGCAGCATGTCCGGGCATTCCAAGTGGGCGACGACCAAGCACAAGAAGGCCGTCATCGACGCGCGCCGCGCGAAGTCGTTCGCGAAGCTCATCAAGAACATCGAGGTCGCGGCCAAGCTCGGCGGCGCCGATCTGAACGGCAACCCGACGCTGTACGACGCGGTGCAGAAGGCCAAGAAGACCTCGGTGCCGAACGACAACATCGATCGCGCGATCAAGCGCGGCGCCGGCATCGGCGGCGAGGCCGTCGAGTACCTGAGCATCACCTACGAGGCGTACGGCCCGTCTGGCGTCGCGCTCATGGTCGAGGTGCTGACCGACAACAAGAACCGCGCCGCAGCCGAGGTCCGCACCGGGCTGAACCGCAACGGCGGCACGCTCGCCGACCCCGGCTCGGTCGCCTACAACTTCACCCGCAAGGGAGTCATCGTGGTCTCGGGCGAGGGCACCACCGAAGACGACGTCATGATGGCCGCGCTCGAGGCCGGCGCCGAAGAGATCGAACCGCACGCGCAGGGCTTCGAGGTCGTCACCGATCCCTCCGACATGGTCGAGGTCCGCAAGGCGCTGCAGGAGGCCGGGCTCGACTACGAGTCGGCCGACATCGAGTTCGTGCCGAACCTGAAGGTCGAGATCGACGCAGAGACGGCCCGCAAGGTGTTCCGTCTCATCGACGCGCTCGAAGACTCCGACGACGTTCAGAACGTCTACAGCAACTTCGACCTCACCCCCGAGGTGCAGGCCGAGCTCGAGGCGGAGTAGGCCGATCGCCGTGCGGGTGCTCGGCATCGACCCCGGGCTCACCCGATGCGGCGTCGGCGTGGTCGACGTCTCGCCGAACCGTACGGCGCAGCTCGTCGACGTCGTCGTGCTGCGTTCGCCGACCGACGCGCCGATCGAGCGGCGACTCGCGCGAATCGCCGACGGGCTCGAGGCGATCTTCGAGGAGCACCGCCCGCAAGCGGTCGCGCTCGAGCGGGTCTTCGCTCGATCCGACGTCTCGACGATCATGGGCACGGCGCAGATCTCGGGCGTCGCGATGCTCATCGCGGCGCGCCGCGAGCTTCCGGTCGCATTGCACACGCCCTCCGAGGTGAAGGCCGCCATCACCGGGTACGGCCGCGCCGACAAGAAGCAGGTCGGGGCGATGGTCGCGCGCATCCTCGGGCTCGAGTCGGTACCGAAGCCCGCCGACGCGGCCGACGCGCTCGCGCTCGCGATCTGCCACGCGTGGCGCACCGGCGGGGTCGCCGGGGCCGCGATCCGCGATGCGGCGAGCGGCGGCGCACCCGGTGCGGCGTCGGCGGCGGATGCCTCGGGGCTCACCCCGGCGCAGCGGGCATGGCTCGCCGCGGAGCGCTCCGCGGCGGTGTCGGGGGCGGCCCGTAGGCTGAAGGAGTGATCTCCTCCCTCCGCGGGCGCGTCCTCGCCGCAGCCGGCAGTTCGCTCGTCATCGACGTCGGCGGCGTCGGCTTCCAGGTCAACACCACCCCCGCGCTCGTGCTCGCGAGCCGCGAGGGTCACGAGCTCGCGGTGCACACCTCGCTCATCGTTCGCGAAGACTCGCTCACGATCTTCGGCTTCGCGACGCGCGACGAGCTCGAGGTGTTCGAGCTGCTGATCGGCGTCACCGGCGTCGGTCCGAAGTCGGCGCTGGGCGTGCTCTCCTCGCTCTCGCCCGAGCAGGTGGCTGAGGCCGTGCATCGTGAAGACGACGCGGTGTTCCGCAAGGTCAGCGGCATCGGTCCGAAGACGGCGAAGCTCATCACCGTCTCGCTCGCCGGCAAGCTCGCGCCGCCGACGATGCGCAGCACTGCGACGCCCATCGCCTCGGGCGGGGTCGCCGACAGCGTGCTCGCGGCGCTCACCGGCCTCGGGTGGACGGAGCGGGTCGCCGCAGACGCGCTCGACGAGACGCTCGCCGAGGCGAGCGAGGCGGAGTCCGCCTCGGTGCCGACGATGCTGCGCCTCACGCTCGCCCGCCTCGGGCCCGCGCAGCAGGGCGGGAGGAGCCGGTGAACGGCATCGACGATCCGACCGACCCCGAGCTCGCCTCCGAGGCCGAGCTCGCGTTCGAAGGCGCGCTGCGCCCGCGCAGTCTCGAGGAGTTCGTGGGGCAGACGCGCGTGCGCGGCCAGCTGCAGCTGCTCCTGACTGCGGCGACCATCCAGCAGCGCACCCCCGATCACATCCTGCTCGCCGGCCCGCCCGGCCTCGGCAAGACGACGCTCGCGATGATCGTCGCCCACGAGGGCGGTCGCCCCCTGCGCATGTCGAGCGGCCCGGCGATCCAGCATGCCGGCGATCTCGCCGCGATCCTCTCGTCGCTCGTGCCGGGCGAGGTGCTCTTCATCGACGAGATCCACCGCATGGCGCGTTCGGCCGAGGAGATGCTCTACCTCGCCATGGAGGACTTCCGCATCGACATCATGGTCGGCAAGGGGGCAGGGGCCACTTCGGTGCCGCTCGACCTCGCACCGTTCACCCTCGTGGGTGCGACGACGCGCGCGGGCCTCCTGCCCAACCCGCTGCGCGATCGCTTCGGCTTCACCGCGCACCTCGAGTTCTACGCCGAGTCCGAACTCGAGCAGGTGCTCGCACGGGCGGCCGTGATGCTCGGACTCGACACCGACCGGGCCGCACTCGCCGAGATCGCGGGGCGCTGCCGGGGCACCCCGCGCATCGCCAATCGGCTGCTGCGGCGCGTGCGCGACTACGCACTCGTGCACTCTGGCCGCGCCGATCTCGGGGCTGTGCGGGCCGCGCTGGAGCTCTACGACGTCGACCCCCTCGGCCTCGACCGGCTCGACCGCGCCGTGATGGAGACGATTCTGACTCGATTCGGCGGCGGTCCGGTCGGGTTGAACACGCTCGCGGTCTCCGTCGGAGAAGAAGCCGAGACGATCGAGGCGGTCGTCGAGCCGTTCCTCGTGCGCATCGGACTCATCACCCGCACGCCGCGCGGGCGCGTCGCGACCCCCGCCGCGTGGCGGCATTTCGGGCTCGCCGAGGCCGCTCCCGACGCGGCAGCGGCACTTCCGATCGATGACCTATAATCCATTGAGGCTCGTCCCTCAACGCCACTGACTTCGTGCGCCTCGCGCACACCGGAAGGTATCTCAACCTCATGACGTTCGACCCGTTCACTCTCATCATGCTCGCCGTGCTCGCGGTGCTGATCTTCTTCATGTTCCGCAACTCGCGCAAGCGTCAGGCCGAGGCGAAGGAACTGCAGTCGAAGGTCCAGGTGGGTGCGAAGGTGATGACCAACTTCGGCGTCTTCGGCACCATCCTCTCGATGGATGAAGAGGAGAACCAGGTGCTCCTCGAGACCTCGCCCGGCACGATCCTGACCGTGCACCGCCAGACCGTCGCGCGCGTCGTCGAGCCCGCCGAGGGCACCGACGAGGAGCCGGCAGCGGTCGAGGGCGAGCCCGAGTTCGGTGAGCGCGTCTCCGACGCCGCCGACGAGACTCCGACCACCGACGAGACGCCCGACACCAAGAAGTCGGACGACTAAGACTCACCCCCGAGGCTCGGCCCGCGCACTGCTGCGCGGGCTCCTGCAGAGAAAGCAGAACACGTGGCTGCACCATCGAAGCGGTCATCCCGGCCGACGCCCGTCCGCAAGGCCTGGCGGTCCCTCACCTGGCTGGGCGTCATCATCGCGCTCCTGTTCGGTATCAACGCGGCCGGGGTGATCTGGGGCGAAGGCTCCTGGACCCCGAAGCTGGCGCTCGACCTGGAGGGCGGCACGCAGATCATCCTCGCCCCGCAGGTCGAATCGGGCGCCGATGTCTCGCAGGAGCAGCTCGACCAGGCGGTGTCGATCATCCGTCAGCGCGTCGACGCCTCCGGCGTGGCCGAAGCCGAGATCAACACCGAGGGTGACAACGTCGTCGTCCGCATCCCGGGAGAGCTCGACGAGCAGACGCGCGCCCGCATCGAGCAGTCTGCGAAGCTCGAGCTGCGCGCTGTCCTGCTCGCCGACGCGGCGACGAACCAGACGATCGAGCCGAGTGGGAGCCCCTCGCCGAGCGACGCGCCCGAAACGGAGCTCGAGTCGACGCCGACGGCGGTGCCGACCGACGGCAGCGACCCGGCATGGGTCACCCCGGCACTCCAGGCCGAGTTCGACTCGTACAACTGCTCGCAGCTCGACGAGAACACCGAGATCGCCCCGGCCGACGAGCCGCTCGTGACCTGCGACGTGAGCCGCACCGCGAAGTACCTGCTCGGACCGGTCGAGGCGAGCGGCGAGAACATCGTCGACGCGACGAACGGCATGGTGCAGACGCAGACCGGCGCCTCCACCGGCCAGTGGGCCGTCAACATCGTCTTCGACGATGAGGGCACCGAGGACTTCGCGAAGGTCTCGACCCGACTGTTCGGCCTCCAGGGCCAGACACCCCGAGACCAGTTCGCGTTCGTGCTCGACGGTGCGGTGCTCACCGCTCCCGCCATGAACGGCGCGATCACCGACGGCCGTCCGCAGATCACCGGCAGCTTCACCCAGGAGAGCTCGAAGGCGCTCGCCGACCAGCTCAAGTTCGGTGCGCTCCCGATCAGCTTCACGGTGCAGTCGACCGAGACGATCTCGCCGACGCTGGGCACCTCGCAGCTCCAGTCGGGCCTGCTCGCAGGCCTCATCGGCCTCATCCTCGTCGTCATCTACACGCTGTTCCAGTACCGTGCGCTCGGCTCCGTGACGATCGCGTCGCTCGTGATCGCGGCGGTCATCACCTACCTCACGATCACGATCCTGTCGTGGCGCGAAGGCTATCGCCTCTCGCTCGCGGGCATCGCCGGCCTCATCGTGGCGATCGGTTTCACGGCCGACTCGTTCATCGTGTACTTCGAACGAGTCCGAGACGAGCTCCGCGACGGCCGCCCGCTCGTCGGAGCCGTGGAGGCCGGCTGGAAGCGCGCGTTCCGCACGATCCTCGCCTCGAAGGGCGTGAACCTCCTCGCCGCGGTCGTGCTGTTCATCCTCGCGGTCGGCAGCGTCAAGGGCTTCGCCTACACGCTCGGTATCACCACGGTCATCGACGTCATCGTCGTGATCCTCTTCACCCACCCGATGCTGCAACTGCTCGCGCAGACGCGGTTCTTCTCCAGCGGCAACCCGTGGTCGGGTCTCGACCCGAACGCGCTCGGTGCCGTCTACCGGGGCCGTGCCGAGTTCCGCAAGCCCACCGCCGAGGTGGCGGGCAAGAAGGCGGCCTCGAGCGCCAAGGAGGCGCAGCGGCGCCAGACGATCGCCGAGCGGAAGGCCGCGGCGGTCGGTGCCGGCGATACTTCGAACGAAGGGAAGGAGTCCTGATGGCGAACCGTCTGACCACCTTCGGCAATGACCTCTACACCGGCAAGCGCTCGTTCAACTTCGTCGGCGGCCGCAAGAAGTGGTACGCGATCATCGGCGTGTTCGTGCTGCTCTCGGTCGTCGTCCCGCTCTTCACCGGGGTGAACTTCAGCATCGAGTTCCGCGGCGGATCGCAGTTCCAGATCTCCGGCGTCGAGAACGCCACCGCCGAGCCCGCGATCGAGGCCGTCGAGTCGGTGGTACCCGAAGCGACCACGAAGGTCACCGTCGTCGGCGGCACCGGTGTGCGCGTGCAGACCGACCAGCTCTCGCAGGACGAGTCGCACGAGGTGAGCACGGCGCTGGCCGAGGCCTACGACGTGCCCGAGTCCGAGGTGACGAGTTCGTTCATCGGTCCGACCTGGGGTGCCGATGTCACCCGGCAGGCCGTACTCGGCCTGATCGCCTTCGTGCTGCTCGCCGCAGTCGTCATGGCGCTGTACTTCCGCACGTGGAAGATGTCGGCGGCGGCGATCATCGCGCTCATGGTCGACCTCGTCGTGACGACGGGCATCTATGCCGCGGTCGGCTTCGAGATCAGCCCCGCGGCGATGATCGGTATCCTCACGATCCTCAGCTACTCGCTTTACGACACCGTCGTGGTCTTCGACAAGATCCGTGAGAACACCGCCGAAGACGGGCAGGAGTCGCGTCGCACCTTCGCCGAGTCGGTGAACCTCGCCGTCAATCAGACTCTGGTGCGTTCCATCAACACGAGCGTGGTCGCAGCACTGCCGGTCGCGGCGATCCTCTTCATCGGTGCCGGTGTGCTCGGTGCCGACACGCTCCGCGACATCTCGCTGGCTCTGCTCATCGGCATCCTGGTCGGCACCTGGTCGACCGTGTTCCTCGCGGCGCCGCTGTATTCGCAGCTGCGCGAGGGTGAGCCGGCGATCCGCCGACACGACCAGAAGGTGCTGAAGGAGCGCGAGCGCGCCGGGGCTTCGGCCTCGGCAGAGGCCCTGCCGACCGCATGACGTTCGCCCCCGGCGTTCCTCCCCGTGCACGCCTCACCCTCCGGAGCGGTGATAATTGAGTTCTGGAGGTGAGGCGTGACGGAGACCGGGGTCAACTCAACCGCTTCGCTGCGCCGCCTGGTGCCGCGGATCTTCTCGAAGGCGCAGCCTTCGGGAGCCGTCGACACGCTTCTTCGCACGGTGCGGATGCACCATCCGAAGGCCGACCTCGCGCTGGTCGAGCGGGCGTACACGGTCGCCGACCGTGCGCATGAAGGGCAGAAGCGCAAGAGCGGCGAGCCGTACATCACCCATCCGATCGCGGTGGCGCAGATCCTCGCCGATCTCGGCATCGGGTCGAAGACCGTCGCTGCGGCACTGCTGCACGACACGGTCGAAGACACGGCGTACACCCTCGATGAGGTGCGAGCCGACTTCGGCGACGAGATCGCGATGCTCGTCGACGGCGTCACGAAGCTCGACAAGGTCAAGTACGGCGACTCCACCCAGGCCGAGACCGTCCGCAAGATGATCGTCGCGATGTCGAAGGACATCCGAGTGCTGATCATCAAGCTCGCCGACCGCCTCCACAACGCGCGCACCTGGGGCTTCGTGCCGGCAGCTTCGGCGAGTCGCAAGGCGACCGAGACGCTCGAGATCTACGCGCCGCTCGCGCACCGTCTCGGCATCCAGGCGATCAAGTGGGAGCTCGAGGACCTCTCGTTCGCGGTGCTCTACCCGAAGCTCTACGCCGAGATCGAGAGTCTCGTCAAGCAGCGTACGCCGCAGCGCGAAGAGTTCGTCCAGAACGTCATCGACCTCGTCAACGACGACCTCAAGGCGGCGAAGATCCGCGGCAAGGTCGTCGGCCGTCCGAAGCAGTACTACTCGATCTATCAGAAGATGATCGTCAGGGGCCGCGACTTCGACGAGATCTACGACCTCGTCGGCATTCGCGTGCTCGTGAACTCGGTGCGCGACTGCTATGCCGTGCTCGGTGCCATCCACGCCAGGTGGACGCCGCTGCCCGGCCGCTTCAAGGACTACATCGCCACGCCGAAGTTCAACCTCTACCAGTCGCTGCACACCACGGTTCTGGGACCGAAGGGCCGCGCGGTCGAGCTCCAGATCCGCACCCACGACATGCACCAGCGCGCCGAGTACGGTGTCGCCGCGCACTGGAAGTACAAGGAGCAGACCACCGGCAAGTCCTCGGGCGGCCCCGCGATGCAGAGCGAGACCGACATGGCCTGGCTCGCGCACATCTCCGACTGGCAGGCCGAGACGGCCGACCCGGGGGAGTTCCTCGACTCGCTCCGCTTCGAGATCGGCGCGAAGGAGGTCTACGTCTTCACCCCGAAGGGGCGGGTCATCGGCCTGCCGGCGGGTGCGACCCCCGTCGACTTCGCGTATGCCGTGCACACCGAGGTCGGCCACCGCACGATGGGCGCCAAGGTGAACGGCCGGCTCGTGCCGCTCGAGAGCGAGCTGTCGAGCGGCGACGTGGTCGAGGTCTTCACCTCGAAGAACCCCGACTCCGGCCCGAGCAAGGACTGGCTCAACTTCGTCAAGAGCCCCCGTGCTCGCAACAAGATCCGTCAGTGGTTCACGAAGGAACGTCGTGACGAGGCGATCGAGCAGGGGCGCGACTCGATCGCCCGCGCGATGCGCAAGCAGAACCTTCCGCTGCAGAAGCTCATGAGCCAGGAGTCGTTCGCCGAGGTCGCCGCACTGCTGCGTTACGACGATGTGTCGTCGCTCTATGCCGCCGTCGGCGAGGGGCACGTCTCGACGCAGTCGGTGCTCGAGAAGGTCGTCGCGCTGGTACGCGATGTCGATGACGTCGATGAACCCGACCTGCCGCTGCCGGTCCGCACGCGGCCGCTGCCACGGCATGCCGAGTCGGGCGTGCTCGTTCGCGGTGCGCCTGACATCCTCGTGAAGCTCGCGCGCTGCTGCACCCCGGTGCCCGGCGACGAGATCGTCGGATTCGTCACCCGCGGAGCCGGCGTCTCGGTGCACCAGGCGAACTGCCACAATGTGCAGTCGCTCCTGCGCGAACCCGAGCGGATGATCGACGTCGAGTGGGCGCCGAGCTCCAAGAGCGTCTTCCTCGTGCAGATCCAGATCGAGGCGCTCGACCGGGCCGGGCTGCTCTCCGACGTGACGCGCGTGCTCTCCGAGCATCACGTCAACATCCTCTCGGCCAACGTGTCGACCTCGACCGACCGCCTCGCGCTCAGCCGATTCGTTTTCGAGATGGGCGACACGACGCATCTCGATCGCGTGCTCAACGCGGTGCGACGGATCGACGCCGTCTACGACGTCTACCGGGTCAGCGACGGCTGATCCGAGCCCGAGTCCGAGCCCGAGCCCGGGCCAGAGGCCACCGCCTGGCGAGCGGCATCGACGGCGACGCCCGCGGGCCTCGTCCGCTCGAATCGGGCACGAGCGAGCGCGAGGTGCGGCAGCCGATGCGCCGTCGCGAGACGGGCTCGCAGCGCGTCGCCCGAACCCGCATGCGCCTCGAGGAGGCGTGACACCACGAGCTCGGCGAACGAGTCGTCGAGCGTCGCATCTCGGAGGAGATCGAACGCGGTGCGCGACGGCGTCGTGCACCGTGCGCCGCCGAGTTCGAGGACATCGCCGGAGTCGATGACGACCTCGCGCACACTGGTGCGCGGACTCGAGACGACCGCGACGCGGTCGTGCAGGGGCACGCAGAACTGCGCCGTTCGCGGCGGGACGTCGAGTGCGCCGTGCACCCATGCCGCCGAGAGGCGCTCGATGATCAATCGCCTCGGCACGCGCAGCGCGGCGGCTGCGGCTCGAGTGCTCGGCAGCTCGGGCTCATCGACCGGAGCCCAGCCCTCGTCGATCACGAAGAGCTCGCCGTCGATGCGCGCGGCGCAGAGCTCGGCGAGCGGAAGGTCGTCGGTGCCGAGCACCTGGGGGAGTCGAGCCATCTGCCCATGCTGGGGCATCCGCACGGGAACGAGCGAGGGAGGCGGGATTCTGTGGAGAATCCCGCCTCCCTCGAAACGGTGCGGAGGAGTCGGCGGATCAGCCGCCGACGGCCTTGAGCCAGGCGCGTCGGGCATCGAGGGCCTCGCGCGCAGCAGCGGCCGCCTTCGCGTCGCCGGCGGCCTCGGCGGCCGCGACCTCGGACTCGAGCTTCTCGATCGCGTCGTTGAGCTGGCCGAGCATGCCTTCCGAGCGAGCCTTCTTCTCAGGGTCTTCGCGCTGCCAGCGCTCGTCCTCGAGCGAGCGGACGTGGTTCTCGACCTTGCGAAGTCGGTCCTCGACCGCGCGCACCTGGTCGCGGGGGACCTTGCCGATCTCGTCCCACTTGCGCTGGACGCGGTTCAGCGCGGCGCGGGCCTGCTTCGCGTCGGTCTCGGTGAGCAGCGCCTCGGCCTCGGTGAGCAGCACGAGCTTCTCGTCGAGGTTGGCACGGTACTCCTCGTCGTCCTTCGCGTCGATCTCGGCCTTCGCACTGAAGAGCACGTCGCCGGCGGCCTTGAACTTCGCCCAGAGCTGGTCGTCGAGCTTCTTGCCGGCGCGGCCCGCCTGCTTCCACTCGTCGAGGAGGCTCCGGTAGTCGCCGACCGCGTCGGCGCCGCGGGGTGCGAGCGCCTCGGCGCGTTCGATGAGGCGCTGCTTGCGCGTGCGCACGTCGCGGTGCGCGGCGTCGAGCTCGGCGAAGAACGCCTTGCGGTGCTGCTCGATCGTCGAGCGGGCGGCACGGAACCGCTTCCACAGTTCGTTGGCGTCGTTCTTCGGCAGGCGGGGGCCGTCCTGCTGGTGGCGCTGCCAACTCGCGAAGAGCGCGTCGAGCTCGGCGGTCGCCTGCTTCCACTGCGTCTTCGCCGGGTCCTGCGCTGCGAGGGCCTCGGCCTGCTCGACGATCGTCGTGCGTTCGGCGACGGCGACCTCGAGGGCGGCCTTGGCCTCGGCCTGCTGCTGCTCGGTGAGCTCCTTCGTGGTGCCCGAGAGCGCCTCGAGGCGACGCGAGAGCGACTCGAGGTCGCCGACGGCGTGCGCGTCGGCCACCGAAGTCGAGAGCGTCGAGACGGCCTTGGCGACATCGGCGGCGGGAGCCCCGCGGCGAACGCGCTGCTCGAGCAGCCCCACCTGGCCGGCGAGGTCGGCGTACTTGCGCTCGAAGTAGGCGAGGGCCTCTTCAGGCGTTGCGTCGGGGTACTGACCGACCTCCCGCTCGCCGTCGCTCGTGCGGACGAACACGGTGCCCGTCTCGTCGACGCGGCCCCACGGTTGCTGATCTGATTCGGTCACGGCCTCACCCTTTGCAGGTCGGATGCCGCCGGTACGGCGGCGTGTGCTGTCAAGCCTATTGCACCGCTCGGCGGCGGCGCGGTGCTCACTCGATCGTGAAGCCGGTGATCGTCGTCGGCACCACGGGCGCGCCGTCGGTCGCGCCGTCGGCCACGCCCTGGTCGATGACGCCCGCGCGCAGTGCGTCGAGCCCGCTCGTGACCTGTCCGATCACGGTGTAGCCGCCCGCGGAGTCGGTGGGCAGGGTCGTGTCCTCGTACACGATGAAGAACTGGCTGCCGTGGCTGTAGCCGTTGTTCGACTGCCGTGCCATGGCGAGCGTGCCTGCGGGGTAGACGCCGTCGGCGGGGGCGTTCTCGACCGGCCCGTAGCTGTACCCGGGGCCGCCGCCGCCGGTGCCGTCGGGGTCGCCGCACTGCAGCACGTAGAGCCCCTCCGTGGTGAGCCGGTGGCAGGAGACATCGTCGTAGAAGCCCGACTGGATCAGGCTGATCTCGCTCGCGACCGCCTGGGGCGCCGCGGCACCGTCGAGCTCGACGCCGAGCGGGATGTCGTTGAGGGTCAGCGTCCCCGTCCAGGTGCGCCCCTCGGCGAGGTCGGGGCTCGGCACCTCGCCCTGGTTCTCACCGGCCGCCTCGGTGGGGGCGGGGGTCTCGCTCGCAACGGGCTCGGGGGTGCCGGGGCCGCCGTTGAAGAAGAAGAGCTGCGCGCCCACTGCGAGTGCGAGCACGACGACCAGCGCGAGGACCGCGATCAGGTTGTCGCGGCTCCGCCGCCGCTGCTTGCCGGCGTGGACCTCTTGCCGTGCCTGGTAGGTGCGCAGGCGCGCGCGTTCCTCGCGCGCCTGTCGGTCGTTCGATGCCACGCCTGCTCCTTCTCCGGAATCCTGCGAGCCGACTCTACTTAAGCCCGCGTGACCGCACCAATCGCCGCACCGCGGGAGGGCGGCTGGGATTCGGTGTCGGATGCCACGACTACGCTTGAATCCATGGTCGAATCCGGTCCGGGGCTGCGCTCAGGCGCGACGCCGCTCGCGGTGCGCATGCGTCCGACGAGCCTCGACGAGGTCGCCGGACAACGTCATCTGCTGACACCGGGCTCGCCGCTCGTCGCGCTCGCGGGCGACCGATCGGGCGAATCGGGCTCGGTCTCGGTGATCCTCTGGGGGCCGCCCGGCACCGGCAAGACGACGTTGGCCCAGTCGATCGCGCGCTCGTCGGGGCGCAAGTTCGTCGAGCTCTCCGCGGTGACCGCGGGCGTGCGCGACGTGCGTCAGGTGATGGAGGAGGCCCGGGCCAGCCGCGACCTGTACGGGCTGTCGACGGTGCTCTTCCTCGACGAGATCCACCGGTTCACGAAGGCCCAGCAGGACGCACTGCTGCCGGGGGTCGAGAACGGCTGGGTCATCCTCGTCGCCGCGACGACCGAGAACCCGTCGTTCTCGGTGATCTCGCCGCTGCTGTCGCGCTCGCTGCTGCTCACGCTCGAGCTGCTGAGCGACGACGACCTCGGCCTGCTCGTCGACCGCGCCGTCGCCGACGCCCGCGGCCTCGCCGGCAAGGTGGAGCTCGATCCCGAGGCGCGTGCGGCGATCGTGCGTCTCGCCTCGGGCGATGCGCGGCGGGCGTTGACCGCGCTCGAGGCCGCGGCGGTCTCGGCCGCGGCGATGCCCGCAGCCGGTGCCGGGTCGGCGGAGTCGGCGGCGGCGAGCGGCGACATCGAGCCCGGCGGCGAGGGCGAATCCGACGATGGCGAGCCGGGGGAGCCGGCGGCCGGCGACGACGCCGAGGCATCCGCAACGCCCCGCATCACCGCCGACATCGTCGCGCGTGCCGTCGACCGCGCCCTGCTGCGCTACGACCGCAACGGCGACGAGCACTACGACGTCATCAGCGCCTTCATCAAGTCGGTGCGCGGCAGCGACGTCGATGCCGCGCTGCACTACCTCGCCCGCATGATCGAGGCGGGAGAGGACGCGCGCTTCATCGCCCGGCGCATCATCGTCCTCGCCTCCGAAGACATCGGGCTCGCCGACCCGCAGGCGCTCGGCGTCGCCGTCGCCGCGGCCGATGCCGTGCAGTTCATCGGCATGCCCGAGGGGCGCATCCCGCTCGCGCAGGCGGTCGTGCACCTCGCGACCGCGCCGAAGTCGAACGCGGCGTACCTCGGCATCGACAAGGCGATCGCCGACGTGCGCGCGGGCAAGGCCGGGCGCGTCCCGAAGCACCTCCGTGACGCGCACTACCCGGGCGCGAAGCGACTCGGGCACGGCAAGGGCTACCGCTACCCCCACGACGACGCGATCGGAGTGGTCGCCCAGGAGTACCTGCCCGACACGCTTCGCGGCGCCGTCTACTACGAACCGACCGAGCACGGCAACGAGCGCGAGGTCTCGGCACGGCTCGCGAAGCTCCGCCGGATCGTTCGAGGCGGGCGCTGAGCGCTCATGCCCCGCATGGTACGATGGTCGCTGGCCTGAAGCCAGATCCTCGAGCGCGGCTGCGAGAGGGTCACCGGCGAGTGGGTGCGATCTGTAGCCGATCCACCCCTGGCGAATCCCTCTGACACAGATTTCCGGCGCACGAACGTGCCGGCGATTCACTTGAGATTCTTCCGAAAGGACATTCGTGTCGAACCAGTCACGCAGCAAGACCCGCCTCTCCCGTGCGCTCGGCGTCGCCCTCACCCCGAAGGCCGCCCGCTACATGGAGAAGCGCCCCTACGCTCCCGGTGAGCACGGCCGCACCAAGCGCAAGCAGGACAGCGACTACGCCGTGCGTCTGCGCGAGAAGCAGCGTCTCCGCGCCCAGTACGGCATCCGCGAGAAGCAGCTGAAGATCGCCTACGTCGAGGCCAAGCGCACCGCCGGCCAGACCGGTGAGAACCTCGTCGAGCTGCTCGAGATGCGTCTCGACGCCCTCGTGCTCCGTGCCGGCTTCGCCCGCACCATCACGCAGGCCCGCCAGTTCGTCGTGCACCGTCACATCCTCGTCGACGGCCAGCTCGTCGACCGCCCCTCCTTCCGCGTGAAGCCGGGCCAGCTCGTGCACGTCAAGTCGCGCAGCGAGGGCACCGAGCCGTTCCAGGTCGCCGCCGCCGGTGGTCACGTCGACGTGCTCCCCAAGGTTCCGGGCTACCTCGAGGTCGAGCTCGACAAGCTCCAGGCGCGTCTCGTGCGTCGCCCGAAGCGCGCCGAGGTCCCCGTGACCTGCGACGTGCAGCTCGTCGTCGAGTACTACGCCGCTCGCTGACGCGAGTCGTCTCGAACAGGGGTCGCGGGGTTTCCCGCGGCCCCTGTTGCGTTCCCGGCGAGGGTCGCCCGCTCGCCGCTAGACTGATTCGAGGCGTGCCGAGCGCACCGCGCCGGCGAAAGAACGAAGAGGGAGCACCCGTGAAGAGCATGCTGTGGTTCACCGTCGGCGTCGCGGCCGGTTTCGTGGTCGCGCACCAGGTCAACCAGACCAAGCAGGGTCGCGACTTCTTCTCGTCGATCGACGCGAAGGCCCGCGCCTTCGGCAACGCCATCGCCGAGGGTTATCACGCTCGCGATGCCGAGCTGCGCGCCGACGGCGACGCCTCGGCCGCTCGCTGAGCCAACCCTCACCCTCCCCTCCGGCCCGGACTCCCGGGCGCGACCCCAGAACGGAACCATGCAGACTGCCGACATCCGCCAGCGTTGGCTCGACTTCTTCGCCGAGCGCGGTCACACCGTCGTCCCTTCGGCCTCGCTCGTCTCCGACGACCCGACGCTGCTCTTCACCGTCGCCGGCATGGTGCCGTTCGTGCCGTACCTCACGGGCATCGTCCCGGCCCCGTACCCGCGCGCGACGAGCGTGCAGAAGTGCATCCGCACCAACGACATCGAAGAGGTCGGCAAGACGCCGCGTCACGGCACGTTCTTCCAGATGAACGGCAACTTCTCCTTCGGCGACTACTTCAAGGAAGGCGCCATCTCGATGGCGTGGGAGCTGCTCACCTCCGCCGAATCGGCCGGCGGGTACGGCTTCTCGCCCGACGATCTCTGGGTCACCGTCTACGAGGACGACGACGAGGCGATCGAGATCTGGAAGCGCGTCGCGGGTCTGCCCGACGAGCGAATCCAGCGGCTCGGCAAGGAGACCAATTACTGGCACACCGGGCAGCCCGGCCCCGCGGGCCCCTGCTCCGAGATCTTCTTCGACCGCGGCCCGGCGTACGGCATCGACGGCGGCCCCGCGACCGACGACGACCGCTACGTCGAGATCTGGAATCTCGTGTTCATGCAGTACCTCATCACCGACGTGAAGTCGAAGACCGACTTCACCGTCGTGAAGGAGCTGCCGAAGAAGAACATCGACACCGGCATGGGGCTCGAGCGCGTCGCATTCCTCAAGCAGGGCGTCGACAACATGTACGAGATCGACCAGGTTCGGCCCGTCCTCGACCGCGCATCCGAGATCTCGGGCCGCCGCTACGGCGCCGACCGCGAAGACGACGTGCGCATGCGCGTCATCGCCGACCACGTGCGCTCGGCGCTCATGCTCATGAGCGACGGCGTGAGCCCGTCGAACGAGGGGCGCGGGTACATCCTGCGTCGTCTGCTCCGCCGCAGCATCCGGGCGATGCGCCTGCTCGGGGTCGAGGGTCCGACGTTCCGCGAGCTGTTCGCCGCATCGCGCGACGCGATGAAGGCCGCCTACCCCGAGGTCGCGCGCGACTACGCCCACATCGAGCAGCTCGCGCTCGGCGAGGAGGAGACGTTCCTCCGCACGCTGTCGTCCGGCACCTCGATCCTCGACCTCGCCGTATCGAAGACGAAGGACGCGGGACACGCGGAGCTCGCGGGCGACACCGCGTTCCTGCTGCACGACACGTACGGCTTCCCCATCGAGCTGACGCTCGAGATGGCAGAAGAGGCCGGCCTCGCGGTCGACCGCGCCGCCTTCGACGAGCTCATGACGGCGCAGCGCACCCGCGCGAAGGCCGATGCGAAGTCGAAGAAGAAGGTGCTCGCCGATCTCTCGGTGTACGCCGACTTCCGTGCGAAGGGCGAGACCGTCTTCACCGGCTACTCCGAGCTCGCGACCGAGTCGAGCGTGCTCGGCCTGCTCGTCGACGGCCGACCCGCGCAGCGGGCCGTCGCGGGGCAGACCGCCGAGGTCATCCTCGCCGAGACCGCGCTCTACGCCGAGTCGGGCGGGCAGGCGCCCGACCAGGGCCGCATCGTCGGCGACGGCTTCGAACTCGAGGTGCTCGACGTGCAGAAGCCCGTGAAGGGGCTCATCAGTCACACCGTCAAGGTCGCCTCGGGCGAGGTCGGCGTGGGCGAGCGCGCGACGAGCCTCGTCGACGAGGACTACCGTCGCGGCGCGACCCAGGCGCACTCGGGCACGCACATCGTGCACGCCGCGCTCCGCCAGGTGCTCGGCCCGAACGCCCACCAATCGGGCTCGTTCAACAAGGCCGGTTACCTGCGCCTCGACTACGGCTGGAACTCCGCGCTCTCGGCGGAGACGCGCAGCGAGCTCGAGGAGATCTCGAACGCCGCCATCCGCGACAATCTGCAGGTCGTCACGCGCGAGATGCCGCTCGACGAGGCCAAGTCCCTCGGCGCCATGGCGCTGTTCGGCGAGAAGTACGGCGACGTCGTGCGTGTCGTCGACATCGGCGGCCCGTGGTCGCGCGAGCTCTGCGCCGGCACGCACGTGTCGACGAGCGCCGAGATCGGCATGATCAACATCGTCGGCGAGTCGTCGGTCGGCGCCTCGAACCGCCGTGTCGAGTCGCTCGTCGGCCTCGAGGCGTTCCGTCGCTTCGCAGCTGAGCGAGCACTCGTGAACGAGCTCACCGCGTCGCTGAAGACCCGCCCCGAGCAACTCGTCGACCGCGTCGGCGAACTCGTGGCGAACCTCAAGTCCGCCGAGAAGAAGATCCAGGCGTTCGAGGCGAAGGCCCTGAACGACCGGGTGCCGGCGCTCGCGGCGAAGGCCGGCCGGGTCGGCGAGGTGCTGCTCGTGGCCGAGTCGGTCGGGCAGCTCGGCTCCGGTGATGAGCTGCGTTCACTCGCGCTGTCGGTCCGTGGCCAGCTCGGCGACGCGGCGAGCGTCGTGGCGCTCGCGGGCGAGGTCGGCGGCAAGCCTCTCGCGATCGTGGCGACCTCGCCGGCGGCGCGCGATCACGGCGCGAACGCCGGGGCCCTGGCGAAGGCGGCGGCCGGCGTGCTCGGCGGTGGTGGCGGCGGCAAGCCCGACCTCGCCCAGGGCGGCGGCACCGACGCGTCGGCGATCCCGGCCGCGCTCGAGGCCGTGCGACGCGGCCTCGGCGGGTAGTCGCGGCATGCGCTCCGGGGCCCGGCTCGGCATCGACGTCGGACGCGCGCGCATCGGGGTCTCGCGGTGCGACGCAGGCGGTCTGCTCGCGGTGCCGATCGAGACCGTCGCCCGCGCGAACGACGGCGACGCAGACCTACGTCGCATCGTCGAACTGGCGGGCGAGTACGACGCGATCGAGTTCGTGGTCGGGCTGCCGCTCTCGCTCTCGGGTGGGTCGACCCCGTCGACCGACGACGCGCTCGCGTTCGCCGAGCGGCTCGGGCGCGCCGGGGGAGGGCTTCCGGTGCGCCTCGTCGACGAACGGCTCTCGACGGTGAGCGCCCAGCAGGCGCTGCGCGCGAGCGGGAAGTCGTCGAAGAAGCAGCGTCCCATCGTCGACCAAGTCGCAGCCGTTATCATTCTGCAACACGCGATCGACGCCGAGCGGGCCGCAGGCCACGCACCCGGCCGCGTGCTCGACCTCGACGAAGGGCTCCCACCCCTGTGACCCAGCTCCCCCCAGAGCACCCCGACGCCGACGCCCTCGCTGCCGATTGGCGTGCGTTGCTCGGCAGCGACGCACCGACGACGGGCGCCGTGAGCGCACCGACGACGGGCGCCGTGAGCGCCCCGACGACCGGTGCGACGCCTCCTGCCGGCGCGCGGCCGATGACACGTCGCGAGATCCGCGAGGCGGAGCAGCGGGCGGCCGCGCAGGCCGAGGCCGGGAGCGCCGCAGCCGCTGAGCCCCAAGCATTCCAGCCCCCTCAGCCGGCCGTTCCCGCCCGTCCTGAGACCGCGCCGCCGCCGCAGCAGCCTCAGCTGGAGCTGCGCCGACCGCAGACGTCGCCGTCGTTCCCCGAGCCGGCCGCAGCCCCACAGCCCGCCGCGCCCGCTCAGCCGCGTTCCGCATTCGACGCTCACCTCGCGGGGGAGGCGCCGCCGATCGTGCCGCGCCCCGAGCCTGCAGCGGCACCTGCGCCGGCCGCCTCGGCGTCGCCGTTCGCCGACCTCCTCGGCGACCCGCACCAGTCGCTCGATCCGATGGCCGACCCCGAACCCGAGCCCGCGCGGCGCAAGCCCTCGCGCGCCGAACGCCGGGCCGCGGCATCCGACCCCTACGATCACGACCACGACGAGAAGCCGCGCCGTCGCGGCGCGTGGGGCTGCCTCATCGGCCTGCTGGTCGTCGCAGCGCTCGGCGTCGGCGCGTTCTTCTTCCTGCAGGGGCCGATCAACGCGGTGATCGAGCGCTTCCAGCCGGCGGCCGACTACGAGGGCACGGGCACCGGCGAGCTCGTCTTCATGATCCACGAGGGCGACACGGGCGAGTCGATCGGCGCGAACCTCGTCGACGCCGACGTCGTGGCCTCGACCGACGCCTTCCTCGAGGCGATCGACGAGGCCGCCACGGCTCCGGTGTTCTACCCGGGCGCGTACCGCCTGGCCGAACAGATGAGCGCGAAGGCGGCGCTCGACGCGCTCGTCGACCCCGCGAACAAGCTCGAGAACACCTTCGTGATCCCCGAGGGCACGGCGACCGTCGATGCGCTGCCGCGCATCTCCGAGGGCACGGGCATCCCGCTCGAAGAGCTGCAGGCCGCTGCGGCCGAGCCGCCCGCGGACTACGGGCTGCCCGCCGAGGCCACGAGCCTCGAGGGCTTCCTGTTCCCGGCGACGTACACGCTCGACCCGAACCTCGACGCGCATGCCGTGCTGCAGACGCTCGTCGACCGGCAGTTCCAGGCGCTCGACGAGGCCGGCGTCGCACCCGCCGACCGGTGGAAGACGATCGTGCTCGCGGCGCTCGTGCAGCGCGAGGCGGGGCTGAAGGACGACTTCTACAAGGTCTCGCGCGTGTTCCTGAACCGCCTCGACCCGGCGAAGTGGGAGAGCGGGCTGCTGCAGTCCGACGCGACGGTCGCCTACGGCACGGGCAACACGCACCTCGTCACGACGACCGACGCCGAGCGCGCCGACCCGGCGAACAAGTACAACACCTACGTGCATCCGGGGCTGCCGGTCGGGCCGATCTCGAACCCGGGCGATCTCGCGATCGATGCGGCGGTGCATCCCGCCGACGGGCCGTGGCTCTTCTTCGTGACCTGGAACCTCGACACCGGCGAGACGATCTTCTCCGAGACCGTCGAACAGCACGACGCCGCGGTCGAGAAGTGGCTCGCCTGGATGGAGGAGCACCCCGAGTATGGCTGAGTCTCGGGCGACGCCCGGCGCGGGCCCGAGCGCCCGCCTCGCGGTGCTCGGCTCGCCGATCTCGCATTCGAAGAGCCCCGCGCTGCATCGCGCCGCGTACGCCCGGCTCGGCCTCGACTGGGAGTACTCGGCGGCCGAGGTCACCGGCGAGCACCTCCCGGCGTTCCTCGACGGGCTGGATGCCGCGTGGCGGGGTCTCTCGCTCACGATGCCGCTCAAGCAGGACGTGCTGCCCCTGCTCGACGAGGTCGACGAGCTCGCAGCGCTCACCGGCGCGGCGAACACGGTGCTCCTCGACGGCGGGCGGCGCCTCGGCTTCAACACCGACGTCGGGGGCATCGTGCGCACGCTCCAGGAGTCCGGGGTCGGCAGGGTCCGCCGTGGAACGCTCATCGGCGCGGGCGCGACGGCCGCGTCGGCGCTCGTCGCGATGGCCGAACTCGGGGCCGAAGAGGTGCGGGTGCTCGTGCGCCGGCCGGGCTCCGCCGCCGAGCTCGAATCGCTCGGACACCGCGCCGGTCTGGTCACGACGGAGCATCCGATCGCTTCGCTCGCCGACGAGCCCGGCGGCGGCGCCGCTGCGGCCGCCGGCGAACTCGTCATCAGCACCGTGCCCGGCGGCACCGATCTCGGCGTCGTGCCCTCGGCGGCCCTCGTGGCGGGCGCCGTCCTCCTCGACGTCGCCTACGATCCGTGGCCGAGTGAGCTCGCACGGGCGTGGCTCGACGCCGACGGCACGGTCGTGCACGGTCTCGGCATGCTGCTGCACCAGGCGCTCCTGCAGATCCGCATCTTCGTGAACGGAGATCCTTTCGCTGAGCTGACCGACGAGCATGACGTGCTCACCGTCATGCGCGAGTCCGTCGCCTGACGCTGTGGAAGGATAGGAGTCATGCTCCGTTGGCTCACTGCCGGAGAGTCGCACGGGCCTGAGCTCGTCGCGATCCTCGAGGGTCTTCCCGCCGGTATCCCCGTCTCACTCGATTCCATCCGCGCCGATCTTGCGCGCCGCAAGCTCGGCTACGGCCGCGGGGCGCGCATGAAGTTCGAGCAGGACGAGCTGGCGATCTCGGGCGGCGTCCGCCACGGTCTGAGCCTCGGCAGCCCGATCGCCGTGCGCGTCGGCAACACCGAATGGCCGAAGTGGCAGGAGGTGATGAGCCCCGAGCCGATCGACGCCGAGCGCCTCGGTCGCGGGCGCGGTGCGCCGCTCACCCGACCCCGCCCCGGCCATGCCGACCTGGTCGGCATGCAGAAGTACGGCTTCGACGAGGCCCGCCCCGTGCTCGAGCGGGCGAGCGCCCGCGAGACGGCCGCCCGGGTCGCGCTCGGCGCGATCGCGAAGTCGTTCCTCGCCGAGCTCGGCATCCAGACGATCGCGCACACCCTCTCGATCGGCCCGGTGCGCGTGCCCGAGGGCGCCGCGCTGCCGTCGCCGTCCGACGTCGATGCGGTCGACGCCGATCCGCTGCGCTGCTTCGACGCCGAGACGAGCGCTCGCATGGTCGCCGAGGTCGACGACGCGCACAAGTCGGGCGACACGCTCGGCGGCGTCGTCGAGGTGCTCGCCTACGGCGTTCCGCCGGGCCTCGGCTCGCACGTGCACTGGGACCGCCGCCTCGACGCGCAGCTCGCCGCGGCGCTCATGGGAATCCAGGCCATCAAGGGCGTCGAGGTCGGTGACGGCTTCGAGACGACGCGCCGCCGCGGATCGGTCGCGCACGACGAGCTGCACACGGCCGACGGCCGGATCGTGCGCGCGAGCGATCGCGCGGGCGGCACCGAGGGCGGCATGTCGACCGGCACGGTGCTGCGGGTCCGCGCCGGAATGAAGCCCATCGCGACCGTGCCGCACGCGCTGCCCACGATCGACGTCGCCACCGGCGAGCCCGCAGCGGCCCACCATCAGCGTTCCGACGTGTGCGCGGTGCCCGCCGCGGGGGTCGTCGCCGAGGCGATGGTCGCCCTCACCCTCGCGAACGCCGTGCTCGAGAAGTTCGGCGGCGACTCGGTCGACGAGACGCGCCGCAACCTCGAGTCGTACCTCGCCGCGATCCCCGAGACCCTGCGCACCGCCGGGGCTCCGGGCGCGGCCGATGCACGTGTCTGACCAGCCCCGCATCGGGCTTCCCCTCGTGCTCGTCGGACCGATGGGGGCCGGCAAGTCGCGGGTCGGGCAGCGGCTCGCCGCCACGGCGGGCGCGCCGTTCATCGACACCGACGCCCGCATCGCCGAGCGCTACGGCGCCATCGACGAGATCTTCGCCCGTGAGGGCGAGGAGTACTTCCGCGTGATCGAACGCGAGGTGGTCGCCGAGGCGCTCCGCGAGGAGGCCGTCGTCTCGCTCGGGGGCGGCGCCGTGCTGCACGACGACACCCGTGACGACCTCGCCCGCCTCGCCGTCGTGTGGCTGCAGGTCTCGCGCGAGGCCGTCGCCCCGCGGCTCGCCGGCGGCAACCGGCCGCTCATCGCCGACGGCGGGCTCGACCGCTGGTCGGCCATTCTCGAGGCCCGGCGTCCGCTGTACGCGGCGGTCGCCGACCTCACCATCGACACCTCCCGGCGCTCGGTCGGTCGGATCGTCGACGACATCACCGAGCGCTTCGGAGGAGAACGATGACGGCAGGCGACGAGCGCACGGCGATCAGGGTCGGCGGCGAGTCGGGCTACGACGTGGTCGTGGGACGCGGTGTGCTCGCCGAGCTCGGCGACGCGCTGGGCGGCTCGGTGAAGAAGGTGCTGGTCGTGCACCCGGCGACGCTCGGCGCTCGTGCGGCCGCGCTCCGGGAGGCGCTCTCCGACCGCTTCGAGGTGCTGCTCGCCGAGGTGCCCGACGCCGAGGCCGGCAAGCGCGTCGAGGTCGCCGCATTCTGCTGGCAGGTGCTCGGCCAGGCCGACTTCACCCGCAGCGACGCCATCGTCGGCTTCGGCGGCGGCGCGATCACCGACCTCGCGGGCTTCGTCGCGGCGACCTGGTTGCGGGGCGTTCGCGTCGTGCAGGTGCCGACGACGGTGCTCGGCATGGTCGATGCGGCCGTCGGCGGCAAGACCGGCATCAACACCAACGAGGGCAAGAACCTCGTCGGCGTCTTCCACCCGCCGGCCGCCGTCCTCTGCGACCTCGACCTGCTCGACACCCTGCCGAAGAACGAGATCCTCGCCGGGTTCGCCGAGATCGTGAAGGCCGGGTTCATCCGCTATCCCGAGATCCTCGACATCGTCGAGGCCGACCCCGAGGTCGCGACCGATCCCGCGACGCCCGAGTTCCGCCGGGTCGTCGAGCTCGCGATCCAGATGAAGGCCGACGTGGTCTCCGAAGACCTCACCGAGCAGGGGCTCCGCGAGATCCTCAACTACGGTCACACCCTCGGCCACGCGGTCGAGCACGCCGAGCGCTACCAGTGGCGGCACGGCGCGGCCGTCGCCGTCGGCATGATGTTCGCCGCCGAGCTCGGCCGGCTCTCGGGCCGGCTCTCCGACGAGGTTGCCGATCGGCACCGCCGGGTCCTCGACCTGCTGAGCCTGCCGACCAGCTACCCCGCCGGCCGCTGGAACACGCTGCTCGCGACCATGCAGCGCGACAAGAAGTCGCGTGCCGGCCAGCTGCGGTTCATCGTGCTCGACGACCTCGCGAAGCCGACGGTCATGCTGGCGCCCGATCAGTCGCTGCTCTTCGCCGCCTACCAGGAGATCGGCTCGTGACCGAGCGCCGGCTGCTGCTCGTCAACGGCCCGAACCTCAACCTGCTCGGCACCCGAGAGCCAGAGATCTACGGCTCGCAGACGCTCGACGACGTCGAGCGCATCGTCGCGGATGCCGCGGCCGCACGCGGCTTCGAGGTGCGCGCCGTGCAGTCGAACCACGAGGGCGTGCTCCTCGACGCGATCCATGCGGCGCGTCTCGACTGCGCCGGCATCGTCATCAATCCGGGCGGGCTGACGCACACCTCGGTCGTGCTGCGCGACGCCCTCGCGGGGGTCGACCTGCCGGTCGCCGAGGTCCACATCTCGGATGTCTCGCAGCGCGAGCCCTTCCGTCACCACTCCTACGTCGCGGACGTCGCGGTCGTGCACGTCGCGGGGGAGGGCGTCGCGGGCTACGCGACCGCGGTCCGCCTGCTCCTCGACGTCGTCACGGGGCGCGCCGAGGGCTGAACTCGGGCGCGCGGCCTCACTCGCCGCGGGCGAACGCCAGGCTCTCCTCGACGATCGACACGACGATCTCGACCTCGGCCCCGTCGCGCGGGCCGTAGATCATGAACTCGGTGCCGAAGTCCTCGTACTGGTGGGGTTCGGCCCAGCCGAGTTCGGTCGGCCGTGCGCCGCGCGCGGCGGAGAGCACGAGATGCACGCTCGTGTCGTCGACGCCGTGCAGGTGCACCGGCTCGAGCCGGCCGTCTGGGAACAGTGAGGTCTCGGGCGCTCGCGCGACCTCGAGCCCGTCGAGGAAGACCGCGCGAGACGACTTCGGCGAGACCTGGCTGTGCCCCTCGACGACGCCGTCGAGGGCGAACACGCTCGCGACGAGGCGCCCCCACAGTTCGGGCGTCGCCCGCTGCTCGAGCTGGCGTTGCGGCCCCTCGGTCGAGACGGTCGGGCGGGGTCCGGGGCGCGGCGTGTCGATCACCACGACAGGCTCGGGCATCGCGGCCGGCGCGAGCGCGAGGCATCCGGGGCGCATTGGCGTGCCCGGAGCGCAGCGACTACACTCGATCGACTGAACTTTCTCGGGCCGATTCCGGCCGAGCCTCTTCGCAACTGAATGGATCGTATTCGCATGGCAAGCACCGCTGACATCAAGAACGGCGTCGTCCTCTCGATCGACGGCCAGCTCTGGAGCGTCATCGAGTTCCAGCACGTCAAGCCCGGCAAGGGCGGCGCGTTCGTGCGCACCAAGCTGAAGAACGTCGTCAGCGGCAAGACCGTCGACCGCACGTACAACGCCGGTGCGAAGATCGAGATCGAGAACGTCGATCGCCGCGACTTCACCTACCTGTACAACGACGGCGACGGCTTCGTGTTCATGGACGCGACCGACTACGACCAGATCACCGTCTCGTCGACCGTCGTCGGCGATGCCGCGAACTTCATGCTCGAGAACCAGGCCGTCACCATCGCCCTGAACAACGGCAACCCGCTGTACATCGACCTCCCGGCCTCGGTCGTGCTCGAGATCACCTACACCGAGCCCGGCCTCCAGGGCGACCGCTCGACCGGCGGAACCAAGCCCGCCACCGTCGAGACGGGCTACGAGATCCAGGTCCCGCTGTTCCTCGAGACGGGCACCAAGGTCAAGGTCGACACCCGCACGGGTGACTACCTCGGCCGCGTGAACGACTAGTGAGCGCCCGTACCAAGGCGCGCAAGCGCGCGCTCGACATGCTGTACTCGGCCGACATGCGCCAGGTACCGGTCGAGCAGATGCTCGTCGTCGAGGCGCAGAAGGCCGCCAACGAGCCCGAGCGGGCTGCGTCGTGGCTGTACGCGCGCGAGATCGTCGACGGCATCGTCGACCACCGCGCCGAGATCGACGAGCTCATCGAGACGAACTCCCGCGGCTGGACGCTCGAGCGCATGCCCGCGGTCGACCGCGCGCTGCTTCGCATCGGCGTCTGGGAGATCGTCTACAACGACGAGGTGCCCGACCCGGTCGCGATCTCCGAGGCCGTCGAGGCGGCGACCGTGCTGTCGACCGACGACTCGGCCGGCTTCGTGAACGGCCTGCTGGCCGCCATCTCGCACGCGAAGGCCTGATCGGCCCCGAAACTCCGACCGAACGCGGTCGATCCCGCTCACGCGGGGTCGGCCGCGTTCGTCGTGCGCGCCGTGCGAGCTCGACGACTTCACCGGGTCCGTCGTACGCGCGCCGACGGCGCACCCCGCACTCGGGGGGTTCGGCGTCCAATGCCCTGAGAGGGCGTTCGGGGGAGACCACGAGCCGGAATCAGCGGTCGCCATGGCGACCGGGGGCCGCCTCGCCGATGTGATGGATGTGCTGCCGCATCCGGCTGCCACTCCCACATCACTCCGTCAGAAAGGCATTACCATGTCCAGCACCGCTCTCGGCACCGGACGCGTCTCGACCGCTTCGGGTCTCGACTCCGTCCTCGAACGTGCGAACGCCGCACAGGCCGTCGTCCAGCGCTTCCTCGCCCGCATCGGCGTCCCGGCGCTCCGGGTCTCGCTCGGCCTCGTCTTCCTCGTGTTCGGCGCGCTCAAGTTCCTCCCGGGGGTCAGCCCCGTCGAGGAGCTCGTCATGCGCACCTGGAACGCGCTCTCGTTCGGCCTCGTCGACGGCTACGCCGCGATGGCGATCACCGGCTCGCTCGAGGTGTTCGTCGGCGTCGCGTTCATCACCGGCATCCTGCTGCGCGTCGGTCTCCTCGCCCTCGCCGCCACCTTCGTCGGCATCTTCTCGCCGCTCGTGTTCTTCGCGGGCGAGCTCTTCACGACCGCGGGCCCGACCCTGACCGCGCAGTACATCCTGAAGGACGTCGTGCTGGTCGCCGCAGCGGTGGTCGTCGCGGCCTCGGCGCTCACGCGTCCGATCGGCCGTCGTTGAGGTCGGTGGATGCCCCGGGGCCCGCGTCGTTCGCACGCCAGCCCCGGGGCATCCGCCGTTCTCGACCGCGCTCATCGGTTCGGCGGCCCCAGGCCGCGAGGACCGCGGCCACGAGGCCGAGCCCGATGAGGCTGCCGTGCGGCCAGTAGCCGAACAGCACGGTCGATCCCACGATAACCGGCAGGGTGGCGGCGAGCAGCAGACGCTCCCAGAGCGGCACGGTCCCGTCGCGAGGAGCCACGACGGCGACGGCCAGCGCCCACACTCCGATCGCGAGCAGCGCGAAGCCCTCGGCACCCCAGAGCAGATGCAGCGGGGCGTCGATCGGGTGGTTCGCGTACGAGAGCACGGTGATCGGCGCTGATGCCAGCACGATCCAGCCGAGCACGCGGCCGCTCCAGCCGAACGGCGTGAATGCGGGCCCGGTGGCGAACCAGATGAGCGCGAACGAGAGCGCGGCGGCGGCACCGAAGACCAGGTAGTCGTCGCGGAGGCCCATGGCGTGCAGCCCGGCGCGCAGGCCGTCGTACACGGGTGAGCCGTCGAGCGCGATCGACCAGGCGGGGGCGCCGGGGCCCGACCAGACCGCCTGCTGCGGGGGCAGGAGGAAGAACGCCCACGAGGCGGCGGCGAACGCCGAGACGACGGCCCACGGCCGGGAGGGGATCGTGCGCATGCACGAACCGTACCCGCAGGCGTCTCCGATGCGCCATGGGGCACGCGCGCTCCGCCGGCGCACCGCGCGCGGAGGAGGCGGGGCCGCTGGTAGACTCGTCGGAGTTGGCAACCTTTAAGGCCGTCCTGTGAGGCGGAGAAGGGAGTCGGTTGATGGCACGTGCTGTGCTCAGTCAGGCTGACATCCAGCGGGCGTTGACCCGCATCTCGCACGAGATCCTCGAATCCAATCGCGGTTCGAGCGATCTCGTCCTCCTCGGCATCCCGACGCGTGGCGTGATCCTCGCCCGTCGGATCGCCGAGACCATCGCCCGAATCGAACCCGATGCGCCCGCCGCGCTCGCCGGTGCGCTCGACGTCACGATGTACCGCGACGATCTCTCGCACACCCGGATGCGCACACCGGCGCCGACCGAAGTGCCGCCGGGCGGCATCGACGGCAAGACGGTCGTGCTCGTCGACGACGTGCTCTACTCGGGGCGCACCATCCGTGCCGCGTTCGACGCGCTCGCCGACCTCGGCCGCGCTCGCGCGGTGCGCCTCGCGGTGCTCGTCGACCGCGGTCACCGCGAGTTCCCGATCCGTGCCGACTTCGTCGGCAAGAACCTGCCGAGCTCGACGCGCGAACGCATCAACGTGCGGCTCGAGGAGATCGACGGCGACGACGCCGTCTCGATCGAGGATGTCCCGACGGCGGGTGGTGCGCGATGAAGCACCTCCTCGGCACTCGCGAACTCGACCGCGACGAGGCGATCGCGCTGCTCGACATCGCGGAGGACATGGCCGCGGTGCAGGACCGCGAGGTCAAGAAGCTCCCCACTCTCCGCGGCAAGACCGTCGTGAACCTCTTCTTCGAGGACTCGACGCGCACCCGCATCTCGTTCGAGGCCGCCGCGAAGCGCCTCTCGGCCGACGTCATCAACTTCAGCGCGAAGGGCTCGAGCGTCTCGAAGGGCGAGAGCCTGAAGGACACGGCGCAGACGCTGCAGGCGATGGGCGCCGACGGCGTCGTGATCCGCCACCACGCCTCCGGGGCTCCGCAGACCCTCGCGACGAGCGGCTGGATCGACGCCGGCGTCGTCAACGCCGGCGACGGCACCCACGAGCACCCCACGCAGGCGCTCCTCGACGCGTTCACCATCCGTCGGCGGCTGCACGGGGCATCCTCGCGCGGCCGCGGCCTCGACGGGGTGCACGTCGTGATCGTCGGGGACATCCTGCATTCGCGGGTCGCCCGATCGAACGTGTGGCTGCTCACGACCCTCGGCGCGAACGTCGAGCTCGTCGCACCGCCGACGCTCGTGCCGGTCGCGACGGGCGCCTGGCCCGCCGAGGTCGGCTACGACCTCGACGCGGCGCTCGACGGCGCACCCGACGTCGTCATGATGCTCCGCATCCAGGCGGAGCGCATGCACGCGGCGTTCTTCCCGAACAGCCGCGAATACGCACGCACCTGGGGCCTCGACGACGCCAGGTTCGATCGACTGCCCCCGACTACGATGGTCATGCACCCCGGGCCCATGAACCGCGGGCTCGAGATCTCGGCCCGCGCGGCGGATTCGCCGCGGTCCACGGTGCGAGAACAGGTCGCGAACGGAGTATCAGTGAGAATGGCCGCCCTCTACATGCTGCTGTCGGGCGAACGGGGTGAGAGCTGATGCCGATGCGTCACCTCATCACCGGTGCGACCCTCCCGAGCGGCGAGCGCGCCGACATCCTCATCGACGGCGGGGTCATCGCCGAGGTCGGCAGCATCTCGGGCGCCGCAGGCGCGACCGTGCACGATGCCGACGGACTCATCGCGCTGCCCGGGCTCGTCGACCTGCACACCCACCTCCGCGAACCCGGCTACGAGCAGAGCGAGACGGTGCTCACCGGCTCGCAGGCCGCCGCGGCCGGCGGCTTCACGGCGGTCTTCGCGATGGCGAACACCTTTCCCGTGGCCGACACCGCGGGCGTCGTCGAGCAGGAAGCGAGCCTCGGCCGCTCGGCCGGCTACGCCACGGTGCAGCCGATCGGCGCCGTCACCGTCGGTCTGAAGGGCTCGGAGCTCGCCGAACTCGGCGCGATGGCCCGCTCGCGTGCGAACGTGCGCGTCTTCAGCGACGACGGCTTCTGCGTCTCCGACCCGCTGCTCATGCGCCGCGCGCTCGAGTACGTGAAGGCCTTCGACGGCGTCATCGCCCAGCACGCGCAGGAACCGCGCCTCACCGAGGGTGCGCAGATGAACGAAGGCGCGCTCTCGGGCGAGCTCGGCCTCGCCGGATGGCCCGCGGTCGCGGAGGAGTCGATCATCGCGCGCGACGTGCTGCTCGCCGAGCACGTCGGCAGTCGCCTGCACGTGTGCCACGTGTCGACCGCCGGTTCGGTCGAGGTCATCCGCTGGGCGAAGGCCCGCGGCATCGACGTCACCGCCGAGGTCACCCCGCACCACCTGCTGCTCACCGAAGACCTCATCAGGGGATACGACCCCCGGTTCAAGGTCAACCCCCCGCTGCGCCGTGCCGAAGACACGCTGGCCCTGCGGGCCGCGCTCGCCGACGGCACCATCGACATCGTCGCCACCGACCACGCACCGCACCCGGTCGAGGCGAAGGAGAGCGAGTGGGATGCCGCGGCGAACGGGATGGTCGGCCTCGAATCCGCCCTCTCCGTGGTGCACGCCGCGGTCGTCGAGAACGGCCTGCTCGGGTGGAGCGACGTCGCGCGCGTGCTCTCGCAGGCGCCCGCGAGGATCGGCCGCCTGCGCGGTCAGGGCGAGGCGATCGCCGTCGGCGCGGCGCCCGAACTGACCCTCTACGACCCGAACGCCTCCGCGGTGTTCGACCTCGATCGGCTCGCCGGGCGCAGCACCAACTCGCCCTACCTCGGCCGCACCCTGCCGGGGCGGGTGGTCGCGACCTTCCACGCCGGATACGCGACCGCGCTCGACGGACGCGTGCGCCCGAGCGAGGAGATCGCAGAGCTCGCGATCGCGGCGAACGGGGGTGCGCATGGATAAGTGGATCGGCGCGCTCGTCGCGGTCGCCGTACTCGCGGTGGTCGCCTGGCTCATGGTGCGCTCGTGGCGCCGACGTGCGAAGCGCGACTCGGTGCTCTCGGCCTACCCGGTGCCCGCGGTGCGGGGCGAGATCGAGCTCGAGGCCGAAGTGCTCTACGTCGCCACCACGCCCGCGGGCGAGCCGCTCGAGCGGCTCGCCGTGCAGGGCCTCGCCTTCCGCGGCGCCGGACGCATCGAGGTGATGCCCGAGGGCGTCGCCCTCCGCATCGCCGGCGAACCGGTGAGCTTCATCCCCGCCGACCGGGTCGCGGGCGCCGAGACCGCGAGCTACGCGATCGACCGCGGCGTCGAACCCGAGGGCCTCATCGCCCTCAGCTGGATCGCCGCCACGAACGACGAGCCCGAGGGCGCGGCGCCCCGGGTCGACAGCTACCTCCGAGCCCGGTATCCGGGCGACCAGGCCCGCATCCTCCGGGCCATCCACGACATCGCCGCGGCGCCAGCCGCACCGCGGCCGGAACAACACGAGAGCGAGGCCTCGGATGACTGAGACCACCACACCTGCGGGCGAGCCGCTCGGCACGCCCGAGACCGCCGCAGCGCCCGACACCGCCGCGGCGCCCGAGGCGGTCGCGACGACCGGCTTCGGCCTGGCGGGCGAACCCGCCGTGCTCGTCCTCGAAGACGGAACGCGCTACGAGGGGCGCGCCTACGGCGCGCGGGGGCGCACGGTCGGCGAGGCCGTCTTCGCGACCGGCATGACGGGCTACCAGGAGACGCTCACCGATCCGTCGTACGCCGGCCAGATCGTCATGATGACGGCGCCGCACATCGGCAACACGGGCATGAACGACGACGACGAGGAGTCGAACCGCATCTGGGTGGCGGGCTTCATCGTGCGCGACCCCTCGCGCGTCGTCTCGAACTTCCGTGCGCAGCGCAGCCTCGACGACGACCTCGTCGCCTCGGGCGTCGTCGGCATCTCGGGCATCGACACCCGCGCGCTCACGCGTCACCTCCGCTCGGCGGGCGCCATGCGCGCCGGCATCTTCTCGGGCGACGACGCCGCACTGAGCTCCGGCGAGCAGCTCGCCGTCGTGCAGTCGGGCGCGCAGATGGCCGGACAGAACCTCTCGGGCGCCGTCTCGACCGTCGAGCCCTACTCGCTGCCCGCGACGGGTGAGCGCGTCGGCTCGGTGGCCGTGCTCGACCTCGGGGTCAAGACCTCGACGCTGAACTACCTCGCCGAGCGCGGCTTCGACGTGCAGGTGCTCCCGCAGACCACGACCGCCGACGAGGTGCTCGCACTCCGCCCCGACGCGCTGTTCTTCTCGAACGGTCCGGGCGACCCCGCTGCATCCGACCAGCACGTCGAGATCCTCCGCACCGCCCTCCGCGCCGGCGTGCCCTACTTCGGCATCTGCTTCGGCAACCAGCTGCTCGGTCGAGCGCTCGGTTTCGGCACCTACAAGCTGCCGTTCGGGCACCGCGGCATCAACCAGCCCGTGCTCGACCGTGCGACCGGGCGCGTCGAGATCACCGCGCACAACCACGGCTTCGCCGTCGACGCGCCGACCGACCGCATCAGCGAGTCGAGCGAGGGCTTCGGCCGCGTCGAGGTGAGCCACGTCGGCCTCAACGACAACGTCGTCGAGGGACTCAACTGCCTCGACATCCGCGCGTTCAGCGTGCAGTACCACCCCGAGTCGGCCGCCGGCCCGCACGACGCCAACTACCTCTTCGACCGGTTCCGCGACATGGTCATCGCGAGCAAGGAGAACGGCAACTAATGCCCAAGCGCGACGACATCAATTCCGTCCTGGTCATCGGCTCCGGGCCGATCGTCATCGGCCAGGCGGCCGAGTTCGACTACTCGGGCACGCAGGCCTGCCGCGTGCTGCGGGCCGAGGGCGTCCGGGTCATCCTCGTGAACCCGAACCCGGCCACGATCATGACCGATCCCGACTTCGCCGATGCGACGTACATCGAGCCGATCACGCCCGAGATCATCGAGAAGATCATCATCAAGGAGCGCCCCGACGCGGTGCTGCCGACCCTCGGCGGCCAGACCGCCCTCAACGCCGCGATCGCGCTGCACGATGCCGGCATCCTCGAGAAGCACGGCGTCGAGCTCATCGGCGCGAAGGTCGACGCGATCCGCAAGGGCGAAGACCGGCAGCTCTTCAAGGAGCTCGTCGTCGAGTGCGGCGCCGACGTCGCCCGCTCGCACATCGCGCACACGATGGACGAGGTGCTGGCCGCGGCCGAAGACCTCGGCTACCCGCTCGTGGTGCGCCCCTCGTTCACGATGGGCGGACTCGGCTCGGGCTTCGCGTACGACGAGACCGACCTCCGTCGCATCGCGGGGGCCGGCCTGCACGACTCGCCGACCACCGAGGTGCTCCTCGAGGAGTCCATCCTCGGTTGGAAGGAGTACGAGCTCGAGCTCATGCGCGACACGCACGACAACACCGTCGTCGTGTGCTCGATCGAGAACGTCGACCCCGTCGGCGTGCACACGGGCGACTCGATCACCGTCGCACCCGCCCTCACGCTGACCGACCGCGAGTTCCAGAACCTCCGCGACATCGGCATCGACATCATCCGCGCAGTCGGCGTCGACACCGGCGGCTGCAACATCCAGTTCGCGATCGACCCGGTCGACGGCCGCGTCATCGTCATCGAGATGAACCCGCGCGTCTCCCGCTCGAGCGCGCTCGCCTCGAAGGCGACCGGCTTCCCGATCGCGAAGATCGCCGCGAAGCTCGCCATCGGCTACCGCCTCGACGAGATCCCCAACGACATCACCCGGGTGACGCCCGCGAGCTTCGAGCCGACGCTCGACTACGTCGTCGTCAAGGTGCCGCGCTTCGCGTTCGAGAAGTTCCCGGCCGCCGACCCGACCCTCACGACGACCATGAAATCGGTCGGCGAGGCGATGGCGATCGGCCGCAACTACGCGACCGCGCTGCAGAAGGCGCTCCGCTCGCTCGAGAAGCGAGGCTCGTCGTTCCACTGGGGCGAGGAGGCGCGCACCGTCGAGGAGCTCCTCGAGCAGGCGAAGGTGCCGACCGACGGCCGCATCGTGCTCGTGCAGCAGGCACTCCGCAAGGGCGCGACGATCGAGGAGGCCTTCGAGTCGACGAAGATCGACCCCTGGTTCCTCGACCAGATCGTGCTCATCAACGAGGTCGCCGCGCACGTCGCCGCGGCCGAGGCGCTCGACCACGACACGCTGCTGCTCGCGAAGGACCACGGGTTCTCCGACGCGCAGATCGCCGAGCTCCGGGGCTTCGGAAGCGAGGCCGACGCCCGCGAGGTGCGTCACATCCTCGGCATCCGCCCGGTGTACAAGACCGTCGACACGTGCGCGGGGGAGTTCCCTGCGCTCACGCCGTACCACTACTCGAGCTACGACCAGGAGACCGAGGTCGCTCCGAGCGATCGCCGCAAGGTCGTCATCCTCGGCTCGGGACCGAACCGCATCGGACAGGGTGTCGAGTTCGACTACTCCTGCGTGCACGCCTCGTTCGCGCTCTCGGCCGCCGGCTTCGAGACGATCATGATCAACTGCAACCCCGAGACGGTCTCGACCGACTACGACACGAGCGACCGGCTCTACTTCGAGCCGCTCACCCTCGAAGACGTGCTCGAGGTCATCCACGCCGAGTCGAAGTCGGGCGAGCTCGTCGGCGTCGTCGTGCAGCTCGGCGGCCAGACCGCACTCGGCCTGGCCAAGGGCCTCGAAGCCGCCGGCATCCCGATCCTCGGTACCACGCCCGAGGCGATCGACCTCGCCGAGGAACGCGGTCTCTTCTCCGGCATCCTCGACGCCGCCGGCCTCCTCGCGCCCAAGAACGGCACCGCCGTCGACCTCGCAGGCGCCGTGCACGTGGCCGAGGGCATCGGCTACCCGGTGCTCGTGCGCCCGAGCTACGTGCTCGGCGGCCGCGGCATGGAGATCATCTACGACACCGCCTCGCTCGCCGACTACTTCGTGCGCATCGAGGGCCAGGGCATCGTGGGCCCGAGCCACCCGCTGCTCGTCGACCGCTTCCTCGACGACGCGATCGAGATCGACGTCGACGCGCTCTACGACGGCACCGACCTCTACATCGGCGGCGTCATGGAGCACATCGAGGAGGCCGGCGTGCACTCGGGCGACTCGAGCTGCACCCTCCCGCCCGTGACGCTCGGCCGCGCCGAGGTCGACCGGGTCCGCGAGGCGACGCGGGCGATCGCCGAGGGCATCGGCGTGCGCGGGCTGCTCAACGTGCAGTTCGCGATCGGTGCCGGCGTGCTCTACGTGCTCGAAGCCAACCCGCGCGCGAGCCGCACCGTGCCGTTCGTCTCGAAGGCGCTGGGCATCCCGCTCGCGAAGGCCGCAAGCCGCATCATGGTGGGCGCGACGGTCGCCGAGCTCATCGCCGAGGGGATGCTGCCGGCATCCGACGGATCGCGCGTGCCGCTCGACGCCCCGGTCGCGGTGAAGGAGGCGGTGCTGCCGTTCCACCGCTTCCGCACCCGCGAGGGCATCATGGTCGACTCCGTGCTCGGCCCCGAGATGCGCTCGACCGGCGAGGTCATGGGCATCGACCGCGACTTCCCGCGCGCGTTCGCGAAGAGCCAGCTCGCCGCGTACGGCGGCATGCCCGAGACCGGCACGGTCTTCGTCTCGGTCTCCGACCGCGACAAGCGGGCGATCATCCTGCCGGTGCTGCGCCTGCAGCAGCTCGGCTACGAGATCACGGCGACCGAGGGCACCGCCGAGGTGCTGCGCCGCAACGGCATCCGCGCCCGCGAGGTGACGAAGTTCAGCGAGAAGCCGAACGACGACGCGATCTCGGTGGTCGAGCTCATCAACCGCGGCGAGGTCGACATCGTGGTGAACACGCCGAGCGGTCGCTCGGCGCGTGCCGACGGGTACGAGATCCGCGCCGCAGCGGTCGCCGCCGACATCCCGCTGTTCACGACGATCGCCGAGCTCTCGGCCGCCGTCGCGTCGCTCGACGTGAACGGCGACGGCTTCGAGGTCACGAGCCTGCAGGACTACCAGGCGAAGCGGGAGGCTTCAGCGTGAGCGTCGAACCGTTGCCGTTCGGCGAGCGGCTCGAAGCCGTCATCGCCGCGTACGGCCGACTGTGCGTCGGGGTCGACCCCCACGCGTCGCTGCTCGCATCGTGGGGCTACGACGACTCCGCCGCCGGCGTGCGCGAGTTCGGTCTGCGCACGATCGACGCCGCGGCGGGCCGCGCGGGCATCGTGAAGCCGCAGGTGGCGTTCTTCGAACGGCACGGCGCAGCCGGGTACGCCGCGCTCGAACGCGTGCTCGCCGAGGCCCGCGACGCGGGGCTCCTCGTGATCGCCGACGCGAAGCGCGGCGACATCGGCTCGAGCGTCGACGCCTACGGTGAGGCGTGGCTGCGGCCCGGTTCGTCGCTCGAGGCCGACGCCATGACGATCAGCGCGTATCAGGGCCTCGGCTCGATCGAGCAGGTCATGGTCGCGGCCGAACGCGCCGGCAAGGGCCTCTTCGTGCTCGCGGCGACCTCGAACCCCGAGGCGGCCGCCGTGCAGCGCGCGGTGCTGCAGCAGTCGAGCCGCGCCGGCTCGACGGTCGCGGGCGCGATCACCGCGGGCGTCGTCGCCTGGAATCAGGGTCGTGCGGATGCCGCGGAGCGCTCGCTCGGCTCCATCGGCGTCGTCATCGGTGCGACCGTCGACCTGCGTGCGGCGGGCCTCGACCGCGACGGCGAGCCGCCGCGTCCTGGGCTGCCGGTGCTCGCTCCGGGCTTCGGCCATCAGGGCGGTGAGCTCCGCGAGCTCCGTACGATCTACGGGGCGTACAGTTCCGGCGTCATCGTGAGCGAGTCGCGTTCGCTGCTCGCCGCCGGCCCCGACGGCCTCGCCGACGCCGTCGCCCGCCGGGTCGACGAGGTCGGGAGCGTCGATGTCTGACGCCCGCCCCACTGCATCCACCCCGCCCGAGGTCGACCGGGTCGCCGCGTCGCGCGCGGCGGTCGCCGCGCGACGCGCCCGCGCGAGCGTGAAGGCCGAGGTGGCCTCGGGTCGACGCAGCCCGCTCGACGTGCTGCGGGTCGCCTTCGAGGAGCCCGAGGGCGTGGAGGGCCGCCTGCGCGTCACCGAGTTCCTCACCTCGATCCCCGCGATCGGCGCCACGAAGTCGGCCCGCATCATGCAGGAGCTCGAGATCTCGACCTCGAAGCGACTCGGCGGTCTCGGCCGCCTGCAGCGCCGACGTCTGCGCGAGTTCATCGCCGAGTGGGTCGCCGCGCACGGCGGGACGGGCGATCGACTCGTCGTGCTCGCCGGTCCGACCGCGGTCGGCAAGGGCACGGTCGCGGGCTACATCCGACAGCACCACCCCGAGGTCAAGCTCTCGGTGTCGGCGACGACGCGCGCGCCGCGCCCCGGCGAGATCGAGGGCGAGAGCTACTACTTCGTCGACGACGCCGAGTTCGACCGCATGATCGAGGCGGGCGAACTGCTCGAGTGGGCGACCGTGCACAACGCCTCGCGCTACGGCACGCCGCGCGGTCCGGTCGAGGCCGCGATCGCCGCCGGGCAGAGCGTGCTGCTCGAGATCGACATCCAGGGCGCCCGCTCGGTGCGTCGTGCGATGCCCGACGCGACCCTCGTCTTCCTGCTCCCGCCCACGTGGGACGAGCTCGTGCGGCGCCTCGTCGGACGAGGCACCGAGACGGCCGCCGAACAGCAGCGCCGGCTCGAGACCGCGAAGGTCGAACTGGCTGCGGTCGACGAGTTCGACCACCAGGTCGTCAACCACGAAGTCGGCGAGGCGGCCCAGAAGGTCGTAGACTTGATGAGACCGCGCAAGGGTCGTCGTTGAGCCGTCGCGGTTCGGGCGCCCTCGCCTCGAGCTTTCGCGCGCTCGGCGCGCACCCACGAAACAAGGAGTCACTCCATGGCTGAGAAGCTTTCCGGCATCATCGACCCGCCCATCGACGACCTGCTCTCGAAGGTCGACTCGAAGTACCAGCTGGTGATCTTCGCCTCCAAGCGCGCCCGCCAGATCAACGACTACTACGCCGACCTGCACGAGGGCAGCCTGTTCGACAACGTCGGCCCGCTCGTCGACTCGTCGATCGACGACAAGCCCCTCTCGGTGGCCATGCACGAGATCAACGAGGACAAGCTCCGGCTCCGCCCCCTCGCCGAGTGATCCCGGGGGCCGCGTGACCCTCAACATCGTCGTCGGCATCACCGGCGGCATCGCGGCATACAAGGCCGTCGGCGTCGTGCGCGCGCTCGTGCTCGCCGGGCACGACGTGCACGTCATCCCGACCGAGGCTGCGTTGCGCTTCGTCGGCAGGCCCACCCTCGAGGCGATCTCGCGCAACCCGGTGCACACCGAGCTCTACGAGGGCGTCGCCGAGGTGCGGCACGTCGCGATCGGCCAGGCGGCCGACCTCATCGTGATCGCGCCCGCGACGGCGAACTCGATCGCGAAGCTCGCCGCCGGGCTCGCCGACGACCTGCTCGGCAACAGCGTGCTCGCGAGCGAGGCGCCCGTCGTCATCGCCCCGGCGATGCACACCGAGATGTGGCGGCACCCGGCGACGCAGGCGAACATCGCGACGCTCGAGGCCCGCGGCGTCACCGTCGTCGGCCCCGCCGTCGGCCAGCTCACCGGTGCCGACAGCGGACCCGGCCGCATGGAGGAGCCCGAGGTCATCGTCGCGGCGGCACTCGCCGTCGTGGCATCCGCTCGCGGCGAGAACCACGATCTCGCGGGTCGCCGCATCGTCGTGACCGCCGGTGGCACGCGCGAACCGCTCGACCCCGTGCGCTTCCTCGGCAACCGTTCGAGCGGCAAGCAGGGCGTCGCGATCGCCGAGGCCGCTCGCGCCCGAGGCGCCGAGGTCACCCTCATCGCGGCGAACCTCGAGGTGGCCGATCCCGCGGGCTGCGATCTCCGCCGCGTCTCGAGCGCCCTCGAACTGCAGGCCGCCGTCACCGAGGCCGCACGCGGCGCCGACGCGGTGATCATGGCCGCCGCCGTCGCCGACTACCGTCCCGCGAGCATCAGCGAGCAGAAGATCAAGAAAGACGGCTCGGGCGACGGGCTGACGATCGAGCTCGTCCGCAACCCCGACATCCTCGCCGGACTCGGGCACGCCCCGCACGACGGCACCCTCCTCGTCGGCTTCGCCGCCGAGACCGAACCCGATGACGGGCGGCTGCTCGAGCTCGGCCGCGCCAAGCGGCGTGCGAAAGGCGCCGACGTGCTCGTCGTGAACCGCGTCGGCTGGAACGAGGGCTTCGCGAGCGACGACAACTCGGTGGTCATCCTCGGCGGCGACGACGAGATCGTCACACGGCTTCACGGAACGAAACCGTCGGTGGCCGGTGCCATCCTCGACGTGGTTGTCTCGAAGTTCGCCCACACCGCCGAAGACCGCACCACGAAAGAAGCCGACCCCGTATGAGCGCCCTCCGCCTCTTCACCTCCGAGTCCGTGACCGAAGGCCACCCCGATAAGATCTGCGACCAGATCTCGGACTCGATCCTCGACGCGCTGCTCGCCGTCGACCCGAACAGCCGGGTCGCCGTCGAGACGCTCGTGACGACGGGGCTCGTGCACGTGGCCGGCGAGGTCACGACGTCGGGCTACGTCGAGATCCCGGCGATCGTGCGGGAGCGGGTCACGTCGATCGGCTACGACTCCTCCGACGTGTGGTTCGACGGCCGCTCGTGCGGCGTCTCGGTCTCGATCGGCGGTCAGTCGCCCGACATCGCGCAGGGCGTCGACCACGCCTTCGAGGCGCGCGAGCGCGCCAGCGAGGACGCCCTCGACCGCCAGGGCGCGGGCGACCAGGGCATCATGTTCGGGTACGCCACCCGCGAGACGCCCGAGCTCATGCCGGTGCCGATCTGGCTCGCGCATCGCCTCGCCGAGCGCCTGGCGAACGTGCGCAAGGCGGGCGAGCTCGACTACCTGCGCCCCGACGGCAAGACCCAGGTGACCGTCGGCTACGACGGACCGACGCCGAAGACGATCGAGACCGTCGTGCTCTCGACCCAGCACTCGCCCGCGGTCTCGAACGAACAGCTGCGGGCCGAGGTCGAAGAGCTCGTCATCCGCCCGGTGCTCGACCAGGTCGAGCTCGCGCGTCCCGAGCTCGCGGTGCTGATCAACCCGACCGGGCGCTTCGAGATCGGCGGCCCGCAGGGCGACGCCGGCCTCACGGGCCGCAAGATCATCATCGACACCTACGGCGGCGCGAGCCGCCACGGAGGCGGCGCGTTCAGCGGCAAGGACCCGTCGAAGGTCGACCGTTCGGCCGCGTACGCGATGCGCTGGGTCGCGAAGAACGCGGTGGCCGCCGGCCTCGCCGACCGGCTCGAGATCCAGGTCGCATACGCGATCGGCAAGGCGGCGCCCGTCGGTCTCTACGTCGAGACTTTCGGCACGGGCGTGCTGCCCGACGACGAGATCATCGGCGCCGTCCGCGAGGTGTTCGACCTGCGTCCGGCCGCGATCATCCGCGACCTCGACCTGCTGCGCCCGATCTACGCGCAGACGGCGAGCTACGGCCACTTCGGGCGAGAGCTGCCCGACTTCACGTGGGAGCGCCTCGACCGCGTCGCCGACCTGCGTTCCGCCGCCGGGCTCTGAGGTGACGGCCGGCCCGGTCGCCAGGGTGCTCGTCGATTCACCGCTGCCGCAACTCGACCAGCTGTTCGACTACCGCGTGCCCGAGCGACTCGTCGAAGAGGCGAAGCCGGGCGTCCGGGTGCGGGTGCCGCTGCGCTCGGGCGGACGGATCGCCGACGGCTGGCTCGTCGAGCTCGCGGAGTCGAGCGAGTACGAGGGCCGTCTCGCCGAGCTCGACCTCGTCGTGTCCGAGGTGCCGCTCCTCGGCGCCGAGGTGTGGGCGCTCGCCCGGGCGGTCGCCGACCGGGCTGCCGGCAATGCGAGCGACGTCCTGCGCCTCGCGATCCCGAGCCGCTACGTGCGCGTCGAGCGGGCCTGGCGCGCGGCCGAGCCCGACCCCGGCGAACTGCCGGCGGCCACGGCAGTCACGGGCTACGAGGCGGGCGTCGTCGAGGCGGGCATCGCAGGCGGTGAGCGGATGGCCCTCGCCGCCGACCCGCGCCCGATCAAGCTGCCGTCGGGGGAGTGGGTCGGCGCCTGGGCGGTCACGCTCGCCGAGGCCGCAGCGGCGACGCTGGCGGCCGATCGCTCGAGCCTGCTCGTCGTGCCCGACTACCGCGATCAGGAGCAGCTGCAGGCCGCCCTCGCCGAGATCGTCGACCCCCGCCGGGTGCTGCGCACCGATGCGCGGCAGACGGGCGGTGCCCGGTTCCGGGCATTCCTCGACGCCGGCGGCGATGACGCGCGCATCATCGTCGGCAACCGGTCGACGGTGTATGCGCCCGCGGCGAGGCTCGGCCTCATCGCGCTGTGGGACGACGGTGACGCGCTCATGAACGAGCCGTTGAGTCCCGGCGTGCATCCGCGCGACGTCGCCCTGATCCGACAGGAGCAGTCCGACGCGGCACTGATCCTCCTCGGGCACACTCGCAGCGTCGAGGTCGAGCGCCTCGTCGAGATCGGCTGGGTGCGGCCGGTCGCCGCCCACCGTCACGTGCGCCCGCGCGTCATCCCGACCGAGCAGCAGGCGGCGCCAGAGCCGGGCTCCGCGCGCATTCCCTCGGCCGCGTGGCGTCAGGCTCAAGAGGCGGTGCAGGAGGGGCCGGTGCTCGTGCAGGTCGCCCGCCCGGGGCACACGCCGATGCTCTCGTGCGATCGCTGTCGCGAGCCGGCGCGGTGCGCGGCGTGCGGCGGCGTGCTCGCCGTGCCCCGGGCGGGCGGCGCGCCACGGTGCACGCTCTGCGGCACGAGCGCCGCGAGCTGGCAGTGCCCGGTGTGCGAGTCGACCAAGCTGCGCGCCGTGACGGTCGGCGCGAGCCGCACCGCCGAGGAGCTCGGCCGGGCGTTCCCGCGGGCCCGGGTGATCCTCTCAGACGGCGAACGGCCGGTGCTGCGGGTGGGTGCCGAACCGGCGCTCGTCGTCGCGACGCGCGGCGCCGAGCCGATCGCCGACGGCGGCTATCGGGCGGTGCTGCTCCTCGACGGCGAGCGGATGCTCCTGCGTGAATCCCTGCGGGTCGCAGAGGACTGCCTTCGGTGGTGGTCGAACGCGGCCGCACTCGCGTCGCCGGGTGCGCCCGTCTTCCTCGTCGGGGTGGCCGGGGCGCTCGCGCAGGCGCTCGCGGGCTGGCGTCAGCTCGAGTGGGCGGGCACCGAGCTCGCCGCGCGTCGCGCGCTGCGGTTCCCGCCCGCGGTGCGGGTGGCGAGCGTCACGGCGCCGCATTCCGGGGTCGAACGTGCGATCGCCGCAGCGACGGCGGCCGCGCCCGGGGTCGACGCGCTCGGGCCGACCCCGGTCGACGACGAGCTCGAGCGCGCGATCGTGCGATTCGACTACGGTTCGGGCGCCGCGGTGGCGCGCGCGCTGCGCGCCGAGATGATCCGGGTCGCGACCGAGCGGCGACGACCTGTCGCGGGGCGTCGACCGCAGCGGCCCCGAGTCCTCCGAGTGCGATTCGACGACCCCGAGGTGCCGTAGGCCCGGAGGCGTCTCCTTCCTGAGGAGGGAATCCGTCCTCCTCGCGACGGGGAGTCCGCGCGGAGCCTCGATCGGAGCGTCCGACCTCGTTAGCGTGACGACATGACCCGCGATCGACTCATGAGCCTGCTCCTGCAACTCGCCCTCCCCGCCGCCGGAACCGTCTACTTCGTGCTGTGGTGCATCGCCGAGACGGGGCGTGGTCAGGGGCCGGCGATGATGCCGCCACCCGAGTGGGCGGTGTTCGCCGGGTTCGGCACGGCGATCGGGCTCGCAGGGCGTTTTCCGCGAGCCGCCTCGTTGATCGCGATGACGACGCTCGCGATGATGACGTTCTTGCCGGTGATGCGCCTCGAGGGCTCCGTCTGGGCGGCGCTGCTCGCCGTCCCGATCGTCGGCGTGGCCGTCGCTTCGGCGCCTCGCCGCCGCATCTGGGCCGCCGCCTATGCCGTGATCGTCGTCGTGCTCGTCGACACCTGGCTGGTGCTCGCCGGAATGCAGGAGGGGTTCCTCATCCCGGCCGCCGACTTCTGGGCGGCAGCGATGTACACCCTGCTGAATCCCTTCGCGATCGCGACTGCCCTCGTGATGGCGGCGGCGTGGGCGATCGGGTGGGCGCTCGGGACGGTGCGAACCCGGTATGCCGAGCGCCGTGCGGCCGCCCGGCAGGCTGCCGAACTGCGTGAGGCAGAGCTCGAACTCGCCGCTGCGCTCGAGCACGAGCGCTTCGCGCGGGAGGTCCACGATGTGGTCGCGCACTCGCTCGCGGGGATCGTCGCGCAGGCCGATGGCGCCCGCTACGCGGGAGTCGAGCGGGGAGCGGCGAACGATGCGCTCGACGCGATCGCCGAACGCGGACGAGGAGCGCTCGTCGAGGTGCGGCGGCTGCTCGACGGGCTCGACGACGCGGGGGAGTTCGAGAGCCCGGGCATCGACCGGCTCGACGAACTCGTCGCCGGTGCTCGTTCAGCCGGGCTCGATGTGGAGGTCGATGAGCGCGGCGAGGCGTTCGAACTCGCATCCCCGCAGTCGCGCGCGCTGTATCGGATCATCCAGGAGAGTCTGACCAACGCCGTCCGGCACGGCGGTCGAACCGCGTCGACGACGGTGGTCCTCGATCGTCGCCGCGACGGCACGGGCTTCGAGATCGTGTCGCCGCGACGGGCCGAGCGCGTCGGAGGTGTGCAGGGGCGCGGCATCGTCGGCATGCGCGAACGGGCGAGGCTCGCGGGCGGATGGCTCGGCGTCGACGCCGATGACGAACGGGGCTTCGTCGTCGCCGGGTTCCTGCCCGCCGCGCATGCCGGAGGGGCGTCGGAGGGCGGCCACGCGTCGCCCGGGGTTGACGCGGCGACGAGCAGCGAGGCCGAGGCGTGAACGTGCGGGTGGCGATCGCCGACGACGAACGGCTCTTCTGCTCGGGCATCGGCATGCTCGTCGGCTCGCAATCCGATCTCGAGTTCGTGGGTTCCGCGCATCGGGGCGACGAGGTGCGCGGCCTCGTCGACGACGCACGGCCCGACGTGCTCCTGATGGACGTGCGCATGCCCGGGCTGGACGGCGTCTCGGCGACCGAGGCGCTCCTCGGCGAGGGCGTCGACCGACCGCGGGTCATCGTGCTGACGACGCATCGAGGCGAGATCGCCGTGCAGCGGGCGTTGCGCGCCGGCGCACGCGGGTTCCTCATGAAGGACGCGACACCCGAGTTGCTGCTCGCGGCGGTTCGCACGGTGCACGACGGCGGCACGGTGGTGGCTCCGGCCGAGCCAGGCAGCCTCGTGCGCGACATTCCCGATCGCCCCCGCGACGACGCCTCGATCGCGGCGCTGTCGCGGCGGGAACGGGACGTTTACCTGCTCGCGGCGCGGGGGCGTTCGAACGCCGAGATCGCGGTGGAAGCGTTCATCTCCGAGACCACCGTGAAGAGCCATGTCTCGTCGGTGCTCGCCAAGCTCGGCCTCGCTTCACGCCTGCAGATCGTGGCGCACGCGTGGGAGCACGGACTGCTCGGCTGACGCGCATCCGGGAGAATGGGCGGGTGAACTCCCTGCGCCTCGTCTTCGCCGGAACCCCCGCCCCCGCCGTCCCGAGCCTCGAGCGGCTCATCCGCGACGGGCGCCATGAGGTGGCCGGCGTCGTGACCCGCCCCGACGCGCCGCTCGGGCGCAAGCGCGTGCTGACCCCGTCGCCGGTGGCGGCCGCGGCGGAGGCGCACGGCCTGCCGATCGTGAAGGCCACCCGGCTCGACGACAAGGCGACGGCGCGGATCGAGGCGCTCCGGCCCGATCTCGGCGTGATCGTCGCCTACGGCGGGCTCGTGCGCGAGCCACTGCTCTCGCTGCCGCGACTCGGCTGGATCAACCTGCACTTCTCGGTACTGCCGGCCTGGCGCGGTGCCGCGCCCGTGCAGCACGCGATCATTGCCGCCGACGACGAGCTCGGGGCATCCGTGTTCCAACTCGTGCCCGAGCTCGACGCGGGCGACGTTTTCGCGGTGCGCAGCTGGCCGAACGATGCGGGGCTCACGGCGGGCGCCGCGCTCGAGCTGCTCGCGGAGCGCGGCGCCGGGCTCCTCGCCGAGGTGGTCGACGGCCTCGCGGACGGCACGGCCCGCGCGGTGCCGCAGTCGGGCGAGCCGAGTCTTGCGCCGAAGCTCACGATCGACGACGGCCGGCTCGACTGGCGCCTCGACGCGCGCGCGGTGCTCGCGCGGTACCGGGGCACGACCCCGGAGCCGGGAGCGTGGACGACGGTCGGCGGCGAGCGGCTGAAGGTGCTCGAGGCCCGCGCCGTCGAGGCCGGGGAGTCGGTCGAACCGCTCGCTCCCGGCGAGCTCCGCCCCGAGCGTCGTCGCGTGCTCGTCGGCACCGCCGACGCGCCGATCGAGCTCGTCCGCGTGCAGCCCGCCGGCAAGGGCGCGATGGCCGCCGCCGACTGGGGCCACGGCCTCGCCGAGTCGCTCCGCACGCTCGAGTAGGCGCCGAGGTGCCGAGGTGCCGACCGTGTCGGCCTCTGGGCGGACGGGCAGGCTGTCGGCGCGCCGCGTACAGTTGACGGGTGCAGCAGCAACGCCCCGCCCGACGGCCCGCCCGCGACCGCGACGCCCAGCGACCCCGCCAGGTGCGCGTGTCGCCGCCCCGCATCGTCGCCTACGAGGTGCTCGAGGCGGTGCGCACGGACGAGGCCTACGCGAACCTGCTGCTGCCCAAGCGCATCGAGCGCTCGAAGCTCAGCGAGGCCGACGCGGCGCTCGCGACCGAGCTGACGTACGGCACGCTCCGCATGCAGGGCTTCTACGACGCGGTGATCGAGCTCGCCGCGGGCCGGCCCGCGGGCCGCATCGATCCGCCAGTGCTCGACGTGCTCCGGCTCGGCGTGCACCAGCTGCTCTCGACCCGCGTGCCGACGCATGCCGCGGTCAACGAGCAGGTCGTGCTCGCGAAGCGCATCGCGCCCGCCGCGAGCGGCTTCGTGAACGGGGTGCTCCGCACGGTCTCGCGCTCGAGCCTCGAATCATGGCGCGACGAGCTCGCCGCCGAGATGCCGAGCGACGACGCGCGGCTCGCGGTGCTCTCCTCGCATCCCGAGTGGATCGTCAGGGCGCTCCGCTCGGCGCTCGTGAAGGAGGGCCGCGGCGACGAGCTCGAGGCGCTGCTCGAGGCCGACAACCTGGCGCCCCGCGTGAACCTCGCGGTGCTGCCCGGGCTCGGCGACGAATCGCCCGAGGGCCTCGGCGAGCCGAACCGGTTCTCGCCGATCGGCGCGACCGCGCCGAACCCGATCGCGCTCGTCGCCGCCCACGAGGGCCGCGTGCGCGTGCAGGACGAGGGTTCGCAGCTCGCGGCGCTCGCCCTGTCGCGCGCCGCGGACGTCGCCCCTGGCGAGCGCTGGCTCGACCTCTGCGCCGGCCCGGGCGGCAAGACCGCCGTGCTCGCCGCCGAAGCGCTCGCGAACGATGCGGCCCTGGTCGCGAACGAGCTCGTCCCCGCGCGCGCCGAGCTCGTGCGCCGAGCGATCGCGGGCGTCCCCCTCGAGGTGCACGTCGCCGTCGGCGACGGTCGCGAGACGGATGCCTCGGCGCTCGGCTCTGCCGACGGATTCGACCGCATCCTGCTGGACGCGCCGTGCACCGGGCTCGGTGCGCTGCGGCGTCGCCCCGAGGCGCGTTGGCGAAAGCAGCCCGCGGACGTGCCCGAGCTCACGCAGCTCCAGGGCGAGCTCTTCGATCATGCGGTGCGGCTGCTCGCGCCGGGCGGGGTGCTGGCCTACGTGACGTGCTCGCCGCACACGGCCGAGACCCACGGCACCCTCGCGGCGGCGCTCCGCCGCTGGGAGGGCGAGCTCGAGCAGCTCGACACGCGGGCCGTCGTGCAGTCGGTGGTGCGCGAGCCGCTCGACCTCGCGGGGGCGCCCGAGACGGTGCAGCTCTGGCCGCACCGCCACGGCACCGACGCGATGTTCATCGCCCTCGTGCGCCGCACGCGCTGAACGCGCGGCGGGCGCCGCGGCATCCTCGCTCGATAGGCTTCGAGCCATGACGACGCGCATCAACCCGAGCATCCTCGCCGCCGACTTCGCGAACATCGAGCACGAGCTCGCCCGCATCGCGACGGCCGACCTCGTGCACGTCGACGTCATGGACAACCACTTCGTGCCGAACCTCACCTTCGGGCCGCAGATGGTCGAGCGCATCCGGGCGACGAGCCCGATCCCGCTCGACGTGCACCTCATGATCGACGACCCCGACCGCTGGGCACCCGGCTACGCCGAGCTCGGCGCCGAGAGTGTGACGTTCCATGTCGAGGCCGCGGCCGACCCGATCGCACTCGCCCGGCGGCTGCGTGCGATCGGGGCTCGCGCGGGCATCGCGCTGAAGCCCGGCACCGACGCCGAACCGTTCCTCGAGGTGCTGCACGAGTTCGACCAGGTGCTCGTGATGACCGTCGAGCCGGGCTTCGGCGGGCAGTCGTTCATGCCCGAGACCATGCCGAAGCTGCGGCGCGTCGCCGACGCGGTGCGCGCCGCCGGGCTCGACGTGTGGCTGCAGGTCGACGGCGGCGTCACGGTCGACACGATCGGCATCGCCGCCGAGGCCGGTGCCGACACCTTCGTCGCCGGATCGGCCGTGTTCCGAGGCGTCCCCGAGGCGCAGATCGCCGCCCTGCGAGCTGCTGCGTCGGCACACCCCCACGCGCACGGGTAGCCTAGAGAGCGTGAAGACCTTCGACGAACTCTTCGTCGAGCTGAGCGACAAGGCCCGCACCCGTCCTGAGGGTTCCGGCACCGTGCGCGAGCTCGACGCGGGCGTGCACGCCATCGGCAAGAAGATCGTCGAGGAGGCCGCCGAGGTGTGGATGGCCGCCGAGTACCAGAGCGACGCCGAGACCGCTGAAGAGATCTCGCAGCTGCTCTACCACCTGCAGGTGCTCATGCTCGCGAAGGGGCTCTCGCCGGCCGACGTGTACCGACATCTCTGATCACGCCCATGGCCGATCAGACCCGTCGACACGAAAGTACCGAAATGCTCCGAATCGCCGTGCCCAACAAGGGCTCGCTGTCCGAGACCGCCGCGCAGATGCTGTGGGAGGCCGGGTACACCGGTCGCCGCGACCCGCGCGACCTGCACACCGCCGACCCTCGCAACGGGGTCGAGTTCTTCTACCTCCGTCCCCGTGACATCGCGACGTACGTCGGGTCGGGTGCGCTCGACGTCGGCATCACCGGTCGCGACCTGCTGCTCGACTCCGGTTCCGAGGCCGCCGAGATCGCCCCGCTCGGGTTCGGCGACTCGACCTTCCGCTTCGCCGGCCCCGACGGCGCGTTCGCCGAGCTCACCGACCTCGAGGGCGTGCGGGTCGCGACGAGCTACCCGGGCCTCGTGGGGGCCTTCCTCGAGCGCCAGGGCGTCACCCCGGCGAAGCTCGTCAAGCTCGACGGCGCCGTCGAGTCGGCCGTGCGACTCGGCGTCGCCGATGCCGTCGCCGACGTCGTCTCGACGGGGTCGACCCTGCGCAAGGCGGGACTCGAGATCTTCGGCCCGGTGATCCTCGACTCGACGGCCGTGCTGATCGGCTCGGGCGTCGACAAGCCCGGCGCCGCGACCCTGCTGCGCCGCCTCCAGGGCGTGCTCGTCGCCCGCCAGTACGTGCTGCTCGACTACGACGTGCCCGTCGAGCACCTCGAACGGGCGACCGCCGCCGCACCCGGGTTCGAGTCGCCGACGGTCTCGCCGCTGCACGACCCCGAGTGGGTCGCCGTGCGCGTCATGATCCCGCGCGTCGACATGAACCACGTGATGGACGAGCTCTACGAGATCGGCGCACGGGCCATCCTCGTGTCGGCGATCCACGCCGCCCGGTTGTGAGGTTCCGCGCATGAGCCTCGCCGTCCGTGTCATCCCGTGCCTCGACGTGGCAGGCGGCCGCGTCGTCAAGGGCGTCAACTTCCAGAACCTCCGCGACGCCGGCGACCCCGTCGAACTCGCGGCCCGCTACGCGGCGCAGGGCGCCGACGAGCTGACCTTCCTCGACGTGACCGCGACGGTCGACGACCGCTCGACGACCTACGAGATGGTGCAGCGGGTCGCCGAACAGGTGTTCATCCCGCTGACGGTCGGCGGGGGAGTGCGTTCGACCGACGACGTGGCACGCCTGCTCGCCCACGGCGCCGACAAGATCGGGGTGAACAGCGCGGCGATCGCGCGCCCCGAACTCATCGCCGAGATCGCCGACCGCTTCGGTGCGCAGGTCTGCGTGCTCTCGCTCGACGTGAAGCGTTCGGAGCGCACCCGGTCGGGCTTCGTCGTGACGACCCACGGCGGGCGCACCGAGACCGAGCTCGACGCCCTCGACTGGGCCCGGCGGGCGATCGAGCTCGGCGCGGGCGAGCTGCTCGTGAACTCCATCGACGCCGACGGCACGAAGGCCGGGTTCGACCTCGAGCTCACCGGGCTCATGCACGAGCTCTCGACCGTGCCGGTCATCGCCTCGGGCGGCGCGGGGCGGGTGGCCGACTTCGCGCCGGCGATCGCGGCCGGAGCCGACGCGGTGCTCGCGGCGAGCGTCTTCCACAACGGCGAAGTGACGATCGGCGAGGTCAAGCGCGCCCTCGCCGACGACGGGAGGATCGTCCGATGAGCGAGTACTCGACGGCCGAACAGGCGCTCGACCGCGCCGTCTTCAACGAGCAGGGGCTGCTGCCCGCCGTCATCCAGCAGTGGGACACGGGCGAGATGCTCATGCTCGGCTGGATGGATCGCGAGGCGCTGCGCCGCACCCTCACCGAGGGTCGCGTCACGTTCTGGTCGCGCTCGCGCCGCGAGTACTGGCGCAAGGGCGACACCTCGGGGCACGCCCAGTACGTGCGCGAGGCCGCCCTCGACTGCGACGCCGATACGCTGCTGGTGAAGGTCGAGCAGATCGGTGCCGCCTGCCACACGGGCACGCGTACTTGTTTCGACGGCGACCCGATCGAGGTCGTCGTCGGCCACCCGCCGAACGACTGACACGGCCGCAGGCCGAGCCGCACGCATGAACCGCACGCACGCCCACCGACGACGCGACGAGGAGAACCGATGACCGCCGCCACGACGACGTTCGAGGAGTTCAGCGCCCTCCTGGCCGGCCGACGGGTGGTTCCCGTCGTGCGCGAGCTCTTCGCCGACGGCGAGACGCCCGTCGGCATCTACCGCAAGCTCGCGCAGGGCCGCCCGGGCACGTTCCTCCTCGAGTCGGCCGAGCAGGGCGGCATCTGGTCGCGCTACTCGTTCGTGGGGGTCTCGTCGTACGGCGTGCTCACCGAGCACGACGACCGAGTGGTCTGGCAGGACTACGGGCTGTCGGCCGAGCGGGCGCTCGGCGAGGCATCCGCACTGCCGCCCCTCGCGGCCCTCGAAGCGCTCTTCGAGCGCTGGCAGACCGAGGATGTCCCGGGCGCGCCGCCGCTCACCGGCGGCCTCGTGGGCTTCATCGGCTGGGAGGCCGTGCGTCAGATCGAGCACCTGCCGAACCGGCCGCCGGCCGAGTCGTCGATGCCGGGGCAGGCGTTCTCCTTCGTCGCCGAGCTCGTCGTGATCGATCACCGCACCGGCACGGTGCAGCTCATCGCGTCGGTGCTGAACGACACCGGCGCCGCAGCCGATGACCTCTGGCGCGAGGCGCAGGAGCGTCTCGACCGCCTGCAGCGCGGTCTCGCGGCGCCCGCCGAGGCGTGGCTCGCCGAGATCGACCTCGGCCGCCGGGCTTCGCCGACCCACCGCACCGAGGAGGCCGACTTCCTCGCGGCGGTCGAACGTTCCAAAGACTTCATCCGCGACGGCGACGTGTTCCAGGTGGTCGTCTCGCAGCGGTTCGAGCAGGAGGCGACGGCGCCGGCGATCGACGTCTACCGGGTGCTGCGCAGCCTCAACCCGAGCCCGTACATGTACTTCGTGCATCTCGACGACGCCGAGGGTGAGCCGTACTGGATCGTCGGCTCGTCGCCGGAGGCGCTCGTCAAGGTGCAGGGCGGCCGCGTGTTCACCCACCCCATCGCGGGGTCGAAGCCGCGCGGTGCGAGCCCCGAGGAGGACGCGGACCTCGAGTCGGAGCTCATCGCCGATCCGAAGGAGCAGGCCGAGCACCTGATGCTCGTCGACCTCGCCCGCAACGACCTCGCGAAGGTGTGCGCCGCCGGCTCGGTCGAGGTGACGGAGTTCATGCGGGTCGAGCGCTTCAGCCACATCATGCACCTCGTCTCCTCGGTCGAGGGCGACCTCGTGCCCGGAACCAACGCCATCGAGGTGTTCCGAGCGACGTTCCCCGCGGGAACGCTGTCGGGGGCGCCGAAGCCTCGAGCGCTCGAGATCATCGACGAGCTCGAACCCGCCCAGCGCGGGCTCTACGGGGGAGTGGTGGGCTACTTCGGCTTCGGCGGCGACGCCGATCTCGCGATCGCGATCCGCACGGCGACGATCTCGGGCGGCGTCGCCCGGGTGCAGGCCGGCGCCGGGCTCGTCGCCGACTCGGATCCGGCCAGCGAGTTCGAGGAGTCGCGCAACAAGGCCGCGGCGCCGTTGCGCGCGGTCGCCGTCGCGAACGCGATGCGGAGGGCCCACTCGTGAACCGCGCCCGAATGAAGCTGCCCGCGATCGTCCTCACGATCATCGGGGCCGGGCTCGGGCTGCTCGCCTGGAGCCAGACCTGGTTCGACCTCGTGCTCGCGAGCGGCGCCGGAGCGCACGTCAGCGCCGAGGTCATCGCGGTGCCCGGCAGCGTCGCCTCGCCGGCGATCGCCGCCCTCTCGCTCGCCGGGCTCGCCCTCGCCGCCGCGCTCGCACTGGCCGGCCCGGGCATCAGAATCGTGCTCGGGGTGCTCGAGGTGCTGCTCGGCGGATGCCTCGTGCTCGCCGCATCGCTCTCGCTCGGCGACCCCGTCGGCGCGGTCTCCGCCTCCGTCACCGACGCGACCGGGGTCGCGGGCGCCGCGCCGACCGCCGACCTCGTCGGCACCGCCGTCGCCACGATCTGGCCGACCGTCGCGATCGTCGCCGGCGTGCTCGTCGTCGTGGCCGGTCTCCTGGTGCTCGCCACGGGCACGCGCTGGCCCGCATCGACCCGCCGCTACCGCAGCGGCCTCGAGCCGGACGACGGCGACGGAGCCGGTGCCGCAGCGGACGGCACCGCCGACGCGCCCGAGCGCGCCGCATCCGACCGCGCGATCGACGACTGGGACGAACTCAGTCGCGGCGACGACCCGACCGATGACACGAACCACCCCGAACCGAACCGCTAGACTTGCGGGCGAAACCCCCGCACGAAGGAGCAACATGAGCACTGAGACCGCAGACCCCGGCCACGGACACTCGCCCGCGGCATGGACCGCCGTCACCATCATGCTCATCGCGTTCGTGGTCGGCACGGTCGCCTTCTTCTTCGACGCGCAGTGGCTCGTCTGGGCGTCCGCCGGTCTCCTCGTCGTCGGTCTCCTCGTCGGCTGGGTGCTCGCCCGTGTCGGCTACGGTGTCGGCGGCTCGAAGGTCGCTGAAAAGGCGCACTAGTGCTGGCCGAACTGACGGCGAACGCGGTCGCCGATGCGGTCGCACGCCGTGAGCACCGCCCGCTCGCCGAGGTCGAGGCCGCGGCGCTCGCTCGTCCGGCTGCGCTCGACGCCCTCGAGGCGCTGCGGCCCGCGGCTCACGTCAAGGTGATCGCAGAGATCAAGCGCTCGAGCCCCTCGCGCGGCTCGCTCGCGACGATCGCCGATCCGGCGGCGCTCGCCCGAAGCTACGAGCTCGGCGGTGCGAGCGCGATCAGCGTGCTCACCGAGGGGCGCAAGTTCGGCGGTTCGCTCGCCGACCTCGAGACCGTGCGCGCCGCGGTCGCGCTGCCGGTGCTCCGTAAAGACTTCATCGCGACGCCGTACCAGGTGCTCGAGGCCCGGGCCGCAGGTGCCGACCTCGTGCTCCTCATCGTCGCCGCCCTCGACGACGTGACGCTGCGCGAACTCTTCGACCTCATCGTCTCGCTCGGCATGACGCCGCTCGTCGAGACGCATTCGGCCGATGAGCTCGATCGCGCGGCAGCGCTCGGTGCGCGCCTGATCGGCGTGAACGCCCGCGACCTCTCGAGCTTCGAGCTCGATCGCGACCTCTTCGGCCGTCTCGCCGATCGCTTCCCCGAGGGAGCGATCCGCGTGGCCGAGTCGGCGGTGCTCTCGCCCGCCGATGTCGCGCACTACCGCGCGTCGGGTGCCGACGTCGTGCTCGTCGGCGAGGCGCTCGTCACGGGCGACCCGATTGCCAACCTCTCAGCTTTCCTGGCGGTGTGACATGGCGCTTCGCGCGCAGACCGGTCCGTACTTCGGCGACTTCGGCGGGCGCTTCGTGCCCGAATCCCTCGTCGCCGCCCTCGACGAGCTCGGCGAGGCCTACGACCTCGCGAAGCTCGACCCGGCGTTCGGCGCCGAGCTCGCCGAGCTCGGCCGCAGCTACACGGGGCGACCCTCGATCATCACCGAGGTGCCCCGCTTCGCGAAGCACGCGGGCGGCGCGCGCATCATCCTGAAGCGCGAAGACCTGAACCACACGGGTTCGCACAAGATCAACAACGTGCTCGGGCAGGCGCTGCTCACGAAGCGCATCGGCAAGCAGCGCGTCATCGCCGAGACCGGCGCGGGCCAGCACGGCGTCGCGACCGCGACGGCGGCGGCGCTCTTCGGGCTCGACTGCACGATCTACATGGGCGAGGTCGACACCGAGCGCCAGGCGCTCAACGTCGCCCGCATGCGGCTGCTCGGCGCCGAGGTCATCGCGGTGAAGGCCGGTTCGCGAACCCTGAAGGACGCGATCAACGAGGCCATGCGCGACTGGGTCACGAACGTCGCGACGACCAACTACATCTTCGGCACGGTCGCGGGCCCGCACCCGTTCCCCGAGATGGTCCGCGACTTCCAGAAGATCATCGGCGAGGAGGCGCGTCAGCAGGTGCTCGACCTCACCGGTGCGCTGCCCACCGCCGTCACGGCCTGCGTCGGCGGCGGGTCGAACGCGATCGGCATCTTCCACGCCTTCCTCGACGACGAGGGCGTCGGCCTCTACGGCTTCGAGGCGGGCGGCGAGGGCGTCGACACCCCGCGTCACGCGGCGACCATCACGAAGGGCCGCCCAGGGGTGCTCCACGGCGCCCGCAGCTACATGCTGCAGGACGACGACGGCCAGACGATCGAGTCGCACTCGATCTCGGCCGGACTCGACTACCCCGGCGTCGGACCGGAGCACTCGTGGCTCTCCGCGATCGGGCGGGCGCAGTACCGGCCCGTCACCGACGACGCCGCGATGCAGGCGTTGCGCCTGCTGACCCGTACCGAGGGCATCATCCCGGCCATCGAGTCGTCGCACGCCCTCGCGGGCACGCTCGAGCTCGGCCGCGAGCTCGGCCCCGACGCCACGATCCTCGTGAACCTCTCGGGCCGCGGCGACAAGGACATGGACACTGCAGCCCGGTACTTCGAGCTGTACGACGAGGAGGCCGGCGCATGACCGCTCGCAACACGGTCGGCCCGGTCATCGCACGGCGCAACGCCGAGGCATCCGGCGCCCTCATCGGCTACCTGCCCGTCGGCTTCCCGACGCTCGACGAGAGCGTCGAGGCGGCCGTCGCGCTCGTCGAGAACGGCGTCGACGCGCTCGAGCTCGGGCTCCCGTACTCCGACCCGGTCATGGACGGCCCCGTCATCCAGGCGGCCACGCAGCAGGCGCTCGCGAACGGCTTCCGCCTCGCTGACGGCTTCGAGGCGGTGCGTCGCATCACCGAGCGCGTGGATGCCCCGGTGCTGATCATGACCTATTGGAACCCCGTGGTGCAGTACGGCGTCGAGCGCTTCGCCGACGACCTGGCCGCCGCCGGGGGAGCGGGGCTCATCACCCCCGACCTCATCCCCGACGAGGGCGCCGACTGGATCGCCGCCTCCGAGCGGACCGGGCTCGACCGGGTGTTCCTCGCAGCCCCGACGTCGACCGACAAGCGCATCGCTCGGGTCGTCGAGGCGAGCCGCGGGTTCGTGTACGCCGTCTCGACCATGGGCATCACCGGTGCCCGAGCCGACGTCGACCGCGCCGCACGCACGGTCGTCGACCGCTTGACGTCGGCGGGCGCGCCCGCGAGCTGCGTGGGCGTCGGCATCTCGACGGCTGCGCAGGTGCGGGAGGTGCTCGAGTACGCCGAGGGCGCGATCGTGGGCTCGGCGCTCGTGAAGGCCCTCGCCGACGGCGGGGTCCGGGGGGCGGCAGAGCTCGCCGCCGAGCTCGCGCGCGGTACGCGCGCCGAGTGAAGTACGCTGACTGAGGCCCACGCGGCCGACGTTTCTCCCGAGGAAAGGCAGCAGCCCGAGTGATTGCACCGCTCAGCATTCCGAGTCCCGACTACGAGTGGCAGGCTTGGGAGATCAACCTGTTCGGGTTGCACCTCAACATCAACACGTATGCGCTGTGCATCCTCGTGGGCATCATCCTCGCGGTCGTCATCACGTCGCGACGTCTGACCAAGCGCGGCGCCGAGCCCGGCATCGTCCTCGACATCGCGCTCTGGGCGGTGCCGCTCGGCATCATCGGCGCCCGGTTCTACCACGTGGTCACTCACCCCGACGACTACTTCGCCGGCCAGGAGTGGTGGACGGTCTTCGCGATCTGGGAGGGCGGCAACGCCATCTACGGCGCGCTCATCGGCGGTGCCATCGGTGTGCTGATCGGGTGCCGGTTCACCGGCCTGCGCTTCCTGACCTTCGCCGACGCGCTCGCGCCCGGGCTTCTCGTCGCGCAGGCCGTCGGCCGCCTCGGCAACTGGTTCAACCACGAGCTCTACGGCGCCCCCACCGACCTGCCCTGGGGGCTCGAGATCGAGTACGACAACGTGGCCTGGCCGCAGGGGCTCGTCGAGGGCACGCTCTTCCACCCGACCTTCCTCTACGAGATGGTCTGGAACCTCGCCGGTGCGGCGCTCATCGTGCTCCTCGAGCGCCGGATCAACCTGCGCTGGGGCAAGGCCTTCGCCGTCTACCTGATCTGGTACGGTCTCGGCCGCTCGTTCTTCGAGTCGATCCGCGTCGACCCGAGCGAGATGTTCCTCGGCATCCGGGTCAACGTCTGGGCGTCGTTCGCGGCGGTCGTCCTCGGCATCGTGATCCTCCTCGTGCAGCGTCGTCGGCACACCGGAACCGAACCGAGCCCGTACGTGCCCGGACGTGAATGGAAGGGCCCCGACGCTGAGGTAGACTCAGACGAAATCGAGTCCGACTCAGACTCTCTCGACGACGGCGTCGAGGGCGAGAACGAATCCCTGGGCGAGACGGCGGCCACAAGCCCGAGCCGTTCCACCTCTTAGGCAGCCGCCCCACACCACGTTCTCCGAACCGGCGCCGCACCATGCGTCGTGACATCCCGTGTAGGGCCGATGGCGTCCCCGCTTCCCACTAGTTGATGAGGACGGTCCCTGTGTCGCTCAGCCAACCCTTCTCGCGGTTCGGATCAGTCCCGGCCGCGCAAGGCATGTACGACCCCGCCGAAGAGAAAGACGCCTGCGGGCTGGCGATGGTCGCCACGCTCCGCGGCACGGCGGGGCACGACATCATCACCGCGGCGCTCGACGCGCTGCGCAACCTCGAGCACCGCGGTGCGGTCGGTTCCGACGCCGGAACCGGCGACGGCGCGGGCATCGTGACGCAGATCCCCGACGAGTTCCTGCGTGCGGTGGCGACCTTCCCGCTGCCGGCCGCCGGCGCCTATGTCGTCGGCAACGCGTTCCTGCCGGTCGACCCGACGACCCGGAGCGCCGTCAAGCGTCGGCTCGGCCTGCTCGCCGCGTCCGAGGGGCTCGAGGTGCTGGGCTGGCGTGAGGTGCCGGTGCGGCCCGACGAGCTCGGCACGCTGGCACGCGCGGCGATGCCCGCGGTGCAGCAGCTCTTCCTGCAGTCGAGTGCGACGACCTCGACCGGTTCGCGGCTCGACGGCATCGCGCTCGACCGGCTCGCGTTCCGGTTCCGCAAGCGCGCCGAGCGCGAGCTCGAGCTGTACTTCGCGTCGCTCTCGTGCCGCACGATGGTCTACAAGGGCATGGTCACGACGCTCCAGCTCGAGCCGTTCTACCCCGACCTCTCCGACGAGCGATTCGCCTCGAAGCTGGCGCTCGTGCACTCCCGGTACTCGACGAACACCTTCCCGTCGTGGCCGCTCGCGCAGCCCTTCCGCATGATCGCGCACAACGGCGAGATCAACACCATCCAGGGCAACCGCAACTGGATGCGGGCCCGCCAGTCCCAGCTCGAGTCCGAGCTGCTCGGCGACCTCGGACCGATCCTCCCGATCGTGACGCCCGGCGCGAGCGACTCGGCCTCGTTCGACGAGGTCGTCGAGCTGCTCACGCTCGCAGGTCGCAGCCTTCCGCACGCGATCATGATGATGGTGCCCGAGGCGTGGGAGAACCAGACCGAGCTGACCCCCGAGCGACGGGCGTTCTACGAGTACCACTCGATGCTCATGGAGCCGTGGGACGGCCCCGCGGCGATCGTCTTCACCGACGGCTCGCTCGTCGGCGCGACGCTCGACCGCAACGGGCTCCGCCCGGGCCGGTACGTCGTCACCGACGACGGGCTCGTCGTGCTCGCGAGCGAGATCGGGGTGCTCGACCTCGAGCAGTCGCGCATCGTGCGCAAGGGGCGGCTGCAGCCGGGCCGCATGTTCCTCGTCGACACCGAGGCGGGCCGCCTCATCGAGGACGACGAGATCAAGTCGCAGCTCGAGGCGTCCGCACCGTGGGGCGAGTGGCTCGAAGAGGGGCGCATCCGCCTCGCCGAGCTGCCCGAGCGCGAGCACATCGTGCACCCGCCGGCTTCGGTGAACCGCCGCCAGCGCACCTTCGGCTACACCGAGGAAGAGGTGAAGATCCTGCTCGCGCCGATGGCGCGCACCGGGCAGGAGCCGCTCGGTGCGATGGGCTCCGACACGCCGATCGCGGTGCTGTCGAAGCGACCGCGCCTCCTCTTCGACTACTTCACGCAGCAGTTCGCCCAGGTGACGAACCCGCCGCTCGACTCGATCCGCGAGGCGGTCGTCACCTCGCTCGGCACCTCGCTCGGGCCCGAGCGCAACCTGCTCGACGCAGGCCCCGAGCACGCACGCCAGGTCTCCCTCACCTTCCCGGTGATCGACAACGACGAGCTCGCGAAGATCGTGCACATCGACCCGTTGCCGGGCCGGCGCACGACCGTGACCGTCCGCGGTCTCTACCGATTCGACGAGGGCCCCGACGCCATGCGCGACCGCCTCGCCGCGATGTGCGGCGAGGTCGACGAGGCCATCGAGCAGGGCGCGAAGTTCATCGTGCTCTCCGACCGCGACTCGAACAAAGACCTGGCGCCGATCCCGTCGCTGCTCATGCTTTCGGCGGTGCACCACCACCTCATCCGCGCCGAGAACCGCATGAAGGTCGGGCTCGTCGTCGAGGCCGGCGACGTGCGCGAGGTGCACCACATTGCACTGCTCGTCGGCTACGGCGCCTCCGCGGTGAACCCGTACCTCGCCATGGAGAGCTGCGAGGACCTCGTGCGCGCCGGGGTCATCAGCGGCATCACCCCCGAAGACGCCGTGCACAACGTGATCAAGGCGCTCGGCAAGGGCGTCCTGAAGATCATGTCGAAGATGGGCGTCTCGACGATCTCCTCGTACGCGGGCGCTCAGGCCTTCGAAGCGGTCGGACTCTCGCAGGAATTCATCGAGGAGTACTTCACCGGTACGACGTCGAAGCTCGGCGGCGTGGGCCTCGACGTGATCGCGGCCGAGAACCTCGATCGGCACTCGAAGGCCTACCCCGAGGACGCGGCGGTGCGCGCGCACGAGCGTCTCGCGACGGGCGGCGAGTATCAGTGGCGCCGCGACGGCTCGCCGCACCTGTTCAACCCCGAGACCGTGTTCCGGCTGCAGCACTCGACGCGCAACCGTCGCTACGACGTCTTCCGCGAGTACACCTCGCTCGTCGACTCGCAGGCCGAGGAGCTCGCGACGCTCCGCGGCATGTTCGCACTGCGCACCGGAATGCGTCCCGCCGTGCCCATCGACGAGGTCGAGTCCGTGGCATCCATCGTGAAGCGCTTCTCGACCGGCGCGATGAGCTACGGATCGATCTCGAAGGAGGCGCACGAGACGCTCGCCATCGCGATGAACCGGATCGGCGCGAAGTCGAACACCGGTGAGGGCGGCGAGGATCTCGACCGCCTGCTCGACCCCGAGCGCCGCAGCGCGATCAAGCAGGTCGCTTCGGGTCGCTTCGGCGTCACGAGCATGTACCTGACCCACGCCGACGACATCCAGATCAAGCTCGCGCAGGGTGCGAAGCCCGGCGAGGGCGGCCAGCTGCCGCCGACGAAGGTCTACCCGTGGGTCGCGCGAACGCGTCATGCGACCGCGGGCGTCGGCCTGATCTCGCCGCCGCCGCACCACGACATCTACTCGATCGAAGACCTCAAGCAGTTGATCTTCGACCTCAAGCGGGCGAACCCGAAGGCGCGCATCCACGTGAAGCTCGTCAGCCAGTCGGGCATCGGCGCGGTCGCCGCGGGCGTCGCGAAGGCGCTCTCCGACGTGATCCTCGTCTCGGGGCACGACGGCGGCACCGGTGCGAGCCCCTTGAACTCGCTGAAGCACGCAGGCACCCCCTGGGAGCTCGGCCTCGCGGAGACGCAGCAGACGCTCATGCTGAACGGCATGCGCGATCGCGTCGTCGTGCAGGTCGACGGTCAGCTGAAGACCGGGCGCGACGTGGTCATCGGTGCGCTGCTCGGCGCCGAGGAGTTCGGCTTCGCCACCGCCCCGCTCGTCGTCGAGGGCTGCGTCATGATGCGCGTCTGCCATCTCGACACGTGCCCGGTGGGCGTCGCCACGCAGAATCCCGAGTTGCGCAAGCGCTTCACGGGCAAGCCCGAGTTCGTCGTGAACTTCTTCGAGTTCATCGCGCAGGAGGTTCGCGAGTACCTCGCCGAGCTCGGCTACCGCTCGCTCGACGAGATCATCGGCCGCCGCGAACTGCTCGACGTCGACCGAGCCGTCGACCACTGGAAGGCCTCGGGCCTCGACCTGACCCCGGTGCTCGTCGGCCCCGACTTCTCCGAGTCCGAGCCGCGCCGCAACGCGCGCGCCCAGGACCACGAACTCGACGAGCACTTCGACAACGAGCTCATCCGCCGCAGCGGCATCGTGCTCGACGAAGGCGGGGCGATCGAGATCGCACTGCCGATCAAGAACACCGAGCGCGCCGTCGGCACCATGCTCGGCCACGAGGTCACGGTGCGCCACGGCGAACAGGGCCTGCCGGCCGGATCGATCGACGTGACCCTCACGGGCTCGGCGGGGCAGTCGCTCGGCGCCTTCATGCCGAGCGGCATCACGCTGCGACTCGAGGGGGACTCGAACGACTACGTCGGCAAGGGCCTCTCGGGCGGACGCATCGTCGTCCGTCCGTCGCGCGACAGCGGCTTCGTCGCCGAGCGCAACGTGATCGCCGGCAACGTCATCGGCTACGGCGCGACGCGCGGCAGCATGTTCATCCGCGGCATCGTCGGCGAGCGCTTCCTCGTGCGCAACTCCGGTGCGACCGCGGTCGTTGAAGGTGTCGGCGACCACGCCCTCGAGTACATGACGGGCGGTCTGGCCGTCATCCTCGGCGAGACCGGACGCAACCTCGGCGCCGGCATGTCGGGCGGCACCGCCTACGTGCTCGGTCTCCGCGAGGAGCGGGTCAACCGCGAGTCGCTCACGAGCGGCGAGCTCGAACTCCTCCCGCTGGGCGGCGCCGACCGCGAGATCGTACGCGATCTGCTCGAGCAGCACGTCGCCGAGACCGACTCGGCGGTCGCCGCTGCACTCCTCGCCGACGGCGACGCCGGCTTCGACCGCTTCACCAAGGTGCTGCCGCGCGACTACGCGGCCGTGCTCCGCACTCGCCAGAGCGCGGTCGACGAGGGGCTCGACCCCGACGGCGACGTCGTCTGGTCGCGAATCCTGGAGGTCACGAATGGCTGACAGGACGATGCTCCGGTCCCGCGCAGTAACGACGAACAACCTGGAGGTGACGAATGGCTGACCCCAAGGGCTTTCTGAAGGTCACCGAGCGCGAGCTGCCGAAGCGGCGGCCCGTCCCGGTCCGCATCATGGACTTCAAAGAGGTCTACGAGCAGGGCGACCCGGCTCAGTTGCGCCGGCAGGCCGGCCGCTGCATGGACTGCGGCATCCCGTTCTGCCACCAGGGATGCCCCCTCGGCAACCTCATCCCCGAGTGGAACGACCTCATGTACCGGGGCGAGGGTCGCGCGGCCGTCGAGCGCCTGCACGCGACGAACAACTTCCCCGAGTTCACGGGGCGGCTCTGCCCTGCGCCGTGCGAGTCGGCCTGCGTGCTCGGCATCAATCAGCCGGCCGTCACGATCAAGCAGGTCGAGGTCTCGATCATCGACCAGGCCTTCGGCAGCGGCTGGGTTCAGCCGCAGCCTCCCGGGCGCCTGACCGGCAAGACGGTCGCCGTCGTCGGCTCGGGGCCGGCGGGGCTCGCCGCCGCGCAGCAACTCACCCGCGCCGGTCACACGGTCGCGGTGTTCGAGCGCGACGACCGCATCGGCGGCCTCCTGCGCTACGGCATCCCCGACTTCAAGATGGAGAAGAAGCACCTCGAGCAGCGCCTCGCGCAGATGACGGCCGAGGGCACGCGCTTCCGCGCCGGGATGAACATCGGCGTCGACATCACCTGGGATCAGCTGCGCGAGCGCTACGACGCGGTCGTGGTCGCGACCGGCGCGATGGTGCCGCGCGACCTGCCGATCCCCGGGCGCGACCTGCCGGGCGTGCACTTCGCGATGGAGTACCTCGTGCAGTCGAACCGCCATGTCGCCGGCGACGAGGTCTTCGACCAGATCTCGGCCGAGGGCAAGCACGTCGTCGTCCTGGGCGGCGGCGACACGGGCGCCGATTGCATCGGCACCGCGCACCGCCAGGGCGCTCTCTCGGTGACGAACCTCGCCATCGGCAAGCAGCCGGGCCAGGCGCGCCCCGACCACCAGCCGTGGCCGATGCACCCGACCGTCTTCGAGGTGCAGAGCGCTCACGAGGAGGGCGGTCACCGCGAGTACCTCGTCTCGACGGTCGAGTTCGTCGCGAACGACTCGGGCGAGCTCCGGGCCATCCGGGTCGCCGAGACCGAGTACCTCGACGGCCGACGCGTGCCGAAGGCCGGCACCGAGCGCGAGATCCCCGCCGATCTCGTGCTGCTGGCGCTCGGCTTCACCGGCCCCGAGAGCCGCGAGCTCGACGAGCAGCTCGAGCTGACCGTCACCGATCGGGGCAACCTCGACCGCGATGCGGCGTACGCGACGGCGCAGCCGGGCGTGTTCGTCGCCGGCGACGCCGGCCGCGGGCAGTCGCTCATCGTCTGGGCGATCGCCGAGGGCCGTGCTGCGGCCGCCGCCGTCGACCGATACCTTGAAGGCGAGACCTCGCTGCCGAGCCCGATCCCGGCGAACGCGCGCGCGTTCGCCGTCTGAACCCGGCGCGCCGTCGGCGCGTCTCCGTACCAACACCAGCGCTTCGGCGCGGAACACCGGGAGCACAATCACATGAGACGAGCGAAGATCGTCGCCACCCTCGGGCCGGCGACGTCGAGCTACGAGCAGATCCGGGCGATCATCGATGCCGGCGTCGACGTCGCACGCATGAACCTCAGCCACGGCACCTACGACGTCCACGAGGGCGTCTACCAGAATGTGCGCAAGGCTGCGAGCGACTCGGGTCGCGCGGTCGCCGTGCTCGTCGACCTGCAGGGGCCGAAGATCCGCCTCGGCAAGTTCGCCGACGGCCCGCACGAGCTCGCCGAGGGCGACATCTTCAAGATCACCACCGAGGACATCCTCGGCACGAAGGAGATCGTCGGCACGACGTTCAAGGGCCTGCCGCAGGATGTTAAGGCGGGCGACTTCCTCCTGATCGACGACGGCAAGGTGCGCGTCGAGGTCGTCGAGACCGACGGCACGGTCGTCACGACGCGCGTCGTCGTCGCGGGCCCGGTGTCGAACAACAAGGGCATCAACCTGCCCGGCGTCGCGGTCAACGTGCCTGCGCTCTCCGAGAAGGACGAGGCCGACCTCCGCTGGGGCCTCGAGCTCGGGGCCGACCTCATCGCACTGTCGTTCGTGCGCAACGCCGCCGACATCACGCGCGTGCACGAGATCATGGACGAGGTCGGCCGCCGCGTGCCGGTCGTCGCCAAGGTCGAGAAGCCGCAGGCCGTCGATGCGCTCGAGGAGATCACCGAGGCGTTCGACGCCGTCATGGTCGCCCGTGGCGACCTCGGCGTCGAACTGCCGCTGGAGGCCGTGCCGATCGTGCAGAAGCGCGCGGTCGAGATCGCGCGCCGGCTCGCGAAGCCCGTCATCGTCGCCACGCAGATGCTCGAGTCGATGATCCACAGCCCGGTGCCGACGCGCGCCGAGACCTCCGATGTCGCGAACGCCGTGCTCGACGGCGCCGACGCCGTCATGCTCTCGGGCGAGACGAGCGTGGGCGAGTACCCGGTCATCACGGTGCAGACCATGGCGCGCATCGTCGAGTCGACCGAGCGGCACGGCCTCGACCGCATCGCCCCGCTCGGCACGAAGCCGCGCACCCAGTCGGGCGCGATCACCGCGGCCGCCGTCGAGGTCGCCGACTTCGTCGAGGCGAAGTACCTCTGCGTCTTCACCGAGTCGGGCGAGACGGTGCGTCGCATGACGCGCCTCCGCTCGAAGATCCCCATCCTCGCCTTCACGCCCGACCCCGCGATCCGTCGCCGCATGGCGCTCAACTGGGGCGTCGAGTCGTTCGTCGTCTCGCGCGTCACGCACACCGACCAGATGGTCGGCCAGGTCGACGAGGCGCTCGCGAAGACCGGCAAGGCCGTCAATGGCGAGAAGGTCGTCATCATCTCGGGTTCCCCTCCCGGAATCCCCGGCACCACGAACGACGTGCGCGTGCACGTCGTCGGCGAGGTGCTCTAGCCGCATCCGCGAAGGAGCCGGTCCGCGAGGGCCGGCTCCTTCGTCGTCTCCGGGGCGTGATCCGGTCGCGGCCCGCGGATGCCCCCGTGCCCGGGCGGTGGCAGAATGCGACGGTGGTCGTGAGATTCGAGTGCCGTACGCTCCTCGACACCGATGCGCCCGCCGCGTTCGACCGTTCGCTCGACATCGACGAGCATCTGGCTTCGATGGCGCACTCGCACGAGCGGGCCGTCGCCGGCGTGACCGCTGGAGTCATCGGGCTCGGTGACGAGGTCACGTGGCGCGCCCGGCACTTCGGCGTGACTTGGCGCATGACCAGCCGGATCACCGCCCTCGACCGCTCCAAGGCCTTCGTCGACGAGCAGGTGCGCGGCCCGTTCCGCTCGTTCCGCCACGAGCACCGCTTCGAGGCGGTGGGGGCCGGTCGCACCCTGATGATCGACGAGGTCGTGTTCGAGGCGCCGTTCGGGCCCATCGGGCGCCTCGCCGAACTCGTGCTCGGCCCGTACCTGCGGCGGCTCATCGAACGCCGCAACGCGTACCTCGCCGCCAGAGTCGACGAGTGACGTGCGGTCGTCGTCGTTCAGGTGCCGGTGGAGGGGGTCGAACCCTCACGCCCTTTCGGGCAAAGCATTTTGAGTGCTCCGCGTCTGCCATTCCGCCACACCGGCCAGAGGCCTCGCCCAGAATACCGTAGGCTTTCCTCCGTGACAGACACCGAATCAACTCAGCCGGCAGCTCCGCGCCGCGTGGTCGTGGCGGAGGATGAGTCGCTCATCCGCCTCGACATCGTCGAGATCCTGCGCGACAACGGCTTCGAGGTCGTCGGCGAGGCGGGTGACGGCGAGACCGCCGTCGCGCTCGCGACCGAGCTCCGACCCGATCTCGTCATCATGGACGTCAAGATGCCCCAACTCGACGGCATCTCCGCCGCCGAGCGGCTCTCGAAGGGCCACATCGCACCGGTCGTGCTCCTCACGGCGTTCAGCCAGAAGGAGCTCGTCGAGCGAGCCAGCGAGGCGGGGGCGCTCGCCTACGTCGTGAAGCCGTTCACGCCGAACGACCTCCTGCCCGCGATCGAGATCGCCCTGGCCCGCCACGCGCAGATCATCGCGCTCGAGGCCGAGGTCGGCGACCTCGTCGAGCGCTTCGAGACCCGCAAGCTCGTCGACCGGGCGAAGGGCCTCCTCAACGAGAAGATGGGCCTTTCCGAGCCCGAGGCGTTCCGGTGGATCCAGAAGGCGTCGATGGATCGACGCCTCACCATGAAAGACGTCTCCCAGGCGATCATCGAACAGCTCGCCGCCAAGAAGTAGGGCGTTCAGCCCCGAACGACGGATGCCTCGACGACACGTGTCGTCGAGGCATCCGTCGTTCGCATTCGCGCGCGTCGCACGCGTCGGGGAGTGTCGGCGGCCGCTTGTAGTCTTGTCTGGTGTCGGACGCAGATAAGCCCACCCTCCTCGTCGTCGATGGCCACTCGCTGGCCTTCCGAGCCTTCTACGCCCTCCCGGTCGACAGTTTCACCACGCGTGACGGACAGCACACGAACGCCATCCACGGCTTCCTGTCGATGCTGCTCCTGCTGCTGCAGAACGAGAAGCCGACCCACCTCGCGGTGGCGTTCGACATCTCGCGGCACTCGTTCCGCACCCGCGAGTACCCCGAGTACAAGGGCACCCGCGGCGAGACCCCGGTCGAGTTCAAGGGCCAGGTGCCGCTCCTGCAAGACGCGCTGAAGGCGATGGGCGTGCGCACCCTCGAGAAAGAGGACTTCGAGGCTGACGACATCCTCGCGACGCTCGCCGCACGCGGCCGCGCCGAGGGCTACCGGGTGCTCCTCGTCTCGGGTGACCGCGACACGATCCAGCTCGTGAACGACGACGTCACGCTGCTGTACCCGAACACGCAGGGCGTCTCCCAGCTGAAGCGCTATGACACCGAGGCCGTGCTCGAGCGCTACGGCGTGCGCCCCGAGCAGTACCCCGACATCGCGGCGCTGGTGGGCGAGACGAGCGACAACCTCATCGGCATCTCGAAGGTCGGCGAGAAGACCGCGGTCAAGTGGCTCGGCCTCTACGGCGACCTCGACGGCATCCTCGAGCACGCAGACGAGATCAAGGGGGTCGTCGGGCAGAACCTGCGCGACCAGAAGGAGAACGCGATCCGCAACCGCCGGCTCAACCGGCTGGTCCCCGACGTCGAGCTCGAGGTCGCGATCGACGAACTCGAGGCGAAGCCGATCGACATCGAGGCGGTGCGCCCCGTGTTCGAGCGGCTCGAGTTCCGCACCCTGTTCGAGCGGCTCCGCAAGCTCGCCGCGGGCGAGACGAACGGCAACGGCAACGGCGGTGCGAACGCTGCGGCGGCCGCACCCGTGGCGGAGCAGGCGGCGCCGCCGATCCCGACGCCGAGGCTCCTGCTCGACGAAGAGCTCGAGGCGTGGCTCGCCAAGGCGGTCGTGGCCGAACCCGCCGGCTTGGGCCTGAGCCTCGAGGTGGTCGACGGCCACGTGATCGGCGCGGGCATCGCCACCGCCGCCGAGACGGTGCGCCTGCCGTGGCAGGCCGGCCGCTCCGACTACGCGCCCTTCGAGGCCTGGCTCGCGAGCGACGCGCCGAAGATCATGACCGATGCGAAGCCGCAGCTCGAAGCACTCGAGCGATCGGGTCTCGCCGTCGACGGCATCGTGCTCGACACGCTCGTCGCCGGCTGGCTCGCGCGCCCGATCCTCGCCGAGAAGACGCTCGCCGACCTCGTCGAGCGCTACCTCGGTGAGACCGTGCCCCAGGCGGATCCTTCGCAGCTCGTGCCCGAGGAGGGCACCGACGCAGGCGCGCCCGAGTACGCCTGGTTCACGCTGCGGGTCGCCCCGGTGGTGCTCCGCGCGCTGCCCGAGCCCACCCGCACGCTCCTCGCCGAGGTCGAGATGCCGCTCGTGCCGGTGCTCGCCGCGATGCAGCTGCGTGGCGTCGCGGTCGATCACGCCGAACTCGCCGCGCTCTCGAGCGAGCTCGGCGATCGTGCGGCCGGGCTCGCGCAGCTCGCCTTCGCCGAGATCGGCCGCGAGGTGAACCTCGGCTCGCCGAAGCAGCTCCAAGAGGTGCTCTTCGACCAGCTCGCGATGCCGAAGACGCGGGCCACGAAGACCGGGTACACGACCGACGCGAACGCGCTCGCCGATCTGCAGGAGTCGAACCCGCACCCGTTCCTCGGCTACCTGCTCGAGCATCGCGATGCGACCAAGCTGCGTCAGATCGTCGAGTCGCTCGACAAGTCGATTGCCGCAGACGGCCGGATCCACACGACGTACGGCCAGATCGGGGCCGCCACCGGCCGCATGTCGTCGAACGACCCGAACCTGCAGAACATCCCGATCCGCACCGAAGACGGCCGTCGCATCCGCAAGGCGTTCCGCCACGGGGCCGAGTTCACCGAGCTGCTCACCGCCGACTACTCGCAGATCGAGATGCGCATCATGGCGCACCTCTCGGGCGACCCGGGCCTCATCGAGGCGTTCAACGCCGGCGAAGACCTGCACCGGTTCGTCGGTGCGCGGGTGTTCTCGGTCGACCCCGCCGACGTCACTCCGCTCATGCGCACCAAGGTCAAGGCGATGTCGTACGGACTCGCGTACGGCCTCAGCGCCTTCGGCCTCTCGAAGCAGCTGCGCATCGACCGTTCCGAGGCGACCCAGTTGATGAAGGAGTACTTCGAGCGGTTCGGTGCCGTGCGCGACTACCTGCGCGGCGTCGTCGAGCAGGCGAAGATCGACGGCTACACCGAGACGATCTTCGGGCGCCGCCGTCCGTTCCCCGACCTCAACAGCCCCAACCGGGTGCACCGCGAGAACGCCGAGCGCGCAGCGCTCAACTCGCCGATCCAGGGCTCGGCCGCCGACATCATGAAGATCGCGATGGTGAGCGTCGAGCGTGCGATCGCCGAGCAGGGGCTCGCGAGCCGCATGCTCATGACCGTGCACGACGAGCTCATCTTCGAGGTCGCCGGGGGTGAGAGCGACGCGCTCGAGGCGCTCGTGCGCGAGAAGATGGCCAACGCCGCCGAGCTCCTGGTGCCGCTCGAGGTGCAGGTCGGCCGTGGGGCGAACTGGGAGGACGCCGGGCACTGATCGAGGGATCCTCGATGTCGACAGCGGCGCGTCGGCTGTCCTAGGTTCGAGGGATGGCATCGAGTGAGCGCACCCCGACCGACGTCGACGACATCGCCGAAGGCTGGGTCGACACCCTCGTCGATCTCGACCCGAGCATCGGCACCTACATCGGCCGCACGAGTCACGACGACCGGCTCGCCGACTACTCACCGGCCGGGCACGAGCGGCGTGTCGTCGCGATCCGCGAGACCGCCGCGGCGCTGAGGTCCGCGACGCCCGTCGATGACGTCGACCGGATCACGGTCGCCGATCTGGGCTCCGACCTCGAACTCGACCTCGAGCGGTACGCCGCGGGCCTGCACCTGCGCGACCTCAATGTCATCGCGAGCCCGGCGCAGGAGATCCGCGACGTGTTCGATCTCATGCCGACCGCCGACGTCGACGACTGGTCTCGTATCGCCCGCCGGCTCGGCGCCGTTCCGGGAGCGCTCGACGGGTACATCGAGACCCTCCGCGCCGGTGTCGCGGCCGGCACCGTTCCCGCCGCCAGGCAGGTTCGCGAGGTCGCCGCCCAGGCGCGGCGCATCGCGAAGGCCGATGGATTCTTCGCGACCTTCGCGGCCGGCGCGACGGCGGGGGAGTCCGAGCTCCCGGGCGCGCTCCGGCGCGACCTCGAGTCGGGTGCCGGTGAGGCGAGCGAGGCCTATGGTCGGCTCGCCGAGTTCCTCGAGTCCGAACTCGCTCCCGTCGCGGGCGAGGCCGATGCGGTCGGCCGCGAGATCTACGCGCTCGAGTCCCGCCGTTTCCTCGGTGCCGTGATCGACCTCGACGAGACCTACGAGTGGGGCATCGAGGAGCTCGCGCGCATGGTCGCGGAACAGGAGGCCATCGCCGACGAGATCAAGCGCGGGGCATCCGTGGCCGAGGCCATCGCGTTCCTCGACGGCGACGCCGGCCGGAAGCTGCACGGCACCGACGCGCTCCAGCGCTGGATGCAGGAGACGAGCGACCGCGCCGTCGCCGAGCTCGCGGGGACGCAGTTCGACATCCCCGACGAGATCCGCGCGCTCGAGTGCATGATCGCCCCGACTCAGGAGGGCGGCATCTACTACACCGGCCCGAGCGACGACTTCTCGCGCCCCGGACGCATGTGGTGGTCGGTGCCCGAGGGCGTGACCGAGTTCGACACCTGGCGCGAACTCACGACGGTCTACCACGAGGGTGTTCCCGGGCACCACCTGCAGATCGGGCAGGCGGTCGTGAACCGCGGCCGGCTCAACACATGGCGCAGGCAGCTCGCCGGAACCTCCGGCCACGCGGAGGGCTGGGCGCTCTACGCCGAGCGGCTGATGGAGGGCCTCGGCTATCTCGACGACCCGGCCGACCGCCTCGGCATGCTCGACGGCCAGCGCATGCGCGCCGCGCGTGTCGTGCTCGACATCGGCGTGCACCTCGGCAAGCCGCGCCCCGACGGGCAGGGCACGTGGACGGGGGAGTTCGCCCACGAGTTCCTCTCGCAGAACGTGAACATGAACGAGGGGTTCGTGCGCTTCGAGGTGAACCGCTACCTCGGCTGGCCGGGTCAGGCGCCCTCGTACAAGGTCGGTCAGCGCATCTGGGAGCAGCTTCGCGACGAGGTCGCGCGTCGCGAGGGCGCGTCGTTCGACATCCGCGAGTTCCACCGGAACGCGCTCGGGCTCGGCGGCGTCGGGCTCGACACGCTGCGCTCGGCGCTCCTCGCCTGAGCGACGGCCTCGGGCTGCGCACCGCCCGGTTGCCGCGGGCCATCCGAATCCGTTAGGATCGAACGTCACTCTTGTGACATCCCTGTCCGCATGCCCATCGCGGAAACAACATCACGCTCTCCCGCGCGATGGGCTCGATATTGTCCTTTACGGAGCATTCACTACATGACAACCGCAACGACCAAGGCACCCAAGCAGGTCGCCATCAACGACATCGGATCTGCTGAAGACTTCCTTGCCGCGGTCGAAAAGACTCTGAAGTTCTTCAACGACGGCGACCTCATCGAGGGCACCGTCGTGAAGATCGACCGCGACGAGGTCCTCCTCGACGTCGGCTACAAGACCGAGGGCGTCATCCCCTCGCGCGAGCTTTCGATCAAGCACGACGTCGACCCCAGCGAGGTCGTCGGCGTCGGCGACACCGTCGAGGCCCTCGTTCTCCAGAAGGAGGACAAGGAAGGCCGTCTCATCCTGTCGAAGAAGCGTGCTCAGTACGAGCGCGCATGGGGCGACGTGGAGAAGATCAAGGAAGCCGATGGCGTCGTGACCGGTTCGGTCATCGAGGTCGTCAAGGGCGGCCTGATCGTCGACATCGGCCTCCGTGGCTTCCTCCCGGCGTCGCTCATCGAGCTCCGCCGCGTGCGCGACCTCACGCCGTACCTCGGCCAGGAGATCGAGGCGAAGATCCTCGAGCTCGACAAGAACCGCAACAACGTCGTGCTCTCGCGCCGTGCGCTCCTCGAGCAGACGCAGTCCGAGTCGCGTTCGACGTTCCTCGCGAACCTCCACCCGGGCCAGATCCGCAAGGGCGTCATCTCGTCGATCGTCAACTTCGGTGCGTTCGTCGACCTCGGCGGCGTCGACGGTCTCGTCCACGTCTCCGAGCTCTCGTGGAAGCACATCGAGCACGCCAGCGAGGTCGTCGAGGTCGGCCAGGAGGTCACCGTCGAGGTGCTCTCCGTCGAGCTCGACCGCGAGCGCGTCTCGCTGTCGCTCAAGGCGACGCAGGAGGACCCGTGGCAGGTCTTCGCCCGTACCCACGCGATCGGTCAGGTCGCCCCGGGTAAGGTCACGAAGCTCGTTCCGTTCGGTGCGTTCGTTCGCGTCGCCGACGGCATCGAGGGACTCGTCCACATCTCGGAGCTGTCGGGCAAGCACGTCGAGCTCGCCGAGCAGGTCGTGTCGGTCGGCGAAGAGGTCTTCGTCAAGGTCATCGACATCGACCTCGAGCGTCGCCGCATCTCGCTCTCGCTGAAGCAGGCGAACGAGGGCGTCGACCCCGAGGGCACCGAGTTCGACCCGGCGCTCTACGGCATGCTCACGGAGTACGACGAGCAGGGCAACTACAAGTACCCTGAGGGCTTCGACCCCGAGACCAACGAGTGGCGCGAGGGCTTCGAGGCCCAGCGCGAGAAGTGGGAGCAGGACTACGCTGCCGCTCAGGCTCGCTGGGAGGCGCACAAGAAGCAGGTTGCTGCTTCGCTCGCCGCCCAGGCTGCCGACGACTCGTTCTCGGCCGGCGGTGCCTCGTACTCGAGCGAGTCCGGCGCGGCCGGCACTCTCGCCGACGACGCGTCGCTCGCGGCGCTGCGCGAGAAGCTCTCGAGCAACAACTGATCGCGTTTCGCGAGACGGAAGGCCGGTCCCCTCGGGGGCCGGCCTTCCGGCGTTGGTGGGCCGCGCCTCATCGCACGGTGGTGAGTGCGCCGCCGTTCAGGGGGCGGGCAGCGGATGCTCCGCGCTCCGCGCCCGACGTGTGCGGCGACGGCGGCGGACGACGAGGATCAGGGCGATCGCGAGGAGCACGATTCCGAGGATCACGAGCACCGGTGCGAGGATCGCGGCGAACGCGAGGGTGAAGCTCCCGGCGTCTTCGACCGCGCTCGCGATGGGGGCGCCGACGCCGGCCGTCGCGGTGTTGATGACCGGTCTGGCCGCAGCCTTCGCGAGGTGCACGAGGAGCGCGAGGCCGACGCCGACGGCGATCGGCACCCACTGCGACGACGCGAAGAAGGTCTCGGGGTCGGTGACGGCGACCGTCTCGGAGCCGATGCCCGAGCTGAACGCGAGACCGCCCGCCGTCGGGCGCACGACGGTCTGCACGAGGTCGTTGACGGAGTCGAGGCCCGGGATCTTGTCGGCGACGAACTCGACGACGAGCAGCACCACGAGGATGAGCAGCACCCATTCGTTCGCGAGCCATGCCCAGGCTGCCGGCAACTCGACGAGCCCGGTGAACCGGTCGAGCGCCCCGAGGATCACCAGGGGGATCCACGCGTTGAGACCGGCGGCGAGGGCGAGCCCCGTCCCGGTGAGCAGTTCGAGCATGCCGCCTCCTCATCGAACGAGTCGAGTGTCGCACGATTAGAGTGGTCTCGTGTATCTGATCGGCCTCACAGGCGGCATCGCCTCAGGAAAGTCCACCGTCGCGCGGCGCCTCTACGAGCACGGCGCCGTGCACCTCGATGCGGATGAGCTCGCGCGTCGCGTCGTCGAGCCCGGCACCCCCGGGTTGGCCGCGATCATCGCCGAGTTCGGCGAGGGCGTGCTGCGCGCCGACGGCTCGCTCGACCGGGCGAAGCTCGGAGAGCTCGTCTTCGACGACGACGAGGCCCGCGCCCGGCTGAACGCCATCGTGCACCCGGCCGTGCGCGAGCTGTCGGGTCGACTCATCGCGAAGGCCGAGGCCGAGAACCCCGATGCGGTGGTCGTGTACGACGTCCCGCTCCTCGTCGAGGCATCCGTCGACCACCCCTTCGACCTCGTGGTCGTGACCAACGCGCCTCGCAAGACGCAGGTGAAGCGCCTCGTCGAGGAACGCGGCCTCGATCTCAACCAGGCCGTGGCCCGCGTCGATGCGCAGGTCGACAACACCCGTCGCCTCGCGATCGCCGACGTCGTGATCGACACCGACGGCACCCTCGCGCACACGATGAGCCAGACCGACGCACTGTGGGCCGACATCGCTGCGCGGCGCGCGGCTCGCGCCTAGCCGCCGCGCCGCGGAATCCGCCGAGCACGGGGGAGCGCTGCCGGCCACGATGTCGGTGGTCGAACCTAGACTTGAAGGATGCAGGCCACGCGTTCAGTTCGTCCGTTCGAGGTCGTCAGCGAGTACCGTCCGAGCGGTGATCAGCCGCAGGCGATCGCCGAGCTCGCGGGTCGCATCAACGCCGGCGAGACCGACGTAGTGCTGCTCGGCGCGACCGGCACCGGCAAGTCGGCGACGACCGCATGGCTCATCGAGCAGGTGCAGCGGCCGACGCTGGTGCTCGCGCACAACAAGACCCTCGCGGCCCAGCTCGCCACCGAGTTCCGGGAGCTGCTGCCGAACAACGCCGTCGAGTACTTCGTGTCGTACTACGACTACTACCAGCCCGAGGCCTACGTGCCGCAGACCGACACCTTCATCGAGAAGGACTCGTCGATCAACGCCGAGGTCGAGCGGCTGCGGCACTCGACGACGAACTCGCTGCTCAGTCGCCGCGATGTCGTCGTGGTCTCTACGGTGTCGTGCATCTACGGCCTCGGCACCCCCGAAGAGTACCTCGGCGCGATGATGCCGTTGCAGGTCGGGCAGCGCGTCGATCGCGACTGGCTGATCCGCAAGTTCGTCTCGATGCAGTACCAGCGCAACGACGTCGATTTCTCCCGAGGCAACTTCCGGGTGCGGGGCGACACGATCGAGATCATCCCGATCTACGAGGAGCTCGCCATCCGCATCGAGATGTTCGGCGACGAGATCGAGGCGCTCTACAGCCTGCATCCGCTCACCGGGCAGGTCGTTGCGAAGCTCGACGCGGTGCCCGTGTTCCCCGGCTCGCACTACGTCGCGTCCACCGAGGTCATGCAGCGGGCGATCGGCACGATCCGCACCGAACTCGACGAGCGGCTCGCCGAGCTCGAGCGCGAGGGCAAGCTGCTCGAGGCGCAGCGCCTGCGCATGCGCACCACCTTCGACCTCGAGATGATGGAGCAGATCGGCTTCTGCTCGGGCATCGAGAACTACTCGCGGCACATCGACGGGCGCGAACCCGGTGAGGCGCCGCACTGCCTGCTCGACTACTTCGCCGACGACTTCCTCGTGGTGATCGACGAGTCGCACGTGACCGTTCCGCAGATCGGCGCGATGTACGAGGGCGACTCCTCGCGCAAGCGCACGCTCGTCGAACACGGCTTCCGGCTGCCGAGTGCGCTCGACAACCGCCCGTTGAAGTGGAACGAGTTCAAGAACCGCGTCGGGCAGACCGTCTATCTCTCGGCGACGCCCGGCCGGTACGAGATGGGCGTCGCCGACGGCGTCGTCGAGCAGATCATCCGCCCGACCGGTCTCGTCGACCCCCAGATCGTGGTCAAGCCCTCGAAGGGGCAGATCGACGATCTCCTCGAAGAGATCCGCAAGCGCGCCGAGCGCGACGAGCGCGTGCTCGTCACCACACTCACGAAGAAGATGGCCGAAGAGCTGACCGACTTCCTCACCGAGGCCGGGGTCCGAGTCCGCTACCTGCACTCCGACGTCGACACGCTGCGCCGCGTCGAGCTGCTCACCGAGCTGCGCGCGGGCGTCTACGACGTGCTCGTCGGCATCAACCTGCTGCGAGAGGGCCTCGACCTGCCCGAGGTCTCGCTCGTGGCGATCCTCGACGCCGACAAAGAGGGATTCCTCCGCTCGGCGACCTCGCTCATCCAGACGATCGGCCGCGCGGCGCGCAACGTCTCTGGCGAGGTGCACATGTACGCCGACGTGCTCACCGACTCGATGAACCAGGCCATCGACGAGACCACGAGGCGACGCGAGATGCAGCTCGAGTACAACCGGGTGAACGGCATCGACCCGCAGCCGTTGCGCAAGCGCATCGCCGACATCACCGAGGTGCTCGCGCGTGAAGAGGCCGACACCGCGGCGCTGCTCGCCGGTCGCGACGGCCGCAAGAAGTCGCCGGTGCCGAACCTTCGCCGTGAGGGCATCGCCGCAGAGGGTGCGAACGATCTCGAAGAACTCATCCGCGATCTCAACGAGCAGATGCTCGAGGCCGCCGGCGAACTCAAGTTCGAGCTGGCGGCGAGACTTCGCGACGAAGTGTCCGAACTCAAGCGAGAGCTGCGGCAGATGGAGAAGGCGGGGCATCTCGGCTGAGCCTCGACGACGGGTGGCGACGCGCCTTCGGCAGCGGCCGTCCGCCACGATCGAACATATGTTCGCTCAGAGCGCGTGCACCCCGGCGGTGCGTGTCGGTGGTCCTCTTTAGACTCGAAGGGTGCCAGTTTCACGTCTCGATGCCCATTCGCGCCTGAGTGTCCGCGGAGCCCGCGTACACAACCTGCACAACGTCGACGTCGAGATCCCGCGCGACGCGATGGTGGTGTTCACCGGGCTCTCCGGGTCGGGCAAGTCGTCGCTCGCCTTCGACACGATCTTCGCCGAGGGGCAGCGTCGCTACGTCGAGTCGCTTTCGGCGTATGCGCGGCAGTTCCTCGGGCAGGTCGATCGTCCCGACGTCGACTTCATCGAAGGGCTGAGCCCAGCCGTCTCGATCGACCAGAAGTCGACGAACCGCAACCCGCGCTCGACCGTCGGCACGATCACCGAGATCTACGACTACATGCGACTGCTCTGGGCCCGCATCGGCGTGCCGCACTGTCCGGTCTGCGGCGAGAAGATCCAGCGGCAGACGGTGCAGCAGATCGCCGACCAGCTCATGGAGCTCGAAGCCGGTACCCGGTTCCAGGTGCTGAGCCCCGTGGTCTCGAAGAAGAAGGGCGAGTTCGTCGACCTCTTCCGCGAACTCGCGGCGCAAGGCTACTCGAGGGCCGTGGTCGACGGCGAGATCGTGCGGCTCGACGAGCCGCCGAAGCTGAAGAAGCAGGTCAAGCACGACATCTCGGTCGTCGTCGACCGGCTCGTCGCCGGGCCCGACGTGCTCGGGCGGCTCACCGACTCGCTCGAAACGGCCCTGCGGCTGACCGATGGGCTCGTGCAGGTCAATTACGTCGACGACGAGGGGCCGGCCGCATGGGCCACCTTCTCCGAGAAGCTCTCGTGCCCGAACCAGCACCCCATTCAGCTCACCGAGATCGAGCCCCGCACCTTCTCATTCAACGCCCCGTTCGGCGCGTGCCCCGAGTGCTCAGGCCTCGGCACCCGCATGTCGGTCGACGAGGCGCTGCTGCTCGGCGACCCGGAGCTGAGCATCGCCGACGGCGTCATCCTCCCGTGGACCTCGCAGGGCAAGAGCCTCTACAACTACTACGAGAAGCTGCTCGACGGGCTCGCCCGAGACCTCGGCTTCTCGCTCGACACGCCGTGGGAGCAGCTCGACGAGGAGGCCCGCAACGCGGTGCTCCGAGGCGACAACTTCGAGGTCAAGGTTCGCTGGCGCAACCGCTACGGCCGCGAGATGAGCTACAGCTCGGGCTTCGAGGGCGTCGTGCCGTACATCGAGCGGCAGTACCTGCAGGCCGAGACCGACGTGCAGCGTGCGCGCTGGTCCGAATACCTGCGCGAGGTGCCGTGCCCGGTGTGCGACGGCAAGCGGCTGAAGCCCGAGGTGCTCTCGGTGCTCATCCACGACCACAGCATCGCCGACGTCGGGCTGCTCAGCCTCACCGATGCGCGCGCCTTCATGGACCGCCTCGACCTCACCGAGCGCGAGCAGAAGATCGGTGCGCAGGTGCTGCGCGAGATCAAGCTCCGGCTCGACTTCCTCATCAGGGTCGGCCTCAGCTACCTCGACCTCGCCCGCGCGGCGGGCACGCTCTCGGGCGGCGAGGCGCAGCGCATCCGGCTCGCGACCCAGATCGGCTCTGGCCTCACCGGCGTGCTCTACGTGCTCGACGAACCGAGCATCGGCCTGCACCAGCGCGACAACCGGCGGTTGATCGACACGCTGATCGCGCTCCGCGACCTCGGCAACACCCTCATCGTCGTCGAGCACGACGAAGACACCATCCGCACGGCCGACTGGATCGTCGACATCGGCCCCGGCGCCGGCGTGAACGGCGGCACCGTGGTGCACTCGGGCAGCTACGACGACCTGCTGAACAACACACGGTCGCTCACCGGCGACTACCTCTCCGGTCGTCGAGAGATCGCCATCCCGGCGCATCGCCGGGCGATCGATCGCGAGCGCGTGATCTCGGTGCAGGGCGCTGAGGCCAACAACCTGCGCGGCGTCGACGTCGAGTTCCCGCTCGGGGTGCTGACGGCCGTCACCGGAGTCAGCGGTTCGGGCAAGTCCTCGCTCGTGAACGACATCCTGTACCGGGTGCTCGCGAACCGACTGAACGGCGCTCGAAAGGTGCCGGGCAAGCACCGGCGCGTGACGGGTCTCGAGCAGCTCGACAAGGTCGTCCACGTCGACCAGGCGCCGATCGGGCGCACGCCGAGATCGAATCCGGCGACCTACACGGGCGTGTTCGACCGCATCCGCACCCTCTTCTCCGAGACGAACGAGGCGAAGGCGCGGGGATACCTGCCCGGCCGCTTCAGCTTCAACGTCAAGGGTGGCCGATGCGAGGCGTGCTCGGGCGACGGCACCATCAAGATCGAGATGAACTTCCTGCCCGACGTCTACGTCGCCTGCGAGGTCTGCGGGGGCCAGCGTTACAACCGCGAGACCCTGCAGGTGCACTACAAGGGCAAGAACATCGCCGAGGTGCTCGAGATGCCGATCAGCGAGGCCGCCGAGTTCTTCGAGCCGATCTCGGCGATCCACCGCTATCTCAAGACCCTCGTCGACGTCGGTCTCGGCTACGTGCAGCTCGGCCAGAGCGCCACCACCCTCTCGGGCGGCGAGGCGCAGCGCGTGAAGCTCGCGACCGAGCTGCAGCGCCGTTCCAACGGCCGCAGCGTCTACGTGCTCGACGAACCGACGACGGGACTGCACTTCGAAGACGTGCAGAAGCTCCTGAAGGTGCTCGGCAAGCTCGTCGACAAGGGCAACTCGGTGATCGTGATCGAGCACTCGCTCGACGTCATCAAGTCGGCCGACTGGATCATCGACCTCGGGCCCGAGGGTGGCTCCGGGGGCGGCCAGGTCGTCGCGACCGGCACTCCCGAGCAGGTCGCCTCCGTCTCCGAGAGCCACACCGGGTACTTCCTCCGCGAGATCTTCGACGCCGCGGCCGACCGCGCCGACGTCGCCAGCTGAGGCGATGAGCAGCGCAGCGTCGTACGACCAGAGCGTCCCGTACCGGCCGAAGGCGGGCGAGATCCCCACCGAGCCCGGCGTCTACCGGTTCCGCGATGCCGAGCGGCGCGTGCTCTACGTCGGCAAGGCGAAGAACCTGCGGGCGCGCCTCTCGAACTACTTCGCACCCCTCCGCAGCCTGCACGAGCGGACGCGCCGCATGGTGACGAGCGCCGCTTCGGTCGAGTGGACGGTCGTCGGCAGCGAGGTCGAGGCGCTGCAGCTCGAGATCACCTGGATCAACGAGTTCCATCCGCCGTTCAACGTGCGGTTCAAGGACGACAAGTCCTATCCGTACCTCGCCGTCACGCTGGCCGATGAGGCACCCCGCGCCTTCGTCACCCGCAACCGCAAGCTGCGCGGTGCACGGTATTTCGGCCCGTACCCGAAGGTGTGGGCGATCAACGAGACGCTCGAGATCCTGCTCAGGCTGTTCCCGATCCGCACCTGCAAAGACAGCGACTACAAGCGGGCGATGGCGAGCGGCAAGCCGTGCTTCGCCGGGCAGATCGGCCGCTGCTTCGGGCCGTGCTCCGGCCGGGTCACGATCGCCGAGCACCGTGAGAACGTCGAGCGCTTCGTCGCGTTCATGCAGAATCAGGACCGCCGCATCCTCGGGGAGCTCGAGCAGCGGATGCGGGCGGCTGCCGCGGCCCAGGAGTACGAGTCGGCCGCCCGGTATCGCGACCGTCTCGTGGCGGCGAACGCATTCTTCGAGAAGAGCGCGATGGTGCTGGGCGACACCGTCGACCTCGACGTCTTCGGCATCGACCACGACGAGCTCTCTGCGGCCGTCCAGCTCTTCATCGTGCGCGGCGGCCGTGTGCGCGGCATCCATTCCTGGACGGTCGACAAGGAGCTCGACGTCCCGCTCGGCGAACTCGTCGACTCGGTCGTGCAGAACGCGTACGGCGACGAGCTCCGCCCACCCGGCGAGGTCGTCGTGCCCGAGCTTCCCGACGACGCCGCGGCGCTCGAGACCTGGCTGGGCGATCGGGCCGGTCGCAAGGTACGTCTCCGCGTCGCGCAGCGAGGCGACAAGGCCTCCCTCCTGCAGACCGCGACGCAGAACGCGAAGCAGACCCTCATGCTCTACAAGACCCGGCGCAGCGCCGACTTCACGACGCGGTCGCGTGCTCTCGAAGACATTCAGGAGGCACTCGGCATGGCCGATGCCCCGCTCCGCATCGAGTGCTACGACGTCTCGCACCTCAGCGGCACGAACATCGTCGCGTCGATGGTCGTCTTCGAAGACGGCCTGCCGCGCAAAGACGAGTACCGCAGATTCACGATCCCGAACTCGACCGACGACACCGACTCCATCCACCAGGTGCTGACCCGGCGACTCGCGTATCTCGCGGGGGCCGGTGACGCGCTGGAGGATCAGGCAGCCTCGGACGCGGCAGAGACGGCCGGCACCGGCACGGACGACGCCGCCGATACGGCCGACGCGCCCGAGATGTCCGAGCGTCGCAAGAAGTTCGCCTACCGCCCGAATCTCCTCGTCGTCGACGGCGGGCAGCCGCAGGTGGCGGCGGCTGCACGGGCGCTCCGCGAGTCGGGCGTCGAGGGCGTCTACCTGTGCGGTATTGCGAAGCGCCTCGAAGAGATCTGGACCCCCGAAGCCGACTTCCCCGTGATCCTGCCGCGCAACAGCGACGCGCTCTTCCTGTTCCAGCGGGTGCGCGACGAGGCGCACCGCTTCGCGATCACGCATCAGCGGCAGCGGCGCAAGCGCGACATCGGCTCGGTGCTCTCCGAGATCCCGGGGCTCGGCCCGTCCCGCGTGAAGGAGTTGCTGCGGCATTTCGGCTCCGTCGCCCGTCTGCGGGCCGCTGATGAGACCGCGATCGCCGAGGTGAAGGGTGTCGGTCCGACGCTCGCCGCGACGGTGCACGCCCGACTCCACGCCGATGAGGCGCCCGTGCCCCGATAGGCTGGGATGTCGGTACGCAGAAGGGGGCCGGGATGACGGCGGGGGAGCCCGAAGAGCAGGAGATGCTCATTGTCACGGGGATGAGCGGTGCCGGTCGATCGACCGTGGGCAACGCGCTCGAGGACCTGGGCTGGTACGTCGTCGACAACCTGCCGCCGCAGATGCTGCGGCCGCTCGTCGAGTTGGTCGAGCGCGCCGGCACCTCGCTTCCGCGCATCGCCGCGGTCGTCGACATCCGGGGCCGCGACTTCTTCTCCGAGCTCCAGGAGATCATCCAGGCGCTCCGCGCGGGCGTGAACGTCCGCGTGGTGTTCCTCGATGCGAATGATGCGGTGCTCGTGCGCCGGTTCGAATCCGTCCGGCGTCCGCACCCCCTGCAGGGCAACGGCACGCTCCTCGACGGCATCGGGGCCGAGCGTGCCCGGCTCGCCACGCTCCGCGAAGCGAGCGACTTCGTCGTCGACACGTCCGATCTCAACATCCACCAACTCGCGAACCTGGTGACCGAGACCTTCGCCGGCGCCGACCACGCCGGACTCCGGGTGACGATGCAGAGCTTCGGCTTCAAGTACGGCGCGCCGACCGACGCCGACCTCATCGCCGACGCCCGGTTCCTGCCGAACCCGTTCTGGAACCCCGAGCTCCGACACCTCACCGGCGAAGACGCCGTCGTGAGCGAGTTCGTGCTCAGCCAGCCCGGTGCGATGGAGTTCCTCGACGCCTATGCGCGAGCGCTCGAACCCGTGCTGGCCGGCTACCAGCGAGAGAACAAGCGACACGCGACGATCGCGATCGGCTGCACGGGCGGCAAGCACCGCTCCGTTGCGATGGTCCGCGAGCTCGCCGAGCGTGTCGCGAAGATGCCCGGCGTCGTCGTGAGCGTCAAGCATCGCGACCTCGGTCGCGAATGACGTCGGGTCCCCGCAACACAGATTGGATGACGAGGTGGCATTGACCGCTGATGTGAAAGAAGAGCTCGCCCGGGTCGAGGTCTCGAAGACGAGCGTGCGCATCGCCGAGCTCGCCTCGGTGCTGCGGTTCGCAGGTGGACTCCACATCATCTCGAATCGCATCGCGATCGAGGCCGAGCTCGACTCCAAGAACGTCGCACGGCGCGTGACGCGCGACCTCGGCGAGATCTACGGGGTTCGCCCCGACGTCTCGGTGGTGTCGCCGACGGGGGTGCGACGCACCAACAACTATCTCGTGCGAATTCTCGAGGGCGGCGAGACCCTCGCACGGCAGACCGGGCTGCTCGACGCCCGGCGCCGCCCGGTGCGGGGTCTCCCGAACAAGCTGACCACCGGGTCGCGCGACGAGGTCGCGGCGATCTGGCGCGGCGCGTTCCTCGCGCAGGGGAGCCTCACCGACCCCGGTCGCTCGGCGGCGCTCGAGGTGACCTGCCCGGGCAACGAGACCGCGATGGCCCTCGTCGGGGCCGCAGGCCGTCTGGGCATCGCGGCGAAGGCCCGCGAGGTGCGCGGAGTCCACCGGGTGGTCATCCGCGACGGCGAGGCGATCAGCGCCATGCTCGCGGCGATGGGCGCGAGCACGACCGTGCGCAACTGGGAGGAACTGCGTCAGCGCCGCGAGGTGCGCGCGACCGCGAACCGTCTCGTGAACTTCGACGACGCGAACCTGCGCCGCTCCGCGCAGGCCGCCGTCGCGGCCTGCGCCCGCGTCGAGCGTGCGATGGAACTCCTCGGCGACGACATCCCCGACCACCTGAAGTACGCGGGCGAACTGCGCCTCGCGCATCGTGAGGCGAGCCTCGACGAGCTCGGCCACCACGCGGACCCGCCGATGACGAAGGACGCGGTCGCCGGACGGATCCGGCGCCTGCTCGCGATGGCCGACAAGCGCGCCGCCGATCTCGGGGTGCCGGGCACCGAGGCGAGCCTGCCCACCGACTTCGACGAGGTCTGACCGGCGCTCGGTCGCCCGACGGCCTCGACCCCGGCGAGGGAGGATCCCCCCGCCCCGGGGTATTCGGCGAGCCTCGTCACACGGCGACGCGATCCCAGGGCCGCCCCGGCACGGTCCGCCTGCACGGGCATAGACTCGGGAATGCCGCCGCGGAGATCCGGGGAGACGCCCGGGTGCCCCGGCGCACCTGACAAGGAGAAGCAATGGCTGACTACACCCTCCCCGATCTCGCCTACGATTACGCGGCGCTCGAGCCGGCGATCAGCGGCACGATCATGGAGCTGCACCACTCGAAGCACCACCAGGCCTATGTGACCGGCGCGAACACCGCGCTCGCACAGCTCGCCGAGGCGCGCGACTCGGGCAACCTCGCGAACGTGAACAAGCTCGAGAAGGACCTCGCCTTCAACCTCGGCGGGCACGTCAACCACTCGATCTTCTGGACGAACCTCTCGCCCGAGGGCGGCGACAAGCCGACCGGCGAGCTCGCCGCGGCGATCGACGACCACTTCGGCTCGTTCGACAAGTTCCAGGCGCACTTCACCGCGACGGCGCTCGGCGTGCAGGGCTCGGGCTGGGCGGTCCTCGCCTGGGACTCGCTCGGCGGCCGCCCGATCATCGCGCAGTTCTTCGACCAGCAGGGCAACCTGCCTGCGGGCCTCGTGCCGCTGCTCATGCTCGACGTCTGGGAGCACGCGTACTACCTCGACTACAAGAACGTCCGGGCCGATTACGTCAAGGCGTTCTGGTCGATCGTGAACTGGGAGAACGTCCAGCAGCGCTACACCGCAGCTGGTGAGAAGACCTCAGGGCTGCTGCTACTGTCGTAAACGGATGGTGTCCTCGGACTCGTCCGGGGACACCGCCGTCCGATCAGTCCACCGTGCAACGGCGCTGTGCGCGCCACGTCATCCAGGAGACATCTGTGTCTGTAAAGATCGGCATCAACGGCTTCGGCCGCATCGGCCGCAACTACTTCCGCGCGGCACTCGCCCAGGGCGCCGACCTCGAGATCGTCGCGGTGAACGACCTCACCGACAACAAGACCCTCGCGCACCTCCTGAAGTACGACTCGATCACGGGCCGGCTGGACGCGACGGTCGACTACGACGACGAGAACATCATCGTCGACGGCACCGCGATCAAGGCGTTCTCGGAGCGCGACCCCGCGAACCTGCCCTGGGGCGAACTCGGTGTCGACATCGTGATCGAGTCGACCGGCTTCTTCACGAAGGCCGCCGATGCCCGCAAGCACCTCGAGGCCGGTGCGAAGAAGGTGCTGATCTCGGCGCCGGCGACCGATGAGGATGCGACCTTCGTGATCGGCGTCAACGAGCAGGACTACGACCCCGAGCGTCACCACATCATCTCGAACGCCTCGTGCACGACGAACTGCCTCGCGCCGCTGGCCAAGGTGTTCAACGACGCCTTCGGCATCGAGCGCGGCCTCATGACGACCGTCCATGCCTACACGGCGGACCAGAACCTCCAGGACGGCCCTCACAAGGACCTCCGCCGCGCCCGCGCCGCCGCCCTCAACATCGTGCCGACGTCGACCGGCGCTGCCAAGGCCATCGGCCTCGTGCTGCCCGAGCTCGTCGGCAAGCTCGACGGCTTCGCGCTCCGCGTGCCCGTGCCCACCGGGTCGATCACCGACCTGACCGTGACTTCCTCGCGACCGGTCACGGTCGACGAGGTCAAGGCCGCCTACAAGGCTGCCGCCGAGGGCCCGCTGAAGGGAATCCTCAAGTACACCGAAGACGAGATCGTCTCCAGCGACATCGTCTCCGACCCGCACTCGTCGATCTTCGACGCCGGCCTCGTCCGCGTCATCGGCGATCAGGTGAAGCTCTCTGCCTGGTACGACAACGAGTGGGGTTACTCCAACCGTCTCGTCGACCTGACCGAGTACGTCGCCGACCGTCTCTGAAAGAGCACTGAATGACCCTGCGAACGATCGAATCCCTCGGTCCGCTCGCCGGCAAGCGCGTCGTCGTCCGTTGCGACCTCAATGTCCCCCTGCGGGACGGGGTCATCACGGACGACGGCCGCGTGCGGGCGTCGGTCCCCACCATCCAGGCACTGCTCGGGCAGGGCGCCCGCGTGATCGTGGTCTCCCACCTCGGCCGCCCCGAGGGCGCTCCCGACGAGCGCTACAGCCTCGCGCCGGTCGCGGCGCGGCTCGGCGAGCTGCTCGACTCACCGGTCGCCTTCGCAAGCGACACCGTCGGTGAGGATGCCACGGCCAAGGCCGCCTCACTCGCCGACGGCGAGGTGCTCGTGCTCGAGAACCTGCGGTTCAACCCGGGCGAGACCTCGAAGAACGAGGCCGAGCGCACCGCATTCGCGGGTGAGCTCGCGGCCTTCGCCGACGCGGTCGTCTCCGACGGCTTCGGCGTCGTGCACCGCAAGCAGGCGAGCGTCTACGAGCTCGCCGAGCTGCGCCCGAGCGCTGCAGGTCTCCTCATCGCGGCCGAGCTCGACGTGCTCGACCGTCTCACCGAGAACCCCGAGCGACCGTACACGGTCGTGCTCGGCGGGTCGAAGGTCTCCGACAAGCTCGGTGTGATCGCGCACCTGCTGCCGCGCGTCGACCGCCTGCTCATCGGCGGCGGCATGCTCTTCACCTTCCTCGCAGCCCAGGGGCACAAGGTCGCCTCGAGCCTGCTCGAGGCCGACCAGATCGACACGGTGAAGGGCTACCTCGCGGAGGCCGCCGAGCGCGGCGTCGAGCTGGTGCTGCCGAGCGACGTCGTCGTCGCGGCGGCCTTCTCGGCGGACGCCGAGCACGTGGTCGCCCCGGCCGATGCGATCGAGGACACGCCGTTCGGGGCATCCGGCCTCGGGCTCGACATCGGGCCCGACACGGCCGCGGCGTTCGCCTCGCTCGTGCGCGACTCGAAGACCGTGTTCTGGAACGGTCCGATGGGCGTCTTCGAACTCGCCCCCTACGCCGAAGGCACCCGCGCGGTCGCTTCGGCGCTCACCGAGGTCGACGGCCTCAGCGTCGTCGGCGGCGGCGACTCGGCCGCGGCCGTGCGCCAGCTCGGCTTCGACGATGATCGATTCGGACACATCTCGACGGGCGGGGGCGCGAGCCTCGAGTTCCTCGAGGGTAAGAAACTTCCCGGACTGGAGGTCCTCGGATGGCAGTGAAGCGCACCCCGTTCATCGCGGGTAACTGGAAGATGAACCTCGACCACCTGCAGTCGATCGCGTTCGTGCAGAAGCTCGCCTGGGCGCTGTCCGACGCGAAGCACGACTTCGCCGATGCGGAGGTCGCGGTGTTCCCGCCGTTCACCGACCTCCGCAGTGTGCAGACGCTCGTGGCCGCCGACGCGCTGCCGATCGGCTATGGGGCCCAGGACCTCTCGAAGCACGACTCGGGTGCCTACACGGGCGAGATCTCGGGTGCGTTCCTGAAGCAGCTCGACTGCGGCTACGTGATCATCGGCCACTCCGAGCGCCGCACGCTGCACGCCGAGACCGACGCCGACGTCAACGCGAAGGTCGTCGCCGCACATCGTCACGGCCTGGTTCCGGTGCTCTGCGTCGGTGAGACCGCCGAAGACCTCGAGCAGCACGGCGCGAGCGCCGTGCCCGTCGCACAGCTGCGCGCCGCACTCGACGGCGTCGACGTCTCGAAGGGACTCGTCGTCGCCTACGAGCCCGTCTGGGCGATCGGTTCCGGCCAGGCGGCGACGCCCGCCCAGGCCGAGCAGGTCGCCGCGGCTTTGCGCGCCGTCCTCGCGGAGATCGCGGGGGAGGAGCTCGCCTCGGCCACGCGCGTCCTCTACGGCGGCTCGGTGAAGGCGGCGAACATCGCCTCCTTCCTGCGCGAGCCCAACGTCGACGGTGCGCTCGTCGGCGGTGCGAGTCTCGACATCGACGAGTTCTCGAGCATCGTCCGCTTCAAGAAGCACGTCGGCGCGTGACTCGCTCGGGGCGGGGCGAGCCGCCCCGCCCCGAGGAATCCGCCCGGCTACACTCGGCTGTGCTGATAGTCTGATTGGCGGCATCGACCCCCTGCGTCGTGCCCGGAAAGGTTCACCGTGGAGATTCTCCAGGTCGTCCTGCAGGTGCTGCTCGGTCTCACGAGCCTCCTGCTGACGCTGCTCATCCTGCTGCACAAGGGCCGCGGTGGCGGTCTGTCCGACATGTTCGGCGGCGGCGTCACCTCGAGCCTCGGCGCCTCCGGCGTTGCCGAGCGCAACCTGAACCGCATCACGGTGATCCTCGGACTCATCTGGGTCACCTGCATCGTGGTGCTCGGGCTGATCACCAAGTTCGACGCCGGAATCTGACGAGGAGACGACATGGCATCAGGTAACAGCGCCATTCGCGGCTCACGCGTCGGGGCCGGCCCCATGGGCGAGCAGGATCGCGGCTTCCACGCCGATCGCGTGGCGGTCAGCTACTGGGACGCCCAGGGCAACGAGACCGTGCGCTACTTCGCGGCGAGCCTCCCCGACGAGGAGATCCCCGAGGTCATCGATAGCCCGTCGACCGGGCTCCCGGCCGGCCGCGACCGCGAGAACCCGCCGTCGGTCTCGAAGCTCGAGCCGTACAAGACGCACCTCGCCTACGTGAAGGAGCGCCGCACCGAAGACGAGGCGGCGGCACTGCTCGACGACGCGCTCACGCAGCTCCGCGCCCGCCGCGGGCAGGCGCCGAAAGACTGATCACCGGTCGCGAGACCGACGACGAGAGCGGGGCGGGCCGAATGGCCCGCCCCGCTCTCGTCGTCCCGCTGCACGGGCAGCGGTCAGTAATCGCGGGCGATGAGCGCCTCGGGCACCTCGGCCGCGGCATCGCGATCGACGAAGAACACGGTGCGGCGACGCCCCTTGATGCCGGCGACAGGCACCTCGTCACGGCTGGCGCCAGCGAGCGCGAGACCCAGCGCCGAGGCCTTGTCAGCACCGGCGAGCACCATCCACACCCGCTGCGAGCTGTTGATCACCGGTCGGGTGAGGCTGAGACGCTCGGGCGGCGGCTTCGGCGACTCGCGCACCGCGATGACGGTCTGGTCGGTGACCGAGATGCCCGATCGATGCGGGAACAACGAGGCGATGTGCCCGTCGGGCCCGACTCCGAGGAAGGTGATGTCGAACACGGGGTGCGCGAGTCCGTCGGCGGCGTGCTCGGCGAGCTCGGCCGCGTACGCCGCGGCGCCTTCATCGAGGCTCAGCCCCGAGTCGGAGGCCGGGAACGGGTGCAGGTTCGAAGCGGGAAGCTCGAGGTCGTCGAGCAGGGCGTCGTGCGACTGCCGGTCGTTGCGGTCGGCGTGCCCTGCGGGCACCCAGCGCTCGTCGCCCCACCAGAAGTGCACGCGCGACCAGTCGATCGACATGCGTGCGGGGGAGGAAGCGACCGCCTCGAGCACCGCAGAGCCCATCGACCCCCCGGTGAGCACGATGTGCACGACCGGTTGCGCGTCGAGCAGGTCGAGCGTCTTCGTGATGAAGCGGGCGGCGACCGCCCCGGCGAGCGTGGACTTGTCGGGGTGCACGAGTACCCGTCGTTCGTTCGTCACGCAGTGACCTCCTGGGCTCCGTCGAGGAGCGCCAGCCCCTTCGCGATCACTTCACCGTACAGCTCGTCGGGGTCGAGGCGGCGCAGTTCATCGGCGAGGCAGTCGCGCAGGCTCCGACGAGGCAGGGCCACGTCGTGCAGCGGCTGGTTCGGCTGGCGGAGGGTCGCGATGCCGGGAACGTCGCGGACGAGCTCGACCAGCCCGCTCGCGCGTTCGAGCTGCACGCCGTGGATGCCGTGCGAGCCGTCTTCGACGGCGGTGAGCTCGACACCGGTCGCGCAGCGCAGTTGCAGTCGCAGCCACGCGCCGAGCAGCGTCGTCGACGGCGAATCGATCGCGCCGCTCACGTGCACGTTCGTGATCGGCTCGTAGGGCGGCTGATCGAGCACGGCGGCCAGCTGGGCGCGCCAGAGCGTGAGCCTCGTCCATGCGAAGTCGGCGTCGCCCGGGGTGTAGCTGTCGGCGAGCGCGTGCAGGGCGGCCTGGGGGTCGGGCTGAGCCGAGGCATCCGTGATGCGTCGTTGCGCGATGCGACCGAGCGGTGAACGACCGGGCACCGCCGGAGCCGCCCCGGGCCACCAGGTGACGACCGGGGCATCGGGAAGGAGCAGGCCCATCACGAGGCTCTCCTCGTCGCGGGCGGCGTCGCCGCTCGCGCGGAGGACGATGACCTCGCTCGCACCGGCGTCGCCGCCGACACGGATCTCCGCGTCGAGGCGGGGTGCGACGGCCGCGGTCTCGGTGCCGGGTTCGGTCGAGACGACGATGACGCGCATCGGATGCTCGCGAGATGCGTCGTTCGCGGCCTCGATCGCCTCCTCCTCCTGGCCGGGCGAGGTGGCGATGACGAGGGTGAGCACGCGGCCGAGGGCGACGACGCCGCCGTCCTCGCGGATCTTCACGAGGGTCTTCGAGACCTGGCTCGTGGTGGTGTCGGGAAGTTCGACGATCATGGGCGCCTCCAGCTCCGTCCGTCTCGTGCGAGCAGTTCATCGGCCGAGCTCGGGCCCCACGTGCCGGGGCGGTACTGCTCGGGCTGCCCCTGCGTCGCCCAGAACTCCTCGATCGGGTCGAGGATCTTCCAGCTGAGCTCGACCTCCTCCTGGCGGGGGAAGAGCGGCGGGTCGCCGAGCAGCACGTCGAGGATGAGGCGCTCGTACGCCTCGGGGCTCGCCTCGGTGAAGGCGTGGCCGTAGCCGAAGTCCATGGTCACGTCGCGCACCTGCATGCCGGCACCCGGCACCTTCGATCCGAACCGGATGGTGACGCCCTCATCGGGCTGCACCCGGATCACGAGGGCGTTCTGGCCGAGCTCGGAGGTCTGGCTGTCGGCGAACACCTGTTGCGGCGCACGCTTGAAGACGACCGCGATCTCGGTGACCCGTCGGCCGAGCCGCTTGCCGGCGCGGAGGTAGAACGGCACGCCGGCCCATCGACGGGTGCCGATGAGCAGCTTCATGGCCGCGTAGGTCTCGGTCGTCGACTCGGGGTTCATGCCGTCCTCGTCGAGGAATCCGACGACCTTCTCGCCGCCCTGCCAGCCGCCCGCGTACTGCCCGCGCGCAGTGCCGGTCGCGAGGTCGTCGGGCAGTCGCACGGCCGCCAGGATCTTCTCCTTCTCGGCGCGCAGATCGGCTGCGTCGAACGAGATCGGCTCCTCCATCGCGGTGAGGGCGAGCAGCTGCAGCAGGTGGTTCTGGATGACGTCCCTGGCCGCGCCGATGCCGTCGTAGTAACCGGCGCGCCCGCCGACGCCGATGTCCTCGGCCATCGTGATCTGCACGTGGTCGACGTAGTTCGCGTTCCAGATGGGCTCGTACAGCTGGTTGGCGAAGCGCAGCGCGAGGATGTTCTGCACCGTCTCCTTGCCGAGGTAGTGGTCGATGCGGAAGACGGAGTCGGGCGGGAACACGCTCGCCACGACGTCGTTGAGCTCGCGGGCGGTCTGCAGGTCGGAGCCGAAGGGCTTCTCGATGACGACGCGGCGCCACTGGCCGTCGCGCTGCTCGGTGAGCCCCGAGCGCTTCAGCTGCTCGGTGACGAGCGGGAACGACTTCGGCGGGATCGACAGGTAGAAGGCGTGGTTGCCCATCGTGCCGCGCTGCGCGTCGAGGTCTTCGACGACGGCGCGCAGGCGATCGAAGGCATCGTCGTCGTCGAACGTGCCGGCGACGAATCGGATGCCGCGGGCGAGCTGTTGCCAGACGTCCTCGCGGAACTCGGTGCGGGCGTACTGCTTCACCGAGTCGTGCACGACCTGCGCGAAGTCCTGATCGGCCCAATCACGGCGCGCGAAGCCCACGAGCGCGAACCCCGGGGGCAGAAGCCCCCGGTTCGCGAGATCGTAGACCGCGGGCATCAGCTTCTTGCGCGACAGGTCACCCGTGACGCCGAAGATGATGAGGCTCGACGGCCCCGCGATGCGATTGAGGCGATAGTCCTTCGGTGACCGGAGCGGGTTGTGCTGCGCCGAGATCTCTGCCGAAGTCAATTCGGGTCCTTTCGTCGGTCAGCCGACGGCGTCGACGAGCGCCGGGATGTTCGCGGCCGGGTCGGTGAGCGTCAGCGTGAGCACGGGTCGCCCGTGCTCGGCGAGGACGCTCGCGTCGCCGGACGCCTGGGCGGCGATGAGCTCGCCGAAGCTGAACGGTCGCTCGGGGATGGCGAGGTCGGCGACGGGCGTCTGCGTGATCTGGAGGAACACGCCGACCGCGGGGCCGCCCTTGTGGAACTGGCCGGTCGAGTGGAGGAACCGGGGTCCCCAGCCGAAGGTGACCGGGCGCCCGGCGCGTGCCGCGAGCAGGTCGCGCAGCTGCGCGAGCTCGGGGTGCGCCACGCGGTCGACGTACGCCTGGATCGAGAGGTACCCGTTCGACGGCAGCTCTTCGAGGAGCACCTCGATCGCCGACGCCAGGTCGCTCGACGCGCCGATGACCTCGGGCGTGCCGCGGACCTCGATGCCGTCGGCCACGAACGCGGCGGGCTCGGGTGCGGGGCGCGCGTCGAGGAGGCCGCGCGCGGCGATCTTCGCGGACTCGACGTCGGGCTGGTCGAAGGGGTTGATGCCCAGCAGGCGACCGGCGACCGCGGTCGCGTACTCCCAGACGAGCAGCTGCGCGCCGAGGGTTCCCGAGACGAGGATGTCGCTCGAGTCGTCGCGGCGGAAGAGCTCTTCGCCGGCGTCGTCGACGAGGCGCACGATCTGCAGGTCGGGCAGGCCGGCACCGAGTTCGGGGGCGGTCGTCTCGAGCACGACCGGGAGGATGCCGGTGCCGTCCTTGCCCGTGGACTCGGCGATGAGCTGCTCGGCCCAGTCGGCGAAGCCGACGATGTGGGTTCCGTCGGCGACGATGCCGAGCTTGTCGCGGAACGGCGAGGTGGCGGCGATCGCCGCGCCGAGCACGAGACCGGGGTTGTCCTCGGTGTCGATGGCGAGCGAGAGCTCGATCGTCTCGGCCTCGTCGAGGATCTCCGAGATGTCGACGCCGGCGAGGCCCGAGGGCACGAGGCCGAAGGCCGTGAGTGCGGAGTAGCGTCCGCCGACGTTCGGGTCGGCGTTGAACACCCGGTAGCCGGCGGCGCGCGCCGACTCGTCGAGCGGCGAACCCGGATCGGTGACGATGACGATGCGCGAGGCGGGGTCGATGCCCGCATCGCGGAAGGCCTGCTCGTAGACGCGACGCTGGCTGTCGGTCTCGACCGTCGACCCCGACTTCGACGAGATGACGAGCGCGGTCGTGGTGAGTCGGTCGGCGAGGGCGGCGCGCACCTGGCCGGGCTCGGTCGAGTCGAGCACCGTCAGGTCGATCCGGGCGGTGCGGGTGATGACCTCGGGCGCGAGCGAGGAGCCGCCCATGCCGCCGAGCACGATGTGGTCGACGCCGGCCGCTTCGAGTTCGACGCGGAGGGCCTCGATCTCGGCGACGAGGGGGCGCGAGATCGCGACCGCCTCCGTCCAGCCCAGGCGCTTGGACGCCTCGTCCTCGGCTGCGGCGCCCCAGAGCGCCGGGTCCTGCGCGGTGATGCCGCTCGCGACGAGGTCGGCGGCCAGCGCGGGAACCGCGCGGCGCACGGCGTCGGCGGCGGCGCCGCCGACCGAGATGCGGAAGCTCATCGTGCGGCCTCCAGCGCGGTGCGGACGCTGTCGAGCAGTTCGTTCCACGACACGATGAACTTGTCGACGCCCTCGTTCTCGAGGAGGAGGGTGACGTCGTCGTAGTCGACGCCCACCGATGCGAGCGCGTCGAGCACCTCGCCCGCCCCGGCGTAGGCGCCGGTCACGGTGTCGCCGGTGATGACACCGTGGTCGAAGGTCGCATCGAGGGTCTTCTCGGGCATCGTGTTCACGACGCCCTGCGCGACGAGCTCGGTCACGTAGAGGGTGTCGGGCAGGGCCGGGTCCTTCACGCCGGTCGACGCCCACAGCGGGCGCTGCTTGTTCGCGCCGTCGGCGAGCAGCGCCGCGGCGCGCTCGCCCGCGAACTGCTGCTCGAAGAGCTCGTAGGCCAGGCGCGCGTTCGCGACGCCGGCCTTGCTCTTCAGCGCGAGTGCCGCGTCGGTGCCGATCGCGGTCAGCCGCTTGTCGATCTCGGTGTCGACGCGCGACACGAAGAAGGAGGCGACCGAGTGGATCGTGGACAGGTCGTGGCCGGCGGCCTTCGCCTGCTCGAGGCCGGCGAGGTAGGCGTCGATGACCTGCCGGTAGCGGTCGAGGCTGAAGATCAGGGTGACGTTCACGCTGATGCCGGCGCCGATCGCGGCGGTGATCGCTTCGAGGCCCTCGACGGTGGCGGGGATCTTGATCATCGCGTTCGGGCGGTCGACCTTGGCCCAGAGCGCCTTCGCCTCGGCGATGGTGCCGGCGGTGTCGCGGGCGAGGCCGGGCGCGACCTCGATCGAGACGCGGCCGTCGTAGCCGTTCGAGGCGTCGTAGACGGGGCGGAACACGTCGGCGGCGGCGCGCACGTCGTCGGTCGTGATCTCGAAGACCGCGGTGTCGACGTCGGCACCCGCCGCAGCGAGCTCATGCAGTTGCTCGGCGTAGCCGTCGCCCTTCGCGAGCGCGCCGGCGAAGATCGTCGGGTTCGTGGTGACGCCGACGACATCGCGCTCGGCGATGAGGCGGGCGAGGTCACCCGAGGCGATGCGGGCGCGCGAGAGGTCGTCGAGCCAGATGCTGACGCCGGCCTCGGAGAGGGCGGCGGTGGGGGAGGTGGTCATGAGGGGATGTCTCCTTCGTGCCCGCGTCAGGCCGACGCGAGCGATTCCTTCGCGGCGGCGACGACGGCCTCAGCCGTGATGCCGAACTCGCGGAACAGGGTCTTGTAGTCGGCGGAGGCGCCGAAGTGCTCGATCGAGACCGCACGGCCACGGGTGCCGAGGTAGCGCTGCCACGACAGCGCCAGCCCCGCCTCGACCGAGACGCGCGCGGTGACGGACGCGGGCAGCACCTGCTCGCGGTACTCGGCCGGCTGCGCCTCGAACCACTCGAGGCTCGGCGCCGACACGACGCGTGCGCCGATGCCCTCGGCGGCGAGGCTCTCGCGGGCGGCGAGAGCGAGCTGCACCTCGGAGCCGGTCGCGATGAGGATCACCTCGGGCGTGCCCGAGGCCGCCTCGGCGAGCACGTAGGCGCCCTTCGCGACGTGCGACGCGGCAGCGAGCGTGTCGCCGGATGCCTCGCCGTCGCCCCGCTCGAACACCGGGATGTTCTGACGGGTCAACGCGATGCCCGCGGGGGCATCCTGCTGCTTCAGGATCTCGAGCCAGGCGTAGGCGACCTCGTTCGCGTCGGCGGGCCGCACGACCGTGAGGCCCGGGATCGCGCGGAGCGTCGCGAGCTGCTCGATCGGCTGGTGCGTCGGGCCGTCCTCGCCGAGCGCGACGGAGTCGTGCGTCCAGACGAAGATCGAGGGCACCTTCATGAGCGCCGCGAGGCGCACCGCGGGGCGCATGTAGTCGCTGAAGATGAGGAAGGTGCCGCCGAACGCTCGGGTCGGACCGTGCAGCACGATGCCGTTGACGATCGCGCCCATCGCGTGCTCGCGGATGCCGAAGTGCAGCACCCGTCCGTACGGGTCGCCCGAGAACTCGTGCGTCGACCACTCGGACGGGATGAACGAGGCCGCCCCGTTGATCGTCGTCAGGTTCGACTCGGCGAGGTCGGCCGAGCCGCCCCAGAGCTCGGGGAGGACGCCGGCGAGGGCGTTGATGACCTTGCCGGACGCCGCACGGGTCGACAGCTCGGTGCCGCCCTCGAAGACCGGCAGCGCCTGCTCGACGTCGGCCGGCAGTTCGCCGGCCTCGAGGCGGTCGAGGAGCGCCTTGCGCTCGGGGTTCGCCGCAGCCCAGGCGTCGAACGCGAGCTGCCACTCGGCGTGCGCCGCCGCGCCGCGCTCACCCGCGGCACGGGTGTGGGCGATCACATCGTCGGCGACGACGAAGTTCTGCTCGGGGTCGAACCCGAGCACCTCCTTCGTCGCGGCGAGCTCGGCCGCGCCGAGCGCGGAGCCGTGGATCTTGCCCGTGTTCTGCTTGCCCGGGCTCGGCCAGCCGATGATCGTCTTCAGGATGATGATCGAGGGCTTGGACTGCTCGCCCTTCGCCGCTTCGATGGCCCGGTGCAGCTCGGCGACGTCCTCGACGTACTCGCCGGTCTTCTTCCAGTCGACGGTCTGCACGTGCCAGCCGTACGACTCGTAGCGCGCCGCCACGTCCTCGGTGAACGCGATGTTCGTGTCGTCCTCGATGGAGATCTGGTTCGAGTCGTAGATCACGACGAGGTTGCCCAGCTGCTGGTGCCCGGCGAGCGAGGACGCCTCGCTGGTGACACCCTCCTGCAGGTCGCCGTCGCCTGCGACGACGTACACGAAGTGGTCGAACGGGCTCTCACCGGCCGGAGCCTCGGGGTCGAAGAGCCCACGCTCGAAGCGGGCCGCGTACGCGAAGCCGACCGCGGAGGCGAGCCCCTGGCCGAGCGGGCCGGTGGTGATCTCGACGCCGTCGGTGTGGCCGTACTCGGGGTGGCCGGGAGTCTTCGAGCCCCAGGTGCGCAGCGCTTCGAGGTCGGTCAGCTCGAGGCCGTCGCCGGCGAGGTAGAGCTGGACGTACTGGGTGAGCGACGAATGGCCCGCCGAGAGGATGAAGCGGTCGCGCCCGAGCCACGCGTGGTCGGCCGGGTCGCGGCGCATCACCTTCTGGAACAGGAGATAGGCGGCCGGGGCGAGGCTCATCGCCGTTCCGGGATGGCCGTTGCCGACCTTCTCGACGGCATCAGCCGCGAGCACCCGTGCGGTGTCGACCGCCCGATCGTCGATGGGATCCCAGTGCAGAGTTGCCACGAGGTGCAGTTCCTTCCGTTCGTGACGGCGACGGGAACCGATCGGCCCCCGACCCGCCGAGGACGTTGCGGCGCGGTACCGCCGGGCGTGCGACCCTGAGGATTGCCGTGTGGGGGAATCGTGGATCGCGCAGCCAAGCGCGCTTTCCTCAGTATATGGAGTTCGTGACCCGCGATGACGGGCTATGACTCACACTCGCACATGCCCTTTGTGAGGCCTGGTATGCCCACGTCGGCGTACCGCGCCGGATGGCCTAGAATCGGACGGAAGGCGGCGCGGGGCCCGGCGATGGTTCGCGCGCGCGCTTCGGAAGAGGAACGATGCAGGCAGCCGTAGACACCCGTGACGCCCGACCGGCGATGACCGTTCGGCGCAAGCTCGCCGCCTACCTCGCGCTCACCAAGCCGCGGGTGATCGAGCTCCTGCTCGTGGTCACCGCCCCCACGATGATCCTCGCCCAGCAGGGCCTGCCCGACCTGTGGCTGCTCATCGCGACCCTCATCGGCGGCGCCATGAGCGCCGGCTCGGCCGGGGCGTTCAACTGCTACATCGACCGCGACATCGACCGGGTGATGAAGCGCACGCAGGGGCGCCCGCTCGTGACCGGTGAGCTCAGCGACCGCGAGGCCCTCGTCTTCGCCTACGGGCTCGGCGTGGCATCCATCGTCTGGCTCGGGGTGTTCACCAACTGGCTCGCCGCCGCCCTCTCGCTCGGCGCGATCCTGCTGTACGTCGTCTTCTACAGCCTGATCCTCAAGCGTCGCACCGCGCAGAACATCGTCTGGGGCGGCGTCGCCGGCTGCATGCCCGTGCTCATCGGCTGGGCCGCGGTCACCGGCGACCTCAGCTGGCCGCCGTTCATCCTGTTCCTCATCATCTTCCTCTGGACGCCGCCGCACTACTGGCCGCTCTCGATGAAGTACAAAGACGACTACGCCGCAGCCGGCGTGCCGATGCTCGCCGTCGTGCGAGGCCGCGCACAGGTCGGGCTGCAGGTCATCCTCTACGCATGGGCGACCGTCGCGTGCTCGCTGCTGCTCATCCCGATCGCCGACATGGGACTCGTCTACTCGACGGTGGCGGTCGTCACCGGCGTGTGGTTCATCTACGAGACGCACCGCCTCTACAACCTCGCGATCCGGCACGAGCAGGTCTCGCCGATGCGGGTCTTCCACGGTTCGATCGCGTACCTCTCGCTGCTGTTCCTCGCGGTCGGCATCGACCCGTTGCTGCCGTTCTAGCGGCGCGGCGACAGCGCCGGTTCTGCGAAGCGACGCCGGTCGTGGCCGGGACGTGAACTGACGCCGGTCAGGCGTCGGACGCCTCGGGGGCGTCGATCACCCGGTCGTCGACGTGCTCGGCGAAGAACGCCGACTGCCGAGTCATGATCTCGCGCATGCCGGCAGCCCTCGGGCTGCCGTAGACGGTGCCCACGAAATCGAGATCGCGCTGGATCGCCCAGATCTCGTCGTGCCGCTCGGGCGGAAGCACCATGGCGGGCGACCCGACCGCGACCCACGAGATCGGCACGACCGCTCCCGGGTCGAGGACGGTGTTCACCTGCACCACGGCATTGATGCGCACCTCGGCGCCGCGACCGATGCTCGCGCCGGGGAAGACGGACGAGCCGGTGGCGATGAACACCTCGTCGGCGATGGTCGCGCCGTTCACGTGGGAGTGCGGCCCGATCATCACATGATCGCCGATGACCACCTCGTGAGCTCGTCGTCCGCGAATGAGGGCGTGTTCCATGACGACGCATTCGATGCCGACGCGGATGGCACCGTCTTCGGCGCTGAGCACCGCGCCGTGCAGGATGCGACTTCCGGCTCCGACGATGACATCGCCCGAGAGGACGGCGGTGGCGGCGACCGAGGCGTCGGGGTGAACGATGGGCCGGCGGCCCCGGTGTTCGATCAGCATTTCGGTCTCCTGTTCGCCCAGCGCGGGCGTTCAACCGGCTGGCGTGGTCCTCACGGCGCGATCGGGCTCGACGCCTGCCTCGGGCGCGGCATCCGCACTCTCCGGGCGCTTCAGGCGCAGGATGACGAGGGTCATGGCCGCCGCGGTGAGCGCGGCGAGCACCATGTGCATGCCGACCGCGAGCACGGGCAGGCCGTTGCGCGCCTGATAGAGGCCGACACCGACCTGCACGAGCTCGATCGCGAGCAGCGCCGCCGACCAGCGGAGGGTCGGCAGTCCGCCGCGCCAGGCGGCGACGACGAGCACGATCGTCAGGACGAGCAGCGCGTAGCCCGGCCAGGCGTGCACGTGCTCGAGGATCTCGGAGTCGAATCCGGTGCGCCCGGCCTCGACGTCGCCCGAGTGCGGCCCCGAGCCGGTCGTGAGCACGCCGAAGACGATCGAGATCGCGAGCACCGCGCTCGTCGCGTGCGTGAGCCCGGCGTACCAGGCGGGAACCGCGCGCTCGCGCGCCCCCGCGGGCTCGTCCATGCGGGCGAGGAACGCTGCGGTCACGCAGACGAGCACGAGCGAGGAGAGGTAGTGGAATCCGACGATGAAGGGGTTGAGCCCCGTCCAGACAGTGATGCCGCCGACGATCGCCTGGGCGACGATGCCGAGGCCGACGATGAACGAGAGCACGAACAGGTCGCGGCGCTCGCGCCGGATGCGCCAGACCAGCAGGAGGACGATGAGCGCGATGATGCCCACGACGCCGGTCATGAGCCGATTGCCGAACTCGATGAGCGAGTGGTAGGTGAGCTCCTCGGTCGGCACGAGCGATTCGGGTGTGCAGGTGGGCCAGGTGGGGCATCCGAGGCCCGAACCGGTGAGGCGCACCGCGCCGCCGGTCGCGATGATCGTCACCTGCGCGACGAAGGAGGCCCAGGCGAAGAAGCGGAGAGAGCGGGGCACGCGGGTCGTTCCTGATCCGGGTCGCTCTGGGACAGGGCTGGGAGTCCGGCCCGGAGTCACTGCGACCCTATAGACTTGAGTGGTTGGCGCACCTGCTGCGACGCGCGTTCGCGCGGCAAGCGGGCACCAGCCATCTTAGGTTCGCACTGGAGCCACCCGCACATCACACCCCCTCACCGAGATCCTCGACAGGCGCGGGGAATGAGCCGGACTGATAGCCGGTTGCACGGGAGGAGAAGAGGAAGAGTATGACGGACGTACTGATCGACCGCCCTGAGCTCGAAGGACTCGGCAATTACGAGTTCGGTTGGGCCGATTCCGATGCCGCGGGGGCCTCGGCCCGACGTGGCCTGTCCGCCGAGGTCGTCGCCGACATCTCGGGGCTGAAGGACGAGCCCGAATGGATGCTCCAGCGCCGCCAGCGCGGCCTGCAGCTCTTCGAGCGCAAGCCCATGCCGACCTGGGGCGCGGATCTGTCGGAGATCGACTTCGACAACATCAAGTACTTCGTCCGCTCGACCGAGAAGCAGGCCCAGACCTGGGAGGACCTGCCCGACGACATCAAGAACACCTACGAGCGGCTCGGCATCCCCGAGGCCGAGCGCCAGCGTCTCGTCGCCGGCGTCGCGGCCCAGTACGAGTCCGAGGTGGTCTACCACCAGATCAACGAAGAGCTCGAGCGCCAGGGTGTCATCTTCATGGACACCGACACCGCGCTGAAGGAGCACCCCGAGTTCTTCGAGGAGTACTTCGGCACCGTGATCCCCGCCGGCGACAACAAGTTCGCCGCGCTCAACACCGCGGTCTGGTCGGGCGGCTCGTTCGTCTACGTCCCGAAGGGCGTGCACGTCGAGATCCCGCTGCAGGCGTACTTCCGCATCAACACCGAGAACATGGGCCAGTTCGAGCGCACGCTCATCATCGCCGACGAGGGCTCGTACGTGCACTACATCGAGGGCTGCACGGCGCCGATCTACAAGAGCGACTCGCTGCACTCGGCCGTCGTCGAGATCATCGTGAAGAAGAACGCCCGCGTTCGCTACACGACGATCCAGAACTGGTCGAACAACGTGTACAACCTCGTCACGAAGCGCGCCACGGCCGCCGAAGGCGCCACCATGGAGTGGGTCGACGGCAACATCGGCTCGAAGGTCACGATGAAGTACCCGTCGATCTTCCTCATGGGCGAGCACGCCAAGGGCGAGACCCTCTCGGTCGCGTTCGCCGGCCCCGGCCAGCACCAGGACGCGGGCGCGAAGATGATCCACATGGCGCCGTACACGCAGTCGTCGATCGTCTCGAAGTCGATCGCCCGCGGCGGCGGCCGCGCCGGTTACCGCGGTGAAGTCCGCATCGACGCGAACGCCCATCACTCGGCCAACAGCGTCGTCTGCGACGCGCTGCTCGTCGACACGATCTCCCGCTCCGACACCTACCCCGCGATCGACATCCGGGTCGACGACGTGAAGCTCGGTCACGAGGCGACGGTCTCGAAGGTCAGCGAGGAGCAGCTCTTCTACCTGATGAGCCGCGGCATCGACGAGACCGAGGCCATGTCGATGATCGTGCGCGGCTTCATCGAGCCGATCGCGCGCGAACTCCCGATGGAATACGCGATGGAACTCAACAAGCTCATCGAAATGGGCATGGAAGGATCGGTGGGCTAGTAGTGACCGCCCAGATGACCAGCACAGCCATGCCCACGGCCGAGCAGCACGGCCTCGTCGCGCACTCCGACGGCGCCTTCGTGCCCGTGCAGACGCGCTCCGAGCGGTTCCGCTCGACGAACGTCGACGACTTCGAGCCCGTGAACGGCCGCGAGCACGAGTGGAAGCTCTCGCCCGTCGCCGCGTTCGCCGACCTCACGAGCGGAGAGCTCGACGGCTCGCGCCTCGCGATCGAGACGACGGATGCCCCGGGCGTCACGTACTCGTACCTCGCACGCGACGACGCCCGCATCGGTTCGGCGGGCATTCCCGAGGAGCGCGCGAGCGCCAACGCCTGGTCGAGCTTCGGCGAGGCGCTCCTCGTCTCCGTCACGGGTGAAGACGAGAAGACCGCCGTGGTGACCCGTTCGGGCCTCGGCGACGCACCGCGCGCCGCGCACACCGTGATCGAAGCGGCGCCGAACAGCCGCGCGCTCGTCGTGCTCGAGGGTGCGGGTGCCGCTCGCCTCAGCGAGAACGTCGAGATCATCGTCGGCGACGGGGCATCCCTCACCGTCGTCTCGCTGCAGGAGTGGGACGACGAGGCGGTGCACCTCTCGAGCCAGTTCGCCCGCCTCGGCCGCGACTCGTTCCTGAAGCACATCGTCGTCTCCCTCGGCGGCAAGGTCGTGCGCGTGAACCCCTCGACGCACCTCGCCGAGCAGGGCGCCGACATCGAGGCCCTCGGCCTCTACTTCGCCGACGCCGGCCAGCACCTCGAGCAGCAGGTCTACGTGCACCACGATGCACCGCACACCAAGAGCCGCGTGACCTACAAGGGCGCACTGCAGGGCTCGGGTGCGCGCACCGTCTGGGTCGGCGACGTGCTCATCGGCCAGAAGGCCACGGGCACCGACAGCTACGAGCAGAACCGCAACCTCGTGCTCACCGACGGCACCCGCGCCGACTCGGTGCCGAACCTCGAGATCGAGACGGGCGACATCGAGGGCGCCGGGCACGCGAGTGCGACCGGCCGCTTCGACGACGAGCAGCTCTTCTACCTCATGTCCCGCGGCATCCGCGAAGACGAGGCCCGCCGCCTCGTCGTGCGCGGCTTCCTCACCGAGATCGTGCAGAAGATCGGCTCGCCCGAGCTCGAAGCGCGTCTCACCGCGGCCGTCGAAGCCGAACTGCAGGGGAGCTGACGTGGCATCCGTTCGTGTCTGCGCACTCGACGACCTCGTCGAGAACCAGGCCTCGCGCTTCGTGCTCGAGGGCGTGCCCATCGCCGTCGTGAAGGACGCGGCCGGCGACGTCTTCGCGATCGGCGACACCTGCACCCACGGCGACATCTCGCTCTCCGAGGGGTTCGTCGAGGACGACACGCTCGAGTGCTGGGCGCACGGCTCGCAGTTCTCGCTGAAGACCGGCAAGCCCCTCACCCTCCCGGCCTACGAGCCGGTCCCCGTCTACCAGGTCGAGATCCAGGGCGGCGACGTCCACATCGACCCCGCGGTCACGCTGACCGTCTGACCCGCACGTCTCCGGCCCTGATCGGCCGGCAACCGAAAGAGATACCCCAGAACATGTCAGTGCTCGAGATCAAGAACCTGCACGTCAACGTCGAGACCGAACAGGGCACCCGCGAGATCCTCCGCGGCGTCGACCTCACGATCAACGAGGGCGAGATCCACGCGATCATGGGCCCGAACGGGTCGGGCAAGTCGACCCTCGCCTACACGATCGCCGGCCACCCGAAGTACACCGTCGTCGACGGCGAGATCCTCTTCGACGGCGAGAACGTGCTCGAGATGTCGGTCGACGAGCGCGCCCGTGCCGGCCTCTTCCTCGCGATGCAGTACCCGGTCGAGATCCCCGGCGTCACCGTCACGAACTTCCTCCGCACCGCGAAGACCGCGATCGACGGCGAGGCGCCGTCGGTGCGCACGTGGGTGAAGGACGTGCGCGAGTCGATGGCGAACCTCAAGATGGACAAGGCGTTCGCCGAGCGCAACGTCAACGAGGGGTTCTCGGGCGGCGAGAAGAAGCGCAACGAGATCCTCCAGCTCGAGCTGCTGAAGCCGAAGTTCGCCGTGCTCGACGAGACCGACTCGGGTCTCGACGTCGACGCGCTGAAGATCGTCTCCGAGGGCGTCAACCGCGCCAAGGCGAACACCGGCCTCGGTGTGCTGCTCATCACGCACTACACGCGCATCCTCCGCTACATCAAGCCCGACTTCGTGCACGTGTTCGTCGCGGGCCGGATCGCCGAGCAGGGCGGCCCCGAGCTCGCCGACCGTCTCGAGGAAGAGGGCTACGACCGCTACCAGGTGGCCGAGCCGGCTTCGGCTCCGTCGGTCCCGGCCGAGTAGGGCGCGGGTAGACTCCGATCATGGTCTCCTCACTCGCACCCGAGCGCTACGAGCAGGTCGAAGAAGCGCTGAAAGACGTGATGGACCCCGAGCTCGGGGTCAACATCGTCGACCTCGGCCTCATCTACGACCTCGGCTGGGACGACGAGAACGACGCGCTCGTCATTCACATGACGCTCACGAGCGCCGGCTGCCCGCTGACCGACGTCATCGAGGAGCAGACCGCCGAGGCGCTCGACGGCACCGTCGAGGCGTTCCGCATCAACTGGGTGTGGATGCCGCCCTGGGGCCCCGAGCGCATCACCGACGACGGCCGCGACATGATGCGGGCGCTCGGCTTCGCGATCTGATCGCGCGTCGAACCACGACGAACGGATGCCCCGTGCAGCAGGTCTGCACGGGGCATCCGCCGTCTGAGCCGCGGCCGGCGCGGCCTCGTCTCAGGCGAGCCCGCGACGCGCGAGCAGCGCGTCGATCGCGGGCTCCCGTCCGAGCAGTCGGCGGATCGACTCACGGGGATCGCGCGAGCCGCCCGGTGCCAGGATCTCGGCGCGGAACCGCTCGCCGGGCTCGCGTCGCGCACCGCCGTGCTGCTCGAACCAGGCCATGATGTCGGCGCCGGGAACCTCGCTCCAGACGTACGAGTAGTAGCCCGCGTCGTAGCCGCCCGCGAAGACGTGCGCGAAGTAGCCGCTCGAGTAGCGCGGCGGTATCCGCGGATCGGCGAGACCGGCCTCCGCGAGCGCACGGCCTTCGAATTCGGCGACGGCGTCGACCCCGTCGAGAGCCGCGGCCGCGTCGATGTCGAGCCGGTGCCACGCCTGGTCGAGCGCCGCGGCCGCGAGGTACTCGGTCGTGGCGAACCCCTCGCCGAAGGTGCGCGAGGAGATCAACCGTTCGACGAACTCGGCGGGGATGGGCGCGCCGCTCTCGTGGTGGACGGCGTACCGGCCGAGGATCTCGGGGCGGAGCGCCCAGAGCTCGTTCACCTGGCTCGGCAGCTCGACGAAGTCGCGGAACACATTGGTGCCTGCGGCGCTCGGGAACTCGACGCGTGCGAGCAGGCCGTGCAGGGCGTGTCCGAACTCGTGGAACAGCGTCTCGGTCTCGTCGAAGGTGAGCAGCGTCGGGTCGCCGGCGGGGGGCTTCTGCACGTTCAGGTGGTTCACGACGACGGGCAGTTCGCCGGCGAGGTCGGACTGCTCGACGAGTGAGCTCATCCAGGCGCCGCCGCGTTTGGAGTCGCGCGCATAGAGGTCGAGCAGGTACAGCCCCACCGGGGAGCCGTCGGCTTCGGAGACCTCGAAGACGCGCGCGTCGGGATGATGCGCGACGAGGTCGCGTCGTTCGTCGAAGCGAAGCCCGTACAGCAGCGTTGCGGCGTGGAAGACTCCGTCGCGGAGGACCCGGCCCGCCTCGAGGTAGGGGCGCATCGCGCCGAGGTCGACGGCGTGGCGCTCTGCCCGCTCCCGTTCGGCCAGGTGCAGCCAATCGGATGCCTCGAGCCGGCCTCGTCCGTCGCGTTCGGCCAGTGCGGCGAGATCCGCCGCTTCGCGGTGCGCATTCGCGATCGCGCGGGGCGCGAGCTCGGCGATGAGTTCGGCGACGGCGGCGGGGGAGCCGGCGGTCTCATCGGCGGTGACCGCGGTGGCGTGGTCGGCGAATCCGAGCAGTGCCGCCCGCGCGGCCCGCACGCGAACGAGTTCGAGCAGGATCTCGCGCGTGTCGTGCGGGCCGCCCGAGGTTCCGCGCCCGCGGGAGGCGGCGAGCAGGCGTTCGCGCACCTCGGGGTCGGTGAGTTCGGCCAGCGCGGGCTGCTGAGTCGGCAGGACGAGCGGGATCACCCAACCCCGCAGCCCGCGGGCCTCGGCCGCGGCAGCGGCGGTGGCGCGTCGCGCATCGTCGAGCCCTGCGAGCTCGCGCTCGTCGCCGAGGTGCAGCGCGCGGGAGTTGCCGTCGGCGAGCAGTTGCCGCTGGAACGCGGTCGTGAGCCCGGCGATCCGCTCGTTGAGCCGGGAGAGCTCGGTGCGGCCGTCAGCAGAGAGGCGGGCGCCAGCGAGCAGCGCGATGCGGTGGCGGCGTCGCAGGAGGTACGCACGCGCGGCGAGGCGATCTGAGGCGGCGGCGGAACCGGGAGCGCGCGCTGATTCGGACGCGGGTTCGTCAGTGTTGGCGTCGACGTCGGCGTCGACGTCGTCGTCGAGGTCGAGTTCGCCGGCGTCGAGTGCGGTGACGAGCGCCTCGAGTCGCGCGAAGAGGCGCTGCTCGAGGAGCACCGCATCCCGAAGCGCGGCGAGCTTCGGCGCGAACTCGGCCTCGAGGGCGTCGATCGCCGCGTCGGCGTCGGCCGCACTGCGGTTCTCGAACACCGGGAGCACGCGGCGCAGCAGTGCGCCGGAGCGTTCGAGGGCGACCACCGTGTTCGCGAAGCTCGGCGGCTCGGGATTGGAGGCGATCTCGGCGAGCTCGGCCTCCTGCTCGGCGATGCCGAGCGAGAGCGCCTCGCGGAAGTGCTCGGGGGCGATGAGCTCGAACAGCGGGAGCCGGAACGGCAACGGGCTCGGTTCGAGCAGGGGATTGTTCGTCGAAGCACTCATCCGATCACCCTATGACGGGCGCCGCGCGCTATGAGGCGCCGCGCGCGTAGGCTCAGGACATGGCCAGCCGATCATCCCCCCGCGACGCGTACACGCACGGCCACCATGCGAGTGTCCTGCGCATCCATGCCTGGCGAACGGTCGAGAACTCCGCCGCGTACCTCGTGCCCCACCTCCGGGCCGGGGCCGACGTCCTCGACGTCGGCAGCGGCCCGGGCACCATCACGCTCGACCTCGCCCGGCGCGTGCGACCCGGGCGCGTGCGCGGCATCGACGCCTCGGCCGAGGTGGTCGCCCAGGCCACGGGGCTCGCCGAGAGCGAGGGGGTGCGCAACGTCGAGTTCGCGGTGGGCGACGCCTACGCCCTCGACGAACCCGACGACCGCTACGACGTCGTGCACGCGCACCAGGTGCTGCAGCATCTGGCGCGGCCGGTCGATGCGCTCCGCGAGTTCCGGCGGGTGCTGAAGCCGGGCGGCGTCCTCGCCGTACGCGACGTCGACTACGGCGGCGTGATCTGGAGTCCGGACTCGGCGGGCCTCACCCGGTGGCTCGAGCTCTACCACGACGTGCACGAGTGGAACGGCGGCGACCCGCACGCCGGACGCCACCTCAAGCGCTGGGTGCACGAGGCCGGCTTCGGCGAGATCACCGCGAGCGGCACGACCTGGGTGTTCGCCTCGGCGCTCGAGCGCGAGTGGTGGGGCGGCTCATGGGCCGAACGGGCCACCGAGTCGCAGTTCGCGGCGCACGCGATCGAATCGGGTCATTCGAACCCCGACGAGCTGCGCGCGATCGCGCAGGCATGGCGCGACTGGGCCGCCGACGATGACGGATGGCTGTTGATGCCGCACGGCGAGATCATCGCCCGAGCATGACCACCGCGTCCGGTCGGCGGTCGTCCGACCGGACGTGCTCGTCACCAGTCCTCGTCGTCGTCCCGGACGTCGACGATGACCTCGCGCACCACAGTGCCGTCGTCGAGCTCGGCGATCGGTCGCCCCTCGAGCCAGGTCAGGGTCCAGTGGCGGCCGCTGCCGTCGCCCTCGAACGCGGCCTCGGCCGCCGCGATACGCGGGCGCAGCTCGTTCGGCACCGACACCGGCGGCTCGGTGCCGAACCCCCAGCGGGTGCCGAGGCGCATCAGGCGTCCATCTCGTAGGTGACCCAGCTCGTGCGGGTCGCGAGCGTGTCGTAGAGCCTCTGGGCGGGCTCGTTGTCGGCCGCCGTGATCCAGCTGACCCCGCCGTGGCCGAGCTCGGCTGCACGCGCGTGCACGAACTCGATGAGCGCGCGGCCCGTGCCGGTGCCGCGCTGCGACTCGGCGACGTAGAGGTCGTCGAGGAAGAGCCCGTTCGTCGCCGTCAGGGTCGACGGCACCTGGCGGAAGTGAGCGAGGCCGACGGGCGTGCCCTCCTCGTCGACGGCGAGCGCCGCCTGCAGCGGGTTGTGCTCGTCGCGAAGCCAGTTCCAGACGATGAGCGCCTTGGCGTCATCGAGCTCGGTCTCGTAGAACGTGCAGTACGACTCGAACAGCGGCAACCAGCCGAAGAAGTCGTCGTCACCGGCGAGCCGGATCTCGTTGGTCATGGTTCCCCCTATTCGGACGCCGCCTCGAAGACGACGTCGCTGACTGCGAACTCCTCCGCCGCGGCGAACACGAGTTCGGTGATGCGCCCCACCGCGCGCAGGTCGGATGCCACGGACTCGAGCAGGGCGATCGTCGCCGCGGGGGCGCTGATCGTCGCCTGCACGACCGGGGTCTTCTGCGAGGCCTTCGCATCGGTCTTCGCCCGACGGATGCCGGTGAGTGCGAGGCTCGCGAGCTCGAGCAGTTCGCCGGCGGCATCGCCGCGCGCGGCGAGCTCGTCGGTCGTGGGCCACGCGGCGCGGTGCACCGAGCCCTCGTGCGACCAGCGCCAGGCCTCTTCGGTCGCGAACGGGATGACCGGGGCGAAGAGCCGCAGCATCACGCCGAGCGCCGTCTTCAGCGCGGCGACGGCCGAGGCCTGCTCGGGGCTGGCCTCGCCGTAGGCGCGCTCCTTCACGAGCTCGAGGTAGTCGTCGCAGAACGTCCAGAAGAAGGTCTCGGAGAGCTCGAGCGCGCGGGCGTGGTCGTAGCCCTCGAGCGCACGGGTGGCCCGGTCGACGACCGTGGCGAGTTCGGCCAGCATGCTGCGGTCGACCGGCATCGTGACGGGGGCGTCGGCCGAGCCGTCGAAGCCGAGGATGAACTTCGCGGCGTTGAGGACCTTGATCGCGAGACGACGGCCGATCTTCACCTGCGTCGGGTTCTGCGGGTCGAAGGCCGCGTCGGTGCCGAGGCGGGACGAGGCGGCCCAGTAGCGCACGGCGTCGGAGCCGTGCTGCTCGAGCAGGCCCGACGGCGTCACGACGTTGCCCTTCGACTTCGACATCTTCTTGCGGTCGGGGTCGACGATGAAGCCCGAGATCGAGGCGTTCGACCACGGCGCGACGCCGTGCTCGAGCTCGGCGCGCAGCGTCGTCGAGAACAGCCAGGTGCGGATGATGTCCTGACCCTGGGGACGCAGCGAGTAGGGGAACACGAGGTTCCAGAGCTCGGGGTCGCGCTCCCAGCCGCCGGCGAGCTGCGGGGTCAGCGACGAGGTGGCCCAGGTGTCCATGACGTCGTGCTCGCCGATGAAGCCGCCGGCCTCGCCGCGCTGCGACTCGTCGAAGCCGGGCGCGGGCGCCGACGACGGGTCGACGGGCAGCAGGTCTTGCGTGGCCACGATGGGCTGGTCGAAGATCGGGTCGCCCTGCGCGTCGAGCGGGTACCAGACGGGGATGGGCACGCCGAAGAACCGCTGGCGCGAGACCAGCCAGTCGCCGGAGAGGCCGCCGACCCAGTTCTCGTAGCGCACCCGCATGAAGTCGGGGTGCCAGTCCATCTCGCGACCGTGGGCGAGCAGGCGCTCGCGCAGCGACTCGTCGCGGGCCCCGTTCGTGATGTACCACTGGCGGGTCGAGACGATCTCGAGGGGCTTGTCGCCCTTCTCGAAGAACTTCACGGGGTGCGTGATCGACTTCGGGTCGGCGAGCAGCTCGCCGGAGTCGCGGAGCAGCGCCACCACGGCCTGCTTGGCCGAGAAGGTCGTCTTGCCGGCGAGCTCGGCGTAGGCCGCGCGGCCCGCCTCCGAGGAGATGGCCTCGGGCGCCTCGGCGATGACGCGGCCGTCGAAGCCGATGATGGCGCGGTTCGGCAGGTCGAGTTCGCGCCACCAGACGACGTCGGTCACGTCGCCGAAGGTGCAGATCATCGCGATGCCGGTGCCCTTGTCCTTCTGGGCGAGGTGGTGCGCGAGCACGGGCACCTCGACGCCGAAGACGGGCGTCGTCACCGTCGTGCCGAAGAGCGGCTGATAGCGCTCGTCGTCGGGATGGGCGACGAGGGCGACGCACGCGGGCAGCAGCTCGGGGCGGCTCGTCTCGATCTCGACGGTGCCGCCGTCGGCCTTGTGGAACGCGACGCGGTGGTAGTGGCCCGGCTGATCGCGGTCTTCGAGTTCGGCCTGGGCGACCGCGGTGCGGAACGTCACGTCCCACAGGGTCGGTGCGAGGGCCTGGTAGGCCTCACCGCGCTCGACGTTGCGGATGAACGCGAGCTGCGAGGTGAAGAGCGCCTCGTCGGCGATGGTGCGGTAGCTCTGGGTCCAGTCGACCGAGAGGCCGAGCATGCGCCAGAGCGCCTCGAACTGCTGCTCGTCTTCGACCGTCAGGCGCTCGCAGAGCTCGATGAAGTTGCGGCGCGAGATCGGCACCTGGTCGGCGGCCTTCGTCGACTTGCCGTCGCCGCCCTCGAACGGCGGCACGAAGCCCTCGATGTACGGGAGCGTCGGGTCGCAGCGCACGCCGTAGTAGTTCTGCACCCGGCGCTCGGTGGGCAGGCCGTTGTCGTCCCAGCCCATCGGGTAGAAGACGTGCTTGCCGCGCATGCGCTGGAAGCGGGCGACGACGTCGGTGTGCGTGTACGAGAACACGTGGCCGATGTGGAGCGAGCCCGAGGCCGTCGGCGGCGGGGTGTCGATCGAGTAGAGGCACTCGCGCGTGGCCGACTCGCGGTCGAACCGGTACGTGCCCTCCCGCTCCCACGCGCCTCCCCAGACCGATTCGAGGCCTTCGAGAGCGGGCTTGTCGGGGATGCGCGCGGTGTCGGTCATGATGCTCCGGTTCGATATCTGCGGCACCGAGTCCGTGATGAGGTGCCTGAATGTGACGCTCAAGCCTAGCGGAGCGCGGCAGGGAATGGCCCCCGCGCCCGGGTGCACGGCGCGGCGACGGCTCGCGTCGCCACGGCACAGTCGGCGTGACGGGACGCGTCAGTGCACGAGTCGGGGAGCGTCGGCGACCAGTCGCGCCGTGTACGGATGCCCGGGCGCGGCGAACACCCGTTCGGCCGGTCCGGACTCGACGATCCGGCCCGCCTGCATGACTGCGACCCGGTCGGCCATGTGCCGAACGACGCCGAGGTCGTGCGAGATGAACAGCATGGCGAGCCCGCGCTCGCGCTGCAGCTCGTCGAGGAGGTCGAGGATCTGCGCCTGGATCGTGACGTCGAGCGCCGACACCGGTTCGTCGCAGACGAGGAGCTCGGGCGCTGCGGCGAGAGCGCGTGCGATCGCCACCCGCTGCCGCTGCCCGCCCGAGAGGGTGAGCGGCTCACGACCGGCGACCGCCCCGGCGAGTCCGACCCGGTCGAGCAGCTCGGCGACCCGGCGCGCGGTGGCGGCGCGGCTCGGATGCCCCGTTCCGGCGCCTTTCCCCGGGGCACCGCCGGCCGCATCGGCCAGGATCCGCCCGACGCTCCAGAGTGGATCGAACGAACTCAGCGCGTCCTGGTAGATCGCGCCGATCCGCGGACGGCGCGGTCGTCGGGCGTGCTCGTCGAGCGCCGACCAGGGTTCGCCGTCGAGGGTGACGGCGCCTCGATCGGGCGCGGTCAGTGCGAGCGCGAGGCGGGCGAGCGTCGTCTTGCCCGACCCCGACTCGCCGACGAGACCGACGGTCTCGCCGCGGTGCACGTCGAGCGAGACGTCGTCGACCGCGGTGAAGCGACCGCCGCCGCGGACGGGAAAGGTCTTGACGACGCCGTCGAGCGCGAGGAGCGGGGTGGAACCCGGCGACCCCTCTCGCGATGCGGCTCGGTCGGCGGCGGTCGGCGTCTGCGCGGCGGTGGCGTTCGCGTCGGAGTCCGCCGGCCGGCTCAGCGGGGCGCCGCGCGGCACCTCGGCGGGCACCGCGGCGATGAGGGCCCGCGTGTACGGCTCGCGGGGCGCGCGGAGCACCTCGTCGACCGTGCCCTGCTCGATCACCCGCCCCTCGCGCATCACGAGCACGCGATCGGCGAGACGCGCGACGACGGCGAGGTCGTGGCTGATGAGCAGCACCGCGGTGCCGCGACCGCGCACCTCGGCGAGGAGTTCGAGCACGCGCGCCTGCACGGTCGCGTCGAGTGCGGTGGTCGGCTCGTCGGCGATGAGGAGGGGCGGGTCGAGCGCGAGCGCCGAGGCGATGAGCGCGCGCTGCCGGAGGCCTCCCGAGAGCTCGCCCGAGCGGCGGCGCACGGCGGTCGCCGGGTCGGGCATGCCGACATCGGCGAGGACCTCGAGGGTGCGCGCGCGGCGCTCGGCACGCGGCATCCGATCGTGGATGCGCAGCGCGTCGCCGATCTCGCGGCCGATGGGGCGCAGCGGATCGAGCGCGACGAGCGCGTCCTGCAGCACGAGTCCGGCCTGCCCGCCGCGCACGCCGCGCCACTCGCGTTCGGTCGCTCCGCGGAGATCGCGACCGGCGAGCCGGAGCGTCTGGGCCTCCACACGGGCACCCTCTCCCGCCATGCCGAGCAGGCTGCGGGCGGTGACCGACTTGCCCGAACCCGACTCGCCGACGATCGCCACGCACTCGCCCGGTGCGATCGCGAGCGAGACCCCGCGCACGACCTCCTCGCGGCCGAATGCGACCCGGAGCTGCTCGAGCTCGAGCACCGGATCTGCGTCGTTCGCCGTCATCGGGCACCCCGTTCGCGTCGGGCGAGGGCGCGGCCGAGCACCGTCGTCGCGATGGTCGTGCCGACGATCGCGAGGCCGGGGAACACCGTCATCCACCATGCCGTCTGGAGATAGGTGCGACCGGCCGAGAGCATCGCGCCCCACTCGGCGGCGGGCGGCTGCGCGCCGAGCCCGAGGTAGCTGAGCGCCGCAGCCCAGACGATCGCCTGCCCGATGCCGAGCGTGGCGAGCACGACCAACGGCAGCAGCGCGTTCGGCAGCAGGTGGGCGGTGAGGATGCGACGTGGCGGGCGCCCGAGCACGCGCGCCGCCTCGACGTACTGCGAGGAGCGGATCGAGACGAGCTGCCCGCGGATGATGCGCGCATAGCCCGGCGCCGTCGAGAGGCCGACGGCGATCGTCGCGGTGACCGGGCCCGGGCCCGCCACCACGATCACGAGCAGGGCGAGCAGGAGGCCGGGGAAGGCGAACAGCACCTCGACGAGCCGGCCGACGCCGAAGTCGACGACGCGGCCGCCGAAGCTCGCGAGCACCCCGAGCAGGAGCCCGAGGGCGAGACCGATGGCGGTCGCGGTCACCCCGATGAGGAGCGAGGTGCCGGTGCCGGCGACGACGCGGCTGTAGACGTCGCGGCCGGATTCGTCGGTGCCGAACCAGTGCGCGGCCGAAGGCGGCTGGAACGCTTCGGTCGCCGAGATCGCGTTCGGGTCCTGCGTGGCGACGAGGGCCGGGAACGCCGCGGCCGTCAGCAGGAGGATGACGAATGCGCCGGCGACGACCGTGCCGACCCGCGGCCCGCGCCGCGACGACTCCCGGTCGTGGGCCGCCTCGGCGTCGACCGTCGTCTGACGGAGTTCGAGTTCGCTCATCGGGCGCCCTCCTGAGCGAGGCGCGGATCGGCGATGCGGGCGACGAGGTCGGTGAGCACGGTCATGACGACGTAGACCAGGGCGACGAGCAGCACGACGCCGGTGACGACCGGGATGTCGCGGAGCGTGACCGCCTGCAGCAAAGTACGGCCGAGCCCGGGCATCGCGAAGATCGTCTCGACGACGACCGCGCCGGACAGGAGCCAGCCGAGGGCCCACCCCGAGAGGCTGATGCCGGGCAGCGCCGCGTGGCGGATCGTGTGGCGGAACCGGATGCCGAGGGCGCTCTCGCCGCGGGCCCGTGCCGAGACGACGAAGGGTTGGCGCATCGCGTCGATGAGGCTCTCGCGCATGACCTGGGCCAGGAAGCCCGCGAGCGGGATCGCGAGCGTCGTCACGGGGAGCACGAACCCGGCGGGCGTGCCGGTCGCTACGGGCGGGAACCAGCCGAGCCCGGTGCTGAACACGGCGATGAGCACCGCGGCCAGCCAGAAGTGGGGGAGGGCGGCGGCCACGAGCTCGATGCCCTGCCCGAGCGCGGAGGCGATCCGGCCGCGGCCGGTCGACCAGAGCGAGAGGGCGAGGGCGAGCACCCACGCCGCTGCGAGCGAGCACACCGCCAGGAGCAGCGTGCCGCCGATCTGCGCTCCGAGGAGTTCGGCGACAGGCACCTTCAGGCTGTAGGAGGTGCCGAGATCGCCGGTGAGCAGCCGCCCGAGCATCGCGAAGTACTGCACCACGAGGGGCTGGTCGAGCCCGTAGTCGCTGCGCACCTGGTCGAGCGCCTCCTGGGAGGCCTGGGAACCAGGGCCGCCGAGGATCGCCTGCGCGGGATCGCCCGGGATCAGGCGGATCGCGAAGAAGGTGAGCGTCGCCACCGCCCAGAGCACGAAGACCGCGCCGCCGAGGAGCAACGCGAGGTGCCGGGCGGTGCGCGCCCGATGCGTGCGCCCGGGCGCCGGAACGCCCGTGCCGGCCGGTCGGCCGGTCACGGGCGCGGCCTCACTCGGCGAGCCAAGCGTCCGAGAAGCTCGGCGTCGAGACGGTCGGCAGTGCACGCGCGCCGTGCACCTTCGGGCTCAGCAGGAAGCTGTTCTGCTGGTCGTAGAGCGGCAGCAGGTAGTGCCCGCCGAGGATGAGGCGCTGGGCCTCCTCGTACTGCGCCGCGCGCTCCGCGGGGTCGCTCGTGGAGGCGGCTTCGGCGAGCAGCGCGTCGATCTCGGGGTCGTTCACCTGGGCGAGGTTCGCGAAGTAGCCGCTCGGCGCCGGGGTGATGCTGTCGGAGTGGTAGAGGATGCGCAGCACGTCGGGGCCGACCTTCGTGTAGGGCGCGCTCACGATCTCGTACTCGTGCGCGAAGAGCGCGCCGTACCAGCTCGAGAGGTCGAGCAGCGAGATCTGCACGTCGAAGCCCGCCTCCTTGGCGGTGGCCTGCACCTGCTCGAACAGCGACTGCTCGGCCGGCACCGACTGGTTCGTGCTGACGGGGAACCGCAGGACGAGGCGGGTGCCGTCCTTCATGCGCGTGCCGTCGTCGTCGCGCTCGGTCCAGCCGGCCTCGTCGAGGAGGGCGTCGGCGCGATCGAGATCCGTCGCGAAGAGTTCGGGCTCGGAGTAGGCGAGCGCCTCGACCGAGGAGAGTGCCGAGTACGAGCGGCCGGCGGTGCCGAAGTAGAGCGCGTCGATGCCGTCGTCGACTTCGACCGCGGCGAGGAACGCCTCGCGCACTCGCTCGTCGTCGAACGGAGCCTGGCCCGAGTTCAGCTCGATGCGGTTCGAGGCGCCGGGGCGCGGTGCGTCGAGCCAGGCGAATGCGCCGCTCTCGTCGGCGGCCGCGATCGTGTCGGGCTGCGGGTTGTCGATCACGTCGACCTGGCCGCCCTGCAGGGCGGCGTAGCGCGAGGCGGCGTCGGGCACGAAGCGCCAGTCGATCGCCTCGAGGTAGGCGGGGCCTTCGTGCTCGGCGTCGGCGGGCGGCGAGACGTAGTCGTCGTTGCGCACGAGCGAGACCCGCTCCTGCTTGACCCAGCCGTCGACGACGAAGGCGCCGGTGCCGATCGGCGCCTGGCAGTTCTCCTCCATGCCGCGGGCGAGCCCCGCGGGCGACTCGATCGCGAGCCACGGCTGCGACAGTGACTCGAGCAGGGCGCTGTCGGGTGCGGTGAGCACGAAGCGCGCGACATCGGGTGCGACGACCTCGACGCGATCGACCTTGCCGAGGGCGAGGTAGCCGGTCGACGACTGCGTCGCCGGGTCCTGCAGGTGCTCCATGTTCACCTTGACCGCCTCGGCGTCGAACGGCGTGCCGTCGGTGAACTCGACGTCGTCTCGGAGCGTGAACTCCCAGCTGAGCCCGTCGGCGGAGGCCTCCCACGACTCGGCGAGCCACGGGATGATCTCGCCCGACTCGTCGCGTGAGACGAGCGATTCGAGGAACTGGCTCGCGAGCAGCGCCTGCGGGTAGTTGCCGCCGACGTGGGGGTCGAGGCAGCTCGGCTCGGCATCGCCGCTCGCGTAGCGCAGCGTGCCGCCCGCGACCGGCTCCTCCGAGACCGGGGCCTCGTCCGCCTGGCAGCCGGCGAGCAGGACGCCGCCCGCGACCGCGACGGCGAGGAGCCCGACGGTGCGTGATCGGCGGGCGGGGGGCGTGGCAGTGCGCATGGGAATCCTTGCAGGAGAGCTCGGGGGAGTGGGCGGGACGACCTCGACCCGGATTCATCCTGACACCGGCACGAGTCCGCGACAAGCGACTTGTTCGCATATCACGAGAACAATAGGGTTTGATCATGCTGATCCGGCTCGATCCGACTCTGCCGAGCCCGCTCGCCGAGCAGCTCGCGGGCGGGCTTCGCGCCTCGATCATCGACGGGCGGCTGTCGGGCGGCGAGCGCCTTCCCGCGGCCCGCGCGCTCGCCGACGACCTCGGGGTGAACGTCCACACCGTGCTCCGCGCCTACCACCGGCTGCGCGACGAGCAGCTCATCGAGCTGCATCGCGGCCGCGGCGCCGTCGTCGCGGTGCGGATCGGCGGCCACGCCGCACTCGCCGGCGCGATCCACGACCTCGTCGACGAGGCGAAGGGGCACGGCCTGCCCGAGGCGGCCCTGCTCGAGCTCATCCGCGAGGCGTACCGCTCCGCGCCGAGCCCCGCCGGCGTCGTCCGCCCGGCGCCGACACGGTATTCTTGACGGCAACGACATCGATCCGGCCATCACCGGGGAGTCTTCGGCAGAACGCGAACGGCGGCCACGTGGCATCCGATCGTCAGTAGAACCGAACGGGGCGGCCCGTCACAGCCGGCAATGAGGGGCCTCTCGATCAGAGGGGCAAGCGAGGTGGTACCGCGGCGGAGGCTCGATCGAGCGGCCGGCGTCCTCGTGAGAGCATCCGTCCCACAAGGAGCGAGCGTGTACCCCCGTACCCCAGACGACCACGGTGTCGCCCCCTCACCCGACTTCCCCGCCGTCGAGCGCGAGGTCCTCGAGTTCTGGCTGAACGACGAGACCTTCCAGGCCTCGATCGATCAGCGCGAGGGCGCCCCCGAGTGGGTCTTCTACGACGGCCCGCCGTTCGCCAACGGCCTGCCGCACTACGGCCACCTCCTCACCGGCTACGCGAAAGACCTCTTCCCGCGCTACCAGACCATGCGCGGCCACCAGGTGCACCGCCGCTTCGGCTGGGACACGCACGGCCTGCCCGCCGAGCTCGAGGCCGAGCGCCAGCTCGGCATCACCGACAAGAGCCAGATCGAGGAGATGGGCATCGCGGCCTTCAACCAGGCCGCGCGCGAGTCGGTGCTGCGCTACACGAAGGAGTGGGAGGAGTACGTCACGCGCCAGGCGCGATGGGTCGACTTCGCCGACGACTACAAGACGCTCGATGTCACCTTCATGGAGAGCGTGATCTGGGCGTTCAAGACGCTCTACGACAAGGGCCTCGCCTACGAGGGCTACCGGGTGCTGCCGTACTGCTGGCGCGACCAGACGCCGCTCTCGAACCACGAGCTGCGCATGGACGACGACGTGTACAAGATGCGTCAGGACCAGACCGTGACGGTCACCTTCCCGCTCACCGGCGCGAAGGCCGAGTCGCTCGGGCTCACCGCGGTGCGCGCCCTCGCCTGGACGACCACGCCGTGGACCCTGCCGACGAACTTCGCGCTCGCCGTCGGTCCCGAGATCGAGTACGCGGTCGTGCCCGGCGGGCCGAACGGCACCCCCGACGCGACGGTGCTCCGCGAGGGCGCCGAGGGCGTCGCGGGCGACACCGAGGTGCTCGGCGCCGAGTACCTGCTCGCGATCGACCTCGTCGGCAACTACGCCAAGGAGCTCGGCTACGACTCCGCCGATGAGGCGCGCGCCGCGGTGTCGCGTACCGTTCGCGGCGCCGAGCTCGACGGCGTCACCTACGACCGGCTCTTCGACTACTACGCCGACGTCGAGGCGTACGGGCTCGAGAACGCCTGGCGCATCCTCGTCGCCGACTACGTCACGACCGAGGACGGCACGGGCATCGTGCACCAGGCGCCCGCCTACGGCGAGGAGGACCAGAAGATCGGCGAGGCCGCAGGCATCCCGGTCGTCATCTCGCTCGACGAGGGCGGCCGGTTCCTCCCGGCCGTCACGGATGTCGCGGGGATGCTCTGGAGCGACGCGAACAAGCCACTCACCCAGCTGCTGAAGGCCGAGGGCCGGCTGCTGCGCCAGGCGAGCTACGAGCACTCGTATCCGCACTGCTGGCGCTGCCGCAACCCACTGATCTACCGCGCCGTCTCGAGCTGGTTCATCAAGGTGCCCGAGTTCAAGGGCCGCATGGGCGAACTGAACCAGGACATCAACTGGGTGCCCGACAACGTGAAGGACGGCCAGTTCGGCAAGTGGGTCGCGGGAGCCCGTGACTGGTCGATCAGCCGCAACCGCTACTGGGGTTCGCCGATCCCGGTGTGGAAGAGCGACGACCCCGAGCACCCGCGCATCGACGTGTACGGCTCGCTCGAAGAGCTGGAGCGCGACTTCGGTCGCCTCCCGCTCGGCCCCTCGGGCGAACCCGACCTGCACCGCCCCTACATCGACGACCTCACGCGGCCGAACCCCGACGACCCCACGGGCCGTTCGACGATGCGGCGCATCCCCGACATCTTCGACGTCTGGTTCGACTCGGGCTCGATGCCCTTCGCCCAGGTGCACTACCCATTCGAGAACCGCGAGTGGTTCGACTCGCACAACCCGGCCGACTTCATCGTCGAGTACATCGGGCAGACGCGCGGCTGGTTCTACGTCATGCACGTGCTCTCGACGGCGCTCTTCGACCGACGCGCCTTCTCGAACGTCGTGAGCCACGGCATCGTGCTCGGCAGCGACGGGCAGAAGATGTCGAAGTCGCTGCGCAACTACCCCGACGTCAGCGAGGTGTTCGACCGCGACGGCTCCGACGCGATGCGCTGGTTCCTCATGTCGAGCTCGGTGCTGCGCGGCGGCAACCTCGTCGTGACCGAGGAGGGCATCCGCGAGGGCGTGCGCCAGCTGATGCTGCCGCTCTGGAGCACCTGGTACTTCTTCTCGCTCTACGCCAACACCGCGAAGGACGGCGGCTACGAGGCATCCCGTTCGACGACGTCGAACGATGTGCTCGACCGCTACCTGCTCGCGAAGCTGCGCGACCTCGTCGAGGCCGTCACCGTCGACCTCGACGACTTCGACTCGCCGCTCGCGGCCCAGAAGCTGCGCGACTTCGGCGACGTGCTGACGAACTGGTACGTGCGCCGCTCGCGCGACCGCTTCTGGGGCGGCGTCGCCGACGACGGCTCCGGCCGCGAGGCGTTCGACACGCTCTACACCGTGCTCGAGACGCTCACCCGCCTCGCCGCGCCCCTGCTGCCGCTCGTCAGCGAGAAGGTCTGGCGCGGGCTCACCGGCGGGCGCAGCGTGCACCTGACCGACTGGCCCGACGCGGCCGAGTTCCCGGCCGACCCGGCGCTCGTCGCCGCGATGGACGCCGTCCGCGAGATCAGCTCCTCGGCACTGTCGCTCCGCAAGCAGTCGGGCCGCCGGGTGCGCCTGCCGCTCGCGATGCTCACGATCGTGAGCGCGGATGCCTCTGCGCTCGCCCCGTTCGAGGCGATCCTCCGCGACGAGCTCAACGTCAAGCAGGTCGAACTCGTCGCGCTCGACGAGCACAGCGCCGAGCGCTACGGCGTCACCAAGCGCCTCACCGTCAACGCGCGGGTCGCCGGCCCGCGTCTCGGCAAGCAGGTGCAGCAGGCCATCCAGGCGGCGCGCAGCGGCGACTGGTCGGTCGCGGGCGACGCGGTCGTGGCGGGCGGCATCGCGCTCGAAGCCGGCGAGTACGAGCTCGTGCTCGAGGCCGGCGGATCGGGCGACGGCGAGAACGCGCTCGCCCTGCTCGCCGACGGCGGCTTCGTGCTGCTCGACACCGCGACGACTCCCGAGCTCGAGGCCGAGGGCCTCGCGCGCGACGTCGTGCGAGCCGTGCAGGAGGCGCGCAAGGCCGCCGGCCTCGAGGTCGGCGACCGCATCGCGCTCAGCCTCGCGCTCGACCCGGTCGGCGCGGCCGCGGCCGAGACCCACCGCGCACTCATCGCCGGCGAGACGCTCGCGACCTCGCTCGAGGTCGTCGCATCGGCGTCCGCCGTCGAGTCCGACGAGGCGAAGCCCGTCGGCGACGATTCACGACTCCTCATCGGATTGGAGCGCGCATGAGCGACGCCCACGACCACGACGCCGCCGACGCGGCCGACGCCGTCTACGCCGCACTCGTCGCCCGGGTGGGCGAGGGGGCGCCGCGGCCGCGTCTCGAGCCGACGCGGCGCGCCGTCGAACTCCTCGGCGACCCGCACCGCGCCGCCCCGGTGATCCACCTGACGGGCACGAACGGCAAGACCTCGACGAGCCGCATGATCGAGAGCCTGCTGCGCGCCTCGGGCCTGCGCACCGGGCTGCTCACGAGCCCGCACCTCGTGCGATTCACCGAGCGAATCCGCATCGACGGCGAATCGGTCTCCGACGAGGCGGTCGCCCGCAACTGGGAGGAGATCCTCCCGTTCGTCGCGATCGTCGACGCCGAGCTCGAGCAGGCCGGCGAATCGCCGCTCACCTTCTTCGAGGTGCTGACCGTGCTCGCGTTCGCCTGCTTCGCCGACGCCCCCGTCGATGTCGTCGTGCTCGAGGTGGGCATGGGCGGCGAGTGGGACTCGACGAACGTCGCCGACGGCCAGGTCGCCGTCTTCACGCCGATCGCGCTCGACCACCAGGCCCGGCTCGGCTCGACCGTCGAGGCGATCGCACGCACCAAGTCGGGCATCATCAAGCCGGCCGCGGCGGTCGTCACCGCCCGGCAGCCCGACGCCGCACTCGCGGTGCTCGAGGAGGCCGCCGAACTCACCGAGTCGACGCTCGCCGTCGAGGACGACGCCTTCGCCGTCGTCGGCCGCACCGTCGCCGTCGGCGGGCAGCTCGTGACGATCCGCGGGCTCGCGGGGGAGTACCGCGATCTCTTCCTTCCGCTCTTCGGGGCGCATCAGGCCGAGAACGCGGCCGTGGCGGTCGCGGCCGTCGAGGCCTTCATCGGCGGCGGCTCGGTGCGACTGGCCGACGAGGTGGTCGAGCGGGGCCTCGCCGAGGCGTCGTCGCCAGGGCGGCTGCAGCTCATCGGCATCGAGCCGACGATCCTCGTCGACGCGGCCCACAATCCGCACGGGGCCCGCGCGCTCGTCTCGGCGCTCGACGAGTTCTTCGACTTCGACGAGTTCGCGATCGTCGTCGGCGTCGTCGACGACAAGGATGCCGCGGGCATCGTCGACGCCCTCGCCGAACTCGACGGTCCGATGCTCGTCACCGCCCCCGACACGGAGCGCGCGCTCCCGGCCGCCGCACTCGAGGCGATCGTCACCGAGCGCGTCGGCATGAAGCGCACCCTCGTCGTCGAGCGGCTCGACGACGCGCTGGAGGAGGCCCGCACCTGGGCCGCCGAGGCGCCGAAGCGCGCCGTGCTCGTGACGGGCTCGATCGTGCTCGTCGGCGAGGCGATGGCGATCGCCGACGACCGCGAGTGGGGCATGGCATGAGCGACGCTCGGCACGAGGGCGACGGCGACCCGGTGAACGGGGCTGGTGATTCCTCCGTCGACGAGAGCTCCGCGCCTGCTGCGGCCGCTCCGCTGCGCTCGATCCGGCGGAGTCTGGCCTCGATCGTGCTCGCCTTCGAGACGATCGTCGTCTTCCTCGCCGCACTCGTGATCTGGGGTCTCGCGCAGGGCGGTGCCGACCAGGCGCTGCCGTCGTGGGTCGCCCTCGCCGCGGGCGGCGTGATCATCCTCGGCCTGATCGCGACGATGGGCCTGCTGCGCTTCGAGTGGGCCTACGTGCTCGGGTGGACGCTGCAGGTGCTCATCGTCGCGTCCGGCTTCCTCAACCCGGCGATGTTCGTCGTCGGGGCACTCTTCGGCGGCATGTGGTGGTACTGCATGGTCGTCGGCAGCCGAATCGACCGAGAACGCGCGGCGGTCGTCGCGCCAGGAAAGGAACAGCAATGACCACTGCGATCGAAGAGACCCTCGTGATCGTGAAGCCCGACGGGGTCGCCCGCAACCTCACCGGCGAGATCCTCCGCCGCATCGAGGCGAAGGGCTACTCGCTCGTCGACATCCGCCTCGTGCAGGCCGACCGCGAACTGCTCGCGAAGCACTACGCCGAGCACGAGGGCAAGCCGTTCTACGAGCCGCTCGTCGAGTTCATGCAGTCGGGGCCGGTCGTCGCCATGCGCGTCGCCGGCAACCGCGTCATCGAGGGGTTCCGCGTGCTCGCCGGGACGACGGACCCGACGACCGCCGCGCCCGGCACCATCCGCGGCGACTTCGGTCGAGACTGGGGCCTCAAGGTGCAGCAGAACCTGGTGCACGGCTCCGACTCCGCCGAGTCGGCCGAGCGCGAACTCGCACTCTGGTTCGCCTGAGTCATCCCGCGTGCTGAACGCCCCGGCCCGAGTTCTCGGGCCGGGGCGTTCGCGTGCGGTGGAGGCTCAGCCGAAGAGGCCCTGCAGGTCGACCATGACGCGCGGGATGGCGTTCATCTGCAGCTGCGCGAGCAGGATGACGATCGCGTAGCAGACGATCGTGATGAGCGGGATCCAGGTGAACCAGCCTGCCGCCAGTCGGCGGACGCGTGCCGATGCCGGAATGTTGCCCGATCGGAGGTTGTGCAGCGTCACGACCCAGAAGGTCGGGATCGTGACCGCCCACGTGAGCATGCACCAGGGGCAGAGCACGTCGAGCACGTAGATGCTCTGGTAGATGAGCCATCCGACGAACACCAGCGCACCGGCCACACCGATGTTGAAGCCCACCCAGAACCAGCGCGAGAACGTCGCGCCGGCGAGGATCGCGACGCCGATCGTGATGACGACGGGCCAGGCCATCAGGCCGATGAAGGGGTTCGGGAAGCCGAACACGGCGCCCTGCCATGATTCGAGGTTCGTGCTGCACCCGACGAGCACCCCCACATTGCAGTTCGGCACGTGGGCCGGGTCCATCAGCGTGAGGACCTTCTCGACCGAGAGTTCGAACGCGGCGAGGAGGCCGAGCGCCCCCGCGATGATGAGGAAGATCGCCGACGCGACAGGTCGGGATCCGCGAGGGGAGTCGGGCATGCTCGGATTATGGCATGCCGGTTCCCCACCGAGCTGTGAGACCATGCGATAATCGAGGGAGTCGTCCGGGCCGCGCCCGGCACGGCGCCAACGAAGGCTTTGAGGATGCACCGCATCCGAGTGGGCGGGAGACACCCGCAAGACGTGGCGATCCAGGCACCCGCCGATCGCAGGAGTGATGGTTCGGCGGTTCCGCACACGGTGGAACCGCTCCAGATGAGTAACGGGACGACGGCGCGGCCGTCGGGACCGGCGTAGGAGTGCACCAGAGATGGTGGAAGGCAACGAGAAGAACACGAACGAACCCGATTCGAGGGGTGGCGCGAAGCGACGCGGCGGCCTGTTCGGCTCCCGCAGGGGCCGAGGCAAAGCGGCCCAGCCCGCGGCCGACGCGGTGACGCCGGTCGTCGAGCCCGAGGCCCCGCACGGCGAGCCCGCTGCGGCGTCGGCCGAGGCTGCGGCACCGGTGGTCGAGCCGGCGGCGTCCGGCGACGAGACCGTCGCCGGGGCCGCAACCGAGACCACGGAGGACGTGGTCGAGGTCGTCGCGGAGGCCGAGGCGACGAGCGAGCCTGCGGTCTCGCCGATCCCCGCCGCGCTGACGACGACCTCGCTCATCTTCCACGCCCCGCCGGTGTTCGCCGCGCCCGAGCGCGACGACCGCCCCGAGCGCGACGAGCGACCCGCCGACGAGCCGTCGAGCGTGCGCCGTCGCACCCGCCGCCGTTCTGGCGAGGAGGGCCGCTCGTCGGGCGACGAGCCCGCCAACAATGTCGTGAAGGTGCGCAAGCCCCGCGAGGTCGAGCTCATCACCGAGCCGCAGAAGGTCAAGGGCTCGACGCGTCTCGAGGCGAAGAAGCAGCGCCGCCGCGACGGCCGCGACGCCGGTCGGCGCCGTGCGGTCATCACCGAGGCCGAGTTCCTCGCGCGCCGCGAGTCGGTCGACCGGTCGATGATCGTGCGCGAGAAGGGCGGCCGCATCCAGATCGGCGTGCTCGAGGACGGCGTGCTCGTCGAGCACTACGTCGCTCGCAACCAAGACGCGTCGCTCATCGGCAACGTGTACCTCGGTCGCGTGCAGAACGTGCTGCCCTCGATGGAGGCCGCGTTCGTCGACATCGGCCGCGGTCGCAACGCCGTGCTCTACTCGGGCGAGGTCGACTGGGACGCCGCCGCCGAGAACGGCGAGAAGAACCAGCCGCGCCGCATCGAGCTCGCGCTGAAGCCCGGCGACCGAGTGCTCGTGCAGGTCACGAAGGACCCGGTCGGCCACAAGGGCGCCCGCCTGACGAGCCAGATCTCGCTGCCCGGCCGCTACCTCGTGTACGTGCCGAACGGCTCGATGAACGGCATCAGCCGCAAGCTGCCCGACACCGAGCGCGCGCGCCTCAAGAAGATCCTCAAAGAGGTGCTGCCCGAGAACCAGGGCGTGATCGTGCGCACCGCCGCCGAGGGTGCGACCGAAGAGCAGCTGACGCTCGACGTCAACCGCCTCATCGCGCAGTGGGCCGACATCTCGAAGACCCTCGAGAAGGTGCAGGCCCCCGCGCTGCTGCACTCCGAGCCCGACCTGCTCATCAAGATCGTCCGCGACGTCTTCAACGAGGACTTCCAGAAGATGGTCATCGAGGGCGACGAGGCGCGCCAGACCATCGAGCGCTACCTCCGCGCCGTCGCCCCCGACCTCCTCGAGCGCGTCGAGGCGTACGTGGGTGAGCGCGACTCCTTCGACGAGTTCCGCATCTCGGAGCAGATCGAGAAGGCGCTCGACCGCAAGGTGTGGCTGCCCTCCGGCGGCTCGCTCGTCATCGACCGCACCGAGGCGATGACGGTCGTCGACGTCAACACGGGCAAGTTCGTCGGCTCCGGCGGCAACCTCGAAGAGACGGTCACGAAGAACAACCTCGAGGCCGCCGAAGAGATCGTGCGCCAGCTTCGCCTGCGCGACATCGGCGGCATCATCGTCGTCGACTTCATCGACATGGTGCTCGAGTCGAACCGCGACCTCGTGCTGCGCCGACTCGTCGAGTGCCTCTCGCGCGACCGCACCAAGCACCAGGTCGCCGAGGTCACCTCGCTCGGCCTCGTGCAGATGACCCGCAAGAAGCTCGGCCTCGGGCTCCTCGAGTCGTTCAGCGAGCCCTGCGAGGTGTGCGCCGGCCGCGGCATCATCGTGCACCACGAGCCCGTGATGAAGCACCGCGCCCCGCAGCAGCAGCAGCCCGAGCGTCGTCGCAACCGCGGCGGCAGCGGCAGCTCGAACGGCGGCGGACAGCAGCAGCAGGCCGCGCAGCCCGCGGCGGCGAGCGCCCCGCACACCGGCACCCACGCGATCACCGACGACGTGAAGCACGCCCTCGCGCAGATCGCGGCCTCGACGATCCCGCACGCCGAGCCCAAGGCCGACGAGGGCCGCCCCGCTGCGTCGGAGCCGGCCTCGACCGAGGTCGCACCCGCGGCCGACGCGCCGACCGGCGGCCGTCGCCGCGGTCGCCACCGTCGGGTCTCGCAGGAGCAGGGAACGCCCGAGGCGAGCACGGCGCCTGACGAGCAGGCCCCCTCGGGATCCGCCGTGACGGCGAAGCCCGAGACTGCGGCGGAGGCGGCCCCGGCCCCCGAGGCCGCACCGATCCTCGAGCTGCCCGTACCCGCCGTCGACCGCAAGCGGCCCGTGCGCGCCGCCGAGGCCGAGGTGCTCCTCGACTCGGTGCTCGACGCGCTGCCCGCGCCCAAGAAGTCCGGCGAGGGTCGTGCCCGCAGCCGTCGGGTCTCGACCGCGGCGCTCAGCACCGGCGGGGCCCCGCCCGTCATCACCCGCGCCGACGACGAGGCATCCGACCGCTCAGAGTGAGGCGTCGTGCCTGCGGGCGCGCCGCTCGCGCGGCGTGACCCGCAGGCCGCTCCTCGCGAGCCGTACGACCAGTTCGCGCGGCTCGACCGGGAGCGCGCCGGCGGCGACCAGGTCGTCGTAGCGCTCGACGGGCACGTCGTAATGGTCGAGATCGAACGAGCGCGGCGGAAGCTCGGCGCGGCGCGCGAAGGCGTGGAGCTCATCGATCGAGGCGTCGCTCACGAGGTGCGCCCACACCGTGCCGTGCTTCGGCCACAGCGGCGTATCGATGAGTATCACGTGAGCACCGCCAGTCGCGTCGTCATTTGCTCGAGCTCCATCGGCTGGAGACGGCAGTTTCGCCCGCTGTAACGGCGAACTGTCGCGCAGAAGGTCCCCACAGGAGCAATGCCGCCAGAGTTACGAAGAGGAGCGCTGCGCCGATGTAGGTGGAACCGCTCGCGATGCTGACGAGTTCACCGGCGACCACGACGAGCACGTACCGTCGGGGCCAGTGAGCACCCCGCCAGACGGCTCGTGCAGCGAACAGCAGCGAGGCGCCGAGTGCCGCCAGCACGAGCGGCGTGGCGAGCATGTCCGGCGCCAACTGGTGCATGACCCCGAATACCAGCAGAGCGGTGACTGGGATGAGGAACAAGCCACCGTTCATGATCAACAGGGCGGCAGCCCACTTCGTCGCCGCGGGGCGCGGCGGCGTGTCGATGAGTATCACGTTCGCCTCCGCTCCCGACTCGGCTCCTCCGCCGTCTCGGCGGCCGCCGAGCGCGGTCCTCACGGAATAGTACGCCGGGGGAGTGCGGCGCCGCGCCGGGCGCGCTCGTTTGACCGCCCTCCACTCATCCGGTAAACTCGTTCGTTGGTGCCGCCGCTTATCACGGTGAGCGCCAACTTGCAGTTCAACCTGCACAGTGTTTTCTGGCAGTCACCACCCTTCTTCCCGCTGGGGCGACCGCGCAGTGACAATCCCATCAGACAGTCGGAACCTCAGGGTTCCCCAGAGATAGGTACGAGTAGTGGTTTACGCAGTAGTGCGCGCCGGCGGTCGGCAGGAGAAGGTCGAAGTCGGCACCATCGTGACGATGGACCGGATCCAGGCTGACAAGGACGGCAACGTCCAGCTCATCCCGGTGCTCCTCGTCGACGGTGAGAAGATCACCTCCGACGCCAAGTCGCTCGCAAAGGTCACGGTCACGGCCGAGGTTCTCAACGACCTCCGCGGCCCCAAGATCGTGATCCAGAAGTTCAAGAACAAGACCGGCTACAAGAAGCGCCAGGGCCACCGTCAGGAGCTCACGCGCGTCAAGATCACCGGCATCAAGTAGCCCGCGGCGCCTCGAAGGAGAATCAGACATGGCACACAAAAAGGGAGCGAGCTCCACTCGCAACGGTCGTGACTCGAACGCGCAGCGCCTCGGCGTGAAGCGCTTCGGCGGCCAGGTCGTCAGCGCCGGCGAGATCCTCGTCCGCCAGCGCGGCACCCACTTCCACCCGGGCGCGGGCGTCGGTCGCGGTGGCGACGACACCCTCTTCGCGCTCGAGGCCGGCGCGGTGCAGTTCGGCAACAAGGGCGGCCGCAAGGTCGTCAACATCGTGGCGGTCGGCGAATAGTCGACCGACGGTCATCGTGAGGGCGGGCTTCGGCTCGCCCTCACGTGTTTCATCGCTTTGGAGGGGTACGGAATGGTCAGCTTCGTCGACGAGGTGACGCTGTTCCTGCGCGCCGGGCACGGTGGCAACGGGTGCGTTTCGGTACGCCGTGAGAAGTTCAAGCCCCTCGCGGGCCCCGACGGCGGCAACGGCGGCCACGGCGGCGACATCGTGCTCGTCGCCGACCCGCAGGTCACCACCCTCCTCGCCTACCACGGCCGTCCCCACCGCTCTTCGGCGAACGGACAGCCCGGCCAGGGCGACAACCGTTCGGGCGCACTCGGCGAGTCGCTCGAGCTTCCGGTGCCCGTCGGCACCGTCGTGAAGGACGAGGACGGCAACGAGCTCGCCGACCTCGCCGAGCCCGGACTCCGCTACGTCGCGGCGTCCGGCGGCCTCGGCGGCCTCGGCAACGCGGCCCTCGCGACGACCAAGCGCAAGGCGCCCGGATTCGCGCTGCTCGGCACCGACGGCGACGAGGTGCAGATCACCCTCGAGCTGAAGAGCATCGCCGACGTCGCCCTCGTCGGCTACCCGAGTGCGGGCAAGTCGAGCCTGATCGCCGCGCTCTCCGCGGCCCGGCCGAAGATCGCCGACTACCCGTTCACGACGCTCCACCCGAACCTCGGCGTCGTGCAGGCCGGCGACCACCGCTACACGGTCGCCGACGTGCCCGGCCTCATCGAAGGCGCGAGCGAGGGCAAGGGGCTCGGCCTCGAGTTCCTCCGCCACGTCGAGCGCTGCTCGGCCCTGCTGCACGTCCTCGACTGCGCCACCCTCGAGCCCGGTCGCGACCCGCTCAGCGATCTCGACGTCATCCTCGCCGAACTCGGCGCCTATCCGGTGCCCGAGGGGCAGGTTCCGCTGCTCGAACGCCCGCAGATCGTCGCCCTGAACAAGATCGACGTGCCCGAGGCGCGCGAACTCGCCGAGTTCGTGCGGCCCGACCTCGCAGCGCGGGGCTACCGCGTGTTCGAGATCTCGACCGTGAGCCACGAGGGGCTGCGCCAGCTCGGCTTCGCACTCGGCGAGCTCGTCGACGACGCTCGTCTCGCGGCCGCCGCAGAGCCCGCACCCGAGCGCATCGTCATCCGCCCGAAGGCCGTCAACGCCGTGGAGTTCACCGTGCGCGCCGAGGGCGGCAGCTACGGCACGCTCTACCGCGTGCTCGGCAAGAAGCCCGAGCGCTGGGTGCAGCAGACCGACTTCGCGAACGACGAGGCCGTCGGCTTCCTCGCCGACCGTCTCGCGAAGCTCGGCGTCGAAGACGAGCTCGTTCGCGCCGGGGCGGTCGCCGGTTCGACCGTGGTCATCGGCAAGGGCCAGGGCGTCGTGTTCGACTGGGAGCCGACGCTCACCTCGACGGCCGAGCTCATCACCGCACCGCGCGGCACCGATGTGCGCCTCGACGACAACCGCCGTGCGACCCGTGCAGAGCGCAAGAGCGACTACCACGAGCGCATGGACGCCAAGGCCGAGGCGCGAGCCGAACTCGAGCGCGAGCGCGAGGCCGGGCTCTGGGCCGACGGCGACACGGCAGCCGATGCGGTCGAGACCGAGTCGGAGGCGGGCTCGGGCGACGAGGGCGAGCGGTGACCGTTCGGTCGCGCGCCGACATCGCCTCGGCGCGGCGCATCGTCGTGAAGGTCGGCTCGTCGTCGATCAGCGGCGAGAACGCCGGCCAGATCGCACCCCTGGTCGATGCGCTGGCCGCGGCCCACGCCCGCGGCACCGAGGTCGTGCTCGTGTCATCCGGAGCGATCGCGACCGGCATGCCCTACCTGCGCCTCGACTCGCGACCCACCGACCTCGCCACCCAGCAGGCCGCCGCCTCGGTGGGGCAGAACCTGCTCGTCGTGCGCTATCAGGACGCGCTCGACCGGTTCGACATCGTCGCCGGCCAGGTGCTCCTCACCGCGAGCGACCTCGAGAACGAGACCCCGCGCCTCAACGCCCAGCGGGCGATGGACCGTCTGCTCGCACTTCGCATCCTGCCGATCGTGAACGAGAACGACACCGTCGCGACCCACGAGATCCGCTTCGGCGACAACGACCGCCTCGCGGCGCTCGTCGCCGAGCTCATCGGGGCCGAACTGCTCGTCCTCCTCTCAGACGTCGACGCCCTCTACACGAAGCCGCCGCACCTCGAGGGCGCCGAGCGGATCGCGCACGTGCCGCACGGCGACGTGCTCGCGGGCGTCGAGATCGGTTCGGTCGGCCGCGCCGGCGTCGGCACCGGGGGAGCGGAGACCAAGGTATCCGCCGCTCGCATCGCCGCCGACGCGGGCGCCGCCGTGCTCATCACCGCGACGCCACTCGTCGCCGAGGCCCTCGCCGGAGCCGAGATCGGCACCTGGTTCGACCCGGTCTCAGACGCGCGCTGACCTCGTCATACGGTGAGCGGTGCGCAGCCGCTCGCCTAGGCTGGTGCCATGGAGCATCCCGACCTCGACCTCGACCTCGCCGTGCTCGACGAGCGCTTCGCCGCCGCCAAGGCGGCCTCGTACCTGCTCGCCCGCGCCTCGACCGCCGAGAAGGATGCCGCGCTCGAGCAGGTCTCGACGCTCCTGCGGGAGCGCGCCGACGAGGTCGTCGCGGCGAACGCACTCGACCTCGAGGACGGCCGTGCGAACGGACTCTCCGACGGCCTGCTCGATCGGCTGACCCTCGACGTGCGCCGGGTCGGGTCGCTCGCCGACGCCGTGCTCGAGGTGATCGCCCTCACCGACCCGATCGGCGAGACCGTGAGCGGCCGCTCGTTGCCGAGCGGGGTGCGCATCGACCAGGTGCGGGTGCCGCTCGGCGTGGTCGGCGCGATCTACGAGGCGCGCCCGAACGTCACGATCGACATCGCGGTGCTCGCACTGAAGAGCGGCAACGCCGTGGTGCTCCGCGGCGGCAGCGCCGCCGAGCAGACCAATCGGGTGCTCGTCGGGGTGCTGCGCGACGCCCTCGAGCTCGCCGGTCTTCCCGGCGACGCGGTGCAGACCGTCGACGACTTCGGCCGTGCCGGTGCCCGTCACCTGATGCAGGCCCGCGAGTACGTCGACGTGCTGATCCCCCGGGGGAGCGCCGGGCTCATCCGCGCGGTCGTCGACGAGGCGCGGGTGCCGGTCATCGAGACGGGGGCCGGCGTCGTGCACATGTTCCTCGACGAGAGCGCGCCCGAGCAGTGGGCGGTCGAGCTCGTGCACAACGCGAAGGTGCAGCGGCCGAGCGTCTGCAACGCGCTCGAGACGCTGCTCGTGCACCGCGACGCGGCCGAGCGGCTGCTTCCCGCGGTGCTCGATCGGCTCGAGGCATCCGGGGTGACCGTGCACGCCGACGAACGGGTGCGCGCCCTGCGTCCCGATGCGCTCCCGGTCACCGACGAGGACTGGGCGACCGAGCACATGAGCCTCGACATCTCGGTCGGCGTGGTCGACTCGCTCGACGAGGCGCTCGCGCACATCCGTCGCTACTCGACCAAGCACACCGAGGCGATCGTCACGAACGACCTCGGCAACGCCGAGCGCTTCCTCAACGAGGTCGACGCCGCCGCGGTGATGGTGAACGCCTCGACGCGGTTCACCGACGGATCGGAGTTCGGCTTCGGCGCGGAGGTCGGGATCTCGACCCAGAAGCTCCACGCGCGCGGGCCGATGGGCCTCCCGCAGCTCACGAGCACCAAGTGGATCGTGCGCGGCGCGGGCCACGTGCGCGCCTGAGCCCGTCGCGACCCCCGTTCTCGCTAGACTGTCGGGAGCGTTACCAGCAGGATTCGAAAGGAACGGCCGAATGAGCCTCACCACCGCAGCGTTGACCGGCACGGTGCTCACCGAGACGGTGCACGCACGGGAGCTTCCGATGGAAGCCTGGATGTACGGGCTCGTCGCACTGATCATCTTCGCCGCGCTCGGCATCGTCACCGCCTCGTACCGCGACGTCGCCAACCGCCACCGCGCGAAGGCCGAGGCCTACGCCGCCCGCCACTCCGGAGACGGGCACGGCCACTGAGGCGAGCGGTCGCACCGTGACCGGCTCGGACCGCCGGCCCCGCATCGGGGTCATGGGCGGTACGTTCGATCCCATCCATCACGGCCACCTCGTGGCCGCGAGCGAGGTCGCGCAGTCGCTCGATCTCGATGAGGTCGTCTTCGTGCCGACCGGGCAGCCGAGCTACAAGACGGTCGTCACGACGGCCGAGCACCGCTACCTGATGACGGTGATCGCGACCGCGTCGAACCCGCGGTTCACGGTGAGCCGCGTCGACATCGACCGGCCGAAGGCCACCTTCACGATCGACACGCTGCGAGACATCCGCCGTGAACGACCCGATGCCGATCTGTTCTTCATCACGGGGGCCGACGCCATCGCGCAGATCCTGTCGTGGAAAGATGTCGACGAGCTCTGGGAGCTCGCGCACTTCGTTGCTGTGAGTCGTCCGGGACATGTGCTGAGCGTTACGGGTTTGCCCGAGCAAGACGTAAGCTTGCTTGAAGTTCCGGCACTTGCGATCTCGTCGACCGATTGCCGGAGCAGGGTGCGCCGGGGTTTCCCGGTTTGGTACTTGGTGCCCGACGGGGTCGTCCAGTACATCTCCAAGCACCATCTCTACCGGAGTGTCGAATGACTTCGTCCAACGAACCGCAGCTCACGCGCCGCGAGCTGCGCGAGCTCGAACGCCTGCGGGAACAGCAGGCCGGTGCGGCGACCCCTGAACAGGCTGCGCCCCCTGCCGCCGCGCCCGTCTACGCCGCGCCTCCCGCGCAGGCTCCTGCTGTGCCGCAGTATGCGCCGCAGCCGGTCGCCCCGCAGCCCGTCGCAGCTCCGGTGCTTCCTGCGCAGCCGCCGGCGCAGGCGCCGCAGCAGCAGGTCCCCGCGCCGTACCCTGCCCCAGGTCAGGGTTTCGCGCCGCCACGGCCCGCCGGCGGATTCGATCAGGCGGCGCCGCTGACCGCTGTTCCGCCGCAGAACCCGTTCGCCCCGCGTCCCTCGGCGCAGCCGGCGGCCGAGGCCCCGCCGCAGCCGGCGGTTCCCGCGGCAGCCCAGGCGCAGTCGGCGCCGGCGTCCGCGCCGTCGATGCCCTCCGCGCCCGAGCGCACGCTGACGCGGCGCGAGCTGCGGGCGATGCTCGACGGCGCTCAGCTCGACGACTTCGACGACGAGTTCGATGACGAGCCGGTCGCCTCGACGGCAGTCGCATCCGCGACTCCCGTGGTGCACGGCGTGCAACCGCCGCCGCAGCAGCAGCAGCCGCAAGCAGCGCAGCAACAGCGGCTCCCTCAGGCGATGCCCGCTTCCCTGGCGACGCCGCAGCCGGCCGTCAACCCGATCGTCGATGCGAGCGTTGCCAATCTTCCCGGTGTCAGCGCAGGATCGCCCGGCCATTGGACGTCGCAGCTCAACCTCCCCGAGGCCGAGGAGCGCGCCGAGCCGTTCGATCAGATGCTCTCGCGCGGCGCGCTGAGCCACGGCGTGCCGACGACGACGAACGCGCTCATCCTGCCGTCGCTGCCCGACCAGGGCGCATTCGCCAACCAGCTCTCACAGCCGGGCGAGGTGCTCGCGACGGGCTCGATCGATCTGCCCCGCAGCTACGGCGCGACCGGTGTTCACCCGAGCCAGGTCGACTCCTCCGATGTCGACCGCCTCTTCGAACATCAGGTCGAAGACGTGGGCACCGGGGTCGCCCCGGTCGCGGCGACGCGCGCGATCAGCACCCAGGGTGCGGCGCGCACCATGATCTCCCCACCGAAGAAGGAGGGCATGAACGTGCCCCTCGTTCTCGCCGTCACCGCGGGCGTGCTCGCGCTCGGCGTCGTCGGCACCCTCGTCATCGGCGCGATGACCGGCCTGTTCTGACCGGCCGCGCCAACCACTCGTCTACCGGAAATGAGCGTATGACCGCATCCACCCAGGCCCTCGACTCCCTCGCACGCGCGGTTCGCGCGGCCGACGCGAAGGGCGGCGAAGATCTGGTCGCGCTGGATGTCTCGCGGCCGCTCCCGTTCGCCGACGTGTTCCTGCTCGTCACGGGCACCTCCGAGCGCAACGTCGTCGCCATCGCCGACGGCATCGAGGAGGTGCTCGGCCGCGCCGGACGACGCGAGGGGCACGCCGGCGGCCGTTGGGTGCTGCTCGACTTCGGCGACCTCGTCGTGCACGTGTTCCACCAGGAGGAGCGTATGTACTACGGCCTCGAGCGCCTCTGGAACGACTGCCCGGCGCTGCCGGTCGAGCCGATCCTCGCGGCGAACCCCTGATCGGAGCGGCCTTCGCCGGCTGAGGCTCGCTCGATTTCGTTTCGGGCAAGAGGCTGGTGTAAGCTCGAATCGTTGGGCCGCGAGAGCGAGATACCAACGAAAATGGGTCTGTGGCGCAGCTGGTAGCGCACCTGCATGGCATGCAGGGGGTCAGGGGTTCGAGTCCCCTCAGATCCACCAAAACCCCTGGTGAACCGAAGGTTCCCAGGGGTTCTTTTCGTTGGAAGAGGGCGTTTGGGGCCTTTTTGGGGCCTTTTTGAAATCGGCCCTCGTTCCACAGGCATCCACATCGGATTCCAACAGACCGTGACGATGCAGGGGATGTGCCGCACTCATAAGGAGTATGAGCACATCACTTCCGACCACGGCCCCGGCGACTCGCTTCATCGAGAGCTTCGGGGACTACCTCACCGTCGACGAGCTGGCCGCGTACCTGCAGCTCTCGAAAGAGACGCTGTACCACTGGCGGCTCGAGGGCACCGGCCCGAAGGCCACCAAACTCGGCAAGCAACTGCGCTACAGCAGCGCGAACGTCGAAGCGTGGTTGCATGCCCGGACGGACCGACGGTGATCAGGTCGATCGTGCTCATCTCCTCGAAACGAGGACGACTCTCATGGCACGCCACGCACTAGCGCCCGGCTCTCACGGCGACATCTCGTATCAACCCCTGCCCAACGGCCGGGTGCGCGGCACCGTGCGATTTCGGCGGCTCGACGGCACGCGCGGCAAGCTCCGCGTCAGTGCTCGATCCAACGCCGCCGCACGCCGAACGCTGATGGAATCGGTCGACGAGCAGTACGCGACGACACTCGCCGAGTCGGGGGTGCTCACTCCGGAGTCACCGTTTCTCGACCTGGCGCACGAATTCATGGATCACGTCGAGTTCACGCAGGAGCAGCGCGACACGACCAGGCACGAGAACCGCCGCCTTATCGAGAAACAGATCGCCCCACACATGGGCGCCCTCGCCATCCGTGAGATCAAGGCGAGCACCGTCCTCCGCGTCTACAAGACCATCTACCGGCAGACGCCGAGCACCGCGCGCAACGTGAAGGCGCTGATCAGTCAGATCTGCTCGTACGCGGTGATGAACGACCTGATGATCGCCAACCCCGCGCGCGAGGTGAAGAAGGTCAAGGAGCAGGCCCGGCCGATCTACGCACCCGCGGCCATGGAACTCGCCGAGTTTAGGGGCGTCATCCGCGAGTACCAGACCCGCGAGGACCGGATGGGGCCTCGACCCTCAGACCTCCTCGGAGACGTCGTCGATCTCATCCTCGCGACCGGTGCTCGCATCAGCGAAGCCGTCGGCCTCAAGTGGGAGTATGTGGACCTGGACGCGCCGAAGCCGACGATCACCATCGCCGGCAAGATCGTCGACTCCAAGGGGCAGTCAAGCACTGGGAGAACTACCTCAAGAGCGAGTCGGGGTGGCGCCGTGTCACTGTGCCACCCGAGATCCTCCCGATGCTCCGGCGGCGGAAGATCGCGAGCGGCGGTAACGAGTTCGTCCTCCACACGCGTACTGGCGCTCCGAACGGGACTCAGGATGTGCATCGTTCGCTGCGAGCGGTGCGTGCTTGGGCGGGGACCGATGATCGGCTCGTAGCTGAGTCCCTCATAGTGGTGTAGCGCGCGGTGGCCGGCCTCGTCGCTCACGACGTAAACGCGGTCACCGTGTGATCCTTCGAGAAAGCTCTCTACTTCTCACTCGAATGGAGTCATCACGATGACCGCTCCTCATATTGTCGACCCTGCCGGCCTGCTCGGCGAAGCCCTCGCGGACGCGTCCCCGGATCTGATGCGGCAGCTGCTGCAAACCATGATCAACGCGCTCCTCTCAGCTGACGCGGACGCAGTCGTCGGCGCCGAGTGGGGCAAACCCAGCCCGACCCGTACGA
>NZ_WBIQ01000007.1 GCF_009749405.1 Agromyces lapidis
CGGAAGCTAAGACTCGCAGCGCCGATGGTACTGCAGGGGGGACCCTGTGGGAGAGTAGGACACCGCCGGACAAACATTACGAAGAGCCGCCCACCACGTGGGCGGCTCTTCGCCTTTAACACGAACCTCACCCAACCACCAACGGGAGGGCGGCTCGTTGCACCGATGAGCGACGCCTCGAACGCGAGCGCCGGCCGCTCGTCCTGGGTGATCAGGTCCGCGGGGAGAGACCCGCAGTACGGTTGAGTCTGACGAGACTCCCAATGACAGGAACAGCGTGAGCGATTCGAGGCAGGACTCGGCCGACCAGAACCGACCCGATCGGGGCAAGCAGGGCGACAGCGCCCGTGGCGCCTCAGGCGCGCGGAAGACGACGAGGTCTTCGGGCGACCGGGCGGCGAGCGGTGATCGAGGCGCGAAGCGCCCGTACGAGCGACGCGACGATCGCTCATCGCACGGCGACCCGAAGCGTTCCTACGGTTCTCGCGACGACCGCAAGCCCTACGGGGACCGTGGCGAGCGGAAGCCCTATGGCGACCGTGACGCTCAGCGCTCGCACGGCGGGCGCGACGATCGCAAGCCGTACGGTGACCGTGGTGACCGGAAGCCTTACGGCGACCGTGATGCTCAGCGCTCGCACGGCGGGCGCGATGACCGCAAGCCGTACGGTGACCGTGGCGAGCGGAAGCCCTACGGCGACCGTGACGCTCAGCGCTCGCACGGCGGGCGCGACGATCGCAAGCCCTATGGTGACCGTGGCGAGCGGAAGCCGTATGGTGCGCGCGATGACCGGAAGCCTTACGGTGACCGTGGCGAGCGGAAGCCTTACGGCGACCGCGATGCGCAGCGTTCGTATGGTGCTCGCGATGACCGGAAGCCGTATGGTGACCGTGGCGACCGCAAGCCTTACGGCGACCGCGATGCGCAGCGTTCGTATGGTGCTCGCGATGACCGGAAGCCCTATGGCGACCGTGGCGACCGCAAGCCCTATGGAGACCGCAAGCCTTACGGCGATCGCGATGCGCAGCGTTCGTATGGTGCTCGCGATGACCGGAAGCCCTATGGTGACCGTGGCGAGCGGAAGCCGTACGGTGCTCGCGATGACCGGAAGCCGTACGGCGACCGTGGCGAGCGGAAGCCCTACGGCGACCGCGATGCGCAGCGATCGCATGGTCCTCGCGACGAGCGGAAGCCGTACGGCGACCGTCGCGACGCTCCGCGCTCCGGCGGTCATCGAGACGACGAGGCTCCGCGCGAACGTTACGGTGCGGCCGACCTTGCGGTCCGTCCCCGTCACGACGACCCCTTCATTCCCGAGCGGATCGACCCGCGCGATCTCGACAAGGGTGCACGCGCCGAGTTGAAGACGCTCAGCAAGGAGAACGCCGACTGGGTTGCTCGGCATCTCGTCGCGGCATCCGAGCTGCTGGAGGCGGACCCCGAACTCGCCCACCGTCACGCGATGTCCGCTGCGCGGCGCGCGGGCCGTATCGCGGTCGTTCGCGAGACGCTCGCGATCACCGCCTACGCGACCGGCGACTTCGCACTGGCGCTCCGCGAGCTCCGCACCTACCGGCGCATCTCGGGTAGCAATGACCAGCTGCCGCTGATGGTCGACAGCGAGCGCGGCGTCGGGCGCCCCGACCGTGCGCTCGAGGTCGGTCGCGCGGTCGACCGCAACGAGCTGCCCGCGGCGGTGCAGGTCGGCCTGGCGATCGCGATGTCCGGTGCGCGCCTCGACCTCGAGCAGCCGGAACTCGCGCTCTCCGAACTCGAGATCCCGCAGCTCGACCCCGATCGCGCCTTCTCGTACAGCCCTGCCCTCTTCTCCGCCTACGCGGAGGTGCTCGAGGAGCTCGGCCGCGAGACCGAGGCCGCCGATTGGCGCGCCCGGGCTGCCCGCGCGGAGGCCGCGCTCGGCGGCCCCGCGGAGGCGGAACTCGTCGAGATCTTCGAGATCGAGATCGAGGGCGACGATGCGGAGGTCGCAGTCGCCGCCGATGGTCCCGAGACCGAGACCGAGACCGAGACCGAGGACGCGACGACTGACGACGACGAGGACTCGGTCGACGAGACGCCCGAGCTCGCCGAACTCGAAGACCCGGGCGCCGTGCTCGAGCCCGATGTGGCCGCGGTGCTCGCCGAGGGCGACGCGTTGGAAGCCGAAGCCGCATCGATGTCGGACGAGGGCGACGCCGATGGCGCTGTTCCGCGCGAAGACTGAGCCCTCGACGCCGCTCGACGGCATCGACGCGGTCTTCGCCGACCTCGACGGCGTCGTCTACGCCGGCGCCGGGGCGATCCCGCATGCGGTGGAGAGCCTCAATCAGGTCAAGCCGGCTCGAGCGCTCGGTTACATCACGAACAACGCGTCCCGCAGCGATGCCTCCGTCGCCGGCCACCTCGCCGAGCTCGGCCTCGACGTCGTGCCCGAAGAGGTCGTCACGTCACCGCAGGCGGCGATGCAGCTGCTCGACGGCCAGGTCGCGCCCGGCGCGCTCGTGATGGTCGTCGGCGGTGAGGGCATCGAGGTCGAGCTGCGCAAGCGCGGGTACCGCGTGACCCGGTCGGCCGACGATGCGCCCGATGCGGTGGTGCAGGGCTTCACGCCCGAGATCGGCTGGAAGGAACTGGCCGAAGCGGCGTTCGCGCTCAACGCGCACGGCGGTCCGGATGCCGCGACCCCGGGCATCCCGTGGATCGCGACCAACATGGACTGGACGATTCCGGTCGCCCGGGGCATCGCGCCCGGCAACGGCACCCTGGTGTCGGCTGTGCACACCGCGGTCGGCCGGTTCCCGCTCGTCGCCGGAAAGCCCGAGACGCCGATCTTCGAAGAGGCTCGCCGCCGTTTCGCGGCGTCGACGCCGCTCGTCGTGGGCGATCGGCTCGACACCGACATCCTCGGTGCGAACCGTGCCGGCATGGCGAGCGCCATCGTGCTGACGGGCATCGATCGCGCGAAGCAGCTGCTCGCAGCCGACGCCAAGAGCCGTCCCGACTTCATCCTCGCCGACCTCAGGGGACTGCACGAGCCCTACCCGATCGTCGAAAAGCGTCGCGGCGGCGCGATCCGCGTGCGCGATGCGAAGGTCGCTGTCGAGGCCGATCGCGTCGAGATCCTCTCCGACGGTGGCGATTCGCTCGACCTGCTGCGGGCGGCCTGCGCGGCGATCTGGAGTTCCGGCACCGCCATCCACGCACTCGACGTTCCGACGCGCCTGTATTCGTGATGGTCGCGCGGGTGTGGGCGGCCCGGGGTACCGTGGACTCGTGAGCACTGACGACGACACCGATTTCGGCGCCGACGAGCCGGGCGCCGTGCTCGGCGAAGAAGCGCGCGCCGCGCTGGCCGAGATCGACGACCTGCCGCTCGCCGAACGAGCTCCCGCCTACGACGCCCTCGCCGCGCGGCTGCGCGACGAGCTCGAGCAGTCCGACCCGTCGCGCGTCTCGCCCCGGTGATGACCGAGCAGCGACTCGATGCCGCACTCGCGAGCCGGGGTCTCGCCCGATCGCGCACGCATGCGGCGACCCTCATCGCAGGCGGGCTCGTGACGGTCGACGGCAAGGCCGTCGTGAAGCCGTCCGTGAAGGTCTCGCCCGACGCCGCGCTCCTGGTCGCGGCATCCGATCACTACGTGAGTCGCGCCGCGCACAAGCTCATCGCGGCGCTCGACGAGTTCGGGGTCGATCCCGAGGGCCGCGTGGCCCTCGATGCCGGCGCGTCGACCGGCGGTTTCAGCCAGGTGCTGCTCGAACGCGGTGCGCGCACGGTGCTCGCCGTCGACGTGGGGCACGGGCAGCTCGCACCGCAGCTCGCTGAGGCCGCGGGGCTCGTGCTCGTCGAGGGCTGCAACGTGCGTCACCTGACCGCCGAGTCGCTCGCCGCGTCGACGGGTGTCGCTGCGCGCCCCTCGCTCGTGACGGCCGATCTCTCGTTCATCTCGCTCACGACCGTGCTGCCTGCGCTCCGTGAGACGGCTCTGCCCGATGCAGACTTCGTGCTCCTCGTGAAGCCGCAGTTCGAGGTCGGCCGTGGGGGAGTGCGTGAGGGCATCGTCCACGATGCCGCGCTGCGCTCCGAGGCCGTGATGAACGTGCTGTGGGCGGCGCACGACCTCGGACTGCGCACGGCCGGCGTCTCGTCCTCCCCAATCGCCGGCTCGCACGGCAACCGCGAGTTCCTCGTGCATCTCAGCGCTGCGGTCGGGTCCGATCCGTCAGAATGGTCGAGTCGGGTCGACGAACTGGCAGGAGGAGTGCACGGGTGAACGACGCACGGCATTTCCTCGTGGTCTCGCACACCGGTCGGCAGGCCGCGCTCGAGGCCACGGGCGAGGTCTGCACGCAGTTGCTCGACGCCGGCGCCGTTCCGGTGATCGCCGCCGAGCACTGGGACGACGTGCACGCCTTCGTGCCCGGACTCGACGGCGGCGTGGTGCGCTTCGAAGACATCGATCCCGGTGTCATCGAGCTCGTCATCGTCCTCGGCGGTGACGGCACCATCCTGCGGGCGGCCGAACTGATCCGCGACGCTCCGGTGCCGCTGCTCGGGGTCAACCTCGGGCACGTCGGCTTCCTCGCCGAGAGCGAGCGAGATGACCTCGGCTACACCGTCTCGCGGGCGCTCGCGCACGACTACACCGTCGAAGAGCGCATGACGCTGTCGGTGCGGGCGAAGGTCGGCGACGACGTCGTCTACGAGAGCTGGGCGCTCAACGAGGCGACGGTCGAGAAGGCCGAGCGCGAACGCATGCTCGAGGTCGTCATCGAGGTCGATCGCCGCCCGCTCTCCTCGTTCGGCTGCGACGGCGTGGTGATGTCGACGCCGACGGGGTCGACGGCGTACTCGTTCTCGGCCGGCGGCCCCATCGTGTGGCCGAGCCTCGAGGCGCTGCTGCTGGTGCCGCTCAGCGCGCACGCGCTCTTCGCGCGCCCGCTCGTGGTCGGGGCCGACTCCTCGCTGGCCGTCGAGATCCTGCAGCGCACCGAGACTTCGGCGGTCATCTGGTGCGACGGCCGGCGCACCTTCGACCTGCCGCCCGGGGCGCGCGTGATCGTCCGCAAGTCCGACGTGCCGGTGCGCCTCGCCCGCCTCCACGAGGCGCCGTTCACCGACCGGCTCGTCAACAAGTTCCAACTGCCCGTGACGGGCTGGAGGGGGCCGGTCGGCCGTGAGTGAGTTCTCGAAGAGCGAGGCAGCCCGATGATCGAAGAGCTGGGCATCCGCGACCTCGGTGTGATCGCCGAGGCGACGCTGCCGCTCGGTGCGGGCTTCACCGCGGTGACCGGCGAGACCGGCGCGGGCAAGACGATGGTGGTCACAGCGCTCGGTCTGCTGCTCGGCGCGCGGTCGGATGCCGGAGCGGTCCGCTCCGGTGCGAAGCAGGCGTGGGTCGAAGGGCGCTGGCTCGTGGCCGACGAGGGCCCCATCGCCGAGCGGGTCGCCGACACCGGGGGAGAGATCGAGGCCGGCGAACTGCTGCTCGGTCGCTCCGTGTCGTCCGAGGGGCGCAGCCGCGCGGTCGTCGGCGGCCGCAGCGCTCCCGTCGGCGTGCTGGCCGACCTCGGCGACGAACTCGTCGTCGTCCACGGCCAGGCCGACCAGCAGCGCCTGAGGTCGGCCGTCGCCCAGCGTGAGGCGCTCGATCGTTTCGCGGGTCCGACGCTTGCCGCGACCCTCGACGAGTACCGCGCGGTGTACGAGGCGTGGCGCGCAGATGCGACCGAGCTCACCCGGCTGCGAGACGATCACGAGGCGCGTGCGCGCGAGGCCGAGGCGCTGCGCGCCGACCTCGATGCGATCGAGGCGGCCGACCCGCAGCCCGGCGAAGACGTCGAACTCTCAGAACGCGCCGATCGGCTCTCGAACCTCGAAGAACTCAGGATCGAGGCGGCACAGGCGCGCGCCCTCCTCTCCGCAGACGAGGTCGTCGACGACGCCCCCGACGCGGTGACCCTGGTCGAGGCGGCCCGACGTCACCTCGACCGCGTCGTCGCGCACGACGCAGGACTCGCCCCGATCGCCGAGATCCTGACGAACGCCGGTTTCCTCCTGGCCGATGCGGCCGCCGAGCTCGCCGGGTACCTCACCGGCCTCGACGCCGACGGCGCCCGCGAACTCGAGATCGTGCAAGAGCGACGAGCCCTGTTGGGGTCGCTCATCAGGCGCCACGGCGGCGAACTCGACGAGGTGCTGGCGTTCCGCCGCGACGGCGGGCTGCGCCTCGTCGAGCTCGACGGCGACGACGACCGCATCACCGTGCTCGAAGCGGCGGTCGATTCCGCGGCCGCCGAGGTCGACCGGCTCGCGACCCGCATCACCGAACAGCGCACCGAGGCCGCGGCGCGCCTCGCCGAGGCGGTCACGCACGAGCTCGCCGCGCTCGCCATGCCCGACGCCGTGCTCACGGTGAGCGTCGAGCCGGGTGCCGAGCCGTCGGTGCACGGGCGAGACCAGGTCGCGATCCTCCTGAGCCCGCATCCGGGTGCCGAGCCTCGCTCGGTCTCGCGCGGTGCGTCGGGCGGTGAACTCTCGCGGGTCATGCTCGCGATCGAGGTCGTCATCGCCGGCACCGATCCCGTGCCGACCTTCGTCTTCGACGAGGTGGATGCGGGCGTCGGCGGTGCCGCAGCGATCGAGATCGGGCGACGACTCGCCCGGCTCGCCGAGCGCTCGCAGGTCATCGTCGTCACGCATCTCGCGCAGGTCGCCGCTTTCGCGTCGAACCACCTGAGCGTCGTGAAGGGCACCGACGGCGCGGTGACCGCCTCGAGCGTCAAGCAGCTCGTCGGCGCCGAACGAGAAGCGGAGATGGCCCGGTTGCTCTCGGGTCTCGCCGATTCCGAGAGCGGACTCGCGCACGCGCGCGAACTGCTCGAGATCGCCTCGGAGCGCGCAGCCTGAACAGGGCGGTCGCAGCAGAGAACGACGAGACCGAGCCGGTCTCGAACGAACGAAGGGGGAACGTGTGGGGCAACTCGGGTCGACGGGTCAGGAACGTGGGTTAGAATATAAGCCCGTGGTGGATGAACGCGGCAGGGCGCTGAACAGCGCAGACATTTCGAACGACACGACCAAGCACATTTTCGTGACCGGTGGTGTCGTTTCTTCGTTGGGCAAGGGCCTCACGGCGGCGAGCCTGGGCAATCTTCTGACGGCTCGGGGGCTCCGAGTGGTCATGCAGAAGCTCGACCCCTATCTCAACGTCGATCCCGGAACGATGAACCCGTTCCAGCACGGCGAGGTCTTCGTGACCGACGACGGCGCCGAGACCGACCTCGACATCGGGCACTACGAGCGATTCCTCGACATCGACCTGAGCCAGGCGGCGAACGTCACCACCGGACAGATCTACTCGACGGTGATCGCGAAGGAGCGTCGCGGCGAGTACCTCGGCGACACGGTGCAGGTGATCCCGCACATCACCGACGAGATCAAGCGACGCATGCGCCTGCAGGCGACCGAGACCCCGAAGCCCGACGTGATCATCACCGAGATCGGCGGCACGGTCGGCGACATCGAGTCGCAGCCCTTCATCGAGTCGGCCCGTCAGGTGCGTCACGAACTCGGCCGCAAGAACGTGTTCTTCGTGCACGTCTCACTCGTGCCGTTCATGGGCGCCTCCGGCGAGCAGAAGACGAAGCCGACCCAGCACTCGGTCGCCGCGCTTCGTTCGATCGGAATCCAGCCCGACGCACTCGTGCTCCGGAGCGACCGGCCGGTGACCGAGGCGAACAAGCGCAAGATCGCACTCATGTGCGACGTCGACGAGGGTGCGGTGGTGAACGCGGTCGACGTGCCGTCGATCTACGAGATCCCGACGATGCTGCACGAACAGGGCCTCGACGCCTACATCATCGACGCGCTCGGCCTCGACGAGAAGTCGGACGCGGTCGACTGGTCCGGCTGGAGCGACCTGCTCCGCGTGGTGCACGACCCGAAGCACGAGGTCACGATCGGCCTCGTCGGCAAGTACATCGACCTGCCCGACGCCTACCTCTCGGTCACCGAGGCGCTGCGCGCGGGCGGCTTCGCGAACGATGCGAAGGTGAAGATCGAGTGGATCCCGTCGGACGAGTGCAAGACGCCCGAAGGGGCGCAGAAGCACCTCGGCCACCTCGACGGCATCTGCGTGCCCGGCGGCTTCGGCGTGCGCGGCATCGAGGGCAAGCTCGGTGCGCTGCACTTCGCCCGTGAGAACGGTCTGCCGGTGCTCGGCCTCTGCCTCGGCCTCCAGTGCATGGTCATCGAGTACTCGCGCAACATGGCCGGACTGCCCGGCGCCTCGTCGAGCGAGTTCGACCCCGACACGCAGTTCCCCGTCATCGCGACGATGGAGGAGCAGGTCGAGATCATCGCCGGCGGCGACCTCGGCGGCACGATGCGCCTCGGCCTCTACCCCGCGACCCTCGGCGAGGGCACCATCGCCGCCGAGCTCTACGGCTCGACGGAGGTCAGCGAGCGGCACCGTCACCGCTACGAGGTGAACAACGCCTACCGCGACCGCATCGCCGAGGCCGGTCTCGTGTTCTCGGGCCTCTCGCCCGACCGCAACCTCGTCGAGTTCGTCGAGCTGCCGCGCGAGGTGCACCCCTTCTACGTCGGCACCCAGGCGCACCCCGAGCTTCGCAGCCGTCCGAACGACGCGCACCCGCTGTTCCGCGGACTCGTCGCTGCTGCGATCGAGCGCCAGCAGGCGAGCCGGCTGTTCGACGTCAGCAATGGCTGAAGCCGCTGACGCGGTCGTCGGCGATCAGGGAGACCTGCTCGCCGACGACCGCGTCGCGCTCCCGATCGTGACGAGCGAGCGCGTCTTCGAGGGCCGGGTGTGGAACATCCGGCGCGAGAGCTTCGAGCTCGCAGGCGACGAGATCGTCCGCGAGTTCATGGACCATACCGGTGCCGTCGGCGTGCTCGCCCTCGACGAGCACGACCGAGCGCTGCTGATCAAGCAGTACCGGCACCCGATCCGCATGCGCGACTGGGAGATTCCGGCCGGGCTTCTCGACGTCGAGGGGGAGGACCCCCTCGCCGGCGCGCAGCGCGAGCTGGCCGAAGAGGCCGACCTCGAGGCATCCGAATGGGCGGTGCTCGCCGACTTCGCGACCTCACCGGGCGGCAGCGACGAGATGATCCGCGTGTACCTCGCCCGCGGCCTGCGCGCTGCGCCCGAGGTGCACGCTCGCGAGGCGGAGGAGGCCGAGATCGAGGTGCGTTGGGTGCCGCTCGACGACTGCGTCGACGCGGTGCTCGCCCGGCGCATCCACAACGGCCCCCTCTCGATCGCGGTGCTCGCGGCGCACGCGGCGCGCGCCCGCGGCTGGCAGGGGCTCGGTGAGGCGGATGCCCCGTGGCCGAACCGCACCCCGCCGGTTCGAGGCGCGACGGACTCATGACGACCGCCGCGCTCGTCGACGGGTACCTTCGGCACCTGACCGTCGAACGCGGACTCGCGCGGAACACGATCGCCTCGTACCGGCGCGACCTGGCGATCTACGCCGACTGGCTCGACGTGCGCGGGGTCGCCGATCCCGGTCGGGTGCGCGAGTCCGATCTCGCCGACTTCGTCCGCTTCCTCGGCGCCGACCGCACTCCCGTGCTCGCGACGTCGTCGATCGCGCGGGTGCTGTCGGCGGTGCGCGGACTCCATCGATTCCTCGCCGAGGAAGGCGAGATCGAGGCCGACGTGTCGAAGGAGCTCCGGCCGCCGAAGCTGCCGACCCGGCTGCCGAAGGCGATCCCCGTCGAGGACGTCGCAGCGCTCATCGCCGCCGCCGGCGGCGAAGAGCCCGTCGAGCTCCGCGACCAGGCGCTCCTCGAGCTCCTCTACGCAACGGGTGCGCGGGTCTCCGAGGCGGTCTCGCTCAACGTCGACGACCTCATCGACGAGGAGGTCGTGCGGCTCTTCGGCAAGGGCGGCAAGCAGCGCGTCGTGCCGCTCGGCAGCTACGCGCGCCGGGCGATCGACGCGTACCTCGTGCGGGCACGGCCGATCTTCTCCGCCCGCGGCCAGGCGACACCGGCGCTCTTCCTCGGGGTCCGCGGTCGGCGCATGTCGAGGCAGGCCGCGTGGGACGCGATCACCGCAGCAGCCGAGAGGGCGGGCCTCGAGACATCCGTCTCGCCGCATACGCTGCGACACTCGTTCGCGACGCACCTGCTCGAGGGCGGTGCCGACGTGCGCGTCGTGCAGGAGCTCCTCGGACACTCCTCGGTCGCGACGACGCAGATCTACACGCTCGTCACAGCCGATACACTCCGGGAGATGTACACGGCAGCACACCCGCGTGCTCGCTAGAATCGACCAAGCCCAGATCGATCAGGCACCGCGCCGCCCCAGGAGAGAAGACGACACGTGACGCAGCACCAGCAGGACTCGGCGGTCGGAACCACCTCGCCCGGGCCCGAGCTCGGTCCGACGGGTCGGCCGTCTCGTGAGTTCCCCGATCCTGCGGCGCTCGCCTCGCACGGCCCGGCGCGTATCATCGCCCTCTGCAACCAGAAGGGCGGGGTCGGCAAGACGACCACGACGATCAACCTCGGCGCGACGCTCGCCGAATACGGCCGCCGCGTGCTCGCGATCGACTTCGACCCGCAGGGCGCGCTCTCGGCGGGGCTCGGCGTGCAGACCCATGATGTGCCGACGATCTACGACCTGCTGCTCTCGCGCCAGTTCGAGCCGAAGGACGCGATCCAGCGCACGAGCGTCGAGGGGCTCGACGTGATCCCCGCGAACATCGACCTCTCGGCCGCCGAGGTGCACCTGGTCACCGAGGTCGCGCGCGAGCAGATCCTCGCGGGCGTGCTCCGCCGGGTCTCCGCCGACTACGACGTCATCCTCATCGATTGCCAGCCGTCGCTCGGCCTCCTCACCGTCAATGCGCTGACGGCGAGCCACGGCGTGATCATCCCGCTCGAGTGCGAGTTCTTCGCGCTGCGCGGCGTCGCCCTGCTCATCGAGACCATCGACAAGGTGCGCGACCGTCTCAACCCCGCGATCGAGCTCGACGGCATCCTCGCCACGATGTACGACGCGCGCACGCTGCATTCGCGCGAGGTGCTGGAGCGCGTCGTCGACGCGTTCGGCGACAAGGTGCTCGAGACGGTGATCACGCGCACGGTGAAGTTCCCCGACGCGACGGTCGCGGCGACGCCGATCACCGAGTTCGCTCCCGAGCACCAGGCGTCGAAGGCGTACCGGCAGCTCGCCAGGGAGCTGGTGTTCCGTGGCGCGGTCGCCTGAGGCGTCGGCCTCTGCGCACGAGCCGGCGACGGATGCCTCGGAGGGCGGCTCGGAGCCGGGGTTCCGCGTTGCGCTCACCAACTTCGAGGGGCCGTTCGACCTGCTTCTCTCGCTCATCGCGAAGCACGAGCTCGACATCACCGAGGTGTCGCTGTCGAAGGTCACCGACGAGTTCATCTCGTACCTGAAGGGGCTCGACTCCGAGGAGGAGCTCGACCGTGCGAGCGAGTTCCTCGTCGTCGCGGCGACCCTCCTCGACCTCAAGGTCGCGGGCCTGCTGCCGCAGGGCGAGCTCGTCGACGCCGAGGACGTCGCACTGCTCGAGGCGCGCGACCTGCTCTTCGCCCGCCTGCTGCAGTACCGCGCCTTCAAGGAGGCGGCGCGCTGGTTCAGCGGCAACCTCGACGCCGAGTCGTCGCGCCACGCGCGAACGGTGCGGCTCGAGGCGCAGTTCCGGCAGCGCGCGCCCGAGCTCGTGTGGTCGCTCTCGGCCGAGGACTTCGCGGCGCTCGCGACGTTCGCGCTGACGCCCCGCGAGATCCCCGTCGTCGGACTCGATCACCTGCACGCGCCGCTCGTGTCGATCCGCGAGCAGGCCGCCCACGTCGTCGCGATCCTGCGTCGGGGCGAGCCGGTCACCTTCCGCCGGCTGATCGCGGGAGTGGGGCAGCCGGGCGTCGTGGTCGCCCGGTTCCTCGCGGTGCTCGAACTGTACCGGCACGCCGCGATCGGCTTCGACCAGCTCGAACCGCTCGGCGAACTGACCCTGCACTGGGCCGCCGAGAGCTGGTCCGACGCGAACCTCGAGAGCCTGGGGGCCGACTATGACGAATGACGACGACACCGTGGAGACGTCCGAGCCGATCGACGAGACCGCTGAGGCGGTCGGAGCGGCCGAGCCCGGCGCGCCAGACTCCGTCACCGAGCCCGACGCGGCCGAACCCGACGCGGCGGACGACGGCCCCGAGCTCTCGGTCGCGACCCCGCTCGACGTGCCCGGGCAGCCCCGCCTCGACCTCGACCGTGCGATCGAGGCGATCCTGTTCATCGCCGACGAACCCCAGAGCGTCGTGCACCTCGCGGCGGCGGTCGCCCGCCCGGTCGCCGAGGTGCGGGCGTCGATCGCCCGCCTGCGGGCCGACTACGACGGCGAGGCCGTCTCGGGTGAGCCGCGCACCGATGTGCCCGCCGACGAGGGGGCTGCACGCAGCATCCGTCGCGGTTTCGAACTTCGCGAGGTCGGCGGCGGCTGGCGCTTCTACGTGCGCACCGACTACGACGCGCTCGTCACGTCGTTCGTCGTCACGCAGTCGTCGACGAGGCTCTCGCAGGCCGCGCTCGAGACGCTGTCGGTGATCGCGTACAAGCAGCCGATCTCGCGCTCGCAAGTCGCCTCGATCCGCGCGGTGAACGTCGATTCGGTCGTGCGCACCCTGCTCGGCCGGGGCCTCGTCACCGAGGTGTCGAGCGATCCCGAGACGGGCGCCATCCTGTACGGAACCACCGAGCTGCTGCTCACGAACCTCGGCATCAACTCGCTCGACGAACTGCCGCCGATCTCGCCGTTGCTCGACGACGGCCAGGAGGGATTCGACCTTGACCGATGAACGAGGCGCCGTGAACGACGGTGCGGACGGCAACCGGCAGCGGCTGCAGAAGGTGCTCGCCGCGGCGGGCGTGGCCTCGCGCCGCGTCGTCGAGGACTACATCGTGCAGGGGCGCATCGAGGTGAACGGCGAGGTCGTGACCGAGCTCGGCACGCGCGTCGACCCCGAGACCGACCTCGTGTCGGTCGACGGGGTGGCGGTGCAGCTCGACACCGCGAAGCGCTACTACATGCTGAACAAGCCGGTCGGGGTGGTCTCGTCGATGCGCGACGAGCAGGGGCGGCCCGATCTGCGCCGCTTCACCGACGAGCTCGAGGAGCGCGTCTACAACGTGGGCCGGCTCGATGCGGAGACGAGCGGGCTGCTCGTGCTCACGAACGACGGCGAGCTCGCGCACGTGCTCGCGCACCCGTCGTTCGGCGTCGAGAAGACCTACATCGCGAAGGTGCGCGGACGGGTGGCCCCGCAGACCCTCCAGCAGCTGAAGAACGGCATCGTGCTCGAGGACGGACCGATCAAGGCCGACCGTGCACGCCTGCTCCAGGCGCAGGGGGACTCCCGCCATTCGATGGTGCAACTCACCCTGCACTCGGGCAAGAACCGCATCGTGCGCCGGATGCTGCAGTCGGTCGGGCACCCCGTCGTCGAGCTCGTTCGCCGCCAGTTCGGGCCGCTGCACCTCGGTACACTGAGGGCCGGCCAGCTGCGCGAGCTGACGAAGACCGAGCGGGGTCTGCTGCTCACGATCGCCCGCGAGGCGAGGGCCGCCCGGGGCGAGTCCGGAGCGAACGAGGAGAACTGAGATGGTCGAGTCACGGCTCACGGGGCCGGTGCGCGTCGTCGGTGCGGGTCTGCTCGGCACGAGCGTCGCGCTCGGGCTGCGGGCCCGCGGCATCGACGTGATCCTCGCGGATGCCTCGCCCACGCATGTGGCGCTCGCCGTCGACCTCGGCGCGGGTCGATCGGCCGAGCCGGGCGATGCGCCCCAGCTGATCGTGGTGGCGGTGCCGCCCGACGTGACCGCTCGCGTCGTCGCCGACGAGCTCGCATCCTTCCCCGAGGCGATCGTGACCGATGTCGCGAGCGTGAAGGGCGGCATCCTCGATGAGCTCGAGGCCGCAGGCGCCGATGTCGCGCGCTACATCGGCTCGCACCCGCTCGCCGGGCGCGAGCGCGGCGGCCCGCTCTCCGCACGCGCCGACCTCTTCGCCGGTCGCCCCTGGGTGGTCGCCGCCCATGACGCGATCAGCTACCAGCGGGCGGGCGCGATCGACGACCTCATTCTCGACCTCGGGGCGACCCTCGTCGAGATGACCCCCGACGAGCACGACCGAGGCGTCGCGCTCATCTCGCATGTGCCGCAGGTCGTGTCGAGCGTCATGGCGCGCCGCTTCATCGATGCCCCGAACGCCGCCCTCGGCCTCGCCGGCCAGGGTGTGCGCGACGTCACGCGCATCGCGGCGAGCGACCCCGACCTGTGGGTGCAGATCCTCGGGGCGAACGCGGCACCCGTGCGAGACATCCTCGTCGCCGTGCGCGACGACCTCGACCGTTTCATCGACGCCCTCGGCGACCCGGTCGCGCCGGGCGCCCGTCGCCGCATCGCCGAGGAGCTCACCGGCGGCAACACCGGCGTCGCCCGGCTGCCCGGCAAGCACGGCACCGACAAGCGCTTCACGACCGTCATCGTCATGGTCGACGACCGGCCGGGGCAGCTCGCCCGCCTGCTCGCCGAGATCGGCGAGATCGGCGTCAACCTCGAAGACCTGCGACTCGAGCACTCGCCCGGGCGCCAGGTGGGCCTCGCCGAGGTGCAGGTGGTGCCCGAAGCCGCCGAACGACTGACCAACGAGCTGGCCGAACGCGGCTGGCGCATCGCCGGCTGAGCCGGCCGAAACACCCATCACCTGGAGGCATCCGTGCAGTTCCCCTTCGTCGTGGCCGTCGACGGCCCAGCCGGCAGCGGCAAGTCGAGCGTGTCGAAGGCCGTCGCCCGGCGCCTCGGGTACGGCTTCCTCGACACCGGCGCCGCCTATCGCGCGCTGGCCTGGCACGCCGAGGCCGGCGGCGTCGAGCCCGAGGATGCGGCATCCGTGATCTCGTGCCTCGCGAGCTTCGACTACCGCATCGGCACCGACCCCGCGGGGTACCGCGTGCACGTCGGCGCGACCGACGTCACCGACGCGATCCGCGACCCGCAGATCTCCTCGGTCGTGAGCCTCGTCGCACGGGTGCCCGAGGTGCGCACGCACCTCATCGAACTGTTCCGCTCGATCATCGCCGCAGAGCAGCGCCCCGGCATCGTCGTCGAAGGGCGCGACATCACGACGGTCGTCGCGCCCGATGCGCCCGTGCGTATCCTGCTCACCGCCTCAGAAGAGGTGCGGATGTCCCGACGTGCCGCCGAACTCACGGGCCACGATGCGGGCAAGACCGGCGAGCAGCTGCGCGCCCGTGATCGGGCCGACTCGAAGGTGGTCGACTTCACGAACGCCGCCGAGGGGGTCACCGTGGTCGACTCGACCGAGCTCGATTTCGAACAGACCGTCGACGCGGTGATCGCAGTCGTCGAGTCGGTATCAGCCGAGTAGCCCGGCGGCAGCGCTCGGCCGGCGGCCAGCCGGCGCTCGCTCAGGCGCGGGTCAGCGCCGGGTCAACTCCTCGAAGGCCGCGAAGATGCCGAGCTCGCTCGCGGCGCTCCGTGCGACGAGGAACCCGACGATCCCGAGGATCCAGGCGGTGTTCTCGGCCGCGGTGCGCTCGAGCCATGCGCCGAGGCGTTCGAGCGGACGCCGCACGAGCGGCGCGGCGACCAGGCGGAGTCCGAGCAGTACGAGCGCGGGCGCGATCATGAGCGCGCAATAGCCGGCCAGGGCCGCGATCCGCATCCAGAGCTCGAGCTCGGCTTCGGCGACCAGGCCCATCGCGACGAGGTAGGGCAGCATCGTCGCGACCTCGATGAGCCCGGCGGCCAGCGCGACCGCCATGACGTTCGCGGGGGAGACCGCGTCGGAGAGCAGCCGGTCGCGCCATCGTGCGACGCGGCCGCCCGAGGTGCTCGGGGCGGTGCCCGCCCGGGTGCTCGAGGATCCGCTGCCGCCGGATCCGCTCAGCCGATCCGCGGCGACGCACGGCTGCGTGGTGATCGCCTCGGCACCGAGCGTCTCGACGCCGACTCGTTCACGCACCTTCTCGCGGGTCGGCATCGCGATGCCGACGAGCAGCAGCGCGACGCCGACGACGAGCCGTGCGACGAGCCCGGCCGTCGAGTTCACGAAGCTCTGCCCCGCCTCGATGAAGTTCACCATGCCGAGCGTGACGAGCACGCCGACGAGGAGGTAGAAGCCCGCGATCGTGACGAGGTACAGCAGTACCCGGTCTCCGCGCAGGCGCGGCGCGAGGAGGAGGAACACGGGGATGAGCAACGTGCCGATGCTGAGGCCGTCGAGGAGGGCGAGCGCCGCGAGCGAGAGCTCGAGCGGCACACCGGTGGGGAGGTTCATGCCAGAAGTCTGCTCAGGCGCGTGCGGGAGCGGATCGGGCGGATGACTGAGACGGATGAGGGCGCCTCGTCCTTTCGGCGTAGGCCCCGGCGACCGGGTGCATGGTTCGATGGAGGGCATGGCGACGACGAGCGAGACGACGGGACACGAGAGCGCCCGCCCCGGGTGGGTGCAGCGGCATCGACCGCTCCTCGACGCCGCCGGCGTCGCTGCGGTGAGCGCGATCGCCGCCGCCGCCGGACTCGGCGAGATCTGGGACGTGCTCTCGGTGCTGCCCGAGTCCGTCTCGCCGTGGTGGGGCTTCGTGATCGCGGTGCCCGCCATCGTGTGCGTCGCGCTGAAACGACGGTACCCGCGCACCGGGCTCGCCGTCACGACCGTGCTCGCCGTCGTGGCGCTGTTCACGGTCGGCGGCATCGGCACGATGGTGGCGTTTCTCGACCTGCTGTGGACGGTCACCCTCGGATCGACACCGGTAGGGCGTCGCCGCATCCTCGCCGGGTGCGCCGCCGCGACGGCCGCGATCCTCGCAATGACGCTCGTCGTCACCGGCGATGTGCGCATCGCAGTGCTGATCGGGTTGCAGCTCGGTGCCCTCCTCGGCGCCGACTACTGGTGGGCGACGGCCGTGGCGCAGGCGAACGAACTCGCCGAGCTGCATCGTCGAGAGGCGCGCGAGGTCGTTCGGCTCGCCGAACGCGAACGGGATGCCGCGCTGCAGCGCGAGCGGGACGGGATGGCTCGCGAGCTGCACGACCTCGTCGCCGGCCACGTGTCGGCGATGGCGATCAGGGCCGAGGCGGCGCTGTCGAACGAGCGCGATCCCGCGGCAGACGGTGCGGCGCTGCGTGCAGTCCGCGACTCGAGCCTCGAGGCGCACGAGGCGCTGCGCTCGATGATCCGGGTGCTGCGGGCGGGCGGCGGCGAGCTCGTCGTGCCGCCGCGGCTCGACCGGGTGCCGGCCTACATCGACGAGGCCCGACGCACGGGGCTCGAGGTGAGCTTCGGCGGGCCGCCTGCGGCGACGGTCCCAGCGGCGGTCGAACAGCTGGCGGCGAGCGTCGTGCAGGAGTCGCTCGCGAACTGCGTGCGTCACGCCGCGGGCGGCCGGGTCGCGATCGACATCGCGCTCGACGAGGATGCGCTCATCGTGCGCGTCGACTCCAGGGACGGCCGCCGCCTCGACCGGCCCGAGCTGCCCGGCAACGGCTCGGGTCTCACGATGCTCGCCGAACGCGTGCGCGCGCTGGGCGGCCGATTCGACGCGGGCCCGGTCGGAGCCGGCTGGTCGGTGCGCGCGAGCCTTCCGGTGAACGCGTGAGCGCGCCGCGAGTGCTGCTCGCCGACGATCACGGCGCGATCCGCGAGGCGCTGCGGATCATGCTCGAGACGCACGGGATCCTTGTCGTGGGGGAGGCCGCCGACGGCGCCGCCGCCGTCCGCAACGCCGCGGCACTCCGACCCGACGTCGTGCTGATGGACCTCCGCATGCCCGGGGTGGACGGCGTCGCGGCGACGCGCGAGATCCGCGACCGCGGTCTCGGCGACGTGCTCGTCCTCACGAGCTTCGACGAGGACGAGCTCGTGTTCGGGGCGATCCGCGCGGGTGCGGCGGGCTTCCTGTTGAAGACGACCGACGCTGCCACTCTCGTGGACGCCGTGCACCGGGTCGCGGCCGGTGAGGGGGTACTCGATCCGCGGGTGACGCGGCGTGCGCTCGCGGCGCTCGCCGGCGGCCCGGGAGCCGCGTCGGCGGGCGAGGCGGCGGAGGCCGCGACCTGGCAGCAGGGCGAGCGCGGTGACGCGCCGATCTCCCCGCTGACCGGTCGCGAACGCGAGGTGCTCGCCGGAATGGCGCAGGGCTGGTCGAACGCCGAACTCGCCGACCGCCTCGGCATCGCGGTGCCGACGGCGAAGACGCACGTCTCGAACGTGCTCGCGAAGCTCGGCGCGAGAAGCCGGACCCATGCGGTCGCGATCGCGCGAGGAGACGAGCCGGATCGCGCGTGAGCCGTATCGCAGAGCCGCGTCCGGCGTCCGGCGGCCGATGGCGAGGGCGGCGGCATCCGATGTTCTCAGCATTCATACGGCAGACTGGGAGTTGCGCGCATTCGCGCCCTCGACTTTCTGCAGGAGACATTCATGACCGACCAGCGCGACGAGTACGACGACGTCGCCGACGACCTTGCCGAGCGTCTCTCGGTCGTCGACGACGATCTCGCCGAGCAGCGGGCCGCTGCGCTCCGCTCGGGCCTCAGCGACTACGAACTCGATGACGACGACCTCGAGGTGCTCGAGATCTCCGAGGGCGGCGAAGAGGGCATCCGCTATCTCCCGGCACTGCCGGTGATCGCGATCGTCGGCCGCCCGAACGTCGGCAAGTCGGCGCTCGTGAACCGCATCCTCGGCCGCCGCGAGGCCGTCGTCGAAGACACCCCCGGCGTGACGCGAGACCGCGTCTCGTACAAGGGCGAGTGGCTCGACCGCCGCTTCACCCTCGTCGACACCGGCGGCTGGGAGCCCGACGCGAAGGGCATCGACGCGTCGGTGGCCGCGCAGGCCGAGGTCGCGATCGACCTCAGCGACGTGGTGCTCTTCGTCGTCGACGCGACCGTCGGCGCGACGTCGACCGACGAGCACGTCGTACGGCTGCTCCGCAAGACGAACAAGCCCGTGTTCCTCGTCGCCAACAAGGTCGACGACGCCCGCCAGGAGTCCGAGGCCACCGCACTCTGGAACCTCGGCCTCGGCGAGCCGCACCCCGTCTCCGCACTGCACGGCCGCGGCGTCGCCGACATGCTCGAAGCCGTCTTCGAGAAGCTGCCGCAGGTCTCGGCCGTCGCCAAGGAGGAGTTCGGCGGCCCCCGCCGTGTCGCCATCCTCGGCCGCCCGAACGTCGGCAAGAGCTCGCTGCTCAACAAGGCCGCTGGCGAGGAGCGCGTCGTCGTGAACGAGCTCGCGGGCACCACGCGCGACCCGGTCGACGAGCAGATCGAGCTCGGCGGCAAGATCTGGCGCTTCGTCGACACCGCCGGCATCCGTCGTCGCGTGCACCTGCAGCAGGGCGCCGACTTCTACGCGTCGCTGCGCACGCAGGCTGCGCTCGAGAAGGCCGAGGTCGCGGTCGTGCTGCTGGATGTCTCGCAGCCGATCTCCGAGCAGGACGTGCGCATCATCGACCTCGTGCTCGAGTCGGGCCGCGCGCTCGTGCTCGCGTACAACAAGTGGGACCTCCTCGACGACGACCGTCGTCGCTACCTCGAGCGCGAGATCGAGAAAGATCTGCACCACGTCGCCTGGGCGCCGCGCGTGAACATCTCGGCTCGCACCGGTCGTCACCTCGAGAAGCTCGTGCCGGCCCTCGAGACGGCGCTCGAGTCGTGGGACACCCGCATTCCGACGGGCAAGTTCAACGCGTTCCTCACCGAGCTCACGCAGGAGCATCCGCACCCCGTGCGCGGCGGCAAGCAGCCCCGCATCCTGTTCGGCACGCAGGCCGCGAGCCGCCCGCCGACATTCGTGCTCTTCACCACCGGGTTCCTCGACCCGGGTTACCGCCGCTTCATCCAGCGGCGCCTGCGCGAGATCTACGGCTTCGAGGGCTCGCCCATCGTCGTGAACATGCGCGTGCGCGAGAAGCGCCAGCGCTAGTCGCGTGACCCGGGCGGGTGAGCGATCACCCGCCCGCGTTCTCGTTCGCGAGTGCCGCACCGTTCGCCCGCCGAGTCGGGTCGCAGATTCGGAGTCGCCGTTGGAGATCACGATCCGGGTGAAGCCCGGAAGTCGCAAAGGACCGCTCGTCGAGGAGACGCCCGACGATCCTGCCGCATCGTTGACGGTGTTCGTGCGCGAGCGCGCAGTCGACGGAGCGGCGAACACCGGGGTCGTGGCTGCGGTGGCAGCGCACTACGGCGTGCCGCGGCGCGACGTCGAGATCGTGCGGGGCACGACCTCGCGGTTGAAGCGCGTGCGGGTCGACGGCGCGTGAGCGTCAGTCGGCGAGACGCCGCTGCATGATCGCGCGATCGGACTTGGGGCGGGCGACCTCGGTGAAGCCCGCGCCGACGAACATCGACACCGTGCCGTGGAAGAGGTCGGCGGCGGGGATCTTCGGGCGCGCGGTCGGGTCGATGGCGTACCCCTCGACGAGGCGTGCGCCGTTCGCCCGGGCGAACTCGACGGCCGCCTCGGCGAGCGCCCTGCCGACGCCGCGCTTGCGGTACGCGCGCGGCACGACGAAGCAGGAGACCGCCCAGACGCCCGGATCTGAGAGATCGGGGTTCGGCGTCGAACCGGCCACGAGCCGGCTCTGCTGCAGTCGGATGAGGTTCGGGCGCGGCTCGACGGCGCACCAGCCGACCGGGACGTCGCCGTCGTAGGCGAGGAGCCCCGGACCTGCTCCGGGCGCGTCGAGCTGCTCGTGCAGGCGATCGCGCAGGCCGTCGTCGCCGATGCCGCGCCAGTCTCTGCCCGGGATCTTGTACCACTGGCACCAGCAGTGGGCCGGATCGCCCCTCGTGCCGAAGACGGCCTCGACGTCGGCGAAGGGCGCGTCGGTCGCGGAGACCACGCGCAGGGGAGCAGGTTCGAGATCGTCGGGGAGCTCGGTGATCATGCCCTCACGCTATCGCCGGCCACCGACATCGCGGCGGATCGCGCCGGGGAGGCGCGCGCGGCGCGGAATGGCGAGGACTGGTGCGGAATGGCGCGGTGTGACGCGGGCCAGATAAAGAAGAGAGGTAACAATGAAGTATCATCATGATGTGGACGTCACCCTCCTCGACCGGCTGCTGCAGATCGGCGAACTCTTCCAGCGCGACATGGCGCGCGCCTTCGCCGGCACGGGCTTCACCCCGGCCAGGCTCCGCGTGCTGTGGGTGCTTCAGCACGACGGTGCGATGACGCAGCAGGCGCTCGCGGCCGAACTCGACGTCACCCCGCGCAACGTCAGCGGACTGGTCGATGCGCTCGAGGCATCCGGTCATGTGCACCGCGCGCCGCACCCGAGCGACCGTCGCGCGGTGCTCGTCGAACTCACGCCCCGCACCGCCCGCATCATGTCGCGCATGCAGCGCGAGCACGCCGAGCTCTCGGCGACCCTTCTCGACGCCGTGGCCCCCGCGGACCGGGCCGCCGTCGAACGCGGCATCGGCGCGATCGCCGACCGCCTCGCCGCGCTCGTCGAGGACGCCGACGCATGAGCGCGACGACGAGGGCGCCGGCCGAGGCATCCGTCTGGCTGAGGCTCGGCCGATTCGCGAAGCGCGCGTTCGCGATGGAGCTCGCGGTCTACGCGAGCATCGGGCGATTCATCGCGCGGCGGCCGGCGATCCCGCGCGGGGCGGTCGGGTTCGGCTATCACAGGCCGGTGCTGACCATCCTCGTGATCTTCATCGTCCTGTCGGCCGTCGAGATCCCGATCATCGACCTCGTCGTGCACCGGTGGCCGGCGGTGCGCATCGCGATGCTCGTGCTCGGCATCTGGGGGCTGACGTGGATGCTGGGCCTGCTCTGCGCCTTCCTGACGCGACCGCACACCGTCGGTCCCGAGGGGATCCGCGTGCGCGCCGGACTCGAACTGGACCTCGCGCTCAGCTGGGACGACGTCGCCTCGGTCGCCCGTCGCCTGCAGATCGACGAGCCCAAGTCGCCGAAGATCGTCGAACAGGATGCCTCGCGCACGCTGTTCGTGCGCACGAACAACGAGACCGACATCGAGATCGAACTCGAAGGGCCGACCGCGGTTCGGCTGCCCGGCCACGGTGCACTCGGGGGAGTGCAGGAGGTGACCGCAGTGCGAATCTGGGTCGACGACGCGGCTGCCTTCATGGACGAGGTGCGGCGTCATCTCGCGCCGGTGCGCGAGCGATAGGGCGAGTGAGACTCGGCTGAGGCCGCGTGTGCAAAAACACCCCTCCGGATACCGCTATGATGGTCAAGTTGCCTCGGAGGAACTCCGGAGCATCGGGCTGTGGCGCAGCTTGGTAGCGCACTTGACTGGGGGTCAAGGGGTCGCAGGTTCAAATCCTGTCAGCCCGACCAGAAAGTCCCGGAAACCTGAGGGTTTCCGGGACTTTGAGGTTAAGAGATTTGATCCTCCCATCGAAAACCCATCACTTTCACTTCTGCAGCACCTCTGATCCGGACTTCCCGTCTGAGATGGCCGTGTCGTCACCGGTCGGTTCCGATAGCTCAGGGGCGCAATGCGCACCTGACCGGTATGAACACGCACGAGGATCTGCCGATCAGTTCCGCGACGGTGCCCGCCGACGCATTCGGGCTCGAGCCGCTGTTGGACATCTCCGAGTTGGCCGCCTATCTGGGTGTGCCCGTTTCGACGCTCTACGACTGGCGCACTCGCGGCAAAGGGCCGGCCGCGTACCGTTTCGGCAAACACCTGAAGTTCGCCGCCTCCGACGTGCGCGACTGGGTGGCCGAGCAGCGGGAATCGGCGTAGCCCACGCTTCGATGTTCCGAGGGGTGGCGAACTGACATGGGCCGACCACGATTGACCATCGGCAGCTTCGGCGATATCACCACGCGGATCCTGCCATCCGGGCGATTCGAAGCCCGCACCCGCTACCGAGACTGGGACGGTCGCTCACGCATCGTGCAGGCCACTGCCGACACCGCCAAGGCAGCCGAGCGAGCACTCAAGCAGAAGCTGGCAGGGCGCTCGGAGCTCCAACCCGCATCCGGCACCGGCCACTTGACGCCGGACAGCGCCTTCGGCGACCTCGTCGCGTACTGGCTGCAGGACATCGACCTCGAAGGCCGGATCTCCAAGACGACTCGGATCCTGTACGAGCGCAACATGCGCACCCTCGTGCTGCCGGTGTTCGAGCACCTGACCCTGCGTGAGATCGGGGTGGCGCGCTGCGACCGCTTCATCAAGGAGCAGGCGAGGATCTCGTACAACCGCGCCAAGCAGTCGCGCGTCGTGCTGCGGCTCGCGCTCGAACTCGCGGTGCGGCACGAGGTGCTGCCAGCCAACCCGATGCATCACGTCTCCCGCGTGCACCGTGAGGCTCGGATGCCCGACGCGCTGACGAGCGTCGAGGTGAACGCGATCCGCGCCGTGATCGCCCGCTGGGAGTCCGGCGTCGACCACCTCTCAGGTCCCCGGCCCGATGGGCAGCTCGGCGCGATCGTCGAGGTCATGCTCGGCACGTCCGCCCGTATCGGTGAGGTACTCGCGATCCGACGGCGCGACATCGACGTCACCGGTCCGACGCCGACGATCCGCATCGCCGGCACGATCATCAGCCGTGCTGGCGAGCCGACGTTCCGGCAAGACCATCCGAAGACGGCGCAGTCACGGCGCATCGTCGCCTTGCCGTCATATACGGCCGAGGCGGTGCGGCGTCGACTCGCGGTCACCCGCGACCCAGATCCGGCGTCGCTGGTGTTCCGCTCGCGCGAGGGCACTCCGCTCACCACCGCCAACGTCCGGCGCCAGCTGCGACACGTGCTCGAGCGGGCCGGCATTGGCGGAGTGACACCGCACCTGTTCCGGCGCACCGTCGCGACCGCCGTGAACAACAACGCGAGCGTCGAACTCGCCGCCGAGTTGCTCGGGCACACCGATACGAAGATCACGGTGCAGCACTACATCCAGCGTCGGGAGCTGGTGAACCCAGCGACGGCGGAGCTTCTGGAGCGGGCGTTCAGGCGCGATGACGACTGATCGACATGCCCGGCAAGGACCGACGGTCAACAGGGATCGGTGGTATTCGTACGGTGCCGCTGAATCTGCGGCACCGTCTGATAGGGGTTTTGACGGTGGGGGCGAATCGCCCCCACCGCGTGATCAGGGGTTTTCTCCTTGAGGCACGATCGCGCCCGTGACAAGTGTGCGCGTCACCCGATCTGTACGGCTTCGATTGCACGGCATGGGCGAGGCGATGTGCGGGGCCCAGATCACTCCCATGACATGTAGGTGCGCACGTGCTCCCTCGCGTGCAACGCTGCGCACCTGTTGCCGTCTCCTTCACTATCTCCGACCCAAACGTCGCCCGTCTCGGTCTGATCGCTGACAACGTTCACTTTCGTCGCGAACGCAGATCGGCTACTGCAATGGCTTCCCGAGAGACTCGAAGTCACGTTCGGCCAGGTACTGCCGGAGGTACTCCTTATGGCCGGTATGGTCGCCGAGGCTCACGGACAGCACGTACGCGTGCAACAGTCGTTCTGCGTCGCTTCGTCGTCCCCGGGCGATGAGAAGATCGGCAACGTCGAGGGCTGCTGCTTCCGGCGTGATCGGGCCGAAAGCGCGCGGACCCTGTTCCTCGTACGAATCGAGAACCTGATCTGCGCTGCTGAACAGATCGAGGTGAGGCAGAGCCCGAGTGGCGAGTACTCGACATACTTCCTCCACGGAGAGGCGATCCCGAAGATCCCACCACTGGTCGAAGCCGCCAGGCATGAAATCGCCTAGTCCCCACCTCAGTTGACAGTTGTAGTCATTGATCCAGCTAGCCCTGGGCGAGCCCATCCGATTCATCTCGGGGACGTAGACACCAAGATTCACGCGATAGCGCCCATAGAGATCTGGAACCAGCCCGGGAACCGCATGCTTCCCACTCGGGTCAAACGGACCAAGCTGCACCGAGACGTGATGTAAGAGTCCATCATTCGCAGCCCGATTGAAGCTATTGACCCGTTTCCGAAACCCGGCAGGTTTGAGGTAATCGCTCAACGCAGCGGAGATCGTCTTCGCGAGATCGCCGTTGTCTGTCATGCACACTCCGCCTCGCTCCTCTGAATACCGCCAATGATCATTCCAGAATTCGTTACGCATGACGGATGACGGCACGAACTCCCGTTTATGGACGACTCAGGCCACTCTCACCCGCCCGTCGCTCAGAGGAGTCGCTGATCCGGTGCCACGGAAATCAGGGAGTAGCTCGGGTGTGATTTGGTGCCATCCGCGCGAAGTGTGACGAGCCTCTCAATGCGTGCCACGACGGGCTGACCTACAAATTCCATAACCGAGGCGAGCTGTGCGTCGTCCTCGATCGCCCCGAAATATTCGTGGCCGCTGTCTCTTTCCTCGATGTAGAAGAGGCGCCGTCGCGTTCGAAGTCCGTCCATGATTCCAAAGACGGTAAGCGTGTCACGCTTGTCCTGCACGCCCGACAGCAGCTCAGGCACCTCGCGAGCCTGCTTCGCCGTTAGAACGGAGTGCTCACGCTCGGTGGAGCCTGTCGGAGTCATCGATAAGGATATTGACGCCTCGGGACCAAGCGATGCCGCAAGCGCCTTCACCGCTGAGCGGTATTGCGGCCTGCGAAGGGGGAGCGCGCGTAGCGCCTGATCGTCGCCGGCATCCTCGGGAAGAATGCCAAGCAGTTCAAGCACCGCGTTCTCGGAGAGGTGTGCCATCGGGCTACGCTCCATTGCGTCGCGGTCGATGTCTGTCTCGGGAAACTCGAAGTACAGCGTGCCGTGTGACTGGGCTACCGGCAGTAGCGGGGCACGATCGACGAGGCCGGCTTGGACCGTGATGGCCGCGTTCTTCGGGTCAAGCAGAGCCTTCGCGGCGAGCGCTGTTGCGCGCTGAAGGGCAGCAGTGAGGTTCGCCACAACCGTAGCGGTTACCGGTCCATCGATGTCGACGCGTAGCTGCGTCGCCGGCGGACTGAACCGTTCGCGCAACGTCAGGAGCGAGTTCCGGCGATATTTGTCCACGCGCGTTTCGTTGCCGATGGTGGACAGGAGAGCGTCGATCTCGTCGCGAATCACCACTCCACCTCCACAACGCCCCTGTGCCCAGGAAGATCCTCGCCTGACAGCAGAGTAGACGTGCCCATCCACGTCGTCACCTGGTCGACGTCGTCGGGGACGACGAAGAACGACTCGATCCTGCCGGCGAAGGGGTGCAACACTTCGAAGTAGTCCGGGCCGAGGGACCCGACAATCACGTCGTGAAGGGACATGCAGAGCTGAAACCGTGCCTCCTCGGTATCTGTCCAGAGTTCCATCGAGCTTGGCTCGTCGGGGACGACGGCCACCTCCGGTGCCTCACACGGGCCAACCTGACGCGAGATGAAGGTGCCTCCGATCAGAAGCCGTCCACTCGGGAAGAGTTCCTTCGAGTGCTTCAGGAGGTGCTCGAGTGCCATCCACGTCGTGCGGCGGTCCCACTCCGACGTGTGAGCGACGAACTCTGCGTAGATGTCTTCCATCTCAAGTGGGTGGCATCCGGGCACCAGCCAGCCAGTTCCGGGATCGAGCAGCACTGCCCAGTCGGGAGAGTCGGTCACGGGCCGATTATGACATAGGGGCACGCGCGCACCTGTCTGCCGCTAGGGAGAATGTGGCGCTTGCTTGTGGCTCCCGCGACTCGTAGCGTGACGACGCTCTTGACATGCACAGCGGCAGGGACCGATGTACTACTTGTCATCGATCAGATGTCGGAAGCGGAGAGGGCGACGTGTGGGTGCGGTAATAAGCGCGCCCGCAAAGCCGGTTCGTCAGCGGACGTCCGGAAGCGGATCCCGCATTAGGCGGTTGGATCGGAGTTACGGAGCAACGCGACCGAGGGCGTCAACGAATCGCCGCGCCCAGTCCAGTTCTGCCCTGACGTCTGGAGCGCTGAGTTCTTGGCGCCTGATCGCACGTGGTCGCGACTGGCGTTCGATGTCGCCTTCATGCACGACCGCGTTCCTTCGCACGGCCAAGGAATTGAGATGCGCCTTGATGTCCGCTGCTGGCTCACCCATTTCGGTGCCAAGGCTTGCCCACATCCGGGGTACTCCGGCGAGCGAAAGTGCCTGCTCGACCTTCCGGGCAGACTGGTAGGTATCCTGAAGGATCCGCTTGTGAAGCGCGTTGCGAGCACGGATCATCGGACGATCGGCCCGACCCTCTCGACGAGCCTGGACACTACTCCTGCCCATTTCGACCAGCGCCTCGAACGGGACATCGAGCTTCGAGAGGTCGCGCGGGAGTGTGGAATCGAGGTCGACGGACCGGACAAGCCAGTGCAGGTAGGTGTCGATTGAGGCGACTCCCATCGCCCACGCCAGACGACGGACGTCTGTCCGCAGCCCCGTTGCAAGTGAAGGCGCGTCGAGCGTGAGTAGCTGATCGGCACGATCCAAGACATCTGTTGCGGCCATGTGCGGTGTGACTGGCATTGGCGCCCCCTTGGTTGCACCTACCCTAGCGACGGCCCGAGCGCGTATCGGCTGCACCGATTCCCGCCATGGCCGCGCCCGCAAGCGGATCCCTGATCGGAACGCTCTGCAAGGCGGCTGCGTTCGCTCGGTTACTCGGTCAGCTCGAGAGTTGGCGGGTCCGCCTCGAGTACGATGAGGCCGAAGTCGCCGGACAGCCGGTACCTTGCTCCCTCGACTTCGAACTTATCGAAGGACCCGAAATCTGGCTGCCCGGTTGCGTCCACGGCTGGAGGCGCCCCTTGTTCCGCCCACGACAACGTCGAGACGCCATCGAATCGCAGGATCCCGCGGCGGTAGCAGTATTGCTCCTCAGCGGCCGGCGTCCGATAGACAGGATGTTGCTCGCGAAGCACTACGTCTACGGCCAGAACGAGCGAACCGGGTTGCGCCGAGATGGAGAGCACCCAACTGTCTTCGAGATACACGTTCTCAAGCGCCGGGATAGACCAGTAGTCAGTCATCGCGGCACCCCGCCACGTACGATTCTGCGCGAATCCATCTCAGAAGCATGGCATCACTTCGCCACCGGCCATCTCGGCGTCGCCCGCTGAAGGTTCGCCACCGGGCTGCGCGACGCGATGGGTTTCGCGAGTTCGGGGGGTGTCGCAGATACCCCGCCCGCACCAAGGCCCGATGAACGTGCCTCGAACGCAACAGCCCAACGCATGCCGTCGGCAATCTCCGCGTGCCGAACCGAGCCTCTCTTTAGATCCTCGCGGATCGTCCCACGCCTCTTGCAGATCGAGGCGTTCGCTGTTTCGTCGGTGACGAAACAGGGTGGCTTGGCGCACCTTCGGAGCATGAGGATCCGGCAGAAGACCACGATCCGGCGGATCCTGCCGACCCAGTGCATCCGGTGCGGAGCGTCGCTGCCGGCGCCTGCGACCACCGGTCGTCCACGCGTCTATTGCGGGCCTGCATGCCGCAAGGCGGCCTACGACGACAGGCGAGCCCGGAAGCCGGAGGCGTTTCAAATCCGAGTTGTTGAGCGCATTGCCGTGGAAACGGTTGAGACCATCTCCACCGTCGACGAGGGCCACGACATCATCGAGTGCTTGCGGCGTGTCTGCGCATCGCCCCGTGCGGTCACAAATGTCCTGTCCGCTCTGAGTGGCTTGGTCCGATCGGGCACCCTGCGGCTGGACGGAAAGTGGGCGCCCGTCGTGCGCGCGATCACCGAGCTGAACCGCGCCATCCTGGATGCTTCCGAGCGCGACCGGTGGCACCGAAGGCGCTGAGGACGATCGCGGCTTAGGGCACCGTCCCCGGGACATCCTCGCGGGCGGGCCACAGGGGAATCTCGGGCGGCCGGTTGTCGCTTAGGCGCTGATGTAGAACGCGAGCGCCGGTGGGGGACCGGCCTGCGGTGCTCACCCGGCGAAACCTTGTCGCCGGCCGCCGTCAATATCGGCGCCGAGTCCATCGCAGGGGCCAGACGAAGTGGGCGATCGAGAACGCGAACAGCGACCACGCGATGAGGAGGGCCCAGCCATTCACGTCGCGCGCTTCGTACGGTCCGAACTCATCCATCACCATCGCGACGGGCGCTGCGGCAATAACGATCTCGATGACCACGAACCCGAGAGCAATGCCCGCGACCGTCAGCTCGCCGTTCGCAAGCCACCGCGACCGGAGTCTGGGCATGAGCCGGAGAGGCAGGCCGACCAGGAGCGCGACGACCATCGAGATCACGGCGATCGAGACAGCGCCCACGATCCATCCGATCAACGATGTAGCGCCGTCGTACCAGGTCGCCCACCCGACCATGAGCCCAATGGCAGTACCGAAGAGCACGAACCCACCCAGGAAGAACTGCATCACCGTGAGCCGCCCGATGGCCTCTCCCCAAGGCGGCAGGCGTCTCATCCCTAGCGTCGATCTCGCAGTGTTCGGGTCCACGCAGCGATCCTATGGGCACGCTGACGCAGTGCGCCGATCTCCACGCATGGCCGACGCGATCCGTCGGCGAGGGATCCTGCCACGCGCGTTAGCGACCGACATCGGCTGTTGACTTCGCCGGTTCACTTCGCGAGTATTCGCGCATGAGTGACAAGTCCGATTCCGAGCAGATCGACGACATCATCGCGCAGCAGAGCGGCTGGAAACAGGACGTGCTCGTCGCGCTTCGAGCTGCGATCATGGCCGGCGACCCGGCTGCCGTCGAGGTGGTCAAGTACAAGAAGCCCTCCAAACCGGAGGGGGTTCCGTTCTGGACGCATGACGGAGACGTCTGCTTCGTCGACGTGCTCAAGAGTGCTGTGCGGCTGACGTTCGCGAAGGGTGCCCGAATGGAGAGCAGCGATCTCTTCAACACCCGGCTGGACAGCAAAGTCGTCCGAGCCATCGACTATTTCGATGGAGACCGCGTGGACGAAGCGGCGGTCAAGGCGCTCGTGGTCGAGGCCGTTGAACTCAACGTCGCAGCCAGGTGACAGGTGACGGAAGAGCCGAACCGGTCACCCACGTCATGCAATCGATCGCGACCTTCGCGTCGCCTGACCGATGCGAGGACTGCGCGTGAATCCGAGTCAGGCAGCGGCTACTCATGGGCCATCATGCCGGGTCTCGGGAGTTCCCATCATTTACCCATCAGATTCACCCGTGAGGGACTCCAAGCGACCGGATAGAATCGGAGACAGCGAACCGTCCGGTTCCCTGTAAACACAAGGGAATCCGCGGGTTTCCGGAGATTTCCGGAGGTGACCGGCAGACGCCTGAATCCTCCAAGGGGTCGCAGGTTCAAATCCTGTCAGCCCGACCGAGGAGAGGCTCGGAATCACGCGGAAGTCGCGAGATTCCGAGCCTCTCTTGTCGTCACGGGGGAAGCCCAGTCGTGCACTCGACGTGCTTTACGCGACGTCATGGGAGTCTCGGGTGTCGCCGAGACGTCAACTCCCGACTACGCCGCGATACTCGGCAACACGAGACGTGATGATGGCTGCGAGTGTAGTCAGCAGGCCGCCGGTAGGCTGTTCGGGTGGAACCCGGCCTCGTCTTCGCCCTCGCATGGGCCGTCATCGCGCTCGTCGGAGGTGCCGTGCTCGTCGTGCGACGCCGGTGGCTTGCCGCCGCCATCACGGCAGAGCGTCAGGCAGGTGCCGGGCGGGCGGGGGCCCGCGGCCCGAGCCCGACGATGTTCCTCGCGGTCGGCCTGGTCTTCGTCGCGATGGGGCTGTTCATCATCGTCTGGTGGGTGACGGCCGCACTGTGACCCACCTCTCGGAGCAGGTTCAGGAGCTGTTGGCGGCGTTTCCGACGCTGACCGCGGATGAGCGGCGGGCGGGCCTGCGAATCCTGGTTCCCGCCGATGGCGATACGCCGGTGCTGGTGCCGTTTCTGCTGTCGGTCGCGGAATCGACCGACGAGGAGGATCTCGTGCGTCTCGAGGCGATCTCGGTGTTCGGCATCCTGACCTTCGACGATGCAGAACTGCTCGATTCGTGTCGCGAGCGGATGATCGCGCTCGCCGCCGAGGACGACGACTGGGATGTGCGCAACGCCGCCGGATGCATCGTCTTCGACCTGCCCGGCGCGGATGCCGTTCTGGGTCGGATGCACGAACTCATCGCCGCCGAGCCCGAGGACTTCGTCAGGGAGAATCTCGCGGCGGCCGCGCGCCTCTTCGAACGGCGTCGCTCCGGCTGAGCGAGCTCCCGCCATCGCCCCGGACACGCGAAAGGCGGGAGTACCTCCCGCCGCTTCCATGATATCGCGGGGTGGGGGGCTTGCGGCAAGGGCCCCCGACGGGCGCAGAATTGACGCTTCCGTCGACTGGAGCTGATCGTTTGACCCCATTGCGCACCACCGCCTTCGCTCTGCCCGAGCGCCTCGCCGCGAAGGCGGCGCCTGAGCTGATCGCCGCCGACGAGCGGCACTTCGCGGCGATCGCCGCGAGCCTCGACGACCAGATCGCCGAGCTGACGGCCCGCCTCGACGAGCAGCGCATTGCGCGGGGCGGCGGCGGGCAGGCGGCACTCGAGCGCGACCTCGAGATCCACCGGCTCACCGCCCGGTTGCGGTTGCTGCGACGCTTCGGACTCGACCTCTGCCTCGGCCGCATGGTCGCGGCGCCCGCGACCGACACCGAGGGCGGCGCGAACGGCGGCGGGATCGTCTACATCGGCCGCCTCGGCCTGTCCGACGGCGATGGTGAGCCGCTGCTCATCGACTGGCGCGCCCCCGCCGCGGCACCGTTCTTCGGCGCCACGCATGCCGACCCGATGGGGATCGTCAGCCGGCGGCGCTACCGCTGGACGCGCGGACGCATCACCGACTACTGGGACGAGTCGTTCACGGCCGGCGCCGTCGCGGGCGGTCTCGCGCTCGACGACCAGTCGGCGTTCATCGCGAGCCTCGGGTCGAACCGTTCACCGCGAATGCGCGACGTGCTCGGCACCATCCAGTCGGATCAGGACGCGATCATCCGCGCGAGCTCTCGCGGCGCCCTCGTCGTCGACGGCGGACCGGGTACCGGGAAGACGGTCGTGGCCCTGCACCGCGCGGCGTACCTGCTCTACTCCGATCGCCGTCTCGACGCACGACGCGGCGGTGTGCTGTTCGTCGGGCCGAGCCATGCCTACATGGCCTACGTCGACGACGTGCTGCCGAGCCTCGGCGAGGAGGGCGTGCAGATGGCGACCCTCCGAGACCTCGTCGACGAGGGTGCCGAGGCCCGCCCCGAGCTCGACCCGGCCGTCGCCCGGCTGAAGGCCTCGAGCGAGCTCGTCCACGCCGTCGAGCGGGCGGTCGCGGCGTACGAGACGCCGCCGCGCGACGAGCTGCTCGTGGAGACCGCCTCGGGCGAGCTGCGCCTGACCCCGGCAGACTGGGCCGAGGCCTTCGAGTCGCCCGAACCCGGCACGCCGCACAACGACGCCCGCGGGGAGGTCTGGGAGACCCTCCTCGCGATCCTCATCGACCAGCACGACGACCACGACGATGTGCCGCCCGCGCTGCTGCGCCGTGCCCTCGAGCAGCACGACGAACTCGTGGGCGTGTTCAACCGGGCCTGGCCGCTGCTCGACCCGGCCGGCGTCGTCGCCGACCTCTGGTCGGTGCCCGCCTACCTGCGACGATGCGCGCCGGGGCTCGCACCCGAGCACGTCGCATCGCTGCAGCGCACCGACGCCCGCGCCTGGACGACCGCCGACCTGCCGATGCTCGATGCCGCGCGCCGCCGCATCGGCGACCCCGAGGCGACCCGGCGCCGCCGCAGGCAGCGGCTGGTTGCCGCGGCCGAGCAGGAGCAGCGCGAGCGGGTCAGGGAGGAGCTCGTCGCGGCCGACGACTCGGAGATGGCGATCATGTCGATGCTCGGCGGACAGGACTTCCGCAACACCCTCGCCGACGAGATCACGGCGCCGCGCACCGACCCCGAGCTGCTGGCCGGCCCCTTCGCGCACGTCATCGTCGACGAGGCGCAGGAGCTCAGCGACGCCGAATGGACGATGCTGCTCGCTCGCTGCCCCTCGCGGAGCTTCACGATCGTCGGCGACCGCGCCCAGGCGAGGCACGGCTTCGCCGAGTCGTGGCAGGAGCGGCTCGCCCGCATCGGCCTCGCGAACACCCGCATCGCGACGCTCGGCATCAACTACCGAACCCCCGAGGAGGTCATGGCGGTGGCCGAGCCGGTGATCCGGGCTGCGCTGCCCGATGCCAACGTGCCGACGTCGATCAGGAGCAGCGGGGTACCGGTGCGCCGCGGCGCGCGCGCCGCACTGCCCGCGATCCTCGACGCATGGCTCACCGAGCACGCCGAGGGAACCGCCTGCGTCATCGGCGACCCCGGCTTCGCCGGAACCGTGCGAGTCCGCTCGCTCACGCCCGAGCTCTCGAAGGGGCTCGAGTTCGACCTCGTCGTGCTCGTCGATCCCGAGCGCTTCGGCGAGGGCGAGGGCGAGGGCGAGGGCGACGATACGGGCGGCGCCGACGGCGTGCAGGGCGCCGTCGACCGCTACGTCGCGATGACGCGCGCGACCCGGGAGCTCGTCATCCTCACGAGCGACTGACCCTACGAGCCCGCGCGCAGCGCCGCCTCGACCTCGACGAAGATCGTCGCATCGCGCGCGACGATCGCGGCCTGCTCGACGCGCGTGTCGGCATCCCGGATCGTGTCGATCGCGACCGCGATCGCATCGCGCAGCGGCCACCCGTACACGCCGGCACTCACGAGCGGGAAGGCGATGCTCCGCACGCCGAGGTCGTCGGCGACCGCGAGCGAACGCCGGTAGCACGAGGCGAGGAGCGGGCGTTCGCGCTCGCCGGCGGCGAAGTTCGGCCCGACGGTGTGGATGACCCAGGTGGCGGGCAGTTCGCCCGACACCGTCCAGCCGGCGTCGCCGGTCGCGAGCCCGTAGGGGAAGCGCGCGATGCAGTCACGGAGGATCGCGGGGCCGCCCGCACGGTGGATCGCACCGTCGACGCCGCCGCCGCCGCGCATGGCGTTGTTCGCGGCATTGACGATCGCGTCGACGCGCTGCTCGGTCAGGTCGCCGTGGACGGCGATGACTTCGGCCATGCCCTCAAGTGTGGCACTCGGGTCGCGATTCGGCGGGCAAGCAGCGGCCTCGCGATCTCGGCTGCACGCGGCATCCGGCATTCACTCGGCCGGGCCGCGTACCCTTGCAAGGTGACGAACACGACAGATCAGACCGCCGCCGACGCGGTGCGCCGCACCAAACCCCGTCAGGTCCGCCCCGCGACCGAGGGTTGGGAGCAGAAGAAGGGCCCCGACGGGCGTCCGATGCTGCAGTTCGCCTCGCCGAAGCGCGGCAAGCCGCCCGTGCACCTCGCCGACATCGCGCCGGCCGACCGCAAGGCGCACGTCGCCGAACTCGGGTTCCCCGGCTATCGCGCCGCGCAGCTCGCCACCCACTACTTCGTGCACCACACGAACGACGCCGCCGAGATGAGCGACCTGCCGGCGGCCTCGCGCGACGGCCTCGTCGCGGCGGTGCTGCCGCCGCTGCTCACCGAGGTGCGACGTTTCGCGACCGACAACGGCGACACGATCAAATTCCTCTGGAAGCTGCATGACGGCGCCCTCGTCGAATCGGTGCTCATGCGCTACCCGGGCCGCATCACGCTGTGCGTCTCGAGCCAGGCCGGCTGCGGCATGAACTGCCCGTTCTGCGCGACCGGCCAGGCCGGTCTCACCCGCAACATGTCGGCCGCCGAGATCATCGAGCAGGTCGTCATGGCGAACGCCGCGCTCGCCCGCGGCGAGCTCGGCGGACGCAAGAAGGGCGACCACACGCCCGACCGCGTCTCGAACATCGTGTTCATGGGCATGGGGGAGCCGCTCGCGAACTACGCCCGACTGATGTCGGCCGTGCGCACCATGCTCGCCCCCGCGCCCGACGGACTCGGGATGTCGGCCCGCGGCATCACGGTGTCGACCGTGGGCCTCGTGCCCGCGATCAAGAAGCTCGCCGACGAAGACCTTCCGGTCACCTTCGCCCTCAGCCTGCACGCGCCCGACGACCAGCTGCGCGACGAGCTCATCCCGGTGAACTCGCGGTGGAAGGTCGACGAGGCGCTCGACGCCGCCCGTGCGTACTTCGACAAGACCGGGCGTCGCGTGTCGATCGAGTACGCGCTCATCAAGGACATGAACGACCACGGCTGGCGCGCCGACCTGCTCGCCGAGAAGCTCAACGAACGCGGCCACGGCTGGGTGCACGTGAACCCGATCCCGCTCAACCCGACGCCCGGATCGATCTGGACGGCCTCAGAGAAGGACGTGCAGCAGGAGTTCGTGCGCCGCCTCGAGGCGGCCGGCATCCCGACCACGATCCGCGATACCCGCGGCAAGGAGATCGACGGCGCCTGCGGGCAGCTCGCCGCGGCCGACGGCTGAGTCTCAGCCGGCGCGGTCGGCGATCGCCCTGCGCGTCGCCGCGGCGGCGTCGGCGGGGCTCATGCCCTGCGCGACGGCGAGGCCGATGAGGTAGGTCGTGAGCGGTCCGGCCGGGCGGGTGACGGTGTGCGCGGCCTCCCTCGTGAGATCGAGCAGCAGCGCCGTCGGCACCGCGGGCTCGTCGAGCCCGAGCTCAGCTGCGAGTTCGGCGACCCAGGTGTCGAGCCCTTCGGGAGTGTCGGTCATGCTCCGATAGTGCTCGATGGCCGCCCAGGTATCAAGGTCGAGCGCGGCGCCGTCGGGGTCGGGCCGGGTCGCGATCCGCAGGGGAGCGAGGAGCGCGCGCATCGAGGCGTCGGCGACCTCGGGCAGCGCCGCGATCGCGTCGCGCAGCGCGGTCACCCGGTAGCGCCCGGCGAGCCACTGGATGCGCGCGTCGGCGTCGACGAGTGCGAGGCCGTCGACGCCGCCCGGCAGGGGGGCGTCGCCGAGGAGCTCGACGACGCGTGCGGCGCGCGGCAGATCGCAGGCGAGCAGCCAGGCCTCGTCGGCGGATGCCTCGAGCACGGCGAGTGCCGCCGCGATCGCCGCGACGGGGCCGCCGAAGGGCGGGTCCTCGCGCACGAGCACGACACCGGGGCGGGCGAGCGCCGGCGGGCCCACGACGACGAGCTGACGGCAGCCCTCGACCGCGGCCAGCACGTGGTCGAGGAGCGCACGGCCGTCGACCTCGACCGAGGCCTTGTCGGCGCCGCCGAGCCGTGCGGCGCGGCCGCCCGCGAGCACGATCGCGGCCCGCGGGATGCTCGCCCTGCGCGCGCCGCCGCTCACCTGCACAGGATCACCTCGACGAGATCGCCGGCCTCGACCAGCCCGACCTCGGGCGGAATTACGGCGAACGCGGTCGCCTCGGCGAGCGAGCGCACCCGGTGCGAGCCGCTCGCGCGCCCCGCGACCGGGGCGACGCCGCTCGTCTCGACGACGACCGGCACCACCTGGGTGCGCCCGGCGGGCGATGCCCAGCCGGTGACGGCGGGCAGCCGGAAGCGGGGCCGCTCGGGCTCGGCGTGCTCGGCCATCGCTCGCAGGGCGGGTCGCACGATCAGCTCGAGCGAGACCGCGACCGCGACCGGGTTGCCGGGCAGGCAGAACACGGGTGTGCCGCCGATGACCCCGAAACCCTGATGCCGGCCGGGCTGCAGCGCTACCGCGTCGAACCGCACCGAACCGGCCGCACCGAGCACGGCCCGCACGGGGTCGAAGGCGCCGACGGCGGCTCCGCCGGTGAGCACGACCGCATCGACGCCGAGTCGTTCACCGTCGAGCGCGGTCGCCGCGTCGCCGAGCGTACGCTCGACCTCGACCCGGAGGGAGTCCTCGTCGTCGGGCACGACGGTCGCGCTCACCACGACAGCACCGGCGGCGCGCAGGGCGGCGGTGACGAGCACCGAGTTCGACTCGGGGATCTGACCGCGCGCGGGGACCGCGCCGGGCGCCACCAGCTCGGATCCCGTCGACAGCACGGCGACCCGGGGCATCCGCCTGGCGATGACGTGCTCGTGCCCGGCCGAGGCGATCGCCGCGAGCTGCCACGGCCCGAGTTCGCGGCCGGCCACGACCGCGGGTTCGCCCGCCGAGGCATCCTCGCCCGCCCTGCGGATGTGCGCACCGACGACCGGTGCCCGCGCGACCGTCACCCAGTCGGGCGGTGCGCTGCCCGCCGCTGCGCCGGCGAGCCCGAGCTCGGTGTCCTCGAGGGGAACGACCGCGTCGGCCTGCGAGGGCATCGGGGCGCCCGTCATGATGCGGACGGCCTCGCCCGGCGCGACCGGCGGGTCGTCGGGGGAGCCGGCGGCGAGGTCGGCGACGACCCTGAGCCGCGCACCCGCCTGAGAGGCGGCGGCGTGCACCGCGTAGCCGTCCATCGCCGAGTTGTCGAAGAGCGGGATCGGCCAGCGCGTCACGACGGTCTCGGCGAGCACGGCGCCGAGGGCCTCGTCGAGCGGAAGCCGTTCTGCCGCGAGCACGGGAAGGCTCGCCGCGAGGCGCGCTCGGTACTCGTCGACGGAGATCACGCGGAACGCCGCTCACGAGTTCGGGACATGGCCCCACGCTAGCGTGCGCTCAGCGTTGCAGGGCCGCGATCACCGCACCCGCCGCGACGAGCGCGATGATCGCGACGAGGCCCCACCGGCGGATCTGCACCGCGAGGAGGGCGTGCGAGGGGCGCCGACGCGGGCGTCGGCGCCGCTTCGCACGATCAGTGGACATGCTCAGACGATACCCGGCACGATCAGTCCGTCGGTCGCGGTGCGGGCGCGCTCGAAGCGGGCGGAGACGTCGGCCCAGTTCACGACCTCCCAGAACGCCTTCACGTAGTCGGCGCGCACGTTCCGGTAGTCGAGGTAGTAGGCGTGCTCCCACACGTCGAGCTGCAGCAGCGGGGTCACGCCGAGCGGCGCGTTGCCCTGCTGGTCGAAGAGCTGGAACACGACCGGGCGTGCACTCACGGAATCCCACGCGAGCACCGACCAGCCCGAGCCCTGCACGCCGAGCGCGGTCGCGCCGAAGTGCGCGCGGAATGCGTCGAGCGAGCCGAAGGCGTCTTCGAGCGCGGCCGCGAGCTCGCCCTCGGGGGCGCCGCCGCCGTCGGGCGACATGTTCTGCCAGAAGACGCTGTGGTTGATGTGGCCGCCGAGGTTGAACGCGAGGTCCTTCTCGAGCTTGTTGACGTTCGCGAGGTTGCCGGTCGAGCGGGCTTCGGCGAGCTGCTCGAGCGCGGTGTTCGCCCCCGTCACATAGGCCTGGTGGTGCTTCGAGTGGTGCAGCTCCATGATCGTCGCCGAGATGTGCGGGGCGAGTGCCGCGTAGTCGTACGGCAGGTCGGGCAGGGTGTACGTCGACATGAGAGGTGTCTCCTTTTCGCGGGGTGGCCGCGCACGGTTGTGCACGGCCGTGATTCAGAGTTCGGATGCCTCGGGGTCGAGGCTGAGGAAGCGGCGATCGTGATAGACGAGCGGGGGAGCGGCCGGGCCCGGGATCACCTCGAGCACCTCGGCGACGACGAGCGTCGAACTGCCGACCGGCACCAGCTGCAGTGCGCGGCAGCGGAACGCCGCACGCGCGTCGGCGAGCACGGGTTCGCCCGTCGGCAGGCGGGTCCACCCCTGCTCGGCGGTGAAGCGCGGCGCGCCGGATCGGGCGAACGCCCGGGCGACGTCGGCCTGGTGGTCGGCGAGCAGCTGCACGACGAGGGTGTCGGCGCCGAGGAGCGCACCCGCCGACCCCGTCGCACGAGTCACCGAGAACGACAGCACGGGCGGGTCGACCGCGACCGAGGCGAGACTCGAGGCGGTGAGGCCGACGGGGCCCGTCGCGCTCGCCGCGGAGACGAGGGCGACTCCGGCCGGGTGCACGCGGAAGGCGGCCTTGAAGTCATCGCCGCGTGCGGCGATCTCGGGATCGACCGGTTCGGTGAGCGCGGTGTGGCGGGCCGGGTTCACTCGTGCCCGCCCTGCGGCGCCAGTGCGGCGACGATCGGGTGGTCGTAGGGCAGGCCCCCCGTCCTCGCGGCACCGCCCGGGGAGCCGAGGGGAGCGCGGCCGTCGACCGAGATCTCGAAGAACTCGACGTTGGCCTTGTAGTAGTCGGCCCACTCGTCGGGCAGGTCGTCCTCGTAGTAGATGGCCTCGACGGGGCAGACGGGTTCGCACGCACCGCAGTCGACGCACTCGTCGGGGTGGATGTAGAGCGAGCGCTCGCCCTCGTAGATGCAGTCGACGGGACACTCGTCGATGCACGCCTTGTCCTTGAGGTCGACGCACGGGAGGGCGATCACGTAGGTCACAGGATCACTCCGGGGATGGAACGCATGCGACCAGCCTAAAACCTCAAGTAGCCTTGAAGTCCAATCGAGAGGGGTCGCGGGATGGCGGAGCGCGCGAATCCGGCCGGGCACGAGGCATCCGCCGCGCTCGCCGCAAGCGGAACCGAGCCGGTCGAACTGGTCGATCACGCGCCCCCGAAGCACGGCCCCGACGAGCTCCTCACCGTCGGCGAGATGAGCCGACGCACGGGCGTCGCACCCTCGGCGCTGCGCTTCTACGAGGAGCTCGGTCTCATCGCCTCCCAGCGCACGGGCGGCAACCAGCGGCGCTACCCGCGGCACATGCTGCGCCGGGTTTCGCTCGTCGTCGTCGCGAAACGACTCGGCATCCCGCTCGGCGACGTCCAGCAGGCTTTCGAGCACGTTCCCCTCGATCGCACGCCGAGCCACGAGGACTGGCAGCGCGCTTCGCGTCGATGGAAGCGGCGGCTCGAGGAGCGTCGGCTCGGCATCGAGCGGCTCGAACGCGAACTCACCGGCTGCATCGGCTGCGGATGTCTCTCGATGAAGGCCTGCGGTCTCCTCAACCCCGACGACGCCCTCGGCGACGACGGTGCGGGCCCGCGCCGGCTCGATGTGCCCGAGGGCGACGACGGCATGGAGTGATCGGTCGCTCGGTGCCGCGTCCGATCAAATACCGAGCACTGCTCGGTTTCGGAGGACTTTCACAGGAAGAAGTGAGGTTCCGTCCAGAACCTCTCGGCAGACTGGCCACTTCGCCCGGGCGCCCCCGCGTCCGAGGAACGTCGACCGAAGGCTCGCCCGCGTTCGCGCAGGCCGGCCGCCCATGTGAAAGTCATGCAGAACCAGTCTTCTCCTTCCAACACCCCTGACCTCCCCACCCCCGAACCCGGCCTCAGCCGACGCGAGCGCCGAGAGCGTCGCCGTTGGCGCCGGGGTCCGATCATCGCCGCCGGGGCCGTCGTCGCCGTCGGCGCACTGGTCGGCTCGGGCTTCGCCCTGCAGTCGGCCGTGGCCGCGCAGAACGACAGCATCGCCGCGACGGCCGAGCTGAGCGCCGCCACCGACCTGCGCGTCGAGCAGCTCGGCTCTCACTCCAACATCCTCGAGGCGCGGGCGGTCAAGACCGCCGAAGACACCTTGAACGGCGCCGAGGACACCCTCTCCGCCGCCAAGGGCAAGGCCGACGCGACCGCGCTGGCGTCGTCGGTCGCCGCGCTCGACGACTACCGCCTGCTCGCGCCTGAGCGGGTCTTCGAGCTCGCCGAGACGACCGTCGCGCACACCACCACGGTGAAGAAGGCCATCGCGACCGCCGACCGCGTCGAGGCGGAGAAGAAGGCGGCCGCCGAGGCCGCCGCTCGCGCAGCAGCCGAGGCCGCCGCCGCAGAGGAAGCCGCCTCCGCCGAGTCGGAGTCGTCGGGCGGTTCGCGCCCGAGCGGCCCCGCCAACCCGAGCGGCGCGCAGGCGATCGCCCGCGACATGCTCGCGGCTCGCGGCTGGGGCGACGACCAGTTCGGATGCCTCGTGTCCCTCTGGGACCGTGAGTCCGGCTGGAACGTCTACGCCGAGAACCCCTCGAGCGGCGCCTACGGCATCCCGCAGGCACTGCCCGGCTCGAAGATGGGCTCGGCCGGTGCCGACTGGGCGACCAACGCCGCGACGCAGATCGCCTGGGGCCTCGGCTACATCTCCGACCGCTACGGCAGCCCCTGCGGCGCGTGGGACCACTCGGAGTCGAACGGCTGGTACTGATCCGCTTCGCGGGCACCGGCTGAACGCACGAAGGGCCGCGGCGGACTCACGTCCGCCGCGGCCCTTCGCCGTCTCCGGCTCGCTATGCCACGGTCTCGGCGTCGCGCTTCGGCAGCTTCCAGCCGGGGCGCACGAAGTGGCACGTGTACCCGTTGGGGTAGCGCTCGAGGTAGTCCTGGTGCTCGGGCTCGGCCTCCCAGAACGGACCGGCGGGCGACACCTCGGTGGTCGCCGGCCCGGGCCAGAGCCCGGAGGCGTCGACATCGGCGATCGTGTCGCGCGCGATGCGCTCCTGCTCGTCGCTCGTCGGGAAGATCGCCGACCGGTAGCTCGTGCCGATGTCGTTGCCCTGCCGGTTCTTCGTCGAGGGGTCGTGGATCTGGAAGAAGAACTCGAGCAGCTCGCGATAGCTCACCGTCTCGGGGTCGAACACGATCTCGATGGCCTCGGCGTGCGTGCCGTGATTGCGGTAGGTCGCGTTCGGCACGTCGCCGCCGGTGTAGCCCACGCGGGTGTCGAGCACTCCGGGGCGCTTGCGGATCAGATCCTCAACACCCCAGAAGCATCCACCGGCGAGGATCGCGGTCTCGGTTCGTGTGCTCATGGTGTCTCTCTCCTGGTTCTGGATGGGCCGGGCGCTTCGAGCACCCGAAGTCCTCAACAACGACGGGGTGGCCCGTGTTCCGAGGCACTCGATAGCCTGACACAGTGATGGCGCGCGGGATCGGCTCGTTCTGGCAGGCACTGGTCCGCCGGGGCGAACGCGTGTGGAAGTGGGCGCTCCGGCTCGTTCCGGTGCAGGCGATCGTCCGCTACTTCACCCTCCACGGCCCGATGCTCGCCGACAGTGTGACCTACCGGGCGCTGTTCTCCGTGTTCGCCGGCGTGTTCCTGGGCTTCGCCGTCGCGGGGGTCTGGTTGGCGGGTCGACCCGAGGCGATCGAGGCCCTCGTCGAGGCGCTCGACTCGGTGATCCCGGGGCTCGTCGGCGAGAACGCACTGATCCACCCCGACCAGCTGCTGCAACCCCTGACGCTCAGCGTTGCGGGAGTCCTCGCACTCGTGGGTCTCGTGGGCGCGGCGATCGGCGCGATCGGCTCGCTCCGCGTCGCATTCCGCGATCTCGCCGAGCAGCCCGACGATCCGCGGTTCTTCGGATGGCTGATGTTCCGCGACTTCGTGTTCGCGATCGGGTTCGGCGCCGCCTTCGTCATCTCGGCCGTGATGATGGTGGCGAGCACCGCGGCGCTCGGTACCGTGTTCGACTGGCTGGGGGTCTCGACGAGATCGCCCTGGTTCGACGCGCTCACCCGCACCGTGTCGGTGATGCTGGCCTTCGCGATCGATTCCTGCGCGATCGCGGCGCTGTTCCGGCTGCTGTCCGGGATCCGCGTTCGCGCCCGCTCGCTCTGGCGGGGCGCCGTCATCGGCGGGCTCGGGCTCACCGGCCTGCAGGTTCTGTCGGGCCTGTTCGTCGGGGGAGCGATGGCCAACCCCCTGCTCGCCTCCTTCGCCGCGCTCATCGCCCTCCTCATCTGGCTCAACCTCTCGAGCCAGGTCATCCTGATCGCGGGCGCCTACATCGTCGCCGACCACCGTGCCGTCGCAGCGCGGGCGAGCGGGTCCTGAGGCGCGGATGCTCGACCCGGGCGGTCGGCGGTCCGCGTCGACGCGGCGCCGGCTGGGCCTGCAGAATGGAGCGCATGCCGACCGTCGTGCACCTCGTCCGCTCCGTCGTCTCGCCGCTCACCCGCACGCGCCTGTTCCGCTGGGCGGCGCCCCGGCTGCTCCCGCCGGTCGAGCGCCTGCTGGCCTGGCTGAGCGGGGGCCGGGTGCAGCTCAGCGGGCTCCTCGTGCCGTCGCTCGTGCTGCACACGACGGGCGCGCGTTCGGGCGAACCGCGCGAATCCGCGCTCATGTACACGCCAGACGGCCACGGCCGGGCGATCGTCGCGGGCACGAGTTTCGCACGCGATCGGCACCCGGCGTGGACGTACAACCTCATCGCGCATCCCGACGCCGCGATCACCGTGCGCGGCCGGCGGATGCCGGTGCGCGCGATCCGCGTCGACGAGGCCGACCGTGACGCGGTCTGGTCGCTGATCGAGGCGCAATGGCCGGGCTATCGCGCGTACGAGCGCGAGTCCGGGCGCGTCGTGCGGCTGTTCCGGCTGCAGCCCGTGCCGGCCACGACCGAGGCGAGCGATCCTCGGAGTTGAGGCGTAGGCTGCACCGCATGTGCAGGAACATCCACACCCTCCACAACTTCGAGCCGGCCGCGACCGACGACGAGGTGCACGCCGCCGCGCTGCAGTTCGTCCGCAAGGTGAGCGGTTCGACGAAGCCCTCCAAGGCCAACGCCGAGGCCTTCGATCGGGCGGTCGCCGAGATCGCGCACATCACGCAGCACCTGCTCGACGAACTCGTCACGCACGCGCCGCCGAAGGACCGGGAGGTCGAGGCGGCGAAGGCGAGGGCCAGAGCCGCCGTCAGATACCAGCGCGAGCCCGCCTGAGTCCACGCGCGCCTGCTGCGCTCCCGCCTGCGACGGAGTAGCGTCGCAGCCATGGCCGGCGACGCGATCGAGCTCACTGTTCCAGGACCGCTCGGCGACCGGGCGGTGCGGCTCTCGAGCCCGACACGCGTGATCTGGCCCGAAGCCGGCGTCACGAAACGCGAACTCGCCGAGTACCTCGTCGCCGTCGGCGACGCGTTCATCGAGGCGAACGGCGACCGGCCGGTCTCGCTGCAGCGCTTCCCCGGCGGCATCGACGGCGAGCAGTTCTTCTCGAAGAACCCGCCGAAGGGCGCGCCCGAGTGGGTGCGGGCCGTCACGGTCACCTATCCGAGCGGGCGCCGGCATCCGCAGCTCGTGCTCGACGAGCCCGCCGCGGCTGTGTGGGCCGCGCAGATGAACACGATCGTGTTCCACCCCTGGGCATCGCGCGCCGATCGCTCCGACTTTCCCGACGAACTCCGCATCGACCTCGATCCGCAGCCCGGCACCGGCTTCGCCGAGGCCGTGCCCGTCGCGCTCGCCCTCCGGGAGCTTCTCGAGGAGGTCGGGCTCACCGGGTACGTCAAGAGCTCGGGCAGCAGGGGCATCCACGTCTTCGCGCCGATCGAGCCCGAGCACGAGTTCCTCGACGTCCGCCATGCCGTGATCGCCCTCGGCCGCGAGCTCGAGCGCCGCCTGCCCGACGAGGTGACCACGAACTGGTGGAAGGAGGAGCGGGGCGACCGCATCTTCATCGACTACAACCAGGCGAACCGCGACCGCACGATGGCGGGGGCGTACAGCCCGCGACCGACGCCCGCGGCGACCGTCTCCTGCCCGCTCGAATGGAGCGAGCTCGAGCGCACCGACCCCACCAGCCACACGGTGCGCACGGTGCCGGCCCGCCTCGCCGAACGCGGGGACCCGTGGGCGGGAATGCACGACCGGCCCGGTCGCATCGACACCCTGCTCGACTGGTGGCGGCGCGACCTCGACGACGGGCTCGGCGAGCTGCCGTTCCCGCCCGACTTCCCGAAGATGCCGGGGGAGCCGATGCGCGTGCAGCCGAGTCGTGCGAAGAAGGTCGACGACGACTCAGCGGGGTGACGGCGAGGCGATGTCCCGGCCGAGCGCGGCCGCCGTCGCGTAGTCGGGGATCGGGAGCGCCGTCGTCCCGGGCACGGCGCCGTCGCGCACCTCGCCGAGCACGGTGCCGACCGCCGCGAGCGCGGCGCGGAACAGCAGCGAACCGGTGCTCACGCGGGCGACGCCGAGCCGGCCGAGCTCGCGGATGCCGCGGCCGGGTTGCGCGAGCACGTTGAGCGGCGCGGCGATGCCGTCGACGAGCGCCGCGATGGTGCGGTCGTCGAGCTCGCCCGGCACGAAGACACCGGATGCGCCGGCGTCGTGGTAGCGTCGCGCCCGTTCGAGGGTCTCCGAGGTCCGCGCCGCGACCGCACGGGAATCGGGCGGAAACGCGTCGACCCAGAACGCGTCGGTTCGTGCGTTGAGGTACAGGCGAGGAGCGGCTGCGGCGACCGCCGCGAGCTTCTCGGCGAACGCCGCGGGGGCGACCAGGCGGCCGTCGGCGGTCGAATCCTCGAGGTTCACGCCGACCACGCCCAGGGCGGCGAGCTCCGCCGCGAGCTCGGCGACCGCGGCGGGCTCCTCGGTGAAGCCCGACTCGAGGTCGACGGTGACGGCGATCCCCGCCGAGGTGAGGCGTCGAGCGAGTTCGATCGTGGGGGTGAGCGCTGCACCGGTCCCGTCCTCCTCGCCGGCGGCGACGGCGACGCCGAGGCTCGTCGTCCCGACGACCTCGGCGCCCTGCTCGACGAGCCATCGTGCGGAGGCGAGATCCCACGCGTTCGGCAGCAGCAGGGGCTCGCCGGGGCGGTGCAGCGCGCGGAACCCGGCCGGGCTCAGCACGCGCGCTCCCGGAGCACGTCGACGACCGCGGCCGTGATCGCGACGGCGTGCGCCGACGCCGGGCAGCGCCGCGCACCCGCGCCGAAGGCGAGCACGCGCGGCGGCGCCGCCCCGGTGGCATCGCGATCCGGGCCGTCGAGGCGGAGCTCGACGAGCCGATCCGCGGAATCGTCGGCATTCTCCTTGTGGTCGAGCGGCGGTGCGACGCGCCGGGTGACGGTGACGGGCGGGGTGTCGCGGAGGACGGCCCCGATCAGGTCCGCGGTCGCCGCATCCGGCGACTGGGCCGCTCGGCGCAGCACGGCGACGATGAGTCCACCCGTCGCGGCGTGGGCCTGCACGAGCAGCTGCGCCTCGAGCGCCGCGGCGCATTCCGACGGAGGCGCACCGAGCAATCGATCAGCCGCCGCGTCCACGAGGGCCTCATCTGCGTCGCCGAGGATCCCGGTCGCGTACGGCGCCGCCAGCGTCGCGGCGTCATCGGGCGCCGTCATCGGGTCGGCGGCGTCCAGCGCGACGGCGAGCGTTCGAACCGGGATGCGCCGCGCGATCTCCGCGGGATCCCCTCCCGCGGCGAGGGCTTCGCGAGCCCGGGCGCCCGCGTCGAGCGCGAGCCGCGCGGGATCCAGCTCGGCGAGCCGTGCCTCGAGCGAGGCGCGGCGCTCGTCGTGAGCAGGGCCGTTGGCGAACCTGGATGCCTCGCTCCGCAGGCGCTCGAACGGCGTCGGGCCGGGTGCGGCCTCCGGAACGCGCCAGCTCGGGTCGTCGAGGATGCGGGCGACGTCGGATCGGTCATGGATGGTCGGCATGCTCCGACGCTACGACGCCGACCGTTCGTCGAGCGCCGAAGTGTCCCCGTCGTATCGTGGGGGCATGGACGGTGACGCCGATCTCTCGATCCCCGCCCGGTTGATGGGCGAACCGGCGCGCGCGGCGATGCTCGTCGCCCTGCTCGACGGCCGTGCACTGCCGGCGGGCGAGCTGGCCTCGGTCGCGCACGTGTCGCCGGCGACGGCGAGCGCCCATCTCGCCCGGCTCGTCGAGGGCGGGCTCCTGCGGGCCCGGTCCCTCGGCCGACACCGCTACTTCGAGCTCGCCGGACCCGAGGTCGCCGACGCCGTCGAGTCCCTGCAACGGCTCGGACCCCGTCGACCCGTGACCTCGTACACGCAATCCGCGACCGCCCGCCGCCTCGCCGAGGCGAGGTCGTGCTACGACCACCTGGCCGGGCGGTTCGCCCTCGAACTCGCCGACCGTCTCGTTTCGGAACGCACGATCGCGCCGCTCGAGGCCGGTGCACCGGGCACGATCCTCGCGACCGACGGCGAGCTCGCCCGCCGCCTGCGTCTCGACGAGGCACCGCGGCAGTCCCGTCGCCCGGCGGTGCGCGGCTGCCTCGACTGGACCGAGCGGCGACCGCATCTCGCTGGTGCGCTCGGAGCCCACGTGCTGGAGGTGCTGCTCGTGGAAGGTTGGGTCGCCCGGATGCCGGGGGACCGATCGCTTCGCGTCAGCGAGGAGTTGCGAAACATGCTCGGAGGCTGAGCCGGGCGACGGATCGGGCCGGTGCCCCGGAGGCCGGGCTCGGGATGCGGCCGGTCAGACCGCGATGTCGCGTGAACGGGCCCTCGACCCCGGTGCGCCCGCCGCGCTCGCCGCAGACGCCGCGTGCGGCGCCCCGTGCACCTCGCGGTGCAGTCGCTCCATCCGCGTGTCGAGCTCGGCGGCCGTGTGCGCCGCATCCGTGAGCCCGTCCAGGAGTTCCTGCGGCACCTGGCGGTCGTACTTGTAGTAGATCTTGTGCTCGAGGCTCGCCCAGAAGTCCATCGCGATCGTGCGGATCTGCACCTCGACCGCGACCGGGTGCGGTCCGGTCGAGAGGAACACGGGCACCTCGACGATGACGTGCAGGCTCTGGTAGCCGTTCGGCTTGGGCTCCCTGATGTAGTCCTTGACCCGAAGCACCCGGATGTCGCGCTGGGCGGTCAGCAGCTCGAAGATCCGGTATGCGTCCGACACGAAGCTGCACGTGACGCGCACCCCCGCGATGTCGGTCACCGTGTCGCGGATGGAGTCGAAGCTCGGCTCGACGCCCTTGCGGGCCATCTTCTCGATCACGCTGTCGAGGCTCTTCAGCCGGCTCGAGATGTGCTCGATCGGGTTGTAGTCGTGCGTCTGGTTGAACTCCTCCCGGAGGATGGAGAGCTTCGTGATCACCTCGTCCATGCCGAACTTGTAGCGCAGCATGAACCGCTCCGTCTCGTCGCGGAGCGCACGCATCTCGTCGAGCGTCTGGCCGTCGATCGTCTCGAGCGTGCGCTGGGCGCGTGCGGTCAGCATGGAGGGGGAGTCGGGATGCCTCGTGGGACGAGTGCCGTCGAGCGGAGTCACGAGTCTCACCGTAGGCGGTGAAACTCTGGATTCCCTTTGACTCCCGGCGGCGTTCGCCGGAAGCGGAGCCCGGGATCACCCCACGGCGTCGAGGTACCGCCAGCCGTCGTCGCTGCGGTCGAACCGGCTCACCTCGCGCTGCTCGCCGCGTTCGTCCTCATGACGATAGAGCGCGGCGAACTCGACGATGCCGTCGCGGTCGAGCGGCCCCCCGCGCTCCGTGCGCAGGATGTCGAGCCGGTACCAGCGGATCGACGGGTCGAGTTCGAGCTCGACAGGACTGGTCGACGGATGCCACGTGGCGAGGAGGTAGTCCGCGTCGCCGACCACGAACGCGGTGTAGCGGGAGCGCATGAGCTGCACCGCGGTCGGCGCGGGCGACCCTCCGCCGAGGTGGCGCAGGCAGCATTCGCCGAACGTCAGGCCGCTCAGGCACGGGCAGCGTTCGCCCGGATCGGGGGACGGGAATCGCGCGGGGGCTGCCTCTGGCATCCCCCCAGTATCGCGCGCGGGGACGCGCGCTCGCCGCAGCCCACCCATGAACCCCACAGGCAGAACTGAGGATCTGTTCAGATTGAAGGGGCAGAGTGTCTGACTTGTGCCGTGCTCGGGGCCGTTCCCCTGACCGAAAGCCAGATGCCGAGCAGCTTCAGAACTCATGCGAAACCAGACTTCCCCCACTCCCGAGACCACCGCCCCCGAACTCCCCGAGCACGCCCGCCGTGCGAACCGCCGCCGCCGCGTCTCCCGCCGCCGGCTGCTCGCCGCCGGTGCCGTCGCCGGGATCGCGTTGATGATCGGCACCGGATTCACGGTGCAGTCCGCGGTCGCGACGCAGGCGAGCATCGACGCGACGACCGCCCTCACCGAGGGGAGCGGGGTGCGCTCCGAACAGCTCGGCGCCTACAGCGCGATCGCCGAGGCGCGCACGCGTGCCGATGCGGAGGACACGATCTCCGCGGCCAACGCGACGCTCGCCGCCGTCGACGGCAAGACCGACACCGCCGGCCTCGCCGCCTCCGTGGCCTCACTCGGCGACTACGAAGTGCTGGGCGTCGACGAGATCGTCGACCTCGCCAAGCAGACCCGCGCCGAGGCGGCGAAGGCCGCAGCCTCGGCAGCCGAGTACGACCGCGTGCAGGCCGTGAAGGCGCAGGAGGCTGCTGAGGCGCTCGCTCGAGCCAACACGCCCGACGGCGCCAAGGCCGTCGCGCGCGAGATGGCGTCGACGAAGTACGGCTGGGGCGAGGGCGAGTTCCAGTGCCTCGTGCAGCTGTGGCAGAAGGAGTCGGGCTGGTCGTACACCGCGTACAACGCGTCGAGCGGTGCGACCGGCATCCCGCAGTCGCTGCCGGGCAGCAAGATGGCCAGCGCCGGCGCGGACTGGCAGACCAACGCCGCCACCCAGGTCGCCTGGGGCCTCGACTACATCGCGCGCGGCTACGGCAGCCCGTGCAGCGCGTGGGGGCACTCCCAGTCGGTCAACTGGTACTGAGCGAAAGAACCGACCTCGTCCGCGAGCCCGACGCCCGGTGCGTCGGGCTCGCGCCGAGTTCGGAGGCGTGACGCACCGCCCGACGGCTCCGACGGCCGTCAGTCGAGCCGGGGATCGAGCAGCGCCCGACGCTCGGGATGCCGGTCGAACCACTCGCCCACGTACCAGCAGCTCGGCACGATGTGCCGATCGGAGTTCGCCTCGACGTCGTCGACCGCGAACCGCACGACCTCGGCGGCCAGTCCGCCGCCGCGGTAGCTCGGGTTCGTGAACGTGCGGGTGAAGGCGACGGCATCGCCGAGCACCCGGTAGTCGAGCACGCTCGCGATCGTGCCGTCGATGCGGAGCACGTAGCGTCGGGCGTCGGGTTCGTGGCTGAGTTCCTGCGGCACGACCTCAGGCTACGCCCGGCGCGGGCGCCGATCGCCGCTCCCGCATCGCCGCGTCGCGCGGTGGGGGAGTCTCATCGCCCGCGGAGCCGCTCGATGTCGCGCCGCTCGCGCTTGGTCGGGCGGCCTGCGCCGCGATCGCGGACGACGACGGCCGCGACCTCCTCGCGCGGGGGCGGAGCGGGCGTGCGGTCCTCGGCGGCCTCGGCGGCCAGCGTCGCCGAGACGCGTTTGGCGATCGTGCGCCGCACCACGAGCTGCTGGTCGAACCCGGCGATCCGCACGCGCACCTCGTCGCCCGGGCGCACCGGCTGCGCCGCCTTCACTCGATCGCCGTTGACCCGTACATGCCCGGCTCGGCATGCTGCCGTCGCGGCCGACCGCGTCTTGAAGCGTCGAACCGCCCACAGCCAGGCGTCGATGCGCACCGGGGCCTGTTCGTCCATGCGCCAAGCCTACGACCGGGGCGACGCGGGCGCGCGGGTGCGTCATGCTGGTGTCATGGTCGGTGCGAACGGTGACGCCTGGGTCGAAGGCCCGGGCGGGGAGCGGTACTGGGGTCGATTCGGGGCGGCCGGGCTGCTCGCGCTCAGTCCCGATGCCGAGATCCTGCTGCAGCACCGCGCCGTGTGGAGCCACTTCGGCGGCACCTGGGGCCTGCCCGGCGGCGCACGGCACGAGGGGGAGTCCGCGGTCGACGCTGCCGTGCGCGAAGCCCGCGAAGAGGCGGGGGTGCCGCCCGAGGCGCTCGCGGTGCGCTTCACGAGCGTGCTCGACCTCGGGTACTGGTCGTACACGACGGTCGTCGCCGATGCGCTCGTCAGGTTCGAGCCGGTGGTGAGCGACCCCGAGAGCATCGAGTTGCGATGGGTGCCCCTCGACGAGGTCGGGGGGATGCCACTGCACCCGCGATTCTCGGAGTCCTGGCCTCGACTGGCCGAGCAGCTGCGACCGCGAGGCATCCCCGCCGACGGATAGGATCGACAGCGTGGCTGGGGAGCGCGCTGGGGGCGGCGGTTCGGAGATCTGGACGATCCCGAACATCCTCAGCATGCTCCGGCTGGCGCTCGTGCCGGTCTTCCTCGTACTCATCGTCGCCGGCGACTACGTGCTCGCGCTCGTCGTGCTCGTCGTCGCGAGCCTCACCGACCTGCTCGACGGCTACCTCGCGCGGCGGCTCGATCAGATCACGCGCCTCGGGCAGCTGCTCGACCCCGCCGCCGACCGGCTGTACATCTTCGCCGCGCTCCTCGGGCTCGCCGCTCAAGAGCTCGTGCCGTGGTGGATCGTCGTCGTCATCGTCGCGCGCGACGTGTACCTCCTCGTCCTCGGCGTCGTGCTCGCGAACCACGGCTTCGGCCCGCTTCCGGTGCACCAGCTCGGCAAGGTCGCGACCTTCGCGCTCTTCTTCGGGCTGCCCGTGATCATGCTGGGGCTCGCGTTCCCGGCGGTCGCTCCGGTGAGCGAACCCATCGGCTGGGCCATCACCCTGTGGGGTGCGTTCCTCTACTGGTGGGCGGGAGTCATCTACGCGATCGAGACCGCTCGGGTGATTCGTATGCCGCGGGTGGCAGGCGACGTTCGATCCGATACGCTTGAAGAGGGAGGTAGCCGTGGTTGATTCCGACAACACTCAGGCCGACGGGGCGAGCGAGGTGCCCGAGCAGGCGCACACGTCGTCGCAACCCGTCGTCGACGGCGTCGGCGACGCGACCATCGGGTTCAGTCGCGAGGCGGCGGCGCAGCTCGGCGCGATCGACGCCGACATCACGGCTGAAGAGCACGAGGCGATCGCCGCGCTGCCCTCGGGGTCCGCGCTGCTGATCGTGCGCCGTGGGCCGAACACCGGCGCCCGGTTCCTGCTCGACACCGACGTCACGGTGGTCGGCCGGCACCCCGATGCCGAGATCTTCCTCGACGACGTGACGGTGTCGCGCAAGCACGCGGAGTTCGTCCGTCACCGCACCGCCTTCGAGGTCAGAGACCTGAGTTCGCTGAACGGCACCTACTTCGACGGGGTCCGCATCGAGACGGCCCTCCTGTCCGACGGCGCCGAGGTGCAGATCGGCAAGTTCCGGCTCACGTTCTACGCCTCCCGACGCGACCTGGCTCCGGTGGCGAGCGACTAGTGGCGAGCACCGCTGCGTCGTCGCGCGCGAGCGGCCAGGCACCACTTCTCGGCATCGGTCAGGTCCTCGCCAGGCTTCAGCCCGAGTTCCCCGAGCTGACGCCGTCGAAGCTGCGGTTCCTCGAAGAGCAACGGCTCATCGCTCCGTCACGCACCGCAGCGGGCTACCGCAAGTTCTCGACCGCCGACGTCGAGCGCATCACCGTCGTGCTCTCGATGCAGCGCGATCACTACCTGCCGCTCAAGGTCATCCGTTCGCACCTCGAGGCGATCGACGCCGGCGAGACTCCGGCGCTGCCCGGTGCGACGAGGGCGAGCGCCTTCCTCGGCGCCGCGAAGCGGTACGGCCGAAGCGAGCTCATCACCGAGGCCGGCGCGACCGCCGGGCTGCTCGACGACGCCGTCTCGGCATCGTTGCTGCCGGCGTCCGACCACTACGGCGACGAAGCGCTCGGCGTGCTGCGGTCGCTCGCGGCCTTGCGGGCCGTGGGCATCGAGCCGCGGCACCTGCGCGGACTCCGCGCGGCGGCCGAACGCGAGGCGGCGCTCGTCGAGCGCGCGATCGCACCGTCGCGGCGGGCCGACGCCGCCGACAAGGCCAGGGCGGCCGAACGCGGGCGCGAACTCGCCGGGCACCTCGCGGCGGTGCACTCGAGCGTCGTGCGTGCGACGCTCGACGGACTCGCTCGCTGATCGCGCGACACGCCGTGCCGATCGGCCCGATATGTTTGGCGGACGCCCTCCGCCTCGGTAGCGTGGAACTCGCGTCGTCGGGGTGACGGAGCAGAAGAGGGGCGATTCGATGAGTGAGACCGTGCGCTCGCGTTACGACCTCGGCCTGCTGTTCACCGATGGGATGCCGGAGCACGACGACGGCACCGGGTACCGCGGGGCGGTCGCCGCTCGCGCGGCCGGCATCAGCTACCGCCAACTCGATTACTGGGCCCGCACGCAACTCGTCGAACCCACCGTTCGGGGTGCAGCCGGTTCCGGTTCGCAGCGGCTCTACGGCTTCCGCGACATCCTCGTGCTGAAGCTCGTGAAGCGACTGCTCGACACCGGTATCTCACTGCAGCAGATCCGCACCGCCGTGACCCAGCTCCGCGAGGCGGGCGTCGAAGACCTCGCCCAGACCACGCTCATGAGCGACGGTGCGAGCGTCTACCTCTGCACGTCCGACGACGAGGTCATCGATCTCGTGAACCGCGGTCAGGGCGTGTTCGGCATCGCCGTTGGCAAGGTGCTCCGAGAGGTAGAGTCGACGCTCGTCGAGCTCGACACGCAGCCCGCCGATCCGATGGACGAGCTCGCTGCACGTCGCGGCGCGAAGTCCCGCAAGATCTCCTGAGCCCCGCCCCGACGGACTCCTTCGTCATGCGGCGTCACATTCGACGCCGGATCACGGAGGCCGCCGCGCGGCCGCCCACGCGTCAGATCGCGTGCGACTCGATCTCGGCGGGCAGCCCGGCGTAGTCGCCGATGCGCGCGGTGCGGAGCACGCGGTCGAGCAGCTGGTCGAAATTCGCCGACATCTCTTCTGCGCTCTCACCGGGCCACATGTGGAGCGGCTTCGCGGCACCCTGCGCCTGCTGCAGCGAGGTGCGTTCGGGCAGCTGGGGCGAGAGCACCAGCGGGCCGAACATGTCGCGCAGCTCCTTGATGCGGAACTGGTGCTCGAGCGACTGCACGCGCGCGCGGTTCACGATGATGCCGAGCGGCTGGAGCCTGGGGGAGAGTCCGCGTCGGATCTCCTCGATCGCGCGCAGCGCGCGATCGGCTGCGGCCACCGAGAACAGGCCGGGCTCGGTGACGACGGCCACGCGATCGCTCGCCGCCCAGGCGGTGCGGGTGAGTGCGTTGAGCGAGGGTGCGCAGTCGATGAGCACGAGTTCGTAGTCGGCCTCGACGTTGGCGAGCGCCTCCTCGAGCTTCCAGATGTCGCGGATCGACGGGTGCGGCCCGTCGAAGTTGATGGCCGATGGGCTGCCGATCATGACGTCGATCGTCGACTGCGGGTTCTGCCGCGACCACCCGCTCGGGGCGATCGCCGAACGCACGATCTTCTCCTTCGGCGAGGCGAGCACGTCGGCGACGTTCAGGTGACCGGCCATCTGGATGTCCATGCCGGTCGAGACATCGGACTGCGGATCGAGGTCGACGACGAGGGTCCGGACGCCGCGGGCGAAGGCCGCCGACGCGAGTCCGAGCGTGACGGTGGTCTTGCCGACGCCGCCTTTCAGGGAGCTGACGGAGAGAACGTGCACGACCGATACGTTACCTTTACTACTCGGGCGATACCTAAACGTTCGCTGTGCGGATTCCGTTCGGAAAGGCTTGCATGTTCACGAAGATCCTGGTTGCCAATCGCGGTGAGATCGCCATCCGTGCGTTCCGTGCCGCAGTCGAGCTCGGTGCGAAGACGGTCGCGGTCTACCCGTTCGAGGACCGCAACTCCCTGCACCGCCTGAAGGCCGATGAGGCGTACCAGATCGGCGAGCCGGGCCACCCTGTGCGCGCCTACCTCGACGTGTCGGAGATCATCCGTGTGGCGAAGGAGTCGGGCGCCGACGCGATCTACCCGGGCTACGGGTTCCTCTCCGAGAACCCCGAGCTCGCCCAGGCCGCGGCCGAGGCCGGCATCGCGTTCATCGGTCCGCCGAAGCACGTGCTCGAGATGGCCGGCAACAAGGTGACGGCGAAGGAGCACGCGATCGCCGCCGGCGTCCCGGTGCTGAAGTCGACGCCGCCCTCGCGCGACATCGAGGCGCTCCTCGCCCAGGCCGACGAGGTCGGGTTCCCGATCTTCGCGAAGGCCGTCGCCGGCGGCGGCGGGCGCGGCATGCGCCGCGTCGATTCCAAGCCCGAGCTGCGGGCCGCCCTCGAAGAGGCGATGCGCGAGGCCGACAGCGCCTTCGGCGACCCCACGATGTTCCTCGAGCAGGCCGTGCTGCGGCCTCGCCACATCGAGGTGCAGGTGCTGGCCGACTCGAACGGCGAGACCGTGCACCTCTTCGAGCGAGACTGCTCGGTGCAGCGTCGCCACCAGAAGGTCATCGAGATCGCACCGGCGCCGAACCTCTCCGACGAGATCCGCCAGTCGCTCTACCGCGACGCCATCGCCTTCGCGCGCTCGATCGGCTACGTCAATGCGGGAACGGTCGAGTTCCTCCTCGACACCGCGGGAGATCGCGCCGGCGAGCACGTCTTCATCGAGATGAACCCGCGCATCCAGGTCGAGCACACCGTCACCGAAGAGGTGACCGACGTCGACCTCGTCGTCGCCCAGATGCGCATCGCCGCCGGGGCGTCGCTCGCCGAGCTCGGCCTCGAGCAGGACCAGATCCGCCTGCGCGGCGCCGCGCTCCAGTGCCGTATCACCACGGAGGATCCGACGGCCGGCTTCCGTCCCGACACCGGAAAGATCACCACCTACCGCTCGCCCGGCGGCGCCGGCATCCGCCTCGACGGCGGAACGATCAACCCGGGCGCGCAGATCAGCCCCCACTTCGACTCGATGCTCGCGAAGCTGACCTGCCGAGGACGCGACCACGTCGCCGCCGTCGCGCGCGCCAAGCGCGCCCTGGCCGAGTTCCGCATCCGCGGCGTCTCGACGAACATCCCGTTCCTGCAGGCCGTGCTCGAGGACCCGGCGTTCGTCGCCGGAGACCTCAGCACCTCATTCATCGACGAGCGGCCGCAGCTCCTCCGCGGCCGCGTGTCGAAGGACCGCGGCACGAAGATCCTCAACTGGCTCGCCGATGTCACGGTGAACCAGCCGAACGGCCCCGCACCGATCAGCGTCAGCCCGGTCGAGAAGCTGCCCCGGCTCGACCTCACCACGCCGGCGCCCGACGGTTCGCGCCAGCGCCTGCTCGAGCTCGGCCCGGCCGGCTTCGCCGCCGCGCTGCGCGCCCAGACGCCGCTCGCCGTCACCGAGACGACCTTCCGCGACGCCCACCAGTCACTGCTCGCCACCCGCGTGCGCACGAAGGACCTGGTCGCCGTCGCACCTTACGTCGCTCGGATGACGCCCGAGCTGCTCTCGGTCGAGGCCTGGGGCGGCGCCACGTACGACGTCGCGCTGCGATTCCTCGGCGAAGACCCGTGGGACCGCCTGGCGGCCCTGCGCGAGGCGCTGCCGAACGTGAACATCCAGATGCTCCTCCGTGGGCGCAACACGGTCGGTTACACGCCGTACCCGACCGAGGTCACCGATGCGTTCGTCCGGGAGGCGGCGGCGACGGGCGTCGACATCTTCCGTATCTTCGATGCGCTGAACGACGTCTCGCAGATGCGTCCGGCGATCGACTCAGTCCTCGCGACCGGGCACAGCATCGCCGAGGTCGCCCTCTGCTACACCGGCGACCTGCTCGACCCGGCCGAAGACCTCTACACGCTCGACTACTACCTGCGCCTCGCCGACCAGATCGTCGGCGCGGGTGCGCACGTGCTCGCCATCAAGGACATGGCGGGCCTGCTCCGGCCCACCGCGGCCGCGAAGCTCGTGAGCGCCCTCCGCGAGCGCTTCGACCTGCCCGTGCATCTGCACACCCACGACACTGCGGGCGGCCAGCTCGCGACGCTCCTGGCCGCGAGCGAAGCCGGCGTCGACGCCGTCGACGTGGCGAGCGCCCCGATGGCCGGCACCACGAGCCAGCCCTCGGCGTCCTCGCTCGTGGCCGCGCTCGCGCACACCGAGCGCGACACGGGCATCTCGCTCGACGCGGTGAGCGACCTCGAACCCTACTGGGAGGCGGTGCGTCGCCTCTACAAGCCGTTCGAGTCGGGCCTGCCCGGCCCCACCGGTCGCGTCTACCACCACGAGATCCCGGGCGGTCAGCTCTCGAACCTGCGCCAGCAGGCCATCGCGCTCGGCCTCGCCGACGACTTCGAGCTGATCGAGGACATGTACGCCGCCGCCGACTCGATCCTCGGCCGCGTGCCGAAGGTCACCCCGTCGTCGAAGGTCGTCGGCGACCTCGCGCTGCACCTCGCTGCCGTCAAGGCCGATCCGGCCGACTTCGCGGCGAACCCCGAGAAGTACGACGTGCCCGATTCGGTGATCGGCTTCATGGCGGGCGAGCTCGGCGATCTGCCGGGCGGCTGGCCCGAGCCCTTCCGCACGAAGGTGCTCGCCGGCAAGGACGTGCGCATCGGCGTGACCGAACTCACGACGGAGCAGCGCGCCGCGCTCGAAGCCGACAGCGCGACGCGCCGTGCGACCCTCAACGCGCTCCTCTTCCCGGCTCCCACCCGTCAGTTCGAGCAGATCCGCGAGCTCTTCGGCGACCTCTCGGTCGTCGACACCGCCGACTACCTCTATGGTCTGCGCCCGGGTGCCGAGCACGTCGTCGAGATCGCGAAGGGCGTCAAGCTCTACGCGGGGCTCGAGGCGATCGGCGAGGCCGACGACAAGGGCATGCGCACCGTCATGACGATCCTGAACGGCCAGCTCCGTCCGGTCTTCGTGCGCGATCGAAGCATCACGGTCGACGCGCGAGCAGCCGAGAAGGCGGATGCCTCGCAGCCCGGCCAGATCGCGGCGCCGTTCTCGGGCGTGGTCACGCTGCAGGTCGAGGCGGGCACCGAGATCGCGGCCGGCCAGAGCGTCGCATCGATCGAGGCGATGAAGATGGAGGCCGCCATCACCTCGCCCGTCGCGGGTGTCGTCGAGCGCGTCGCCATCCCGAAGACGCAGCAGGTGGAAGCGGGTGATCTGCTCGTCGTCGTGCGTCCGCGCTAGGCTTGGCGTGGATCGGCACTGATGAGGAGGGGATTCGGTGGCTGAAGAGACGCATGAGACCGGGCCGGTGACACGGCGCGGGGTGGGTGTCCGCACGGGTCCGGTCGACCGGATCGGACCGTCGGCGACGACCGGCGCCCACGCGGCGGTGCCTGCACCCGACCTCGACCTGCGGGTCGACCTGCCGCCTGCGCCCGTGCGCGAGGCGCCCGAAGACGAGGTTGCCGTCGCGATCGACGACGTCTCCGTGAATCCGGGCGCGATCGGCGGTGGCGGCGACACGAGCACCCGTTCGGTCGAGGTGCTCGCTGCAGGGCTTCCGGCCTACCGCAGCGCGGCGCGGCGCGAGTCGTCGCCATACAGCGCCCTGCTCGCCGCCGACGCGACGAAGGCGGCCCGTGAGCTCGATCGAGCCGACTCGGCGACGCCCGGCGCCGCCCAGGTCGCCGTGGCCGCCGACCGCGGCCACGAGGCTGCGCTGCCGTCGGAGGTGCCCGAGGCGCCCGAGTCGTTGACGGCCGATCGGCTGATCGATCTCAACCGCACCACACGCCCCGCCCCGCAGGGCGGGTTCAACCGGTTCCTCTACGAGGCATCCCTGCATCTCGTGAACCTCGGCGACTCGGCGAAGGCCCGTGCGCACAAAGCGATGAACCAGCGCATCCAGAAGCGTTTCGAGGGCGGCGCACGGTTCGTGCCTGTGCTCACTCGCAAGGGCGGCGTCGGCAAGACGACGATCACCGCGCTGCTCGGCATGGCCCTCGCCGACGCTCGCGACGACCGTGTCATCGCGATCGACGCGAACCCCGATCGCGGCACCCTCGCCGAACGCGTCGACCGGCAGACCCGCGAGACCGTTCGCGACGTCGTGGCCAAGGCGTCATCGATCGGCGGCTACACCGACTTCTCCCGGTTCGTCTCGCGCGACGAGACCCGGCTCGACATCCTCGCCTCGGACACAGACCCGACCCTCTCCGAGGCGTTCGACGACAACGACTACAACGTCGTCGCCGGACTCGCGGCACGGTACTACTCGCTCGTCCTGACCGACTGCGGCACCGGCATCGTCCACTCCGTGATGCGTGCGACGCTGCAGCGCGCCGATTCGATCGTGATCGTCTCGGGCGGCAGCGTCGACGAGGCCCGTCTCGCCTCCGAGACCCTCACCTGGCTCGAGGCGAACGGCTACGGCGAACTCGTCCGCAACGCGGTCGTCGCCATCAACCTCGCGACGCAGGGTACGCACCTCGTGAAGGTCGATGAGATCGAGGCGCACTTCCAATCGCGTGTTCGCGAGATCGTGCGCATCCCGTACGACCCCCAACTCGCGGCCGGCTCCGTGGTCAACTGGCACGAGCTGCGCCCGGTGACCCAGCACGCGGCGCGCGAACTCGCTGCCCTCGTGGTAGAAGGCCTGCCCGCCGAACGCGGGCACTGATCGGAGAACATTGCCAGAGCGTCCCATTCGCCTGTTCGGCGACCCCGTGTTGAAGACCGTCTCAGCTCCCGTCGAACAGGTCGATGATCGTGTGCGCGCGCTCGTCGCCGACCTGATCGACAGTGTCCGGCTGCCGGGCCGCGCCGGGGTCGCGGCATCCCAGATCGGCGTGAACCTGCGCGCCTTCAGCTACAACATCGACGGCGAGGTCGGGTACGTCCTGAACCCCGAGATCGTCGAGGTGTCGGGCGAGAAGGAGGCCATCGACGAGGGCTGCCTCTCGGTGCCCGGCCTCTGGAAGAAGACCCCTCGCTACCCGTTCGCGCGCGTGCGGGGCATCGACCTCGACGGCAACGAGATCGAGGTCTCCGGCACCGGACTGATGGCGCAGGCGCTGCAGCACGAGACCGACCACCTCGACGGCCTGCTCTACCTCGATCGACTCGAGAACGCCGAGCGCCGCTCGGCCATGAAGGAGATCCGCGAGTCCGACTGGTTCTGACGAACGGCGTCGGCCGTTGCGCGGTGACGACGAAGCGCCCCACGGAATCCCGTGGGGCGCTTCGTCGTCGTGGGGGAGCGTCAGCTCACGATCGAGTGACCCTCGGTCGCCGGTGCACCCGAGTACATCGACTCGATGAGGGGGGCGAAGTCCTGCAGGATGATGTTGCGCTTGATGCTCAGCTTCGGCGTGAGGTGCCCGCTCTCCTCGGTGAGCTCGCTCGTGAGGATCGTGAACTTGCGGATCGACTCGGCCCGCGAGACGTTCTCGTTCGCCGCATCGATGGCGCGCTGCACCTCGGCGAGCACTGCGGCGTTCGTCGAGGCCTCCTCGAGGGTCATTCCGGCGTCTTCGCCGTTGTTGTTGAGCCAGACCGGGAGCATCTCGGAGTCGAGCGTGACGAGCGCGGAGATGAACGGCTTCTGATCGCCGACCACGACGACCTGGCCGACGAGCGGGTTCGCGCGGATCGGGTCCTCGAGCGCGGCCGGGGCGACGTTCTTGCCGCCGGCCGTGACGATGATCTCCTTCTTGCGGCCGGTGATCGTGAGGAAGCCGTCGGCGTCGAAGGAGCCGATGTCGCCGGTCTTGAACCAGTCGCCGTCGAACGCCTCGGCGGTCGCCTCCGCGTTCTTCCAGTACTCCTTGAAGACGGCGACGCCCGTGACCTGGATCTCACCGTCTTCCGCGAGGCGGATCCCGTTGCCCGGCAACGCGGGTCCGACGGTGCCGATCTTCGACTTCGAGGGGAGGTTGACGCTGGCGGGAGCCGTCGTCTCGGTGAGGCCGTAGCCCTCGAGGATGGTGATGCCCAGCGCGTGGTAGAAGTGCCCGAGGCGGGGGCCGAGCGGCGCGGAGCCCGAGACGGCGTACTTGACGTTGCCGCCCATCGCGTCACGGAGCTTCGAGAAGACGAGTGCATCGAACAGCTTGAACTTGAGCTTCAGGCCGAGGGGCACCTTGCCCTGCTCGAGGGCGATCGAATAGGCGACCGCGGTGTCGGCGGCGGAGCGGAAGATCTTGCCCTTTCCGCCGGCTTCGGCCTTCTGCTCGGAGACGTTGTAGACCTTCTCGAACACCCGCGGGACCGCGAGGAGGAAGGTCGGCTTGAAGCTGCCGAGCGAGGGGAGCAGCTGCTTCGTGTCGGGCTGGTGGCCGACGCGCACACCGGCGTGCACGCAGAGCACCGCGATGAAGCGGGCGAACACGTGCGCGAGGGTGATGAAGAGGAGCGTCGAGGCGCCGTTCGGGTCGAGCACGACCTCGTCGAGGGCCACGGCCGAGTTGCGCGAGAGCTCGACGAAGTTGGAGTGGGTCAGCACGCAGCCCTTGGGCTTGCCGGTCGAACCCGAGGTGTAGATGAGCGTCGCGATGTCGTCGCCGCCTGCGAGGTTGCGACGGCGCTCGATCTCGTCGTCGGGCACCTCGGTTCCGCTCGCGGCGAGCTTCTCGAGGTCGCCGAGGTCGATCTGCCAGGTGTTGCGGATGCCGGGCAGGTCGGGGTGCACCTCGTCGAAGCGAGCGAAGTGGTCGGCGGTCTCGACGATGATCGCGATGGCGCCCGAGTCGCTGAGGTTCCAGCGCACCTGCGCGGGCGAGCTCGTCTCGTAGACGGGCACGAGCACCGCTCCGGCGAACCACGTGGCGAAGTCGATCAGGGTCCACTCGTAGCGCGTCTTGCACATGAGGCCGATCTTGTCGCCCGGCTGGATGCCGGCGGCGACGAGACCCTTGGCGAGGGCGATGACCTGGTCGTAGAACTCGCGCGTCGTCACCGGCGACCAGCCGCCGTCGGCGGTGGGCAGCGAGAACAGGACCGAGTCGGGCGTCGCGGCGAGGCGGTCGACGAGCAGATCGGTGGTGTTCGCGGCGGGGTCTGGGGAGACCACGGCAGGCGTGGAGAATTCGGTCACGGTAGCTCCTTCGGCACCGGGAGGATCGCGCCCGGCTCGGGTACCTGCGCGACCTCGGCATTGGGGTCGATTACACTCTAGTCGTTGCTCGCGTGGCTACGGTCCCGGCGCGAATCAGCCTCGTTCCTCTTGTGTCTCAGAAAGGCGGCGTCCGCGTGCACGCGATCGGTATCGACATCGGCGGAACGAAGATCGCGGGAGCGGTCGTCGACGAGCTCGGCGGCATCGTCCGCAGCGATCGGGTGCCGACGCCGGCCGACCCCCGGCTGCTCGAGGACGCGGTCGTCGCGATGATCGAGGGCCTGCGCGGCGGCGACGAGATCGGCGCCGTCGGCGTCGCGGCGGCGGGCTTCGTCGACGCCGCCCAGTCGACGCTCTACTACGCGCCGAACATCGACTGGCGCAACGAGCCGCTGCGCGCGAAGCTCGAGGCTCGCGTGGGCGGCACGGTCGTCGTCGACAACGACGCGAACGCGGCCGGCTGGGCCGAGTTCCGCTTCGGCGCCGGACGCCTGGTGAGCGACATGGTGATGCTCACGATCGGCACGGGCGTCGGCGGCGCGATCGTCGCCGGCGACCGCCTCTTCCGCGGCGGCTTCGGCGCGGGCGCCGAGCTCGGCCACCTGCGGGTGGTGCCCGACGGCCTCGCATGCGGCTGCGGCCAGCGCGGATGCATCGAGCAGTACGGCTCCGGACGGGCCCTGCTGCGCATGGCGGGCGAGATCGCCGACGCCGGCGGCATCGGCCAGGCGCTCGCGCGGGCCCGTGCCGAGCGCGGGGAGCTCGACGGCGCGATCGTCGGTGGGCTCATCGAGGCAGGCGACCCCGGCGCGGTCGCGGCGCTGCGCCAGCTGGGGCATTGGCTCGGCGCGGCGGCGGCGAGCCTCTCGGCCGTGCTCGATCCGCAGCGCTTCGTCTTCGGCGGGGGCGTGGCGATCGCCGGCGAGCTGTTGCTCGAGCCGATCCGCGAGGCCTATCTCGAGCACCTCCCGGCGCGCGGCTACCACCCCGAGCCCGACTTCGTGGTCGCCGAGCTGCAGAACGACGCCGGGGTCGTCGGTGCGGCCGACCTCGCCCGCGTGTGGGTCGCCGAGCACGCCTGAGCGGCCGACGGTAGGCTGATCGATGCGCCACGAGAAGGGAGCCGCGCGGTGTTCTACTGGATCATGAAGAACCTCGTGATCGGGCCGATCCTCCTCTCGATCTTCCGGCCATGGGTCGTCGGGCTCGAGAACGTGCCCAAGCAGGGTGCCGTGGTGCTCGCGTCGAACCACCTCTCCTTCATCGACTCCATCTTCCTTCCGCTCGTCGTCGACCGTCCGGTGGTCTTCCTCGCCAAGAGCGACTACTTCACGGGCAAGGGCCTCAAGGGCTGGGCGACCCGCGTGTTCTTCCAGGCGGCCGGCCAGCTCCCGATCGACCGTTCGGGAGGAAAGGCGTCCGAGGCATCCTTGAACACCGGCCTCCGGGTGCTCGCCGAGGGCAGCATTCTCGGCATCTATCCCGAGGGCACCCGCAGCCCCGACGGCAAGCTCTACCGGGGCCGCACGGGCGTCGCGCGCATGGTCCTCGAGTCGGGTGTGCCGGTGATCCCCGTGGCGATGATCGGCACCGAGCACGTCATGCCCATCGGCACGCGCCTGCCGAAGGTGCGCCGCATCGGCATCATCGTCGGCGAGCCGATCGACTTCACGCGCTTCGAGGGACTCGAGGGAGATCGCTTCGTGTTGCGTTCTGTGACGGACGAACTCGTCTACCGTCTTCGTGCGCTGAGCGGCCAGGAATACATCGACGTGTACGCGAGTTCGGTGAAGGAGCAGCGGGCCGCGCAATCGCGATAGGCTCGAGCCACGGCGGCGCGATCTGCGTCGCCGTTCCGCATCACGGCGCTTCAGCGCCCCTCACCCCTCAGGACACACTCGTGGTACAGCTTGTCGAGCCCTTCGTGAACGCAGATCCCTCCGTGATCGCGGGCCTCGACTATTGGCGGGAGCTGCCGATCAAGCAGCAGCCGACCTGGCCCGACGTCGACGCCGCCCGCGCGGCCTCGGCCGAGCTGGCCACGCTGCCGCCGCTCGTCTTCGCGGGCGAGGTCGACACCATGCGCGATCGCCTCGCGGCCGCGTCGCGCGGCGAGGCGTTCCTCCTCCAGGGCGGCGACTGCGCAGAGACCTTCGCCGGGGCGACCGCCGACCAGATCCGCAACCGCGTGAAGACCGTGCTGCAGATGGCCGTGGTGCTGACGTACGGCGCCTCGATGCCGGTCGTGAAGATGGGCCGCATGGCCGGCCAGTTCGCGAAGCCGCGCTCGAGCGACAACGAGACCCGCGGCGACGTCACGCTGCCGGCCTACCGCGGCGACATCGTCAACGGCTACGAGTTCACGCCTGAATCGCGCGCGGCCGATCCCGGCCGACTCATCCGCGGCTACCACACGGCCGCGTCGACCCTGAACCTCATCCGCGCCTTCACGCAGGGCGGTTTCGCCGACCTGCGCCAGGTGCACTCGTGGAACCAGGGCTTCGCGAAGAACCCGGCGAACGCGCGCTACGAGTCGATGGCTCGCGAGATCGATCGCGCCGTGAAGTTCATGGACGCCTGCGGCGCCGACTTCGAGGCGTTGAAGCACACCGAGTTCTACACCGGTCACGAGGGCCTGCTCATGGACTACGAGCGGCCGATGACGCGCATCGACTCGCGCACGGGCACGCCGTACGTGACGAGCGGCCACTTCATCTGGATCGGCGAGCGCACCCGTGAGCTCGACGGCGCGCACGTCGACTTCCTCTCGCGCGTGCGCAACCCGATCGGCGTGAAGCTCGGTCCGACGACGAGCCCCGAGACGATGCTCGAACTCGTCGAGAAGCTCGACCCGAACCGCGAGCCCGGCCGACTCACCTTCATCACCCGCATGGGCGCAGGCAAGATCCGCGAGGCGCTGCCGCCGCTGCTCGAGGCGATCAAGGCGAGCGACGCCAACCCGCTGTGGGTCACCGATCCGATGCACGGCAACGGCATTACGACGCCCACCGGGTACAAGACCCGTCGTTTCGACGACGTGGTCGACGAGGTCAAGGGGTTCTTCGAGGCGCACCGCGCCGCGGGCACGCACCCCGGTGGAATCCACGTCGAGCTCACGGGCGACGACGTCACCGAGTGCCTCGGCGGCTCCGAGCAGATCGACGAGGCGACGCTCGCGACGCGCTACGAGTCGCTCTGCGACCCGCGCCTGAATCACATGCAGTCGCTCGAGCTCGCGTTCCTCGTGGCCGAGGAGCTCGCCGCGCGCTGAGTCGAACCGAACCCGGCATCGGCGCGGGGCATCCCCTTCTCTGTGGATGCCCCGCGCCGAACTCGTGGGCGCGAGGTGCGACCTCGGCTGGAGCCCGGTCAGCGACGGCTTCCGCTCACTCCCGCCCCCGCCATCGCGACGGCGTTGGACCGGTTCAGACGGTGAGTGTGGCCACGAGCGTGATCGTGCTGCCGCGCACGGCCTGCGCCTCGGCGACCGGGTTCTGCTCGCTCACGGTGGCGAAGGCGATGAACGCCTCAGGGAAGCTGTGGGTGACCTTGAATCCCGCCGCCTCGAGCTCCTCGATCGCGTCCTGGAGCGGCTTGCCGACGACGTTCGGCACCGCGACGAGGTCTTGGCCCTTCGACACGGTCAGCTCGACCGTCGACCCGGGGCGCATGGGGTCGCTCAGCCAGTCGGCCGTGACCACGTGGTCTTTCGCGACGTCGTTCGAGAAGACCGGGGCCTTGTACTTCACCTCGAGCCGGGCCTCCTTCAGCTTCGCCTCCGCATCGGCCACGGCGAGACCCTCGACGGGCGGCACCGGGCCGACCGAGACGATCAGGGTCACGTCGCCGCGTTCGGGGTAGGTGCTCGGGAGCGCTTCGCCGTCGGCGCCGAGTGCGCCGATGACGGAGCCCGCGGGGACCTCGGCCGAGAACTGCTCGATGGGGTCGAGCAGGGTGAATTCGGCGAGGAGCTCGTTCGCCGCGTCGACCGACTGGCCGGCGACGTCGGGCACCTCGAGGATGCGGGGCCCCTCCGAGACGAGGAGGGTCACCGTCGAGCCGTTGCGCGCCGAGCTTCCGCCCGTGGGATCGGTGTCGATGACCGCACCCGCGGGGATCTCGGGGTCGGTTCGGGTCTCCTGCTTCACCTGGAAGCCGGCGTCGGTGAGGAGTGCGAGCGCCGCCTCGGGAGTCTCGGTGGTCGTCTTCGGAATCGTCACATAGGCGCCCGGCCCGGCGCCGAAGTACCATCCCGTCCCTGCCGCGAGGCCGGTGACGAGGAGGACGAGCGCGAGGATCCAGTAGCCGCGGCGCTTCCGACGCGCCGCGCTCGTGGAGAGCTCGGCGGCGTCGTCGCCGTCGGACGCCTCTGCGGTCGCGACGCCCCCGGGAGTCGCGAGCGTCGCAGCTCCGAGCACGCGCGTCTCAGCGGTGGCGGTGCCGAGGAGCTCTGCGGCGGCGGGCAGCACCATCGTCGCCTGCGTCGTGAGCGGGACGTGCGAGGAGCGGAGCGCCGGCTCGGCCTCGCGCAGCCGGTCGAGCAGCTCGCGTGCGTCGCGGGGACGCTCGTCGGGGTCGCGGCGCGTCGCCCACAGCACGAGCTCGTCGAGCTCGGACGGGACGGCGGGGTTCTTCGAACTCGGCGCGGGGACTTCGTCGTTCGCGTGCTGGTAGGCGATCGTCATGGGCGCCTCGCCCACGTACGGCTGCTCGCCCGTCAGCATCTCGAACATCATGATGCCGACCGCGTAGATGTCGCTGCGCGCGTCGGCGACGCCGCGGGTCACGAGCTCGGGGGAGAGGTAGGCGATCGTGCCGAGGAGCGCCTGACCGGTCGCGGTGTTCGCGCTGGCCGCGCGCGCGAGCCCGAAGTCGCCGAGCTTGATGCGGCCGTCGTCGGCGAGGAGCACGTTCTCGGGCTTGAGGTCGCGGTGCACGATGCCGGCCTTGTGGGCGGCGGCGAGACCCGAGAGCACGGCGTCCATGATGTCGACGGTCTGCTCGGGGGTGAGCTTCTTGTAGTCCTTCAGCAGTTCGCGCAACGTGATGCCGGGAAGGTACTCCATGACGAGGTACGCCATGTCGGCGTCCTGGCCCTGGTCGAAGACGTTCACGACGTTGGGGTGCGCGAGTCGCGCGGCCGAACGCGCCTCTTGGACGAAGCGGGTCTTGAAGGTGTTGTCGTCGGCGAGGTGGCCGTGCATGATCTTGATCGCGACCCGGCGCTCGAGGCGCAGATCGGTCGCGAGGTACACGGTCGCCATGCCGCCGCGGGCGATCCGGGAGCGCACCTGATAGCGACCGTCGATGAGACGGCCGATCATGGGGTCAGGGGGCGCGTTGGTCACCGTCCGAGTCTACGAAACGGCATATGCCGTGATCTGAACAAACGCCGCAGACGCGCCGATCGAAACCCCATCGTGATGAGGGTCAGCCGAGTTCGGCCAGCCAGGCCCTCGCCTGCGCCTCCCACTTGGCGTAGTGATCGGGGTGGGCGCTCTGCTGCACCGACTGGGCGGCCTCGGTGAGCGACATCGATTCCCATCCGGGAATGTCGAGCAGCCCTGCGGTGACGCCCGGATTCGGGTTGCTCGGCCCCCCGTAGAAGGCCGTCGCCGCGCGCACCGGGTCGAGCACCTGCTCGACGCTGCCCCAGCCCTGGCTCGGGCGCTGCTGGAACAGGCCCTGCGAGTCGCGATCGCCGTGCCGGACGTTCTTCAGCCCGGATTCCTGGGCCGCCGCCGCGAGGGCGACGACGATCCCCGAGTCGGGAACGCCGAGCTCGCGGCCGACGTCGACGATGAGTTGCGCGTTGGCCCGCATCTCCTCGGTGAGCACGACGCTGACGGAGGCGACGGTCGCGACGGCGACGGGGCGGGGGATGGTGAGCCGCTGGCCCGGCCTGATCGTCGCATTCGCGTCGAGTCCGTTCGCCGCGATCAGCTCGGCGACCTCGACGTCGTTGCGGGCCGCGATGTCCCACACGGTGTCGCCGTCGACGACGAGGTGCGTGTCGCTCGGAGAAGGCCCGGTCGCCTCGTCGGGGCCGGCCGCGGCGACGGGAGCGGGCGCGGGGGCCGGGTGGGCGGCCGCGTCGGGCGGCAGCACGATCGCCTCGCCGGGGAAGATGAGCGACTGCCGGCCGAGTCCGTTGACCCTGAGGAGCTCGTCCAACGCGACGCCGTATCGTTCGGCGATGCCGCTCATCGTGTCGCCCTGGGCGACGACGTGCTTCGCGATGGCATCGCGAGCCGGCGGGGCGGCTTGCGCCGTCCGGGAGCCCGGCAGTGCCAGCCGCTGACCGGGGAAGATCATGCTCGACCATCCGAGTCCGTTGTGCGCGAGCACCTCGGCGGTCGAGAGCCCGAACCGCTCGGCGATGCCGCTGACCGTGTCGCCCTCGACGACGACGACCTCCTCGGGGACGGCACCGGCGGCCGCGGAAGCGGCGTGCGTCGTCGCGCCGGCGGTGGACGCCTTCGCCTTCGGCTGCCGCTTCACCGGCTGCGGCGCGGCTTCGGCCGGCTGCGCGATGCCGAGGGTGACGGCCACGGCGCTGACGACCGCGAGCGGCACGGTGAGCAGTCCGCGGATGCCCCGCGCCGACCCCCGTCCGCCGGATCCGCGCGGTGCGCGTCCGCCGGCGTCATCGACGTCGTACGCCATGTTTCCCCCTTCGCCGGCCTGGTGCTCCGACTTCCGCCACCGTCGCACAGGCGTCGGAGCGAGTCAAACACCCCGCCGCGAGTCCGCCGACTCGGTATGGACGGGCTTCACCCGAAAGGGTCGGCGCGGATCGCGCGCGGGCTTTCTCGACGCGCTGCTTCTCCGAGGCACCGGGACATGGCAGGCTTGGTGACGTGACCGATGCCGCCGAGACTACCTGGCTGACTGTTCCCGACCTCGTCGAGCTGCTGGGCGAGAGCCCGAGCCGCGTGCGCCGCATGATCGACGACCGGCACCTGCTGGCCGCTCGCGTCGACGGCGTGCTGAAGGTGCCATCCGTGTTCCTCAAGAACAATGCGCCGATGCCCGAGATCCACGGCACCGCGGTCGTGCTCGCCGATGCGGGCTTCAGCGACAGCGAGGCGCTCGAGTGGTTCCTCGCCGAGGAGGACAGCCTCGGCACGACCCCGATCGATGCCCTGCGCGCCGGCCGGAAGGCCGAGGTTCGACGGATCGCCCAGGCGCTGGCCTGACGCGACCCCGGCGCTGCCGCGCCGCTCAGCTCGTGCGACGGGTGACCGTCTTCGCCATCGCGGCGAGTTCGTTGCGCGCCTCGTGACCGAGCGGCGCGTCGTCGAGTGCGGCGACCGCTCGAGCGGCGTTCCGGGCGATGATCTGCTCGATCTCGTCGACGGCGCCGCATTCGGAGATCGTGCGCTGCAGCATCCGCACCTGCTCTGCGCTCAGTGACGCGTCGCCGAGAAGTTCGTCGAGGAGCCGTCGCTGGCCGGCCGCGAGCCGTTCGCGGGCGATCGCGACGAGCACGGTGCGCTTGCCCTCTCGGAGGTCGTCGCCGCTCGGCTTGCCGGTGACCTCGGGATCGCCGAAGACGCCGAGCAGGTCGTCGCGCAGCTGATAGGCGATGCCGAGCGGCAGGCCGAAGTCGCGAAGCGTGCGGATCTGCGACTCGGTCGCGCCGGCGAGGGAAGCGCCGATCACGAGGGGCGCCTCGATGCTGTACTTCGCCGACTTGTAGACGATCACCCGTTCGGCGCGGAGTCGCTGTTCATCGTCGGGCTGCACGACCCATGCGCGCTCCTCGAGGATGTCGAGGTACTGGCCCGCCGTGACCTCGGTGCGCATTCGCATGAACTCGCGACGCGATGCGCGGGCGGCTGCGCGGTCGGCCAGGGCGTCGAGCCCCTCGTCGAGGATCTCGTCGCTCCAGCCGAGCAGGAGGTCGCCGAGGAGGATCGCCGCGTCGACGCCGAAGTCGGCGGCGTCGCCGGCCCAGCCGGATTCGGCGTGGAGTCCTTCGAAGAGGCGATGCGCCGACGGGAGACCGCGACGGGTGTCGGAGCGGTCGATGAGGTCGTCGTGCACGAGTGCAGCGGCATGGAAGAGTTCGAGCGCCGCCGCGGCCGAGACGACCGGGAACCGGTCCGGCCCCTCCGCGGCCTCGAAGGGATCGAAACCGCGCGTCCGCACGGCCTCCCAGCCCCAGTAGCAGAAGAGTGCGCGGAACCGCTTTCCTCCGCTGAGAAAGCGCCGAGAGAAGCCGTCGAGCGGTTCGAGGTCGGCGCTGATCGAGCGGAGAATGGAGGTGCGTTCGGCGAGGAAGTCCTCGATGCGTTCGTGCACCATATCGACCAGTCGGGAGCTGTGAGCCACCCGCCTAGCCTACCGACGCAGCGCAGGGCTAGAATGGACTCGGATGCGTCGATCCCGAGCCTGAGGGGAAAGAGATGCCGCTTTCAGAGCAGGAGCAACGTCTTCTCGAGGAGATGGAGCGGAACCTCTATCGCAACGATGCCGATTTCGTGCACGCCGTCGGAGGCGTGCGGGGTCGGCGACCGAACTACCGCGCCATCGTGCTCGGTGTGCTGCTCGCCGTCGCCGGCGTCGGTGCACTGATCATCGGTGTCGCGACGCAACTGCTGATCGTCGGCATCCTGGGCTTCGTGCTCATGTTCGCCGGCGTGCTCGTCGCGATCACCCCCTCGAAGCGCGGTGCCGCGACGCCCGCGCCGAGCGGGCAGTCCGCGGGTGCGGCGAAGCCCCGCTCCGGCACCGGCTTCATGGACCGCATGAACGAGCGCTGGGACCGCCGCCAGGACGGGCACGGGTAACCCCTCCACTTCGCACCACCCGAACGGGCCGATCGTCAGATCGGCCCGTTTTTCGTGTCCCCGGGGGCGCCGGCGTGATCGCCGGATGCGGCCGTCGGGGCATCCGAAGGTGAAGTGATGCCCCGTCTCCTCCCCGGCGTGTCGATTTCCTCCACCTCCCTCCACCCCTGTGATTCCGCGTGAATACGGGGTTCACGCGACGCTGGCGCGGCGAAATCGAGCGAATGTCGTTGATCGGTGGATGGAGGTGGAGTAAAGTGGGGGCACCTGGATTCTGGCCGGAGGAAAGGGGGTGGTGTGGTGTTCCTCGGGAGTTACGAACCAAAGCTCGATGAGAAAGGCCGCGTCATTCTTCCGGCGAAATTCCGGGAGGAGCTGTCGAACGGGCTCGTGCTCACGCGCGGGCAGGAGCGCTGCGTCTATGTATTCAGCGCCCGCGAGTTCGAGAGCATGAGCGAGAAGATCCGCCAAGCCCCGGTCACGAGCAAGCAGGCACGCGATTACATGCGCGTGTTCCTCTCGGGGGCATCCGCGGAGACCCCCGACAAGCAGAACCGGGTCACCATCCCCGCCATGCTCCGCAGCTATGCGGGGCTCGACCGGGACCTCACGGTCATCGGCGCCGGCAGCCGGGTGGAGATCTGGGATCAGGCGGCGTGGCAGAGCTACCTCGCCGAGCAGGAGGCGGCCTTCGCGGAAACGGCGGAGGAGGTGATCCCCGGACTCTTCTGATCCACGGGTCCCGACTCCCAGCCGGCCGGGCCTGGTGCACTTCCCCGCACCAGGACGAACGGATGGGGATCAGGGCTCGAAGGCCCGGAAGGCAAGGCGGAATCATGGACATCGAACGCATTCACACCCCGGTCATGCTCCAGCGCACGCTCGAGCTGCTCGCGCCGGCGCTCGAGCAGCGCGGCGCGGTGATGGTCGACGCCACCCTCGGCATGGGCGGGCACACCGCGGCGTTCCTCGAGCGCTTCCCCGAGCTCACGGTCATCGGCCTCGACCGCGACACCGACGCGCTCGCCATCGCCCGCGAGCGACTCGCGAAGTTCGGCGACCGAGCCCGCTTCGTGCACACCGTCTACGACGGCATCGCGCGGGCCGTGCGCTCCGAAGGTTTCACCGAGGTGCAGGGCGTGCTGTTCGACCTCGGTGTCTCCTCCCTGCAGCTCGACCGTGCCGAGCGCGGATTCGCGTACTCGAAGGACGCCCCGCTCGACATGCGGATGGACTTCACGAAGGGGCGCACCGCCGCCGACGTCATCGCCGAGTCCAGCGAAGACGAGCTCAAGCGCATCTTCCTCGACTACGGCGAGGAGAAGCTGGCGGCCCGCTACGCGCGCGCCATCGTCAGGGCGAGAGAGGATGCCCCGATCACGCGTTCGGCCGAACTCGTCGCCGTGATCCAGGCGGCGACGCCGGTTGCCGTGCAGCGGCAGGGCCACCCCGCGAAGCGGGTGTTCCAAGCGTTGCGCATCGAGGTGAACGAGGAACTCTCGGTGCTCGAGCGGGCGATGCCCGCTGCGCTCGACTCGATCGCCGTCGGCGGCCGGATCGTCGTGCTCGCCTACCAGTCGCTCGAAGACCGGATCGTCAAGCGCGTGCTGCAGGCCGCATCCAGCTCGTCGGCGCCCGCCGGGCTCCCCGTGGAGCTGCCCGAGCACCGCCCGCAGTGGAAGCTCCTCGTCAGGGGAGCCGAGCTCGCGAGCGAATCCGAGCAGGCGGAGAACCCGCGTGCGAAACCGGTGCGACTGCGCGCCGCAGAACGAGTGAGGAGGCCGTCATGAGCGCTGTGCCGGCCCAGTCCCTGCCCGCGCCCCGGCGTGCACCCGAGCGGCCCCGCTGGCTGCGTCCCGCCCCCGAGCCCGGCACCGGGCGGGCGAAGCCCCGCCTCGCCTACGCGATCATCGCCGTGGCGGGGGTCGCGGTCATCGTGGTCGCGCAGTTGCTGCTGTCGATCGCGATCACGCAGGGCGCCTACGACATCGACCACGCGACCATGCAGCAGACGACGCTCGACCGCCAGGAGCAGCAGCTCCGCGAGGACCTCGATCGGGTCGAGTCGCCCCAGTACCTCGCGGCGAACGCCGAAGCCCTCGGCATGGTGCCGAACTCGAACCCCGTGTTCCTGCGGCTCTCCGACGGCTCGGTGAGCGGCGACCCGTCGGCCGCGGTCGGCGGTGCCGCGGCATCCGCGCCGCTCGTCCCGAATGCCCTCATCGACGGCGTGCCGCTCGTGACCGAGCAGCCCGCAGTGGAGACTCCGAAGGGCGGGGCCGCAGCGGGGGCTGCAAGCGAGGCGGGGGCGGAGGCGCCCGTCGAGGCTCCGGTCGCTCCGCCGGCGGGTGACGGCCTGCCGACTCCCGCCACCCATTAGCACCACCACGACGAGCACGAACGAGGACCGCAGCGGATGAACCGGACGAGTCGACACCCCATGCGCAGGATCCTCGCCTCGGCGGTGGTGCTCGTCGTGCTGGTCGGGGTGTTCGTCGTGAAGCTCGTCGACATCCAGGTGGTGCGCGCCTCGGCGTTGAACGCGAAATCCCAGGACGCGAGGTCGCAGCCCGTCAAGGTGTGGGGCGCCCGCGGCGACATCGTCGACGCGAACGGCACGGTGCTCGCCGACAGCGTGATGCGCTACGACATCGTGATCTCGCCGAAGCAGGCGAAGCTCGCGGTCGTCGAACGCAAGCAGAAGCAGGATCCCAAGCACAAGGCCGACGTGACCACCGAGGAGCTCGTGGCCGAGCTCGCACCGGTCGCCGCCGAGCTCGGGCCGCTCGTCGGCCTCACGGGCGACCAGGTGATCGGCGTCATCACCTCGAAGCTGGCCGAAGACCCCGACTCCGACTACGCCTTCCTCGCGAAGCAGGTCGACACGACGGCCTACGAAGCGGTGAAGGCCCTCGACATCGCGTGGGTGTACGCAGAGAAGCACCCGAGCCGCACCTATCCGAACGGCGCGGTCGGCGGCAACCTGCTCGGCTTCGTGCAGGCCGACGACGGCACCCCGCTCGCGGGGCTCGAGCTCGCCGAGGACCAGTGCCTCGCCGGCGCCGACGGCGAGGTGAGCTACCTCCACAGCGCGGCCGACTGGGTGCCGATCCCCGGCAGCGAGATCGTGCACGAGCAGGCGAAGGACGGGGGCACGCTGAAGCTCACGATCGACGCCGACCTGCAGTACTACGTGCAGCGCGTCGCCGAGGAGCAGCGCCGCGCGGTCGGCGCCGACTGGGCCACGGTGACGGTCATGGAGGTGAAGACGGGGCGCCTGCTCGCGATCGCGGACGTGCCGACGGTCGACCCCAACGATCCCTCGGCGACCGACGCCGAAGACCGCGGCTCGCGTGCCTTCACGGCGCCGTTCGAGCCCGGCTCGACCTTCAAGGCGCTCACCGCGGCGTCGGTGCTCGACGCGGGCAAGGCGACACCGGTCGACCAGATCATCGCGCCGTACAGGTACCTGCCGCCGAACGGGGCGAACATCAACGACAGCTCGTACCACGACGACGAGCGGCTGACCCTCACGGGCGTGCTCGTCGACTCGTCGAACACCGGCATGTCGATGTTCGGCGAGCGGATCAGCGATCGGCAGCGCTACGACGACATGCTCGACTTCGGCCTGGGGGAGCAGACCGAGGTCGGGTTCCCCGAGGAGGCCGCCGGTGACCTGCACGGCGACCCCGACGACTGGGACAACCAGACGAAGTACGCGACGATGTTCGGCCAGGGTCTCACCACGACCGCCGTGCAGATCGCGAGCGTCTACCAGACGCTGGCGAACGGCGGCGTGCGCATGCCCGTCACGCTCGTCGACGGATGCACGACCGCCGACGGCGAGACCACCTCGCCGCCCGCGCAGGGCACCCGGGTCGTCTCCGAGCAGGCGGCCGACGACACGAGCGCGATGCTCGAGCGCGTCTACGCCGAAGGCTGGCTCGCCGACCAGTGGGAGATCCCCGGGTACCGCGTCGCGGCGAAGACCGGCACCGCGCAGGTGGCGGGCCCAGACGGGCAGTACCTGCCGGGCTACCTCGTCTCCGTCTCGGGCTTCGCGCCCGCCGACGATCCCGAGTTCGTCGTTTCGGTGAGCTTCCAGAATGCCGTTAAGATGAACTCGTCCGCCGCATCCGCTCCCGTCTTCCAAGAGGTGATGAGCCAGGTGCTGAAGAAGTATCGGACCGTTCCATCCGGCGCCCCGGCGCCCGATCTGCCAGCCACCTGGTGAGAAAGTTGGGTTCGTGACCGGATCGCCTCCCACGGCCCTCCGGCCGCAGCACCCGAGCCCCCGATCGCTCCGCGGCCTCGCCGAGGAGTTCGGGTTCGACGTGCGCGGCGAGCTCGGCGACCTCGAGGTCACCGGTGCGGGTCTCGCCTCGGGCGCGGTGCGCCCCGGCGACCTCTACGTCGGGGTTCCCGGGCGCAATGCCCACGGGGCGCAGTACGCCGTCGCCGCGCGCGACGCGGGCGCGGTCGCCGTGCTGACCGACGAGGCCGGCGCGACCTTGGCCGCCGACTCCGGGCTCCCCATCCTCGTGACGCCCGACGCGCGTGCCGCGCTCGGCGAGGTCGCCGCGTGGATCCACCGCACCACCGAGAATCCGGCGACGACGTTCGCGGTGACCGGCACCAACGGCAAGACGAGCGTCGTGTACCTGCTCTACGGCATCCTGCGGCAGCTCGGCGTCGTCGCCGGCCTCACCTCGACGGCCGAGCGGCGCATCGGCGACGAGGCCGTCACGAGCTCGCTGACGACCCCCGAGGCGAGCGAGCTGCATGCGCTCCTCGCCCGCATGCGCGAGGTCGAGGTGCGGGCGGTCGGCATCGAGGTGTCGGCGCAGGCGCTCTCGCGGCACCGCGTCGACGGGCTCGTCTTCGATGTCGCGGGCTTCACGAACCTCACGCACGACCACCTCGACGACTACGCCGACATGGACGAGTACTTCGAGGCGAAGCGCGAGCTCTTCCAGCCCGACCGCGCGCGGCGCGGCGTCGTCACCGTCGACTCCGAGTGGGGTCGCCGACTGGTCGCCGAGTCGCGCATCCCGGTGACGACGCTGACGAGCGAGGCTGCGGTGCCCGCCGACTGGCGCCTCACCGTCCTCGAGGAAGCGGCGGCGTACACGGCCTTCGCGCTCGAGGCTCCCGACGGACGTCGCCTCGAGACCCGCGTGCCGCTGCTCGGCTGGTACATGGCGGCGAACGCGGCGCTCGCGATCGTCATGCTCACCGAGGCGGGCTACGACCTCGACCGCATCTCCGCCGCACTCGAGCGCGACGGCGGCATCGACGCGTACATCCCGGGCCGCGCCGAGCGCATCTCGGGCGATCGCGGCCCCATCGTCTACATCGACTACGGGCACAGCCCCGACGCGTTCCTCCAGACGCTCGGCGCGATCCGCCGCTCGACCTCGGGCCGGGTCATCATGGTGTTCGGCGCCGACGGCGACCGCGACACGACCAAGCGCGCCGAGATGGGGGCGATCGCCGCACGCGGCGCCGACGTCGTCGTCGTCACCGACTTCCATCCGCGATTCGAAGATCCCGCGGCGATCCGCGCCGCGCTCATCACCGGTGCACGCGAGGCCGTGCCCGAGCGCGAGATCCACGAGATCGCCGACCCGAAGGCGGCGTTCCGCGCCGCACTGGCCCTCGCCGACGACGGCGACGCCATCCTCTACGCCGGCCCCGGCCACGAGGACTACCACGAGGTGAAAGGCGTGAAGATCCCGTACTCGGCACGTGAGGACTCCAAGCAGGCGCTCCGCGAAGCGGGGTGGCTCGAATGATCGCGCTCACGCTCGCCGAGATCTCGGCCGCCGCGGGTGGCACGCTCCACCTCGACGGCGCGGCTGCGACCCCCGAGACCGTCGTCACGGGCGCCGTCACGACCGACTCGCGCGAGATCGGCGCGGGCGACGTCTTCGTCGCCAAGCGCGGCGAGTTCGACGACGGCCACCGCTTCGCCCCGTCGGCCGTCGAGCGCGGTGCCTCCGTGCTCATCGTCGAACACGTGCTCGACCTCCCAGTGCCCCAGATCGTGGTCGCCGACTCGATCGACGCCCTCGGCGCGCTCGCGACCGAGGTCGTGCGTCGAGTGCGCGAGCTCGGCAGGCTGCGCATCGTCGGCGTCACCGGATCGAACGGCAAGACCACGACGAAGAACCTGTTGCGCGCCGTGCTCGAGAAGGTCGGCCCGACCGTCGCCGCGCGCGCCTCGTACAACAACGAGGTCGGCGCGCCCGTCACGATGCTGGAGCTCGCAGAGGACACCGAGTTCCTCGTCGCCGAGATGGGTGCCTCGGGGGTCGGCGAGATCGCCCGGCTCATCCGCATGGCCCGCCCCGACGTCGGCATCGTGCTGAAGGTCGGCCTCGCCCACGCCGGCGAATTCGGCGGCATCGAGAAGACCGTGCAGGCGAAGTCCGAGATGGTCACCGACCTGCACCCGGGCGATGTCGCGGTGCTCAACGCCGACGACCCGCGCGTCGTGCCGATGGCCGGGCTCACGAAGGCCCGCGTGGTCTGGTTCGGACTGGGCGACACCGCCGAGGTGCGTGCGACCGAGCTCCGCGCCCACGCTCGCGGCACCGACTTCACCGTCACCGTGCCCGGCGGCGAGCAGGCCCGGGTGCACTTCGGGGTACTCGGTGAGCATCACGTCATGAACGCGCTGGCCGCGGTCGCGGCATCCGTCGAGCTCGGCGTGCCCCTCGCCGACGTCGTCGCCGCACTCGAGCAGGTGACCCTCGCCGAACGCTGGCGCATGCAGCTCATGGGCGGGCGCGACGGCATCACCGTCATCAACGACGCGTACAACGCGAGCCCCGACTCGATGTCGGCCGCGCTCAAGACGCTCGCGCAGGTGCAGGAGCCGGGCAGCCGCACGATCGCCGTCCTCGGCGAGATGAGCGAGCTCGGCGAGTTCTCGGGGGAGGAGCACGACCGCATCGGCCTGCTCGCCGTGCGCCTCGGGATCTCGCAGCTCGTCGTCGTCGGCCAGGCCGCACGTCGGCTGCACATCTCGGCGATCAACGAAGGATCGTGGGACGGCGAATCGGCGTACGTCGAGACGGCCGATGAGGCCTTCGAACTCGTCACCGCGGGCGCCCGCCCCGGCGACACGATATTGGTGAAATCGTCGAACTCGGCGGGTCTCCGCCTGCTCGGCGACCGACTGGGAGAATGGTTCGCGTGAACGCTGTTCATCACCGCGACGAGGCTGGGCAGTCGAACTGCCTGCTCGGCGACCGACTGGGAGAATGGTTCGCGTGAGAGCACTGCTGACCGCCGGAGCGTTGTCGCTCGCCTTCACGCTGTTCCTGACCCCGCTGTTCATCCGCCTGTTCACGCGGATCGGCTGGGGCCAGTTCATCCGTGACGACGGGCCGCAGAGCCATCACGTCAAGCGCGGCACGCCCACGATGGGCGGCATCATCTTCATCCTCGGCACCCTCTTCGGCTACTTCGTCGCGACGCTGCTCGTCTCGAACGAGCGGCCGACGGCCTCGGGCATGCTGGTGCTCCTGATGATGGTCGGCCTCGGTGCGGTCGGGTTCGTCGACGACTTCCTGAAGACGCGCAAGAAGCAGAGCCTCGGGCTCGGCGGCTGGGCGAAGGTCGCCGGACAGGTGCTCGTCGCGGCGCTGTTCGCCCTGCTCGCGCTGCAGTTCCCGAACGACCAGGGTGTGACGCCGGCGAACACGAAGATCTCGTTCATCCGCGATCTGCCGCTCGACTTCATGGTGTTCGGCACGTTCTTCGGCATCATCCTCTACGTCGTCTGGATCTGCCTGATCGCTGCGTCGACCTCGAACGGCGTCAACGTGACCGACGGCCTCGACGGCCTCGCCGGCGGCGCCTCGATCCTCGCGATCGGCTCGTTCGTCTTCATCGGCTTCTGGCAGTTCAACCAGGCGTGCGCTGCGATCGGTCTGAACCCGAGCGACGAGTACCGCTGCTACAACGTGCGCGACCCGCTCGACATCGCGATCGTCTCGGCCGCGATCGTCGGCGGCCTCATCGGATTCCTCTGGTGGAACACGAACCCGGCGAAGATCTACATGGGCGACACCGGCTCGCTCGGCCTCGGCGGCGCGCTCGCGGCGCTCGCGGTCGTGAGCCACACCGAGCTGCTCGTCATCATCATCGGCGGCCTCTTCGTCATCGAGACCGGCTCGGTCATCCTGCAGCGGGCCTACTTCAAGGCGACGCACGGCAAACGCATCTTCCTGATGAGCCCGATCCACCATCACTTCGAACTGAAGGGGTGGGCCGAGGTCACGATCGTGGTGCGCTTCTGGATCATCGGCGGCCTCTTCGTCGCCGCCGGCGTCGGTGCGTTCTACTTCGAATGGCTGCAGAGCTGATGGCGGATGCCTCGGCACCGACCTCGAACCGCCTCGACACCCTCACGAGCTGGAACGCCGACTGGCGCGGGCTCAAGGTCGCGGTGCTCGGGGTGGGGGTCACCGGCTTCGCGGTCGCCGACACGCTCACCGAACTCGGCGCCGAGGTGCTCGTCGTGGCGCCCGAGGTCGATGACGACCGGGCGCGCATCCTCGAGGTGATCGGTGCGAGTCTCCTCCGCCACCCGCTCGACGCGGTGCCCGCCGAGCTCGAGGGGTTCGCGCCCGAGGTCGTCGTGGTCTCGCCGGGGTTCCACCCCGACCACCCCGTGCTCGAGTGGGCGGGCCGCGAAGGCATCGCCGTGTGGGGCGACATCGAGCTGGCCTGGCGCGTCCGCGACAAGGTGAACGCCGCCGAGTGGATCCTCGTGACCGGCACGAACGGCAAGACGACGACCGTGCAGATGACCGCGACGTTCCTCGCGGCGAACGGGCTGCGGGCGGCGCCGTGCGGCAACATCGGCGTGCCGGTGCTCGACGCCGTACGCGACCCGGGCGGGTTCGACGTGCTCGTGGTCGAACTCTCGAGCTATCAGCTGCACCACCTTCCGACGCTGGGGGCCGGCGCAGTGCACCCGTGGGCGAGCGTCGTGCTCAACATCGCCGACGACCACCTCGACTGGCACGGCTCGTTCGAGGCCTACCGCGCGGCGAAGGCGAAGGTGTACGAGAACACGAAGCACGCGTGCATCTACAACCGCGCCGACGAGGCGACGAGACGCATGGTCGAGGACGCCGAGGTCGAAGAGGGAGCCAGGGCGATCGGCTTCGGCCTCGAGGTGCCTGGGCCGAGCGACTTCGGTGTCGTCGAGGGCATCCTCGTCGACCGCGCCTACCTCGACGACCGGCGCAACTCGGCGCTCGAGATCACGACGCGCGTCGAGCTCGAACCGCGCGGGCTCGATGCGCCGCACGTCGTGGCGAACATCCTCGCCGCGTCGGCGCTCGCGCGCTCGTTCGGAGTTCCGGTCGGGGTCATCCATGATGCGCTGAACGACTTCCGGCTCGACGCGCACCGCATCGAGACCGTCGCCGTCGCGGGGGGCGTGCGCTGGATCGACGACTCGAAGGCCACGAATCCGCACGCCGCCGAGGCGTCGCTGCGGGCGTTCGGCCGCGTCGTCTGGATCGTCGGCGGGCTCCTCAAGGGCGTCGACGCCGATGCGCTCGTCGCGGCGCACGTCGGGCGGCTCCGAGCGGCGATCGTGATCGGCGTCGACCGTGAACTCCTCGTCGCGGCGTTCCGCCGACACGCGCCCGAGCTGCCCCTCTTCGAGGTGATGGCCGACGACACTGAACAGGTGATGCCCGAGGCGGTCGCACTGGCCGCATCGGTCGCTGCAGAGGGCGACACCGTGCTGCTCGCGCCCGCTGCGGCGTCGATGGACCAGTTCGCCGACTACGGCGATCGCGGCCGGCGGTTCCACGAGGCGGTCAGAACGATGCTGGGAGGTGAGGCGGATGGCGACTCCGCCCCGCTCGACCCGTCGCCAGAAGGCTGACCAGCAGGGCGTCTCGGCCGCCCGAATCCGGCTCGGGCGGGTCTTCCGCGTCGAGTCGGCCGACTACTTCCTGCTGCTCGGCACGACGCTCTTCCTCGTCGTGCTCGGCCTCGTCATGGTGCTCTCGGCGTCGCTTGTCGAGTCGTACCTCGAAGACGGGGGTCTTCTCGACCAGGCGATCCGCCAGGGCGTCTTCGCGATCATCGGCATCCCGGCGATGCTCATCGCGAGTCGCATGCCCGAGCAGTTCTGGATGCGCATCGCGTGGCCGGCACTGATCATCACCTGCATTCCCCAGCTGCTCGTGGTCGCCACCGACCTCGGCATCGAGGACGGCGGCAACACCAACTGGCTTCGCGTCGGCCCGGTGCAGTTCCAGCCCTCGGAGTTCATCAAGGTCGCGCTCGTCATCTGGCTCGGGCTCATCGTCACGAAGAAGCAGGACAAGCTCGGCGACTTCACCCACGGGGTGCTGCCCATCCTGCTGGTCGGCGGCGGGGCGATCGGCCTCGTCCTCCTCGGCGGCGACCTCGGTACCGTGATGATCATGGGGGCGATGCTGCTCGGCGCACTCTTCCTGATCGGGGTGCGGCTGCGCCTGTTGCTGCTGCCGATCGTCGTCGCGGTCGTGGGGTTCGTGATCGTCGCGTTCTCGAGCGAGAACCGGATGCGACGCATCATGTCGTTCGTCGACTCGAACTGCGACACCGGGGCCGCCGACGCACTGAACTCGTGCTGGCAGGTCATGCACGGCACCTACGCCCTCGCGAACGGCGGCGTCTTCGGCGTCGGCCTCGGCAACTCGGCCGCGAAGTGGTCGTGGCTGCCGGCCGCCGACAACGACTTCATCTTCGCCATCATCGGCGAGGAGCTCGGCCTCATCGGCGCGATCGTGGTCATCGGACTGTTCGTGCTGCTCGCGGTCGCCTTCGCCCGCGTGCTGCGGAGCGCCCGCACCATGTTCGCGAAGACCGTGACCGCGGCCGTGATGGTGTGGGTCATCGGCCAGGCCTGTGTCAATATCGGAGTCGTGCTCGGAGTCTTCCCCGTCCTCGGTGTCCCGCTGCCGCTCGTCTCGGCCGGTGGCACCGCCCTCCTGACGACCCTCGTCGCCATCGGCGTGGTGCTCTCGGTCGCCCGCGACCCCGAGGCGCCGGCGCGGGCGGCGGCGCGAACCGCGGCCCGCAGGGCTCGTGCGTCGGAGCGTGCCGCACGATGAGCGTCTACCTGCTCGCCGGCGGTGGCACCGCCGGCCACGTGAACCCCCTGCTCGCCGTTGCAGACCGGCTCAGGGAGAGCGACCCCGGCGCCGAGGTGCTCGTGCTCGGCACGGCCGAGGGACTCGAGGCGCGGCTCGTGCCCGCACGCGGCTACGAGCTCCTGACCATCGCGAAGGTGCCGTTCCCGCGGCGTCCGAACCGGGCTGCGCTGGCGTTCCCGTCGCGGTTCGGCCGCTCGATCGACGACGTCGCGCGCATCATCTCCGAGCGCGGGGTCGAGATCGTCGTCGGGTTCGGCGGCTACGTTTCGACGCCCGCGTACCTCGCCGCGCGTCGCGCCGGCATCCCCGTGGTGATCCACGAGGCGAATGCGAAGCCCGGTCTCGCGAACCGGCTCGGCGCCCGCTGGGCGGCAGAGGTCGGCGTCGCGTTCGAGGGCACGCCGCTGCCGCACGCCGAGGTCGTCGGCATGCCGCTGCGGAGCGAGATCGAGTCGCTCGATCGTGCGTCGCTCCGGGCCGAGGCCGCGGAGTTCTTCGGCCTCGACCCTGCCCGCCCGGTGCTCCTCGCGACGGGGGGCTCGCTCGGTGCACGCCGCATCAACCGCACGATGGTCGACAGCGCGCACTCGATCACCGGGGCCGGCTGGCAGGTGCTGCACATCACGGGGGCGAACTCCGAGGTCGACGACCCGGGTATCGCCGACTACCGCATGGTCGAGTACGCCGACCGCATGGATCTCGCGCTGGCGGTCGCCGACTTCGTGGTCTCCCGCGCCGGCGCCGCGACGGTCAGCGAGCTCGCCGCACTCGGGCTTCCCGCCGTGTACGTGCCGTACCCGGTCGGCAACGGCGAGCAGCGGTTCAACGCGGCCGGCGTGGTCGAGGCGGGCGGCGGCATCCTCGTCGACGATGCCCGGTTCCTCCCCGAGTGGGTCGATGCCGAGCTCGTCCCCCTTCTCTCCGACCGCGAGCGTGTCGCCGCGATGGCGGCGGCCGCCGCGACTGCCGGCGTCCGCGACGGCACGGCGCGGATGGTCGCGCTCATCGACGCCGCCCGCGGCGGGGGAGCCGCGCACCCCGCCTGAGGCGCGTAACGTGGAGCGTGGCGGATGTCCGCGCATCCGGCCCTCGAACCATCCGCACGGACTCCGTGCGACGACCCGACCGAACAGCACCGAGGAAGAGCACCCGAACGTGACCATCAAGCCCGATCTCTCGATCCAGATCCCCGCCGAGCTCGGCGCCGTGCACTTCGTCGGCATCGGGGGCTCCGGCATGAGCGGCATCGCACGGCTGTTCCTCGACGCCGGTCATCGGGTGACCGGTTCCGACGTGCGGGACTCGGCGAACATCGCCGCCCTGCGCGAGCTCGGTGCCGAGGTCGCCATCGGCCACGCCGCCGAGAACCTCGGCGACGCAGAGGCGGTCGTGGTCACGGGCGCGCTCTGGCAGGACAACCCCGAGTACCGGCTGGCGCTCGAACGCGGGCTCCCGGTGCTGCACCGTTCGCAGGCGCTCGCGTGGCTGATCTCGGGCCGGCGCCTCGTCTCGGTCGCCGGCGCGCACGGCAAGACCACCTCGACCGGCATGATCGTCACGGGCCTCCTCGCCCAGGGCGCCGACCCGAGCTTCGTCAACGGCGGCGTGATCGAAGGGCTCGGCGTCAGCTCAGCGGCGGGCGCCGACGAGCTCTTCGTGGTCGAGGCCGACGAGTCCGACGGCTCGTTCCTGCTCTACGACACGGCGGTCGCACTCATCACGAACGTCGATCCCGACCACCTCGACCACTACAGGTCGCGCGAGGCCTTCGAACAGGCCTTCGTCGACTTCGCCGATCGCGCGAGCGAGCTCGTCGTCGTCTCCTCCGACGACGCCGGCGCGAAGCGGGTCACCGAGCGCCTGGCGCACCAGAACGTCGTCACCTTCGGCGAGGCGGCGGACGCGACCGTGCGCGTGCACTCCATCGAGACCGACGGCCCCGTCGCGTTCTCGATCGCCTACGACGGCGTCGACCACCGCGCGCAGCTGCTCGTACCCGGCAAGCACAACGCGATCAACGCCGCGGGCGCCTTCGCCGTGCTCGTGGGGCTCGGCTTCGACCCCGCGGCATCCCTCGCGGGCATCGCCCGATTCGCGGGCACCGGCCGTCGTTTCGAACTGCACGGCGTCGTCGGCGGCGTGAGCGTCTACGACGACTACGCGCACCACCCGACCGAGGTCGCCGCAGCCCTCGCGGCGGCTCGCACCGTGGTGGGCGAGGGGCGCATCATCGCGGTCCACCAGCCGCACACCTACAGCCGCACCCAGGCCTTCGCGAAGGAGTTCGCCGAGGTGCTCGAGGAGTTCGCCGACGAGACGGTGGTGCTCGACGTCTACGGAGCCCGGGAGGATCCGGTGCCCGGCGTGACCGGTGAACTCGTGAGCGAGCGGTTCGCCGACGCCACCCACGTCGCCTTCGTCCCCGACTGGCAGGAGGCGGCCGACCACACCGCGCGCATCGCGCGCGAGGGCGATTTCGTGATCACACTCGGCTGCGGCGACGTCTACCGCATCGTTCCGCAGCTGCTGGGATCGCTCGAGCGGGAGCGCGGATGACGGTGGGCCGCCCGTGAAGCGGCCGCAGGGCTTCGAGGCGCGGCCGCCGAGGCGGCCGCCGCTGGGCGGGGCGACGCCCTCCGCGGTCCGGCCGGCGGCCCGCGTCCCCGCCGCGCGGCCCGGGGATGCCGGCGGTGCCGCCGACCGCGTGGGCACCGAGCCGATCGCCGTAGTGGCCGGCGCCGGTGTCGGAGCTCCGCGCGCGGCGCGCGATCTCCAGGAGACGGTGCCGCTCGACGACGTCCGCCGCGGACTCCTGGCCGGAGCGGGGCCGCACGACACCGCCGCGGAGGGCCCGCCCGCGCTTCCCGAGCCGCCGGGCGATGCGAAGGGCGCACGGCGCGCCGTCGCCGCGGCCGAACGTGCGCGGCGCCGCTACGAGAAGCAGGAGGTGCGGCGCTTCACGAAGCGCTCGCGCCGACGTCGACTCGTGTGGGCGGTCGTCGGCGGAGCGCTGGCGCTGCTCGTCGTCGTGGTGGTCGGCGGGGCGTACTCCCCGCTGATGGCGTTGCGCGAGGTGCGCGTCGAGGGCGCCGCTCGCATCCCTCCCGAGCAGATCGTCGCGGCATTCGAGGACGAGCTCGGCACGCCGCTGCCGCTCGTCACCCGTGACGACGTGCATCGGTCTCTCGCCGACTTCCGATTGATCGAGACGTATTCGACCGAGACGATCCCGCCGGGCACCCTCGTCGTGCGCATCGTCGAGCGCACGCCGGTCGGCGTCATCGAGACCGCACGCGGTCTCGAGCTGGTCGACGGCGCCGGGGTCGTCATCGAGCGCCCCGAGGCGCGTCCCGACGGGCAGCCGCTCATCGAGACGCCGGGCGGCACCGCCTCGGACGGATTCCGCGCCGTCGCGGCGGTCGTCAGGAGCCTGCCTGCTGAGGTCCGGGCGCTGCTCGTCGGCGCTTCGGCCGAGACGGCCGACGACGTGCGGCTCGAGCTGGCCGGGGGAGTGCCGGTGGTCTGGGGCGGCGCCGGCGACTCGAGCACGAAAGCCGCGGTGCTCGCACGCCTGATGGTGGTGGCGCCGCCCGACACCGTGTCCGGATACGACGTCTCGTCCCCCGAGAGCGCGGTCACGTACTGAGCGTCGAGGCCCCGCGCGAGCTCGTCTCGAGCTTTCTCGGCGGTCGGATCGCGACACGCCGAGCCCGCCTTGCGCGGCGCGTGCGGTGCTCCTCGTACCGTCATCACAGGAATTGCATACTCAGCAAAACTTTAACCTTCGACTAGAGGTTCAGGGTTCAGAGTTCGCACGGAAGGCCGGACATGTCGACAAACCAGAACTACCTCGCCGTCATCAAGGTGGTCGGTATCGGCGGCGGCGGTGTCAACGCCGTCAACCGCATGATCGAGCTCGGCCTCCGCGGAGTCGAATTCATCGCGATCAACACCGATGCCCAGGCACTGCTCATGAGCGACGCCGACGTCAAGCTCGACGTCGGACGCGACCTCACCCGCGGGCTCGGCGCAGGCGCCGACCCCGAGGTGGGCCGCCGCGCCGCCGAGGACCACGCCGAGGAGATCGAGGAGGCGCTGGCCGGCGCCGACATGGTCTTCGTCACCGCAGGCGAAGGCGGCGGCACGGGCACCGGCGGCGCTCCCGTCGTCGCCCGCATCGCGAAGTCGATCGGTGCGCTCACCATCGGTGTCGTCACCAAGCCCTTCGGGTTCGAGGGCAAGCGCCGTCAGACCCAGGCGGAGCAGGGCGTGGCGCGCCTGAAGGAGGAGGTCGACACCCTCATCGTCGTGCCGAACGACCGCCTGCTCGAGATCAGCGACCGCGGCATCTCGATGCTCGAGGCGTTCGCGACCGCCGACCAGGTGCTCCTCGCCGGTGTGCAGGGCATCACCGACCTCATCACCACGCCCGGCCTCATCAACCTCGACTTCGCCGACGTCAAGTCGGTCATGCAGGGCGCCGGTTCCGCGCTCATGGGCATCGGCTCCTCGAGAGGGGCCGACCGCGCGATCAAGGCCGCAGAGCTCGCCGTCGCGAGCCCGCTGCTCGAGGCGTCGATCGACGGCGCCCACGGCGTGCTGCTCTCGATCCAGGGCGGATCGAACCTCGGCATCTTCGAGATCAACGACGCGGCCCGGCTCGTTCAGGAGGCCGTGCACCCCGAGGCCAACATCATCTTCGGAGCGGTCATCGACGACACCCTCGGCGACGAGGTGCGCGTCACGGTCATCGCCGCCGGATTCGACGGCGGCGAGCCGAACGCGAAGCCGGTCGAGGCGCGTCGGACGAACTTCGTCCCCGCGGCGGCGGCAGCGGTCGGCGCGGGCGTCGGCGGCACCGGCTCGCTCGGCGATGCGCTCGGCGGGGACGTCGCCGAGGTCATCGCCGAGATCGACATCGACGAGCTCGTCGAGACGGCGAACTGGGGTGAGGCACAGAGCTCGAGCGCCGACCAGATCGTCACCGACCCGGCCTTCGACGACAACGACGACGACCTCGACATCCCCGACTTCCTGAAGTGAGCGGGCTCGGCTACCGCCTCGCGGCCGTCCAGGCGGGCGTCGCGGACGCCGCGCGCGAGGCCGGCCGCGAGGCATCCGAGATCACGACCATCGTCGTCACGAAGTTCCACCCGGCCTCGCTCGTTCGCGAACTCGCCGCGCACGGCGTGCGCGACGTGGGCGAGAACCGGCACCAGGAGGCTCAGGCGAAGGCAGCAGAGCTCGCCGAGCTCGGCCTCAACTGGCACTTCATCGGGCAGCTGCAGAGCAAGAAGGCGAAGCAGGTACGGGCCTATGCTGCGGCGATCCACTCCATCGACCGGCCGGCGCTCGTGGACGCGCTGCGTTCCGACGAGGCATCCATCGACTGCTTCGTCCAGGTGAACCTCACCGACGATCCCGGGAGGGGCGGTGTCGCGCCCGAGGCGCTCGATGAGCTCGTCGAGCGGGTGCTCGGCACTCCGGGGCTGTCGCTCCGCGGGCTCATGGCCGTCGCGCCGCTCGACGAGCCGGCGCGCCCCGCGTTCGCCAGGGTGCGCGAGCTCTCCGAACGGGTCGCCAGGCTCGCACCGGATGCTCGCGACCTGTCCATGGGGATGTCCCACGACTTTCGCGATGCGATTCTGGAGGGTGCGACACACCTCCGGATCGGGAGCGCAATCACCGGGAATCGGCCGGCCGCCGGTTAACCTCGAAGAGACGGAACACAGACGGAGGCATCGATGTCGAACCCGCTCAAGAAGACCATGGTCTATCTCGGACTCGCCGATGAGGAGCTCGAGCACGAGGCGCCCCACGCGCAGCCCCAGGCCGCAGCGGCACCGGCCCCGGTCGTGCACGCCGCTCCGGCTCCCGCGCAGAAGACCGGCGCAGCGGTGACCCCGCTGCGCAAGCACCACGTCCAACCGAGCACCCCGCAGGCGGAGATGAACGAGATCCTGACCGTCCACCCGCGTCAGTACCGCGACGCGCAAGTCATCGCCGAGTCCTTCCGTGAAGGCGTGCCGGTGATCATCAACCTCTCGCAGATGTCCGATGCCGACGCACGGCGTCTCATCGACTTCGCGAGCGGCCTCTCGCAGGGGCTCTACGGCAAGATCGAGCGGGTCACGAGCAAGGTGTTCCTGCTCTCGCCCGCGCACGTGGTCGTCTCGGGGGAGACGGGCGATGCGGAGGGCGACGTCGAGGCGTCGTTCTTCACGCACGCGTAGCCGCCCGTGGGCGCGCTCCTCGTCGTCTGGAACCTCCTGTACGCACTCCTTCTCATCTACTTCTTCGTGATGTGGGGGCGCTTCGTGCTCGATCTCGTGCGGACGTTCAACCGTTCGTGGCGCCCGAGGGGCTTCTGGCTCGTCGTCGTCGAACTCGTGTACAGCATCACCGATCCGCCGGTGAAGTTCTTCCGGCGGATCCTCCCGCCGATCCGCATCGGGCAGGTGGCACTCGATCTCGGGTGGAGCCTCGCGATGCTGGTCGTCATCCTCGCCATGACCATCGTGTCGGGGCTTGCCGCGGCAGCCGCCGCCGGCTGAGCATCTCCTGCGACCGTGACAAGCCGAGACGATCGGCGCTCACGACTCACAGGTGGTGTTTGCTACCGTTAGCAGAACGTGATCGAACCGATCGAACAGATTTGAGGGTGGAAAGCCATGGCGCTAACTCCGGAAGATGTGGTCAACAAGCGCTTCCAGGCGACGAAGTTCCGGGAGGGCTACGACCAGGACGAGGTCGATGACTTCCTCGACGAGGTCGTCGTCGAACTGCGTCGGCTGAACCAGGAGAACGACGAGCTGCGCCAGCGTGTGGCGGCGGCCGAGGCCCGTGCCGCGGAGGCCGCCCAGGCGCCCGCCGCCGCTGCGCCGGCACCTGCCGCGGTCTACACCGAGCCGGCCGCACCGCCGCCCACCGTCGCCGTGCCGACGCAGGCGCCGGCCGTGCAGTCCGAGCTCGACGAGCAGACCTCGACCACGAACCTCCTGCAGCTCGCCCGCCGCCTCCACGAGGAGCACGTGCGCGAGGGTATCGAGAAGCGCGATGCGCTCATCGCCGAGGGCCACGCCACCGCCGCGCGCGTCGTGGCCGAGGCCGAGGCCAAGCAGCGCCAGCAGATGGGCATCCTCGACCAGGAGCGCGTGGCGCTCGAGAAGCGCGTCGACGAGCTCCGCACCTTCGAGCGCGACTACCGCGCCAAGCTGAAGAGCTACATCGAGGGCCAGCTGCGCGACCTCGACACCGCGGCTCCGGTGCAGGTGTCGGGCAACCAGGGCTTCTCGGCTCCCGTCGAGCAGCCGGCACCGACCTTCCAGGGCTTTGGCGGCTGAGCCGGCCGCGAAGGTCGGCACCACCACCGCCCTGCTGGTCCTGGCCGGCGCCGCGATCGCGGCGTACGGCCTCGACCAGTTGAGCAAGTTCCTCGTCGTCTCGAACCTCACCGAAGGTGAGATCGTGCCGGTGCTGGGCTCCGTGCTCCAGTGGCAGTTCGTGCGCAACCCCGGCGCGGCATTCTCCCTCGCGAGCGGCATGACCTGGATCTTCACGATCCTCGCTGCGGGCGTCATCACGTTCATCATCTGGTTCGCCCGGCGCATCCGCTCGATCGCCTGGGCGCTCGTCTTCGGGCTGCTGCTCGGCGGCGTGCTGGGCAACCTGACCGACCGGCTCTTCCGCGAGCCGAGCTTCGGGCTGGGCCACGTGATCGACTTCATCTCCACACCGTGGATGCTCCCGGCGATCTACAACGTCGCCGACATCGCGATCGTGTCGAGCATGGTGCTGTTCATGATCCTGACGATCCGCGGCATCGGGCTCGACGGTTCGCGCGAGGTCCGCCCCGCGAAGAACGAAGCGGATGCCGCGTCGCCGGCGTCGTCCGACGACGCCCCCGAGGCGCCGCGGCCTCCGGCCGTGGATCCGCTCCGCGCGCACGAGGCCTGATGGAGCATCGTTCGTTCCCCGTTCCCGACGGGCTCGAGGGCGCTCGAGTCGATGCGGGGCTCGCGAAGCTCCTCGGCTTCTCGCGCACCCTCGCCGCCGAGATCGCCTCGGCCGGGGGAGTGCTCGTCGACGGTGCGACGGTCGACAAGTCCGACCGGCTGCGGGCCGGCGGCTGGCTCGAGGTGAGCTGGGAGCCGCCACGCACGCTCGCGGTCGAACCGATCGCGGTGCCCGAGCTCGGCATCGTGCACGACGACGACGATCTCGTGGTGGTCGACAAGCCGGCGGGCGTCGCCGCGCACCCCTCGCTCGGCTGGACGGGACCGACGGTCGTCGGCGCCCTCGCGGCTGCCGGGTTCCGCATCTCGACCTCGGGGGCACCCGAACGACAGGGCGTCGTGCACCGCCTCGACGCGGGCACGAGCGGACTCATGGTCGTCGCGAAGTCCGAGCGGGCCTACACCGAGCTGAAGCGGCAGTTCCATGATCGCGAGGTCGAGAAGATCTACCACACGGTCGTGCAGGGGCACCCCGACCCGCTCGCGGGCACGATCGATGCGCCCGTCGGGCGTCACCCGCGCTCGGAGTGGAAGTTCGCCGTGACCGCCGACGGCAAGCACGCGGTCACGCACTACGAGACGCTCGAGGCGTTCCCCTACGCCTCGCTGCTCGAGGTGCACCTCGAGACTGGGCGCACACACCAGATCCGCGTGCACATGGCCGCCCAGCGCCACCCGTGCGCCGGTGACGCCATGTACGGCGCCGACCCGACGCTCTCGGAGCGGCTCGGGCTCACTCGCCAGTGGCTGCACGCCCACGAGCTCTCGCTCACGCACCCCGGCACCGGGCAGTGGACGACCTTCGTCTCCGAGTACCCCGACGATCTCGCGCACGCGCTCGAACTGCTGCGCGGCGACTGACGCGTTGCGCGTGAGATGCATGCGGGCGGGCCCCGACGTGGGCGGCTCGCCCTAGACTCGAACACACCCCCAGAACCACCCCGCAGCATCCGAAGAGGAGCCCCGTGGCCGCCGATTCATTCGTCCACCTGCACGTGCATTCCGAGTACTCGATGCTCGACGGAGCGGCCCGGGTGGGCGAGCTGATCAAGGCGGCCCAGGGGGAGGGCATGCCGGCCGTGGCGGTCACCGACCACGGCAACGTGTTCGGCGCCTACGACTTCTGGAAGCAGGCGACCGACGCCGGCATCAAGCCGATCATCGGCACCGAGGCGTACATCACCCCTGGCACCGCCCGCGGCGACAAGACCCGGGTGCGGTGGGGCAACGGCGGCGGCGACGACGTCTCGGGCTCGGGTGCATACACGCACATGACCCTGCTCTCCGAGACCACCGAGGGCATGCACAACCTCTTCCGGCTCTCGAGCCGCGCGTCGATCGAGGGCTACTACTTCAAGCCGCGCATGGACCGCGAGCTGCTCTCGACGTACTCGAAGGGGCTCATCGCGACGACGGGCTGCCCGTCCGGCGAGGTGCAGACGCGCCTCAGGCTCGGCCAGTACGACGAAGCCGTGAAGGCGGCCGCCGACTTCCGCGACATCTTCGGCAAAGAGAACTACTTCGCCGAGATCATGGACCACGGCCTCGGCATCGAGCGCCGCATCATGGAGGACCTCCACCGCCTTGCGAAGGACCTCGGGCTGCCCCTCGTCGCGACGAACGACCTGCACTATACGCACGCCGACGATGCGAAGAGCCACGCGGCGCTGCTGTGCGTGCAGTCGGGTTCGACGCTCGACGATCCCAACCGGTTCAAGTTCGACGCCGACGAGTTCTACCTGAAGACCGCCGCCGAGATGCGGCACGTCTTCCGCGACCATCCCGAGGCGTGCGACAACACGCTGCTGATCGCCGAGCGCTGCGACGTGCAGTTCAACACCAGCGCCAACTACATGCCGCGATTCCCGGTGCCGCCGGGCGAGAGCGAAGAGAGCTGGTTCGTGAAGGAGGTCGACCGGGGCCTCGCGGTGCGCTACCCCGACGGCATCCCTGCCGAGGTGCGCAAGCAGGCCGACTACGAGGTCGGCGTCATCCTGCAGATGGGATTCCCCGGCTACTTCCTCGTCGTCGCCGACTTCATCAACTGGTCGAAGGAGCACGGGATCCGCGTCGGCCCCGGCCGTGGTTCGGGAGCTGGGTCGATGGCCGCGTACGCCATGCGGATCACCGACCTCGACCCGCTGCAGCACGGGCTCATCTTCGAGCGGTTCCTGAACCCCGATCGCGTCTCGATGCCCGACTTCGACGTCGACTTCGACGAGCGTCGCCGCGGCGAGGTCATCAAGTACGTGACCGAGAAGTACGGCGAGGAGCGCGTCGCCCAGATCGTCACCTACGGCACCATCAAGGCGAAGCAGGCCCTGAAGGACTCGGGGCGCGTGCTCGGGTTCCCGTTCTCGATGGGCGAGAAGCTCACGAAGGCGATGCCGCCCGCCGTCATGGGCAAGGACATCCCGCTCACCGGCATCTTCGACAAGAACCACCCCCGCTACAAAGAGGCCGGCGACATCAGGGCGATCGTCGAGACCGACCCAGAGGCCCGCACCGTGTTCGACACGGCGCTCGGCCTCGAGAACCTGAAGCGCCAGTGGGGCGTGCACGCGGCCGGCGTGATCATGTCGAGCGATCCGCTGATCGACATCATCCCGATCATGAAGCGCGAGCAGGACGGCCAGATCGTCACGCAGTTCGACTACCCCGCGTGCGAGTCGCTCGGCCTCATCAAGATGGACTTCCTGGGGCTGCGCAACCTCACGATCATCGACGACGCGCTCGACAACATCGAGGCGAACCGCGGATTCCGCCCGGTGCTCGAAGACCTCGCCCTCGATGACCCCGAGGCGTACGCGCTGCTCTCGCGAGGCGACACGCTCGGCGTGTTCCAGCTCGACGGCGGGCCGATGCGCGCACTCCTGCGGCTCATGAAGCCCGACAACTTCGAAGACATCTCGGCCGTCATCGCGCTGTACCGCCCCGGCCCCATGGGCGCGAACTCGCATACCAACTACGCGCTCCGCAAGAACGGGCTGCAAGAGATCACGCCGATCCACGCCGAGTTCGCGGAGTCGCTGAAGGACATCCTCGACACGAGCTACGGCCTGATCATCTACCAGGAGCAGGTCATGGCGATCGCACAGCGCGTCGCCGGGTTCTCGCTCGGCCAGGCCGACATCCTCCGACGCGCGATGGGCAAGAAGAAGAAGTCGGAGCTCGACAAGCAGTACGCCGGCTTCTCCGACGGCATGAAGGCGAACGGGTACTCCGAGGAGGCGATCGGCAAGCTCTGGGAGATCCTGCTGCCGTTCTCCGACTACGCCTTCAACAAAGCGCACTCCGCCGCCTACGGCGTGCTCAGCTACTGGACCGCGTACCTGAAGGCGCACTTCCCGGCCGAGTACATGGCGGCGCTGCTCACGAGCGTCGGCGACGCCCGCGACAAGCTCGCGCTCTATCTCAACGAGTGCCGCCGCATGGGCATCAAGGTGCTGCCGCCCGACGTCAACGAGTCGATCGGCTTCTTCGCGGCCGTCGGCGACGACATCAGGTTCGGACTCGGGGCCGTGCGCAACGTCGGCTTCAACGTCGTCGATGCGATCCGGGCCGCACGCGACGAGAAGGGCCGCTTCGAGTCGTTCCACGACTTCTTGAAGAAGTCGCCCCTGCCGGTGGCGAACAAGCGCACGGTCGAGTCGCTCATCAAGGCGGGTGCCTTCGACTCGCTCGGCGCGACCCGGCGGGCGCTCGTCGAGATCCACGAGGGCGCGGTCGAGTCGGCGGTGGGAGAGAAGCGGGTCGAGGCGACCGGGCAGGCCGGCTTCGACTTCGACTCGCTGCTCGCCGAGCACGAGGAGGCGCCGCCGTCGCTCGTGCCCGACCGACCCGAGTGGGCCAAGCGCGACAAGCTCGCGTTCGAGCGCGAGATGCTGGGGCTCTACGTCTCGGACCACCCGCTCGCCGGGCTCGAGGCGCCGCTCGCCAAGCACGCCTCGACGACGATCACCGACCTCATGGGCTCCGATGCCACGCAAGACGGTGACACCGTGACGATCGCCGGGCTCGTGACGAGCGTGCAGCACCGCGTCGCGAAGGCCTCGGGCAACCAGTACGGCATGATCCAGGTCGAGGACTTCTCGGGCGAGATCACGGTCATGTTCATGGGCAAGGCCTACCAGGAGTTCGCTCCCGGTCTCCAGGCCGACTCGATCGCCGTCGTGCGCGGACGCGTCAGCATGCGCGACGACGGCATGAACCTGCACGCCTACAGCGTGTTCACCCCCGAACTCGGCCAGGGCGACGAGAGCGGGCCCGTGATGATCTCGCTGCCCGACCAGCGGGCGACGACCGAGACCATCACCGCGCTCGGCGACGTGCTCATCAGGCACCGGGGCGACACCGAGGTGCGGTTGAAGCTCGTGCGCGGGCGCAGCGCCCGGGTGTTCGAGTTGCCGTACCCGGTGAAGGTGAGCGCCGACTTCTACGGCGAGCTGAAGAGCCTGCTCGGCCCGAACTGCCTCGTGTGACGACCGCCCGTCGGGCTTGCGGGCGCGCTCGCTAGGCTTGATGGGCCATGCGTACCATCGACCTCCGCGGAACCCGTCCCTCCACGACCGAGCTGCTCGCGCTCGTGCCTCGCGCTGCGACCGACGTGTCGGCCGCGCTCGAGCCCGCCCGGGCGCTCATCGACGCCGTCCGCGAGCACGGCGAGTCCGCGCTCCTCGATCAGGCCGAACGGTTCGACCGGGTGCGCCCGGCGTCCGTTCGGGTGCCCGCCGACGAGCTCGAGGCGGCACGCGACGCGCTCGCGCCCGAGATCCGCGACGCGGCCCTGCGCACCATCGAGCGCGTTCGCGCCGCGAGCGCCGCGCAGGTGCCCGCGCCCGAGCGCACGGTGCTCGGCGACGGCGCGGTCGTCGAGCAGCGCTGGCAGCCGGTCGCGCGGGTCGGCCTGTACGTGCCGGGCGGCAAGGCCGTCTACCCCTCGAGTGTCGTCATGAACGTGGTGCCGGCGCAGGCCGCCGGCGTGCGGTCGATCGCCCTCGCCTCGCCGCCGCAGGCCGAGTTCGGCGGGCGCGTGCACCCGACGATCGCGGGCGTCGCGGCGCTCCTCGGCATCACCGAGGTGTACGCCATGGGAGGCGCGGGGGCGATCGGCGCCTTCGCCCACGGCGTGCCCGGTCTCGGCCTCGAGCCCGTGCAGCGCGTGACCGGCCCGGGCAACGTCTTCGTGGCCGCCGCCAAGCGGCTGGTTCAGGGCGTGACGGGTATCGACGCCGAGGCCGGGCCCACCGACATCCTCGTGATTGCCGACGATGCGGCCGACGCCGACTTCGTGGCCGCTGATCTCGTGAGCCAGGCGGAGCACGACGAGTTGGCCGCATCGGTGCTCGTCACCGACTCGGCCGAGTTCGCCGCGCGCGTCGTCGCCCGCCTCGAGGCCCGTGCCGAGGCGACGAAGCACCGCGAGCGGGTGCGGCAGGCGATCGACGGCGTGCAGTCGGCCGTCGTGCTCGTCGACGACCTCGAGCAGGCCTGCGACTTCGCGAACGCCTTCGGCGCCGAGCACCTCGAGATCCAGGTGCGCGACGTCGAGGCGGTGCTCGCGCGCATCGAGAACGCCGGCGCCATCTTCGTCGGCCCCTACTCGCCGGTGAGTCTCGGTGACTACGCGGCGGGGTCGAACCACGTGCTGCCCACCGGCGGCCAGTCGCGGTACGCGGCGGGGCTCTCGGCCGCGACCTTCCTGCGTCCGCAGCAGGTGGTGCGCTACGACGAGCAGGCGCTGCGCGAGGTCGCCCCCGTCATCGCGGCGCTCTCAGCCGAGGAGGACCTGCCGGCCCACGGCGAGGCGGTCACGGCGCGGTTCGACCGGGCGTGATCGCGTCGATGGTCGCCGTCGGTGCGGTGCGGGGCCGTCGGCAGCGCACCGCGCGCCGCTAGGCTGGGTGACACCATGTACTGCCCGTTCTGCCGTCACCCCGATTCGCGCGTCATCGACTCCCGCACGAGCGACGACGGGCTCTCGATCCGTCGCCGCCGCCAGTGCCCCGAGTGCGGCAGACGCTTCTCGACGACCGAGACGGCGAGTCTCGTCGTGATCAAGCGCAGCGGCGTGGTCGAGCCGTTCAGCCGCGAGAAGGTCGTCCTCGGTGTGAAGAAGGCGTGCCAGGGTCGCCCGGTGACCGACTCCGATCTCGCGGTGCTCGCGCAGAAGGTCGAGGAGACGATCCGTTCGACGGGCGCCTCGCAGATCGAGGCGAACGACATCGGCCTCGCGATCCTGCCGCCGTTGCGCGAGCTCGACGAGGTCGCATACCTGCGCTTCGCGAGCGTCTACCAGGCGTTCGACTCGCTCGACGACTTCGAATCGGCGATCGAGTTGCTCCGCGCCGAGCACGGTCGACTGCCGGCACGACCGGTCGAGTGACGCAGCGGGGTGCCGCGACCGGTACCCTGAATCCGGCATGTATCGACTTCTCTTCTCCGCGTTCCTCTCCAAGCTCGACCCCGAAGACGCGCACCACCTCGCATTCCGGGTGATCAAGGCGCTTCCGACGTTCGGCGTCGGCCGGGTGGTCGAGCGCTTCACGGCACCCGATCCCTCGCTCGCGGTCGATGCGCTCGGGCTGAGGTTCCCGTCGCCGTTCGGCGTCGCGGCCGGATTCGACAAAGACGGATACGCGGTGCTCGGCCTCGGCAACCTCGGCTTCGGCCACGTCGAGGTCGGCACGATCACGGCGATCGCGCAGCCGGGCAACGAGCGCCCGCGCCTGTTCCGCCTCGTGAAGGATCGCGCGCTCATCAACCGCATGGGCTTCAACAACGGCGGCGCGGATGCCGCGGCGGGACGCCTCTCGCGGCTGTCGCGCCGAACGCACCGGCCGGTGCTCGGCATCAACATCGGCAAGAGCCGGGTCACCGCGGTCGAAGACGCGGTCGGCGACTACGAGCGCAGCGCCAAGCTGCTCGCCCCCTACGCCGACTACCTGGTGGTCAACGTCAGCTCGCCGAACACGCCGGGCCTGCGCGGCCTGCAAGAGCTCGACGCGCTCGCCCCGCTGCTCGAGGCGGTTCGCGCCGCGAGCGGCACGACGCCGCTGCTGGTGAAGATCGCACCCGACCTCGACGACGCCGAAGTGGTGCGCATCTGCGAGCTGGTGGTGCGCCTCGGTCTCGACGGCCTCATCGCCACGAACACGACGATCTCCCGCGAGGGGCTCCGCACCGAGGCATCCGTCGTCGAGGCGATCGGTGCGGGCGGCCTCTCGGGAGCGCCGCTCGCCGAGCGCTCGCTCGAGGTGCTGAAGCTCGTGCGGCAGCACGTGCCCGCCGAACTCTGCGTGATCTCCGTCGGCGGCGTCGAGACGGCGGCCGACGTGCAGGACCGGCTCGACGCCGGTGCGACGCTCGTGCAGGGCTATTCGGCGTTCATCTACCTCGGCCCGCTGTGGGCGCGGCAGATCAACCGCGGGCTGGCGGCGTTGCGCCGCACGTGCAGGGCGGCGGTCGCCGCCGAGTAGGCGCGGCGATGCGTGGCATCCGGCCGTGACGCGTCGGCGACGCGCTCAGACCGCTCAGACGACGCCGACCTCGGCGAGCCGGTCGGCGATCGTCGATCCGTCGCTCGCAGAGACCCACGGCACCTCGGTGCCGTGCTCCTCGGCCTTCGTGCGGCCGCCGGCGAGCACGGCCTCGCCCGTCGAGAGGCGCCGGATCGCGATCGCTTCGACACGACCCGGGTGCTCCGCGGCGAACTGCGCGTAGAGCTCTTCATCGTGCTGTCCGTCGTCGCCGATGAGCAGCCACCGCACGTTCGGGAACTCCTCGGCGAGGCGCCGCAGGTTCTCGTGCTTGTGCTCGCGACCGCTGCGGAACCATCGGTCGTGGGTGGGCCCCCAGTCGGTGAGAAGCAGGGGGCCCGCGGGGTAGAGATTGCGCGAGAGGAAGCGCGTCAGCGTCGGCGCGACGTTCCAGGCGCCCGTCGAGAGGTAGATCACGGGCGATCCCGGATGCGAGCGGGCGAGCCGTTCGAAGAGCACGGCCATGCCGGGCGTCGGGATGCGGGCGTGCTCGTCGAGCACGAAGGTGTTCCACGCCGCGACGAGCGGGCGGGGGAGCGCCGTCACCATCACGGTGTCGTCGACGTCGGAGATGATGCCGAACTCGACGTCGGGGCCGACGATGCGGATGGGCGCCTCGACCGGGTTCGCGCCCTCGGTGCTCAGCGTCACGCGGTGCCAGCCGGGCTCGAGCGACACCGGCACGGTCGTGTCGACCACGCCGCCGCGGTCGGCGAGCACCTCGATGCGCTCACCGCCGATCTCGATGACGACGGGAACCCCGCCGACGGGCACGCTCGTGAAGCTGCGCCAGCCGCGCACACCCTGTTCGCCGCGACGGCGGCGGCGCTTCGACCCCTGGTCGGTCGCGAGCGGCTTGTGCAGCAGCACTCGGCAGAACACGCGGACCCACTCGGTCGAGCCGTAGCCGGTGTACGGGACCACCGTCGGGATGTGTCCGCGACGACGCGCCCAACGAGAGCGGACGTCGTGGATCCAGTCTTCGATGCGCGCGGCACGATGCCGGACCTCGCGCTCTCGGGATCCGGCCGGGGTGGGGGAGCTCGCCGGCATCCACTCAGTCTGTCATGCGGGTGGCCCGGGTCGCGAAACGGCGGCGAACGGTACGACGGGCCGTTCTACGCCCGATAGAGTGGTGCGAGCAACTGAGGAGGTTCCGTGCCGAACATCGACCTGATCCTCGGGGCCGATCCGAGCCGGAAGCGCTCGGTCCGCACCGAGCCGACGCAGCGTCGTTCCAGCCAGCGTCTCGACGCGCTGCTCGACGCCGCCGCCGAGATCGTCGACGAATCGGGCTTCGAGCGGCTGACGACGCAGATGGTCGCCGAGCGCGCCGGCGCGTCGATCGGCACGGTGTACCGCTACTTCCCCGACCGGGTCGCCGTGCTCTACGCGCTCCGCGAGCGCTCGGTCCGCCGCTACCGCGAGCGCGTCGCCGACGAGATGGAGCGCGTCGAGCTCGAGTCCTGGTGGACGGTGCTCGACGTCGCCCTCGAGGTCTGCGCGACGATGTACCGCGACGAGCCCGGCTTCACCGTCGTGCACGCCGCGCAGCGGGAGCTCGCCGAGGGCGACATCGAACCCGAGTTCGCCCATCGCATGGCACGGCTCATCGAGGCCGAGTTCGGCGGCAGCACCGACCAGGACGAGCTCCGGTTCCGTCTCGGTGTGGCTATGGAGATCGGCGACGCCCTCATCTGCCGCGCCTTCGAGCGCCGTGCCGGCGGCGATGAGCGGTACCTCGCCGAGGCGAAGCGCCTCGTGCACGACTACCTCGCCGAGCACCTCGGCGCGGCGATCGAAGCCACGTCCGCCGCCTGAGCGGGCTCGCGACGCGCGGCGTCAATCCGTTGCCCTGAGACGCGATCGATGTTTGGCTTGAGCCTGCACATCGAGCGAAGGCCGACGACGGGATGAAGCCAGCATGATCGAGTTCCGCGGTGTCTCCAAGCGCTTCCCCGACGGCACCCTCGCGGTGTCCGGCGTCGACATCGTGATCCCACCCCGCAAGACGACGGTCCTCGTCGGCTCCTCGGGCTCCGGCAAGACGACCCTTCTGCGCATGATCAATCGCATGGTCGATCCGAGCGGCGGGCAGGTGCTCATCGACGGCACGGATGTCTCGACGCTCGAACCCGTCGCGCTCCGCCGGAGCATCGGCTACGTGATGCAGAACTCGGGGCTCCTGCCGCACCGCAAGGTGATCGACAACGTGGCGACGGTCCCCATGCTCCGCGGCACCCGCAAGCGGGAGGCGCACGCCAGGGCGCTCGAGCTCCTCGACACCGTCGGGCTCGACCGATCGCTGGCCGACAAGTACCCGAGCCAGCTCTCGGGCGGGCAGCAGCAGCGCGTCGGCGTCGCGCGCGGCCTCGCCGTCGATCCGAACATCCTGCTGATGGACGAGCCGTTCGGCGCGGTCGATCCCATCGTCCGCTCTGAGCTGCAGCAGGAGCTGCTGCGCCTGCAGGGCGAGCTCGGCAAGACCGTCGTCTTCGTCACCCACGACATCGACGAGGCGTTCCTCCTCGGTGACCAGGTTGTCATCATGCAGCAGGGCGGCAGGATCTCGCAGGCCGCGTCGCCCGCCGAGATACTCGCGCATCCCGCCGACGACTTCGTCGCCGACTTCGTCGGCGCCGATCGGGGCAAGCGCGTGTTGCATCTCCGCGACGTCGACGGGCGGCAGATCGTCGTCGACGACGACGGGCGCGCGGCGGGAGTGCTCGCCTCGTGACCTGGCTCTGGTCGAATCTCGACCTGGTCGGCGAGCTGAGCCTCGTTCACCTGGCATTGTCGGTGCCCGCGATCATACTGAGCTTCGTGATCTCCGTTCCGATCGGTTGGCTGGCGCACCGCTACCGGTGGTCGCGCGGCGTCCTGCTCACGCTCTGCGGGCTGCTCTACGCGATCCCGTCGCTCGCGCTGCTCATCGCCCTGCCCGTGTTCACGGGGCTCAGCGTGCGATCGCCCGTGAACCTCGTGGTCGCACTGACGCTCTACGGCATCGCCGTCATCGTGCGCACCGCCGCCGACGCCTTCGACGCGATCGACCGCGACGTGCGTCAGTCGGCGACTGCGGTCGGCTATTCGGCGTTCGGCCGGTTCCGCGCCGCCGAGCTCCCGCTCGCCGGCCCTGTGCTCCTCTCGGGGCTCAGGGTCGTCATCGTCAGCACGGTCAGCCTCGCGACCATCGGCGCCGTCATCGGAGTGCCGAGCCTCGGCAGCCTCTTCACCGACGGATTCCAGCGCGGCATCCAGGCCGAGATCGCCACCGGCATCGTCGCGACGATCCTGCTCGCCCTCCTGCTCGACCTGCTCGCCGTGCTGGCGGGCCGGCTGCTCATGCCGTGGACGCGGGCGGGCGCGGCCCGTCGGTCATCTTCGCAGGCACCGGTGGTCGAGGAGGTCCTGCCGTGAACCTCGTCGCGGACGGCATCGCCTGGATCCTCGACCCCGCCAACTGGCAGGGCGCGGGCAGCATCCCCGAGCGCATCGGCCAGCACCTGCTCCTCTCGCTCGTGGTGCTCCTCATCGCCTCGGCGATCGCGCTGCCCGCCGGCGCAGTGATCGGCCACACCGGCCGCGGCAAGCAGTTCGTCGTGATGGTCTCGGGCGGGTTGCGCGCACTGCCCACCCTCGGTGTGCTGACCCTCTTCGGGCTCTGGCTCGGCATCGGACTCGCGGCCCCGGTGATCTCGCTGGTCATCCTCGCGGTGCCGCCGTTGCTCGCCGGAGCCTACGCCGGATTCGAAGCGGTCGACCGCCGTACGATCGACGCGGCGCGCGCGATGGGCATGCGCGAGCGCGAGATCGTCGGCGGCGTCGAACTGCCGCTCGGGCTGCCGATCATCGTCGGCGGAGTGCGGTCTGCGGCGCTGCAGATCATCGCGACGGCGACCCTCGCCGCCTACGTGGCCGACGTCGGCCTCGGGCGGCCGATCTTCCAGGGGCTCAAGACGCGGGACTACGGCGAGATGCTCGGCGGCTCGATCCTCGTGATCCTGCTCGCGCTCCTCGTCGACGGTGCGTTCGCACTCGCGCAGCGCCTCGTCGTGCCCGCCGGCGTGCGGGCGACCAGAACTCGTGAACTCCGTTCGCGGCCGCCCCGGCCGCGAACGGTCGTGGGGCGACCCATCCATGAAGGGAACAGGCAATGATCACAGCAGGAAAAGGCCGATTCGTCGCTCTGGCGGCGGTCGCGGTCGGGGCGACAGTGGCCCTGGCAGGGTGCGCATCGGGTGACCCGCTCGACAGCGGATCGGGCGAGACCGACGGCGGCGGCGAGACGCTCGTCGTCGGCTCGCAGGACTACTACTCCAACGAGATCATCGCGCAGATCTACGCCCAGGCGCTCGAGGCGAACGGCTTCACGGTCGACCTCCAGTCCCGCATCGGGCAGCGCGAGGTCTACATGCCCGAGCTCGAGAGCGGCGCGATCGACGTCTTCCCCGAGTACACGGGCAACCTCCTGCAGTACTACGTGCCCGACACGACCGCGACGACGGCCGACGACGTCTACGCCGAGCTCGAAGGCGCGCTGCCCGACGGACTGCGCGTGCTCGACCAGTCCTCGGCCACCGATCAGGACTCGTACAACGTCACGAAGGAGTTCTCGGAGACGAACGGCGTGACGAGCCTCGCCGACCTGGCGAAGGTCGAGACGCCGCTGACGCTCGGCGGCAACTCCGAGCTCGCGACCCGGCCCTACGGGCCCGACGGCCTGAAGTCGGTGTACGGCGTCGACGTCGCGTTCACGCCCATCGAAGACAGCGGCGGGCCGCTCACCATCAAGGCCCTCCAAGACGGCGCGGTGCAGCTCGTGAACATCTACAGTGCGAACCCGGCGATCTCCACGAGCGACCTGGTGACCCTCGAAGATCCAGAGGGCCTCTTCCTCGCCTCGAACGTCGTCCCGGTGGTCAGCGAGAAGGTCGACGACGCGGCCGCCGAGGTGATCAACACGGTGAGCGCCGCGCTCACCGCCGACGACCTCGTCGCCCTCAACGCGTTGAGCGTCGACGAGCAGCAGTCGGCCGAGCAGATCGCGAGCGACTGGCTCGCCGAGCAGAGCCTGTTCTGATCGGCTCCGCGGCCGCCTAACGGTCGGCGTCGTGGTCCGAGGGGTCGGATGCCGAGGCATCCGGCCCCTCGTCGCGCCGCGGGACGCGCGCAGTCGCCGGCGACGTCGATCCCGCGCGCGGGAAGTCCGCGGGCGCGCTCATGGCGGTGTCGAGCGCGCCGGAGTCGTCGGCGGCCTCGGCGGCCTCCATGTGCTTGGCCTCGGAGCGCACGATGAGCTTCTTGGCCCCCCACACGACGAGGAGGAACAGTGCGATCACGGCGACGAAGATGTAGCCGGCCCAGTGCAGTTCGCGGCTGAGCTCGCGGTAGCTGCCCGCAGCCGCCCACCCGACCGAGACGTAGGCGAAGGCCCAGATGACGCACGCGGGCGCCGTCCAGGCGATGAACTTGCGGTACCGCATCGTGCTCATGCCGACCGTGAGCGGAATGAGCGAGTGCAGCACGGGCAGGAAGCGCGAGATGAAGATCGCCGGCCCGCCGCGTCGGTCGAGGTAGCGCTGGGCACGATGCCAGTTCTCCTCGCCGAGCTTCTGGCCGAGGCGGGAGTGCAGGATGTGCGGTCCGAACCAGCGACCGAGCGCGAATCCGATGCTCTCGCCGATCAGCGCGCCGACGATGACCGTGAACGTGAGGCCCAGGTACTCGCCGACGCTGTCGACCGCGGTCGCGGCGACGAGCACGATGGTGTCGCCCGGCACGACGAGCCCGATGAGCACGCTCGTCTCGAGCATGATGCCGAGGCCGGCGAGCAGGGTTCGGGCGACCGGGTCGACCGCCTGCACGGTGCTCAGGATCCAGTCGAGGATCTCGTTCATCGTTCGAGCGTAACCGGGGGCGTGCGCGGTCGCGTCACCCTGCGGGATGATCAGCCAGTACCGCGGTATAGGCCGCGAGGGGGACGATCAGCAGCAGCGCGGAGGCGCCGAGCACGAGCGCGCGGGGCACGGCCGGCGACGAGGATGCCGCGGGCACGACGTCGAGCCGGTCGAGCCGGGCCGTGAGCATGTCGGCGTCGGCGATCACGGTGTCGTCGCCGTAACCGCCCGGCCCGCCCCCGCCGACGACGAGGAGGGCGCCGCGGAGCGCCTCGTCGCCGGCCGCGCGGCGTGCGCGGTCGTCGGCGAGCATCTCCGCGAGGAGGATGACGGACCGCTCGGCGCGATTCGCGATCGGGAACCACGGCAGGGCACTGTGCCAGGCGCGGAACGCGAGCAGCACGAGGTGGTGCAGCTGGTCGAGGTGGGCGCGCTCGTGGGCGATGACGGCCGCGAGCTCGTCGGGGGAGAGCGCGTCGATGAGCCCGTCGGTGAGCACGGTCGCGGTGCGGATGCCGGGAACGCAGTAGGCGAGTGGCGCGGGGTGGGCGAGCACCCGCGTGTGCGGCTGTCCCGGCATCGGGTCGCCGAGGAGGGACACGAGCTGGTGCTGGCGGCGCCGCTCGCGCTCCGCCCGCACGGCGGTGAGTGCGAGGTTCAGGGCGAGATGCACGGCGAGCCCCGCCGCCAGCGTGAGGGCGGCGAGGTGCACGACGCCGAACTGGGGCGGGATGGGGCCCGTGAAGAGCGCGGGCACGAGCGCGTGCCATGCGCCGAGGAGCGACCCGGCAGGTGAGGCGCCGAACACGAGCAGGCAGCCGATCATCGAAAGGCCGCCGGCCACGGCGATTGCCTGCCAGAGTGCGAGGGCGACGGCGGGGGAGTGTGCCGGCCACGCCGCGCGCGAGAGCACCAGCGGGATCGGCCACGCGAGGGTGAGCGCGAGGGCGCCGAGGCCCACGGCGACGGCGACCACGGTCAGCGTCGGACGAGCTCGTCGAGGAGACGCCTGAGGGTCGCCGCCTCGCCGTCGCTCACGGTGCCCACGAATCGGGCCAGTGCGGCGTCGCGGTCGCTCGAACGGTCGAGCACCTCATGCATGAGCTCGGCGGTGTGCTCCTCGCGGGAGAGCAGCGCCTGATAGCGGTGCGGCCGGTGCTCGCGGGTGCGGCTGACGAAGCCCTTGCGCTCGAGTCGCGAGAGCACGGTGAGCACCGTGGTCGTCGCGACCGTGCGCCCGCTCTCGCCGTCGCGCATCGCGAGCGCGTCGCGCAGTTCGTTGGCCGAGAGCGCGGCGTCGCCCGACCAGAGCACCTCCATCACGGAGCGCTCGAGATCTCCGAGACTCGCCATGCCACCAGACTACCGCCGATCTCCGTTTTGTTCTACGCTTCGTAGAAGAACGTCGCTTCGACGTTCTCTCGTGTGAAAGAGGCATCCGTGTGAATGAGTTGCTCGACCCGCTGCTGCTCGCTCGATGGCAATTCGGTCTGACGACCGTCTACCACTTCCTGTTCGTCCCGATCACGATCGGGCTCGCGACGACCGTCGCGGTCTTCCAGACCGCCTGGTTCCGCACCGACAAGGTCGAGTACCTGAAGATCACCAGGTTCTTCGGCACCCTCTTCCTCATCAACTTCGCGATGGGCGTCGTCACCGGCATCGTGCAGGAGTTCCAGTTCGGCATGAACTGGTCGGAGTACTCGCGCTTCGTCGGCGACGTCTTCGGCGCCCCGCTCGCGCTCGAGGGCCTGCTCGCCTTCTTCTTCGAGGCGACCTTCATCGGGCTCTGGATCTTCGGCTGGGACAAGCTCCCGCGCGGCATCCACCTCGCGACCATCTGGTGCACGGCCGTCGGCACGATCGTCTCGGCGTACTTCATCCTCGCGGCGAACGCGTTCATGCAGAACCCCGTCGGCTACGAGATGAACGTCGAGAAGGGTCGCGCCGAACTCGTCGACATCGGCGCGCTGCTCACCAACCCCGTGGCCCTCGCCGCGTTCCCGCACACGATCGCCGCGAGCTTCATGGTGACCGCCGGCCTCATCATCTCGGCCGCCGCCTGGCACCTCGCGCGCAACCAGCACCTCGACACGATGCGGCCCGCGCTCAAGTTCGGCCTCTGGACGATGGTCGGCGCCGGCATCCTCACGACGCTCTTCGGCGATCAGCTCAGCCTCGCGATGGTGGCCACGCAGCCGATGAAGATGGCGGCCGCGGAGGCGACCTACGACACCGTCTGCGGGGCGGACGCCTCGTTCTCGCTGTTCACCCTCGGCACGCCCGACGGCACGAGCGAGCTGTTCTCGATCCGCGTGCCGTACCTGCTGTCGCTCCTCTCGACGCACACCTTCGACGGCTGCGTCGAGGGCATCAACGACCTGCAGGCGCAGTACACCGAGCTCTACGGCCCCGGTGACTACGCACCGATCATCTGGGTCACCTACTGGGCGTTCCGCTGGATGATCGGGCTCGGCATGCTTCACGTCCTCGTCGCGGTCGTCGGCCTCTGGCTCACCCGCAAGGGCCGGATGCCGAAGCAGCGCTGGATCTGGAAGGTCGCGATCTGGAGCTTCCCGCTCTCGCTCGCCGCCATGAGCGTCGGCTGGGTCTTCACCGAGATGGGGCGTCAACCCTGGATCGTGTTCAGCCTGCTGCCCACCGAATCGGCGGTCTCGCCGAACGTCACCGGGCTCGACGTGCTCATCTCCCTCGTCGCGTTCACGCTCGTCTACGGTGCGCTCGCGGTCGTCGAAGTGCGGCTGATCCTCCGGGCCATCAAGAAGGGCCCGCCCGAACTCGGCGAACCCGACCCAGAGTCGGGCCGCATCGAACCCGCCACGACGGTCTACTGAAAGGAGGAGGACAAGTGGATCTCCCCACGCTCTGGTTCTGGATCGTCGCATTCCTCTTCGTCGGCTACTTCGTACTCGACGGCTTCGACTTCGGCGTCGGCATGTCGCTGCCGTTCCTCGGCAAGGACGACACCGACCGCCGAGTGCTCATCAACACCATCGGCCCGGTCTGGGACCTCAACGAGACCTGGGTGATCGTCGCGGGCGCCGCGCTCTTCGCGGCCTTCCCCGAGTGGTACGCGACGCTCTTCTCCGGCTTCTACCTCGCGCTCCTGCTCATCCTGCTCGCACTCATCGTGCGCGGCGTCTCCTTCGAGTACCGCCACCAGCGCCCCGAGTCGCAGTGGAAGGGCCGGTTCGACCTGATGATCGTGATCGGCTCTGCGGTGCCCGCGCTGCTCTGGGGCGTCGCGTTCGCCAACATCGTGCAGGGGGTGCCGCTCGATGCCGACCACAACTACACGGGCACCCTGTTCGACCTCCTGAACCCGTACGCCCTCCTCGGCGGACTCACGACGCTCCTCCTCTTCTTCACGCACGGCGTCGTCTTCGTGTCGCTGAAGACGGAGGGCGAGCTGCGCGAGCGGGCCCGTCGGCTCGCGGTGCGCTCGGGGATCGTGTCGATCGTCGTGGCCGCGTCCTTCCTGCTGTGGACGGGGCTCGCGTTCGGCACGTTGTGGTTCTGGATCCTCGCCGCGGTCGCCGCGGTCGCCCTCATCGGCGGCTGGCTCGCGAACCTGCGCGGCGCGGAGGGCATCGCGTTCACGCTCATGGCCGCGACGATCGCCGCAGCGGTGTTCGCGCTGTTCGCGGCCCTGTTCCCCGATGTCATGCCGGCGTCGAACGATCCGGCGAACAGCCTCACGATCGAGAACGCCTCGTCGACGACGTACACGCTCACCTTCATGAGCTGGGTCGCGCTGATCTTCCTGCCGCTCATCCTCGCGTACCAGGGGTGGACCTACTGGGTCTTCCGCAAGCGCGTGAGCCGGGCGACGATCGAAGCCGCGACGCACTGAGCCGGCTCGCGTGAAACCTCTCGACCCCCGGCTCGTGCGCCGCTCGCGCGCCGCCCGCGGCTTCCTCGTCGCGGGCGGTGCGCTGGCCGTCGTGCAGGCGGCGGCGATCATCGCGGTGGCGTGGTCGATCGCGACCCTCGTCGTCGGCCTCATCGAGGGCATGCCGATGAGCGAGGCATGGCCGGCCATCGGCGTGCTCGTGGCGGCCGCCTGCGCGCGGGCCCTCGCGAGCTGGGCTTGGGAGCTCGTCGGGTCGACGGGCGCGCAGCGCGTCAAGGGCGAGCTCCGGGCCGAACTGCTCGCGTCGCTCGAGCGGCGTCCGGGCGGCATCGCCGGGTTCTCGTCTGCGCGTATCGCGACCCTGCTCGGCCCCGGCCTCGACGCGCTCGACGACTACTTCGGTCGCTACCTGCCGCAGCTCGTGCTCACGGTCGTCGCGACGCCGGCATGCATCGCGGCGGCGTGGATCGCCGATCCGCTCTCGGGGCTCGTGCTCGTGATCGTGCTGCCGCTGATCCCGGTGTTCATGGCGCTCATCGGCATGGCAACCGAGGCGGTGCAGCGTCGCCAGTGGGAGAGCCTGTCGGTGCTCTCGCGCGGCTTCCTCGAGGTCGTCGGCGGGCTGTCGACGCTCATCCTGTACGGCCGGGCGGAGCGGCAGGCGCGCCGCATCCGCGAAGTGACCGACGGCTACCGGCGGCACACGATGAAAGTCCTGCGCATCACCTTCCTCTCGGGGTTCACGCTGGAGTTCGCCGCGAGCCTGTCGGTCGCGCTCGTCGCGGTGTCGATCGGCCTGCGACTCGTCGCGGGCGACATGTCGCTCGCCCCGGGGCTCTTCGTGCTCGTGCTCGCCCCCGAGGTGTTCCTGCCGCTCCGCAACGTCGGTGCGGCGTTCCACGCCTCGGCAGCCGGGGTCACTGCGGCCGACGACGCCTTCGCGCTGCTCGACGCAGCGACCGAGGAGCCTGGGACGGATGAAGCCGGCCCGGCCGCGAAGGAAGCGTTCGCCTCGTCGCTCGGCATGGCCCTCGGGCGCGAGGATGCCCCGGGGCACGCGCCGCGCGCCGGCCTGGTCGTCACCGGGCTCGACGTGCACCGCGGCGAACGGCCGGTGATCGCGGGTCTCGACGCCGTCGCCGCCCCGGGGTCGCTCATCGCCGTCACCGGCCCGAGCGGCAGCGGCAAGTCGACGCTCTTCGCCGCCCTCCTCGGCTTCGCGCCGATCGCGGCGGGGGAGATCACCTGGGGCGGCCGCTCGCTCGGCGGCCGTGGTCGCGAGCTGCTCGCCTGGGCCGGCCAGTCGCCGATGCTGCTCGCCGGCACCGTCGCCGAGAACGTGCGTCTGGGAGACGAGGCGGCGGATCCCGAACTCCTCGAGCGGGCGTTCGGCGTCGCCGGAGTCGACGTCCCCGCCGAGCTCGTGCTCGGGCCGGGCGGCACGGGCCTGTCGGGAGGTCAGGCGCAGCGTGTGGCGATCGCGCGCGCGGTGCATCGTCTCCTCGCACGCCGACTGCCGCTCCTGCTCCTCGACGAGCCCACCTCGGCGCAGGACGAGGGTCGTGAGTCCGCACTCGTCGAACACCTGCGTGCACTCTGCATCGAGGGGGTCACGGTGCTCGTCGCGACCCATCGCCCGGCGCTCGTCGACGCCGCCGACGGCATCATCGAGCCGGCGGTGGCCCATGTCTGAACCTCGTGGTGCGCAGCGCGGGCCCGGCACCCGGACGGTGCTCCGCACGAGCATCCCGCCGTTCGCGCGTCTGCTGCCCTCGGTGCTGTTCGGGATCCTGTCGGGGGGCTCCGCCGTCGTGCTCCTCGCCTGCTCGGCGTGGCTCATCGCCCGTGCCGCCGAGCAGCCGCCCGTGCTCTACCTCTCGCTCGCGATCGTCGGGGTGCGGGCGTTCGCGCTCGGCCGGGCGGTGTTCCGCTACCTCGAGCGGCTGAGCGGCCACGATGCCGCGTTCCGGCAACTCGCCGCGATCCGCGGCGGCATCTTCGAGCGGATGCTCCCCGTCGCCCCCGACGGCATCGCGGCGCTTCGGCGCGGCGAACTGCTGTCGCGATTCGTCGGCGACGTCGACGAACTGCAGAACGTGCCGCTGCGGGCGGTGCAACCGGTCGTGAGCGCGCTCGTCGTGCTGCTCGGTGCGGTCGTGGGGGTCGCACTGCTCGCGCCGGGTTCGGCGTTCGCCCTCCTCGGATGCCTCGTGCTCGGCATCGGCGCGACCGTGCTCGTGCAGCGCGCGGTCGCAGCCCGGGCGGAGTCGCGGCTCGCGCCGCTACGCGGAGAGCTGCAGGCGGCGGTCGTCGATCAGGTGCAGTCGCTCGAGATGCTCGTGGCCTTCGACGCGGCGGCGGCCGGGCGGGCGCGCATCGACGCGCTCGGCGAGCGACTGGCTCGGCTGACGCGCGCGAGCGCCTCCGCAGCGGGCGCGGCCGCCGCGATCATGTCGGCGATCGGCGGCATCGCGGTCGCACTGGCGGTCGTCACCGCCGAGCCGCTCCTCGCCTCCGGGCGCATCGACGGCCCGACGTTCGCCGTGCTGTGCCTGGTGCCGCTCGCGATCGCCGAGGTGGCCGCCGCGATCCCGCCCGCGGCGAGCGCGTGGCGACTCGGCCGGGTGAGCGCCGAGCGCGTCGCGAGCGCCGTGCCCGGGCAGGCGCCGGCCGAGATCCCCGTGGCGCCCGCGACCCCGGTCGCGGCACCGGCCGCCGAGCCCACGCCGGCGATCTCGCTGCGGGGCGTCACGGTGAGCTGGCCCGGGGCCGCCGAACCGACCCTCTCCGGACTCGATCTCGAGCTGGCGCCGGGCGAGCGCGTGCTCGTGCGCGGGGAGTCGGGCGCGGGCAAGTCGACGCTTGCGCACGTGCTCGTGCGGTTCCTCGAGACGAGCGGCTCGTACCGCATCGGGGGAGTCGAGGCATCCGAACTCGACCCCGGCGACGTGCGCCGCCTCGTGGGCCTCGTCGAACAGCGACCATGGCTCTTCGACGAGGACGTGCGCCAGAACCTCGTCTTCGCGCGCGACACCTCGAGCGACGACGAACTGCTCGAGGTACTCGACCGGGTCGGGCTGCGCGAGTGGGTGCTCGAACGCGGCGGGCTCGGCGCCCGGGTCGGCGAGCGCGGCTCGCTCGTCTCGGGCGGGCAGGCGCAACGTCTGGCGCTCGCCCGGGCGATGCTCGCGGGCTTCCCCGTGCTCGTGCTCGACGAGCCGACGGCGAACGTCGATCGGGACCGGGCCGACGCGCTGCTGCGCGATCTGCTCGGCGCGGCCGAGGGCGAGGGCCGCACGGTCGTGCTCATCTCGCACGTGCCGGTCGACCCGGCGCTCGTCGACCGGGTGGTGACCATCGCCGGCGGGCGCGCGCTCGAGTCGGATGCCACGGGCACCCGCGGCTGAGCTGCTCGTCGTGGCGGGGCTCCGGTCTGCGCCACTCCGACACTGACCCGCTCAGCGGGTCAGTGTCGGAGTGCGGCGGTCGACGTGCACCGTGCGACGCCTTCGCGGGGCCGGCAGGGTCGGGCAGGCGAGCGATCGGTGCGGGCACTGCGCCCTAGGCTTGGGGGATGCCCCGTCGAATCCGGTCTCGCGTGCTGCCCTTCTGGCGCGATCCCGCCGAGGTGTTCGGGCGTCGATACGCCGATGCCGAGCACGTCGTCTGGCTCGACGGCGGCGACGATGCGAGCGGCATGAGCGTACTCGGACGGGCGCATCCGACGAGCGAGCTCGTCACCGCGGTCCTCGCGGTCGGTGAGGGTTCGGGGCCCGGCACGGGCCGGGTCGAGGTGGTGCGTCCCGCCGCGGATGCCCCGACCGCGACGGTGCGCGAGGGCCGGGTGTTCGAGCACCTCGCCGAGGCGCTCGGGCTTCCCTCGGTCGACCTGGCACCGGGGGAGCCGGCGCCGGGCCCGCTCGGCTGGTTCGGCTGGTTCGGCTACGAACTCGGGGCGGCCGTCGACGGGGTGGCGGTGTCGCAGGCCGAGACGCCCGACGCGGCGTTCCTGTTCGTCGACCGGGTGCTCGTCTTCGACCATTCGGCGCGCGAGCTGCGGCTGGTCTGGCTCGATTCGGACGACGCGGCGGCCTGGGCGGATGCGGAGGCGGCGGCGCTCGACGAGATGCCCTCCGTCGTCGGCGAGGCGGCGGGCCCGAGGCATCCGCACCGCTCGGAATCGACGGCCGCCCACCCGGTCTCGGCGGCCTGGCGCCATGACGCCGCCCGCTACGCCGAGCTGATCGAGGCCTGCCAGGCGGCGATCGTGCGGGGCGACGCCTATCAGCTCTGCCTCACGAACCGGGTCGACGTCGACGTGCACCCCGACCCCGCCGCGACCTACCTCGCGCTCCGCGCGACGAGCCCGAGCCACCACGGCGGCTTCGTGCGCTTCGGCGAGGTCGCGCTGCTCAGCGCCTCGCCCGAGCAGTTCCTGCTCGTCGAGCCGTCCGGTCGCGTGTCGACGAAGCCGATGAAGGGCACCCGGCCGCGCGATGCCGACCCCGCTCGCGACGCGGCCCTCCGCGCCGAGCTCCTCGCGAGCGACAAGGAGCGCGCCGAGAACCTCATGATCGTCGACCTCATGCGCAACGATCTCGGCCGCATCGCCGAGCTCGGCAGCGTCGGCGTCGAGGGGCTCCTCGAGGTCGAGGAGTACGCGCACGTGCACCAGCTCGTCTCTACGGTGCACGCCCGCATCGCGCCGCCGCTCTCCGTGCTCGACGTCGTGCGCGCCGCCTTCCCGGCCGGCTCGATGACGGGGGCGCCGAAGCACAGCGCGATGTCGATCCTGCACGGGCTCGAGCAGGGCCCGCGCGGCATCTATTCGGGCGCGTTCGGCTACCTCGGCGTCGACGGCGGCGCCGATCTCGCCATGGTGATCCGCTCGATCGTGCTCACCCCCTCGGGTGCGAGCATCGGCACCGGCGGCGGCATCACCGCGCTCTCGGTGCCGTCGGAGGAGATCGAGGAGACCCGCGTGAAGGCCCGCGCCCTCCTCGCGGTGCTCGGCGCGGCATCCACCCCCGCCGAGTGACTAGGCTGGATACCCGAGTGCGCCGTGCTCCGGCGCGCCCTGCAGACCCCGCGGCGAAGCCCGCCGAGCGACACACGATTGAGAGTCACGTGGCACACGATCACGACCCTGCACACGCCGAACCCGGCGCGTACGACTTCGCCGCGATCCAGGCGAAGTGGCTTCCCGTGTGGGACGAGCTCCAGCCGTTCCGCGCCGGGGCGTCGGGCGACACGCGGCCCCGCAAGTACGTCCTCGACATGTTCCCCTACCCCTCGGGCGACCTGCACATGGGTCACGCCGAGGCGTTCGGCTTCGGCGACATCGCCGCGCGCTACTGGCGCCACCAGGGCTTCGACGTGCTGCACCCGATCGGCTGGGACTCGTTCGGCCTGCCCGCCGAGAACGCCGCGATCAAGCGCGGCGCAGACCCGCGCGAGTGGACCTACGCGAACATCGCGCAGCAGAAGGCGTCGTTCCGCCAGTACGCGCCGAGCTTCGACTGGTCGCGCGAGCTGCATACGAGCGACCCCGAGTACTACAAGTGGAACCAGTGGCTGTTCCTGAAGCTCTACGAGAAGGGCATCGCCTACCGCAAGGCGGGTCAGGTCAACTGGTGCCCCAACGACCAGACCGTGCTCGCGAACGAGCAGGTCGTCGACGGCCACTGCGAGCGCTGCGGCGCCGTCGTCACGAAGAAGGCGCTGACGCAGTGGTACTTCCGCGTCACCGACTACGCCGACCGCCTGCTCGACGACCTCAACCAGCTCGAGGGCACCTGGCCGTCGAAGGTCGTCTCGATGCAGCGCAACTGGATCGGCCGTTCGGCGGGTGCCGACGTCGAGTTCGAGATCGAGGGCCGTGAGGGCCGGGTGCCGGTGTTCACGACGCGCCCCGACACGCTCTACGGGGCGACCTTCATGGTCGTCGCGGTCGACTCCGACCTCGCAGCCGAGCTCGCGGGCGGCGCCTCCGCCGAGGTCAAGCAGCGCTTCGACGACTATCTCGACTCGGTGCGCGCCGAGACCGACATCGAGCGTCTCGCCACCGACCGCCCGAAGACGGGCGTGTTCCTCGAGCGGTACGCGGTCAACCCGCTGAACGGCGAGCGGCTGCCGATCTGGGCGAGCGACTACGTGCTGGCCGACTACGGCCACGGCGCGATCATGGCCGTGCCGGCGCACGACCAGCGCGACCTCGACTTCGCCCGCACCTTCGAGCTGCCGGTGCGCGTCGTCGTCGACACGAACGCGCCCGTCACGGGCGTCATCCCGGTCATCCCGCTCGACGAGAACGGCGTGCCGTACCTTCCCGAAGACCTGCCGGCGCTCGACCCGGCCGGCACCGGTGTCGCGCTGACCGGCGAGGGCCGTCTCATCAACTCGGGCCCGCTCGACGGCCTCTCGAAGTCGAACGCGATCCGTCGTGCGATCGAGATCCTCGACGAGCGCGGCACCGGGCACGCGGCGAAGAACTACCGCCTGCGCGATTGGCTGATCTCGCGGCAGCGCTTCTGGGGCACGCCGATCCCGATCATCCACTGCGCCGACTGCGGCGAGGTGCCGGTGCCCGAGAGCGAGCTGCCGGTGCGCCTGCCCGACGCGGCCGGCCTCGACCTGAAGCCGAAGGGCTCGAGCCCGCTCGGCGCGGCCGACGACTGGGTGAACGTGGCCTGCCCGAACTGCGGCGGCGCGGCCAAGCGCGACTCCGACACGATGGACACCTTCGTCGACAGCTCCTGGTACTACCTGCGTTATCTGAACGCGAACGACGACACGCGGGCCTTCGACCCGGCCGAGGCCGAGAAGTGGGCGCCCGTCGACCAGTACGTCGGCGGCGTCGAGCACGCGATCCTGCACCTGCTCTACTCGCGGTTCATCACGAAGGTGCTGTTCGACCTCGGCTACCTCGGCTTCACCGAGCCGTTCACCTCGCTGCTCAACCAGGGCATGGTGCTCATGGACGGCTCGAAGATGTCGAAGTCGAAGGGCAACCTCGTCGAGTTCGCGTCCGAGCTCGCCGCGCACGGCACCGACGCGCTTCGCGTGACCCTCGCCTTCGCCGGCCCGCCGGAAGACGACATCGACTGGGCCGACCTGTCGCCCGTCGGCTCCGCCAAGTTCCTCGCGCGCGCCTGGCGCATCGCCGGCGAGGTGACCTCGTCGCCCGACGTCGACTGGTCGACCGGTGACCGGGCGCTCCGCCGGGCCACCCACCGACTGCTCGCGGATGCCCCGGGGCTGGCCGAGGCGTACAAGTTCAACGTCATCGTGGCGCGCCTCATGGAGCTCGTGAACGCGACCCGCAAGGCGATCGATTCGGGGCCGGGGGCATCCGATGCCGCCGTGCGCGAGGCTGCCGAGGTCACCGCGATGATCCTCGACGTGTTCGCGCCGTACACCGCCGAAGACATGTGGCAGCGACTCGGCTACGAGCCGACGATCGCACTCGTGCCGTGGCGCAAGGCCGACCCCGCACTCCTCATCGAGGAGCAGGTCACGGCCGTCGTGCAGGTCGACGGCAAGGTGCGCGACCGCCTCGAGGTCTCGCCGAAGATCTCGGCCGACGAGCTCGAACAGCTCGCCCGCGCCTCCGAGGCGGTGGTCCGCTCGGTCGGCGATCGCGAGATCGTGAACGTGATCGTGCGGGCACCGCGGCTCGTGAACATCGCGACGCGCGGCTGACGGCGGCGCGTTCGACGACCGAGCGGCGGCCGACCCCGGGTCGGCCGCCGCTCCGCTGTGCACACAGATGCTGCAAAGGCTGTCGCAATAGCGTCGAAGCATGTTCGATCGTGATGGGGGCGCGACCGTTCGAGTCAGGATGCCCCGTGGCCGCCACTTCGCAGTGACCTGGTCGATTCCCGACGACTACGGCGGGATGACCGCAGCGCTGCTCGCGCGTTCCTCCTCGTTCGCACGGCTCGCCGGGGTGGGTGTACAGGTCCTGACCTTCGACGTCTGCCCCGACACCCCTGCGCTCGAGGCTCGGCTCCGCGAGCGCGGCGTCCTCGCCGATGGGGTCGCGATCGTCAACCTCTACGAGTGGCTGCGCGCGAATCCGCTGCCCGGCGGCCGCCTGCGCCTCGACCGTGACGCGTTCACGCCGATCGGCGAAGACGAGGCCCACGAGACGCTGCACCGCGACGACGGACGGGTGATCGCCCGCGTGCGTCGTGACGGCGGTCGCCTGCTGCAGATCGATCACCTCCGCGAGGACGGCAGCCTCGTGCTCAGCGACAGGAGGGACACCCGGTGCCGGGGGGAGCTCGGCGGGCGCTCGCTGGTGCTCTGCGACGCCGTGGGAAGGCCGGTCCGCTCCTGGCGGCGCGCGTGGCCGATCTACACGGCCTGGCTCGACGCGCTCACGGCGTCGAGCCCGAGCTACCTGATCGTCGACAGCAAGACGATCGCCCCGTTCATGCTGGGCTACCGAAGATCGCACGTCATCACGGCGCACGTGGTGCACGCCTCCCACCGCGCGGGCCCGGGTTCCGAGCACCCGGTGCGCGCCTCGCGGCGCGAGGTGTTCGAGCACCTCGAGGACTTCGACCTCGTCGCGCTGCTGTCGCGGCGTCAGGCGGCCGAGGTCGCCGAGATCAGCGGTCCGCACGAGCATCTCGCCGTCATCCCGAATGCACGGCCGCCGCGCGAGGTGCTCTCGCCGCCGCGCCGGCCCGGGCGCGATTCGGCACGTCGACCGGTGGGCGCGGGCATCGTCCTCGCCTCGCTCACCTCGCGGAAGCGGGTGTCGGACGCGATCCGGGCGGTGACGGCCGCTCAGGGCGACTCCGCAGCTCCGCTCACGCTCGATGTCTACGGCGACGGTGAGGAGCGCGAGACGCTCGAACGCCTGTCCGCCGGCACGCCGGGCGTTGAGCTGCACGGCTTCACCCCCGATGCGCGCCGGCATCTCGCGGCGAGGTCGTTCCTGCTGCTGACCTCGCGCTCGGAGGGGTTCCCGCTCGTGCTCGTCGAGTCGATGGCGGCCGGCTGCATCCCGATCGCCTACGACATCCGCTACGGCCCGGCCGATCTCATCCGCGACGGCAGGAACGGGCTGCTCGTGCCGAGCGGCGACATCGAGGCGCTCGCGGCCGCGATCGGCTCGCTGCAGCGCATGTCGCCGCGGAAGGTCGCGGCCATGAGACGGGCGGCCCGGCGCAGTGCGCGCGCGTTCGACGAACGTCGCGTCGTCGCGGCCTGGGCGCGCGAACTCTCCCGGGCCCGCGCGCGGCGCGAGCTTCGCCGGTCGCGGCGGATTCCGAGGCTCAGAGCGATGCTGCAGCAGGTGCCGTTCGGAGCCCCCGTGCGACGGATCGGCGTGCGAGCGCGGGCGGTCGTCGAACGTTTCGCGCGGTCGGCGCCGAATTCTCGACGATCGCGCTGACGGCGCCCACCGGGCGTCGCGGGCTGCCGCGCGCGGGCGACCTCTCCTCGACAATCGACGCGCGCCGCGGATGTTCCGGCGCTTCTCGTCTCGGCGCCTTCCGCCGCCTCGGGCGCTCGTAGATTGCGGGCATGCCGCGCTCCGAACCATCCGATCCGCTCGCTGCGCTCGATCCTTCGGCGCGGCGGGCGTCGGCGCGCGTGCGACTCGGCGTGGGGGCGGCCGTCGCGCTGTTCATCGCGGCGGTCGCCGTCGCGGCGATGCTGTCGTTCGCGAGCTCGGGCGCGGGAGCGCAGCCCAGCGTGTCGTTCTCCGGCTCCGCCGGCGACGGGGGAGCCGACGGCTCGGGCGCCGTGGTCGAGACGGGCGCCTCACCGTCCGTGGTGCTCGTGCACGTGCTCGGCGCGGTCGCCGAACCCGGGCTCGTCGAGCTCGGCGAGGGTGCGAGGGTGGTCGACGCGATCGCCGCCGCCGGAGGCTTGACGGTCGAGGCCGACCCGGCCGGGGTGAACCTCGCCCGCACGGTCGCCGACGGCGAGCAGCTCGTCGTGCCGGTCGTCGGCGCGGCCCCGCCGCCGGCCGCGGGCGCAGGCGCGGGCGCCCCAGCCGACGGCAAGGTGCATCTCAACACGGCCGATGTCGGAGAACTCGACACCCTGCCGCGCATCGGCCCGGCGCTCGCGCAGCGCATCATCGACTGGCGTGAGGCCAACGGGCCGTTCACGAGCACCGAGCAGTTGCTCGACGTGGCGGGCATCGGCGACGCCGTCTACTCGGGGCTCGCCGAGCTGGTGGCCCCCTGAATGCGCGACGCGAGGCTGGTCGTGCCTGCTGCGGCGGCCTGGGCGGCGGCTTGGCTGGTCGTGGCCGCACCCGACGCCGGCGTTCCGCAGTGGGTCGCTCCGACGTGGCTCTGGGTACTCGCGGCCGCGCTGCTGCTCGCCGCACTGCTCGGGCACGGGTACGGGTACGGGATTCGGGGGCGGGCATCTCGGCTCGGTTCCGTGGCCGCGACCGCGTCGATCGCCGCCGTCGCGGCGGCGCTCGTCGCGACTTCGGCCGGCATCGCCCTCTCCGCCAGGGATGCCTCGCCGCTCGCGCGTGCGGCCGACGCACGCTCGACCGTCGCGGTCGTCATCGAGCTCACCGCGGCGCCGCGCGCGATGGTCTCGGTGTCGCCGGCATGGTCGGCGACGCAAGCCGTCGAGGACGACGACCGCACCGGCGAAGCGTCGGGCCCGGTGCGCTCCTCGATGCGGATCGAGGGGCGGATCGTGCGGGTCGACGGAGCCGCGGTCGCACCCGTGCCGGTGAGCGGGATCGTCGATGCGGTTCCGGCGACGCTCCAGCTCGGCGCGGTGCTCTGCTTCCGCGCCCGTGCGTCGCCCGAACCCTCGGTCGAGGCCTCCGCCTTCCGGTTGCGCGCCCAGTCCGACGTCGAGGTGGCCGCGCCTCCTGCCTGGCTCGGCTGGAGCGCCGGCCTGCGCACCGGCTTCGCCGACGCGGCCACGCGGCTCGGCGGCGACGGCGGAGCGCTCGTGCCGGGGCTCGCGATCGGCGACACCAGCGCGGTCGGCGAGCCGCTCGACGCGGCGATGAAGGCGAGCTCGCTCAGCCACCTCACGGCGGTGTCGGGGGCGAACTGCGCGATCGTCACGGCCGCCGCCTTCGCGCTGGCCGCGGCGCTGGGGCTGCGCCGGGGCATCCGCGTGATCATCGCACTGCTCGCGCTCGGTGCGTTCGTCGTACTGGTGACGCCCGAGTCGAGCGTCGTGCGGGCGGCCGTGATGGCCGTCGTCGTGCTCATCGCGGTCGCGGCCGGGCGGCCCGGCGGCGGGCTCGCGGCGCTCGCGCTGGCGGTCGTCGTGCTGCTCGTCGTCGACCCCTGGTACGCGCGCGACTACGGCTTCGCGCTCTCGGTCTGCGCGACCGCTGGCCTGCTCGTGCTCGCCGGGCCGCTCTCGCGGGCGCTCGCACGCGTGATGCCGGTTCCGTTCGCCGTGATGCTCGGTGTGCCGCTCGCGGCGCAGCTCGCATGCCAGCCGGTGCTCGTGCTGCTCGACCCGGCGATCGCGGTCTACGGGGTGCCCGCGAACCTGCTCGCGGCCCCGGCCGCGCCGCTCGGCACCGTGGCCGGCCTCATCGGCTGCCTGCTGCTGCCCGTGCTGCCGTCGCTCGGCTACGCGGCCATGCAGCTCGCGTGGTTGCCGGCGCAGTGGATCGCGGTCGTCGCGAACACCCTGGCGGCGCTGCCGGGTGGTCGCCTGCCCTGGCTTCCGGATGCCCCGGGCGCGCTGCTGCTCGCCGTCTGCACCGCGCTCGCGCTCAGACTCGTGCTGGGGCGGCCGCTCGGTCGGCGAGCACGCACGAGCATGGTCGCCCTGCTCGTGATCGCCGTCGCGGTACAGCTCGGCGTCGTCGTGGGCGGACAGGTGATCACCCGCATCTCGCGCCCGGGCGACTGGGAGGTCGCCGCCTGCGACGTCGGCCAGGGCGATGCCGTGCTCCTGCGGTCGGGGGAGGCGACCGCGCTCATCGACGCGGGGCCCGACCCGGCTGTGCTCACCCGATGCCTCGATCTGCTCGGCGTCGAGCGCATCGACCTGCTGGTGCTCACGCACTGGGACGCCGACCACGTCGGGGGCGTCGCCGCGGTCGAGGGCATGGTCACGACCGTGCTGCACGGACCGCTCGACGGCGAACGGTCGTCGCGGGCGCTCGACCCGCTGCTCGCCGAGGGTGCCGAGGCGACCGCGGTGACGGCCGGCGCCCATGGCGCGCTCGGCCGCACGCAGTGGCGCATACTCTGGCCGGTACCCGACACACCGCCCGGCAACGACGCGAGCGTCGTGCTCGAGGTCGCGGCCCCGAGCTATCGCGGGGTGTTCCTCGGCGACCTCGGAGAAGATGCGCAGCGGCGCATGCTCACGGATTCGGGGCTCGGGCGAGTCGATCTGGTGAAGGTCGCGCACCACGGTTCGGCCGATCAGCGCGATGCGCTGTACGAACGGCTCGGTGCGTCGGTCGGGCTCATCGGCGTCGGAGCCGACAACGGATACGGGCATCCGACCGACCGGCTGCTCGAACTGCTCGAACGCACCCGCACGATGCCGCTGCGCACCGACCTCTCCGGCACGATCGTGCTCTCACCCGATGGGAACGGGATGCGCGTGTGGAGCGAACGCGGCGTCGGCGGCGCCGGCGCGATGCACGGTTGAGCGGCGTGGACCCGAGGTTCGAAGCGCCCTGCGAGCCGAGTTGGACGCCTCGTCGGCGGTCCCGGGCGACGACTCCGAGGTGCTCTGCCAGGGCGGATCACCGGCCGGCACGGTGGACGCGCCCGGACGAATCAGGTCGATCCGTCACTCATGCGGGCCGGTACCGCATGGCGACCGCTCCCGACCGGAACTCCTGGCGATCCACGAGTTCGAGCTGGATGCGCTCGCGCAGCCCTGCGAGCAGCGTCGGCCCGTGCCCGGCGAGGACCGGCTGCACGAGGAACACGTACTCGTCGATCAGTCCCAGATCCGCCAGCGCCAGGGGAAGCGTCACGCCACCCACGAACAGGCCCTCGCCCGGTTCTCGCTTGAGTCGCTCGACCGCTCGCCCCACATCGTCCCGCACGAGCTCGGCATTCCACTCGACCCCGCTCAACGTGCTCGACACGACGTACTTCTTCGCCCGGTCGATCGTTTCGGCGAACGGGATCTCCCACTCACGCATCCAGTCCGGCCACGTGCCGGTGGCCGGCCGTCGCCACGCCGACTCCATCATCCCGTAGGTCACACGGCCGAAGATCAGGGCATCGGCCCGTTCCATCTCGGCGGTCCAGTAGCGCATCGACTCCTCGTCGGGCGGGAGCCCTGCCTCGTGATGGCAGCAGCCGTCGAGCGTGACGTTGATCGAGTATCGAAGTGGTCTCATCCCGTTGCTCTCCCTCGCGACGCGCAGTGAGTCTTCTCCGGACCGTACTCAGACTACTGTCGGCGCCGCTTCGGCCACCGTGTCCCGGTGTCGGCGGCCGACCCTAGACTTGACGACGGAACAGGGAGGCACGGGTGGCAGCACGCGCAGCAGGCGCTTCAGCGCGAACGAAGGTCGCGATTCCGCAGCTGGCGTGGCACGCCGTGCGGCCGGCGCCGATCGTGCTCGTCTCCGGCGCCGAAGACGTGCTCGCCGAGCGCGCGATCGGCATGCTGCGCGACTTCCTGCGCTCCGAAGACCCGGCGCTCGAGGTCAGCGATCTCGATGCCGACGGCTACCGCCGGGGTGAGCTCCTCACGCTCGCGAGCCCGTCGCTGTTCGGCGAACCCCGGCTCATCCGGGTGAGCGGGGTCGAGAAGTCCAGCGACGACTTCCTCCTCGACGCGCTCGAGTACCTCGAGCAGCCCGCCGACGCCACGACGCTCGTGCTGCGGCACCGCAGTGGCGTGCGCGGCAAGAAGCTGCTCGACGCGATCCGAGCAGGCGGCGGTGGCGGCATAGAGATCGTCTGCGCCGAGCTGAAGAAAGACGCGGAGAAGCAGGACTTCGTCGTCGCCGAGTTCCGCGCGGAGGGGCGCAAGATCGCACCGGGCGCGCTGCGAGCCCTGGTCGGGGCGTTCAGCGACGATCTGCGCGAGCTCGCCGCCGCGAGCCGCCAGCTGCTGTCCGATGCGCCCGGCGACATCACCGAGGCGGTCGTCGCCCGGTACTACGGCGGTCGGGTCGAGACGAACTCCTTCGCGGTGGCCGACGCGGCCATCGCCGGCCGTCACGGCGAGGCGCTCATCGCGTTGCGGCACGCCCTCGACAGCGGGGCTGACCCGGTGCCGATGGTCGCCGCCTTCGCGATGAAGCTGCGCACGATGGCGAAGGTCTCGGGCTCGCGGGGGAGCGGCGGCCAGCTCGCCTCCTCGCTCGGCATGGCGCCGTGGCAGGTCGACCGCGCTCGTCGTGATCTGGCCGGCTGGACGGACGCCGGCCTCGGCGTCGCCATCGAGACGCTCGCCCAGACCGACGCCGCGGTCAAGGGTGCCGAGCGCGACCCGGTCTTCGCGCTCGAGCGTCTCGTCGGCGTGATCGCCGCCCGCGGCCGCCGCTGAGCGCGGCCCCCGGCGAGCGCGGCCTCCGCGAGCGCGGCCCGGCTGGCGCGGCGTCCGCCGCGCGCGACCACGCGCTGCGCCGCTTCGGTGGGCTCTGCGCCGGTCGAACTGGCGCAGAGGCCGTGCAGGCGGTGCGGGACGTGCGGGCGGCGCAGGCCGAGAACGTTCGTCCCGCGCCGATACGCCGGGCCGCAGGCGAGCGGGGAGCGCTTCGCGAGGCATCCGGGAACGACGAAGGCCCCGCCGGAGCGGGGCCTTCAGCCGGACTGCAGTGCGACGCGACTCAGAGCGCGGCGGCCTGCTTCGCGATCGCCGACTTGCGGTTCGCGGCCTGGTTCTTGTGGATGACGCCCTTCGACACGGCCTTGTCGAGCTTGCGGCCGGCGACGCGGACGGCAGCGGTGGCCTTCTCCTTGTCGCCCGAGGCGATGGCCTCGCGAGCGGCGCGGACGACGGTCTTGACCTCGCTCTTCACGGCCTTGTTGCGCTCTTCGGCCTTGCGGTTGGTCTTGATGCGCTTGATCTGCGACTTGATGTTTGCCACGTGTGGTTCGTCTTTCGTTCTCGTGTGGGTACAGGATGTGCCGTCACGAGGTAGAGGGGCTCGTGCCCGGCGATCGTGCGGGGTGGGACCCACACGGCAAGCCAACAGGCAACGATACCAGCTACGCGCGAGCGGCACCAATGCGCCGAGCGTCGAGTCGGCGGCGCACGGCGGCACGACGGTCGAGCTCGGCGACGGCGCCGAGCACGGCCGCGGTGAAATCGTCGGGACGGGTGAGGCTCACGAGGTGCGTCGCCCCGGGCACGATCACGAGCCGCGCGTCCTGCGCCGCGCGCAGGAGCGTGCGCTCCTGAAGCCGGAAGTGGTCGTACCGCCCGTTGACGAACCAGATCGGCACGCGCACCTTCGCGACGGCCGCCCGAGGATCGAGCCGCCCCACGGCGGTGAGCGCCGGGCCCATCACGTCGAGCGCGACGCCGCCGGCGACGACGTCGCGCACGGACTCCTTGCTGAGGAAGACCGCCGCCATGGCGTCGTTGAGCCCGCGCCCGCGGTCGGGCAGTCGGGCGATCGATGCCGCGATCGACTGGTAGGCGGCAAGGGCCGAGCCGTGGGGGAGCGTTCCGCAGGACGCCGCCACGAGCCCGTCGAGCCGGTCGGGATGCCGCGCCGCGAACTCGATCGCGAGGTACCCGCCGAGACTCAAACCGACGAGCAGCCGCGGCACGGCGGCGTCGGAGGCCGCATCCGCGTCGGGCGGGTTCAGCGCCGCGTCGATGATCGTCATGGCCTCGTCGATCGAGAAGTCGCCGCCGAGGCGGGTGCCGTGACCGGGCAGGTCGATCGCCACGGCCTCGAGGCCGTGCGCCGCCAGCGCATCGAGCTGCCGCCGCCACATCGTCGCCGAGGTGCGGATGCCGTGGACGAGCACGATGCGTGCGCGAGGCATCGCTCAGCCCGCCCGGATCGCCCCGAGTTCGCGGGCGCGCGCGACGGCCGCGGTGCGTGAGCCGACGCCGAGCTTGGTGAAGATGTGCACGAGGTGGGACTTCACGGTCGCCTCGCTGAGGAACAGCGTCTTGCCGATCTCGCGGTTGGTGCGGCCCTCGGCCACGAGTGCGAGCACCTCGGCCTCGCGAACGGTGAGCCGTTCGCCCGACGCCTGCGAGGCGTCGAGCCGCGACGAGAGCCCGGGCGCGAGTGCCTGTTCGCCGACCGCGGCCGCGCGCACCGCGGCGAGCAGCGTGTCGGGCGGGGCATCCTTCAGCAGGTAGCCGCTCGCCCCCGCCTCGATCGCACCGAGGATGTCGGCGTCGGTGTCGTAGTTCGTGAGCACGAGCACTCGCGGTGCGCCGGAAACCGCCCGGATTCGCCGGGTCGCCTCCGCGCCCTGGATGGCGCCGGGGAACTGGAGATCCATGAGCACGAGGTCGACCGTGTCGCCCCGGGCGAGCCGCACCGCGTCTTCGGCGGTGGCGGCCTCGGCGACGACCTGCAGGTCCGACTCGGACTCGAGCATCGCCCGGATGCCGGCGCGGACGACGGGGTGATCGTCGGCGAGGAGGAGCCGGATCATGACGCCACCACCGGGATGCGCACCGAGACCGCCGTGCCCTCGCCGGGGGCGGTCTCGACGTCGGCCGTGCCGCCGAGCTCCTCGGCGCGCCGACGGATGGCGCGGAGCCCGAACTCGGCCGGATCGGCCCGGCGCGCGACCGCATCTGCGTCGAAGCCGCGGCCGTCGTCGACGATGTCGAGCGCGATCTCGTCGCCGAGGTAGCTGAGCGTGAGCGAGCAGGCGCGCGCCTCCGCGTGGCGCAGCACGTTCGCGAGCGAGCCCTGCGCGATGCGGAGCAGCGCCGCATCGAGCGTCATCGGCAGGAGCACGGGGTCGCCGCTCGTCGCGAACTCGACGTGGGTGTCGGCACCCGCCTGGCTCGCCTGCTCGTTCACCGCCTCGGTGAGCCGGCGGAGCGCGGCCGGCAGGGTCTGCTCGTCGAGGGAGGGCGGGGTGAGCTCGCGGATGAACCGACGTGCCTCGCCGAGGTTCTCGGCTGCGGTCTCGCGGGCGAGTCGGAGCTTCTCGGCGACCCGCTCGTCGTCGACGTCGCGCTCGGCCGCGTGCAGCAGCATCTGGATGCTCGAGAGCCCCTGCGCGACGGTGTCGTGGATCTCGCGGGCGAGCCGTTCGCGCTCGGCGAGCGTGCCGGCCTCGCGGCTCGCGGCCGCGAGCTCCTCGCGGGTCGCGATGAGATCGAGGATGAGCGACTGGCGCTCCTGCGTCTCCTGCGACATGGCGCGGTAGCCGAGCCCGATCACGATCGCGACGCCCGCGCTGATCAGCGGCCCGAGGATCGATCCGACCTCGAAGCCGAGGTGCGTGGCCGTGCCCCACACCGAGAGTCCGAAGGTGATGACGACGAGCGGCACCGAGATCGGGGCGGCGAGCACGTGGAGCTCGAGGAAGAAGAGGGGGAAGGCGAGGAACGCCGCGTCGGGCGTGAGCGCCGACATGCCGACCCAGAGCGCGAGCAGCGAGGTGAGCCAGAGCACGCGGGCGAAGGTCGGCACATGCCGGTGCGCGGCCGCGACGCCCGCGCCGTAGCAGGCGAGGAAGGCGACGGCGAGGATGGTGATGGGCACCTCGCCGGGATCGTCGGCGAGGAGCGCGCGCACGATCACGAAGAGGGTGAGCCCGACGACGAGGAGGTGGAGCCCCAGCCGGAGCGCCACGAACACCGGCCGCAGCGCCGATCGCGCCACGCGCTCGTCGCTCGGAAGTGTCGTCGCAGCCGTCGTCATGGTGCTTCGAGCGTAGCCTCGGGGCCTGCCGCGAGGCATCCGTCGAAAGTCTGAAGCGAAGTCATGGGAGAATCGTCGGGATGTCTCCGAGAGCTGTGAACCCGCCGGTGCCCGCCGCCACCGACCCTGCGTCGATCCGCAATTTCTGCATCATCGCGCATATCGACCACGGCAAGTCGACGCTCGCCGACCGCATGCTCCAGATCACGGGCATCGTCAGCGACCGCGACATGCGCGCCCAGTACCTCGATCGCATGGACATCGAGCGCGAGCGCGGCATCACGATCAAGAGCCAGGCTGTGCGCATGCCGTGGCAGCAGGGCGACCGCGCGTACGCCCTCAACATGATCGACACGCCCGGCCACGTCGACTTCTCCTACGAGGTCTCGCGCTCGCTCGCCGCGTGCGAGGGCGCGATCCTGCTCGTCGACGCCGCACAGGGCATCGAGGCGCAGACCCTCGCCAACCTCTACCTGGCCCTCGAGAACGACCTCGAGATCATCCCGGTGCTGAACAAGATCGACCTGCCGGCCGCCGACCCCGAGAAGTACGCGAAGGAGCTCGCCGACCTCATCGGCGGTTCGCCCGACGACGTGCTCAAGGTCTCGGGAAAGACGGGCGTCGGCGTCGAAGAGCTCCTCGACCGCGTCGTCGAGCGCATTCCGGCCCCGGTCGGTGATGCCGACGCGCCGCCCCGCGCGATGATCTTCGACTCCGTCTACGACAGCTACCGCGGCGTCGTCACCTACGTGCGAATGATCGACGGGCAGCTGAAGCCGCGCGAGCGCATCCAGATGATGTCGACGAGGGCGACCCACGAGATTCTCGAGATCGGCGTGAGCGCGCCCGAGCCGCAGCCGTCGAAGGGACTCGGCGTCGGCGAGGTCGGCTATCTCATCACCGGCGTGAAGGACGTGCGCCAGTCGAAGGTCGGCGACACCGTCACCACGGCCGTGAAGCCCGCGACCGAAGCGCTGGCGGGCTACACCGAGCCGCTGCCGATGGTGTTCTCGGGCCTCTACCCGATCGACGGCAGCGACTACCCCGAGCTCCGCGAGGCGCTCGACAAGCTGAAGCTCTCCGACGCCTCGCTCGTGTACGAGCCCGAGACCTCGGTCGCGCTCGGCTTCGGCTTCCGATGCGGCTTCCTCGGACTCCTCCACCTCGAGATCGTGACCGAGCGCCTGCAGCGCGAGTTCGGTCTCGACCTCATCGCGACGGCGCCGAGCGTCGTCTACGAGGTCACCACCGAAGACAAGAAGACCGTCACGGTGACGAACCCGAGCGAGTTCCCGACGGGCGCAAAGATCACCGAGGTGCGCGAGCCGGTCGTGAAGGCCGCGATCCTCGCCCCGAAGGACTACGTGGGCACCATCATGGAGCTCTGCCAGTCGCGCCGCGGCACGCTGCTCGGCATGGAGTACCTCGGCGAGGACCGGGTCGAGATCCGCTACAACATGCCGCTCGGCGAGATCGTGTTCGACTTCTTCGACCAGCTGAAGTCGAAGACCGCGGGCTACGCGAGCCTCGACTACGAGCCCACGGGCGACCAGGCCGCCGACCTCGTGAAGGTCGACATCCTGCTGCAGGGCGAGCAGGTCGACGCGTTCAGCGCGATCGTGCACCGCGACAAGGCCTACGCGTACGGCGTGCTCATGACGGGTCGCCTGCGCGAACTCATCCCGCGGCAGCAGTTCGAGGTGCCGATCCAGGCCGCGATCGGCGCCCGCATCATCGCCCGTGAATCGATCCGCGCGATGCGAAAAGACGTTCTGGCCAAGTGCTACGGCGGTGACATCAGCCGCAAGCGCAAGCTCCTCGAGAAGCAGAAGGAGGGCAAGAAGCGCATGAAGATGGTGGGCCGTGTCGAGGTTCCGCAGGAGGCGTTCATCGCGGCGCTGAGCGGCGACGTCGAGAAGAAGGACGCGAAGAAGTAGAGCTCGGCATGACTCGCAGAAGCACGTTCACCGACCAGTCCGTCACCTACGGCGCGATCGGCGCGACCCTCGATCCCGACTTCCTCCGCTACCCGCCGACCGGGCTCCGCCCCGCCGAGGACTCGGTGCGGCTCGGCTCGGGCCGCGAGCGCTTCGAGCGCTCCGCCGAGGCGCTCATGACGTGGGGGGTGCAGCGCGGTGCCGGCTTCACGGTCGCCGACGTCTCGGCGGGCACGGGCGCGCAGTACCCGGGCATCGTGTTCGACCCCGAGGGCGCGCCGCTCACCGAGCAGCCCGCGCCCCGTAGTGAAGACCGCTTCGGCGCCGACGGCACCGCGTACATCGCCGCAGGCATGACGGCGACCCTCGTGCGGCGTCGCCGCTTCGGTGCGGCGAAGACCCCCGTGCTCGTGGTCTACGTCATCGACGAGCCGAACCGCATCGGGTTCGCGTACGGCACGACCTCGAATGGCGCCGAGACGGGCGAGGAGTCGTTCATCCTCGAGCACCGCGACGACGACACCGTGTGGCTGACGATCCGATCCATCCTCGCCACCGCGGGCGGCGTGCGCAGCGTGCTCGCCCCCTTGCGGCGCCGCCGACGCCGCGAGCTCACGCGCGACGAGCTCCGGGCGCTCCACCCCGCGAGCGGAGCGTAGCCGTGGGCGCCGCGCTGCCGCTCGGCGACCCCGCACCGGCCGACGGCCTGCTGCCCGCCTCGGTCGCACTCGGTGCCGACTCCCGGGCCTTCGGCGTCTACGTGCACGTGCCGTTCTGCCGGGTGCGCTGCGGCTACTGCGACTTCAACACGTACACCTCCGACGAACTGCGCGGGGCGAAGCAGAGCGACTACGCCGGGCAGGCGATCGGCGAGATCCGGATGTCACGTGGCGTGCTCGAGGCATCCGGGCTGCCCGCTCGACCGGCGCAGACGGTCTTCTTCGGCGGCGGGACGCCGACCCTGCTGCCCGCCGACGACCTCGTCGCCATGCTCGGCGCGGTTCGCGACGAGTTCGGGCTCGCGCCGGGCGCCGAGGTCACGACCGAGGCGAACCCCGACTCGGTCGGGCCCGACGACCTCGCCCGGCTCGCCGACGGCGGCTTCACCCGCGTCTCGTTCGGCATGCAGTCGGCCGTGCCGCATGTGCTCGCCGCGCTCGACCGCACCCACGACCCCGAGCGCGTGCCGCTCGTCGTCGGGTGGGCGCGCGACGCCGGCCTCGACGTCAGCCTCGACCTCATCTACGGCACGCCGGGGGAGTCGCTCGACGACTGGCGTCGCAGCGTCGAGCACGCGATCGCGCAGCGCCCCGACCATCTGAGCGCCTACGCGCTCATCGTCGAGGACGGCACGAAGCTCGCCCGGCAGATCCGCCGCGGCGAGCTGGCGACCCCCGACGACGACCTCGAGGCCGACATGTACGAGCTCGTCGACGAGCAGCTCGCCGCCGCCGGGTACGAGTGGTACGAGGTGAGCAACTGGGCGTCGAGCCCCGAGCGGCGCTCGCGCCACAACCTCGGCTACTGGCGGGGCGACGACTGGTGGGGTGTCGGCCCTGGCGCGCACAGCCATGTCGGCGGCGTGCGCTGGTGGAATGCGAAGCACCCCTCGGCGTACGCCGATCGCATCGCCGCAGGGGTGTCGCCCGCCGTCGGCCGCGAGGTGCTCGACGGGCCGACCCGCGAGACCGAGCGGGTGCTGCTCCGGGCTCGCATCCGCGAGGGGCTCGAGATCTCGACGCTGCAGACCGGGGGCCGGCACGCGGTCGCCGCGCTCATCGCCGACGGTCTCGTCGACGCGAAAGCCGCCCTCTCGGGTGTGCTGACGCTCACCAGGAGAGGGCGGCTCTTGGCCGACGCGGTCGTTCGGCAGTTGCTCGAGAGTTAGCTCACGAACTTGATCGCGAGCGGGTACGTGTACGGCTCGCCCTTGTTCGCGGCGATCGCGGCGATGATGCAGAACACGATGTTCAGCACCCACACGGCCGGGTAGAGCAGGAAGCCGATGAACACGAACATCAGCAGGCCGCTCACGACGTACGCGATGAGGATCGTCAGCTGGAAGTTCAGCGCCGTCGCGGAGTGCCCGCGGATGAAGGGGCCCTTGTCCTTCAGGACGAGGTAGCCGATGAGCGCCGGCAGGAAGTTGAAGATCGCCCCACCGATGTGGATCAGCGTCGCCCAGAGCTTCTCGTCTGAGGGGCTCAGCGGCTGGCTCTGCTGGTAGGGGTTCGCCGGCGGGGGAGGCGGGGTGGCGTCGGACATGGAGTTCTCCTTGATCGGGTCGCCCGAAGGCGAGACTTCGTCAACCGTCATGCTGGCACAGCAGAGCGCGCCGCGGGAAGAGCCCCGACGGCGCGCTCGAAAAGGTGCTGCTACTTGATGAGGCGGATCGCGAAGGGGTAGCGGTAGTGATTGCCGTCCTTCGCCTTGACGAAGCCCTGGATCGAGAAGACGATGACGACGACCCAGAGGGCGAGCGGGAGGATCCAGCCGATCAGCGCCCAGAAGCCGAAGGTGATCGCCGTGAGGACCGAGTTCACCACGAGGATGGCGACGTAGGCGATCGTGGCGGTGATCTGGAAGTTCAGCGCCTCCTTCGCCTCGGTGTTCGTGAACTGCCCGCGGTCCTTGAAGACGAGCCAGATGATGAGCGAGGGCAGGAACCCGATGATGCCGCCGAGGTGGGCGAAGGAGGCCCACTGCAGGTCCTGCTCCTGGGTGAGGGGTCCGGCAGCCGCGGGCTGGCTGTTCGGATCGGGCTGCTGGGGATTGGGCTCGGTCATTGCGCGCCTTTCGGGCTTCGGTGGTCTCGGGTTGCGGGAGGGGGCTCGCGGCCGAAGAGGACTCGCGGGACCTCCATACGGTAGCGCTGCGAACCGCCGGGGGCAACAGCCTCGTCGCCCGATGTCGCGATATGATTAGCAGTCAGACAGATCGAGTGCTAAGTCGTCGGAGGGAGCGGGGCATGGCCTCAGAACGCAGTCTCGCCGTGCTTCGGGCGATCGTGCAGGACTACGTGGCGTCGCGCGAACCCGTCGGGTCGAAGACGATCGTCGAGCGGCACGCGTTCGGCGTCTCCGCGGCCACGATCCGCAACGACATGGCGCTGCTCGAAGAAGAAGAGCTGATCGCCGCGCCGCACACCTCCTCGGGCCGCATCCCGACCGACAAGGGCTACCGCGTCTTCGTCGACCAGCTGACCGAGGTGCGCCCGCTGAGCTCGGCGCAGCGGCAGGCCATCGAGACCTTCCTCGGCGAGTCGAGCGACCTCGACGAGCTTCTCGCCCGCACCGTGCGCCTCATCTCGCAGCTCACGAGGCAGCTCGCCGTCGTGCAGTACCCGAGCTTCGCGAGCGCGCGGGTGCGTCACGTCGAGCTCGTCTCGCTCTCGCCGACCAGGGTGCTCTGCATCCTCATCGCCGATTCGGGCCAGGTCGAGCAGCGGCTCGCCGAGCTCGAGCAGCCGGTCGAGGAGGCGACGCTCGCCGAGCTCCGGCTGCGTCTGAACGAACTGGTCGCCGGCACCACCATGGCCGATGCCACCGCGCTGCTCTCGGGCGAGATCGACGCCGTCGATCCGCGCCACGCGGCGGTGCTGCACACGCTCGCGGCGACCCTCGCCGAGCAGGCGCGGGTGCAGCGCAGCGATCGGCTCGTCGTCGCGGGCGCGGCGAACCTCGTGCGCACCGAGCAGGACTTCGCCGGCTCGATCCTCGGCGTGATCGAGGCCATCGAAGAGCAGGTCGTGCTGTTGAAGCTCTTCGGCGAGATGTCCGGAGACGAGCACGCCGTCGCTGTGCGCATCGGGCGCGAGAACGCCTCCTTCGGGCTCGGCGAGACCTCGATCGTCTCGAGTGCCTTCGAGATCCCGGGGCGCGACATCTCGCGCCTCGGAGTCGTCGGCCCCACCCGCATGGACTACTCCAACAGCATGGCCGCCGTCCGCGCGGTCGCCCGCTACCTCTCCCGCACGCTCGGCGAGAGCTGACCTTCCGCCCGTCTCACGACCGGCATCCGCAATCGAAAGGACAAGCCCTCCGTGGCCGACCACTACGAGGTCCTCGGCGTCTCGCGCGAAGCGACGCCCGACGAGATCAAGAAGGCGTACCGCCGACTGGCTCGCGAACTCCACCCCGACGTGAACCCCGGTGCCGAGGCATCCGAACGGTTCAAAGAGGTGACGCACGCGTACGACGTGCTCTCCGACCCGAAGCAGCGCCAGCAGTACGACCTCGGCGACCAGGGCGGCTTCGGCGGTCAGGGCTTCGGGGGCTTCGGCGACATCTTCGAGACCTTCTTCGGCGCCGGGCAGCAGAGTCGTGGGCCGCGGTCGCGGCGTGAGCGCGGGCAGGACGCGCTGATCCGCGTCGAGGTCGGCCTCGACGAGGTGATCTTCGGCACGCACCGCGAGATCGAGGTCGACACGGCCGTGCGCTGCGAGACCTGTCAGGGGTCGTGCTGCCAGCCGGGCACCTCGCCGGTCACCTGCGACATCTGCCGCGGCAGCGGTCAGATCCAGCGCCAGGTCCGCTCGCTCCTCGGCAACGTGATGACCTCGAGCCCGTGCGGCACCTGCCGCGGTTACGGCACGATCATCGCGACGCCGTGCGTCTCCTGCCAGGGGCAGGGCCGCGTGCGGGCGCGGCGCACGGTGCCCGTCGACATCCCCGCAGGCGTCGACACGGGCGTGCGACTGCAGATGCCGGGCTCGGGCGAGGCCGGCCCCGCCGGCGGCCCGAACGGCGACCTCTACCTCGAGATCAAGGTCAAGAACCACGACGTGTTCAGCCGCAACGGCGACGACCTGCTTGCGACCCTCGAGGTCGCGATGACCGATGCGATCCTCGGCACCACCGCCACGATCCACGCGCTCGACGGCGACGTCGAGATCGAGCTCAAGGCCGGCGTGCAGAGCGGCGAGGTCGTCACCGTGCGCGACCGCGGCGTGACCCGCCTGCGGGGCAACGGCCGCGGCGACCTCAAGGTCGGGGTGCAGGTGGTCACTCCGACGAAGCTCTCGTCGAAGGAGCGCGACCTGATCTCGCAGTTCGCCGCATCGAAGAAGTCGTCCGCACCCGAGCTCACCCACTTCCAGCAGGGGCTCTTCGCGCGCCTGCGCGACCGGTTCCTCGGCTGAGCGGCCCTGCGATGAGCAGCCTCTACCTCGACGAGACCCTCGATCTCGCGGCGCTCGCGCCCGGTACCGAGCTCCGGCTCACGGGCGACGAGGCTCGCCATGCGGTCACGGTCGCCCGGGTGCGACCCGGCGAGCGCATCTCGATCGGCGACGGCCGGGGCGTCGTCGTGCGCGGCCAGGTCGTCGCCACCGAGTCGCGCGAGCTCACCCTGCTCGCCGACGAGGTGCTCGTCGAGGAGCGCCCCGAGGTCTCGATCACGCTCGTGCAGGCGCTCGCGAAGGGCGACCGCGACGAACTGGCCGTCCAGGCCGCGACCGAGCTCGGCGTCGACACGGTCGTCCCGTGGGCTGCGGCGCGCTCGGTCTCCCGGTGGGAGGGCCCGAAGGCCGAGAAGGGCCGCGCCCGCTGGGCAAGCATCGTCCGCGAGGCCGTCAAGCAGTCGATCCGTTCGTGGCTGCCCGAGGTCGCCCCGGTCGCGACGACGGCGCAGCTTCCCGCGCGCCTCGAGGGCGTTCGGATGCTGCTGCTCGACCCGACCGCGACCACGCCGCTCTCCGAGCTGCGCCCCGACGGTCGCGACCTCGCGCTCGTCGTCGGGCCCGAGGGCGGCATCTCGCCGGAGGAGCTCGCGAAGCTCACCTCGGCGGGCGCCGAGCCCGTTCGTCTCGGCGCCTCGGTGCTGCGCACCTCGACGGCCGGGCCCGCGGCGATCGCCGTGCTCAACGCGGCGCTCGGGCGGTGGTAGCCGATCGCTCGCTACGATGGGGTGATGACCGACTCGCCCGCTGAACCGACCGTCTTCGAACGCATCGTCGCGCGCGAGATCCCCGCCCGCATCGTCGCAGAGACCGACCGGGTCATCGCCTTCCACGACATCGCGCCGAAGGCGCCGGTGCACGTGATCGTCACGACGAAGACGGCCGACTACCGCGACATCGTGGGCCTCGCCGCGGGCGACCCCGCGCTGCTCGCCGAACTCGTCGCGGTCGCGCAGGGCGTCGCCGCCGAGCTCGGCGACGGCGAGTTCCGGCTCGTGTTCAACACCGGGGCATCCGCCGGCCAGACCGTCTTCCACGTGCACGCGCACGTGCTCGCCGGCGGCCTCGAGGAGGGCACGCTTGCCGGAGCCTGAATCGTTCGATCGCGACGCGCCCGAGGCGGGCGCCGACGAGGAGCGCCTCCGCATCGACGGCGTGGCGATGGTGCGCCTGCTCGGCCCGCAGGATCGACTGCTCACGACCGTCGAGCGCGAGTACCCGGGCGTCGAGGTGCACGTCCGCGGCAACGAGATCTCGATCCGGGGCGAGGTCGACGAGCGGCGCCGCGTGCGCCGGCTCATCGAAGAACTGCTCGAGCTCGTGCGCCACGACCAGGATCCGACCCCGACCGAAGTGAGGAGCTCAGCTCGCATGCTCGACGCCGACCCCGACGCGAAGCCGTCAGAACTGCTCGGCCAGGTCATCGTCTCGAGCCGGGGCAAGACCATCCGGCCGAAGACCGAGGGCCAGCGCGCCTACGTCGACGCGATCGACGAGCACACGATCGTGTTCGGCATCGGCCCCGCGGGCACCGGCAAGACCTACCTCGCGATGGCGAAGGCCGTGCAGGCGCTGCAGCGCAAGGAGGTCAGCCGCATCATCCTGACCCGGCCGGCCGTCGAGGCGGGTGAGCGGCTGGGCTTCCTGCCGGGCACCCTGACCGACAAGATCGACCCGTACCTGCGTCCGCTCTACGACGCGCTCAACGAGATGATGGACCCCGAGCTCGTGCCGAAGCTGCTCGCCTCGGGCACGGTCGAGGTCGCGCCGCTCGCATACATGCGCGGCCGCACACTCAACGACTCGTTCGTCGTGCTCGACGAGGCGCAGAACACGACGCCCGAACAGATGAAGATGTTCCTCACCCGGCTCGGGTTCGGCTCGAAGATGGTCGTCACCGGCGACGTCACCCAGGTCGACCTGCCGGGCGGCGCCTCGGGACTCCGCCTGGTCACCCGCATCCTCGATCGCATCGACGACATCCACTTCGCCCGGCTCACGAGCGACGACGTCGTGCGGCACACCCTCGTCGGCCGCATCGTCGACGCCTACACCGAGTTCGACCAGCGGCAGCAGGCCCAGCGCTTCGAGCGCGCCGAGGCCCGCGAGTTCGCGAACCGCGCCGAGCGGCGCGGACATGCGGGTCCCCGCGACCATCTGCCGAGAAGGGGCACGTCTTGAGCATCGAGATCAACAACGAATCCGCGATCGAGGTCGACGAGGCGGCGATCCAGCGACTCGCGGTCTACGCGCTCGACGCGATGCACGTGCACCGCGACGCCGAACTCGCCATCGTGCTCGTCGACGAGGGCGCCATGGAGCAGCTGCACGTGCAGTGGATGGACGAGCCCGGCCCGACCGACGTGCTGAGCTTCCCGATGGACGAGCTGCGGCCCGGCACCGAGGAGGCGCCGACCCCGCCCGGACTTCTCGGCGACATCGTGCTCTGCCCGCAGGTCGCCGAGTCGCAGGCCCGCACCGCTGGGCACGGCCTCGTCGACGAACTGCTCCTGCTCACGACGCACGGGATCCTGCACCTGCTCGGGTTCGATCACGCCGAGCCCGATGAAGAGAAAGAGATGTTCGGCCTCCAGCGCGACATCCTCGTGGGCTTCGCGATGCAGGAGCGCCGCCGCTGACCATGCTGCCCTGGCTCTTCCTCGGCGCCGCCTTCCTCCTCGTCGCGTTCGGCGGCCTCATGGCCGCCGTCGACGCGGCGGTCGGCGTGAGCTCGCGCGCCGACCTGACCGAACTCGCCGTCGGCGCCCGCGCGCGGCGGTCGATCCTCGCGATCGCCGACGACACCGGCGCCCACGTCAACACCGTGAACTTCGTCCGCATCATCGCGGAGACGACCGCCGCGGTGCTCGTGACGCTCGCGTTCACCTTCTTCATCGACGACATCTGGCTCGTGCTGCTGTGCGCCGCGCTCATCATGACGGCGGCGTCGTTCGTGCTCGTCGGTGCGAGCCCGCGGAGCGTGGGACGCGAGCACGCGCCGATGGTGCTGCGACTGACCGCCCCGCTCGTGCACTTCCTGCGCGTGCTGATCGGACCGCTCGCGGTCGCGCTCGTCTCGCTCGGCAACCGGGTCACGCCCGGCAGCCTGCGCTTCGCCGGCGTCTCGAGCGAGGAGCAGCTGCTCAGCATGGTCGACGAGGCCGCCGAGTTCGAGGTGCTCGAAGAGGGCGACCGCGAACTCATCCACTCGATCTTCGAGTTCAACGACACCGTGGTGCGCGAGGTCATGGTGCCGCGCACCGACATGGTGACGATCGATGCGACCGCGCACCTGCCGAACGCGATGGCCGTGTTCCTGAAGGCCGGCTACTCGCGCATCCCGGTGATCGGGCACGACGCCGACGACGTCGCCGGCATCCTCTACCTCCGCGACCTCGCCCGGCTCGGGTTCGAGCGGCCGCTCGACGCCGAGTCGCTCACCGTCGGCGAGCTGGTGCGGCCGGCGGTGTTCGTGCCCGACTCGATGAAGGCCGACGCGCTCCTGCGGCAGATGCAGCTCGAGTCGAACCATCTCGCGATGGTCGTCGACGAGTACGGCGGCATCGCAGGGCTCGTCACCCTCGAAGACCTCATCGAAGAGCTCGTCGGCGACATCTCCGACGAGTACGACCGCGAGGCCGCGCAGGTCGAAGACCTGGGCGAGGGGCGGTACCGCGTCAATGCGCGCCTTCCGGTCGACGAGCTCGGCGAGCTGTTCGGGCTCGACCTCGAGGACGACGACGTCGACTCCGCCGGGGGACTGCTCGCGAAGGAGCTCGGGCGCCTGCCGGCCTCGGGCGAGCACGCGATGGTCTCGGGCCTGCGCCTCGAGGCCGAACGCACCGAAGGCCGTCGCAAGCGCATCTCGACGATTCTCGTCGAGGCAGATCAGGCCCTCATCGACGCGCGCACCGCGTTCGATGCGGGAGACTCCGTCGAGAGGAACCATCGTGACTGACTACCGTGCCGGATTCGTGTCCTTCGTCGGGCGCCCGAACGTCGGCAAGTCGACGCTCACGAACGCGCTCGTCGGCCAGAAGGTCGCCATCACCAGTTCGAAGCCGCAGACGACGCGCCGGGCGATCCGCGGCATCGTGCACCGCGAGCACGGCCAGATCATCCTCGTCGACACCCCGGGACTGCACCGCCCGCGCACCCTGCTCGGCGAACGCCTCAACACGCTCGTGCAGTCGACGCTCGGCGATGTCGACGTGATCGCGTTCTGCGTGCCCGCGAACGAGCCGATCGGCCCGGGCGATCGCTTCATCAACGAGCAGCTCGAGCGGTACCCGCGCGCGAAGAAGGTCGCGATCGTCACCAAGACGGATGCGACGTCGAAGGCCAAGGTCGCCGAGCAGCTGCTGGCGGTCTCCGAGCTGCGCGAGTGGGCGGCCATCATCCCCGTCTCGGCGCCGCGCGGCGAGCAGCTCGACGTGCTCGTCGCCGAACTCCTGACGCTCCTGCCCGAGTCCGAGCAGCCGCTGTACCCCGCCGACGCCCTCACCGATGAAGACCTGTCGGACCGCATCGCCGAGTTCATCCGCGAGGCCGCCCTCGAGGGCGTCTCCGACGAACTGCCGCACTCGATCGCCGTCGTCGTCGACGACATGGTCGAACGGGAGGACAAGGACCTCCTCGAGATCTACGCGAACCTCTACGTCGAGCGCGACAGCCAGAAGGGCATCATCATCGGCAAGGGCGGTGCGCGCCTGCGCGAGGTCGGCACGACCGCGCGAGCGCAGATCGAGGGACTGCTCGGGCGCAAGGTGCACCTCGCACTGCACATCAAGGTCGCGAAGGAATGGCAGCGCGATCCGAAACAGCTCGGCCGTCTCGGGTTCTGACCTGAACGCTCCGGCGCCGCGGCGGGCGGCTCGTACGACTCGAGGATGATTCAGCGCGCGAACTGCGACCGCCGCCCGTTCGAGCGCGTACGGTGGATCGGTGCCCACCAGGATCAGCCGCGCGAAACTCACGACCGACATCGTGCTCGCCGGCGTGTTCGCACTCATGTGCCTGCCCTTCGCACTGCTCGGCGGCATCGCCGATCTCGTGATCCTGTCGGGCTTCACGGCCGCCCTCGCGATCCGCCGCTTCGACGTGCGGTGGTCGCTCGCCGTCGCCTGGGCCTCGGCGCTGACGCAGATGCTGCTGCTGCGCGACCTGCAGCTCTACGACGTCGCCGTGCTCGGGGTGCTCTACTCGACCGCCGCGCACGGCGGCCGGGTCGTGAAGTGGCTGGGACTCGGATCGGCGGGAGTCGGGGCGCTCCTCGCGACCGGGTACCTCGCCGTCGTGAAGCCGCTGCTCGGCGGGGCGTCGGCGATCGGAGGCAGCGACGCGATCGGCATGCTGGTGCTCACGGGCATGCTGTTCGTCGCCTCGATCGCGGTGCTCGTGCTCGCATGGACGGCCGGCCTCCTCGTCCGCGCCGTGCGCGACAACCGCGAGGTGGCGCGCCGCGAGGAGGTCGCGAATCGCGAACGCGAGCTCGCCCAGTACCGGTACGTCGTCGAGCAGGAGCGCAATCGCATCGCCCGCGACATGCACGACGTCGTCGCCCACTCGCTCGCGGTCGTGATCGCGCAGGCCGACGGGGCGCGCTTCGCGGCCCGCACCAGGCCCGAGTCGGCCGTCGACGCGCTCGGCACGATCGCCGGCGTCGCGCGCGGCGCGCTCGGCGACGTGCGGCTGCTGCTCGCCGAGCTCCGTCACCACGAGAGCGCATCGCCCCAGCCGGCGCTCGACGATCTGGGCGCCCTGCTCGAACAGGTGCGTGCGGCCGGGCTCGATGTGCGGTACTCCGAGACGGGTGCGCGCCCCGAGCTCGGCACAGGCCACCAGATCGCGGTATATCGCATCGTGCAGGAGGGGCTCACGAACGCGTTGCGCCACGGCGACACGACGAAACCGGTCGTGCTCGAACTCGCCTGGGATCAGATGGGCGTCGAACTCCGGCTCGTCAATTCGCAACGGCCGGATGCCTCAGCGCCCGACTCGCACGCGTTCCGCCACGGGATCCCCGGCATGCGCGAACGCGCGCAGCTCACCGGCGGCAGCCTGCACGCCGCGGCCGGCGACGACGGCCTGTTCCGCCTGACCGCCCGAATCCCGGCCCAACCCGGAAGGACCGCATGAGCATCCGAGTCGCCCTCGTCGACGACCAAGCCCTCTTCCGCGCCGGCGTGCGCATGCTCGTCGAATCGCAGCCCGACCTCGACGTGGTGGGCGAGGCGGGCGACGGCGTCGCGGCGATCGCCCTCGCCGCGACCGAGCGGCCCGACGTCATCCTGATGGATGTGCGGATGCCGCTCGCCGACGGCATCGCCGCGACCGAGCGGATCCTCGCCGACGCGGACCGCGACGGCCGGACGGCCCCGCGGGTGCTCGTGCTGACGACCTTCGACCTCGATGAGAACGCCGCACGCGCGATCCGCGCCGGTGCGAGCGGGTTCGTGCTGAAGGACGCCGATCCCGAGTTCCTCCTCGCGGCGATCCGCACGGTGCACCAGGGCAACCAGGTGATCGCCGCCTCGGCGACGCGCGCGCTGTTCGCGCACGTCGGGACCGCGCCGGCGGGGCGTCCCGCACCGGCTGCCTGGTCCGAGTTGACGCCGCGAGAGCGCGAGATCTTCGCCCTCGCCGCGCGTGGGCTCTCGAACAGCGAGATCGCCGCCTCCGAGTATCTGAGCGAGGCGACCGTCAAGACGCACGTGAGCCGGATCCTCGCGAAGCTCGGCCTGCGCGACCGCGTGCAGCTCGTGGTCTTCGCGTACGAGCACGAGCTGCGGTCCGCCGAGTAACGTCCTAGACGACGCCCGTGAGCAGCGAGATGACCGGCCACGCACCCTCGGAGCTGTTGCCGAGCACGCTCAGGGTGGTGGCGGTGTCCCGGTTGTGAACGGAACGGAATGACACCCCCGCGTCGTGCCCCTCGATGATGAGTCGGGGGCTCTTCGCGCCGAGTGAGATGCCCATCCCGTATCGCACGCCCGCGAACGCCGGTCGGGTCATCTGCTCGAAGGTCTCCTCGTTCACGATCCGGCCTTCGGTGAGCGCGCGCCAGAACCTGTGGAGATCGTCGGCGGTGGTCCAGATGCCGCCGTCGCCGTTGCCCCGCACCGGCAGATGCAGCACGTTGGTACGATCGCCCTCCTCGAAGAGATAGCCGAGGGCCGCGTCGCCCGGGAGGTCGTCCGACCTCAGGAAAGACGTCCTCCCCAGGCCGGCGCGCGCGCAGACCTCGGCGTCGACGAGGTCGTGGTACGTCGTCCCGCTCGCGCGCTCCGCGATCAGCGCGAGCACGATGTAGCCGCCGTTGCAGTACGCGAACCGCGTGCCGGGCCGGGACGCCTGCGGGTAGCCGTCGACGACGGGCACGAACGCCTCCGTATCGGCGAGGAGATGCACGGGGTCGGACAGCACGTAGTCGGAGGCGTTCCAGTCGGCCGTTTCGTCGAGGTAGTCGCCGATGCCGGACGTGTGCGTGAGCAGCTGTGCGACCGTCACGTCGTCGTCGATGAGTGGCAGGTCGGCGCCCAGGATGCCGCGGACGCGCGTGTCCAACGACAGGACGCCCTCTTCGATGAGGCGGAGCACGGCCAGGGCCGTGAAGGTCTTGGCGCCGCTTGCGATCGCGAACCGGGTCTGCGTGGTGTTCGGCACGTGCAGGGCGCGGTGCGCATACCCTTCGACCCGCTCGAAGCGGCGTTCGTCACCGACGTCGACCGTCACGACCCCGGTGAACGAGGCCTTCCTCACCGCGGCGTCGAGCGCGGTTCGGTCGAGAACCGGATACGTGGCGGGTTCGGCGTGCATCCTGCGAGCCTAACGGTGCGGCGTCGGCGTCATCCCAGAGGATGACGGCGAACCGTTCGCTCGTCGGATGACCGGGCCACGGTGCATCCGTAGCGTCGAAGACATGCAGATCCAACCCTCAGACCTCGGTCTCATCGCCCGCGTCGCGGGCCTCGCCAAGCGCTACGGCCACGGTGCCGGCGCGGTGACCGCACTCGACGACGTCTCGCTCGGCCTTCGCCGCGGCGAGTTCACCGCGATCATGGGGCCGTCGGGCTCGGGCAAGTCGACGCTCATGCACATCATGGCCGGCCTCGACTCGCCGACGGCCGGTCGGGTCTGGCTCGGCGACACCGACATCACCGAGCTCGGCGATGCGGCGCTCACGGTACTGCGCCGGCGCCGCATCGGGTTCATCTTCCAGTCGTTCAACCTCGTTCCCACCCTCGACGTGCGCGGCAACGTGATGCTGCCGTTCGAGCTCGACGGCCGCAGGCCCACCCAGGACGAGCAGGCGTGGATCGACGAGCTCTTCGACACGCTCGGCCTCGGCGGTCGCCTCACTCACCGCCCGCACGAGCTCTCGGGCGGGCAGCAGCAGCGCGTCGCCATCGCGAGGGCGCTCGCGACGCGCCCCGACCTGGTGTTCGCCGACGAGCCCACGGGCAACCTCGACTCGCGCACGGGCCGCGAGGTGCTGGGTCTCCTCGCGGTCGCGAGCGCGCGCTACGGACAGTCGATCGCGATGGTCACGCACGACCCCGTCGCGGCGAGTCACGCCGATCGCATCCTGTTCCTCGCCGACGGCAAGATCGTGCGCGACGCAGGCCGCTCGACGCCCGAGGAGATCTCGGCGTTCATGCTGTCGATGGAACTGGCGGCCTGATGCGCACCCGGATGAAGGACCAGTGGCCGACGCTCCTGGTCGCCGCCCTCGCCGGCACCTTCGGGGTGCTGCTGCTGCACGTGACGGGGCTCCTCGCCGCCGCGATCCGTGCCGACGACGTCACCGGCGAGAGCGACACCGTGGCCCTCATGCTCGGCTTCGTCGCGACCGTGTTCGTCGTGATCGCCGTGTACGTGAGCGCGATCGTCACCTCGAACACCGTGGCGACGGTCGTCGCCGGTCGCACCCGCACCATCGCGCTGCTGCGGCTCATCGGATCGAGTGCGCGCGCGCAGCGCGCGCAGATCGCGAAGGAGGGGCTCGTGGTCGGCATCGCCGGCGCCGCGATCGGCGTGCTCGCCGGCACCGGTGCGGCGTTCGGCGTCGAGCAGTTCGCCGTCGCGAACCGCATGCTGCCCCCGACCGAGTACGACTACCTCAACCCCGCCGTCGTGCTGCCCGCGATCGCCGTCGTGCTCACCACCTGGCTGGCCTCGTGGGTCGGGTCGCGGCGCGTGCTCAGGGTGCGCCCGATCGAGGCGATCTCGAACTCGAACGCGCAGGACCGCGAGGAGCTCGGACGCCGCCGCGGTCGCAATGTCACGGCGATCGTGCTCGTCGCCATCGGCATCGGCCTCCTCGTCACCGGGGTGGTGGTCGGTCTCACCGACCCGATGGGCGTGCTCATCGGCCTCGCCGGAGGCATCCTCTCGTTCACGGGCGTCGTGCTCGGCGCCGATGTCGTGATGCCGCCGGTGCTGCGACTCGTGGGCCGCCTCTTCGGCCGCTCGCCGGCGGCGCGGCTCGCCGCCGAGAACGCCGTGCGCAACCCCGAGCGGAGCTCGCGCATGACGATCGGCCTCGTGATCGGCGTCACCCTCGTCACGACCTTCTCGGTGACGATGGAGTCGTACCGCGCCATGTTGCTCGCAGCGCAGGAGGCGCAGCCCGAGGTGTACGCCGGCATCGACGACATGCTGAACGCGACGATCGCCGTGTTCACGGTGCTCATCGGGTTCAGCGCCCTGATCGCCGCGATCGGCATGGTCAATACGCTCTCGCTCAGCGTGATGCAGCGCACGCGCGAACTCGGACTCCTGCGGGCGCTCGGCTTCGACCGCGGGCAGCTGCGCCGCATGATCGTCGTGGAGAGCGCCGCGCTCACCGTCGCCGCCACCCTCACCGGGCTCGTGCTCGGCTTCGGCTACGGCTGGGCGGGCGCGCAGGCACTCCTCGGCGGGGCGCAGGGCGATCCGGTGTTCGTCATGCCGGGCGTCCCGTGGGTCATGGTCGGGGTGCTCATCGTCGCGGCGGGCGTGCTGACGCTCGTCGCATCCATCGCCCCGGCGCGGCGCGCGATGCGCGTCTCGCCGGTGGTCGCCCTCGCGGTCGACTAGGGGGACCGCGAGGGACGGGAGGGAAGGGCGGGCGGCGGCCTCGGGGGAGGCCGCCGCTCGCTTCCGTTCGCCCGCTCGCGCCTGCGGGCGCGTCACATGCATGCGGTCGCCGTGCTCGGATGTTAGCCTTGTGCCGTGCTTCACGGTCTGCTTCTCCTTAGCTGCCGCAGCGAGTCCTAGTTCGAAGGCCTCCCTCGCTGCGGAGTTCGTCGTCGGCTGAATCCATCCGAACAAGCGAGAAGAGCACCTCATGCAGAACACCCAGCAGCCCTCGGCGATGCCCGTTCACCGGTACCGTCCGTTCCACGAGCAGATCTCGGTCGAACTGCCCGACCGCACGTGGCCGTCCAAGCGCATCGAGCAGGCGCCCCGCTGGTGCGCCGTCGACCTGCGCGACGGCAACCAGGCCCTCATCGACCCGATGAGTCCCGAGCGCAAGCGCATCATGTTCGACCTCCTCGTGAAGATGGGCTACAAGGAGATCGAGGTCGGGTTCCCGAGCGCGAGCCAGACCGATTTCGATTTCGTGCGCAGCCTCATCGACGAGAACGCCATCCCCGACGACGTCACCATCCAGGTGCTGACGCAGGCGCGCGATCACCTGATCGAGCGCACCTACGAGGCGATCGCGGGTGCGAAGCAGGCGATCGTGCACCTCTACAACTCGACGAGCATTCTGCAGCGCGAGGTCGTGTTCCGCACCGACCGGCAGGGCATCATCGACATCGCCCTGCACGGCGCGCGCAAGTGCCGTGAGCAGGAGGCGACGATCCCGGGCACGACGGTCTACTACGAGTACTCGCCCGAGAGCTACACCGGCACCGAGCTCGAGTTCGCGGTCGACGTCTGCAACCAGGTGATCGAGATCCTCGAGCCGACGCCCGAGCGCAAGGTCATCATCAACCTGCCGGCCACCGTCGAGATGGCGACGCCGAACGTCTACGCCGACTCGATCGAGTGGATGAGCCGGCACCTCGCGCACCGCGAGAACGTCATCCTCTCGCTGCATCCCCACAACGACCGCGGCACGGCCGTCGCCGCCGCCGAGCTCGGCTACCTGGCCGGCGCCGACCGCATCGAGGGCTGCCTCTTCGGCAACGGCGAGCGCACCGGCAACGTCGACCTCGTCGCGCTCGGCATCAACCTCTTCACCCAGGGCATCGACCCGCAGGTCGACTTCTCCGACATCGACGAGGTCAAGCGCACCGTCGAGTACTGCAACCAGCTGCCGGTGCCCGAGCGGCACCCGTGGGCGGGCGACCTCGTCTACACGGCGTTCTCGGGTTCTCATCAAGACGCGATCAAGAAGGGCTTCGAGGCGATGGCCGCCGAGGCCGAGCGCCGCGGCGTCGCCGTCGACGAGCTCGAGTGGGCGGTGCCGTACCTGCCGGTCGACCCGCGCGACCTGGGCCGCAGCTACGAGGCCGTCATCCGCGTGAACTCGCAGTCGGGCAAGGGCGGAGTGGCCTACCTGCTGAAGACCGACCATGCGCTCGACCTGCCGCGACGCCTGCAGATCGAGTTCTCGGGTGTCGTGCAGCAGAAGACCGACGCCGAGGGCGGCGAGGTCTCGAGCGACGACATCTGGCGCGTCTTCACCGACGAGTACCTGCCGGCGCCGCAGAACCGTCCCGACGAGAAGTGGGGCCGGTTCGAACTCCTGAGCCTGCGCACCGAGAGCGCCCTCGACGGGGTCGTCAACGTGCGAGTCGGCCTGCGTGACGGCGCAGAGCGCGTCGAGGCCGATGCGAGCGGCAACGGCCCGATCTCGGCGTTCCTCAACGTGCTCGGCGCCGAGGGGGTCGAGGTGAAGCTGCGCGACTACGTCGAGCACACGCTCTCGGCGAGCGGTGACTCGCAGGCGGCCGCCTACGTCGAGCTCGAGGTCGAGGGCACGGTGCTGTGGGGCGTCGGCATCGACGCCGACATCTCGACCGCGTCGCTGAAGGCCGTCGTCTCGGCCGTCAACCGCGCGCTGCGCGTGCGCACTCCCGAGCCCGAGCTCGCCGCCGCCGCGATCTGAGCCGGCCTGTCCCCGTTCCACCCGCTCCGGGGGTCGTTTTCGGTCAACAGGATACCGCGAAGCATCCTGATCTGGCGGAAAGTGACCCCGGGAACGGCGGGGTGCGGGTGCGGGTGCGGGTGCGGGGTGCGGGGTGCGGAGCGCGTGACTCGGCGCGTCAGCGGCGGATGACCGGCAGCACGCCGGTCTCCGTCGCGACCTTGCGACGGTAGAGCATGCGCTGCTCGGGCAGTGAGAGGTCGAAGATCACCGCGAGCCAGCGGATGATGCTCGTCACGACGATGCAGACCATGCCCGCGATGAGCAGCGGCACGCCGAAGGCGTCGAGGCCGACGAGCACGAGGCATCCGGCTGCGGCGGCGACCGCGTAGAGCGAGCCGACGTGCATGATCGCGACCGGCAGGCTCATGAGCATGTCGCGCAGGATGCCGCCGCCGACGGCGGCCGCGACGCCGACGAACACCGCCGGAAGCACGGGCAGGCCGAGGTCGAGCGCCTTCGTCGTGCCGAAGGCGCCGAACATGCCGATCACGACCGCGTCGAGCCCGACGATGACCCCGTTGAGGCGCTGCAGGGGAGCAGCGAGCAGCATGCCGACGAGCGAGGCCGCGATCGCCGTGACGAGGTACCAGTTGCTCTGCAGCGCGCCGATCGGCTGGTTCAGCAGGAGGTCGCGGATGACACCGCCGCCGAATCCCATCACGATGCCGACGATCGCGACGCCGAGCAGGTCGAGGCGGCGTTCGCCGCGGAATCCGGATGCGAACAGTGCGCCTTGCACGCCGCCGAGGCCGACGGCGGTGAGGTCGAGCCAGAGAGGGATCGTGAACTCTGCGGTTTCCACGCTCACAGTGAATCACGGATGCCGCGGGCTGCAGAGATGGGAGAATCGAGCTGTGCCCGTGTACCGAGATGAAGCCGTCGTGCTGCGCACCCACAAGCTGGGCGAGGCCGACCGCATCCTCACGCTGCTCACACGAGAGCACGGCAAGGTGCGCGCCGTCGCGAAGGGGGTGCGACGCACGGGCTCGAAGTTCGGCGCCCGCCTCGAGCCGTTCATGGTGGCCGACCTGCAGCTCTACGAGGGCCGCAGCCTCGACGTCGTGAACCAGGCGGAGTCGCTCGGCTCGTACGGCGCCCAGATCACGCAGGACTATGCGGCGTACACCGCGGCGAACGCGATGGTCGAGGCCGCCGACAAGCTCACCGAGTCCGAGGGCTCGTTGCAGCAGTACCTGCTGCTCGTCGGCGCCCTGCGTTCGCTCGCCCGCGGCGAGCACGGGGCGAGCCTCACCCTCGACTCGTATCTGCTGCGCGCCCTCGCCCTGGCAGGGTGGGCGCCGAGCTTCGGCGACTGCGCGCGCTGCGGTCGCTCCGGCGAGCACACGGCCGTGGTCGTGCAACTCGGCGGGGTCGTCTGCGACGACGAGTGCGCGCCGCCCGGCACCCCGCGCATCGAGCGCACGACGGTGGCACTGCTCGGCGCGCTGCTCTCGGGCGACTGGGGCTACGCCGAAGCAGCACCCGAACGCGACCGCAACCAGGCGAGCGGCATCGTCGCCGCCTATACCCAGTGGCATCTCGAGCGGGGCCTCCGTTCGCTGCCGCACGTCAGCCGCGAGGCATCCGCCACGCACCCCGCCCCCTGAGGACCACGTGACCCCGAAGCCCTTCACCCACCGTGACGCCGTGCCCTACAAGCCGCTCGACTGGACGGGCGTGTACCCGCCCGTCTTCCCGAAGGGGGCGGTGCCAGAGCACGTCGCGATCGTGATGGACGGCAACGGGCGCTGGGCCAACCAGCGCGGGCTCACCCGCATCGAGGGGCACAAGGCAGGGGAGGCGGCACTCCTCGACGTGGTCGCCGGCGCGATCCAGGCCGGCGTGAAGCACCTGTCGGTGTACGCCTTCTCGACCGAGAACTGGAAGCGGTCGCCCGAGGAGGTGCGCTTCCTCATGGGCTACAACCGCGACGTGCTGCACCGCCGGCGCGACCAGCTCAACGAGTGGGGCGTGCGCATCCGCTGGGCCGGCCGTCGGCCGCGCCTCTGGGCCTCGGTCATCAACGAGCTGCAGTTCGCCGAGAGGCTCACCGCCGGCAACGACGTGCTGACGCTCACGATGTGCGTCAACTACGGCGGACGCAACGAGATCACCGACGCCGTGCGCTCCATCGCCGACGACGTCGCGGCCGGCCGGCTGCGGCCCTCTGCGGTGAGCGAGAAGCTCATCGCGAAGCGCCTCTACGTGCCCGAGCTGCCCGACGTCGACCTGTTCGTGCGCTCCTCGGGAGAGCAGCGCACCTCGAACTTCCTCCTCTGGCAGTCGGCGTACGCCGAGATGGTGTTCCTCGACACGCTCTGGCCCGATTTCTCGCGCACCCAGCTGTGGGAGGCGATCGAGGTCTACGCCCGCCGCAACCGGCGGTTCGGCGGGGCGGTCGATGCCCCGACGGTCAGCTGAGGCCGAGCTCCGTCGAGCGACGTGCCTCAGCGCGGCCGTCGTCGTCGGCCGAACACCCCGGCGAACACCGCGTGCAGCAGCGGCAGCACGGAGACGATCATCAGGGTCGTGCCGAGCTCGGGGTTCGGGGCCAGGAGCAGCGCGCCGCCGATGAGGAGTGCGGCGAACAGCACGCCCGAGAGGATCCGGCGGGCGACGCCCTCGAGCCGGTCGAGTCGTCGTTCGAGGCGCGAGGTGTCGAACGACATGCGGCCCTGGTCGGCCTTGGTGATCAGCGCATCCATGCGCTTCGGCATGCCCCAGAGGATTCCGGCGCTCGACATCGCCTGCCCGAGGAGGTCCTGCGCGAGGTCGCCGCGCTCCTCGTTCAGCAGCTGCGTCGCGTACGGTTCGACCGCGTCCCACACGTTGAACTCGGGGTCGAGCGAACTGCACATGCCCGAGGTGAGCGCCATCGCCCGGATGAGCAGCAGAAGGCGCTCGGGCAGCTGCAGGGGCAATGAGCGCATGACGTCGCCGAACTCGACGCCGAAGTCGCGGAACTCGCGGGGATCCACCTCTTTCAGCTGGGCGAAGCCCATGCCGCCGAATCGTTCGAACAACTGCGTGAGCGCCCGCTCGAGCTCGCCGGTGTCGGCCGACGGCATGAGCACCCCGATCTCGTGCGCTGCTTCGATCATTCCGTGGCCGTCGCGCGACGCGACCGCGATCACGAGCGAGCGGAGGCCCGCCCGCAGCTCGCCTGGAACCTCGGCCATCATGCCGAAGTCGACGAAGGTCAGGCGCCAGGGGATGCCTGGTGCGGGCGTGCCGCTCGCAGGGTCGCGCACGACCGGCGTGACGAAGATGTTGCCGGGGTGCGGGTCGGCGTGCACGAACGCGTGGGTGAACACCTGGTCGAACATGACCTCGGCGAAGACGCGCGCGACATCGGCGGGGGAGATGCCGGCGGCCCGCAGCGCGTCGGTGTCGTTGATCTTGATCGCCGTCACGTCCTCGAGCGTCAGCACCCGCCGGGTCGTGCGCTCCCACACGACCGCAGGCGCGTTCACCCGCGGCTCGTCGGCGAACGACTCCACGAAGCGCTCGGCGTTCTGCGCCTCGTGCAGGTAGTCGATCTCCTCGTGGCTCGTCTGCGCGAACTCCTCGACGAGGGCCGGGGCGTCGACGTGGTCGGCGACCACGCGCACGCGGCGCAGCCAGCCCGCCACGCGACGGAGCGCCGCCAGGTCGACGGCGACGATCTGGTCGATGCCGGGGCGCTGCACCTTGACGACGACCTCGGCGAGCCCGGTCTCGGCGGCATCGCGCGCCGAGAGTCGGGCGCTGTGCGCCTGCCCGAGCGAGGCCGCCGCGACGGGCACTTCGTCGAATCGGGCGAAGACCGCGTCGAGCGGGGCCCCGAGCTCGGCCTCGGCGAGCGCGCGGATCTCGGGGAACGGCACGGCGGGAACCTCGTCCTGAAGGCCGGTGAGCTCGGAGGTGATCTCGGGCGGCAGCACGTCGAGGCGGGCCGAGAGGAACTGCCCGACCTTGATCATGAGCCCGCCGAGCTCGACCGCGAGGGCGCGGAACCGCGACGCGAGCGTCCGCATCCGTCGTTCGCGCGAGCGGTCGGCGAGACCACCGAGGCCGAGCTTGGGCAGCACGAGCTCGAACCACCAGATCTGCACGAGCTGGCGTGCCGCGAACCCGAGGATGCGGCGGGAGCGCGCGCGGTGGGCGCCGTCGGTCATGCCGCCATCCTCTCGCGTCGCGGGGCGGACGGCACCCGGTGCTGCACCCGGGTCAGCCCTCGGCGAGGATCGAGTAGAGCCGGCGCCGCGCCTCGTCGAGCACGGTCACGGCCTGCTGGATCTGCTCGGGCGAACCGCTGCGGCCGAGCTGCGCGGCGGCGGCGGCGAGTTCGACGCCCGCCTTCGAGAGTGCGCGGTGCGCGCCGCCCTGGGCCGAGGGCGACGCCCACGGTGCCGGACGGTCGGCCGCCGCGGCGGCCTCGTCGCGGCCCGCCTCGGTGAGCGAGTAGGTCTTGCGCCCCTGAAGTTCGTCGGCGACGATCAGCCCCTCGTCGGCGAGGAGCTGCAGGGTCGGGTAGACCGAGCCGGCGCTCGGCTTCCACGAACCGCCGCTGCGCTCGTCGATCTCCTGGATGATCTGGTAGCCGTGCATCGGCTGCTCGGCGAGCAGTGCCAGCACCGCCGCGCGCACGTCGCCGCGGGCCATGCGCCGCATGCCGGGGCGCTGGTCGAACGAGGATCGCAACTGCTCCATCGCCTCCCAGATCGCGGCGCCCGGGTTGCCGGGCCCCGTCCCGCCGAAGCCTGCGCCGCCGAATCCGCCGGTCGAGCCGTTGCCGTTCATGATGACCTCCCGCGATATGCGAACGATACTCAACGATATATCGCTATCTCGCGGAAGGGAAGGTCAGGCGAAGCCACGCCTCGGCCGCGCGCGGGTGCCGCAGCCGCACGACCTCGAGCCCCGGATTCCGGGCGGCGGCCTCCTCGACGAGGGCCGCCCGGGTGCCGTGCGTGCGCCACGCCCAGCGCACGATGTGCTCGGGGTCGCTGAAGATCGTGTGGAACGCCGGCTCGACGTTGCCGTTCCAGAGCTCCTCGCGACGCAGCCGGCGACGCACGGTTCGCGCGATCACCTGTCGCATCACCCGCGTACGCGAGTATTCGAGGAACACGAGCAGCTGTGCGCGCTCGGCGAGTCGGTCACGCACCGGTTCGTACTGCCACTCGGTCACCCACCCGGCCTGCGCCGTGAAGGCGTCGACCTCGTCGACGAAACTCGGCCGCGGCGTCCAATCGGGCCCGTGATAGAGGGCGTCGATCTCCTGGTAGGGCAGCCCGGCGGCGTCGGCGATGCGGCGCGCGAGCGTCGTCTTGCCCGCACCGCTCGCCCCGGCGACGAGGATGCGACGCGGCGCGGCCGGCGCAGCATGGGCGGCGGGGGAGTCGGGCACCCGCACACCCTACTGCGTGCTACTCGACCGAGAGCCCCGGCACGAAGCAGACGTCGCCCTCGCAGATCATGGCGCCGGCGTCGCCGGGCAGCATGGTGAACGGCGAGCCGGATGCCGCGGGCAGCGCGCCGCCCGACGACGGCGCCTCGAACGGGGCAGTGGCTGAGGCATCCGCCCCGATCTCGACGCTCACGCGGCCGCGCCGTCGCGCTCGCCCGCGACCTGGGTGAGCACCTGGCCGAAGACCTCGGCGGGCTGCGCACCCGAGACACCGTACTTGCCCTCGAACACGAAGAACGGCACGCCGTTGATGCCGTAGGCGCCGGCCTGCGCGATGTCGGCCTGCACGTCGGCGGCGTAGCGGCCCGACTCGAGCGCCTCACGGGCGCCGTCGGCGTCGAGTCCGGCGTCGACGGCGAGCTCGACGAGTTCGTCGATGCGTCCGACGTGGCGGCCCTCGGTGAAGTACGCCTTGAACAGGCGCTCCGACAGCTCGAGCTGGCGGCCCTGGGCCTTCGCGAAGTGCAGGAGCTCGTGCGCCTTCAACGTCTTCGTGTGCTGGAGGACGTCGAAGTCGTAGTCGAGGCCGGCGTTCGCGGCGACGCCCGTGACGTGCTGCAGCATCTGCTGCACGCGCTCGGCCGGCAGGCCCTTGTGCTTGGCGAGGAAGTCGACCTCGCTGCCCTCGAAGTCGACGGGGGTGTCGGGCGCGAGTTCATAGGAGTGGTACTCGATCTCGACGTCGGGTGCGTCGTCGCCGAGCGCCGCGAGGCCCTCCTCGAAGTGGCGCTTGCCGATGTAGCACCACGGGCAGGCGATGTCGGACCAGATGTCGATCTTGATGGGGGAAGTCACGATGGATGCGAACGCCTCGGGTGCGCCGGGCATTCCCGGAACGGCCGAGCGTCTCCGCTACTCGGGATCGCTGAGGTCGGCGACCGTCGCGTCGAACGCCGCGATGAGGGCGTCGGCGTCGACGAAGAGGCTGCGGCCGTGCTCGCCCGCACCCATCGAGACACGACGCCCGGCGATCGACTCGTCGACGAACACCGGCCACGAAGTCGTCGAGCCGAGCGGGGTGATGGTGCCGCGCTCGTAGCCGGTCGCGGCGAGCGCGAGCGACGCGTCGGGCAGCTGCAGCTTGTTGACACCGACGAGGGCGCGCAGCTTCGCCCAGCTGATCTTGCGGCCGCCGGGCACGAGCGCGAAGAGGTAGGTGTCGTCGCTGCGCTTGACGACGAGCGACTTCACGATGTCGCCGGGGGAGATGCCCAGGAGTTCGGCCGCCTCCTCGAGGCTGCGTGCGGCCGGCCGCTCGATGATCTCGACGTCGAGGCCGCGCGCCGCGGCATCCGCCCGAACCCGATCGGCGCCCGTGAGTTCCGCCATCTCGTCCTCCCCATGGTCGTATTGCAGTGAATCCTAGGCGCGCACGCGGGCATCGGGCGAGCGCGCCCCGATCTCTGGGAGAATCGACGGTGATGTCCTCAACCACCACGCTTCCCGCAGGCCCGCTCGCGATCGGCGGCATCGAGCTCGACGTGCCCGTCGTGCTCGCGCCCATGGCCGGCATCACGAACACGGCGTTCCGCCGGCTCTGCCGCGAGTTCGGCGCGGGCCTCTACGTCTCCGAGATGATCACCTCGCGCGCGCTCGTCGAACGCACGCCCGAGTCGATGCGCCTGATCACGCACCACGAGTCCGAGACGCCGCGCTCGATCCAGCTCTACGGCGTCGACCCGAAGACGGTCGCCGAGGCCGTCACGATGCTCGTCGCCGAAGACCGGGCCGATCACATCGACCTGAACTTCGGATGCCCCGTGCCGAAGGTCACCCGCAAGGGCGGCGGCTCCGCCCTCCCGTGGAAGACGGGCCTCTTCCGCGACATCGTCGAGGGTGCGGTGCAGGCCGCGGGCGACATCCCGCTCACGGTGAAGATGCGCAAGGGCATCGACGCCGACCACCTCACCTATCTCGAGGCGGGGCGCATCGCCGAGGGCGCCGGTGTCTCGGCGGTCGCGCTGCACGCGCGCACCGCCGCCGAGTTCTACTCGGGCCAGGCGGACTGGTCGGCCATCGCGAAGCTCAAAGAGACCGTGACGAGCGTGCCGGTGCTCGGCAACGGCGATATCTGGTCGGCGGCCGACGCCCTGCGCATGGTCGATGAGACGGGCTGCGACGGCGTCGTCGTCGGTCGCGGATGCCTCGGGCGCCCCTGGCTCTTCGGCGATCTCGCGGCGGGGTTCCGCGGCGAGCTCGCGGGCGACGACGGCGGGCTGTTCCGTCCGTCGCTCGGACAGGTCGCGCAGACCTTCCGGCGGCACGCCGAACTCCTCACCGAGTTCTTCGGCAGCGAGGAGCGCGGCTGCCGGGACATCCGCAAGCACGTCGCCTGGTACTTCAAGGGGTACCCGGTGGGCGGCGACCTGCGCGCGCGCCTCGCGACCGTCGAGTCGCTCGCGATGCTCGACGACCTGCTCGGCACGCTCGACTGGTCGATGCCGTACCCCGGCGAGGGCGCTGAGGGGCCGCGCGGCCGTGCCGGCACTCCGAAGAATCCGACGTTGCCCGAGGGTTGGCTCGACTCCCAAGAGCTCGTGGGCCACGACCGGGTGACCCTCGTCGACGCCGAACTCGACACGAGCGGCGGGTAGCGGGGTGGCAGATCGACTCTTCGGCGGCTACGAGGCCGTCGACTCCGAACGGCTGCTGCCCGAAGAGCACTCGTCACGGCGCAGCGACTTCGCGCGCGATCGGGCGCGCCTCCTGCACTCGAGCGCACTCCGCCGGCTCGCGGCGAAGACGCAGGTGCTCAGCCCGACCTCGGGGCTCGACTTCGCCCGCAATCGACTCACCCACTCGCTCGAGGTCGCGCAGATCGGCCGCGAGCTCGCCGAGAACCTCGCCCTCGATCCCGACGTCGTCGACACGGCCTGCCTCGCGCACGACCTCGGCCACCCGCCGTTCGGTCACAACGGCGAGAAGGCGCTCAACGACTGGGCCGCCGACATCGGCGGGTTCGAGGGCAACGCGCAGACCCTGCGGCTGCTCACCCGCCTCGAGCCGAAGGTGTTCGGCGACGACGGCCGCAGCTACGGACTCAACCTGACGCGGGCGAGCCTCGATGCGAGCTGCAAGTACCCGTGGCCCGAGGCGACGGGCGTCGCCGACCCCTCGGGGCGGCAGAAGTTCGGCTTCTACCACGACGACGTCGCCGTGTTCGACTGGCTGCGCGCCGGCGCGCCCGAGCGGCGGCTCTGCATCGAGGCCCAGGTGATGGACCTCTCCGACGACATCGCCTACTCGGTGCACGACTTCGAAGACGCGATCGTCGGCGGCTACATCGACGTCGCGGCGCTCGGCGCCCGCGTCGACCACGACGAGCTCGTCTCCTCGATGCACGAGTGGGTGGGCGGCGCGATCACGCACGACGAACTCATCGCGGCGTTCGACCGGCTCGACTCGCTCGACGGCTGGCTCGACGAGTGGACGGGCAGCCGACGCGACCAGGCCAGGCTGAAGAACCTGACGAGCCAGCTGATCGGCCGCTTCGCGCACTCGGCGACGGAGGCCACGCGCTCGGCGTTCCCGCTCGCGAGCCTCATCCGCTTCGACGCCGACGTCGTCGTGCCGCGCGAGATCCAGGCCGAGATCGCGGTGCTGAAGGGCATCGTCGCGGCCTTCGTGATGTCGCGCAACACGCGTCAGCCGATCTACCTCCAGCAGCGGCAGGTGCTGGGCTCGCTCGCCGACGTGCTGTACGCGAGCGGCGACGAGCATCTCGACGCCGGCTTCGCAGAAGACTGGGCGGCCGCGGGCGACGACGCCGCGCGCAAGCGGGTCGTCGTCGACCAGGTCGCGAGCCTCACCGACCAGTCGGCGCTCAGCTGGTACGAGCGGCTCGTGCAGCGCTGAGCGACGCGGCCTGCGCCGTCGCAGACCCGCCCAGTGAACCGTCGACCGAGATTAGGATGTGAGCATGGCGGGCCGAATTCGACAGAGCGATGTCGACGAGGTGAAGGCCCGCACGAACATCGCCGACATCATCGGCGACCACGTCAGCCTGAAGTCGGCGGGAGTCGGATCGCTGAAGGGGCTCTGCCCCTTCCACGACGAGCGCAGCCCGAGCTTCAACGTGCGGCCCGGCGTCGGCTACTACCACTGCTTCGGCTGCGGCGAGTCGGGTGACGTCTACACCTTCCTGCAGCGCATGGACCACGTCTCGTTCACCGAGGCGGTCGAGCGACTCGCGGGCCGCATCGGATTCGAGCTGCACTACGAAGACGGGGGTCAGGCACCCGACCACGGCAACCGCGCCCGGCTGCTCGCCGCGAACCAGGCCGCCGCCGAGTTCTTCGTCGAGAAGCTCGGCTCGCCCGAGGCCGAGATCGGCCGACGGTTCCTCGGCGAGCGCGGCTTCGACGCCGAGGCGGCGCGCCGGTTCGGCGTCGGTTTCGCGCCGAAGAGCTGGGACGCGCTGACGAACCACCTGAAGGCGAAGGGCTACTCGGCTGAAGAGCTCAGTGCGGCCGGCCTCGTCTCCCAGGGCGACCGCGGCGTCTACGACCGGTTCCGCGGCCGGCTCGTCTGGCCCATCAGGGATGTCACCGGCCAGACCGTCGGCTTCGGCGCGCGGCGCCTGCTCGACGACGACAAGGGGCCCAAATACCTGAACACCCCCGAGACGGCGATCTACCACAAGTCGCAGGTGCTCTACGGGCTCGACCTCGCCAAGCGCGACATCTCGAAGACGCATCGCGTCGTCGTGGTCGAGGGGTACACCGACGTCATGGCCTGCCACCTCGCCGGGGTGACGACGGCGATCGCGACCTGCGGCACGGCGTTCGGCGTCGACCACATCAAGGTGCTGCGGCGCGTGCTCGGCGACGACTCGGGGGTCGGCGAGGTCGTCTTCACCTTCGACGGCGACGCCGCAGGCCAGCAGGCCGCGATGCGCGCCTTCGCCGAAGAGCAGCGCTTCGCGGCGCAGACCTTCGTCGCGGTGGCCCCCGACGGCCTCGACCCCTGCGACCTCCGCCTCGCCCGCGGCGACGGTGCTGTGCGCACCCTCGTCGAGACGAAGGTGCCGATGTTCGAGTTCGTGATCCGGCACACGCTGAACCGCTACGACCTCGAGACCGTCGAGGGCCGGGTCGGCGCGCTCCGCGCCGCGGCGCCCATCGTCGCCGAGATCCGCGACGCCTCCCTGCGGCCCGGGTATACGCGCGAACTCGCGCGCATGCTCGGCGTGGAGCTCGCCGAGGTGACCCGTGCCGTGCGCGGCGCCGGCGGGGGAGCCCGTGGCCGCACGCCGGCCGCCGCGGGCAACGCGCGCGCCGAGGCATCCGCACCGCCCGCCTCGAACGCGGGGGAGGCGACCGAGCGCCCGTTCTCGATCGCGAGCCTGCCGAACGACCCCTCGACGAGGCTCGAGCGCGATGCGCTGCAGGCCATGCTCCAGTATCCCGACCGGGTGGGCGATGAACTGCTCAGGCACGCGGTCGACTCGCGCTTCGGCGACGCGACCCTCGCCGTCGTGCGCGACGGGGTCGCCGCGGTGCTCGGGTCGACCGACCCACGGCTGCGCATCGATCGGGTCGTGGCCGAGGTGCCCGCGCCGTTCGCCGGGGTCGTGCAGCAGCTCGCGGTGCTGCCGGTGCCGCAGCGCAACGACGCCGAGCTCGAGGCCTGGGCGCGCGGGGTGGTGAGCTCGCTCATCGATCGCGAGCTGCTGCGCCAGAAGTCCGAGCTGCTCGGCCGGCTGCAGCGGCTGTCGACGGCCGATCAGGCGACGTTCTCGGCGCTGCAGCGCGCACTCGTCGAGCTCGAGCAGGAGCGACGGGCGCTTCGCGCCGACTGACGGAATCCGTCGCCGTGCGACGCCGTGCGACGATCCGTTGCGCGCAAGGTTGCAGATCGGTAAACATTCCGACGTTCGACGGCACCTCCCTGCATGACTTCGGATCGTTGTGCTACCTCTGAGTGATACGAGAACGCGCCGTGGAAGCCGCGGTGCGCTTCAGTCCTGACAGGAAGAGGTAGACGGATATGACATCCGCAACCAAGAACGGCCGTCGCGCGCTCATCGCGGCTGCCGGACTCTCGGCGGCCGCGCTCGTGCTCGCCGGCTGCTCGGCCGGCGGTGGCGACGGCGACAACGCTTCGGGCGGTTCGATCACGGTCGGCACGACCGACAAGGTCACGACGCTCGACCCGGCCGGTTCGTACGACAACGGTTCGCTGGCCGTGCAGACGCAGGTCTTCCCGTACCTGCTGAACACCGACTACAACAGCACCGACGTCGTGCCCGACCTCGCCGAGACGGCCGAGTTCACGGCGCCGACCGAGTACACGGTCACGCTGCCCGCGGGCCTCAAGTGGGCGAACGGCAACGAGCTCACCTCGTCCGACGTGAAGTTCTCGTTCGACCGTCAGCTGAAGATCGCCGACCCGAACGGCGCGTCGAGCCTGCTCTACAACCTCGAGAGCGTCGACGCCCCCGACGACACCACGGTCGTGTTCCACCTCAAGGCCGAGAACGACCAGGTCTTCCCGCTCATCCTCACGAGCTTCCCGGGCGCAATCGTCGACGACGAGGTGTTCTCGCCCGACGAGCTCACCTCCGACGACGACATCGTCGAGGCGAAGGCCTTCGGTGGCCCGTACCAGATCGCGAGCTACGACTTCAACAACCTGATCTCGTTCACGAAGAACCCCGAGTACCAGGGCCTGCTGGCCGAGGCGTCGACCGACACGGTCAACCTGAAGTACTACGCCGAGTCGTCGAACATGAAGCTCGACGTGCAGGAGGGCAACATCGACGTCGCGTACCGCAGCCTGTCTGCGACCGACATCGAAGACCTCAAGGGCAACGACGCGGTCAACGTCGTCGACGGCCCCGGCGGCGAGATCCGCTACATCGTCTTCAACTTCGACACGCAGCCCTACGGCGCGAAGACTCCTGAGGCCGACCCGGCCAAGGCGCTCGCCGTCCGTCAGGCCGTCGCGGGCCTGATCGACCGCGAAGAGCTCGGCGAGCAGGTCTACAAGGGCACCTACACGCCGCTGTACTCGTACATCCCCGCGGGCCTCGCCGGCGCGGTCGAGCCGCTGAAGGAGCTCTACGGCGACGGCGCCGGTGCACCCGACGCCGAGAAGGCCAAGGCGGCCCTCGAGGCTGCCGGCGTCACGACCCCGGTCGAGCTGAACCTGCAGTACTCGAACGACCACTACGGCCCCTCGTCGGCCGATGAGTACGCGCTCATCAAGGACCAGCTCGAGGCCGACGGCCTGTTCACGGTGAACCTGCAGACCACCGAGTGGGTGCAGTACTCCGAGGACCGCGTCGCCGACGTCTACCCGGCCTACCAGCTCGGCTGGTTCCCCGACTACTCGGACGCCGACAACTACCTGACGCCGTTCTTCCTCAAGGAGAACTTCCTCGGCAACCACTACGACAACCCCGAGGTCAACGACCTCATCCTCGAGCAGGCCGTGACGACCGACGTCGCCGCGCGCACCGCGATCATCGAGGAGATCCAGGAGAAGGTGGCGGCCGACCTGTCGACCGTGCCCTACCTCCAGGGTGCCCAGGTCGCCGTCACCGGCACCGACATCGACGGTGCCGTCCTCGACGGTTCGTTCAAGTTCCGCTTCGCTTCGCTGACCAAGGGCTGAGCGAGCTGAGCGACTAGAGTCGCTCTCAGACCGGAACGGGTGGCCCGCTCTTCGGAGCGGGCCACCCGCATTCGAGCCACACCCCTGATTGGCGAACATTGACCTCAACGACGACGGCCGCCACCGGCGCTGATCCCGCCCGAAAGCGATCCACGAGATCCTCGGGCGGCAGCCTCGGCCGCTACATCCTCATCCGCGCACTCCTCATCATCCCCACGGTGTTCATCCTGGTGAGCGTGGTGTTCCTCCTCATGCGCACCACCGGTGACCCGATCACCGCAGCCCTCGGCGGCCAGCTGCCGCCCGACCAGCTCGCCGAGCGCATCCACGCCGCCGGCTTCGACCGGCCGCTCATCATCCAGTACCTCGAGTACATGGGCGGTGTCTTCACCGGCGACTTCGGCATGACCATCAGCGACAACCGGCCGGTCACCGAGGTACTCGTCACCTACGGCAGCGCCACCGTCGAGCTCGCTTTCTACGCGCTCATCGTCGCGTTCGCGGTCGGCATCCCCTTCGGCCTCATCGCGGCCTACTTCCGCGACAAGGGCCAAGACGCGCTGCTCCGCGTCTTCGCGATCCTCTGCTACGCGACGCCGGTGTTCTTCGCCGGCCTCCTGCTGAAGCTCGTCTTCGCGGTGTGGCTCAAGTGGCTCCCGGTCGCCGGCCGCGCCTCGACCGGTTCGCAGATCGAGATGGAGTTCCTGCCGAACAAGACGGGCTTCTACACGATCGACGCGATCATGACGGGCGACCCCGCGGTGCTCGGCGACGTGCTCGCGCACGCCGTGCTCCCGGCGATCGCGCTCGGCCTGCTCACGGCGGGCGTGTTCCTGCGGCTCGTGCGCACGAACGTCATCGGCACGCTCGGCACCGACTACGTCGACGCGGCCCGCTCGCGCGGCGTCGCCGAATCGCGACTGCTGCGCAAGCACGCCTACCGTCCGGCGCTCATCCCGATCATCACGGTCATCGGCCTGCAGATCGCGCTCCTCCTCGGCGGCGCGGTGCTCACCGAGACCACCTTCGAGTGGAAGGGCCTCGGCTTCCAGCTGGTCGAGTACATCCAGGCGCGCGACTTCGTCGCGGTGCAGGGCATCGTCGCCCTGCTCGCCGTCATCGTGGCGCTCACGAACTTCATCGTCGACATCATCGCGGCGCTCATCGACCCGAGGGTGAGGTACTGACATGTCGACCACCGAATCGACCCCCGTCGCGGCGCCCGCGCCGAAGCGCCGGCTCCGCGACCGCATTCCCGTCGTGCACCAGCTCCGCCAGAGCGTGGGGCTCCAGCGCGGCATGCTCATCACGGGCCTCGTCGTCACCGCGATCTTCATCCTTACCGCGATCTTCGCGCCGCTCCTCGCGCCGTACGGCTTCGCGCAGCTGCGCGACGCCGACGGCCCGTTCGGCAGCCAGCAGCCGCCTTCGGCGGAGCATCCGTTCGGCACCACGGTCGGCGGGTACGACGTGCTCTCCCGCACGATCTGGGGCGCGCAGACCGCGATCCTCGTGATCATCATCGCGGTGATCCTGTCGATCTTCGCCGGCGTGCTGCTCGGTCTCCTGTCGGGGTACTTCGGCGGCTGGCTCGACCGGCTGCTCGTCGTCGTGTGCGACGCGATCTACGCGTTCCCCTCGCTGCTGCTCGCGATCGTCATGGCGATCGCGATCTCGGGCGGCCAGTCGAACCTGTGGGGCGGTGTGCTCGCGGCGGCCCTGTCGATCACGGTCGTGTTCATCCCGCAGTACTTCCGGGTGATCCGCGCCGAGACCGTGCGCATCAAGGCCGAGGCCTTCGTCGAGTCGGCCAAGGTGCTCGGCGCCTCGAACAGCCGAATCATGTTCCGGCACGTGCTGCGCAACGCGACCCGCACGCTGCCGCTCATCTTCACGCTGAACTCGTCCGAGGCGATCCTCACCCTCGCGGGCCTCGGCTTCCTCGGCTTCGGCATCGAGCCGACCGCCGCGGCCGAGTGGGGCTACGACCTCAACAAGGCGCTCTCCGACGTGACGAGCGGCATCTGGTGGACCGCGCTCTACCCGGGTCTCGCGATCGTGCTCGTGGTGCTCGGCATCACGCTCGTCGGCGAGAGCCTCAACGACCTCGCCGATCCGCGCCTGCGCGGGCGCCGCAGGGTCGCGCAGTCGGCCGGCGTGGTCGCCGAGACCTCGGTCGTGCCCGGCGGCACGCTGACGGCCGGACCCGGCGGGCTCGCCGGACTCGAAGACGAAGCGACATTCGACGAACACGGGATCGAGGTCAAGCCATGAGCACGGTGGTCAGCATCGAAGGGCTCGGCGTCTCGTTCTCGACCGACGCCGGTGCGGTGAAGGCGGTCGACGGCGTCTCGCTGTCGGTCGAACGCGGCGAGGTGCTCGCCATCGTCGGCGAGTCGGGCAGCGGCAAGACCGTGACTGCGAAGACGATCCTCGGGCTCCTCCCCGAGACGGCGACGACGAGCGGGGCGGTGATCCTGTCGAACAAGGCCGGAACGGCCCAGCACGACGTGGTCTCGATCTCCAAGCGATCGCTGCGGGCCATCCGCGGCACCGACGTCGCGATGGTCTTCCAAGAGCCGTCGACGGCGCTCAACCCGGTGTACACGGTCGGGTGGCAGATCATCGAGGGGCTGCGGGCGCACTCCGACCTCTCGAAGAAGGAGGCCCGCGCGAAGGCGATCGACGTGCTGCGTCGCGTCGGCATCCCCGAGCCCGAGCAGCGCATCGACCACTACCCGCACGAGTTCTCGGGCGGTCAGAAGCAACGCATCGTGATCGCGATGGCACTCGTGCTCGACCCGGGGCTCATCGTCGCCGACGAGCCGACGACGGCGCTCGACGTCACGGTGCAGGCCGAGATCCTCGACCTGTTGCGCCGATGCCGCGACGAGTTCGGCATGGGCATCGTGCTCATCACCCACAACATGGGCGTCGTCGCCGACCTCGCCGACCGGGTCGCGGTCATGTACCAGGGCAAGGTCGTCGAAGAGGCCGATGCGAAGACGCTGTTCTCAGCACCGAAGGCCGAGTACACGAAAGCGCTGCTCGCCGCGGTGCCCTACGTCGGCACCGGTTCGGCGAAGACCGCCGAGCGTGCGGCGGCCCGCCCCGAGGGGTGGACGGAGCAGGCTCCGGTCGTCGCCGCGCAGGGACTCGAGATCGTCTACCCCGGGCGATTCGGCAAGCCCGGCTTCCGCGCTGTCGACGGCGTCGACCTCGTGATCCGCCCCGGTGAGGTGCTCGGGCTCGTCGGCGAGTCGGGTTCGGGCAAGACCACGATCGGGCGCGCGATCGCGGGCCTCACCAAGGTCACGGGCGGTTCGCTCCGGGTGCTCGGACACGAGATGAACGGTTTCTCGGAGCGCGAGTTCCGGCCGCTGCGCAGCCGCATCGGCTTCGTCTTCCAAGACCCGGCGTCGAGCTTCAACCCGCTGCTGACGATCGCCGAGTGCGTCGCCGAGCCGCTCATCATCCACGGCCGGGCCGGTGACGCCGCCGCGGCGCGCCCCCGCGTCGACGAGCTGCTCGAGGCCGTGCAGCTGCCGAAGGCGTACGGCGACCGCTACCCGCACGAGCTCTCGGGCGGCCAGCGCCAGCGCGCGAGCCTCGCGCGGTCGCTCGCCCTCGAGCCCGAGCTGCTCATCGCCGACGAGCCGACGAGCGCGCTCGACGTCTCGGTGCAGGCGCGCGTGCTCGAGCTCTTCGCCGAACTGCAGCGCGAGTTCGGCTTCGCGTCGCTGTTCATCAGCCACGACCTCGCCGTCGTCGACCTGCTGGCCGACCGCATCGCGGTGCTGTACCACGGGCGCCTCGTCGAAGAGGGCACGGGGGTCGAGGTGCTCGGGTCGCCGCGCGACCCGTACACGCAGCGCCTGCTCGCCTCGCTGCCGGTGCCCGACCCGGTGGCGCAGGCCGAACGCCGAGAGGAACTCCGCCGAATCCGGGAGGCGAATTGATGCGCGGCGCGGCCCACGGGTATCCGATCGTGCTGAGCGACCTGTCGCTCGAGTACCCGCCGCGCGGCGCCAGCCCGGCGCACGTCGCCCTGCACGGCCTGACCCTTCAGGTCGCGCCGGGCGAGGTGCTCGGCGTGCTCGGCAGCGCGGGCAGCGGAAAGTCGACGCTCGCGAAGGTGCTCTCGGGCGCGGCCTTCGAGCCGCGATCGAACGAGGCGCGCCCGGTCATCACGGGCGGTCAGGCGACCGTGCTCGGTCAGCCGCTGCGCGGGCTGCCCAAGCGCAAGGTCGCCGAGTACCGGTTCCACGTCGGCTACCTGCCGCAGGATGCCGCGTCGACGCTGCCGCCCGACCACAGCGTCGCCGAGATCATCGGAGAGCCCATCCTCGAGCGCGACCGCCGGTACAACGCCAGGGCGCTCGCGACCCGGGTCGCCACCATGCTCGACGGGGTGCGGCTGCCGCTCGGCATGCTCGAGAAGTACCCGTACGAGCTGAGCGGCGGGCAGCGCCAGCGCGTCGCGCTCGCGCGTGCGCTCGTGCTCGGCCCCTCGGTGCTCATCGCCGACGAGCCGACGGCGGGCATCGACCTGACGGTGCGCGACGCGGTCGCGCAGCTCATCGCCGAGCTCGGCGAACGTCACGCGTTCTCGGCGGTGCTGATCACTCACGACCTGCCGGTGCTGCGCAGCGTCGCCGATCGCATCGCGGTGCTCGATCGCGGCGAACTCGCGGCGATCGGCACCATCGAGGAGGTCTTCCAAGACCCGCATCACCCGTATGTGCAGGCCCTCGCGGGGGCGCTCGACGGCGGGCACGCGATCATCGACGACCTGGCCGAGCCTCTGGCATGACGGATGCCTCGGCCGCGCGCGGCCCGATCGACGCTCGCGGCACGATCGCAGTCGTGCCCGATGCCGAGCCCGAACTGGTGGCTGCGGTCGAGCGGGCCGGGGGAGCGGTCGCCCCGCTCGACGAGCGCACTCGGGGCATCGTGTGGAGCGGCTCCTCAGGCGGCGCGGCACTCGTCGAGGCGCTCGAGCGTGCCCCCGGCGTCGAGTGGGTGCAGTTGCCCTGGGCCGGCATCGACCCGTTCGCCGAGGTGCTGCCGCGCTTCCGCGGCGACGGGCGCGTGTGGACGAGCGGCAAGGGCGTGTACGCCGGGCCGGTCGCCGAACACGCGCTGACCTTGACGCTGGCACTCCTCCGCCGGATCCCGCGACGGGTGCGGGCGGGCGAGTGGCGGCGCGACCACGCGAGCCGCAGCCTGCACGGCGCCGAGGTCGTCATCGTCGGAGCCGGCGGCATCGCGACCGAGCTGCTGCGACTGCTCGCGCCGTTCGGGGTGCGCGCCTCCGTCGTGCGTCGCAGTGCCGGCGAGGTCGCCGGCGCTGCTCGCACGGTGACGCTCGATCGTCTCGTCGAGGTCGCGACCGGGGCCGACGTGCTCATCGTCGCGGCGGCGCTGACCGACGAGACCCGGGGCGCCGTCGATGCCGGAGTGCTCGCCGCGCTTGCACCCGGCGCCGTGGTCGTGAACGTCGGACGCGGTGCGATCGTCGACACCTCGGCGCTCGTCGCCGCGCTCGAGTCGGGTCGCCTCGGCGGGGCCGGGCTCGACGTCACCGATCCCGAACCGCTCCCGACGGGGCATCCGCTGTGGAGCTCGCCCGATTGCGTGATCACGCCGCACGTCGCCGACGCGATGGCGACCACGCCGGCGCTGCTCGCCGCACGCGTCGAGCATAACGTGCGCGCCTTCCTCGGCGAGGGGGAATTCCTCGGTCGGATCGACCTCGACGCCGGCTACTGAGCCGCTTCCGAGGACGCCGAGACGCGAGGCTGCCTCGAATTGGGAGTCGGGGCATCCCTTTGCTAGAGTATCGATGCGCGCAAGCGATCCTCCATAGCTCAATTGGCAGAGCAATCGGCTGTTAACCGATAGGTTCTTGGTTCGAGTCCAAGTGGGGGAGCGAACAAGCCCCGTATTCCATGTGAATGCGGGGCTTTTGCGTTGAGGCAGTTCACCCATGTGGCCGAGAAGCGGGCTGGACGCGCAGCAGCCCGCGGCCGACGGTCTGCGCTGCAGCGCCGACGCCTGCGTCGCCGGTGGCCCGGTCTGTCGTGGTCCGCCATACGGGAGCCATCGGCGAATCACCGGTGTCGAGTGGCGCGAGGCCGAGACGCGAGCAAATGGCCGGCTCTGACGACGGCACGACGGCCGCGCTCCCATCCGGCATCGCACAGAGGATGAACGCCTCCGGCACGACGCCCGGGGCGTTCGTCGATGATGTCGGGTCGAAGCCGGGCTCGAGCGCCCCCTGTTGCCACGTCATCGTGCACACCTCGATGGCGTTCGCCGCTCGTTCAGCATCGTCGTCATGCGCCATGGACGCCATGGCGCCGGGATAGCTGCCGTCGGCGGCTCGCGTATCGGACGTGAGGCAGTGGATGACCTGGTCGTTCGAGACGCTCTGCGGCTGCAGGGCGATCCCTGCAGCGGTCGCACCGAGCCCGACGGCGAGGACGCCGACGCCGCCCCATGCGACCCAGCGACGACGGCGCCGACGCGCCCTTCGCTCGCGGGATCCTTCGAGATGCTCGAGCACGAGATGGCGGATTGCCGCTTCGCGTCCTGGCCTCATCTCCGGGCCGTCATCGCGTGTGTCGTTCATGCCTCGATCACTTCCGTGTTCGGAGCGGATCGCTTGCGGCGACGTCAGCGAACAAGCTTCCGCTCGCGCCGTCGGGTTTCTTGAGTGGGCGTGATTCGGAGGCTGAATGGCTGTGGCCCTGCGAGGGCGATGACCGTGAGTACCGCGCTGAGCTCCATCGGGATTCCGTTTCTTGCTGTGTTGGGGCCACTGTACGTCACGGAGGATGGCCGGGGGAGTGGGCGGTTCAGGCTCCGGTGCTCGTGCAGCACGCGATTGAACCTTCCGCTCGTTAGTATCACTTAGATATCGAAAATGATAATCTCAGACGAGAAGATTTCGGTTGGAGGGAGAGCAGCGTGACGAATCTCGTCGAGCAGCACGACTGGCCCGCGCATGACGTCGAGCGCCTGCCGTGGCGCCAGGCCGTGCGCGGCGGCAGTCGCGACGACCGCACCCTCGATCACGTCGACGCGAGCGTTCCGCCGATGATCGCCGGACTCGACCTCCAGGCGCCGCCGAGCCTCGCCGCCGCGTGCGAGCGCGCGGTCGTCGAGATCGCGCGGGCCGAGCACGCCACGGGCGGCCTGGCCGCGCTCGGCCGCTTCCTGATGCGCACCGACTCGGTCGCCTCGAGTCGTATCGAGTACGAAGACGCGAGCGCCGAGGACTTCGCCCGCGCCCTCGCGGGCAGCCGCTCGAACAGCTCGGCGCAGAGCATGGTCGCCGCAACGCGCGCACTGGCCGGCCTCGTCGACGAGGCCGGTTCCCACCGTGAGATCACCTGCGACGCGATCCTCGAGGCCCACCGGCGGCTGCTCGGCGACGACCCGCTCGACGGCCGCTACGCCGGCCGCTGGCGAACGATGCAGAACTGGATCGGCGGCAGCGACCACGCGCCGCGCGCGGCGCTCCACGTGCCGCCCGCGCCCGGGCGGGTCGAGGCGCTCATGGCCGACCTCGTCGCCTACCTCAATCGCGACGACGTGCCCATCGTCGTGCAGGCGGCCGTGGGGCACGCGCAGTTCGAGTCGATCCACCCGTTCACCGACGGCAACGGCCGCATCGGTCGGGCGATCATCAACGCGGTGCTCCGGCGTCGAGGGGTCACGGGCACGAGCGTCGTGCCGGTCGCGAGCGCACTGCTCGCCCAGCGCGAGCGCTACTTCGCCTTCATCGACGAGTACCGCGTCGGTCGGGTCGCGCCGTTCGTCGCCGACCTCGCCGACGGCCTTCGGCTCGCGGCCGAGGAGTCACGGGTCTCGGCCGAGCGCCTCATCGAGCTTCCGCAGCAGTGGGCTGCCGCGGTGCCGTTCCGCGCCGACTCGGCGGGGGCGAAGCTCATCGCGGCGATGCTCGACCACCCCGTCTTCTCGATCGACGAGATCGGCCGGGTCACGGGTTCGGGCCCGGCCAACCTCGCGCCCGCGGTCGCACGGCTCGAAGCGGCAGGCGTCATCCGTGAGATCACGGGCCGCAAGCGCGATCGCGCGTGGCTCGTCACCGACGTCTCGGGCGAGCTCGACGACCTCGAGCTCCGCATCGCCGAGCGCATCACCGCCGCCGCGGCGACGGCCGAGGAGCGAGATGGCTGAGCGCCCCGACGAACTCCTTCCGGTCGGCGGCGCCGACGGCGCTGAACTCACCAGTGCAACGGATGTCGCGACCGCGCGCCGCGCAGCCCGTCGCGACGGCTTCGCGGTCGGCCTGGCGACGGCGGTCTACGGCATCTCCTTCGGCGCGCTCGCGGTCGCCTCGGGGCTCGACGTCTGGCAGACCTGCTTCCTCAGCCTCGTGATGTTCACGGGAGGCTCGCAGTTCGCCCTCGTCGGTGTGCTGGCCTCCGGCGGCGTCGCGGCGGGCGGCTCGGCGATCGCCACGGCCGCGATGCTCGGCATCCGCAACGTCATCTACGGCATGCGCATGAAGCCGCTCGTGACCCCGCCCGACGCCGACGGCCGCCCCGCGAGCGTCTGGCGTCGCGTCGCCGCCGCCTGGATCACGATCGACGAGTCGACCGCCGTCGCACTCGCGCAGTCCGACGACCGGGCGGCCCGAACCGGCTTCTGGGTGACGGGCATCGTGATCTTCGTCGGCTGGAACCTCACGACCCTCGCGGGTGCCCTCATCGGGGACGCGATCGGCGACACGCGGGCGTGGGGGCTCGACGCGGCCGCCGCCGCGGCGTTCCTCGGCCTCCTGTGGCCGCGGTTGAAGAAGTTCCAGGCGGGCGCCGTCGCGGTCGGTGCCGCCGTCGTCGCGACCATCACGATGCCCGTGCTGATGCCCGGCCTGCCCGTGCTCGTCGCGGCGGTCGTCGCCGTCGTGGTCGGGTGGTTCGACCTGTTCTCCCGGAGGCGCACTGAATGACGACGTGGCACATCATCCTCATCGCGTCGGCCGCGACCCTCGCGCTGAAGCTCGCCGGACACCTCGTGCCCGCCGGCTTCCTCGAACGCGAACGCCCGGCGCGCATCGCCGACCTCTTGACGGTGGCGCTCCTCGCGGCGCTCATCGCGGTGCAGACCCTCGGCGCAGGTCAAGACATCGTCATCGACGCCCGCGTCCCCGCGGTGATCGTCGCGGCGGCGCTCTACGCGCTCCGCGTGCCCTTCGTCGTGGTCGTCATCGTCGCCGCGGCCGTCGCCGCCGGCATCCGGGCGTTCACCTGAGCGGATGCCGCGTGCGCGTCGCTGCGCGCACGGGCGGCGTGCCGCACGTGGCATCCGCCCGTGAACTCAGGCGTCGAGGTCGTCGACGCCGGGCATCCACTGCTGACCGGGGCGCCCCCAACCGAGCTTGCGGCTGATCTTCGCGACGATCTTCTGATCGCGTTCGCCGAGCCGGTCGGTGTAGAGGGTGCCGTCGAGGTGGTCGAACTCGTGCTGGAAGATGCGCGCGAGCCATCCGTGCGCTTCGATCTCGAACGGCTCGCCGTCGAGGTCGGTGGCGCGCAGGATCGCGTGTTCGGCGCGCCGCAGGCCGAAACGCTCACCCGGGAACGAGAGGCAGCCCTCGGACTCCTCGTCGAGGTCGGGCTCGCCGGCGGGCGGGGGCGTGATCCACAGCTCGGGGTTGATGGCGACGCCGCGCCACTTCGTGCCCTCCTCGTCGACCCAGCCGTAGGTGAAGAGGCGCAGGCCGACGCCGACCTGGGGGGCTGCGAGCCCGACGCCGGGCGCGGCGTCCATCGTCTCGAACAGGTCGGCGACGAGTGTTCGCAGCTCGTCGTCGATGGTCTCGACGGGGAGGGCGGGGGAGTGCAGCACCGGATCACCGGAGATTCGAATGGGGCGTACGGCCATTCGGCAAGGATATCCGTCGGCGAACGGGTAGGGTCATTGCGTGGATCCCGACCTGAGCGAAATCGTCGAGCAGATCCCGCTCGACCCCCAGACCTTCATCGGTATCCCGCTCGCGCTCATCGGCGCGGTCTTCCTCTCGCTCGGTGCGCAGTTCCAGCACCGCGGCGTCGTCAAGGTCGAGAAGCACACGGTCGACACGCTCGGCAAGGGCCTCAACCTCAAGCAGCTCGCGCTGCTGCTCGCGCGGCCGTCGTGGGTCATCGGCACGCTCATGCTCGGGCTCGCCATCGTGTTCCAGCTCTCGAGCCTCTACTTCGCACCGCTCATCGTGGTGCAGCCGCTCGGCGCGATCGCGCTCGTCGTCACCGCGATCGTGAACTCGCGAGTGAACCACGTGCAGTTGAACCGCAAGACGATCATCGCGATCATCATGTGCGTCGGCGGCGTCTTCCTCTTCGTCGGCGTCGCCGCGTTCACCGCGGTCGACAAGCCCGTCACCGATCGCCAGCTGGTCGTCATCCTCATCATCCTCGCGGTCGTGCTCGCGATCGCCGGCATCACCTTCGCGCTGTTCCGTGCGAAGATCCGGGCGATCTACTACGTGATCATGGCCGGCATCGTCTACGGCTTCGTCGCGACGCTCGCCAAGGTCGTGCTCGGCAAGCTCGAGCAGGGCGAGTTCGGCTGGCTCACCCTGCTCTGCATCGTCGGCATGCTCTCCGCGACGGCCATCGGCGCGTACTTCGTGCAGAACGCCTACGCCTCGGGTCCGCCCGACCTCGTCATCGCCGGCCTCACCGTCGTCGACCCGCTCGTCGCGGTCATCATCGGCATCGCTGTCCTCGGCGAGGCATCCCAGGCACCGCCGTGGGCGATCGGCGTGTACATCGTCGCCGGTGCGATCGCCGTGTGGGGCGTCTTCCAACTCGCGAAGAACCACCCCCAGACCAGGCTCTGAGCGCAGATCGCGACGAGCTTCCGACATGCGAGCACGGCGCCCGCACGGCTGCGCTGCGTAGACTAAGGTCGGATTCAGTCCGCCGCGCCCATCGCGCGCGCCGCGGCCTCGACGGGACCGACCGTCCCGCCCCCAGAACTGTGAGGAAACACGACCCGTGTCTGACACCCCCGGTGCGGGTACGCCCGCCGGCGCCGAGCTCGATCGCCCCCTCAAGATCCTGATCGGTGCCGACACCTTCGCCCCCGACGTCAACGGCGCCGCCCGATTCGCCGAACGCCTCGCGGCCGGCCTCGTCGAACGCGGCCACGACGTGCACGTCATGGCCCCGGCAGCGAGCCGCAAGCACGGCACGTGGAAGGAGGTGCACGAGGGGCAGGAGCTCACCGCGCACCGCCTGCGCAGCTGGCGCTGGTACCCGCACGACTGGCTGCGCTTCGCGCTGCCTTGGCGCATCAAGCAGAACAGCGCCCGCGTGATCGACGAGGTGAAACCCGACGTCGTGCACTTCCAGTCGCACATCATCACCGGTCGTGGCCTCTCGATCGAAGCGCAGAAGCGCGGCATCCGCATCATCGGCACGAACCACGTCATGCCCGAGAACATGCTCGAGTTCTCGCTGCTGCCGAAGGCGTGGCAAGACCGGGCCGTCGGCCTCGCCTGGAAGGCGGCCGGCCGTACCTTCGGTCGAGCCGAAGCCGTCACCACCCCCACGCGTCGCGCCGCCGACTTCCTCGAGAAGCACACCGGCCTCGAGAACGTGCACGCGATCTCCTGCGGCATCGACGCGCACAAGTACTCGCCCAACTGGGAGTCGCGCACCGAGAACCGCATCCTCTTCGTCGGCCGCGTGACCGGCGAGAAGCAGATCGACGTGCTGTTGCGCGCCCTCAAGCTGCTGCCCGCCGCACTCGACGCGAAGGTCGAGATCGTCGGCGGCGGCGACCAGAAGCGCAACCTCGAGCACCTCGCCGTCGAACTCGGCATCGCCGACCGGGTGACCTTCACCGGCTACGTCACCGACGAGGAGCTGCGCGAGGCCTACCACCGGGCATCCGTGCTCGCGATGCCGTCGATCGCCGAACTGCAGTCGATCGTGACGATGGAGGCCATGGCCTCGGCGCTGCCCGTCGTCGCCGCGAACGCGATGGCGCTGCCGCACCTCGTGCACGACGGTGAGAACGGGTACCTCTTCGAGCCATCGAACCCCGAGGACCTCGCCGCGAAGCTCCGCACCGTGCTCGAGGCGTCGCCCGACGAGTACAACGCCCTCAAGGCCGCCTCGGCCAAGCTCATCAAGGCGCACGACATCACCCGCACGCTCGACACGTTCGAGAGTCTGTATCGTGGTGAGCGAGTGACCGATCCGGTCACCGAGTCGATCCCAGTCATCCTTCCCGACTGAGTTCGCTCCAGGGGCGGTAGCTCAGCCGGTTAGAGCAGTGGACTCATAATCCATCGGTCGCCAGTTCGATCCTGGCCCGCCCCACAAACTCCTGATCAGCGGTAATTCTGCTCCTCGGCCGGTGTACGGAGAAGAGCGAACAGGGGACTACCTCGAAGACTTTCGCCGGAACTCGTGGCGTCTCGGCCTGGAAGTTGGTGTGTCTGCGTGACTTCTTGGATTTAGCCGAAGGTCTGGCGGGTGATTCGGGAAGCGACTTCAGCTGAATCGGGCGAAATTGAAATGAGATCAAGGCCACCCCGCCAGGCGAGGGCCCGAGGGAGCCAATGGCGGGAATTTATCGAGCCCCCGCGAATGTGAACTCGGGCGATCCACTTTGAGGCAAGGGACTACGAGGCGGTCTCGGTTGCATCGCTCGGGCACGCCTCAAGCTACGGCCGCTCCTTGCGCCCTTCCCGCAGGTTCCGGACCATCTCCGCGATGCGAACGGGACGCTGCTCGGGGTTCCGCTTGGTCGAGTCGATCCACCGCAGCCACGCTTTGCGGTAGAACTGCGCGAGGGAGTCGAAGAACGCGGCGGCGTCCGGTTCGGCGGCGAGTGCTGTCGCGATGTCGGGCGCGAGATCGGTACGCTGCGGTCCTTCGGGCTCGAGCATGACCTCGACTTCGGCCCCGTCGCGGAGTGGGACTTGTGTCCATGCCGGTCCGAGAGTGATCACGGGTCCGTCTTCCTGCTGCTCGACGGTGCCGCGCATCGAACAGCCGGCGACCGACCCGCGCACCGGGTGGCGCGGTTTCACACCCCAGGCCTCATCCGGGTCGAACGGGATCGGCACGATGGTGCGCCCGCGCTTGTCGACTGCGACCGGGGTCCGGAAGCGCCGCTGACTGTCCATGGACGAAGCCTGTCACGTGGGGTGTCGAACCAGAATGGCTGCGCTGACGACTGGCGGCGGATGGGGGAGGGAGCGGGCCGCTGCCGGTCACCAGGCTGGCCGTTTCAGTGTGCGGGCCTACTCGAGTACTGAGGGCTGGGGCTGGACAGCGATGATGTGGCAGATGTCGCCGTCGCTGCAGTCGGCTGGGTCGAGGCGTTCGCTGCGGTCGCGGAGCTGGACGAGCTCCTCCTCGAGGGCGGCCAGCTCGGCCATGCGGCGGCGGACCTCGAAGAGCCGGTCGTCGATGAGGTCCGAGACGTGGTCGCAGGGGATCACGCCCCGGTCGCGCAGGTCGAGGATGCTGCGGATCTGGACGAGGGTGAGCCCGGCCGACTGTGCTGTCCGGATGAAAGCGATCCTCGCGACGGCCTGGTCGTCGTACGCGCGGTAGCCGTTGCCGCCACGCGTCGGCGCGGGCATGAGCCGCTCGCGTTCGTAATACCGGACGGCCTGGGTGCTCACGCCCACCGCGTCGGCGAGTTCTCCGATCCGCATGCCGCCATGCTACGCCCTTGACCTTGAAGCGCAGTACAAGGCCTAGCGTCGCGGACATGGAGATCACGCTGCAGTACTTCGACGGGTGCCCGAACTGGAAGACCGCCGACGCCCGGCTGACCGAGCTCATCTCCGGGAGACGCGACCTGACGCTGCGGAGGGAGCTCGTCGCCACGGCGGAGCAGGCCGAGCGGATCGGGTTCCGTGGTTCGCCGAGCATCCTGGTCGACGGGGTCGACCCGTTCGCCGACCCGAACGCCCCGGTCGGTCTCGCGTGCCGGATCTACGCCACCCCGGCGGGCCCAGCCGGTGCGCCGACGACGGCGCAGCTGCGGGAAGTGCTCGGCGATGCCTGAACGCAGGCACGACCTGATCGTCGTCGGGACCGGCATGGCGGGATCGCCGCCGCGACCTGGGGGGCCGCGAGCGGCTGGGACGTCGCGATAGTCGACGCTCTGCCGTATGCGAAGAGCAGGTCGAGTGGACCTTGAAGCGACTCTAAGGTTTACGCTGGCGTCATGACTGGGATGCGTATCGCTGAGGCGTCGAAGCGGTCGGGTCTGCCGTCGAGCACGATCCGGTTCTACGAGTCGGAGGGGCTGCTCGGCCCGGCAAATCGGGAGCCGAACGGGTATCGCGTCTACGGGGAGGGCGATCTCGCGCGGCTGGCGTTCCTGGCCGGGGCGAAGCGGCTGCAGCTGAGCCTGCCGGAGATGCGGCAGCTGGTCGCCGCTCGCGAGTCGGACGTGTGCGTGCACGTTCAACATGACATGCGCGCCGTCGTGGGAGGGCGGCTCGAGCAGATCGAGGCGCAGATCACGGAGCTGACGAGGCTGGCGGACGAGCTGCGTGCGACGCAGGACCGGTTGTCGCAGGAGGCCCCGAGCGGGATGTGCTCTGACGCGTGTGCGTGTGCCGCGATCGGCGGCGGCTCGACGGCCGAACCGGTCGAGCCGGCCCCGGGTGTCACGGTCTGGACGGCCCGGGCCCGCTGACCACGCGCTCGGCGTCGGGGCGGGTGGTCGGCAAGTCGATCATCCTCGGGCCGGCCGGCACCGTGCAGGCCTTCGCACGTCGCCGACGCACGAGCAACACGCCAAACGCGGCCGCGGCGGCCGCAACCACGACCAGCAGCCCGGGCACCCAGTAGGCGCCGAGCAGCGAGGCGGCGCCGATGCTGCCGACCAGCGCGATCAACGGCCCGGCGCAGCACGCCGCGCAGGCCAGGACTCCGATTCCGATAGCACCGAGCGCAGCCCCGCCCCGCCGCCGTGGGCGCGGGCTCACGCCGCGTCCCCTTGCTTTGTCAGGCCCGCGTCGCGCCGGGCGGACTCCACAAGCGCGGCGAGCACGTCGGCCCTCGACGCGGGCACCTCGATCATCATCGTGAGCGTGTCACCTTCCGGGACGAAACCGAACTCGAAGAACGAGCAGCAGGACGTCTCGCGCCCGGCGAGCTCGCGCGCGGCCGGCTCGCTGTCGGCGTCGAGAACAAGCTCGGCACGCGTCGGCGTCGGGATGCTCGCCGCGCGCAGCGACGTGCGGAACAGTCCGCTGAACTCCCGTTCCCGGAGTGGGCGGTCGATGGTGGGCAGGGTGCAGGCGTCGGGCGCCCAGGTCGTGTCGGTCATGCGGTCGACGGTAGGGCTTGAAGTCGCTCGAAGGTCAAGCGGGTCCGTAGCATGAACGGATGCGTCGAGTGATCTCGTGGTGGGACCGCCACCAGGTGGCGCTCTACCTCGCGGCGATCGCGGTCGGCGCGATCGTGGGGCTGGCCGCACCGGATGTCGCCCCGGCACTCGAGGCCGCGACGAACCCGGTGCTCGCATTGTTGCTGTTCGCGACGTTCCTCGGCGTCCCGATCATCGAACTCGGGAGGGCGTTCCGCGACTGGCGCTTCCTGGCGACGGTGGTGGTCGTGAACTTCGCCGTCGTGCCGATCGTGGTGTTCGCCGTGTCCCGCTTCGTGGTCGACGACGGCGGCCTGTTCATCGGGCTGCTGCTGGTGCTGCTCACCCCGTGCGTGGACTACGTGGTCGTCTTCACCGGCCTCGCCGGCGGCGCCCGCGCGCGCCTGCTCGCCGCGACCCCGCTGCTGATGCTCCTGCAGATCCTGCTGTTGCCGGTCTACCTGCTGCTATTCGCGGGGCCGGGGATCACCGAGCAGATCGAGGTCGGGCCGTTCGTCGAAGCGTTCCTGATCCTCATCGTCATCCCGCTGATCGGCGCGGCGATCGTGCAGGCCGTCGCGCGGCGCCATCGCGTCGGTCAGAGGGTCGAGGCGGTGATGGCCGCGGCGATGGTGCCGCTGATGATGCTCACCCTCGCCGTGATCATCGGCTCGCAGATCGCGGCCGTGGGCGCCGAGGCGCTCACCCTGCTCCGGCTGGTGCCGCTCTATGTGGTTTTCCTCGTCGTCATGCTGTTCGTCGGCCTCGGCGCCGGCCGGCTCGCCCGGCTCGACATCCCGGGCACCCGCGCCGTGGCCTTCAGCGGCGTCACCCGCAACTCCCTCGTAGTCCTTCCGCTCGCCCTCGCCCTGCCTGCCGAGCTCGGACTCGCGCCGCTAGCGGTCGTCACCCAGACCCTCGTCGAACTCGTCGGCATGGTCGTCCTCGTCCACGTCGTCCCTGCGCTTACACCCGCTCACCTCGCAGTGGAAGACCGGGCGTCGACGGATCGCTCAGCGGGCTGACAGAGCTCGCGAACGCTCGTCGCTCCCAGCCGAGCCCGGGTCGCCGCGAATGCCCCGTCGACGTCGAGTCCAGCCCCCGAAGCTCACAGCGGGATTCAGCTCGTGGGTCCGCGGGGTGCTGAACGGATTTGATCCGCGCACGTTTATCCAGCACTTTTGACTCGAGATGTCTCGATAACGGTCGAGATCAACGGGTAACATCGAAGCTCGACAACGATCGCAGCGGCAAGGAACTCCTGATCACGGCGAGATTGTCCGAGGCATCCCGGCTCAGGCCGAGACAGTCAGCCCGGGCGCGGTAGATCCATCGGTCACGGGTTCGATCCCCGTCCGCCCCACAAATTGGGCGTCTGATCAGTGATTTCGTACGGACACCTCGCTGTTCTTACGGCCACGTGCAGGAGCTTCCTGCACAGTGTTCGCGTGAGCTGGCCTGACGGCGGTTGAGTTGATATCCGTCTTGGCTGAGCTCGAGGTGACTCGGGAGAACAGGGGCTATTCGAGCTCGATCGACTGGGTCCCGGTACGAACCGATATCCGCTTGGTTCGCGGGATGCGCGGACCGAGCAGGTCCTCGGGATCGTGCTCGGCGACGAGCGATCTGCCGCGAGGTCGCACGGATTTGGGCGCTGATGCGGCAGACGCCCGAGGCACACCACCTGTCGGTCCACCGCCGCGTGACCGGGAGGACGGGACCGACACGTTCACCACGGCCGGCGACGAGCATGAGGATCGGCGTCGACACTGACAGACAACGGCATGGTCGACGCCCGGGTACGCGGGCACGGCCACGGGCACCGGAACCCGCACGCGTTCGAGACCGGATCGGGAATACCCCCAGGGGGTATCCGGTTGTGTTGTGCATTGCACACCACTCGAGGAGTCGTCACCATGCGCCTGTTCCAGATCCGTGATTACCGCCACTTGTTCGGCGCGCAGGTCATCGCGCTGTTCGGCACGGGCCTGGCCACCGTGGCGCTCGGCCTGCTCGCCTACGATCTCGCGGGCCCGAGCGCCGGCGCGGTGCTCGCCACCGCGCTGACCATCAAGATGGTGCTGTACGTGATTATCGCGCCCTTGGCGGCCGCGTACGCGGACCGCCTGCCGCGGCGGCTGTTCCTGATCCTGCTCGACGTGGTTCGGGCCGCGGTGGTCCTCGCGCTGCCGTTCGTGACGGAGGTGTGGCACGTCTATGTGCTGATCGGAGTGCTGCAGTCCGCTTCGGCCGCGTTCACGCCCACGTTCCAGGCGGTCATCCCGGACCTGGTGACCGATAAGGCCGCGTACACGCGGGCGCTGTCCGCGTCGCAGGTGGCCTACACGATGGAGAGCCTGCTCAGTCCGGTGCTCGCGGCCGTCGCCCTCGCCTTCATGAGCTTCAACGTGCTGTTCGTCGGCACCTCCGTCGGCTTCGTCGTCTCGGCGATCCTCGTGCTCTCGGCACGGGTGCCGAATGCCCGCCCGACCGGTCAGGCCCGGGCCTGGGACCGGGTAACCTCGGGCATCCGCACCTTCGCCGCCACTCCCCGGCTGCGCGGGGTCCTGGCGCTGAATCTCGTCGTCGCGTCGGCCGGGTCGATTGTCATTGTCAGCACGGTCAACGTCGTGCGCGACGAGCTCGGCGGCGGCCAGTCCGACGTCGCATGGATGCTCGCTGCCTCCGGGGGCGGCACGCTCGTCGTCGCGCTGCTGCTTCCCCGCCTCCTCGACCGGATCGCGGAACGCACCGTCATGATCGCAGGCGCTGGCGTGCTTGTAGCGGGCGTGATCGCGGCCGTCGTCATGAGCGCCACCGGCATGGTCTCGTGGTGGTTGATGGCGTCGATCTGGACGGCGATCGGCGCAGGCACGGCCATGGTAGTGACCCCGACCGGGCGTGTGATCCGCTCGGCCACGACCCCGGTGGGACTGCCCGCGGCGTTCGCCGCCCAGTTCTCGCTGTCGCACCTCGCGTGGCTCGTCACTTACCCCCTCGCCGGGTGGGTGGGCACGGCCGCCGGCGTCACCACGGCGTGGTCGATCCTCGGGGTCCTCGCCCTGGCCGGCGCGCTCGGGGCACCGGCGCTCTGGCCGCGGCGCATCACCGCCCGCCAGGGCGGCGGAGCCTCCGTGCCGGCGCGATCGGAGGCGGCCCGCGGCGGCGCTCGCCGTGCACTCGACGTGGCGCGGCCGGTCCTTGTGGAATACGGCCCTCGCGACGCCGCTCAGTCCGGCCGCCGCCGCAGCCCGCGTCGGGCGAGCGAGAGCACGACCGCGACGAGATCCACCCTCAGCCCACCGGTGCGTGAGCGCGCAAGCAGCACGGAGCACTCGGCATTGTCACTTCGTCCCACGCCGCCGTGAGAGCACCGTATCTCTCGCGCCGGCGGTGGATACGGAAGAGGGCGGGGGAGTTCCCCCGCCCTCTCCTGCTCAGTCGGACTTGTCGATCACGGGTCCACGAAGATCCAGAGGCCGCTGTCGCGGTCGCTGGCGAGGACGTAGGTCATGCCGTCCTCACCGACGAACGTCTCGACGCCCCAGAAGTCGTTGCCTGCCTCATCGAGGTAGCCGCCGACCTCGACGAGTTCGCACCCGCTGGTGTCGGTCACGGTCTCCGGGTCGTACGGTTCGCCGTCGCACATGATCTGAATCGCGCGCAGGCCACCTGAGTAGTAGGCGAGATAGGCGAGCGACGGATCCTGCGGGTCGACGGCTACCTCGTGCACCGAGAGGTCGCCGTAGCCGAACGCGTAGTCCGGGTCGTGCGCCTCGTCGATCGCGTAGGTGTCGAGTTCGGCCATGGTCGCGGTGTCGTAGAGGTGCACGTAGCCCCATCCGTCGAAGATCGAACCGACCTCGATGCGCTCGCCGATCGTGCCGATCGCGAGGTCCTCGGGGTAGCTCCACGGACCCTCGACCGGGTCGAGGCCGAACAGCTTGTGGAACGCCTCGTGGGTGGTGCAGATCGCGACGATCTCATCCACGAATGCACCGGAACCGCAGAACGCCTCGTCGGGATCCACGTGCCGTTGGACGAAGAGCACCGAGTCCCATCCGGCGAGTGCGGCCTCGTGGGCCTTCTCACCGGGGAAGCAGGCTTCTTCGGTCGCACTCGGGTCGCCCGTGGGTCCGCGCTGGAGCACGATGATGGTCTCGTCGCCTTCCTCCAGTGATTCGAGGTACCCAGGGATGTCCTCAGGACTCGGGAGCGGCTCGGAGTCGGGGCAGCCATAACCGCCGTACACGACCGGGCCGCTGAGGGTCAGGTCCTCGAGGGCGGCAGGGGGCTGGCCGCCGGGCACGATCACCGACTCGTACTCGCCCGCGTACTCGCCGGTGGTGATGTTGAGCGCATCGGTGCGGTACGGCGCGAAGTCCTCGTCGGTCCCGATGAAGAGGTTGCCGTCGATCGTGAACTCCGCCTGGTGCGCGTTGCCCTCGGGGGTGAGCGAGACACCCAGCGACTCGAGCAGCTCGGGGTCGACCTCGGGGAAGTCGGTGTCGGCGATGAATTCCGCGTTGGCCGGATCGGTCACGTCGAGCAGCACGAACCCGCCATCCCAGTACGACAGCAGCATGATCCACTGGTCACCGAACTGCTTCACGACCATGTCGTGGAGGAACGAGTCGGTGAGTCCGAGTTCGGGCTGGTCGACGTCGAAGTCGTTCAGGTCGTACTCGGCGATCAGCTTCGGCCGCTTCGGGTTGGTGATGTCGAGGATGTCGACGTCCTGTCCCTCGACGTTGTCGGTGAGGACCACGTAGGCGTGGTCACCCGTGTCCCACGCGAACGCGCTGTGGATCTGGTTGACGTCGGAGCTGCCCGGCTCCTTGTCGCCGACGTTCGCGGCGAGCCTCTTCGGGTCGGACGGGTCGGTGACATCCCACAGGCTGACGCCACCCTTGGCGTTCTTGCCGCACGGCTCGTTGTTCATAACGAGCACATCGCCGGTGAAGCGATCGGTGGTCAGCTCGATCACCTGCATGCCCTCACCCGGACGCGTGTCCTGATGCGAGGGGATGAACCCAATCAACTCCGGCTCGATCAACGGATCTTGATCGACGCCGGAGATATCGACGATGTAGGCGCCGGCATCCGGGCTCTTCTGGCCGCCGGTCTCAGGGCCGGCGCAATCGGGCTCTCCCCAGTTCGCCAGGTAGGCGGTGTTGCCGTCGGGGGAGACGGTGACATCGGCGATCAGGTCGTCGGTCTCGGTGAGCTCGAGGACCGCCTTCAGGTCGATCTTGCCCCATTCACCGTCGCCGGTCAGGTGACCTTCGAGGGTGCCGTGCTGATCGTCTGGATGGGCCGCGGCCGGTGCGCTGAGCCCGAGCGTTGTGAGCCCCAGGGCGCAGACGGCGGCCGTGATGAGTGACGCGCGTCGTTGCATCGTCGTTCTCCGGTTCCGTGTCATGGTGTGACGCCTGACGGTCGTCAGACGGGCACAGGATAGACCTGAGGATTGGTCGCGTCCACGGGGTAGACAGGGCCTCAAGCGCGATGCATAAGTAGTGGCGAACATCACTCCTAGCGGGTGTCGCACCGGCCTATCATTGGCCCCGCAGGCGTCAGAAGCGCGTTAGCGTGAGTCGCGAAGACCTCCGGTGGCCGATGCGAGTGTGGTGACCCACATCGTCCCGGAGGTTTTCGCTACATGACACGTTTACAACGTGCCGGGAAACTACACCTAGCCGACTCGGGCCGCCAGCCAGGCGTACCCGTCGAACCGGACTCCGTCGGTGCCGTACATCTCGAGATGCAGGTGGGCGCCGGTGGATTGTCCGGTGGAACCGATCGATCCGATCTGCTCGCCCGCCGAGACGGTATCTCCCACCTCGACCAGCCGGGATCCGTAGCTCATGTGCGCGTACAGGCTCGTGACGGTTGAGCCGTCGACCTGGTGTTCGATCTCGATCATCACGCCGTAGCCGCCGCCGGCATCCGTGGAACTGATGACGGTGCCGGCCGCGACGGCCATCACCGGCGTGCCGTCACCCGAGTTGAAGTCGACGCCGTCGTGGTCCGTCGAGCATCCGGCGCATGGTGCCGTCCGAGGGCCGAACGAGCTGCTGATGCGGTCGGGATACAGCACCGGCCACGCCACGACTGGACCGTTGAACACGGGCTCCGCCTCGAGCTCGGCTACGGCGATGGGAGCCGGGGGCGGGGGCGGAGGCGGAGCGGATTCAACGACGTACGTACCCGGGGTGATCGTCGACACCGCCGCGTCTGCGGCCACTTCGAGCGACTGAGGGTCGCCCACGATCGCTGCCGTCTGGGATGTTGCACTGGTGTCGGTGTGGCTGGTGGTGATCGCAATGGCGGGCACGCTGGTGGCGACCGCCATACCCCCGGCGAACAGCATCGCGGAGAGCGAAAGGACGGATCGTTTCGGCCGCCGACGCCGCGGTCTCGCTGGCGGCTCCGCCATCGAGGGTCGCTGGGAGCGTGTTTCGCTCGACGGGGCGGGGCGGCCTCGAGGGCGGAGTCGGAAAAGCGTGCTGGGGGGCCCGGCCGCACGGCGGCCGCGCTGAGAGGTGCTCATTCTGTGGGGCTAACTGGGTTGGGGGCTGGGGGATCTCGGCAACCCTAGGCAGCCTCTCTGGGAGTTTCGTGTTATCGATTTGTTACCTGGGAACGAGATGGTCTGCTCGCCACGAATCGGGGTCGGGGCTGGCTGCGCGCCTCGCGGCGGGACTCGTAATCGTCCCGCGCAGAAGCCGGGGCCGCTGACGGACCTACCGATCAGGCAGATCTTCGCCTGGGCGCACAACAAGCACCGAACACGCAGCGTGCCGGGCGACCTGGGCCGAGACCGAGCCGAGCAGCAGACCGCCGAATCCGCCGAGGCCGCGTGAACCGATGACGATGAGGTCGGCATGTACCGAGGCCTCGACCAGGACGGATCCCGGGGATCCCCTGAGCACCTCTGCAGAAACCGGGACGTCGTCGTGCGCGACCTTGCTCAGTGCGACGGACTGGGTCCGCCGGGTCGCGTCCTCGATGTGCGAGACGTCGAGCACGCCATCCATTCCGGCGATGACGGCGGGATAGTCCCACGCGGTGAGGACTCGGAGCGTTCCCCGACGCAGGCGCGCTTCCCTGACCGCCCATGCCAGGGCGTGGATCGATGGCCTGGAGCCGTCCACGCCCACGACCACCCGGAACGCTTCTGCTTCCCTCATCAGGACCTCCCGCTTGCCTGGATGCCACGCTTCCACTCGGGTCACCGAGAGGACGCGCCCTTGGTCCCGTGGCACTCCAGCGGCGACGGGGCTCACGGCGCCGACTGTGGCGGGTGCTCGACGCATCCGCCTCCGCAAGCCCGGACTTCATGCCGCGTACGCGAGCACCCCGACTATCTGCGTCTCGCCCTGGTAGAGGTTGTGGCAACCTGAGCCAGCGCCCCGGGCTGTCGTCATCAAATCGGCCGCCAGCTTGCGGCGAGGCCGGACGATGGAGGTATCCTTCCGCGGCCCCCGCCCGCGTGCTGAAAGGTGTGCCCGTGGAGGTGCCTGGAATGCCACATGTCTGTGTCGTTGACGATCGTGGCAGATGCGGTCTCCGCTTGACTGCGGGGGGCTTCGATTGGCTTTGCGGTGCCTCGAGCGTCCGCCACGCGCTTGCCGATGACGCCGAAGCCGTTCACGACGTTGATGGTGTTCATGGTGTCCTCCTCTGTGTGGATCGTGGGAGGGATCCTTTGGGCGTGACGAGAAACTCATGACGCTCCCCGCCCTTCAGGGCAGCGGTGGCCTCACCGACTCGGACGCGAAGCGCAGCGGCACGACTCGGCTGAAGCGAGAGTTCGACGCATCCCGGGGTGACTTGGACGTCGACGCGATGGCCTCGATAGGCGAACTGGAAACCGGCCCGCCGCAGACGTGCGGGCAGACGTGGCGAGAAGTGCAGTTCCCCCTCCGTGACCCGGAGCCCAGCGAACGAGCGCATGATGATGTCGATGGTGCCCGCCATGGCACCGAGGTGGATCCCCTCGCGGGTGGTGCCCCATTGCGTGTCGTCGAGGTCGGCGATCAGCGCCTCGCGGAACAGCTCCCAGCCCCTGTCGGCATCCAATCCCGCAAACACCGAGGCGTGGACCACCCGACTCAGCGTCGAACCGTGACTGGTTCGCGACGAGTAGTACTCCACAGTCCGGACCACGTCTTCGTCGGTGAACCGGAATCCGAGGTGCTCGAGCTGTCCTCGCAGCCCGTCCATGCCGAGGAGGTAGACGAGCATCACGACGTCGGGCTGCTTGGCGGCTTTGTAGCGGTTGGTCGAATCGGCTTCGGCTTCGAGGATGAGATCCAGACGTCCGATGTTCCCGTAGCGGGCGCGGTAGCGGGCCCAGTCGAGCTCCGCGAGGCTCTCGTATCCGTTGAACTGGCTCAGGATGCCGTCGGCGTGCCTGGAAACGGCGAGGCGTGCACCGACATCCGCCCATTTGGCGATCTCGTCGTCGCGGACCCCGAGCCTCTCCTCGAGCTCCCCGCGGAAGTGACCCTCCAGGACGTCCAGTGCCTCGCACGTTCGAGCGCAGAGCCAGGAGACCATCACGTTGGTGTAGGTGTTGTCGCGCAGCCCGCTTCCCGGAGCGTCCGGGTAGCCGTCGTGGTACTCATCTGGTCCCATCACTCCGGAGATGTGGTACCGGCCGTCGTCGGCGTCGAACTCGGCGAGCGAGACGAAGTACCGGGTCACCTCGACCATGAGCTCCGCCCCGCGCTGCGCCAGCCACTCGAGGTCGCCCGTGACTTGGAAGTGCTGCCAGGCGTTCCAGGCGATCGCGAGGCCGACGTGTCGCTGGCGCCGCGAATTGTCCGGCATCCAGCGCGACGATCGGGAGTTGTAGAGCAGCGCGGGCGTCTCCTCGCGTCCGTCGCTGCCGCTCTGCCAGGGAAACAGAGCGCCATCCCGCCCGGTTCCACGTGCCGCCCGCCGAGCAGCGGGGAGCCGTCGCCAGCGGTAGTCGAGGAGCGCCTCGGCCACATGCGGTAGCCGCAGTCCCATCACGGGCAGGACGAACACCTCGTCCCAGAAGATGTGTCCTCGGTACCCCTCGCCGTGGAGGCCCCGGGCCGGAACGCCCGCGTCGGCTTCGGCGGTGTGCGGCGAGATGGCTTGGAGGAGGTGGAAGATGTGCAGGTTCAGGACGAGTCGGCTCAGAAGGTCGGCGTCGAGTGTCACGGCGAACCGCTCCCACAGCAGGCGCCACGCAGCGGCGTGCCTTTCACGAAGTTGGGCGGTGCGGGATGCCGCGTCGCGGACCCGGTCGACGGCCGCGTCGCCAGGCGAGGAGATCGCGGTGTCCCGCGATGTGAAGATCGCGACGACCTTCGTGAGGGTCACCGGCTTGCCATCGCCGATCGGTATGTCGAACTCGAACTCCTGGCGGCGACCTGACTCGACGACCTTGGTCGTCGGGTCCTCGTCGGTTCCGCTGACGGTCATGTGCGCCGCGGTGGCGATCCTGACGCCGCTCTGCCGGGTCTCCACCTCGCAGAGGAGCACCGAGTCCTCGGCGCGGAACGTGGGCTCGGCGAGATGCGTCGAATCGCTGCCGACGTAGGATGCGACATTCGCGTTCCGAACTCCCGCGTCGATGCCCGCGCGGATCGTCACCCGGCCGCTCCAGCCGATCGGTGTGACGGTCGTCTCCTGCATCGCCAGGTGCGGGTCGCCCATCGAGACGACGGTGCGCTGGATCACGGCGAGCCGGCGCGCATCAGGGCCGTGGAGGGTGACTCGCCGGAGCGAGACGGCATCATGCAGGTGAAGCTCGTGACGCTCTTCGGATGCGGGCACCGCGCCACTCGACCACCATGCGCCGTCCTCGATGCGCAGGTCGAGCGGCAGCCAGTTGGGGGCGTTGACGAGATGCTCCTCGGCCAGCGCACGGCCGTGGATGGTGCTCTCGAGCCGGTTGTAGATGCCGGCGAGGTAGGTACCGGGGTAGTGGGTGCCGTCGTCCGAGTGCTCTGGACGCGCGCCACGCGTGCCCATCCGACCGTTGCCGAGCGTGGTCAGGGCTTCCCGGTGGCCTTCATGCGCTGGATCGAAGCCGCGGTAGCCGAGTACCCATGGGTCGGCCCTCGTGGCACCGAGGTCGAGCTCGCTCACGTCATGGACGACCAGGTCCGCGCCTGCAGCCTCGAGCTCGGTCCTCGGCTCGAACCGGTCGATGCCGACGACCAATCCGAAGCCTCCGCGCTTGGCGTCCTCGACACCGGCGGCCGTGGTGTCGATGACCACGGTGCGCTCGGATGCCACGCCCATCCGCCGCGCCGCCTGCCGGAAAGGCGAGGCGTGCGGGCCGCCGGTGGCGCGGACATCCTCGATCGTCGTGGCATCGACGATGACGTCAAAGAGGTCGGACAGGCCCGTTTGGACCAGGAGCTCATGCGCGTCTCGATCCGGGGCGATCACTCCAGCCGGCAGGCCGGCCGTGCGAATGCGTTGCAGCAGCGCGACGGTTCCCGGCAGCGGCTGCAGCGCGCCATCCGGAAACGTCGGAATCACGACTGCGTCGATGCTGATCAGCACACCGTGGGTGTCCCCGAACGCCTCGTCGGCCGAGGGCAGGCTCGCCCCGGAGGCAGATCCTGACTCGGCCATCTCAGCCCCGTGGTTCTGCCGGCTCCGTCGACGCGGCATCTCGCCAGACCCAATCCCGGATCTCGGGCAGGTCGTCCCCGTGCTCTCGGATGTACACCGTGTGCCTGATGAGGCGGTCCCGCAGCTCCTCTCGGACGTGGCTGGAGACGTCCCGCAGGCTCGGAACCCGGTCGATCACGTCGAGGGCGAGGTGGAAGCGGTCGATCTCGTTGAGCACGCACATGTCGAACGGCGTCGTGGTCGTGCCCTCCTCGCGGTAGCCGTGCACGTGGAAGTTCGCGTGGTTCGCCCGGCGATAGGTGAGGCGGTGGATCAGTGACGGGTACCCGTGGTACGCGAAGACCACCGGGACATCGGTTGTGAACAGCGCGTCGAAGTCCTGGTCCGCCAGGCCATGTGGATGGGCCTGACGGTCCTGCAGCCGCAGGAGGTCGACGACGTTCACCACGCGGATCCGGAGGTTCGGGAAGGCGTCACGAAGGATCGACACCGCGGCGAGCGTCTCGAGCGTCGGCACGTCACCGGCGCACGCCATGACGACGTCTGGCTTCTCCCCCTCGTCGTTGCTCGCCCAGTCCCAGATGCCGATCCCCTTGGTGCAGTGCTCGATCGCGGCATCCATCGACAGGAATTGCGGCTGGGGCTGCTTGCCGGCGACGATGACGTTGACGTACTGGCGGCTGCGGAGGCAGTGGTCGGCGACCGAGAGAAGGGTGTTCGCATCCGGGGGCAGGTAGACGCGGATGACGTCGGACTTCTTGTTCACGACATGATCGATGAATCCCGGGTCCTGGTGGGAGAAGCCGTTGTGGTCCTGCCGCCAGACGTGCGAGGTCAGCAGGTAGTTCAGTGACGCGATCGGGCGCCGCCAGGGGATGTCGTTGGTGGTGGTCAGCCACTTGGCGTGCTGGTTGAACATCGAGTCCACGATGTGGATGAATGCCTCGTAGCAGGAGAAGAATCCGTGGCGTCCGGTCAGCAGGTAGCCCTCGAGCCATCCCTGGCAGGTGTGCTCGGAGAGGATCTCCATGACCCGCCCGTCGGGCGCGAGATGATCATCGCCGGCGATGATCTCGGCGTTCCACGTGCGCTCCGTGACGTCGAGGACGGCATTGAGCCGGTTGGAGTTGTTCTCGTCGGGAGCGAAGACCCGGAAGTTGTCGGCGTTGTCCGACAGGACATCGCGCAGGAACCCGCCGAGCGCACGCGTCGACTCCGCGTCGGATCCGCCGGGCGCCGATACCGGTATCGCGTACTGCCGGAAGTCCGGCATGCGGAGCTCTCGCAGCACCTGCCCACCGTTGGAATGCGGGCTCGAGCTCATCCGGCGGATCCCCGCAGGATGCAGGTCGGCGATCTCGGCGGCCGGCGCGCCGCTCTCGTCGAAGAGCTCGTCCGGACGGTAGCTGCGAAGCCACCGCTCGAGGATCTCGCGATGCGCGTCATTCTCGCGTGCCTCGGCGAACGGCACCTGATGGGACCGCCACGTTCCCTCGACGGGCTTGCCGTCCACTTCGGCCGGCCCGGTCCAGCCCTTCGGGGAGCGGAGCACGATCATCGGCCAGCGGGGCCGGTCGGAGTGGTCCTCCTCGCCGGCGCGGCGCTTGATCTCCTCGATCTCGTCCAAGCACTCGTCGAGCGCGCGTGCGAAGTCCTGGTGCATCTGCGCCGGGTCGGATCCCTCAACGTAGCGAGGGTTGTGTCCGTATCCGCGCAGGAGGTGGTCGAGCTCCTCCGGGGTGATCCGGGCGAGGACGGTTGGACTGGCGATCTTGTAGCCGTTGAGGTGCAGGATGGGCAGCACGGTGCCGTCGCGTCGCGGGTCGACGAACTTGTTCGAATGCCAGCTCGCCGCGAGCGGGCCGGTCTCGGCTTCGCCGTCACCCACCACCGCCGCGACGATGAGGTCGGGGTTGTCGAACGCCGCGCCATACGCGTGCGAGAGCGCATAGCCCAGTTCGCCGCCCTCGTGGATCGAACCGGGTGTCTCCGGGGCGACGTGGCTGGGCACGCCGCCGGGGAACGAGAACTGCCGGAACAGCCTCCGCATGCCCTCGGCGTCTCGCGTCACGTTCGGGTAGGTCTCCGTGTACGACCCTTCCAGCCAGGACGCCGCGAGTGGACCGGGCCCGCCGTGGCCTGGACCCATCACGTACATCATGTCGAGGTCGCGTTGGACGATCGCCCGGTTCACGTGGGCGTAGATGAAATTGAGGCCCGGCGTGGTGCCCCAGTGGCCGAGCAGTCTCGGCTTGATGTGCTCCGGGCGAAGCGGCTCCCGCAGGAGCGGATTGTCGAGCAGGTAGATCTGCCCGACCGACAGGTAGTTGGCGGCCCGCCACCACCGGTCGATCAGCTCCAGCCCGAGCTCATCCGGGGTGGTCGCCGTGTGATCCGAAGGCGACATGTGGTGCTCCTCTCCATGAATCCGTGCGGTCATGTCCGGTGCTTCGCTCTACCTCGCCCGCGTCACGAAGGGATCGCCTTCCCCAGAGAAGTTTCGCCGTTCATCTGCCTGCCTGCAGGGCCTGAGGTCCCGCGCGTACGTCGCCCTCGTCGGCTCAGCCTCACACCGATCAACCCGCCATCGGGAGGAGCGTCGTGACAGTGTCGCCGAAGTCGTCGGTGGCGATGAGCCCGCGCTGGTCCGCGATCAGCAGCCACGGGGCGGCTCCGCCGACGTAAGCGAAGGCCTCGGGGACGCCGTCGGTTCGGCCGTGTGCTGTCCAGGTCGTTCCGTCGTAGCGGCGGATGACGCCATCCGTGTCGATGCCGATGATCTCGCCATTATCCGTGACGGTGACCAGGTACAGGGCGGGCGCATCGGGTACCGGCGTGAAGGTCGCGCCCGCATCGTCGCTGCGGACGAGTCCTTGGGCGGTGGTGGCATACACCCGGTCGGGACGTTGGGGGTCGGCGGCGAGGTCGCGGGCTTGGATGGGTGCCATGGCGCGCCAGGACCCTCCGGTGTCGTCGCTGACTCTGACCGTCGCGTCGGAGGCATCGTGCCCGAAGATCCGCAGCTCACCGTCGGGGAGTTCCGCCGTCTCGAGGTCATGGAAGTCGACCTCGCCCCGGAGCGAGACCGACACCCAGGTCTCGGCTCCGTCGGTGCTGGCGATGAGGCCGAGGTTCGGCGAGGTGAGGTCCGGTTGCTCGTCGGGGTCGGGGTGTCCGGAGCCGAGCACGAGGCCTGGGCGGGCCACGGTGAATCCCATCGTGTCCTGTGCTCTGCCGGCGACCTGGGTCGCGGTTGACGGACCCAGCCCGCCGCCTGGGTAGGTGTCAGGGAGCTCGTCGGTGGGCACCACCCAGACGCCGTTGTGCGCGGACGCGTAGGTGCGTCGACTCTCCGGGTCGTAGTCCAGCGCATGGATGTGACCGAGAACGGGGTCCTCGGTCGAGGCTGGGACCGTGGGCGGCGCACTGGTGCAGGCACTGAGTGCGGCCACGGATGACGCCATGACGGCCATCGTCAGCAGAGCTCGAGCGCGGGTCGGGGTTCGGTGGTTCACGGGATGACCCGTTCACTCAGCCACGCGTACGGGTCGGTAGGGGTGGTGCCGTCGAGGAGGATCTCGAAGTGCAGGTGCGGGCCGGTGCTCTGGCCGGTGTTGCCGACCAGGCCCAGGATGTCGCCGACATCGACGGACTGGCCCTCACTGACCGTGACCGAGCCCTCCTGCATGTGCGCGTACACGCTGGTGACGCGTTGACCGTCGATGTTGTGGTCGACCATCACGTACACGCCGAGGCCCCCGTTGTCGATGCGGGAGAGCTCGCGGACGACGCCGGCTGAGATCGCCTGGATGGGCGAACCGTTCCCGGGGTTCATGTCGATGCCCTTGTGGAAGCTCGAGCACCCGAAGCAAGGTGGGATGCGCGGACCGAAGTCCGTGCTGATGGGAACTCCGGCTCGGAAGGGCCACTGGATGGGGCCGGAGTAGTTGGTGAATGTCGCCGCCATCTGTGCATAGTTCCCGGAGGTCCGGGCTCTTGCTGAGACGTAACCCTCATGAGCCAGCGGGCTGATCGTCACGTCGGCAGGAACGGACACGGTTTGCCCGTCGGCCGCAGGCCCCGCGGCCGCGGCGTGCCACGGTTGCCCCACTGGGGCGATCGCGAGAGCCGGTACGGACAGGCTCACGGCCATGAGGGACACCGCGGCGATCGCGGTCGCGGCCGACAGCGGCCGGCGCCGCCGGCGCCGAGCTGGACGGGCGACCGGTGCCGGTGCGGCGGCCGTCCTCCGCGAGCGGGGCCGGCGCGTGCGTGCGGTTGATTCGGCGATGCGGAGTTCGCGTCGCGTGGTCGGGGCGGGCCGGCTCATGCGTCGCGGCCGTTTCGCGCGGGTACGGGCGTGGGACAGGGGGGGCATGGGGTCTCCAGGGAAAGGCGGGTGGGGGCCCTCGTCGGGACATGATCGGGCCCCCACCCTGGTGGGATGCGGCCGGCGGGGGAGCGGGCCGCATCCGGTCTCGGGGAGGGTCAGAGTGCGGCGAGCAGGTCCTGCATCTCGGCGATCTCGTTGGTCTGGTCCTCGATGATCTGCTCGGCCAGGGCGACGGCGTCGGGGTTCTCGCCGTTCTCGACCTCGACCTCGGCCATGTCGATGGCGCCTTCGTGGTGCATGATCATCTGCTCGAGGAACAGGGCGGATGCCTCGGCGCCGGTGGCATCGTCAAGGCGGCCCATGTCCTCCCCGGACATCATCCCGTCACCCATGGCGCCCATGTCGTGGCCAGCGGGGCCCATACTCTCGTCCGCGCCCCACTCGTCGAGCCAGTCCGTCATCTGGTCGATCTCGGGCTGCTGGGCATCCTTGATCTGCTCGGCGAGCTCGCGGACCTGTTCGTCGACACCGTCCTTCTCGAGAAGGCTGTCGCTCATCTCGATCGCCTGCTCATGATGCGGAATCATCATCTGCGCGAACGTCACGTCCGCGTCGTTGAAGACCGCTTCCGCCGTCGGTGACGCCGACGCGGCCGGGGCGTTCTCGGTCTCGTTCTGCTGGGTGGCCGTGCATCCGGCCAAGGTGAGTGCGGCCACAAGTGCGGTCGCCGCGGTCAGGGTGGTGCGTGCGGTGAGCATTCCGTTCCGTTCTGTCGATCTCGAAATCTGGTAGCAGAAGCGCAGCGGTCCGAGGGGTCGGACGGCCGCCTGCTGAATCAGGTTCGACTGATCGAGAGAACGTGCAGGTCGGGTCGGCGATGACCGCCGAAGATCTCGCGGGCCACGAGTTGGACAGCGCCGCCGGCGTCGAGGAGGCGCCTGAACATGGCCGGGCGCGACGCGAGGGCGAGCATGATCCCGAGGGCGATCATCATGGCGCAGGCCAGCGCCGCTGCCGCGCAGCCGAGCAGGTCGGCTGCGCAGTCGCTGCCGCACTCGGCGGCGAACGCGGTCGCCCCCGCCACCACTGACGTCATCGTTACCGCCAGTGGCGTGGCGTCGGCCCCGCTGTGCTGGTCGGCATGCGTCGCGGTGCCGGTCGAAACGGCAGCGTGCGCGACATGCTCGGATGCGCTGTCATGCATGGCGACCAGTCCGAGCGCGACCGCGGCCATCAGCAGCACGCTGAGCAGCGCGCTGCGCGCAGTTCGCACGCCCGGGAGGACGACACGGCGGATCGCAGTCAGACCCATGTCACCTCCGTCGCGTACGAGCACCAGCCGGATACCCGCACAGAGTACTCCACCGGCCCGACCGACTTGCTGAGACTCCCGCGTTGGCTCGCCGAGCCGTGTTCCCCGCGGTCCACCATCAGCCGACCCGATGGGACCTCCGTCCTATCGCCTTCATACCCGGGACGGGTATCTTCGGCGTTGGAGGTGATGTGTGATGTACGGGTACACGGGGAACAAGGCCGCACTGGTGGCCAGACTCGGCCGCGCCGAAGGGCAGGTGCGTGGCGTGGCGCGGATGGTGGAGCAGGATGCGTACTGCATCGACGTGCTGACGCAGATCTCAGCGGCGACGAGTGCGCTGGACTCGATCGCGCTCGCCCTGCTCGAGGATCACCTCAACCATTGCGTTACCGAGGCCGCCGAGCACGGCGGTCGGGTTGCCGCCGAGAAGCTCACGGAAGCCAGCGCCGCAATCGCCCGGCTCGTGCGATCCTGACTCCTGGACTGAAAGGACTCCTCCGATGAGCGACCTGCGTACACGCGATCTGGGCCTGAGCGACAAGAACGGCTGCGCATGCTGCGCCGCTCCGGCCGTGGTCGACGACTCGACCACCGCCACCGCCACCGCCACCGCCACCGGACAGGTCAGCGCGAGCTACCTCGTCGAGGGCATGACCTGCTCGCATTGCGTGACGAGCGTGGCCGAAGAACTCCACGATGTTGCCGGGGTCACCGGCGTGGACATCCGCCTGGTGCCCGACGGAGCCTCGACGGTCACGGTCACCAGTTCGGCACCGGTGAACCCGGCAGACGTTGAGCACGCCGTGACGGAGGCGGGTTACCGCGTGGTCGCGGACCTCTGACGGGCGGCGTGGTCCGGTCATCGCTGTAAGACGATGTGAGGAGCTCGGATATGACTGAGCAAACGGCCACGGTCGTGCTGGAGGTCTCCGGCGTCCAGTGGGCTTCGTCGAAAGGCGTCGCCGAAGCGTATCTTTCACGTCAGCCCGGAGTGCTCGCGGTTGAAGCGAACCCCGTGGCCCAGACGGCGAATGTCAGTTTCGACCCGGGCGTCACCTCCGTCGCCGAACTGCGTCGATGGGTCCGAGACTGCGGGTACCACTGTGCCGGGCAGTCCGTCCCCGATCACATCTGCGACCCCACCATGGAACCTCACGCCGACCACGTTCCGGCGGGAGATCACCACCCGTCGCCCCGGCCCGAGTCTGCGGATGTCACGCCGGAGGCATCCGTTACCGAGGATCACGGCGCGCATGCACCCGAGTCAGCTCCGGCCGCGCGCACCGCGCAGGATGTGATGGGGCACGGCGGTCACCACGCCGGCATGACGATGGACGCGATGATCCGGGACATGCGGAACCGGTTCCTGGTCGCGCTGATCCTCTCGATCCCGATCACGCTGTGGTCGCCGATCGGACGGGAAGTCATCGGGTTCACCGTGCCGGCGCCGTTCGGGCTGCGCGATGACGTATTCGCGCTGCTGCTGTCGCTGCCCGTGATCTTCTACGCGGCGTGGATCTTCTTCGACGGCGCATGGCGGGCGCTTCGGGCCCGCACCCTGGACATGATGGTGCTCGTGGCGGTGGGCGTCGGCGCCGGCTGGCTGTACAGCCTGGTGGTCACCCTCACCGGCGGCGGTGAGGTGTTCTACGAGGCTGCGACGGTGCTGGCGACGTTCGTGCTGCTGGGGCACTGGGTGGAGATGCGCGCCCGCGGCGGCGCGAACGATGCGATCCGCACGCTGCTCGAGCTCGCCCCACCTCGGGCGGTGGTGATCCGGGACGGCGAGGAGGTCGAGGTTCCCACCTCGGAGGTGCAGCCGGGCGACCTGATGCTGGTGCGCCCGGGCGCGAAGGTGCCCACCGATGGGCAGGTCGAGGACGGCGAGTCCGAGATCGACGAGTCCATGGTCACTGGGGAGAGCCTTCCTGTGGCCAAGCAGCCCGGCTCGGAGGTGATCGGCGCGACGGTGAACACCACCGGGACGCTGCGCGTCCGGGCGACCAAGGTCGGCGCGGATACCGCGCTGGCGCAGATCGTCGCGCTGGTGCAGGAGGCCCAGAACTCCAAGGCCCCCGGCCAGCGGCTGGCTGACAGAGCCGCGTTCTGGTTGGTCCTCGTCGCCCTGATCGGCGGCACCGCAACGTTCCTGGCCTGGTTGCTGGCCGGCGCCGAGGTGCCGACCGCGATCCTGTTCGCGATCACCGTCGTGGTCATCACCTGCCCCGACGCACTGGGGCTGGCCACGCCGACGGCGATCATGGTCGGCACGGGGCTCGGCGCGAAACGCGGCGTGTTGTTCAAGAACGCCACCGGCATCGAGACTGCGGCGCGCATCGACACGGTCGTGCTGGACAAGACCGGCACCCTCACCAAGGGTGAGCCCGAGGTCACCGACTTCCAGCCGTTCAACATGGACGCCTCGGAGCTGATGTCGTTGGCCGCGGCAGCGGAGCGGGAGTCCGAGCATCCGCTCGCCAAAGCGATCGTCGCGTACGGCGAGGCTCTCGGTGTGCCGCGGCGCCAGGCAAGTTCGTTCAAGAATGTCACCGGACAGGGGGCGATGGCCACCGTCGACGGCCGCCGCATCCTGCTCGGCAATGCTCGCTTGCTCGCCCAGGAGGGGGTCGACACCACAGCGGTGGAGGCGACCCAGCAGACATGGGCCCGCGCCGGCCGCACCGCGATCCTGATCTCCGTCGACGGCGAGGCCGCCGGCGTCATCGCCCTCGCGGACGCGCCGCGCGAGACCGCGAAGGCCAGCATCGCCGCCCTGCATGACGCAGGCATCGAAGCCGTCATGCTCACCGGCGACAACCAGCCCACCGCCGAGCGCATCGCCGGGCTCCTCGGCATCGACACTGTCATCGCAGAGGTTCTCCCCGAGGACAAGAGCGCCAAGGTCGCCGAGCTCCAACGGGCCGGCAAGAAGGTCGCGATGGTCGGCGACGGGGTCAACGACGCACCCGCGCTGGCGCAAGCCGACCTCGGCATCGCGATCGGCGCCGGAACCGACGTCGCCATCGAGACCGCCGACGTGGTGCTCATGCGATCCGATCCGATGGACGTCGCCGTCGCCCTCAGCATCGGGAAGGGCACGCTCCGGAAGATGCGGCAGAACCTCGGCTGGGCCATCGGCTACAACGCGGTCGCCCTGCCCATCGCCGCCGGAGTGTTCTACCCCGCCTTCGGGATCATGCTCAGCCCGGAGATCGCGGCGATCAGCATGTCCGGCTCCAGCGTCATCGTCGCCGCCAACGCGCTCCTGCTGAAGCGGCTGCGCCTCCCGGAACAAGCACCGACCACCCCCGAGGCGCATGTCGCAGAGACGCCGGTCCCTTCCCCGCGCTGATCCGGCAGTAGCCCGGCCTCTAGCGGCGGCGACCCTCTTCCAGGGTGTTCAGCAGCTCCCGGTACTGCTCTGGGGTGATCTCGCCCCGCGCCAGGCGGTCCTCGAGCAGTCGACGAGCCGGGTCGGTGGTGTCGCTCGGCCCGCTCGGACCACGACCTGCCGATCCCCCCGAGCGCACCAGCAGCACGATCATGACGATGATTCCAGTAATGATGAGCAGGGGGATCAGCACCACCGGGACCCACATCCACCATCCGCCCATTCCGTAGTCCCACATCATCTCTGGCCTCCCATCGCTGCCATACAATTCAACTCCGCGTCGACGTCGAACGTCGGGCCCTTCGACCCGGAACCATCGACGATCGATGCCTGCCTCAAAGCCGGGCGAGGACGAACTCGACGCGCTCGTCCGGTGGAAGCGCCGGCACTCGCGTGAGCGGGAGGTGCAAGCCCTCGTACACGTCGAGCAGCAATCCCTGGATCTGGTGCTGGGCTTCTGCGTCCTCGGTGCGGGCGTAGTCCTTGGCGAGTGGCAGCAGGTCGAGGAGGAAGACCTTCCGGTACTTGACCCGCGTCAGCGCCTCTGACAGGGACGGGTCCGGCGGCAGGTCGAGGAAGCGGTAGTACGCCAGGGAATCGGGGAGTGCGCGATCGAGGAAGACGATCTCGTCAGGATCCAAGGCGGCCTCCTGCTCGAGCTGCATGGCAAGCACGCTGCGCTGGAACTCGAGCTGCTTGGAACGGATGTCGGTGACGGTGCGGCCCCCCAGACGCTGCAGGTCGATGTAGTGGCGTGCGTGCTCGATCGTGGTCTGGTAGCCGCGCTGCCGGAGCAGGTTGACCATGGTCGTCTTCCCGGAACTCGGGCCGCCGGTGATCACGTACCAGTTCGACACCTCGCCTCCTCCCGTCCCTCCGTGTCCCGCCGCACTCGAACGCCGCGGCGTCGAGGTCATCCGGATGCGGCCTCGCGCAGCCGAAGGTGCTTGGCAGCCCGCGCGTGTCGGCGAGCGGCGCTGGTGCGACTGACGAACATGATCGTGACTACCACGGTGAGTGCGGCAACCCAGCCGAGGCCGATGAGCAGTCCGCCGGTTTCGTCGAACTCGTCGGTGAGTCCGGTGTCGATCAGCAGCCGATATGGGCCGTAGCCGGGGAGCAGGATCGCCGGTCCGGGGGGCTCGAGCCGGAGCATGGGACTCTGTGTGATCCCGAGGTCGAGGAACGGCACGACGAACGCGATGAGCACGCCGGCGACCCGCCCGAGGAGGAACCCCAGGCACATCCCGAGCAACGCGTAGACCGCCGCGAGCAGCAGCATGCCGCCCACGAAGCCGGGCCATTGCTTCGCTGGGAACACCATCGCGGTGACCGCCAAGGACGCCGCGGAGGTGATCAGGACCGCCACCCCGACCTCGCCGAATCGGCCGAGCAGCAGCGCCGACCGATGCATCCCTGACTGGACGAGCCGGCGATCACCCTCTCGGTTGCCGAGTGCGATGAACAGGCCCGCGACGGTCGCGAGCGAGGCCACCGCGATCGGAGCCATGGTGCCCGCGTGGGTGTCGGGCAGCCAGAGCCGGACGTCGATCTCCCGCCCGTCGTCGAGCACGCGCATCACCGAGTACTGCTCTTCCGTGATGAGCTTCGACAGCCAGATGAAGATGAACGGCACCGCGACGAGGAGCGCCCACAGCGCCGGGTTCCGTCCGTACTGGCGCACTCCCTTGCGGAAGCTCTCACCGACCTGGCCGGCCCAACCCGGGCGGCGGGAACCGTGCGGGCGGTGGCCTGCGCGGGTCGCGCGCGCAAGCAGCAGGCCACTGCCGAGCAGTGCCGTCCCCACCCACACCAGCGCGATGCCGAGGTCGCCCAGGTTCCCTCCGTGCCCTGAGGGCAGGTCGACCATCCACAGCGTCACGTAGTGCGTCGGCATCCAGCGGGTAAGCTCCACACGGTCGGGCGAAGTGAGCGCGGGGCCGAAGAAGACATCGAGGATCCAGATGAGCAGGATCACGACCGTGCCGTTGACCTGATCCTTCACCAGGGCGCCGACGGCGGCGCCGATGCCGACATAGATGAGGGCGAACATCAGCGTGCCCGCGGCCACCCGGAAGGGGTCGTCGACCTCGGTTCGGAGGAAGAGGGTCGCGAGCGCCGCAGCCGACACGAGGACCGCGATGAGCAGTCCGGTCGTCATGCGGGAGACCACCAGCGTCCAGGTCGGGAGACCCGCGAGCACCAGTCGCCGGTCCGCGGAGTGTGCCTGCCGGGTCTGGAAGTACATCGCCAGCGCGGCGAGGAACGCGGCGGCCCAGCCCGTCGTCGCCGTCTCGACCGCATTCCCGGTGCCACCGAGGAGCTCCGCGGCATCCGCCATCGGTTCAGCGGCCACGAGCACGAACACGACCGGGATCAGCACCAGAACGAGCAGGTTGACCGGGTTTCGGATGTATTCGACCAGGAACCGGCGAGTGAGAACGGCGATCGCCCTCATTTCGGCGCCGTCCTTCCTTCCCGGAGCTCGATGATCCGGTCGAAGCGCTCCTCGTCGGCGATGAAGTGGCTGATCACCAGCACGGCCTGCCCGGATTCGCGGCGCCGCCCCACCATGCCCCAGAACCTGAGGTAGGTGTCCCAGTCGAATCCCGCGTAGGGCTCGTCGAGCAGCAGCACCATCGGATCGGGCAGCAGCGCGAGGGCCAGGTTGAGCTTCGCGAGCGTTCCGCCGGAGAGCCGGTCGGCGCGCTCGTCCGCGTACCGGGCGAAGTCGAGATCGTCGTAGAGCCGCGCCTGCGCAGCGCGGCGTTCCTCTCGGGTCAGCCCGTAGGCGACCCCGAACAACTCGAAATGCTCATCGCACGTGAGCCGCTCGAAGACGACAGGCCGCTGCGGGCAGTAGCCCATCGAGCCGTGCAGCTCGACCGACCCGGCGTCGGCCGGGAGTGCGCCAACGAGGATCTGCATGAGCGTGGACTTGCCCGACCCGTTCTCGCCCACCAGCCCGACGATCTCACCGCGGTTGAGCGACAGGCCGGCGCCCTCGAGCACATGGTTTCGGCGACGGAACGGCCACACGCCCTGCTTGTACGTTTTCGAGATGCCGCTCGCGGCAAGCACGACGCCGACGTTTGAGCTTCCGGCGGGCAGGTTGCCGATCGTATCCATGGTGCCGGTTCCTTTGGGAGTCAACGGAAGCGTCCCACCTCGAGGCCCTGCGCTCCGTGACCTTCGTCCCTGCGACTTCGGCCAACGGTCCGGCGAGGCCCGACGTCAGTCGGCGGGACAGGTCCGATCGGCCGGCTCGCCGAAGTCGGGCACGGCGCGCGATTCCGCCTCGGCGGCGGTCGTCGCCGGGCCGTTCTCCTCGATGTCGCGGATCAGCCAGTCCATCTCGGTGATCTCGCGTCGCTGCGCCTCGCTGATCTCGACGGCGAGCTCGCAGACGCGGACGTCCTCGTTCTGGAACCGCTCGGACCGGGTGATCGCCAGTGAGTGGTGCGGGATCATCGCGCGCATGAACGACGTGTCGTTCACGGTGGCCTGCGTGCGGTCGAGGGCGATGCCGCCGCCGATGAGGAGCACGCTCGCGGCGATGACGGCGATGTTGCCCTTCGTGCTCTTGTACATGCCGAGCATCCAGGCCAGCATGACCAGTCCCATGGTGCCGCCCATCGTCACGGCCATGAAGATGCGGCTCTGGCTGAACCGGATGTGCGTCCACTCCCACGAGCCTGCGAACATCACGAAGTACATGACCACCATCGAGGTCAGGATCATCGCGGCGAAGCGCAGGTACACCTTCAGCACCTGCTTCGACTGCTGCGCGTCGCCCTCGCCGGATTCCGCATGGTTCGTCTGGTCGTGCTCGACGTGACTGGCCTGTCGGTCCTGCTGCCGGTCGACTGCATTCCGATCCATGGACATGTTGCTCGAACCTCCTCGGTTGTACCGCCTCCACGTGATCAGGTGAGCCACGGCGCGGCAAGGGCGTTGCGCCACGACGGCGAAGTCTGGTACCCCGGGCCATATTGGAGGCCGGCTGCAGCGACAGGCGCCCGCCAGACGTGCCCGACACTGATGGTCGAGGCGGAATCTCGCCGGGCTTGACGTGATGCCTGTCGTCCTGCCAAGCGGCGACGCTCGATGCTCACGCGGCCATGAAGCCGTGCCGTTCCCCGAGGATTGCGTGGCAGCAAGGGCGCGGTTCACCCTCGCCTCCGCATCGGCTCGCAGATCGCGGCCGTCGGCTCCGAGGCGCCTACGTTCCTGCGCGTTGTCTCGCTCTACCTGGCGTTCCTCGCGGTGATGCTGTTCACGGGGCGGGTCGCTGGCCCCGGCGGCCGGAGACGCGCGCCGACCGTCTTCGGTGGCGCGACCCGGAACTCTAGTATGTGGTTCTGCGGTGAACGCTCGCTCTTCGGCCGAGCCCGCAACCGCGCCGCTCGCTGTCGTGACGCAGACACTGGTTGAACTGGTCGGAGGCTCGATTTCGTGCCGCCCGTGCCGTCCCTCTCGAAGGACCGGTCAGGGGTGGGCTGACCCACAACTCGGGTGCCTCGGTACGAGCCTCTACCGAGCAACCGCCACGAGTTCGTTCGCACCTGCGCGAACGAGATGCGCGTGCTGATCGAACCATCAACACATGACCAACAGGTCAGTGATAGCTGTATAGTCATCGTGTGCTGACTATTGCTAGCGGTGTGGACACGATGAACCGGCTCGGCCGAGCGATGGCCGATCCGACCCGTTCACGAATCCTGATGACGCTGCTGGATGGGCCGAGCTACCCGGCGGTGCTCTCTCGCGAGTTGGGGCTGACACGGTCGAACGTGTCGAATCATCTGGCGTGCCTTCGCGATTGCGGCATCGTAGTCGCGGAGCCCGAGGGGCGGCAGACCCGCTACGAGATCTCAGACCCGCACCTGACTCGCGCGCTGACCTCGCTGCTCGAGGTCACCCTCGCGGTGGACGAGGACGCACCGTGCATCGATCCGTTCTGCTCGGTGCCGGGCTGCTGCGGAGAGGCGGCACGATGAGCCAAGCGCTCACGACCGAGCGGCGCGCCGTCCTGCACCGCCGGGTTCGACTGATCGTCGGGTTCACGATCACCTACAACGTGCTGGAGGGGATCATCGCGGTCTCCGCCGGCGCCGCCGCCTCGTCGGCGGCCCTAATCGGTTTTGGCCTCGACTCGTTCATCGAGGTGCTCTCGGCCGTGGCCGTCGCGTGGCAATTCACCCGGAAGAACCCTGAACGCTGGGAGAAGCCGACCGTGCGGGCGATCGGGATCGCGTTCTTCGCCCTCGCCGCATACGTGACCGTCGACGCGATCCTCGCGCTCACCGGCGTCGAACCCGTCGGACACAGCCCCCTCGGCATCGCAATCGCCGTCGCGAGTCTGGTAATCATGCCCACTCTCGCCTGGTTCCAGTTCCGTACCGGCCGCGAGCTCGAGTCCCGCAGCGTGCAGGCCGACGCCAAGCAGCTTCTGCTGTGCATCTACCTCTCCGGGACCGTGCTGATCGGCCTGCTGCTGAACTCCCTGTTCGGCTGGACGTGGGCTGACTCAGTCGCCGCACTGGTCGTTGCGGCCCTCGCCGTACGCGAGGGTATTGAAGCGTGGCGTGGCGAAGTCGAATCACCGCTCGAGCTCTTCGAGGAAATGGAAGAGGAGGTGACTTGATGGACTGCTGCGACCCGACAATCTGCCCGCCCGAACAGTGCGACCAGGACTGCTGCTAGGCATCCCGAATCGCCCAGATCATCGAAGCCTCATCTCCGCTCGGGCACGATGAGAGGTTCGGTGATGCCCGAAGATCCTCCGAATCGCCGTCTGATCGTCGTCGGCTACCAGCGTACGCTCCGCAGCGATCTACCGACGCGTGCGGTGCGTACATAGTGATGCCCATAAGCCGACGGCACGAACGTTCGATTCCACAACGCGGCGACGGATCGTACCTGTCGCGCAGCCGGCACTGCGGTCCGGCCCACTTCGGGGACTTGATCCGCGCACGTTTATTCAACACTTTTGACCCGAGATGCCCCGAGGACGGCCGAGCGCATCGGGTAGCATCGACAACAGATCGCGGCGATCCCGGCAAGAAGTTCCTGATCACGTCGAGAAAGATCGAGGCATCCCGGCTTGGGCCGAGATGGCGGCCGCGGGCCGAGGAGATCCATCGGTCACGGGTTCAAGTCCCGTCCGCCCTACGGTGAAATTGATCTGATCAGGGATTCTCGTCCGAGTGAAAAGGATGAGACCTGATGCGTGTGCCACTTATTGGCCGTTTATTCTGCAACTCAATCGTTCTGTGGTGGCGTGTTCGAGTCACCCATGACTGCCCTCGGTTCAGCTGGAATGGCCTCGCATACCTCGTAGGTATGAACGCCGAACGACTCTCCGCAATCGGCTTGGAGCCGGTGCTGACGACATGCGATCGCCGAGCATCTCGTCGTCAAGTCACCCCACCGTGACGATCCCCGCCCGATGCGCGAGCACCGCCGCCTCGACGCGGTTCCGCACCTCGAGCTTCACGAGGATCGCGCTCACGTATCCCTTCACGGTCCCTTCCACGAGATGCAGCTGCGCGCCTATCTCGGCGTTCGAGGCGCCGGCGGCAAGCAGCCTGAGCACATCGCGCTCGCGATCGGTGAGCGCCGCGATCGCCTCCCGAGCTTTCGCGCTGCGGAGCCGATCGCCGTCGCGGTAGGGCGCAATGACGCGGCGGGCGATGTCGGGTGAGAGATACGCGCCGCCTTCCGAGACCACGCGCACGCCGGCGATCAGCTCCCTCGGGTCCGCCGCCTTCAACAGGAATCCCAGCGCGCCACCGCCGAGCGCGCGTTCGATGTACTCGTCCTCGCCGAACGTCGTCAGCATTACGACGCGCGTGGCCGGAACGGTGGCCGCGATCTCGGAGGCAGCGGCGAGGCCGTCGAGCCGAGGCATCCGGATGTCGAGTACTGCCACGTCGGGCCGGTGGCGCTGCGCCCCCGCGATCGCCTCGTGACCGTCGGCTGCCTCGAAGACGACCTCGATCTCGGTGTCGGACTCAAGGATCGCGCGTACCCCCGCCCGCATCATGGCCTCGTCGTCGGCGATGAGCACGCGGATCACGACGCCTCCAGCAAGATCTTCTCGACGAGCACGCCTTGCTCGAAGCAGAGTCGGTACGTCGCATCGGTGAAGTGAAGCCAGCCATCGCGCGCGGCGAAGTACTCGCACTCCGAGCCGTCGGGCAGCGGCGGCTCGCCTACGATCGGCACCGGGCCGGGAATGCCGGCAGGGAGAAGCGGAGCGAGCTCCGCCCGCGTGGTGCCGAGCCCGATCCCCTCGTAGGCGTTCGACGAGATCGCCGTGTGCGCCACCGTGATCGCCTGGACGACGAGGAACCCGACGAGCGTGAGCGCGAGGATCGTCGCCGGGACCACCGCTGCCTGCAGCACACGCCGACGGGCCGTCTGCGCGTTCGACCGCAGCGCCACCTCGGCCGCCCCGGTCGTGTCGTGCGCCGACGGCAGAGGCTCCGCCGGCGCACGCAGTCGCAACTCGAAGCCGTGTTCGTCGGGCCCCGCCTGAATCGTCGCGCCGAGCAGCTCCGCACGACGACCAAGGCTCGGGATGCCGTGCCCGCCGCCCTGTGCTTCGCCTCCGGTCGAAGCACCCGAGCGCACCCATACGGCGATCGCATCGGGCCCGTCCTGCGTCACGCCGACGACGACCTCCGCGCCCGGCGCGTGGCGCACCGAGTTCGTCAGGCCTTCGCGGACCGTGCGCACGGCGAGCTCCGCGATGAGCGGATGAGCCCCGGCGATCGCCACACGGTCGATCTCGGCGCGGACGGTCATGCCGGCATCGCGCGCACCGGCCACGAGGGACTCGATGCCCTCGCCACCGACCGGGTCCATGCGGCTCGGCCCGTCGGGTCTGGTCATCTTCACCACGTCTTGCAGGCGACCGCTCGCGCGCACCGCGGCCTCGCGCAGTTCGCGGAACTGCTCCCGCTGGTCGGGTGCCAGGTCGCGTCCGAGCTCGAGCGCGCCCGCCTGCACTGCGATCAGGGCGAGCTCGTGCCCGATCGTGTCGTGGAGGTCGTCGGCGATGCGAGCGCGCTCCTCGGCCTGCGCACGTGCGGCCAGGATCGCGGCGTCCGACTTCTGCTGCTCGGCGCGCAGCAGGCGGAACCTGCCGTACCACCACGGGGCGACCACGGTCAGCAGTGCGATCAGCACGCTCGCCATCCAGTCGCCGAGCGGCGCCGTGCCGGGCATCAGGTACGAGACCGGCAGCGAGAGCGCGAGTACGACCGTGAACGTCACTACGGCCGGGATGAGCCCCGCCATGCGGCGTCCGGCCAGGTAGCCCGCGACCACGGCGGGGAGCAGGGCGAGCACCAGAGCCGAGTCACCCCACCGGGCCAACGGCAACGCGATCGACGTCGCGAAGAGCAGCGTCACGACGCCGAGCGGCGTCGGCCACTTCTCTCGCCTCGGACGACCGGAACGCAGCATCCCCCCATAGTAGAAAGCCGAACGAATCCGGAACACTGACGAAAGTATGGTGCAGTCGAACCTTCGGTCGGATGTAGCGCCCACGGGCCCGCCCGTAGCGTCGCAGCCATGGACCTGCTGACACTGCTGAACACTCTCGTGACCGACCTCGCGGCATCCCCTTGGCTGTTCCTCGTGGTGTTCGCTGTGTGCGTGATCGACGGGTTCTTCCCGCCGGTCCCGAGCGAGACCGTCGTCGTCGGCGCCGCCACCGTCTCGGTCGCCGCAGGGGAGCCGAACCTGCTGCTGCTCATCGCTGTCGCCGGTGCCGGTGCCATCGTCGGCGACAACATCGCCTACCGACTTGGGCGAGTTCTCGGCACGACCCGCTTCCGTTGGATGCGGACGAAGCGCGTCGCCGCGACGCTCGACTGGGCGCGCCGCGGGCTCGACCGCCGCGGAGCGCTGCTCATCTTCACCGCGCGCTACGTCCCGGTGGGACGCATTGCCGTGAACATGACGGCCGGTGCCACGAGGTATCCGTTCCGGCGCTTCCTGCCGCTCTCGATCGCGGCTGGCGTCACGTGGGCTGCGTACTCGGCGCTCTTCGGCATCGTCGCGGGGCAGTGGCTGCATGAGCAGCCCCTCGTGGCGATCGTGCTCGCCATCGCGGTGGCTGCGGTGGTGGGCGCCGGGGTGGATGCCGTCATCCGGCGCATCCTCAACCGCAGGGGTGCGCCCGGCACCGACGGTGCCGAGCCGGCGGCCGAGCCAGAGGTCGCTGAGTCGCTACGGCCGTGAGTGAACCCCTGCATCGCACCCTGACGCTCGCGATGGAGCCGGGCGGGCGGTATGGGCTCACGATAGACGGCCGCGAGTTCGACCATGACCGTATCGACACCGAGGTCTCGCACGGGTCGCTCGAGGAATCGCCAGCGTGCCACATCCTCGACCACGAGGATCTCGGCGTGATGGGCGCGATTCGCACGGGTTGACGCGCCGCCCGCGCACGTGCCTGTGAATACACCGAGGGTATTTTGACAATACCCCCGGGGTATCCGTACCATGGGCTCATGACCCAGAAGCGCTACCTCATCATCGGCGGAGTCGCCGGCGGCATGTCCGCCGCCACCCGCCTGCGCCGGCTCGACGAGAACGCCCGGATCACGGTGCTCGAGCGCGGTGGCCATGTCTCGTTCGCGAACTGCGGACTGCCCTATTACCTCGGCGGCGTCATCGAGCAGCGCGACAGCCTGCTCCTGCAGACCCCCGCGTCGCTCGGCAGCCGGTTCAACCTCGACGTGCGCGTGCGCACTGAGGCCGTCTCGATCGACCGCGACGCCAAGACGGTTCGCGTCCGCGACCTCACGACGGGGGAGGAGACCGATGAGGCCTACGACGCGCTCGTGCTCTCGCCCGGGGCGACGCCCGTGCGGCCCCCGCTTCCCGGCGGCGAGCGCATGCTGACGCTGCGCGACATCGACGACGTCGACGCCGCGATGGCCGAGCTCACCGTCGCTCCGAACAGTGCGCTGGTCATCGGCGCGGGATTCATCGGTCTCGAGATGGTCGAGAACCTCGTGCACCGCGGCCTCGGCGTGACGCTCGTCGAGCTCGGCGACCAGGTGCTGCCGCCCCTCGACCCCGAGATGGCCGGCCCCGTCGCCGACCGCCTCCGCGCCGCCGGAGTCGACGTGCGCCTCGGCACGCAGGTCACCGAGCTCGGCCCAGACACGGCGACCCTCTCCGACGGTTCGGTGGTCTCCGCCGAGTTCGTGCTCGCCTCCATCGGCGTGCGGCCCGACACTTCCCTCGCGAAGGGGGCCGGCCTCGCGATCGGCGAGCGCGGCGGCATCCGGGTCGACGACCAGCTCCGCACGAGCGACCCGCACATCTACGCGATCGGCGACGCGGTCGAGAAGACCGACGCCATCTCCGGTGAGCAGCGGCTCGTCGCGCTCGCGGGCCTGGCCAACCGGCATGGTCGCCTCGTGGCCGACGCCATCACGGGCAAGACGATCCGGGTGCGCGACGCCCTCGGCACCGCCGTCGTCGGCGTCATGGGCCTCACCATCGCGGCGACTGGCTGGAACGAGAAGCTGCTACGGCGTATCGGCCGCGACATCCGCGTCTTCCATACCCACCCGGCCTCTCACACCGGCTATTACCCCGGTGCGGAGTCGATGTCGCTCAAGCTCGTGGTGGACGCCGTGACCGATGAGATCCTCGGCGCTCAGGGCGTCGGTGGCGACGGGGTCGACAAGCGCATCGACGTGATCGCCACGGCCATCGCGGGCGGCATCACGGCTTCCGAGCTCGCCGACCTCGAGCTGGCGTACGCGCCGCAGTACTCGTCGGCGAAGGATCCGGTCAACATGCTCGGCTACGTCGCACTCAACGCGGCCGACGGCCTCACCCCCTCGATCCAGTGGCATGAGCTGGAGGCTGAACTCGACGCGGGTGCGACCCTCGTCGACGTGCGCACGGCGGGAGAACACGCCGACGGCGCTATCCCGGGCTCGATCAACATCCCGCTCGACGAGATCCGATCGCGCACGGACGAGCTGCCCGAGGGGCGCCTCATCGTGCACTGCAAGGTCGGCCAGCGCGGCCACACCGGCGTGCGGCTGCTCGCCCAGCTCGGCCGCGAAGCCGTGAACCTCGACGGCGGATACCTGACCTGGAGCGCCGGCACGAGGGCCAGCTCGGCGGTTCCTGCACTCGTCGCCTAAGCCTCGTCCACCACACCACACACCCTTGAGGAGAGCCCATCATGTGCAGTCCCGTCCCGTGCACCTGCGGAAAGACGACCTGGTCCGGCTGCGGCCAGCACGTCGACGATGTGAGGCAAATCGTGCCCGTCGCACAGTGGTGCGACGGTAACCACGCCCAGCGCTGAGCGCCCTGACCCGCCCCCGAACCCCAACCCGAGGAGAACCATCCATGTGCAGTGCAGTCACCTGTCGCAAGTGCGGAAAGATGACCTGGGCCGGCTGCGGCCAGCATGTCGACCAGGTCATGCGAGGCGTGCCGCGCAGTCAGCGCTGCGAGGGGCACGCGAAGGAGCCCGGCTTCTTCGCGCGCCTGTTCTCGCGTTGAGGTGACGAACCATGGCGACGCCGGCGAAGTCGGAACCCGAGGTTCCCGTCATCGGCCAGCTCGTCGACGGCATCGACATCCCGGTCGTGAACGAACGTGCCGTGCGTGCATCCGCAGGGCTGCTCCTGCTTTTCGGGATCGTCGCCGTCACGACGGCGGCGCTGACCGGTGAGTTGCAACTCCTGCGGGTGTTCGGCTTGACCTTCCTGTTCGACATGTCGATGCGGCTGTTCGTGGGAACGCGGTACACGCCGAGCCTGGTCATCGGGTCGCTCATCGTGCGCCGCCAGCGCCCCGAATGGGTCGGCGCGCAACAGAAGAGGCTCGCCTGGATCATCGGGCTCGTGCTCGCCCTCGTCTCCTGCACCGCGATGGGGTTCCTCGGCGTCAGCGCCGAGATCCAGCTCGCACTCTGCAGCGTCTGCCTGAGCCTGCTCTTCATCGAGAGCGCCTTCGGCATCTGCGTGGGATGCGAGCTCCAGCGCCGGTTCAGCAGGGAGAAGCCGCAGCTCTGCGCGGGCGACACCTGCACGTACGTGCCGCCCAAGCGCGGCGAGCGCCACACGGTGCCGTAGTGATCGGCGACCCACGCCGGTGCGATTGAGGGAGGCAGGGCCATGAAGAAGCTGACCATCACCACGAGCATCGTGGCGGGCGCCGTGGTGCTCGCGGGCGTCGGCGTCGCCATAACCCTGACGGGTGCGCCGAGACAGAGTCCGGATGCCGCGCCCGCGACGATCGCAACGACGCCCTCCGAGGAACCTCCGACGGCCGATGCTCCCGAGCCCGAAGCCGTCGCGCCATACGACACGACCACCGCCCTGCTCTTCCTCATCGAGGAGGAGAAGCTCGCTCACGACGTCTACGTCACGCTCGGCGAAGAGTGGGGCACCGGCATCTTCGCCAACATCGCCGAGAGCGAGACCACCCACCAGAGCCTGGTCGCGCCGCTCCTCGGCGATCGCGGCATCGCCGATCCGCGCTCGGCGGAGGTCGGCGTCTTCGCCGATCCGGACCTGCAGGCCCTGTACGACCAATTGGTCGCGCGCGGCTCGACGAGCCTCGACGAAGCCATCCAGGTCGGCATCCTGATCGAGGAGAAGGACATCACCGACCTCAGTGCGGCCATCGCGGCCGAGGACGAGGCCGATGTGGTGAGCGTGCTCGAGCGGCTCCTCGCCGGCTCGGAGAACCACCTCCGCTCGTTCCAGCGCCTAGCCTGACGGGGCTGGGCGCTTCGCCGACTGTCAGGTCTCGGGACATCACGGGATGGGCGCGGACGTGAACTCTTCACGTTGATCCAACGTTTATTCGATCCGAACCGGGTCAAGGCGCTCCGAGGCAACCCGAGTAGTCTGGAAACTGCAGGAGCGGCGATATCGGTCACGGGTTCAAGTCCCGTCCGCCCTACGAACCCTAATCACATTCGGGCAACTGCGTTGCGGTCGGAGCCGCTGTCCGAAGCGATGGACGTGGCGGTGCGGAAGAACGCGCGACTCAGGAGAATCAGCCACAGCGCCGTCGGAATCAGCGACAGCATCGCGACGGACACGCCGATCTGGCCCAGGTTGGCCGGGACGAGCATGGTGACTCCGGTGATGATTCCGACGATGCCGGGGAGGAGCCCGAAGACACGGTATCTGACCATGGCGACCGAGAAGATCAGCGTGCTGACGGCGCCGAGCAGGTAGCTGAGCCCGAACGAGCCACCGTCGTAGAGCGTGAGCAGCGTCTGGCCGGAGGCCACCAGCGCCGCCTGTTGCACTGCGGTGTCTGCGGAGGCGTACTGGCTGCTCAGGAGCCACATCGAGAACGTCGCCTCGCGCGAGAACAGGAAGAGCGTCACACTGAGCAGGCCCACCACCAGGGCCACCAGAGCCGAGGTCGCCGATGACCACTTGAGCACCACGAACAATGCCAAGTAGAACGGGATCATCGCAAGGTAGTCGATCGTCAAGAGAAGGTCGAGATCCAGTAGGCCGAGCAATGGGTTGCGCTCGAAGAGATCGAAGTACTCGAGGACCGTCTGCGGCGGAGGGATGAGGATGAATACGAGCGCCTGGATCGGGATCATGATCACCACGAACAGCGCTGCGCCGGCACCGAGCCGGAGCAAAGACCGCCATCGGGCATCGACGCCGACGGGAGATGAGACGTCGTCGAGTACTTCCGCTTCCATGTGCGTCCCCCTGTTCATGGACGGCCGAACTGTCATCCACGGCCCAATTCAAGAGCGGAACCGCTTCCCCTGGATGGCCGAAGGTCCCGCCAGCCTGAGCAGCCCGCCCGGCGAGTGCGGGCGACATCACGCCGAACCCGTCGGGCTCCTCGCACCCGACGACTTCGGCCATGGGGCGAATCGGGGCGATCACGTCGCGGGTCAGTGCGGCCGACGCGATGCTCACAAACCTCAGTGCTCTCGGTTCTGGACGTCGCAGGTCGGGGGAGAGGATGATGGGTGACGAAGTCGGATCCTGCGATCGACGCCTTCACACCCACGCTCGGGACGCACGGCGAAACGACGCCCCGCCCGGTTCCTCCGTCGATCGGACCGGTTCCGGCGAGTGCCGAAGGAGCCTGACATGAGCACCGAAGCAGCGGCGTCGATCGACGCGGAACGGATCCAGGAGTTCGCAGCGGGGGTGCGCGGTGGCGTCATCCAGCCGGGCGATACCGCCTACGACGATGCTCGCCGGGTGCGGAACGGGCTGATCGATCGGCGTCCAGCGTTGATCGTGCAGTGCCATGGAACGGCCGACGTGGTCGACGCGGTCGGATTCGCCCGTGAACACGGCCTGCTCGTCTCGATCCGCGGCGGTGCGCACAACGTCGCCGGCAACGCCGTCAACGACGGGGGGATCGTGATCGATCTCACCGAGATGCGCGGCGTGCAGGTCGATCCCGAGCGCCGCGTCGCTCGTGTGCAGGGCGGTGCGACGTGGGGCGACGTCGACCGTGAGACGCAGCTGTGGGGTCTTGCCGCGCCGGGCGGCCAGGTGAGCACCACCGGGGTCGCGGGCCTGACGCTGCACGGCGGTCTGGGCTCCTTGCATCGCAAGTACGGGCTGGCGCTCGACAACCTGCGGTCGGTCGAGATCGTCACGGCCGACGGGCAGGTGCGCACCGCGAGCGACTCGGTGAATCCCGAGTTGTTCTGGGCGGTGCGGGGCGCCGGGAGCAACTTCGGCGTCGTCACGTCGTTCGAGTTCGCCCTGCATCCGGTCGGACCCGAGATCTACCAGGCGGCCCCGATCTTCTCGCTCGACGATGCGCCGGCCGTGCTGCGGAAGTACCGGGACTTCTGCGCGACCGCGCCCGACGAATTCGGGCCGCAGGTGATGTTCTGGAGCGTGCCGGCGGTCGACGACTTCCCCGCGGAACTGCATGGGATGCCGATGGTCGTCGCCCTGGTCGTCTACTCGGGCGATCCCGACGAGGGGGAGCGGCTGCTGGCGCCGGTGCTCGACTGGGCCACGCCGATCCTCGACCTCAGCGGGCGCGCGCCCTGGGCGGTCGCCCAGAGCTCATTCGATGCGTTCTTCCCCTCCGGCGGCTACTACTACTGGAAGTCGCTGCTCGTCGGGGAGCCGAGCGATGACCTGCTCGACGCGGTCGTCGAAGCCGCCGCCGACCGGCCGTCGCCTGACGCGATCGTGAACTTCTGGCAGCTGGGCGGCGAGATCGAGCGGGTCGCTCCGGATGCCACGGCATTCGCCCAGCGCGACGCCAAGTACCTGCTCAGCCTCGACACCTCGTGGTTCGATCCCGAGGCGACCGAGCGGTGCATCGACTGGACTCGAAAGACGTGGGCGGCGATGCAGGAGCGATTCGCCACAGACCGTCCCTACCTGAACTTCGTGGGCTTCGGCGAAGAGAAGGAGGCACTCGTGCGCGCCTCGTACGGAGCGAACTACGACCGGCTGGTGGCGGCCAAGACGACATACGATCCCGACAACCTGTTCCGGATGAACAACAACATCCCGCCGCGCACGTAAAGAAGCCGGAAGTGGCTCAGTAGTCGACCGGTTCACGGATGATCGGGCGCCCGCCGTCGGCGCCGCTTGTCCCGCGGGCGGGCCGCTGCCAGAGTGAAGGCACGAACACCGCACATGGGGGAGATGCATGTCCGACCAGAACCGCACGGGGCTCAGCACCGAAGAGATGGTGGAGGCCGTGGCCTCGTTGAGTACCGCCGACCGCGTACCATCGCCGTTCGGCGAGCTTCGATTCTTCGACGGGCTGCCGCTGCCCGAGACCGTCGAGACCGCGTACGACGCACTCGACCTCATGCGCGGCATCGAGGTGTTCCTCAACGCCGTGCCGGGCGCTTCGCTCGTGGCTTTCCGCAACGGGCTGCGCGCTGCGGGAGTCGAGACGGCTCGGCAGATCGGCATCACGGAGCCGCGGGCGACCTCGAAGGCGCTGTATCTCACCCCGAACACGGAGACGACCTACGGCGTCACGATGCTCGACTTGAAGGCGTGGGGCCCGACGGTCATCGAAGCGCCGCCGCAGTCGCTCTGCGTGGTCGACGACTTCTGGTTCCGCTACGTGGCCGACATGGGCATCGCCGGCCCCGATCGGGGGGCGGGCGGCAAGTACCTGTTCCTTCCGCCGGGCTACGACGGCGAGATCCCCGACGGATACTTCACGTACAGCACGCCGACCTACACGAACTTCGTGGTGCTGCGGGCCCTCGGTGGCGTTCCTGCGATGAAGCAGACGCGCATCTATCCGCTGGCGCAGGCAGGGGATCCCGAGGAGAACGAGTTCGTCAACCTCTCCGAACTCGCGATCAACACTGTGCACGCCAACGACTTCTCGTTCTTCGAGGAGGTCGCCGAGCTCGTGCAGGAGGAGCCGGTCGAGGCGCTCGACGCAGAGCGCGCCGGGCAGCTCGCCGCGATCGGGATCGTGAACGGACAGCCGTTCGCCCCTGACGCCAGGCAGAAGGCGATCCTCGAGCGGGCCGCGCCGATCGCGGCCGGCATCGCCCGCGTGATCGCCTACGCACCGCGCGATCCCGACGCCGTGCTGTACGGCTCGTGGCGCAACGGATTCGTGGGCGGCAGCTACGAGTTCCTGCGCAACGGTGCCCGACTCCTCGATGCCCGAACCCAGTTCCACTACCTCGCCACCGTCATCACGCCGGCCATGGCGCACGCCCAGGTTGGGGCGGGCTCGGCCTACGCGTACACCGTGCACGATGCGAACGGCGACCTGCTCGACGGCGGCAGGACCTACCGCCTGCACGTCGACGCGAACCCGCCCGCGAAGAACTTCTGGGCGGTCGACGTCTACGACACCCAGACCCGGTCGCTGCTGGTCGTCCCTTCGACGCCGTATCCGGCGATCGCCAGCAACGACGGCAAGATCAGTGTCAACGACGACGGCTCGTACGATCTCTACTTCGGGCCGGCCGCGCCGGAGGGCAAGGAATCGAACTGGGTCGAGACGATCCCGGGCAAGGCCTGGTTCCAGCTCTTCCGGCTCTACGGCCCCCTGGAACCCTGGTTCGACCAGACCTGGCGGCTCAACGAGTTCGAACCGATCGACTGAGGAAGGGCATGGTGTCGGCCGGGGCCGGCCGCGCGTACACTGAGCGGCGAGAGCCGGGGTGGCGTTCGGCGGTCCCGGCGGGTCGTTCGGCCGGCCGCGAGGTTCGGCCCTCGATGCGTGATCGACCGTGCCCAGGAGGTGCGAGATGACTGACCAGAGCTCGAATGCGGGATGCTTCGCCGGCGGCGGCGCCATCTACGGACTGGGCGTCATCGGCGCATGGGTCTTCTTCTTCCAGCGAGCCGACGAGTTCTGGCTGTTCATCTGGGCGTTCTTCCAGGGGATCTTCTGGCCCGCCTTCATGGTCTACGAGCTGTTCACGCAGCTCGTGACCTGAGCGCCGTCGAGGAGGAGCGTCTCCGGTCGAACCGCCGGAGTCCTCGACGAGGCCGCGTCAGGACCGCTCGGCTCCTGCGAGCCGATACCGCTCGTAGACGACCCGCGACGCGAAGGTGCGCGTCTCGACGAGCTCGAGGTCGATCTGCTCGGCCACTGGCGGCAGCAGGGGAGTTCCACCGCCGACGATGACGGGGTTGCGGAAGATGCGGAACTCGTCGACGGGACCGAGTCCGATCGCCTCGGCGGCGAGACTCGCACCACCGATCTCTACGTGCTTGTCGGTCGCGGCGAGCGCGGCGGCGACCTCTTCTGCGAGCGAACCGCGCGCGAGGCGTGCGTTGCCTTCGACGCGGTCGAGCGTGCGGCTGAAGACGACCTTGGGCAGCGCGTTCCAGGCGTCGGCGAATTCGGCACCGAGTTCTTCATCGCGCAGCGAGGGGTCGTTCTCCCAGGGAAGCATCGTCTCGTAGAGCCTGCGGCCGCACACGACGCCGCCGAGCGAGCGGGTCTCTTCGAGGTGGAAGCGGAACTGTTCCTCGCTCGGGACCGACCAGTCGAACCCTCCGTCGCGGTCGGCGATGTAGCCGTCGACCGAGGCGCTCATCGAATAGATCAGCATGGTGTGCCCTTCATCGGTGCCTGCCTTCATCATGCCGTCGATTCGCGACCGCCTCCATCGGGAAGCGGCTGCTCAGAGCAGTCGATTCACGGCAGTCGATTCACGATGAAGCGGCGGCCCGCGCGGGCCCGGTGACGGCGAGCGCATCGACTGCCGCGTCGCCGCGCAGCCGTCGCATGATCGCCACCACCTCGTCGACGACCTCGACGGTGAGCGCGCGGCACACGATGCTGGTCGGGCTGATCGCCTCGAGGCCGGCGGTTCGAATGCGGATCACGTCCCATCCGACCTCGCGCAGCGCCTCGTCCTTCTCGAGGTCTGAGGCGGCTTTGAGACCCGAGTGCGCCCGTCGCGAGCGGCCCGGGTCGTCGTACTCGACGGCGATGCGCAGCTGCGGCACCAGGATGTCGGGCCAGACCTCCTGGCGGCCGTAGAACGTGCGCGCGATCCGTACGGCGTTCACCCGGTGGTGCAGGCGGATGCGCTCGCCGAGCAGAACGCGCAGGCGCTGCTCGGTCGCGGAGGTTCGGGTGCGCAGCCCGTGGTTCATGTAGGCGAGGCCGGCCTCACGGGCGGCGCTCGGCCCGGCGGCGTTGCGGCGGCACTTCGGGCAGCCCGGGCTCGTCAGCGCCTCGCGCACGGTCGCGGTGTAGCGGTCGTGGCCGCGCTCGCATCGCCAGTCGTATTCGGCGCCGATGCGGGTCTCGACCGAAAGTCGCGCGCGCTGTGCGGGCGCCACCCTGCGCAGCAGTTCACTGCGTGAACGCTGCATCTCGTCGACGAGCATGCACATCGGGCACCCGCGCGAGATCGTGACGGTGCCGTCGCCGGCAGCGGCCCCGTGCCCGCAGCGGAATCTCACGGCGACCATGCGCCGCCCCGTGTGCTCCTCATGGCGATGATCCTGCCCCTCACCACCGACATGCGGCCGGGACGCGGCATCCGCGGTGAACGTTGTCGGTGCCCGGCACGAGAATGTAGGGATGCGGATCGCAATCGGAACGGCGCCGCGCGGCCGGGTCGCGCTCGTCGATCTCGCCGATCCCTCCCAGCCGCTCGCGGTGCTCGGGCCCGCCGGGCTGCCGGCCGCGGTCGCCGAGCTCGAGCGGCAGCGCCCCCGGTGGGTGTGGAGCGACGCGCGCCGCTGGTATCCGGCGTTGCTCGCGGCGGGCGTGCGTGTCGAACGCTGCCACGACCTCCTGCTCGGCGGCGCGATCGTCGAGGGCTCGGCCGATGTCGTCGCAGCTCGCGCGGCAGGCGCCGAGCCTCGCCCGCGCTGGCTCTCGGCGGCCCCCAACCTCGCCGGCGTCGACGGCGCGATCGCGGTCGCCCCGAGTGTCGCGGCGTCCGCACGAGCGACCGCGCTGTTCGACCTCGACGAGTTCGACGAGGTCCACGACGAGTCGTTCTCGGTCGATGCCGCCGGCTCCGCACCGGCGAGCGCCGGGTCTGCCGATGCGTCGGAGGGTGCCGCCGAGGCATCCGGTGCTCTCGCCGGCGACGTGCCGGTCGACGCCGTCGTCGTCGAATACCTGCGCCAGATGCGGCTCGTCGAGACGAGCGCGCGACCGCGGGCGATGCAGCTCCTGCTCGCCGCCGAGTCGGCGGGGGCGCTCATCGGCGTCGAGCTGCGGTCGGCCGGCCTGCCCTGGGATCGCGTCGTGCACGAGTCCGTGCTCGAACGCGAGCTGGGCGCGAAGCCGAAGCACGGCTGGAAGCCCGCTCGAATGGAGGCGCTCGCCCTCGAAGTGCGCACCGCGCTCGAGCAGCCCACGGTCAACCTCGATTCGCAGGTCGAGCTGCTGCGTGCACTGCGGCGGGCGGGCATCCAGGTCGCCTCCACGGGCAAATGGGAGCTGCGCGAGCACGATCATCCGGCGATCGAACCGCTGCTCGCGTACAAGCGGCTCGCGAGGCTCCTCAGCGCGAACGGTTGGTCGTGGCTCGACGAGTGGATCGTGGACGGGCGGTTCCGTCCCGACTACGTGCCGGGCGGGACGGCCACCGGTCGGTGGGCGACCTCAGGCGGCGGCGCCCTGCAGTTGCCGAAGAACGTGCGGGCCGCGGTGGTGGCCGACCCCGGGTGGAAGCTCGTCGTCGCCGACGCAGCCCAACTCGAACCGCGCGTGCTCGCCGGGCTCGCCCGCGACGAGGCCCTCGCCGGCGCCGCCCGCGGCACCGACCTCTATCGGGGCATCGTCGACGCCGGCGTCGTCGAGACGCGCGACCAGGCGAAGGTCGCGATCCTCGGCGCGATGTACGGTGCGACGACGGGCGACAGCGGCCGGCTCGTTCCGAGACTCGCGCGCGCCTACCCGCGTGCGATGGCACTCGTCGACCGCGCCGCCGCGGTGGGGGAGCGCGGCGGTCAGGTCACCACGAACCTCGGCCGCTCGTCGCCGGTGCCCCCCGCCTCGTGGCGCGAGACGCAGGCGCGGGCGAGCGACCCCGACGCCACGGCCGTCGACGAGCGGCGTGCACGGTCCGCCGCGCGCGAGTGGGGCAGATTCACCCGCAACTTCGTCGTGCAGGGCAGCGCCGCCGAATGGGCGCTCTGCTGGATGGCGGCGCTCAGGACGCGGCTCAGCACGCTCGCCCCGTCGAGCACCCTGGCCGCGCGTTCCGGTCGAGCGTTCGAGGCGGTCCCGCACCTCGTGTACTTCCTCCACGATGAGATCATCGTGCACACGCCGGCCGACCGCGCCGACGAGGTCGCCGCAGCGGTCGCCGAGTGCGCCGCCGACTCGGGGCGGCTGCTCTTCGGCGACTTCCCGGTCGACTTCCCGCTCGACCTCGCGGTGGTCGACAGCTACGCGATGGCCGAGGGCTGAGGGTCGGCGTCGCTCTCGGGGGGCGCCGAGGGGCGGCGCCCGCGTCGCGGGCGCTCGGCGCTCGGCACGAGCTCGAGCGACGGCCCGGATGCCACGGCCACGGCCACGCGCTCGAGCCAGTCGATCGCCGCCCGGGCCCGCGCGGCGTCGGCCGCACGGGCGAGCGCGGCCAGCGCGGGGTCGGCCGACGTGCCCGATGCCGACTCGGGGCCGGCATCGTCGACGAACTCGGCCGCCTCGAGCCGTTCGCGCCAGCGCCGACCCTCGGCCGCCACGATCGGCGACACGTCCACTCCGGGCAGCGAGGCCGCGATCAGCACGCGGTCGACGGTCTCGTCCCACGGGTCGGCGCCCGAGGCATCCTCGCCGCCCAGCCAGGCATCGGCGGCGCCGCGGCCGGTCGCGGTGAGCCGGTGCAGCGGCAGGCCGTCCTCGGTGGTGCCGGCCGCCTCGATCAGCTTCGCCTTGGTCGCACGTTCGAGCGTCGCGTAGCTCTGACCGACGTTCACCTGGCGCCGGCCGCCCGTTCGAGCAGTGAGCGCACCGTGCAGCTGGAAGCCGTAGCCGGGGCCGGGAATGAGCGATGCCAAGAGCGCCTCACGAACGGCCATCGCGACTCCTTCGTGTCGAGCGAATACCTCACCGAGCATAGTGATCTTCGGATCGCAGCGCGCGGCCGCGGCCCGGCCTCTTGTGAACCGCCCTGATCCGGGGCATAATCGGCGATGCGGCGCTTGTCGCGCACAATCGAACATCCGGCCACCCGCCGTTCAGAGGTCGTAGGGGAAGACGCACCTCAGCAGAACGGAGAAGGAGATGGCAGAGACGGTCGCGCGGGCCGCACGCTCCGCGCGGGGTGTGCTGTTCGTGCATTCCTCGCTGCGGGCGCTCTGTCCGCACGTCGAATGGGCAGCAGGGCGCGCCCTCGGCGTACCCGTGAATTTCGATTGGCAGGAACAGCCCGTGCTTCGCGGTGCCATGCGCGCCGAGTTCTACTGGGAGGGCGAACCCGGCACCGGCGCCAAGATCGCGTCGGCGCTGCGCGGCTGGGAGCAGTTGCGCTTCGAGGTGAGCGAAGACCCCACGCCCGGCAACGACGGAGCCCGCTGGATGCACACGCCCGAGCTCGGCGTCTTCTTCGCGCAGACCGACGCCGCCGGCAACACCGTCATCCCAGAGGACCGCGTCCGCTACGCCCTCGAGGTGGGCGGGCTCGACGCGCTCGAGGTGCACCGCGAACTGCGGCTCGCGCTCGGCCAGGCCTGGGACGACGAACTCGAGCCGTTCCGTCATGCCAGCGACTTCGCCCCCGTCGTCTGGCTGCACCAGGTGGGGTGATGAGGATCGCGGGCCCGCTGCGGCGCGACGCGGAGGTCGGATGGACGAGTCCCCGGCAGACGTACGAGTGAAGCAGCGGGCCCGACGACGACGAAGGTCCCGGTGCGAATCGCACCGGGACCTTCGTCATGCACTGGCGTCAGACCGAACGGAATCCGACGACGGCGTTGTGCCCGCCGAAGCCGAACGAGTTCGAGATCGCGACGAGCTCGCCGTCGGCGAGCGTGCGCGGCTCGCGCACCACGTCGAGCGGGATCTCGGGGTCGAGCTCGGTGACGTTGATCGTCGGGGGAGCGGTGCGTTCGTGGAGCGCGAGCACCGTGAACATCGCCTCGATCGCGCCGGCGCCGCCGAGCAGGTGCCCGGTCGATGCCTTGGTCGCACTGATCGCGATGTTGTCGAGGTGATCACCGAAGACCTCGCGGAGCGCCGTGTACTCGGCGATGTCGCCGACCGGTGTACTCGTCGCGTGCACGTTGACGTGCGCGACGTCGGCGGGCCCGAGGCCCGCCGCTTCGAGGGTCGCGCGCATCGCACGCGACGCCCCGAGACCCGCGGGGTCGGGCGCCGTGATGTGGTACGCGTCGCTCGTGACGGCACCGCCGAGCAGCTCGGCGTAGATGCGTGCGCCACGGGCCTTGGCGTGCTCCTCGGTCTCGACGACGAGCGCGGCGGCGCCCTCGCCCATCACGAAGCCGTCGCGGTTGACGTCGTACGGGCGCGACGCGGTCGCCGGGTCGTCGTTGCGCTTCGAGAGCGCCTGCATCGAGGCGAACGAGGCGATGGTGATCGGGTGGATCGCCGCCTCGGAACCGCCGGCGATGACGACGTCGGCCTCGCCCGCCTGCAGCTGGTTGTAGGCGTTGACGAGCGACTCGGTGCTCGATGCGCATGCCGAGACGACGGTGCGGATGCCGGCGCGGGCGTGCAGGTCCATGCCGACCGCAGCTCCCGGGCCGTTCGGCATGAGCATCGGCACGGTCATGGGCAGCACGCGACGGGGGCCGCGCTCGCGCAGGGTGTCCCATGCGTCGAGCAGGGTCCAGACGCCGCCGATGCCGGTCGCCCAGTCGACGGCGAGCCGCTCGGGCTCGACCTCGGGGGCGCCCGCGTCGGCCCAGGCCTCGCGGCCGGCGATGAGCGCGAACTGGCTCGACGGGTCGAGCCGCTTCATCTCGTGGCGCTCGAGCACCTCGGACGCGGCGACCTTGGCGGTCGCTGCGAAGGTCACGGGCAGTTCGAGCTCGGCGACCCAGTCGTGCTCGAGGGCACGGGCGCCGGACTCGCCGGCGAGCAGCGCGTTCCAGCTGTCACGAGCGGTGCCGCCGATGGGCGAGGTCGCACCGATACCCGTGATGACGATCTTCTTGGTCATGACGAAAACACTCCGGGGGAGGAAGGCGAAGGAAACGGATCGAGCGGGCCGGGCGATGCCGCGGCCCGCTCGTCGCAGCGACTAGGCCTGGGCCTTGACGATGAAGCTGACGGCGTCGCCGACGGTCTTGAGGTTCTTGACCTCTTCGTCGGGGATCTTCACGTCGAACTTCTCTTCGGCGTTGACGACGATGGTCATCATCGAGATCGAGTCGATGTCGAGGTCGTCGGTGAACGACTTGTCCAGCTCAACCGTGTCGGTTGCAATGCCGGTCTCGTCGTTGATGAGCTCGGCCAGGCCGGCAAGCACTTCTTCGGTGGACAATGCCATGGTTCTTCTCCTTGAGGGGTGTCTCGTTTGACCGAGAGACAGTCTAGATGGACAGGGGTCGGCGGTTCAGGGAAGAACCACCACTTGGGCGCCGAACACGAGGCCCGCGCCGAAGCCGATCTGGAGGGCGAGGCCCCCGGAAAGTTCAGGGTGCTCTTCGAGCAGACGGTGCGTCGCGAGCGGGATGGACGCGGCCGAGGTGTTGCCGGTCGTCGCGATGTCGCGCGCGATCACGACGGACTCGGGCAGCTTCAACTGCTTCGCGAACTCGTCGATGATGCGCATGTTCGCCTGGTGCGGGATGAAGGCGGCGAGGTCGGCGCTCGTGACGCCCGCGGCATCCAGCGCCTGCTTCGCGACCTTCGCCATGTCCCAGACGGCCCAGCGGAAGACCGTCTGGCCCTCCTGGCGCAGCGTCGGCCACTCGGCCGTGCCGTCGCGGAACTCGGTGAGCGTGCCGTTCATGCCGACCGCACCCGCCTTCGAGCCGTCGGAGCCCCACACGGTGCGTGCGATCCCGGGCGTGTCGCTCGGGCCGATGACCGCGGCACCGGCACCGTCGCCGAGCAGGAACGAGATGCTCCGATCGGTCGGGTCGACGACGTCCGAGAGCTTCTCGGCGCCGATGACGAGCGCGTAGTGCGCGCCGCCCGTGCGGATGAGGGCGTCGGCCTGGGCGACCGCATAGGCGTAGCCGGCGCACGCGGCGTTGCTGTCGTAGGCCGCGGCGGGGTTCGCGCCCACCCGGTCGGCGACGACGGCGGCCATCGACGGGGTCTGCTGCACGTTCGAGATCGTCGCGACGATCACGAGGTCGATGAGCTCGGGAGCGACGCCCGAACGTGCGATCGCCTCCTTCGCCGCCTCGGTGGCGAGATCGAGCGCCGACACGTCGGCGCCGGCGCGGGCGCGGGTGATGATGCCCGTGCGCTGCTGGATCCACTCGTCGGAGGAGTTGATCGGGCCGACGAGGTCGTCGTTCGGCACCGCGTTCGCACCGCGGGCGGCGCCGAGGGCGTAGATGCGGGTGTACGCGGGCCCGTGCGACTGCTGGAGAGTTGGTCTCGTCATGCTCGGCTTTCTCGTGATGCGGGGGATCAGGCGGCCTGATCGATGAGGTCGATCGCGGCGGCGAGGTCGTCGGGGGTCTTCACGGCGACGGTCGGCACGCCCTTGAGGGCGCGCTTCGCGAGCCCGACGAGTGCGCCGGCGGGGGCGAGCTCGATGATGCCGGTCACGCCGGCCTCGGCGAAGGAGGCCATGCAGCGGTCCCAGCGCACGGGCGAGGAGACCTGGCCGACGAGCAGCTCGAGGAAGGTCGCACCGGATGCTACGCGGCCGCCATCGCGGTTGCTCCACAGCGGCAGGTCGGGATCGGCGGGCACGAGCGTCGCGGCGACCTGCGCAAGGCGCTCGACAGCGGGCTGCATGTAGCGCGTGTGGAAGGCGCCCGCGACCTGCAGCGGGATGACCCGCGCACCGGCCGGGGGCTCGGCCTTCAGCTGCTCGAGCGCGTCGAGCGCACCCGCGACGACGATCTGCCCGCCGCCGTTGAAGTTCGCGGGCTCGAGCCCGAGCGCGGCGAGTCGGGCGAGCAGCTCTGCCTCGTCGGCCCCGATGACGGCGCTCATGCCGGTCGCGACCTGCGCCGCGGCATCCGCCATGGCGCGACCGCGCTCGGCGACGAAGCCGATCGCGTCGGTGTCGCTGAGCACGCCGGAGCCGGCGGCCGCGGTGATCTCGCCGACCGAGTGACCTGCGATGCCGCCGATGCGCTCGGCACGCCCGTCGGCGAGGAGCCCGCCGAGGGTGAGCAGGCCGGCCGCGACGATCAGGGGCTGCGCCACCGCGGTGTCGCGGATGGTGTCGGCGTCGCTGACGGTGCCGTGCGCGGCGAGGTCGAGGCCCGCGGCCGCGGAGAACGCGTCGAGGCGCTCGGCATAGCCGGGCACGTCGAGCCAGGGGGCGAGGAATCCGGGGGTCTGAGAGCCCTGTCCAGGGCAGACGACGACGATCACCACCCCAGTCTGCCAATCACCGGGCCGCAAGTGGTGTGCACACGCTACAAGCTCTTCGCGAAACCCTTGTGTCGACGACACAGCGGAAGTGCGGGACGCGCGTGAAGTCGACCGTGCGAGTCGTGATCAGGGCCGACGCGGCGGCGTGCTGCCGTGCTCGTGATCGCTCATCGACCCGATGATGAGCGCCGACTGCAGGATGAGCGCCTCGCGGGCACCCGTGGCATCCCAACCGATCACGTCGGAGACGCGCTTCAGGCGGTACCGCACCGTGTTCGGGTGCACGAAGAGCTCTCGAGCCGTCGCCTCGAGCGAGCGGCCGTTGTCGAGATAGCTCCACAGCGTCGTGAGCAGCTCGGTGGAGTGCGCGCGCAGCGGGCGGTAGATGCGGTGCACGAGGGTCGCGCGGGCGAGCGGGTCGCCGGCGAGGGCGCGCTCGGGAAGCAGGTCGTCGGCGTGCACGGGCCGTGGAGCGTGGCGCCACGATCGGGCGACGGCGAATCCTGCCAGGGCCGCCTTGGCGCTCTTCGACGCGTCGACGAGGTTCGGCACCGCATGCCCCAGCACGAGATGACCGGGGCCGAAGTGCGGTTCGAGCTGCGCGGCGATCTCCATGAAGGTCAGCGCCGGCGCGGTGCCGATCGCCTCCTCAGCCTCGCGGGCGAGCGGGTCGGCCCGACCGATGACGAGCACGAGGCGGTTGCCCTGCACGCCGATGAGAACGTCGGCGTGCATGTGCCGTGCCGCGCGACGCACGTGGTCGACGTCGAGCTGCTTGGGGGCGGTGCCGACGAGCACCGCGACCTCGCCGTGACCGTGCCAGCCGAGCGCCGCGATGCGGCTCGGCAGCTCGTCGTCGGCCTCGCCCGAGAGGATCGAGTCGACCACGAGTGCCTCGAGCCTGGCGTCCCAGAGGCCGCGGGCCTCGGCGGCCCTCGCGTACACGTCGGCCGCGGCGAAGGCGATCTCGCGCGAGTAGAGCAGGATCGCCTCGCGGAGCGGCTCGCTGCCGTCCTTCACGCGGTCCTCGACGACCTCGACCGTCACCCTGATGAGCTGCAGCGTCTGCTGCAGGCTCACCGACCGCAGCAGCTCACGAGGAGCCGCACCGAACACGTCGGCGGCGATCCAGGGCGTCGATCGAGGGTCGTCGAACCATGAGATGAACGATGAGATTCCGGCCTGGGCGACGAGGCCGACGGCGGAGCGGCGGCTCGGCGGCATGTCGCCGTACCACGGCAACGTGTCTTCGAGCCGCTTGAGCGTCGCGGTCGCGAGCTCGCCCGCGATGGTCCGCAACCACGCGAGCGTCTCCGCCTTCGTCTTCGGCTTCGTCGCCACCTCGTCGCCTGCTAGCTCTCGCCGCCGGCCGATCCGGTGGTGCCGGCGTTGACGTCGTGCAGACGGTACTTCTCGATCGCCTGTGCGGGCAGCGCGCGGTCGACCTCGCCGCGCTCGGCGAGCATCTCGAGCGTGCGGACGACCACCGAGGGGCCGTCGATCTTGAAGAAGCGGCGGGCGGCGGGACGCGTGTCGGAGAACCCGAAGTCGTCGGCGCCGAGGGTCGCGTACTGGCCGGGCACGTAGGCACGGATCTGGTCGGGCACCGCGTGCATGTAGTCGGACACGCCGACGAACGGGCCACGGGCCCCCGCGAGCTTCTGCGTCAGGTACGACACGCGCCGCTCGGCGTCGGGGTTCAGGAAGTTGTGCTCGTCGGAGGCGAGGCCGTCGCGGCGCAGCTCCGACCAGCTCGTGACCGACCAGACGTCGGCCGAGACGCCCCAGTCTTCCGCGAGGAGCTGCTGCGCCTCGAGGATCCACGGCACGGCCACGCCGGAGGCGAGCAGCTGCGCCTTGGGCCCGGCTGCGTTCGACTCCGAGAGGCGGTGGATGCCGCGGAGGAGACCCTCGACGTCGACGCCCTCGGGCTCGGCGGGCTGCACGATCGGCTCGTTGTACACCGTGAGGTAGTACATGACGTTCGGGTCGGCGTGGTTGCCGCCGTACATGCGCTCGAGGCCGGCGCGCATGATGTGCCCGATCTCGTAGCCGTAGGCGGGGTCGTACGAGATGACCGCGGGGTTCGTCGAGGCGAGCAGCGGCGAGTGGCCGTCGGCGTGCTGGAGGCCCTCACCCGTGAGGGTGGTGCGCCCGGCGGTCGCGCCGATGATGAAGCCGCGCGCCATCTGGTCGCCGGCGGCCCACATCGCGTCGCCCGTGCGCTGGAACCCGAACATCGAGTAGAAGACGTACACCGGGATGAGCGGCTCGCCCTGCGTGGCGTACGAGGTGCCGATGTTCGTGAACGCGGCGAATGCGCCCGCCTCGTTGATGCCGACGTGGACGATCTGGCCCTGCGGGCTCTCCTTGTAGGCGAGCAGCAGTTCGCGGTCGACCGAGGTGTAGTGCTGGCCGTTCGGGTTGTAGATCTTCGCGGTGGGGAAGAACGCGTCGATGCCGAAGGTGCGCGCCTCGTCGGGGATGATCGGCACGATGCGGTGGCCGAAGTCCTTCGAGCGGATCAGGTCTTTCAGGAGGCGCACGAAGGCCATCGTGGTGGCGATCTCCTGCGTGCCCGAGCCCTTCTTCGCGATCGCGTAGGTCGAGTCGTCGGGCAGGTTGAGCGCGACGTGCTTCGAGCGACGTTCGGGCACGAAGCCGCCGAGCTCGCGACGGCGCTCCTGCAGGTACTGGATCGCCTCGTCGTCCTGGCCGGGGTGGTAGTACGGCGGCAGGTACGGGTTCTCCTCGAGCTGCGCGTCGGAGATCGGGATGCGCATCTCGTCGCGGAAGGTCTTGAGGTTGTCGAGCGTCATCTTCTTCATCTGGTGCGTCGCATTGCGCCCCTCGAAGGACTTGCCGAGACCGTACCCCTTGATGGTCTTCGCGAGGATGACCGTGGGCTGGCCCTTGTGCTCGGTCGCCGCCTTGAACGCCGCGTAGATCTTGCGGTAGTCGTGGCCGCCGCGCTTGAGGCCCCAGACCTCGTCGTCGCTGAGGTGCGAGACGAGCTCGAGCGCGCGCGGGTCGCGTCCGAAGAAGTTCTCGCGCACGTAGGCGCCCGACTCGGTCTTGTACGTCTGGTAGTCGCCGTCGGGCGTGACGTTCATCAGGTTGCGGAGCGCGCCGTCGTGGTCGCGCGCGAGCAGGTCGTCCCACTCGCGGCCCCAGACGACCTTGATGACGTTCCAGCCGGCACCGCGGAAGAAGCTCTCGAGCTCCTGGATGATCTTGCCGTTGCCGCGCACGGGGCCGTCGAGGCGCTGCAGGTTGCAGTTGATCACGAAGTTGAGGTTGTCGAGGCCCTCGTTCGCGGCGACCTGGAGCTGACCGCGGCTCTCGACCTCGTCCATCTCGCCGTCGCCCAGGAACGCCCAGACCTGCTGGTCGCTGGCGTCCTTGATGCCGCGGTTGGTGAGGTACTTGTTGAGCTGGGCCTGGTAGATCGCGTTGATCGGGCCGAGGCCCATCGACACGGTCGGGAACTGCCAGAACTCGGGCATGAGACGCGGGTGCGGGTAGCTCGAGAGTCCGTGCGGCGCACGCGACTTCTCTTGGCGGAAGCCGTCGAGGTCGTTCTCGCCGAAACGCCCCTCGAGGAACGCGCGGGCGTACATGCCGGGGGAGGCGTGGCCCTGGAAGAAGATCTGGTCGCCGCCGCCGGGGTGGTCCTGGCCGCGGAAGAAGTGGTTGAGCCCGACCTCGTAGAGCGACGCTGCGCCCGCGTAGGTGGAGATGTGGCCGCCGACGGCGATGCCCGGGCGCTGCGCACGGTGCACGAGGATGGCGGCGTTCCAGCGGAGCCAGGCGCGGTAGCGGCGCTCGACGTCTTCGTTGCCGGGGAACGCGGGCTCGTTCTCGGGGGCGATGGTGTTCAGGTAGTCGGTCGTCGGCACCATCGGCACGCCGAGGTGGAGCTCCTTCGAGCGCTTGAGCAGGCTGAGCATGATCTCGCGCCCGCGCTGGTGGCCCTTCTCGGCGACGAGCGCGTCAAGGGATTCGGCCCACTCGCTCGTCTCTTCGGGATCGGCGTCCAGCGCCTCGACGGAGTAAGGGTCCTGGTCGTTGACAGTCACACTCGACCTTTCTCTACGGCAGATCTACTGCGCGCGGGGTGCTGCGCGCGCACGACGAACGGCCGGGTTTCGACCGATCACACTTGGCCATACTAGTGACATTCGCACAACGTTTCGGCTCGGTCGGCTGTGCCTTCGCTCAGCCTTCCGACAAAGCAGAGAAGAGAACGGATGCCGCTGCAGATCGGTGCCCCAGCCCCCGACTTTGAACTCCTCGACCACCTCGGCCGAACGGTCGGGCTCGCCGCGCTCCGCGCCGAGAAGCCGGTCGTGCTCGTCTTCTTCCCGCTCGCCTTCTCGCGCACCTGCCAGGGCGAACTCTGCGCGTTGCGCGACCAGCTCTCGATGTTCGACGACGCGGGCGTGCACCTCGTCGGCATCTCGGTCGACTCGAAGTTCGCGCTGCGCGCCTGGGCGGAGGAGCAGGGCTACACGTTCCCGCTGCTCGCCGACTTCTGGCCGCACGGCGAAGTCGCCAGGGCGTACGACGTCTTCGTCGAGGATCGCGGCCACGCGGCCCGTGCGACCTTCGTGATCGACGAGGGCGGCGTGATCCGCGCAGCCTTCGCGACGCCGCCCGGCGAGCCGCGCTCGATCGAGCAGTACCGCGAAGCGCTCGCATCCCTGCGCGACGACTGAGCGCACCGGCCGCGCCGCGCATTCCGTCGCCGCGATAGCATTGCGGATGCGTCGCACGCGCGGCGGGCCTTTAGCTCAGTTGGTAGAGCGCCACGTTTACACCGTGGATGTCGTCGGTTCGAGCCCGGCAGGGCCCACTCCCTCCATCGCACGCCGAACCCCGGGCCGCGGGGTCAGGCGGGATGCGCGGCGATGAGAGCCCTCGCGTTGTCGAGGTATCCGGCCGCGGCCGCGGGTTCGACGCGGACCGACGCGAACGCCGAGATGACGAGCCCGGTGCAGATGTCGGCGAGCAGATCCTGATCATCGCGCGTCGCGCCCGCCACGCGGGCTCGGACCCCGTTTCCGAAAGCTGCACGGAGCTCCGCCCGGTACGAGGCGATCGTGCGCGCCACGGCGTCATCGTGCCCGATCGGGGAGGCGGAGGCGTTGACGAGGAGGCACCCACTCGTCGCCGGCAGCGTGCCGTGCCGGGCCAGCGCCTCGCGCAGGCCGGTCAGGTACTCCTCGAGTGCGGTCGGGGCGACCGGGTCGACGGTCATCGGGGCGAGCCGGGGGCGGATCACCTCGTCGAGGTAGCTGTCGACGGCCGCGTCGAACAGGCCCCGCTTCGAGCCGAACGCGTGGTAGATGCTCGATCGGCTGAGGCCGGTGACGCGCTCGAGCTCGGGCAAGGCTGCGCTCTCGAAGCCGTGCTCCCAGAACACCGCGCGCGCGGCGCGCACGACGTCGCCCGTGTCGAACGTCTGCGTGCGTCCCATCGACGATCCCTTCGATTTGCGTACCGGTCGATCCAGTATATATTGGATCGAACGGTACAATAATCATCCGCGGCATTCCGCCGCTTCGAAAGGACTCCCATGGTCATCGCGGGACTCGTGCTCGCCGGCATCGCGGCGCTCGTGCACGTCTTCATCTTCTATCTCGAGTCCATCGCCTGGACGAGCAAGCGGGCCCGGAGCATCTTCGGCACCGGCACGGTCGAACAGGCCGCGGTGCAGAAGGAGCTCGCGTTCAACCAGGGGTTCTACAACCTCTTCCTGGCCGTCGCGGTCGCCGCCGGCATCGTGTTCTTCGCCGCGGGTGAGCCCGTCATCGGCGCGACGCTCGTGTTCACCGGTGCCGGCTCGATGGTCGCCGCGAGCCTCGTCCTGCTGCTGTCGAGCCCCGACAAGGCCGGCGCTGCGCTCAAGCAGGGGGTCATCCCCGCGCTCGGCGTCCTCGCGCTCGCGATCGGACTCGCGCTCTGACCCGAGCCGACCGCCCCGACTATTCCGGCTTCCCGCCACCCAACCCGACCTTGCCCTCGCAGCATTCGCAGAGAAGAGCCATGAGCAACTCCACCAGCACGCAGATCCACCTCGCCCGCCGCCCGCAGGGCTGGCCGACGCACGACGACTTCCGCACGGTCACCGTCGTGCACCCCGAGCTCTCGCCGGGGGAGGTGCGCGTGTCCAACGAGTTCGTCTCCGTCGACCCGTACATGCGCGGGCGGATGAACGACGTGCGCAGCTACGTCGCCCCCTACGCACTCGGCGAGGTGATCGCCGGCGGCGCGATCGGTCGCGTGGTCGCCTCGGCTGCCGTTGAGCTGCCCGTGGGCACCGTGGTGCTGCACCAGCACGGATGGGCCGACGGCGTCCAGGCGCCGGCCGCGTCATTCCGCGCCGTGCCCGAGGTGCCCGGCGTCCCGTCGTCGCTTCGGCTGCACATCCTCGGCATGACCGGGCTGACGGCCTACGTCGGCCTCACCGCCATCGCAGATCTGCGGGAGGGCGACACCGTCTTCGTCTCGGGTGCGGCCGGAGCTGTCGGCACCGCCGTCGGACAGATCGCGAAGCTCCTCGGCGCGAAGCGGGTGATCGGGTCGGCCGGCACCGCCGAGAAGGCGGCCCTGCTCACGGAGAAGTACGGCTACGACGCGGCTTTCGTCTACAAGGATGCTCCGGTGCGCGAGCAGCTCGCCGCACTCGCGCCCGAGGGGGTCGACGTCTTCTTCGACAACGTCGGCGGCGATCACCTCGAGGCGGCGCTCGACGTGATGAACGACGGCGGGCGCCTGGCACTCTGCGGTGCCATCGCCGGCTACAACACCACCGAGCGGGTGCCGGGGCCCGACAACCTGGCGAACATCATCACCCGCGGTCTCGAGGTCACCGGGTTCACGCTCGCGGCCTATCTGCACCTCGCGCCCGAGTTCACCGAACGGATGACGGGCTGGTTCGCCGAGGGTCGCATCGCGTACGACGAGACCGTCGTCGACGGCATCGAGAACACCGTCGACGCCTTCCTCGCGATGATGCGCGGCGCGAACACGGGCAAGATGCTCGTGCGCGTCAGCGGCGCACCCGCCTGACGAGGCGACGTCGATCCGGCGGGCGGCCGCTCGTCGCCGCGGAGGCCCGACGCTAGGCTGGACGGGTGCCCCAGCAACTCGCCGATGTCCTCGCCGTCACCGAACGACTGTGGCCGGCCTCGGGCACCGAGCCGTGGGATGCCTCGGGGCTCGTCTCCGGAGCGATGGACGCCCCGGTCCACCGCGTCCTGCTCGCGGTCGACGCCGTCGCCGCCACCGTCGACGAGGCAGTCGAACAGCGGGCCGACCTTCTGATCGCGCATCACCCGCTGCTGCTGCGCGGCGTCACGAGCATCGCCGAAGACCGATACAAGGGCGCACTGCTCGCCAAGCTCATCCGGGGCGGCAGCGCGCTGCTCGCCGCACATACGAACGCCGACGTCGTCGCGACCGGCACCTCCGCGGTGCTCGCCGAGCGGCTCGGGCTCGTCGATACGCGGCCGATCGAGGCATCCGACGACGGCGCGACCGGCATCGGACGCGTGGGCCGTCTCGCCGAGCCGACGACCCTCGGGCGACTCGCGCGCCGTCTCGCCGAGGTGCTGCCGCCGACGGCGACGGGCGTGCGCGTCGCGGGCGGCTTCGACGACCCGGTCGAGACCGTCGCCGTGTGCGGCGGCGCCGGCGACTCGCTGCTCGGTCACCCGCTCGTGCGCGCCGCCGACGTCTACGTCACCGCCGACCTCCGGCATCACCCCGCCTCCGAAGCTCGCGAACAGGCCATGCTCGGCGGCGGCCCCGCGCTCGTCGACCTCTCGCACTGGGCGAGTGAATGGCTCTGGCTCGAGACCGCGGCGGCCGAGCTGCGCGCGGCTCTGCCCGGCGTCGAGGTCGCCGTGAGCGAGATCCGCACCGACCCCTGGGATTTCCAGGTCGTGCAATGATGACTTCTTCCATCCCGACCCCCACGAGGAGCAACACGTGAAGGCCAGCCCCGCCGAGCAGCAAGAGCTGCTGCGCCTGCAGTCGATCGACACCCGGGTCGCGCAGCTCGCGCACCGCCTCGGCTCACTGCCGCAGACCGCTCCGTTGGCCGAGCTCGCGCAGCGCGACTCCGCCGTGCGCGGCACCCGCGCCGAGGCGATCGGCGCGCTCGAAGACGCGAAGGCCGAACTCGCGCGGCTCGAGTCCGACGTCGCGCTCGTCGAGGCGAGGATGGCCCGCGACAGCGAGCGACTCCAGCACACCTCCTCGGTGAAGGACGTCACCGCGCTCGAGGCCGAGCTCGCGTCGCTCGCGAAGCGCCGCTCCGACCTCGAAGACCAGGAGCTCGTCGTCATGGAGCGCGTCGAGGAGGCCGAGGTCGCCGTGTCGAGCATCGACCTGCAGCGTGCCGCGATCGTCACCGAGGTGACCGCGCTCGAAGCCGAGCGCGACGAGGCCGCTGGCACGCTCGCCGTCGAGCGCGAGCAGACCGAACGCGACCGCGAGGTCGTCGCCGCTGGGGTCCCCGCCGAACTGCTCGCCTTCTACGAGCAGCGTCGCGCCCGCGGTGCCGGCGTCGGCGCGGCCCTGCTCCGCCAGCGCACCTGCGGCGGCTGCACGATCACGCTCACGGGCTCCGACCTCGAGCAGGTGCGCCGCGCAGCGCCCGACGAGGTCGTGCAGTGCCCCGAGTGCGACCGCATCCTCGTGCGCACCGACGAGTCGGGTCTCTGACGGTAGACTGCAAGGGCGAGTGGGTCGGCAAGACGGTCGCGTCGCACGGTTCCGATCGTGCGCCGAGGAACGTCCGGGCTCCACAGGGTAGGACGGTGGGTAACACCCACCCGGGGCAACCCGCGAGACAGTGCCACAGAAAGCAGACCGCCCGGTGCGCAAGCGCCGGGTAAGGGTGAAACGGTGGGGTAAGAGCCCACCAGCGGCCGCGGTGACGCGGTCGGCTCGGTAAACCTCGTCCGGAGCAAGGCCAGACAGGGAACTATGGGGCGACCCGTCCCGTTCCCGGGTAGGCCGCTGGAGGGTCACGGCAACGTGCCCCCGAGAGAGATGGCCGTCCAGCCGGTGTCGCGCAAGCGCCCGGTGAACAGAACCCGGCGTATCAGCCGGCCCGCTCGCACTCCTCCGCTCGCCGGCGGGCACCCGCCCGAATCCGACGGCGAGTCTGCTTACGAGCTGCGACGATGGCCGCCGCGGCCGACCGGAGCTAGACTCCGCGTCCATGGACATGCTGAAGGGCGAGCAGATCGCCGCGGCGAACTTGACCGACTGGCGCAAGCTGGCCCAGGGCCTGCATGCCCGCTTCGTGGTCGACGGCTTCAGTTCCGGCGCACGGTTCGTCGTCGCGGTGGGTGAAGCGGGCGACGCCCTCGGCCACCACCCGCGCGTGTCGATCGGCGAGGGACACGTCGATCTCGAGCTGGTCAGCGACGACGCGGTCTACCGCGACGGCGAGGGCATCGAGCACCTCGTCGAATGGGTGACCCGGCAGGACGTCGACCTCGCGCGACGGATCACCGAGATCGCCGCGGACCAGGGGATCGTCGCCGACCCCGCCTCGGTCAGTGAGATCGAGCTCGGCCTCGACACGACCCGCTCCGCGACGATCGCCCCGGTGTGGGCCGCGCTGCTCACCGGGAGCGCCGAGTCGCAGGGGCGCGGGTCGCCCAGCGACGAGGTCAGAGACGCCACGGCACGGGTGCCGAACCTGTGGTTCGGCGACGGCGACGGCGACGAGCACGAGACCGCGCGGCAGCGGTTCCACCTCGAGGTCTACGTGGCGCCCGAGGTCGCCGAGCAGCGGATCGCCGCCGCCGTCGCCGCGGGCGGGACGGTCGTCGACGACCGCGATGCGCCCTCGCTCACGGTGATCGCAGACCAGGACGGCAACACGGGAGTCGTCTGCGTCGACGTGTCCGCTGCGAAGCAGGAGTGAATCGCCGACTCCGGTGAGTCGGACCCGGCGTCTCGGCCGGCCCGCTCGGCCCCTACTTCGCCGCGAGGGACGCGGCGCCGAGGATGCCCGCGTTGTTGCGGTGCACCGCCGGCACGATCGGGGTCTTCAGCTCGAGCAGTGGCAGGAACTGCTCGTGGTGCTTCGAGACCCCGCCCCCGATGACGAGCAGGTCGGGCGAGAAGATGAACTCGACGTGCGCGTAGAAGCGCTGCAGCCGTTCGGCCCATTGCGCCCAGTCGAGCCCCTCGCGCTCCATCGCAGAGTAGGCCGCGCGCTTCTCGGCCTCGGTGCCGTCGAGCTCGATGTGCCCGAGCTCGGTGTTCGGCACGAGCACGCCGTCGTAGAGGAACGCCGAGCCGATGCCGGTGCCGAGCGTGGTGAGGATGACGAGCCCGTCGGCGTCGACCGCCGCGCCGTAGCGCGATTCGGCGTAGCCGGCGGCATCCGCGTCGTTGATGAAGTGGATCTCGCGGCCGAAGGTCTGCTCGAACAGCTCTTCGGCGGGCAGGCCGATCCACTCGTGCGAGATGTTCGCGGCCGAGAGCGTACGCCCGTGCTTCACGATCGCGGGGAAGCAGACGCCGAGGGGGAGGGAGTCGTCGAAGTCGGCGGAGAGCCGCCCGAGCAGCTCCTCGGTCGCCGCGAGGATGTCGTCGGGCCGACCGCCCTCGGGCGTCTTCACCTTGATGCGATCGGAGACCAGTTCACCCGAGCCGAGGTCGACGACGGCCCCTTTGATGCCCGTACCGCCGATGTCGATGCCGATCCCGAGTTGCGTGCTCATGCGAATCACACTATCCCGCGGGGACGGGGCGCTCGTCGAGGCTCAGGGCAGCGTGAGGATCTCGGTGCCGCGCTCGGTGACGACCAGGGTGTGCTCGAACTGGGCGGTCAGCGAGCGGTCGCGGGTGACGACCGTCCAGTCGTCGTCCCAGACGTCCCACTCGATCCCGCCGAGGGTCAGCATCGGCTCGATCGTGAACACCATGCCGGGTTCGATCAGCGTCGTCGCGCTCGGGTCGTCGAAGTGGGGGATCACGAGACCGGTGTGGAACGCGCGCCCCACGCCGTGACCGGTGTAGTCGCGCACCACCCCGTACCCGAAGCGCTTCGCGTACGCCTCGATCGCCCGGCCGATGACGTTCACCTGGCGTCCGGGGGCGACGGCGCGGATGCCACGCGCCAGCGCCTCGCGCGTGCGCTCGACGAGGAGGGTCGCCTCCTCGCTCGCCGTGCCGACGACGAAGGTGTGGTTGAGGTCGCCGTGCATTCCGTCGAGGTAGGCGGTGACGTCGATGTTCACGAGGTCGCCGTCGGCGAGCGCGGTGTCGTCGGGGATGCCGTGGCAGATGACCTCGTTGACCGAGGTGCAGCTCGACTTCGGGTAGCCCCGGTAGCCGAGCGTCGACGGGTAGGCGCCGTGCGCGACGATGAACTCGTGCGCGATGCGGTCGAGCTCGTCGGTCGTGACGCCCGGCCTGATCGCGGCGGCCGCGGCCTCGATCGCGCCGGCGGCGACGCGCCCGGCCGCACGGATGCGCTCGACCTCGTCGGGCGTGTAGCGGTCGCCGTCGCGGTTCGCGGCGGGGGCGGCGCGACCGACGTACTCGGGTCGGGCGATCGACGCCGGGACGGCGCGGTTCGGTGACAGACGGCCGGGGATCAGGTGGCAGGAGGGGTCCTTGGGCATAGGATCAGCCTATGGCCGAGGACATCGAGCACCGGTACTGGTACAACCTGAAGACGGGCGAGGTCGAGCAGGGGTTCGTCTCGCCGTCAGTCGATCGCGTCGGCCCGTTCGAGACGCACGCCGAGGCCGAGCGAGCGCTCGAGATCCTGCGGGCGAACAGCGCGAAGTGGGCCGAGGAGGACGCCTCCGAGAACTGACCGGGAGCGCCGCCGCCGCGCCCTACTCGTACGAGTGCTCGGCGTTCGGGTAGCTGCCCGACTCGACGTCGTCGCGCCACGCCTTGGCCGCGTTCGCCAGAATGCCCGAGAGATCGGCGTACTGCTTGACGAACTTCGGCACGCGTCCGATCGTGAGGCCGGCCCAGTCCGTCCAGACGAGCAGCTGCCCGTCGGTGTGCGGTCCTGCGCCGACGCTGATCGTCGGGATGTCGAGCAGTTCGGTGACCTGACGCGCCGCGTCGGCGGGAACCATCTCGAGCACGACGGCGAATGCGCCCGCGTCCTGCACGGCCTTCGCGTCGGCGAGGAGCTGCTTGACGCCGTCGCCGCGGCCCTGGATGACATGGCCGCCGAGGCCGTGCTCGCTCTGCGGGGTGTAGCCGATGTGCGCCATGACCGGGATGCCGGCGCCGACGATGCGGCGGATCTGCTTGTGGCTGCGCTCACCGCCCTCGAGCTTGACGGCGTGGGCGCCGGTCTCCTTCATGAAGCGCACCGCGGTGTGCAGCGCGTCCTCGGGACCGTTCTCGTACGAGCCGAAGGGCATGTCGGCGATGACGAAGGCGCGCTTGACGGCGCCGGCGACCGCGCGGGTCAGGGGGATCAGGTCGTCGACGGTGACGGGGAGGGTGGTCTCGTAGCCGAGCACGTTGTTGCCGGCCGAGTCGCCGACGAGGAGGAAGTCGATGCCCGCCTCGTCGAAGATGCGCGCCGTGAGCTGGTCGTAGCTCGTGAGCCCGGTGATCTTGATGCCGTCGCGCTTCGCGTTCTGGAAGTGCCGCGTGCGCACCCGCTTCGGGGCACCCGGCGTCGGCGCGCCCCCGTAGGGGTTCTGCTCGACCGGCTGGTCGTCGGATGCTGCGGTCTGGGGCTCGCCTGACATGTCGCCATCCTCGCACACGCGGCGGAGGCATCCGCCCATGGAACGTCGCGGTGAAGGGAGTGCGAGCCAGTACTCTGGATGATGCGAGAGAGGGTGTGGATGGATAAGCAGCGTGACTTCGTTCTTCGCACGATCGAGGAACGGGGCGTCAAGTTCGTCAGGCTCTGGTTCACCGACGTCGTCGGCACCTTGAAGTCGGTCGCGATCGCACCCGCCGAGGTCGAGGGCGCCTTCACCGAGGGCATCGGCTTCGACGGCTCCGCCATCGAGGGGCTCAGCCGCACCTTCGAGTCCGACCTGCTGGCCTACCCCGACCCGTCGACCTTCCAGACGCTCCCGTGGCGCGGCGACATCGACCCGACGGGCCGCATGTTCTGCGACATCACGACGCCCGACGGCGAGCCGGCCGTCGCCGATCCGCGCAACGTGCTGAAGCGCACGCTCGAGCGGGCGGCCGATCGCGGCTTCACCTTCTACACGCACCCCGAGATCGAGTTCTACCTGCTGCGCTCGTCGAAGTTCGGCGAGGACGGCCCCATCCCCGTCGACTCGGCCGGCTACTTCGACAACGTGCCGGGCGGCACCGCGCACGACTTCCGTCGTCGTTCGGTGCGCATGCTCGAAGACCTCGGCATCTCGGTCGAGTTCAGCCACCACGAGGCGGGTCCCGGCCAGAACGAGATCGACCTCCGCTACGCCGACGCGCTGACGACCGCCGACAACATCATGACCTTCCGCACGGTCGTGAAAGAGGTGGCGATCGAGCAGGGCGTCTACGCGACGTTCATGCCGAAGCCGTTCTCGCAGTACCCGGGTTCGGGCATGCACACCCACCTGTCGCTCTTCGAGGGCGACACGAACGCCTTCTACGAGCCGGGAGCGCAGTACCAGCTCTCGAAGATCGGCCGTCACTTCATCGCCGGCCTCCTGCGCCACGCGAACGAGATCTCGGCCGTGACGAACCAGTTCGTGAACTCGTACAAGCGCCTCTGGGGCGGCGACGAGGCCCCGAGCTTCATCTGCTGGGGCCACAACAACCGGTCGGCGCTCGTGCGGGTGCCGCTCTACAAGCCCAACAAGGGCCAGAGCGCCCGCGTCGAGTATCGCGCGATCGACTCGGCGGCCAACCCCTACCTCGCCTTCTCGCTGCTGCTCGCGGCCGGCATGAAGGGCATCGAAGAGGGGTACGAGCTGCCGCCCGAGGCCGAAGACGACGTCTGGGCCCTCACCGACAGCGAACGTCGCGCGCTCGGGTACAACCCGCTGCCGGCGAGCCTCGACCACGCGATCGAGTACATGGAGGGCTCGGAACTCGTCGCCGAGACGCTCGGCGAGCAGGTCTACAACTACGTGCTCGCGAACAAGCGGGCCGAATGGCGCGATTACCGTTCGCAGGTCACGCCGTTCGAGCTGCAGCGCAACCTCGAGATCCTCTGACCGCGTGTCTCGACAGGCTCCGACGCTCGGTCGGCTCGCGCGGGCGGGCTTCGAAGATCTCGATCGGGCGTCGGCCGGCCTGGGGCGACTCGCCGAGGCGACGGGCGTCGACGGCGAAGCGCTGCTCGAGGCGCTCGGCGCCGCGGCCGATCCCGACTCGGCACTCGCCGAGCTCGAGCGCCTCCACGACCGTGCGCCCGCCGAACTCGTCGCGGTGCTCGCCGAGCCCGCAGCGGCCGATCGCCTGGCGCGACTTGTCGGCGCATCGCGCGGTCTCGCCGACTTCCTGAGCCGCCATCCCGCCGACATCGCACTGCTGCGCGCGCTGCCGGTGCCGCCGCCGTCGTCCGCCGAGGCCCGCACCCTCCTGCTCGCCGCGGTCGACGAACTGTCGGGCGCCGCCGCCCTCGAGCCCGACGTCGTCGCCGCCGCGATCCGCGCCCGGTACCGTCGACTGCTCACGGGCATCGCGGTCTACGATCTCACTCGCCACGACGCCGTCGACGTCGTCGACGTCGTCGCCGCAGGGCTCGCCGACCTCGCGGGTGCGGCCCTCGACGCGGCGGTCGCCGGGGCGCGACGCATCGTTTCGCGCGACGAGGGCGCGCCCGCCGCGCCCGGCCGCTACGCCGCGGCGGAGCTCGCGGCGACGCGGCTCGCGATCATCGGCATGGGCAAGGCCGGCGCGCGCGAGCTGAACTACGTCAGCGATGTCGACGTGATCTTCGTCGCCGAGTCTCAGGACGAGGCGGTCGTGGCGACGCCGCGAGCCGTCGAGATCGCCACGCGTCTCGCCATGGTGGCGATGCGCCTCATCGGTGAACACGGCGTCGAGCCGCCGCTCTGGGAGGTCGACCCGAACCTGCGCCCCGAGGGCAAGGACGGCGCGCTCGTGCGCACCCTCGACTCGCACCTCCAGTACTACGAGCGCTGGGCGAAGAGCTGGGAGTTCCAGGCCTTGCTGAAGGCGCGCCCGCTCGCCGGCGACCTCGAGCTCGGCGCCCGCTACGCGGCGGGGGTCGCGCCGATGGTCTGGTCGAGCTCGAGCCGCGAGGGCTTCGTCGAGTCGGTCCAGCGCATGCGCGAGCGGGTCACCGAGCACATTCCCGCCGACGAGGTCGATGTGCAGGTGAAGCTCGGCCCAGGGGGGCTCCGCGACATCGAGTTCACGGTGCAGCTGCTGCAGCTCGTGCACGGGTCGAGCGACGACTCGATCCGCCAGGGCGGAACCCTGCTCGCGCTCAGGGCACTCGCCGACGGCGGCTACGTCGGTCGTGAGGAGGCGGGGGAGTTCTCGCGCGACTATCGCGTGCTCAGGGTGCTCGAGCACCGCCTGCAGCTCGAACGCCTGCGCCGAACCCACCTGATGCCCCGCGACGCAGACCGACTGCGCGTGCTCGCCAGAGCCTCTGGGCTCGGCCGAGACGCCGCAGAACTCACGAGGGTGTGGCAGTCGACCAGGCAGCGCGTGCGCGGCCTCCACCAGCGACTCTTCTACCGCCCGCTGCTGTCCGCGGTCGCGGCGCTGCCCGCCTCGGGCCTCGAGCTCACGAGCGCGCAGGCCGAGGCCCGCCTCGCCGCGATCGGGTTCCGCGATCCGCGCGGGGCGCTCGCGCACATCGCCGCCCTCACCTCAGGACTCTCGCGGCGTGCGACGATCCAGCGGCACCTCATGCCCGTGCTGATCTCGTGGTTCGCCGAGGGCACCGATCCCGACTTCGGCCTGCTCTCGTTCCGGCGCCTGAGCGACACGCTCGGCACGACGCACTGGTACCTCCGGCTCCTGCGCGATTCCTCCGACGCCGCGCTCCGCCTCACCCGTGTGCTCGCGGGCTCCCGCTACGCGGCTGAACTCCTCGAGCGGGCCCCCGAGGCCGTCGCGTGGCTCGAAGACCTCGAGGAGCTGCGGCCGCGGTCGCTCGCCGCACTGCAGGACGAGACGCGCGCCGTGCTCCGCCGTCACGGCGAGACCGACGACGCTGCGAAGATCTTCCGAGCCATCCGTCGACGTGAGATGCTGCGCCTCGCCCTCGCGGGGATCCTCGACGTCTGCACCGTCGAAGAGCTCGGCCACGGGCTCAGCGACCTCACCGAGAACCACATCGCCGCCCTCGTGTCGGCGATCCGGGGCGAGGAGCCCGACGGCATCGAGTTCGCCGTGATCGGCATGGGGCGCTTCGGCGGCCGGGAGCTCGGCATCGGCTCCGACGCCGACATCATCTACGTGTACCGGCTGCAGGGCGCCGAGGCCGACGCCGCGCACTCACGGGCCCTCCGCATCGTGAGCGAGCTCGTGCGCCTCTCCGAGGACGCACGGCTGCCCTTCGATCTCGACGCCGACCTCCGGCCCGAGGGGCGAAACGGCGTCGTCGCCCGCTCGCTCGACGCGTACCGCGCCTACTACTCCCGCTGGTCGCTCACCTGGGAGGCCCAGGCACTCCTGCGCGCCCGCGGCGTCGCCGGCGACGCCGCGCTCATCGACGACTTCACCGAGCTGGCCGACACCGTGCGCTATCCGCACGCGATCGCCGAGCAGGCGGTGCGCGAGGTGAAGCGCATCAAGGCCCGCGTCGAGAACGAGCGCCTGCCGCAGGGCGCCGACCCCACCCGGCACCTGAAGCTCGGCCGGGGATCGATCTCCGACGTCGAGTGGTTCGTGCAGCTCGTGCAGCTGCAGCACGCCGCCGAGATCCCCGCGCTCCGCACGACGTCGACCCTCGGGGCCCTCGAGGCCGCGACCGAGGCCGGGCTCATCGATTCCGACGAGGCCGAGACCCTTCGAGCCGCCTGGGTGTTCGCCTCGCGCGCCCGATCGGCGCTGACCCTCTGGCTCGACCGCACCACCGACGTGCTGCCCGTCGAGCGCTCACAGCTCGAGGGCGTCGCCCGCATCATGGGGTATCCCGCCGGTTCGGCGACCCAGCTCGAGCACGACTACCTGCAGCTCACGCGTCGCTCCCGCGCGGTGTTCGAGCGCGGCTTCTACGGCCTCGAGCCGAAGCGCGAACCCACCGTCTGACCCGCGCCGCGAACCACGACGCGGATGCCACGGGGTCGCCCCGTGGCATCCGCGGTCATGCCGGCACGCGACGAGACGCACTGCGCCCTGAACGACGGAAGGGCCGTCCCGCGTACGCGGGACGGCCCTTCCTGGCAGCAGGGGGCTGCGGGTGATCAGACGCCGTAGTAGAGCTCGAACTCGAACGGGTGGGGACGCAGAGCCAGCGGCTTCAGCTCCTTCTCGCGCTTGTAGTCGATCCAGGTCTCGATGAGCTCCTTGGTGAACACGCCGCCTTCGAGCAGGAAGTCGTGGTCGGCCTCGAGGGCCGCGAGGGCCTCGCCGAGCGAGCCGGGAACCTGCGGGATGGCCTTGGCCTCCTCGGGCGGCAGCTCGTAGAGGTCCTTGTCGACGGGCTCGTGCGGCTCGATACGGTTCTTGATGCCGTCGAGGCCGGCCATGAGCTGCGCGGCGAACGCGAGGTAGGGGTTGCCCGAGGCATCCGGAGCGCGGAACTCGATGCGCTTGGCCTTCGGGTTGGTGCCCGTGATCGGGATGCGGATCGACGCCGAGCGGTTGCCGGCCGAGTAGACGAGGTTCACGGGCGCCTCGAAGCCGGGCACCAGACGGTGGTACGAGTTCACCGTCGGGTTCGTGAACGCGAGCACGGCGGGGGCGTGCTTCAGCAGGCCGCCGATGTACCAGCGGGCGACGTCGGAGAGGCCGCCGTAGCCGGCCTCGTCGTAGAAGAGGGGCTTGCCCTCGCTCCAGAGCGACTGGTGGGTGTGCATGCCCGAGCCGTTGTCGCCGAAGACCGGCTTGGGCATGAACGTCGCCGTCTTGCCCCACTGCTCGGCCGTGTTCTTGACGATGTACTTGAACTTCAGGATGTCGTCGGCAGCGGCGACCATCGTGTCGAAGCGGTAGTTGATCTCGGCCTGGCCGCCCGTGCCGACCTCGTGGTGCGAGCGCTCGAGCTGAAGGCCGGCGTCGATGAGCTTCAGGCAGATGTCGTCGCGCAGGTCGGCCTGCTTGTCGACGGGGGAGACGGGGAAGTAGCCGCCCTTGTAGGGCGTCTTGTTGCCGAGGTTGCCGCCCTCCTCCTTGCGGCCCGAGTTCCAGGCGCCCTCTTCGGAATCGACCGAGTAGAAGCTCGAGTGCTGGTTGACCTCGTAGCGCACGTCGTCGAAGATGTAGAACTCGGCCTCGGGGGCGAAGAACGCGGTGTCGGCGATGCCGGTCGACGCGAGGTACTTCTCGGCCTTCTTGGCGACCTGACGCGGGTCCTTCGAGTAGATCTCGCCGTTGCGCGGGTTGTAGATGTCGAAGACCATGATGAGCGTGCGCTCGGCGCGGAACGCGTCGATGTACGCGGTCGTCACGTCGGGGATGAGCTGCATGTCGGACTCGTGGATGTTCGCGAAGCCGCGGATCGAGGAGCCGTCGAAGAGCTGGCCGACCGTGAAGAACTCCTCGTCGACCGTCGACGCCGGGATGTTGAAGTGCTGCTGCACACCCGGAAGGTCGGTGAAACGGATGTCGAGGAACTTGACATCCGTGTCCTTGATGAATTTGAGCACTTCGGACGAATCAGTGAACATGTTTCGGCGTCTCCAAGGGGCGGGTGGCGGAACGGTCTTGCACAGCCACGAGCGACGCTATCCGCGCGCCGTTTCCCGACCATGACCGGAATGTTTCGGCCATGTTACGCCAGCCCGGCTTCGGTAGAATCATCTGGTGCCCGACGCAAATCCTCAGACCTTCGGTGATCTCGAACCGAGCCGGTGGCCCGGCGAACGACTCGGACTCCCCGAAGAGGGGCGTGGTTCGGTCGCCCGTGCGGGCCGGCGCATCCTCGCCCTGCTCGTCGATTGGGGCAGCGCGATGCTGCTCTCGCTGCTCGTGACGCCCTACGAATCGGTCGCGTACACCTGGGTCACGCCCCTCGTGTTCGCGGTGCTGCAGATCGTCTTCATCCCGACGATCGGGGGCAGCCTCGGCCACCGCCTGTTCGGCATGCACGTCGTCGCGGTCGAGGGCGGTTGGGTCGGTTTCGTCCGCCCGATCGTGCGCACCGGCCTCCTGCTCCTCGTGATCCCCGCGCTCGTGTGGGACTCCGACCAGCGCGGCTTCCACGACAAGGTCGCTCGCACGGTGCTCATCCGCTCGTAGTCGCCGGCGAGGCATCCTCGCCTTGAACGACGAACGCGGCACCCGTCGAATCGAGACGGATGCCGCGTGGTCGAGGTGTGCGCTCAGCGCATCTTGCCGCGCTGCGGCCGCGCCTTCATGGGGTCGATGCCCTTCGGGATCGGCAGCGCCGTCTGGAGGGAGTTGAGTCGGTTCGAGACCGCGAGCACCTCGGGCTTCGTCAGCGCCTTCTTCGTCTTGCGCAGGGTCGCGGCGAGACGGTACAGCTCGATCGAACCCTCGTCGTGCCCGACCGAGATGAGCGTGATGGGCACGTTCGGGAGCACCCGGGCGACCTTGCGCTGCTCGTCGTCGAGCATGCGCTGGGTGCGGGAGACCGGGCCCTCGCTGATGAGTGCGACACCGCCCTTGCCGACGGCGCGGTACACCGCGTCCTGCGTCTTGCCGTTGACGGCGACGGGCATCTCGTTGCCGACCCAGCTGCCGCGCAGACCGCTGCGGAGCACGGCGCCGACGGCGCCCGGCTGGCCGTCGATCTGCGAGTACGCGGCGCGCTCGGCACGGCGGCCGAGCACCACGAGGGCGAGGAGGAGGCCGGCGAGGACGCCGGCGACGATCCAGAGGGCGATGGTGAAGCCGTTGCCCTCGCTGAGCAGCAGCGCGAGCGCGAGGCCGACGATGATCGGCCCGAGGAACGCCAGGAGCATCAGCCACTGCGCGGTCGAGTCGTAGCGGCGGGTCATCTGGAAGACCTGCCACATCTGCTTGAGGCGGCCGGGCTCCTTCTGAGCCTTCGATGCGTCCTTGGTGCGTGCCATGGTTCCTAGGATACCGGCGGCCGGGGCCTGCTCGGACCGCGTGGGACATCGCGATCCGAGCAGGTGGAGTGGGCGGCGCGGGTCGGGATCAGCCGACGGCCTGTGCGAACCCGAGCGACGCGTCGGCGAGGTGGGCGAGCTCGACGGGGAGCTCGCGGCCCTTCGCCCGCATCGACTGCGCCCAGAGCCGGCCCGCCCGGTACGACGATCGCACCAGGGGGCCGGAGAGCACGCCGAGGAAGCCGATCTCCTCGGCCTCGGCTTTGATCTCGAGGAACTCCTCGGGTCGCACCCAGCGTGCCACCGGCAGGTGCCGCGGACTCGGACGCAGGTACTGGGTCACCGTGATGATGTCGGTGCCCGCGTCGTGGAGGTCGCGAAGGGCCTGCGAGATCTCCTCGCGCTCCTCGCCCATGCCGAGGATGAGGTTCGACTTCGTGATGAGGCCAGCATCGCGGCCTTGCGTGATCACGTCGAGCGATCGCTCGTAGCGGAACGCCGGACGGATGCGCTTGAAGATGCGCGGCACGGTCTCGACGTTGTGCGCGAAGACCTCGGGCCGTGCGGAGAACACCTCGGCGAGGAGCTCGGGCACACCGTTGAAGTCGGGCACGAGGATCTCGACCCCGGTGCCGGGCGACTGCCGGTGGATCTCGCGGATCGTCTCGGCGTAGAGCCAGGCGCCGCCGTCGGGCAGGTCGTCGCGGGCGACGCCCGTCACCGTCGAGTACCGCAGCTGCATGCGAACGACCGATTCGCCGACGCGACGCGGCTCGTCGGCGTCGAAGTCGGCCGGCTTGCCGGTGTCGATCTGGCAGAAGTCGCAGCGCCTCGTGCACTGCGAACCGCCGATGAGGAAGGTCGCTTCGCGATCCTCCCAGCACTCGTAGATGTTGGGGCAGCCGGCCTCCTGGCAGACCGTGTGCAGCTCCTCGCTCTTCACGAGCGACTGCAGTGCGCGGTACTCGGGTCCCATCTTCGCGCGGGTCTTGATCCACTCGGGCTTGCGTTCGATGGGCGTCTGGGCATTGCGGACTTCGAGGCGCAGGAGCCTGCGCCCCTCGGGGACGGTGCTCACGCGGCCAACGCCTCCTCGAACTCGAGGCGGAGGCGCGCGCTCACGTCGTCGACGAGGTCGGCCGGCGTGACCGTGCGGCCGAGCTCGCGGCTGATCGTCGTGATGCCCGCGTCGCGGATGCCGCACGCGACGATCTTCTCGTACGGCTCGAGCGAGTTCGAGCAGTTGAGTGCGAACCCGTGCATCGTGACGCCGTCGGCGACGCGGATGCCGATGGCCGCGATCTTGTTCTCACCGCCTTCGCGGCCGACCCAGACGCCCGAACGTCCGTCGACGCGACGGCCGTCGATGCCGACGCCCTGCAGCACGTCGATGAGGACGCTCTCGAGCCGGCGGACGTAGCCGACCACGTCGACCGGTTCGCTGAGGTGGATGATCGGATACCCCACGAGCTGACCCGGTCCGTGCCAGGTGATCTTGCCGCCTCGATCGACGTCGATGACGGGCGTGCCGTCATCGGGTCGCTCATCGGGAGCGGTGCGCTTCCCGGCGGTGTAGACGGAGGGGTGCTCCAGGAGGAGGACGGTGTCGGGGCTTTCGCCCGCGACGACCGCGCGATGGACGGCGCGCTGAAGGTCGAGACCCTCGATGTACGGCACGGAGTTGGCGCTTAGCCCCGTGACGACGATGTCGAGCATTCGGCCAGTCTAGGCGACTCGTCCTCCCCAACGGTTCGGTGAGACGTCGTCCACCCGATTCGCTCGTCGGAGGTGATGCGAGCGGGCGCGGTCGGGGAGAGTTCGGGGATGAGACGTCACTCGCGCCGCCGACGGGACGCGGCCACTGCAACCCACACGGTTCCGGCTCCGGGGCCCGCTCCTGAGTCGTCCACGGGCGACGACCGCGCGGTGATCTCGGGCTATCGGCTGCTGCGGCGCCTGGCCTCGGGCGATCGTGCCGCGGTCTTCCTCGCGAGCAGCCTGCACCCGGCGCAGGCCGCATCGCCGCGACCGGTGGTCGCCCTGCGCATCTACGAAGCGGGTGGCGACGACGCGCGAGTCGCCGCCGAGATCTCGGCGATGACGGCGGATGCCACGGGCACGCTGCCTGCGCTCATCGACGTCACGGCGCTCGATGACGGGCGCTGCGTGCTCGCGGTCGAGCGGATCGCCGGACCGACGCTCGCGAGGTTGCTGACGGAGCGGACGCTCGATCCGGGGGAGGCCGTCACGGTGCTCGCCCCCATCGCGGTCGCCGTCGCGGGGCTGGCCGAGGCCGGCTTCGTGCACACTCGGCTCGCGCCGAACGACGTGCTCATCGACGGAGCCGGCCGCCCGAGGCTCATCGGACTCGGCGCGATCCGCCGGCTCGACGAGGTCTCGAGCGCGATCGAACGCACCGAACTCCTCCGTGCCGGTCATTCGGCGCTGTCCGATCTCGTCGCGGCGGTGGCCGAGGCGACGCGGCCCCTCGGGAGTCTCGACCGGGCGGTCGCCGCGATCAGCGACGCGGCCTCGGCTCGTCCGTTCGTCCGCAGCGAGGCGCTGCTGGAGCGGACGTTGTTCGAGTCGGCCGTCGCCGCGCCGGTGCGCGGGATTCGCGCGACCGCTCAGCTCGGGGCCGCCCCCGCGCGCCTCGTGGCTCCGGCGACACCCGGCGCGGTGGGTCTGTCGGGTGCGCCCGAGCCGCACGGCCGGGCCGACGACGCGAAGGCAGGGGCGGTTACCGTGCCGTCGAGGCGTCGCGGGCTGCTCGGAACCCTGGCGGCACTCGCGCAGGTGCCGGCCGACGCGTTCGAGCACGGCGCGGAGCTCGCCGATGTCGATCCGGTCCGGTCGTTCACGTCTCGCCTGGGGCGGGGCCTCCTCGCACGTCGTCGTGCCGTGCTCGTCGCGGGCCTGGTGGGCGGCGCCGCGCTCGTGCTGCTGCTGACGCTCGTGCCGCCGGCCGATGAGCACGTTGCCGGCGACGCCGAGGGTGGCGCGGGGCCGGGGGGCGCCGCCGCCGCTCCCGGCGGTGCGGCGGAGGGCGCCGCCGAAAGTGAGACCACCGCCGAGGGCGACGATCGTGCTGCGGCCCACGACGACTCGGCAGCCGGCGCGACCGTCGAGGCCGAGGGCGGGCCGGTCGAGGATCCGATCGAGGCCGCTGCGGCGCTGCTCGCGCTCCGCGAGGACTGCTTCGGGGCCCTCGACGCGGCGTGCCTCGAGCAGGTCGATCAAGCGGGTTCGGCCATCGAGCGAGCCGATCTCGCGAAGCTCTCGGGGGCGCGCGAGGGCGTGACGGTCGAGCCGACCGTTTACGCCCTCGACGAGATCGCCGTCACCGCGGAGATGGGCGACGCCGTGCTCGTGACAGTGCCGTACGCCGACCCCGAACGCGAACCGGCCTCGCTCCTCGTGATGAGGAGCGAGGCCGGTTGGCGTCTTCGAGAACTCTTCGACTAGATGCCGAGGTCGGCGTCGAACGCACCCTCTTCGAGACGGTCCTTGACCGCGGTGAGGAAGCGGGCGGCGTCGGCGCCGTCGATGATGCGGTGGTCGTACGACAGGGCGAGGTAGACCATCGAGCGCACGGCGATCGCGTCGGCGCCGTCCTGGCTCACGACGACCGGACGCTTGACGACGATGCCGGTGCCGAGGATCGCCGACTGCGGCAGGAACACGACGGGCGTGTCGAACAGTGCGCCACGGGAGCCGGTGTTCGTCAGGGTGAACGTGCCACCCGCGAGCTCATCGGGCTTCAGCTGGTTGTTGCGCGTGCGGTCGGCGAGATCGGCGATCTGCGCGGCGAGGCCGGCGATGTCGAGCTCACCCGCGTTGCGGATGACCGGCGTGAGCAGGCCGCGCTCCGTGTCGACCGCGATGCTCATGTTCTCCTGCGCCGGGTAGACGATGCTGTCGCCGTCGACCGTCGAGTTGATGATCGGGTAGGCGCGCAGCGCCTCGGCCGCAGCGAGGGCGAAGAACGGCAGGAACGAGAGCTTGTTGCCGGTCTTCGCGAGGAAGTCGCCCTTGACGCGGTCGCGGAATCGCGCGACGCGGGTCACGTCGACCTCGACGACGGTGGTGAGCTGCGCCGTCGACGTCATCGAGACGACCGCGCGCTCGGCGACGACCTTGCGCAGACGCGTCATCGGCACGGTGGTGCCGCGCAGCGGCGAGGTCTCGAGCGGCGTGCGCACGGCCGGCGCTGCGGCGGCGGCAGCGGGTGCCGCCTGCGCCGAGATCACGTCCTGCTTGCGGATGCGGCCGCCGACACCGGTGCCGGTCACGCTGGCGAGGTCGACGCCCTGCTCGTTCGCGAGCTTGCGCACGATCGGGGTGACGTAGCCCGAGGGGCCGGCGTGGGCGCCGGCAGTGGGCGCCGGAGCCGCCGCGGGTGCGGGAGCCGCAGCGGGGGCGGCCGGCGCAGCCGAAGCCGGGGCAGGCTCGGGTGCGGCCGGTGCCGGTGCCGGTGCCGGTGCCGGTGCCGCGACGGGCTCGGGAGCTGCGACCGGAGCAACGGGCTCGGGAGCGGCCGGAGGCGCGACGGGCTCGGGAGCTGCGACCGGTGCCGCCGGAGCGACGGGCTCGGCTGCAGGCGGTGCGGCGACCGGCTCGGCGGCGGGAGCCTCAGCGGGCGCGGGTGCAGCTGCCTCGGGGGCGGCGGCCTCGGGTGCCGCGGCACCGGAGCCGTCGCCGATCGTCACGAGCGCGGTGCCCACCTCGACGGTCTCGTCCTCCTGGACGAGGATCGCCTCGATGACACCCGCGACGGGCGACGGGATCTCGGTGTCGACCTTGTCGGTCGAGACCTCGAGCAGCGGCTCGTCGACCTCGACACGGTCGCCGACATTCTTCAGCCAGCGGGTGACCGTGCCTTCAGTGACACTCTCACCGAGTGCCGGGAGGCTGACGGATTCGCTCATGCGCTTGTCTCCTTCACAGCGTGGGAACGCTTTCTAGCTTATTGCAGTCGTTGGGCGGGCAGCGGGGCTCAGATGGCGTGCAGCGGCTTGCCGGCGAGCTTCAGCACGGCCTCGCCGAAGGCCTCGGCCTGCGTCGGGTGCGCGTGGATGAACGGGGCGATGTCCTCGGGGTACGCCTCCCAGTTCACCGCCAGCTGGGCCTCGGCGATGAGCTCGCCGACGCGCCCGCCGATCATGTGGACGCCGACGATGGGGCCGTCGTTCACGCGGACGACCTTCACCGAGCCGCCGGTGCCGAGGATGCTCGACTTGCCGTTGCCCGCGAGGTTGTAGTCGTACGAGCTGATCTGCTCGGCGCCGAACTTCTCGGCGGCCTTCGCCTCGGTGTAGCCGACCGAGGCGATCTCGGGCTCGCAGTAGGTGATCTTCGGGACGTTCACGTCTTCGACGACGATCGGGTTCAGGCCCGCGATCTCTTCGGCGACGAAGATGCCCTGCTGGTAGCTGCGGTGCGCGAGCTGGAGGCCGGGCACGATGTCGCCGACGGCGTAGACGCCGGGGACGTTCGTCGCGAGGCGCTCGTTCGTCAGCACGAAGCCGCGATCCATCGTGATGCCGGCCTCTTCGAAGCCCAGGCCCTGGGTCGAGGGGCCGCGGCCGACGGCGACGAGCAGCAGCTCGGCGTCGTAGCTCTGGCCGTTCTCGAGGGTGATGACGACACCCTGCTCGTCCTGCGTGACGCCCTGGAACCGAACGCCCAGCGAGAACTCGATGCCGCGCTTGCGGAAGGCGCGCTCGAGCTGCTTCGAGATCGACTCCTCCTCGTTGGGCACGAGGTGGGGGAGTGCCTCGATGATGGTCACCTCGGCCCCGAAGGAGCGCCAGACGCTCGCGAACTCGACGCCGATGACGCCGCCGCCGAGCACGGCGACCTTCTTGGGGACGAAGTCGAGCTCGAGCGCCTGCTCGCTCGTGATGACGCGGCCGCCGATCTCGAGGCCGGGCAGCGAGCGCGAGTACGACCCGGTGGCGAGCACGACGTTCTTGCCGACGTAGCGGTCGTCGCCGACCTGCACCGTGCTCGGCGCGACGAGGCGCCCCTCGCCCTCGACCACGGGGATGCCCCGGGCCTTGAGCAGGCCCTGCAGGCCCTTCCACTTGCTGGCGACGATGCCCTCGCGGTACGCGGAGACACCGTTGATGTCCATGCCCTCGAAGGCGGTCTTCACGCCGTACTTGGCGGCGTCCTTCGACACTTCGGCGACCTCGGCCGCGTGCAGCAGCGCCTTCGTCGGGATGCAGCCGCGGTGGAGACAGGTGCCGCCGAGCTTGTCCTTCTCGATCACCACCGCGGTGAGCCCGAGTTCGACGGCGCGAATCGCAGCGGCATAACCCGCGCTGCCTCCGCCGAGGACGACCATGTCAAAGTTCTGCTCGGACAACCGCAATCTCCCTTGCGCATCTGATCTGCGTCACGGACTGCCGCCGGCGTGTCGCCGCGGCAGGGCGTATTGGCGACGTTCTCGCCCATACGACCTTACTACTTGGCGGAGAGCTCCTCGCCCAGTGCGACGAGCGTGCGGACCGCCGCTCCGGTCGCGCCCGTTCCGGTGAATCCCCACCCGGCGCCGCCGTTGTGGCCGGGCCCCGCGATGTCGAGGTGCGCCCACGGGATCCGCTCCTCGGAGCCGTCCTTCTTGCCGACGAACTGCTGCAGGAACACGCCCGCGAGGAGCATGCCGGGCACGGTCATGCCGAGCTTCGTGTTCATGAGATCGGCGACGTCGGACTTGAGCAGGGGCAGCAGGTCGGCGGGCAGCGGCATCGGCCAGGTGGTCTCGTCGACCGCGTCGGCGACGGCGCGCACGCGCGCGACGAGCTCGTCGTCGCCCATGAGGCCGGTGATGCGGTGGCCGAGCGCGACGACCTGGGCGCCGGTCAGCGTCGCGACGTCGATGATGGCGTCGGGCTGCTCCTCGCTCGCGGCGACGAGCGCATCGGCGAGCACGAGGCGTCCCTCCGCGTCGGTGTTGACGACCTCGACGGTCTTGCCGCCGCGGATGCGCAGTACGTCGTTCGGCCGGATCGCGGTGCCCGACGGCATGTTCTCGGCGAGGCACAGCCAGCCGGTGACCCGGATCGGCAGCCCGAGCTCGGCGATCGCGACGATCGCGGAGAGCACGGCCGCAGCGCCCGCCATGTCGGTCTTCATGCCGACCATCGAAGCCATCGGCTTCAGCGAGAGGCCGCCCGAGTCGAAGGTGATGCCCTTGCCGATGAAGGCGACATGGGTGGATGCCTCAGCGGGAGCCCATTCGAGGCGCACGAGCCGAGGACCTCGGCTCGAGCCCTGCCCGACGCCGGCGATGCCGCCGAACCCGTCGGCCTCGAGCTCGGCCTCGTCCCAGACCCTGCTCGTCACGCCGACCGCGGTCGCGGCCTCGACGGCGAGCGCGGCGAAGGTCTCGGGGTAGAGCTCGGAGGGGGAGGCGTTCACCAGGTCCTTCGTGCGCGCCACGGCGGCGACGACCGATCGGACGCGTCCGAGGCCGATCTCCTCGGCGGCGAACCCGCTGTGCAGCTCGATTCGGGCGACCGGGGGCTTCGATTCGCTGCGGTACTCGTTGTAGGCGTAGGCGCCGAGGGCCGCGCCCTCGAGGAGGGCCGCTGCCTCGCCCGCGTCGTCGACGGTCGCGGCGATCGCGACCGACTCGGTGGCGGTCAGGCGGCGGACGGCGGAGCCCGCGGCGCGGCGGAGGCTCGCGGCATCCGCCTGCTCGCCGACGCCGACGACCGCGATCACGCGGGCGCCGCCCTCGTGGCCGGGGATCCGCGTGAGTTCCTCGCTCGCCCCGGTCGCGCCGAGAGCGACGAGCTGGGGGGCGACCCACTCGAATCCTTCGGCGGCGATCAGTTCGGCTCCGTCGGCACCCTTCGTTGCGACGAGCAGCACGACGTCGGCGTCGGCGGCGGATGCGGGGGAGGAGGTGACGGAGAGCGTGGGAACGGTCATGACTCCCGATGGTACGTGTTCGCTCTGGGCATGAAGGTCCGAGGCCGCGTTCGGGAGGGCCCGCGAAGAGCGTCACTAGGCTGGAATCATGCGCGATCCCCGCTCCCTCTTCGAGTTGAACGCCGACGTGTCGGTGCCGCCGGGCCTGCCGCTCGTCGCCGGCCTGACCGGTTCCGCCGATGCGGGCGGCGCGGTCGCGCAGACGACCGAGTACCTGCGGGAGACCCTCGACACGACCGTCGTCGCGACCTTCGACATCGACGAGCTCCTCGACTACCGCGCCCGCCGCCCGATCATCCTCTTCGAGGGCGACCACCTGAGCGACTACACACCGCCCCGGCTGGCGCTCGAACTCGCTCGCGACGAACTCGGTCGTCCGTTCCTGCTGCTCACCGGCTTCGAGCCCGACTTCCGGTGGGAGCAGTTCAGCGCCGCGGTGCTGCTGCTCGTCGACGAGTTCCAGGTCTCGTCGACGACCTGGGTGAACTCGATCCCCATGCCGGTGCCGCACACCAGGCCCATCCGCGTCACCGTGAGCGGAAACCGCGAGGAGCTCATCGAGACGATGTCGGTGTGGCGGCCGACGACCCAGGTGCCGTCGAACGCGCTGCACCTGATCGAGTACCGCCTGGTGGAACTCGGCCATCCGACGACGGGATTCGTGCTCCTGATCCCGCACTACCTCGCCGACGCCGAGTATCCGTCGGCGGCGGTTGCCGCACTCGAGGCGATCAGCGCGGCGACGGGTCGCATCTTCCCGACCGACGCACTGCGCGAGCAGGGCCGTGAGTTCCTCGGACGCATCGACGAGCAGGTCGGCGAGAACGGCGAGCTCGCGAAGCTCGTCGGCACGCTGGAGGAGCGGCACGACGCCTACATGGAGGGCACGACGCTGCGGTCGCCGCTCACCGACGAGGACGGCGAGCTGCCGAGCGCCGACGAGATCGCCGCCGAGCTCGAGAAGTTCCTCGCCTTCCGGCGTTCGCGCGACGACGAACCGCCGCGTTCGGGCTGACGTGCGCTGATCCGAAGGAATTCCCGGGTGCCGCCGGGCGTTGACCAGTGGTGAACGCCGGGGTGCCGCATGTGCGTGCGCGCGGCTGCGGGGCTGTATAATTAAGGCAGGACCCGTTCGGGTCCGCGGGCACGACCGAGGTCGCGCCACCACGCGGACTTGACATGGGTCCTCATAGTGTCCGAAAACGATCGGACCGACAGCTCGAGCCGCGCCCTCCACGAGGGCACACGCCGGCCGACGGTAGGAGAGGTTCATACGTATGGCAACGACGAAGGCGAAGGCGGCCGGCGAGGCTGAGGCGCCCGCCGCGAAGCGCCAGACCGCCGCGAAGTCGGCCGCGAGCAAGGCGCCCGCGAAGGCGCCCGCAGCCAAGGCTGCGGCGAAGACGACGACCGCGTCCAAGACCCCGCGCACCGCGACGGCGAAGACCGCCGCGAAGCCCCGCACCAAGGCGAAGGGCAAGGCGTCCGACGACGACGAGGACGACGTCGAGCCCGCAGAGCTCGACGAGGTCGAGGTCGACGGCACCGACGAGGGCGATGACGACGCGAAGCCCATCGCGGTCGACCCGCACCCGACGGGCGCGCTCGTGCTGCGCGCAGCCGACGACGAAGACGAGGTGCCCGTCTACTCGTCCGCGATCACGGGCGCGACGGCCGACCCCGTCAAGGACTACCTGAAGCAGATCGGCAAGGTCGCGCTCCTGAACGCGGCCGAAGAGGTCGAGCTCGCCATGCGCATCGAGGCCGGCCTGTTCGCGGAAGAGAAGCTGTCGGCGATGACCGACGCGGAGAAGCGCTCGCAGCTCGGTCGTGAGCTGCAGTGGGTCGCGAAAGACGGCCAGCGTGCGAAGAGCCACCTGCTCGGCGCCAACCTGCGCCTCGTGGTCTCGCTCGCCAAGCGCTACACCGGGCGCGGCATGCAGTTCCTCGACCTCATCCAGGAGGGCAACCTGGGCCTCATCCGTGCGGTCGAGAAGTTCGACTACACCAAGGGCTTCAAGTTCTCGACCTACGCCACCTGGTGGATCCGTCAGGCGATCACCCGCGCCATGGCCGACCAGGCCCGCACCATCCGCATCCCGGTTCACATGGTCGAGGTCATCAACAAGCTCGCGCGCGTGCAGCGGCAGATGCTGCAGGACCTGGGCCGCGAACCCACGCCCGAAGAGCTCAGCCGCGAACTCGACATGACCCCCGAGAAGGTCATCGAGGTGCAGAAGTACGGACGCGAGCCCATCTCGCTGCACACGCCCCTCGGTGAAGACGGCGACAGCGAGTTCGGCGACCTCATCGAGGACACCGAGGCCGTCGTTCCGGCCGATGCCGTCGGCTTCACGATGCTGCAGAAGCAGCTCGAGTCGCTGCTCGACTCGCTCTCCGAGCGTGAGGCGGGCGTGATCCGCATGCGATTCGGCCTCGGCGACGGCATGCCGAAGACCCTCGACCAGATCGGCGACACCTTCGGCGTGACGCGCGAGCGCATCCGCCAGATCGAGTCGAAGACGATGGCGAAGCTCCGCCACCCGTCGCGGTCGCAGTCGCTGCGCGACTACCTCGAGTAGGCCGCCGGTGCGCTACGCGCCGGCGATCCTCGTCGGCCGACTCACCCGATTCGCCGCCCGGCTGCGCAAGCCGGGCGGCGGTTCGGCCGTCCCAGGGCTCGTCGTCAACCGCATCGCTCCGAACTACCTGAAGCGCACCCTCTCGGGCTTTCCGCAGGGGCTCGTGGTGGTCTCGGGGTCAGCGGGCAAGTCGACGACGACGAAGATGCTGGTCGCGATCCTCCGCGAGCACGGCGTCGACGTCTTCACGAACCCGTCGACGGCGAACATCAGCCAGGGGCTGACCTCCGCCCTCCTCGAGCAGGCCGACTGGCGAGGCCGAGTACCCGGCGATGTCGCCGTGCTCGAGATGGACGAAGGCCATGGCGCCCTCGTCATGCAGGGCGTCGACGCTCGCGTCGTCGCGCTCACGAACGTGATGGTCGACCAGATCGACCGATTCCACGACTCCGAGATGGTCGCAGGCATGCTCGGCCGCATCGCGGCACGTGCGGGCGAGGCGGTCATCGTGAACGCCGATGACGCCTACCTCGAGCGTCTGGCGGCGAAGCTGCGATCGGATGTCGCCGTCCACCGCTTCGGCGTCTCGCAGGCCGTGCTCGACTCCGCCCCTCGCGGGCTCGGCTATACCGAGACCGCCGGGCGGCGACTCGCTGCAGGCGGCGGGCTCGTCATCGACGCTGTCGAGGGGCGAGAGGTCGTGCTCGACGACCGCGGCTCCGAGGTGCGGGCAGGGATTCCGGCCCGAGGCATCCACTACGCGGTCGACGCGGCGTGCGCCTACGAGACCGCGCGCGCCGTGCTCGGCGAACGTTTCTCGCGCGAGACGGCCGCGATGGCCCTCAGCGCCATCCCGGCGGTCTTCGGGCGCGGCGAGCGCGTCACGGTGCGCGGCCAGGAGGTCGAGTTCGTGCTCGTGCAGAACCCGGCGAGCTATCAGCTCAACGTCGACAGCATCGAGCCCGGAACGAGCGACATCCTCTTCGCGATCGGCTCGGACGTGCGGGACCCCTCGTACTTCTGGCCGGCCGACGCGGCCTCGCTCGGGCGCGTGAAGATCGTCAGCGGGTCGAAGTCCGCCGAGGCTGCGCTCATGCTCGCCTACGACGGCGTCGAGATCGACCGGGTCGAGCCCGAGCTCGGGGTGGCCCTCGACGACTTCCTCGCTGCGCCCGCACCCGAGCGCGGCGTGAAGACGATCGTCTTCTCGGCCGACTCGATGCGCCGCACTCGCGCCCACCTCGGACTGACGGGAACGGAATGACCCTCACCATCGTGTCGCTGCTGCCGACGCTGCAGAACACCAACGGCGACGCGCAGAACGCCGCAGTGCTCGCGCGGCGAGCGCGATGGGCGGGCCTCGAGGCCGAGGTCGTGGCGGTCGACGACCGCGCGGCGCTGCCCGAGCGGGTCGACGCGGTCGTGCTCGGTTCGGGCAGCGACGCCTCGCTCGAGACGAGCCGCGAAGCGCTGCTCGGCCTGCACGACGAGCTGCGACGCTGGGGCACCGAAGGCGTGCCCGTCCTCGCCGTCGGCACCGGTTGGGAACTGCTCAGCTGGGGCATCGAGACCGCCGGCGGGCGGAGCATCGAGGGCCTCGGCATCCTGCCCGGGCGCGCGGTGCCCCGCGACGGCCGGGTCACGGGCGACCTCGTCGTGAAGTCGCCGCTGTTCGGAGCCGTCGTCGGATTCGAGAACCACGCGCGCGACTATGTCGGCGCAGAGGGCTCGCCGCTCGGCCGTGTGCGCTCGGGCGAGGGCAACGGCCGCGACTCGGGCCAGGAGGGCGTCGTGATGGGCGCCGTCTTCGGAACCCACCTGCACGGGCCGGTGCTCGCGAAGAACCCCGCATTCGCCGATCACCTGCTCGGCATCATGGCCGAGCGGGCAGGACTCGCCTACGCCCCGGGCGAGCGCGCGGGCGAGGTCGACGGCTATGCAGCGGCGGCGCGTGCCGCGCAGTTGCGAGCGGCCGGCATCGAGGCGTCCACCGCCTGACCGCTCGATGGGTCTTCGCGAGCCCGTCAATCAGAAACGCCCCGGGGATGACCCGGGGCGTTTCTCGTGCGATCGGTGGCGCTCAGCGCTTGTCGTCGGCGAGCAGGCGGCTCGACTCGTCGTGCCAGCTGTGGGCGATCTGCGAGAGCTTCTCCTGGTGCTTGCGACCGTGGTGGGCGCAGAAGAGGAGTTCGCCGCTCGCGACGACGACGCGGATGTACGCCTGCGCGCCGCAGGCGTCGCAGCGGTCGAGCGCGGTGAGCTCGTAGGGGGTCTCGAGTTCATCGACCGCACCGGTGGTCTCGGTGTACTGGGTCATGGCTCCTCCTCCGTGCTCATGAATGTCCGTTCATCAATGAAAACATGCGGGGGAGCGGCTGCCTTCCATGTCGCCGGGCATTTCGCTCAGCGCGTAGCGCCTGCACGACGGTGTCGGTGACGCTCACTAGGCTTGTTCGACGTGAGCTCCGACTATTCCGCCCGCCATCTCTCCGTCCTCGAAGGGCTCGAGGCGGTGCGCAAGCGACCCGGCATGTACATCGGCTCGACCGACTCGCGCGGCCTCATGCACTGCGTCTGGGAGATCATCGACAACTCGGTCGACGAGGCGCTCGCGGGCCACGGCTCCGAGATCGGCGTGCTCCTCCATCACGACGGCAGCGTCGAGGTGCGCGACCGCGCGCGCGGCATCCCCGTCGACGTCGAGCCGAAGACCGGCCTCTCCGGCGTCGAGGTCGTGTTCACGAAGCTGCACGCCGGCGGCAAGTTCGGTTCTGGCTCGTACGCAGCCTCCGGCGGCCTGCACGGTGTCGGCGCGTCGGTCGTGAATGCGCTCTCCGAGCGGCTCGACGTCGAGGTCGACCGCGACGGCAAGACGTGGGCGATGTCGTTCCATCGCGGCGAGCCGGGCATCTTCGCCGACACCGGCGCCCCCTCGCCCGATGCGCCGTTCACCCCCTTCGAGGAGCGCAGCGAGCTCCGCGTCGTCGGCAAGGTCAAGAAGGGCGTCACCGGCACTCGCATCCGCTACTGGGCCGACCGGCAGATCTTCACGAAGGGCGCCGAGTTCCAGACCGATGAACTGCTCGGGCGCGCTCGGCAGACCGCGTTCCTCGTTCCGGGTCTCGCGATCGACGTGACCGACGAGCGCGGCGAGACCCCGCACACCACCTCGTTCCAGTTCGAGGGCGGCATCTCCGAGTTCGTCGACCACCTCGCCCCCGACTCGGGCATCACCGACATCTGGCGCCTGAGCGGGGCCGGCAACTTCACCGAGACGGTGCCTGTGCTGAGCGAGGGCGGTGCGATGGTGCCCACCGAGCTCACCCGCACCTGCGACGTCGACATCGCCCTGCGCTGGGGCACCGGCTACGACACGGTCGTGCGCTCCTTCGTCAACATCATCTCGACGCCGAAGGGCGGCACGCACCAGGCCGGGTTCGACCAGGGCCTCCTGAAGTTCCTGCGCCAGCAGGTCGAGCAGAACGCACGGCGCCTCAAGGCGGGCAACGACAAGCTCGACAAGGACGACGTGCTCGCCGGCCTCACCGCCGTCATCACCGTCCGACTGCCCGAACCGCAGTTCGAGGGCCAGACGAAAGAGGTGCTCGGCACCCCCGCCGTGCGCAACATCGTCTCGAGCGTGCTCGCGAAGGAGCTGGGCGCCCGGTTCGCCTCGACGAAGCGCGACGACAAGGCGCAGTCCGCGCTGCTGCTCGACAAGGTCGTCGCCGAGATGAAGTCGCGCATCTCCGCGCGGGCTCACAAAGAGACCCAGCGCCGCAAGAACGCCCTCGAGAGCTCGTCGCTGCCGGCGAAGCTCGTCGACTGCCGCTCGAACGACGTGGCGCACAGCGAGCTCTTCATCGTCGAAGGCGACTCGGCCCTCGGCACGGCGAAGCTGGCCCGCGACAGCGAGCACCAGGCGCTGCTGCCGATCCGGGGCAAGATCCTCAACGTGCAGAAGGCGAGCGTCGCCGACATGCTCGGCAACGCCGAATGCGCCTCGATCATCCAGGTCATCGGTGCGGGCTCCGGGCGCAGCTTCGATCTCGCGCAGGCACGCTACGGCAAGGTGATCCTGATGGCCGACGCCGACGTCGACGGCGCCCATATCCGAACGCTGCTGCTCACCCTCTTCTTCCGCTACATGCGCCCGATGATCGAAGAGGGGCGCGTGTTCGCGGCCGTGCCACCGCTGCATCGCGTCGTCGTGATGAACCCGGGCTCGAAGCCGAACGAGACGATCTACACGTACTCCGAGGCCGAGCTGAAGGGCGTGCTGGCGGGGCTCGACAAGCAGAAGAAGCGCTACCAGGATCCGATCCAGCGATACAAGGGCCTCGGTGAGATGGACGCCGACCAGCTCGCGACGACCACCATGGACCGCCGGCACCGCACGCTCCGCCGGGTCGGTATCGGCGACGCCGAGAACGCCGGGCGGGTCTTCGAACTGCTCATGGGCAACGACGTCGCCCCCCGCAAGGAGTTCATCATCGAGAGCTCCGACGCGCTCGAGCGCGACCGCATCGACGCCTGAGCCGCACCGCGCGCCGCCGCGCGCGCCGCGCTGTGGTCGCACGTTGCTCACGCCTCGCGCCACATGCGCACCCGCGCCACGTGAAGTGGCGCGGGCTCGACGCATGTTGCGTGATCGAAGGGGATCAGCACGAAGGAGGCGGGCACCCGATCGGGTGCCCGCCTCCTTTCTGCGTCTCTGAGGCCGTCAGCCGACTCGGCGCCCGACCGCCGCGACGACCGACTCGAGCGGCTGGCCCGAGCCGTCGCGCTTCGCACCCGAGTCGGGCAGCTCGCGCGTGCTGCCGTCGGGGCCGACGGCGAGCGCGGGGGAGGGCCCGACCCAGGCGAGGTGCAGTGCGTCCTCGCCCTTCAAGAAGCGCTGCGCCCGCACGCCGCCGGTCGCGCGGCCCTTGGCCGGGAACTCGGCGAAGTCGCTCACCTTCGCACTGCCCGGGTCGGTGCCGAGCAGGGTATCGGTCGATGCGGCCACGGTCACGACGACGGAGTCGGCGGTCTCGTCGGCGGAGATGCTCGTGAAGTGGATCACGTGCGCGCCCGAACCGAGGTTGATGCCCGCCATGCCGCCCGCGGGGCAGCCCTGCGGACGTACCGACGACGCGGAGAAGCGCAGCAGTTGCGCATCGGAGGCGACGAACACGAGCTCGTCGCTCTCGTCGCCCTGCACGGCGCCGACGACCTCGTCACCGGCCTTGAGGCCGATGACCTCGAACTCGGGCTTGTTCGGGTAGCCGCCCGTCGCGACGCGCTTCACGACGCCCTGCTTCGTGCCGATGGCGATCGACCGGTCGGCGTCGAGCGACACGATCGCGAGCACTCGCTCATCGCGGTTGGGCAGCGCGAGGTAGTCGGCGACCTTCACCCCGGCGCCGAGCTGCACCGAGGTGGGCGGAAGCATCGGAAGGTCGACGGGCGTGAATCGGATGAGCCGCCCGCGACTCGTCACCGCGCCGATCTCGGCCCGGCTCGTCGTGTCGAGCGTCGACGCGATCGCGTCGTGCTTGCTGCGACGGGCGGGCACCGTGATGGTCGGCGCGCCCTCCGCGCCCTCGGGCAGATCGACGCGCGCGATGCGGCCCGTCACCGAGAGGAAGACCCGGCAGGGGACATCCGCCACCTCGAGCGCTGCCGCGGCGGCCCGCTTGGCCGCAGCGCCAGCGATCGACGGACGCGCATCGGTGAGCAGGGTGCGGCGCGGGGTGCCGTAGCGCTCGGCCGTCTCGGCGAGCTCGTCGGAGACGAGGGCCTCGATGCGGTGGCGGCTCGCAAGCAGCGCCTCGAGCTCGGCGATCTCGGCGCGCAGCTTGTCGCGCTCGGTCTCGAGCTCGATGCGCGAGAACTTCGTGAGGCGGCGCAGCTGCAGCTCGAGGATGTACTCGGCCTGCACTTGGCTGAGGTCGAAGACCTCCATCAGCCGGCTGCGGGCGGCCGCCGTGTCGTCGGAGCCGCGGATGAGCTGGATGACCTCGTCGATGTCGAGGATCGCGATGAGCAGGCCGTCGACGAGGTGCAGCCGTTCGCGACGTCGTGCGAGACGGTACTCGGAGCGGCGCGTGACGACCGAGATGCGGTGGCCGACGTACACCTGCAGGAGTTCGCGCAGCCCGAGCGTCTGCGGGCCGCCGTCGACGAGGGCGACGTTGTTGATGTTGAACGAGTCTTCGAGCGGGGTCAGCCGGTAGAGCTGCTCGAGCACCGCGTCGGGGCTGAAGCCGGTCTTGATGCCGATGACGAGCCGCAGGCCGTTGGTGCGGTCGGTGAGGTCGGTGACGTCGGAGATGCCGTTGATCTTCTTGGCGTTGACGCCGTCCTTGATCTTCTCGATGACCTTCTCGGGGCCGACGAGGTAGGGCAGCTCGGTGACCACGAGGCCGGTCTTGCGCGCCGTGATCTGCTCGACCGAGACCTTCGCGCGCGTCTTGAAGCTGCCGCGACCGGTGGCATAGGCGTCTTTCACGCCGGCGAGGCCGACGATCGTGCCGCCCGTGGGCAGGTCGGGGCCGGGCACGAACTCCATGAGCTCGTCGAGCGTGGCATCGGGGTTGGCGATGAGATGGCGGGCGGCGCCGACGACCTCGATGAGGTTGTGCGGCGCCATGTTCGTCGCCATGCCGACGGCGATGCCGGCCGCGCCGTTCACGAGCAGGTTCGGGTACGCAGCAGGCAGCACCTCGGGCTGGGTGAGCTGGTTGTCGTAGTTCGGCACGAAGTCGACGACATCCTCGTCGAGACCCTCGGTCATCGCGAGCGCCGTCGAGGCGAGTCGCGCCTCGGTGTAGCGGGGGGCGGCGGGGCCGTCGTCGAGCGAACCGAAGTTGCCGTGGCCGTCGATGAGCGGCACGCGCAGGGTGAACGCCTGCGCCATGCGCACGAGCGCGTCGTAGATGGCGGTGTCGCCGTGCGGGTGGAGCTTGCCCATGACCTCGCCGACGACGCGGGCGGACTTCACGTGGCCCTTGTCGGGCCGGAGGCCCATCTCGCTCATCTGGTAGAGGATGCGCCGCTGCACGGGCTTCAGGCCGTCACGGGCGTCGGGGAGGGCTCGCGAGTAGATCACCGAGTAGGCGTACTCGAGGAACGAGCCCTGCATCTCGGTGGCGACGTCGACGTCTTCGATGCGCTCGACGATCGGTTCGTCGGCGGGCTGCGATGTGGCTCGGGTCATCCGTGGTTTCTGGTCCGTGCGTGCCGGGCACGCGGGGGAACGGGGGCGCGCCCTGCCTGTGCCAGACTGGGCGCGATGTCTGCCATGCTACCGGTGCCCGCCGACACCGCCCCGCGCCTCACCGCGGTGCTCGGCAGTTCGCTCGCGAGCCTCACCGGGGCGCCGAACCCGCTCGGACTCGCGCCGGCGCGCAGCGCGGTCGTCGTGCTCGTCGACGGGCTCGGCGCGGCGAATCTGCGGCAGCGCGCCGGCCACGCCCGCCATCTCGCCGGCAGCATGTCGAAGCGCGATGTCATCCACACCGTCTTCCCGTCGACGACGGCTGCCGCCCTCGCGAGCCTCACGACCGGCACGATGCCCGGCGCCCACGGTCTCGTCGGCTACCGCACGCTCGATCGCGAGCACGATCGACTCGTCAACCAGCTCAACGGCTGGGACTCCGGCATGCGTCCCGAGACCTGGCAGCTGCGCCCGACGATCTTCGAGTCCGCCGCGGCCGAGGGCGTCGACGCGGTCGCGATCGGTGCGCCGCGATACGCCGAATCCGGCTTCACCCGCGCCGTGCTGCGCGGAGCGCGCTACGTGGCCGGCCAGAGCATGGCCGATCGCTTCGAGGCCGCACTCGGCGTGCTCGACGGGGGAGTGCCGGCCCTCGTCTACCTGTACATCCCCGAACTCGATCGGGCGGCGCACGCCGACGGCTGGGAGTCGGCCCGCTGGTTGGGGCTGCTCGAGCAGCTCGACGCCGAGGTGGCGGCGTTCGAACGACGGATGCCACGGGGCACCGGCCTGCTCGTCACGGCCGACCACGGCGTGGTCGACGTGCCCGCCCACCGGCACGTCTTCATCGACGCGAAGCCCGAGCTCGTCGACGGCGTCCGCCATGTCGGCGGCGAGCCCCGGTTGCTCCAGCTCTACTTCGAGGAGAGCCTCGATGCCGCATCGCGTGCGCGACTCGTCGAGCACTGGCGCGCAGCCGAGTCGGACCGTTCGTGGGTGATGACCCGCGAGGAGGCGATCGCCGCAGGGCTCTTCGGCGAGGTGGCTCCCGAGGTGGAGTCCCGCATCGGCGAGCTCCTCGTCGCGGCGCGATCGGGCATCGCCTACTACGACCGGCGGGCCGCCGACCGGCAGGCCGAGTCCATGATCGGCCAGCACGGTTCGCTGAGCGACGAGGAGATGCGGGTCCCGCTCATCCGCCGGGGTGCGTACGAGCGCTCCTGACGTCGCCGAAACGCGAGGATGCCACGTGGCCGGCCGGCCCCGTAGCATCCTCGGTGCTCGAATCGATCAGGCGGGGTACTGACGACGCTTGACCTGCGGCTTCGGCAGACGCAGGGCGCGCAGCTGGAGCGCGCGCATCGCCGCGTACCAGCGCACCTTCTCGACCTTGTCGGCGCCGAACTTCGCCGCGAGCTTGCGGGTCAGCACCTGGCCGAGGATGATCACGTCGATCACCGCGACGAGGAAGAACGCCCAGAGCGACATGATGCCGATGGCCTGCACCTCGGCGCTCGGGATGAACGTCAGCACGATGACCGCGAACATGACGGGGATGAGCACCTCGCCGATGCTGAAGCGCGCGTCGACGTAGTCGCGCACGTACTTCTTCTGCGGGCCCCGGTCGCGGGCGGGCAGATACCGCTCGTCGCCCATGGCCATGCCGACCCGGGCCTTCTCGCGGGCGTCAGCGGCCTTCACGCGCGCCTGCTTGGCCGCCTCTTTGCGGTCGTTCGGCACGAGGGGGCGCTTGTTGGCGGCCTCGCGTTCGGCACGCGTCGGAGTCGGCGCGCCCTTGCCGCCGCTCTTCAGTCGTGCCTGGGTCTCTTCGAGCGTCTCGGCGCTCGGCTGCTCGGTGCTGTTGGGTTGCTTTGCCACGGGGTCCTCGAATCGGTTCCCCTTAAGATTACCGGCATGACCGACTCTCTCCCCACTGTCGCCGGAGCCGATGCGGCGAACCCGCAGGTCGAGGCGATCCGTGCGGCCGTCGCCGACGGATTCCCGTCGACGATCGCCGACCTGACCGACCTCGTCAAGATCCCCTCGGTGTCCTGGCCCGCATTCGATCCCGCCAACCTCCAGGCGAGCGCCGAGGCCGTCGCCGAGCTCGTTCGCGGCCTCGACGTCTTCGACCTCGTCGACGTCCGCCGCGCCCCGGTCGCCGGTGCCGAAGGCGACGACGACCCGCAGCTCGGCTCGCCGGCCGTCATCGCCCACCGCGCGGCCCGCAACGGCCGCCCGACGGTGCTGCTCTACGCGCACCACGACGTGCAGCCGCCCGGACGCGACGAGGACTGGGACTCCTCGCCGTTCGAACCGACGCTCCGCGGCGACCGTCTCTACGGCCGCGGCGCCGCCGACGACAAGGCCGGGATCATGGCGCACGTCGGCGCGATCCGCGCCCTCACCTCGGTGCTCGGCCACGACCTCGACCTGGGCATCGCCCTCTTCATCGAGGGCGAGGAGGAGTACCTCTCGCAGTCGTTCGGCAACTTCCTGCACGCACATCGCGACCTCCTCGCGGCCGACGCGATCATCGTCGCCGACTCGGGCAATTGGGATCTCGAGACGCCAGCCATCACCGTCGCGCTACGTGGCGCGGTCGCGTTCAACCTCCGCATCGACACGCTCGCCCACGCCTCGCACTCGGGCATGTTCGGCGGCGCGGTGCCCGACGCGATGTTCGCTGCGATCCGACTGCTCGACACCCTCTGGGCGGCCGACGGCTCCGTGGCGGTCGACGGGCTCACCTCGGCCGGGCTCGAGACGCCCGACTACGACGAGGCGCAGCTGCGGGCCGAGACCGGACTGCTCGAGGGCGTCGCCCCCGTCGGCAACGACACGATCCTCTCGCGCATCTGGTCGCAGCCGGCCATCACGATCACCGGCATCGACGCGCCCGACATCGCGAACGCCTCGAACACCCTGGTGCCCGGCGTGCGCGTGCGCGTGAGCGCGCGCGTCGCGCCCGGCCAGGACGCCCGCGAGGCCTATGAGGCCATCCGCGCGCACCTCGAGCGCAACGTGCCTTTCGGCGCGAAGCTCACCTTCGAGGACGTCGACACCGGTCAGCCGTTCCTCGTCGACACGAGCGGATGGGCGGTCGCCGAGACCCGCGGTGCGATGGAGGACGCCTGGGGCACGGCGCCGGTCGAGATCGGCGTCGGCGGTTCGATCCCGTTCATCGCCGAGCTCGTCGACGAGTTCCCCTCGGCGCAGATCCTCGTGACCGGCGTCGAGGACCCGGATTCGCGGGCGCACAGCCCGAACGAGTCGCTGCACCTGGGCGTCTTCCAGCGCTCACTGCTCGCCGAGGCGCTCTTCCTCGCGCGGCTCGACGCGCGCGACGGAGATTCCTGAGCGCTCCCTGCCGTCGGCCAGGCTCCGGCGGTTACCATTGGATGAGGATCACGCGTTTCCAGACGCATCGAGGAGAGACATGAGCGACACGATCACCGACACCACGCACGGCGTGAAGCTGAGCGACCCCGCCGCCGACAAGGTGCGCAGCCTGCTGTCGCAGGAGGGCCGCGACGACCTGCGTCTGCGCGTCGCGGTGCAGCCCGGCGGCTGCTCGGGGCTGATCTACCAGCTGTACTTCGACGAGCGCCTGCTCGACGGCGACGCAGTCGTCGACTTCGAGGGCGTCGAAGTGGTCGTCGACAAGATGAGCGTGCCCTACCTCGACGGAGCCTCGATCGACTTCGAGGACTCGATCCAGAAGCAGGGCTTCACGATCGACAACCCCAACGCGCAGGGCAGCTGCGCGTGCGGTGACTCGTTCCACTGAGCCATACGCCATCCCGCCGAAAGGAGGCCGCGAAAAGCGGCCTCCTTTCGTGTTTTCTGCAGATCGAACACGATTTCCGCCGCGCGGCACGCCCGACACCGCCCTCGGATGCACACCTCGGGGGCGGAGTCGGAGTAGGCTAGACAACGATCAATGCGCTTCGCTGTGAAGCGCCTTCGAGTCTCCCGAAAGGTCACCGGTGCGCCACAATCGCCGTCTCCGATGGGCTGCAATCCCGATCGCAGCGTCACTCAGCCTCGTACTCGCCGGGTGCACGCAGGCTCAGTTGAACGGATTCCTCCCCGGCTTCGTCGAAGGCGAGGCACCGGTCACGAACCACACCGAGCGAATCTCGGGCCTGTGGGTCACCTCGTGGATCGTGCTGCTCATCGTCGGCGTCATCACGTGGGGTCTGACGATCTGGGCGGTCATCGCATACCGCCGCCGCAAGGGCCAGACCGGCCTTCCGGTGCAGCTGCGCTACAACATGCCGATCGAGGTCTTCTACACGATCGTCCCGCTCATCCTCGTGCTGGGGTTCTTCGCGTTCACCGCGCGTGACCAGCAGGCGATCGAGCAGCGCTTCGCCGAAGACGAGGTCGAGGTCAAGGTCGAGGTCATCGCCAAGCAGTGGGCGTGGGACTTCAACTACGTGAACGAAGACGTCTACTCGCCCGGCATCCAGGGCCAGCTCGACGACGAGGGCCCCAAGGGCTCGCTCGTCCAGTCCGAGCTGCCGACCCTGTACCTGCCCGTCGGCAAGAACGTCGAGATCGAACTCGAATCGCGCGACGTCATCCACTCGTTCTGGGTCGTCGACTTCCTCTACAAGAAAGACATGTTCCCGGGCAAGACGAACTACATGTCGTTCGTCCCCGAGCGCGAGGGCACCTACGCCGGCAAGTGCGCCGAGCTCTGCGGCGAGTACCACTCGCTCATGCTCTTCAACGTCGAGGTCGTCTCGGAGGCCGAGTACGAGGACTACATCGAGTCGCTCCGCGACGCGGGCCAGGAGGGCCAGCTGTCGAGCGAGTTCGACCGCAATCAGAACCTGCCCGGCACGGGCGCGCCTGAACTGAATGAGGAGCACGAAGCCGAATGAGCACCACGACCGCACCGGCTCGACCTCAGTCGAGCAGCCTGCCGTTCGGCGCCTCGAAGGTCGAACGCAAGGGCAACATCCTCGTGAAGTGGATCACGTCCACCGACCACAAGGTCATCGGGTACATGTACCTGATCACCGCGTTCATCTACTTCTGCATCGGCGGCGTGATGGCGCTGATCATCCGCGCCCAGCTGTTCGAGCCCGGCCTCGAGCTGATCCAGACCCGTGAGCAGTACAACCAGCTGTTCACCATGCACGGCACGATCATGCTGCTGATGTTCGCGACCCCGCTGTTCGCGGGCTTCGCGAACGTACTGATGCCGCTGCAGATCGGTGCGCCCGACGTCGCGTTCCCGCGTCTGAACGCCTTCGCGTACTGGCTCTTCAACTTCGGTTCGCTCATGGCGGTCGCCGGCTTCTTCACCCCGCAGGGTGCCGCCTCGTTCGGATGGTTCGCATACCAGCCGCTCGCATCGACGACGTTCTCGCCGGGTGTCGGCGGCAACCTCTGGATGATCGGTCTCGGTCTCTCGGGCTTCGGCACCATCCTCGGTGCGGTGAACTTCATCACCACGATCATCACGATGCGCGCCCCCGGCATGACCATGTTCCGCATGCCGATCTTCACGTGGAACACGCTCGTCACCTCGATCCTCGTGCTGATGGCGTTCCCGGTCCTGGCCGCCGCGATGCTCGCGGCCGCCGCCGACCGCGTGTTCGGTGCCCACATCTACGACCCCGCGAACGGCGGCGTCATCCTGTGGCAGCACCTGTTCTGGTTCTTCGGCCACCCCGAGGTCTACATCATCGCGCTGCCGTTCTTCGGCATCGTCTCCGAGATCTTCCCGGTCTTCAGCCGCAAGCCGATCTTCGGTTACAAGACGCTGATCTACGCGACGATCGCGATCGCGGCCCTGTCGGTCACCGTGTGGGCCCACCACATGTACGTCACCGGCTCGGTGCTGCTGCCGTTCTTCGCCCTCATGACGATGCTCATCGCGGTCCCGACCGGTGTGAAGATCTTCAACTGGGTCGGCACGATGTGGCGCGGATCGATCACCTTCGAGACGCCGCTGATCTGGTCGCTCGGCTTCCTCATCACCTTCGTCTTCGGTGGTCTCACCGGTGTCATCCTGGCGTCGCCGCCGCTCGACTTCCACGTCTCCGACACCTACTTCGTCGTCGCCCACTTCCACTACGTGGTGTTCGGTACCGTCGTGTTCGCGATGTTCGCCGGCTTCTACTTCTGGTGGCCGAAGTGGACCGGCAAGATGCTCAACGAGACGCTCGGCAAGTGGCACTTCTGGCTGCTCTTCATCGGCTTCCACACGACCTTCCTCGTCCAGCACTGGCTGGGTGTCGTGGCCATGCCCCGCCGGTACTACTCGTACCTGCCCGAAGACAACATCACCTGGATGAACCAGCTGTCGACGATCGGCGCGGGAATCCTCGCCGTCTCGATGATCCCGTTCTTCCTCAACGTCTACATCACGGCTCGTCGTGCGCCCAAGGTCACGGTCAACGACCCGTGGGGCTACGGCGGCTCGCTCGAGTGGGCGACCAGCTGCCCGCCGCCGCGGCACAACTTCACGTCGATCCCGCGCATCCGCTCGGAGCGTCCCGCGTTCGACCTGAACCACCCCGAGGCCGGCATCCCGGTCGGCATCGGACCCGCGAAGGACGCCCCTGAGGCACCGACGTACGACGCCGCCACGGAGGAGATCAAGTAATGCGCGCCAACGTCATCCTGTTCTGGATCCTGACGGTCTTCTTCGTGATCATGGCCGGCGTCTACGTGGCGTGGAGCTGGGTCGACAACGCCTCGCACGGGCTCAACCACCCCGAGTGGGCAGGCACCGTCACGATCAGCCTCAGCGCCATCCTCTCCGGGTTCATCGCGTTCTACCTCGGACGGGTGCACAAGGCCCAGGGCGCCGAACTGCCCGAAGACCGCCTCGACGCCAACATCGACGACGGTGACGCCGAGCTCGGCTTCTTCAGCCCGTGGAGCTGGTGGCCGATCATGCTCGCCGGCGCAGCCGCGCTCCTGTTCCTCGGCCTCGCGGTCGGATTCTGGATCTCGTTCATCGCGGTCGGCATCGGACTCATCAGCCTCGTCGGCTGGGTCTACGAGTACTACCGCGGCAACTTCGCGCGCTGACCTCTCGAACGCCCGAAGCCCTCGACACCACTGCGGTGTCGAGGGCTTCGTCGTCTGCGCGAGCGCGCCGGTCAGCGTCGCGCGCCGACGATGCACCACGCACGATCGTGACGCCGATAGTCCGCCTGCAGCCCGTGGGCCGCGACGACCGAGACCATGGCCTCGGGGGAGTGGACGAATCCGCGGTAGCTCCGCCCGACGAGCCACATCATCAGATTCACCGATGCGGCACCGGTTCGGCTGATGAGATTCCTCGGCGGATGGCTGAAGACGAGCGCCGAGGTCGCACGGTCGGCCGCTGCGGAGAGCAGCCGTTCGGCGTCGGGGTAGCAGCAGACCACACGATGCAGCACGACGATGTCGGCAGAGCCGACCGCGTTCGGGCGCTCGGCGAGATCCACTCCGACCGTTCTGGTCATGCGATCGATCACACCCGCTTCGGACGCGAGTCGGTTCGCGGTCTCCTCATAGGCGGCGGACAACTCGAGATTGACCGTGCTCGATGCGCCGCGTTCGAGCAACGCCAGCTGCAGCTCGCCGACGCCGCCGCCGATCTCGAGGATCCGCGCGCCGTCGATGCCGACCTCGTCGACGAGGTAGTCGACGATCCGCTGTTCCGGCAGCGTCAGGCCCCGCTTGGTGTACTGCCGCGCGACACGATGGGCGAACCGCTCGTCGAAGACGGCGTCGTAGCGCTCGTTGCCGCCGGCCCCGGTCTCCCTGTGAGCACGGCCGTCGTCACCGGCGCTGCAGCAGTCGTCCACGCAGTCAGTATGGAACCGCGAACCTGGTTTCGCACGCCACCCGTGCCAGTCGTCTCAGGTGTGCGCGGCCAGAGTGAAGTGAAGGAGTTCGATCGAGACCGTGACGGACTCGATGGCGTCGGACTTCGCGCGCCCGCCTGCGGCGTCTTGGGCGAGTGCCGCGGCGTGGTGCGCAGACGGCCCCATCTCGGCGAGCAGCAGTCTCGTCGTCGCATCAGAATCGAGGGCGTACTCGACCGGGGCGTTCGAGCTCAACGCGAAGCCGGCCTCTGCGAGCTGCTCGATCAGACGTGAGGATTTGCCGCCGGGGATGTCGAGCATGAGGCCGTCGCGGCGCAGTTCCATCAGGTGCCGCTCGGTGGGCACGACGGTGAGCAGGTTTCCGCCAGGGACGAGTACACGCGCGAACTCCTCGAGGTTGCGCGGTGCGAACACGTTGAGGATGACGTCGACGCGGCCGGTGCGGATCGGGAGCGGACGCCAGATGTCGAGCACCACTCCGGTCGCGGCGGGGAGCCCGCGCAGGCTCGCGCGGACCGCGTCGGGGGAGCGGTCGGCGAGCAGGAACTCGAGTTCGGGCAGGGCACGAGCGAGTTCCGACGAGTAGTGCCCGGTGCCGCACCCGAGGTCGGCGACGCGCAGCCCGGATCCGGGGCGACCGGCGGGGTTCGCCTGCGTCGCATCGGGAATCGAGCGGACGGCGTCGACGAGGGCAGTGGAGATCGGGGCGTACGCACCGCTGCCGAGCAGATCGGCGCGGGCGCGCAGCATCGCTGGATCGTCGCCCACTGTGCGCGGCGCCTTCGGAGGGAGCAGCGTGAGGAAACCGTGCTTCGACCGGTCGAATCGATGGCCCGTCGCGCACCCGAACGTGCGGTCGTCGACGGGGGAGAGGTCGAGGAAACAGTTCGGGCACCGAAGCCAAGTCGAGTCGATCGACATGGTTCGGTGCCCGGAACTGTCAGACGAGTGCGTCAGTGGTGGCCGTCGTGGCCGGCTTCGAGCTCGCCCTTCGAGACCGGTGCGATGCGGTCCTCGAAGAACCAGCGCGAGAACGAGGCGCGGATCCGCTGTCCGACCGTGATCTTGCCACGGGCGTTCGGACGGATCATGAGCGGCTCGTAGCTCTCGAAGCTCACCAGACGCCAGCGCTCGTACTCGTCGAGCGGCTGGTGCACCTCGATGAACTCACCACCGGGGAGCTTGACGATGCGACCCGACTCGTAGCCGTGCAGCACGATCTCGCGGTCCTTCTTCTGCAGGGCGATGCAGACGCGCTTCGTGATGAAGTACGCGATGAACGGCCCGATGATGACCGTGGCCTGGAGCGCGTGGATCACGCCCTCCATGGTCAGCCAGAAGTGGGTTGCGAGGATGTCGGAGCTCGCTGCGGCCCAGAGGCCGGCGTAGAACGTGACACCGGCGGCGCCGATGGCGGTGCGGGTCGGGGCGTTGCGGGGACGATCGGCGATGTGGTGCTCGCGCTTGTCGCCCTTCACCCAGGCCTCGATGAACGGGTAGATGAGCACCGTGACGATGAATCCACCGAGCACGATGAGCGGCACGAGGATGTTGAACGACCAGGTGCGGTCGAGCCACACGAACTCCCAGCCCGGCGGGATGAGACGCAGGGCGCCGTCGGCGAAGCCGATGTACCAGTCGGGCTGCGTACCGGCCGAGACGGGTGACGGGTCGTACGGGCCGTAGTTCCAGATCGGGTTGATCGTGAACATCGAAGCGATGAGCGCGAGCACGCCGAAGACGATGAAGAAGAACCCGCCGGCCTTGGCCGCGTAGATCGGGAGGATGGGCGGGCCGACGGCGTTCTGCTGGGTCTTGCCCGGGCCTGCGTACTGGGTGTGCTTGTGCACGACGACGAACACGAGGTGGAGCGCCACGAGCGCGACCACGAGCGCCGGGAGGAGCAGGATGTGCAGGGTGTAGAGACGACCGACGATCTGCGTACCGGGGAACTCACCGCCGAAGAGGAGGAACGAGGTCCAGGTGCCGATCAGCGGGATGCCCTTGACCATGCCGTCGATGATGCGGAGGCCGTTGCCCGAGAGCAGGTCGTCGGGGAGCGAGTAGCCCGTGAAGCCCTCGGCCATCGCGAGGATGAAGAGGATGAAGCCGATCACCCAGTTCAGCTCGCGCGGCTTGCGGAACGCACCGGTGAAGAAGATGCGCAGCATGTGCAGGCCGATGGCGGCCACGAACAGCAGCGCGCCCCAGTGGTGCATCTGACGGACGAAGAGACCTCCGCGGATGTCGAAGGAGATGTCGAGCGTCGAGGCCATCGCCACCGACATCTCGACGCCCTTGAGCGGCACGTAGGAGCCGTCGTAGTGGACCTCTGCCATCGACGCCTGGAAGAAGAACGTCAGGAAGGTACCCGAGATGAGCACCACGACGAAGGCGAAGAGGGCGACCTCACCGAGGAGGAAGGACCAGTGGTCGGGGAACGCCTTGCGACCGAGCTCCTTGACGAAGCCGGCGACACTCGTCCGTTCGTTGACGTAGACGGAGGCTGCCGCGGTGAACGACCGCTTCTGCGGCGCTGTGGCGGACGGTGCGGTGCTCAATGGCGCTCCCAGAAGCTCGGGCCGACGGGTTCGGTGAAGTCGCTCTGCGCGATGAGGTAGCCCTCATCGTCGACGGCGATCGGCAGCTGCGGCAGGGGCCGCTTGGCCGGGCCGAAGATGACCTCGCAGTGGTTCGCCACATCGAACTGCGACTGGTGGCAGGGGCAGAGCAGGTGGTGCGTGTGCTGCTCGTACAGGGCGACCGGGCAGCCGACGTGGGTGCAGATCTTGGAGTAGGCGACGATTCCCTCGTACGACCAGCTCTCGCGCTCGGGAAGCTCGTTGAGCTCCTCGGGGTTCAGGCGCATGAGCAGCACTGCCGCCTTGGCCTTCTCTTCGAGCTTGCCGTGCTCGAGCTCGGTGAGGCCCTCGGGGATGACGTGGAACGCGCTGCCGATGGTGACGTCGGCGGCCTTGATCGGCGTGCCCGAGGGGTCGAGCGCGAGGCGCGTGCCCTTCTTCCACATGGTGTGGCTGAGCAGCTCGACGGGGATCTGGTCTTGCGGGGCGAACCCGCGGAACAGAACGACGGCCGGGAGCGGGAAGACCAGCAGGGCACCGATGAGGCTGTTGCGGATCGCTGCACGACGGGTGAAGCCCGACTCGCGGTCGGCGTCGGCGAAGACTTGCGCGGCCGCCGCCTGCGTCTCGGGGGAGCCGCCGATCGGGTGGCGCTCGTCGGCGAGCTCGACGTCGGTCATGATCGCCTTCGCCCAGTGCACTGCGCCGAAGCCGATGCCGAACAGCGCGAGCGTCGCACCGAGGCCGATGAACATGTTGTTCAGTCGCACGTCGCCGACGTTGTTCGACTCCATCGGGAACAGCATGTAGGCGGCGATGGCCCAGACGCTGCCGAGGATCGACAGGTAGAAGAGCGTGTAGACGGTGCGCTGCGCACGCTTCTCGCGCTTCGGGTCTTCGTCGGTGACGCGGGGCCGGTGCGGCGGGAATCCGGGGTTCTCGAACGCGTCAGCGGCGATGACCGCGGTACCCGGCGAGACGGCTGAATCGTGCGCGGCGTGCGACGAGTCGGCAGCGGCGATCTCCGCGCTGCTGTGGTCGTCCTGTGCCATGGTTCTCCTTCGTAGCTTCTTCAGTGCCGGGCGTGCGCTAGTTGGACTTCGCCGTGATCCACACGGTGATCGCGACGATCGCGCCGAGACCGAAGATCCAGATGAACAGGCCCTCCGCGACCGGGCCGAGCGAGCCGAGCTCGAATCCGCCGGGGGAACGGTTGTCCTGGACGTACTTGAGGTACGTGATGACGTCGCGCTTGTCTTCGGGCGAGATGTTCAGGTCGTTGAACACCGGCATGTTCTGCGGGCCCGTGACCATGGCCTCGTAGATGTGGACGCCCGAGACATCCGTGAGCGGGGGAGCGAACTTGCCTTCGGTCAGCGCGCCGCCGGCGCCCGCGACGTTGTGGCACATCGCGCAGTTGATGCGGAAGAGCTCAGCACCGTTGGCTGCGTCACCGCCTCCGTTGACGAGGTGGTCGCTCGGGATCTCGGGGCCGGGGCCCAGCGAGGCGACGTAATAGGCGAGCTGCTTGACCTGCTCGTCGGTGAACTGCACGGGCTTCTGCTGAGCCTGCGGGCCCTGCATCTGCATCGGCATGCGGCCGGTGCCGACCTGGAAGTCGACGGATGCGGCGCCGACGCCGATCAGGCTCGGGCCGTTGTCGGTGCCCTGGGCCTCGAGGCCGTGGCAGGTCGCGCAGTTCGCCTGGAAGAGCTTCTTGCCCTCTTCGATGGTCTGCTGCGAGTTCGGGTCGACTTCGGCCTGGGCGACGGTGCCGGTGCTGAGCGCTGCGTAGGCGCCGCCGGTGAAGACGAGACCGAGCGCGAGGAGCGCGGCGGTGGCGAGCGGGTGCCGGCGTCCGGCGCGTCGCTTCGAGCGAGTCATGTGGTTCTTCCTGTTCACGGGCATGAGGGTTGACGCTTCTCGGGGCGGCTTACTTCAGTACGTAGATGACGAGGAAGAGGCCGATCCAGACGACGTCGACGAAGTGCCAGTAGTACGAGACGACGATTGCGCTCGTGGCTTCGCGGTGGCCGAAGTTCTTGACGGCGAACACGCGGCCGATGATGAGCAGGAACGCGATCAGGCCGCCCGTGACGTGGAGACCGTGGAAGCCGGTCGTCAGGTAGAACGCGGAGCCGTAGGCGTTGGAGTCGATCGCGATGCCCTCCGAGACGAGGGTCGCGTACTCCCAGACCTGGCCGGCGACGAAGATCGAGCCCATGGCGAAGGTGAGGAAGAACCACTCGACCATGCCCCACTTCGCCACGTTGTACCACGCGCCGGTCGCGTACGGCTGCATGCGCTCCGCCGCGAAGACGCCGAACTGGCACGCGAACGACGAGAGCACGAGGATGATCGTGTTCGTCAGCGAGAACGGGAAGTTGAGTCGATCGGCCTCGAACGCCCAGAGTTCGGGCGACGTCGATCGCAGCGTGAAGTAGATCGCGAAGAGGCCGGCGAAGAACATGACCTCGCTGCCCAGCCAGACGATCGTTCCCACCGCTACGGTGTTCGGTCGATTGATCACGGGCGCGCTCGCCTGATAAGTGATTGAGGTGCTCGTCACCCCCCCATTATGGCCGAAATCAGGCCTGAGTTTTCGTCATCCGTGCGGACCGTGTCGCGCGAGCGAGGTAAGGGAACCCTAAGTCGGGCTGTGGGAAGCCCGTGAATCCGCCGCGAATCCGGCGGATAGGATCGGGACATGCCCGCTCACCAGAATTGGCCCGACATCCTGAACTCCCTTCTACAGGGGGTAGATCTGAGTGTTTCGGATGCTGCCTGGTGCATGGAGCAGGTCATGACCGGCGTCGCGACCGAGGCGCAGCTCGCAGCTTTCCTCGTCGCCCTCCGCATCAAGGGGGAGACGGTCGACGAGATCGTGGGCTTCCGCGATGCCGTGCTCGAGCACGCCGTTCCGCTCGACGCCGACCCGATGGCGCTCGACATCGTCGGCACGGGCGGCGACCGCTTCGGCACCGTGAACGTCTCGACCATGGCGTCCATCGTCGCCGCGGCCGCGGGCGTCCCCGTGATCAAGCACGGCAACCGCGCGGCGAGCTCGGCGTCGGGCTCCTCCGACGTGCTCGCGGCGCTCGGACTCGACCTCGCGCTGCCCGCCGAGCGCGTGACGAAGGTGCTCGACGAGGCGGGCATCACCTTCGCCTACGCCGCAGCGTTCCATCCCGGATTCCGCCATGCCGGAGCCGTCCGGGCTCAGCTCGGGGTGCCGACCGTCTTCAACTTCCTCGGTCCGCTCTGCAACCCTGCCCGACCCGAGGCCTCTGCGGTCGGCGTCGCGCACCTCGACCGTGTGCCGCTCATCGTCGGCGTCTTCCAGACCCGCGGCGCCACCGCATTGGTCTTCCGTGGCGACGACGGGCTCGACGAGCTGACGACCACCGGACACAGCCACATGTGGGAGGTGTCGGGCGGCACGGTGAAGGAGCACGACCTCGACCCCCGCGACCTCGGCATCGCCCGCGCGAGCATCGACCAGCTCACCGGCGGCGACGCCGCGCACAACGCCGCGATCGTGCACGAGGTGCTCGGCGGTGCGCGCGGACCAGTCCGAGACATCGTGGTGCTGAACGCGGCGGCCGGTCTCGTCGCCTTCGAGCTCGCGAAGGACCCGTCGCAGTTCCAGCGGCCGATCCTCGACCGCTTCCGCGACAAGATGGCGATCGCCGAGGAGACCATCGACCGGGGCGCCGCCGCCGCGAAGCTCGACGAGTGGATCGCGGCGACCAAGCGCTGACCCCGACAGCGGCGAGGGCCCCGTGGCATCCACAGGGCCCTCGCGCGGTCTTCGACGTGTGCTACTTCACGTCCTCGTCGACCCAGTCGAAGGTCTTCGAGACCGCCTTCTTCCAGAGCCGGAGCTGCCGGTCGCGCTCCGCGGCGTCCATCGACGGCTCCCAGCGGGAGTCCTCCTGCCAGTTCGCGCGCAGCTCGTCGAGGCTCGACCAGAAGCCGACCGCGAGACCGGCAGCGTAGGCCGCGCCGAGCGCGGTCGTCTCCGCGACGACCGGGCGCACGACCGGCACGCCCAGAATGTCCGCCTGGAACTGCATGAGCGTGTTGTTCGCGATCATGCCGCCGTCGACCTTCAGCTCCGTGAGCTCGACGCCCGAGTCGGCGTTCACCGCATCGAGCACCTCCCTCGTCTGGAACGCGGTCGCCTCGAGTGCCGCCCGGGCGATGTGGCCCTTGTTGACGAAGCGGGTGAGTCCCACGAGTGCACCGCGGGCGTCGGGTCGCCAGTACGGCGCGAAGAGCCCCGAGAAGGCCGGCACGAAGTACGCGCCGCCGTTGTCCTCGACCGACTTCGCGAGGTCTTCGACCTCGGGGGCGCTCGAGAACAGGCCGAGGTTGTCGCGCAGCCACTGGATCAGCGATCCGGTGACGGCGATCGAGCCCTCGAGCGCGTAGTGCGGCGGCTGGTCGCCGAGTTTGTAGCCGAGCGTGGTGAGCAGCCCGTTCTTCGAGTGGACGATCTCCTCGCCCGTGTTGAAGATCAGGAAGTTGCCCGTGCCGTAGGTGTTCTTCGACTCGCCGGCGTCGAACGCGGCCTGACCGAAGGTCGCCGCCTGCTGGTCGCCGAGGATTCCGGCGACCGGGACCTCGCGCAGCAGGCTCGAGGGTTCGACGGTGCCGTAGACCTCGGACGAGCTCTTGATCTCGGGGAGCATCGAGCGCGGCACGCCGAACGCGGCAAGGATGCCGTCGTCCCAGGCGAGGGTCTCGAGGTCCATGAACATCGTGCGGCTCGCGTTCGTGACATCCGTCGCGTGCACGCCGCCGTCGGGGCCACCGGTCAAGTTCCAGAGCACCCAGGTGTCGGTGGTGCCGAACAGCAGGTCGCCGGCCTCGGCCTTCTCGCGCGCGCCGGGCACGTTCTCGAGGATCCAGACGATCTTCGTGCCCGAGAAGTACGTCGCGAGCGGCAGGCCGACCTGCTCCTTGAACCGCTCGACTCCGCCGTCGGCCGCGAGCCGGTCGACGATGGGCTGGGTGCGGGTGTCCTGCCAGACGATCGCGTTGTAGACCGGTTCGCCGGTCGTCTTGTCCCACACGACGGCGGTCTCGCGCTGGTTCGTGATGCCGACCGCGGCGATGTCGTGCCGGGTCAGATCGGCCTTGCCGAGGGCCTGGCCGATCACCTCGCGGGTGTTACGCCAGATCTCGGCGGGGTCGTGCTCGACCCAGCCCGCCTTCGGGAAGATCTGCTCGTGCTCGAGCTGCCCGGTCGAGACGATCGATCCGGCCTTGTCGAAGATGATCGCGCGGGAACTGGTCGTGCCCTGGTCGATCGCCAGGATGTAGTCGGCCATGACTTCCTCTCATTCATGCGCGCGAGGCCCGTCGCCGCGCACGCTCGTTTCGATGGCTGGGCGGTTCGGCGGCGGAGCCGGAACCGGCCCCGCCGCCGCTGGTCACCCGAGCACGGGGAGCAGCGCGAGCGCCGACCACCCGGCGATGAGACCGCCGATGATGGGGCCGACGACCGGCACCCACGAGTAGGACCAGTCGCTGCCGCCCTTGCCCTTGATGGGCAGAATGGCGTGCGCGATACGTGGACCGAGGTCTCGGGCCGGGTTGATCGCGTAGCCGGTCGGACCACCGAGCGACGCACCGATCGCGATCACGAGGAAGGCGACGGGAATCGCCCCGAGCTCGGCCGGGGTTCCGCCGTAACCGAATCCGAGGATGACGAACACCAGCACGAAGGTGCCGATGATCTCGGTGACGAGGTTCCACCCGTACGAACGGATCGCCGGGCCGGTCGAGAACACGCCGAGCTTGTTGGCGGCCTCGGGTTCCTCGTCGAAGTGCTGCTTGTACGCGAGCCAGCAGAAGATGGCACCCAAGAACGCGCCGACCATCTGCGCACCGATGTAGGTCGCGATGGACGCCCCGTCGATGGGGATGCCTGGAACGAACTCGGTCTCGCCCTTGCCGAGGAAGTTCGCAGTGAGACCGAGCGTGACCGCCGGGTTGATGTGGGCCCCGGACGCATACGACACGATGACGCCGGCGAAGACCGCGAGGCCCCAGCCGATGTTCACCATGAGGAACCCGCCGTTGTGACCCTTGTTCCTGATGAGCGCGACATTGGCGACCACGCCGCAACCGAGCAGCACCAGCATCGCCGTGCCGACCATCTCCGAAAGGAAGATGACTCCGAGATTCATTTCAACCCCCTCCGATGCGGGAGCTTCGTCGCCCCCGCTCAAGGGTCACGATAGTCTCGTGGCCCCATCGGGGGGAATGGCCGGGCCGGAATCGTCGGAATGCCCCTTACATACGAGGCGCTCGCGGGCGTAGGTTGGCGGAGGAGTGCTGCGTCGGGGTCGATGCATAGCCGCACGACCCCAGGCAGCCGCGGCGGAAGGGGTTTCCGTGAAGAAGATCATCAACGACCCGAAGCGCGTGGTCGACGAGTCGGTCGCAGGATTCGCGCTCGCGCATGCCGATCTGGTGAGGGTCGAGACCGACCCGATCCACGTCGTGCGCGCTGATGCGCCCATCGCCGGCAAGGTCGGCATCGTGAGCGGCGGCGGCAGCGGGCACGAGCCGCTGCACGCCGGATACGTGGGCTTCGGCATGCTGGATGCCGCCGTGCCGGGTGCCGTGTTCACCTCGCCGACGCCCGATCCGATCCTGGCGGCGACGAAGGCGGTCGACGGAGGCGCGGGCGTGCTCCACATCGTGAAGAACTACACGGGCGACGTGCTGAACTTCGAGACGGCGGCCGACCTGGCCGAGGCCGAGGGCATCACCGTGCGCGCGGTCATCACGAACGACGACGTCGCCGTGAAGGACTCGCTGTACACGGCGGGGCGTCGTGGCGTCGCCGGCACCGTGCTCGTCGAGAAGATCGCGGGTGCGGCCGCCGAGCGCGGCGACTCGCTCGACGAGGTGGTCGCGATCGCCGAGCGCGTGAACGCGGGCGCCCGGTCGATGGGCCTCGCCCTCACGCCGTGCATCGTGCCCCACGCCGGTGAGCCGAGCTTCACGCTCGCCGAGGACGAGATCGAGATCGGCATCGGCATCCACGGCGAGCCCGGCCGCGAGCGCGTCGCGCTCGAGCCGGCCGACCGACTCGTCGACCGGCTGCTCGAACCGATCCTCGACGACCTGCCGTACGCCTCCGGCGAGCGCGCGCTGCTGTTCGTGAACGGCATGGGCGGCACACCGCAGATCGAGCTCTACCTCGCCTACCGCCGGGCGGCCGAGGTGCTCGCGGAGCGGGGCATCCCGATCGCCCGATCGCTCGTCGGCAACTACATCACCTCGCTCGAGATGCAGGGGATGTCGATCACCCTGCTGAAGCTCGATGACGAGATGATCGAACTCTGGGATGCCCCGGTGCACACCGCTGCACTGCGATGGGGCCGGTAGAACGAGAAGCGAGGGGGAACCGGTGGGATTGGACATCACCTGGGCGGTCGACTGGGTCAGGCGGAGCGCGGATCAGATGGCAGAGAACCGTGTCGAGCTGATCAGGCTCGACCGCGAGATCGGCGACGGCGACCACGGCGAGAACATGGACCGCGGATTCCAGGCGGTCGGTGCGAAGCTCGACGACCTGCCCGCCGGCTCGACGCCGGGTGACGTGCTGAAACTCGTCGCGACGACCTTGATCTCGACGGTCGGCGGGGCAGCGGGGCCGCTGTACGGCACGGCGTACCTGAAGGCCTCCGGCGCGGTCGGCGGGGCGACCTCGCTCGACGGCGCGGCCGTCGCCGGCCTGCTCGCCGCCGCCCGCGACGGCATCGTCAGCCGTGGCAAAGCCGAGCTCGGCGACAAGACGATGGTCGACGCGTGGACGCCGGCCGTCGAGGCCGCCGCGGCCGCGGCGAGCGCGGGCGCCGACGCCGCCGAGGTGTTCGCCGCCGCGGCGACCGCCGCAGAAGCGGGAGCCGTCGCCACCGAGCCGCTCGTCGCACGCAAGGGACGGGCAAGCTACCTCGGTGAGCGCTCGGCCGGCCACCGCGACCCCGGCGCCGAGTCGAGCGCGCTGCTGCTGCGCGCCGGGGCGGACGCCGCGGCCGACGGGGCCGGAGCATGAGCGGAGGGACCCCGGGCAAGGTCGGTCTCGTCTTCGTCTCGCACTCGTCGCAGATCGCCGCGGGCCTCGTCGAACTCGCCCGCCAGATGGCGCCGACCGCGGCGCTCGAACCCGCGGGCGGCACCGACGACGGTCGCATCGGCACGAGCTTCGACCTCGTCTCGGCCGCGATCGCCGCCGCCGACTCGGGCAGCGGGGTCGTGGTGCTCTGCGATCTCGGCTCGGCGATCCTGACGACGGAGACGGCGCTCGACTTCCTCGACGACGAGCTGCGCGCACGCGTGCGGCTCGTCGACGCGCCCCTCGTCGAAGGCGGGGTCGCGGCGTCGGTGGCGGCTGAGGCCGGTGACGCGCTGGACGCCGTGGTGGCTGCAGCCGAGTCGGCACGCGGCGATCGTGGCGAGGGAGGCGGTGGGTCGGCGGAGCCGGCCGCGGCGGACGCCGACCTCCCGAGCAGCGCCGGCGCCGGGGCATCCGGCTATTCGCGGACCGTGACGCTCGTGAACGCCGACGGCCTGCACGCCAGGCCCGCTGCCGAACTCGCGAAGCTCGCGGCGACATTCGCGCACCGGGTGACCGTCAACGGCGCCGATGCGAAGAGCCTGCTCGGCATCATGTCGCTCGGGCTGACGAAAGGCGCGGAGGTCGAGATCGCCACGGACGACGTCGCCGGGTCGGACGAGGTCGACGCCCTCGCCGAGCTCGCCGCCTCGGGATTCGGCGAGCACTGACCGGGCGCTCGTCGCTGCGAGCGCTCGCAGGAAGCGCTCAGTTGCCGCCGGCGATGCGGATGTCGGCCCCCGAGGTGTAGCTCGCGTCGGAGGAGAGCAGGTAGGCGACGGCGCCCGCCATCTCGTGAGCTTCGCCGGGGCGGCGCATCGGGATGCCGGGGGCGCGCTCATCGGGCGCGTCGGGGCGACCGGCCGCCGCGTGGATCTCGGTGCGCGTCGTGCCGGGCGAGACGGTGTTGACGCGCACGCCGACCGGCCCGAACTCCTTCGAGGCGCCGGTCGTCAGCGCGTTCAGCGCGGCCTTGCTCATCGCGTACGGGATGTAGGTGTTCGGTGCGCCCGACTTCGCCGCGCCCGAGGAGATGTTGACGATCGACCCGCCCGCACCGCCGCGGTCGGTCGCCATGTGCGCGACGGCCGCCCGCGTGAGCACGATCGGCGCGAGCACGTTCACGCGGAAGAGGAGCTCCGTCTCCTCGAGCGGGGCGTCGAGGAACGGGCCGATGCGGCCGGTGATGCCGGCGTTGTTGACGAGACCGGTGACCCGCCCGAACGCGGCGATCGCCGCGGGGACCACGTTCGCCGCCGCGTCGAGGTCGCCGAGGTCGGCCTGGAGGAGCAGCACCTTCGCACCTGCGGCACTGCAGCGCTGCGCGACGGCGTCGGCCTCGTCGGCGCGTTCGCGATAGGTGAGCACGAGATCGTGGCCCTCGGCGGCGAGGCGTTCGGCGATCGCAGCGCCGATACCGCGGCTCGCGCCGGTGATGATCGTGACCGGGCGGGGGAGCGAGGCATCCGTCATGCAGTCAGCCTACGACCGCGACACTGGCAATGAGGATGCCTCAGGGCGTAGCATCTGGCGTATGGCACGCGACGCAGCGAGCCGCCCTGATGACGGCAACGCATTCACCCGGTTCTTCGATCGAGTCGATCACGCACTCGAGCCGATCTTCGGCGCCCCGCCCATCACCGAAGGGATCGAGCAGGACGATCCCGCGGAACTGCAGACCCGGCCGTGCCCGGTCTGCGGAGAGGCGATCTCCGAGCATCGATTCGACGACACGGCGGGCAACATCGTGATGACGTGCCCGACTGAGGAGCGATTGCCCGAGCGGCCCACGAACGCCCCGCTGAACGAGCTCGGCATGCCGCTGAGCGGCCGGCGCGCCGAGCGGGCGGCGCAGTCCTCGGCGGGCTGACGTCGATCGTCCCGCGCGGCGGCGGCCGCCGGGGCGCGGGGCCGGTCGCGGCGTCTCGGACGCCCGGCGAGCATGCCGCGCGGCGAATGGATGTATCCCGTTTCAGGTATACTCATTCGAGTCGGCCCTCACCGGGTCGATACCGGGGTGAACGCCCCATTGCGGACGTAGCGCAGCTGGTAGCGCGTCACCTTGCCAAGGTGAAGGTCGCGGGTTCGAACCCCGTCGTCCGCTCCATTCCACTCGACCGGCACCGATGTGCTGTGCCAGCATGGCTCGCATGGTGACGGTGACCGTACGAACGATGGCTCCGGTCGAGTACGCCGACTGGCAGCGCGACCTCGCCGAGGCGTACGCCGACGAACAGGTGACGGCCGGGCGCTGGCCGCGCGAGGGCGCCGTGCAGCGGGCGCTCGACGAGAACGCGGCCGCGCTCCCGCAGGGTGTCGACACGCCGCGCATGCTCGTGCTGCGCGGCGTCGACGCAGCGGGCGAACCGGTCGGCCGCGCCTGGGTCGGGCTCGACCACCCGCGCGGTGCACCCGACGTCGCCTTCCTCTACGACATCGAGATCGTCGAGGAGCGGCGGGGGAGCGGGCTCGGACGAGCGCTGCTCGCCGCTGTCGAGGAGGCGGTGCGTCAGGCGGGAGTCGGGGCGCTCGAGCTCAACGTGTTCGGGCCGAACGCCGTCGCCATCTCGCTGTACGACTCGGCGGGCTACGTGGTCACGACCCAGCAGATGCGCAAGTCGCTCTGAGCGGGCGACGCGGCGGGCGACCGCGAGGTCGTGCGAAGCGTCACGTCGTCTCGGCGCGTTCGACCGGCAGCCACAGTTCGCACGTCGCCGTGCTGAAGTCGGGGGAGCGGTCGAGGATCGACACGATCGACGGCCCTGGCCGCAGTCGCCACGGATTCGACGGGAACCACTCGGTCGCCGTCGCAGCCCAGGTCGCCTGCAACGTCGCCGGGTACGCGCCGTCGCTGCGGAACACCGCCCACGTGCCGGCCGGCACGTCGATCCGGTCGAGATCGTCGGGGGCGTCCGTCGCTTCGCCGACGGCCACGCCGTGCAGATAGGTCAGTTCGCTGCCTTCCATGGCGTCGGGGTCGACGTCGGCGGCGACCTGCAGGAGGCCGGCAGGCTCGGCGGAGCTCAGTGCCTTGAGCCGGGCATGCTCCTCGAGGGGGAGGGCGGCGATGTGCGCTTGGATGTGCGGATTGGCGCCGTGGTGGATGAGCGGCACTCGCGCGGCGTGGCCGATCAGCCGGAAGTTCGGGCGGTCGACGATTCGGGTGTGCATCGGGGTGGACCCTTCGACGGTCAGGCGGAACCTGAGTTGCGGTTGTGTGCGAAGGGGGCCGCCGGCTCGGCGAACCTCGCCGGGCATCGCGCCGTGCATCGCCCGGAACGCACGGCCGAACGCCTCGGTGGAGCCGTAGCCGTAACGAACCGCGATGGTGAGCAGTTCGTCGTCGCCGAGCACCTCGGCCGCGGCGACGGTCATGCGCCGTCGTCTGACGTACTCGGACACCGGCATGCCGGCGAGCGACGAGAACATTCGCCGGAGGTGGTACTCGGTGGTGCCGAGCTCTCGCGCGAGCACGGTGAGGTCGAGGTCGTCGGTGAGATGGGCCTCGACGGCGTCGATGACCCGGTTCAGTGCGGTGATCACGGTGCCTCCTTCGTCATCAAGTCTCGTCGTTCGGGCGGCGCTGCACCCGATCTTCGCGGACCGGATCGATCAGCGGACGGTCAGTGGCATCCTCGTCGAAGAAGCGGCTTCGATGAAGGTCCTGACCCGGCCTTCCGCGATGCTCCCAGTGCGAACCGGACAGCAGGGACGCCGCCGCCGATCGCATTCGTGGCCCGCTGACAACTCCTCTCCGCTGATTCGCGCGGGGAGTGGTCAGGCCGATCGCATTGCCATTCCGAGGCTCGGGGTGACGTCGTTGAAACCGAGCGAACGATAGAGGCGCTGCCCGGGAGGATCTCCGATGAGGCTGACGTACGCGCCTGCCGGGGCACGCTCGAGCACGTCGGCGATGAGCCATTCCATGACCTGTCGGCCGAGACCCCGGCGCTGGTGTGCCGGGTTGGTGGCGATGTCGACGATGTGGAAGTACCAGCCGCCGTCGCCGATGGTGCGGCCCATGGCGACCACGGTGCCGGCGGTGTCGACGATGTGGCACGCCGACCAGCTGCCGGCGATCGCACCGGCACCCTGCTCAGGGGTCTTGGGTGACAATCCTGATTCGCGACGAAGGCGCAGGTAGTCCTCGAGGGGAGGGGCGTCGCTGATCAGCATGTAGGGCTCGGTCATGCAACCAGTCTGGTGGACTCGATCACCGTCGCCTGCGGCAGCGGGTCTTTCGCAACATCCCGGTGACGCTCTGGACAATCGGCCGCCGATCGCCGATCGGCTTCTTTACAAGCGCGACAGCTCACGACACGCTTGCTCTGGGGCACCCGACGCAGAGGAGAGCACCGTGGGCAGAATCGTCATGTACGCCTCCGTGTCAATCGACGGCTTCATCGCGGACGAGAACGACCAGCCAGGACCACTGTTCGATTGGTTGACCAGCGGGGATGTCCCATTGGACGAGAGCGGCGTGCTGAAGGTGTCGCAGGCGTCCTACGACTACACCCGGCAGTACTGGGATCAGATCGGGGTGACGATCGCCGGCCGGCACGTCTTCGATCTGACGGACGGCTGGGATGGGACGCCTCCGAGCGGGATCGACCACGTGGTGGTCGTGACGAACCGCCCCGCGCCCGAGGGCTGGAATCTCGAGGCGCCGTTCCACTTCGTCGACGGGGTCGAGGCGGCCGTGGCCAAGGCGCAGGAGCTTGCGGGGGACCGCATGATCGAGGTCGCCGCCGGTGACGTCGGCGGCCAGATGCTTGCCGCGGGTCTGGTCGACGAGGTGCGTATGGACGTCGTACCCGTCGTGTTCGGGTCCGGCAAGCGCTACTTCGGATCGGTCGACGCGCAGCATCTGCTGGAGGATCCCGAGGTGGTGATTCAGGGCAACCGGGTGCTTCACCTGCGCTTTCAGGTGCGCCGTCAACCGAGCTGAGCCCGCGCGGCACACTGGACAATCCATGCGCGCGAGGGTGAGCGCTCAGCTGCTCACGGTCTGCCAGACGGCGAACTCGTCGCCCAGACGGCATTCCTCCGGCATGTTTGACAGGTGGATGTAGCCGCCGCCGCCGCCTTCGATCGGATCGTCGAGGTGCACGGTTCCGATCTCGGGCACCTCGACGCTCTGCCCGGCTTCCGCGAGCGTGGAACCGAACGGGAACACGAGAACATGCAGCTCACTGCCGGAGGCGACCGCGAGACATCCCTGCGCGGTGCGGGTCAAGATACCGACGATCTGGGCCTCCATCACGGCGTCGGGTTCGGTCGAGGCGGCGATCATGATCGAACCGCCGGCACGTTGCACAGAAAGACTCGTCGCACTAGATACCCCGCACCCCGACAGAAGCGTCGCGATCGCGCCAACCACGAGCGCGAGCGTCAGCTTCATACCGTCAGGATAGGAGCGCGCGGCGAGCCCTGCTAGAGGTGGGCTTCCGGCGATTGGGGGAACGCTACCACTCTGGAGGACCGAGGCCTCGGGTTCCTCCTTCAGCTGCGAGGCGAGCTGAACGGAGTCGCGGAGGTGCGGCGGGAGTTCTTGAACAATACCTAGCTGGTCGAGTTTCCCGGCCTGGGGCGACGCCGGCGCAGGCCCATCTGGCCGAGAAGCAGGAGTCCGCCGACGGTCAGCGCGAGACCCGCAGCGAAGGATGGCCCGTGGCCACCTGTTCCCGTCGCAGCCAGGGTCCCGCCGCCTGACGGTGGGCACGACTCGTTGCTGTCTACGACAGATGCTGCGGCCGACGCTCATCTCACTCCGGCCCGAGCCTGCCGGAGGAAGGGGGAGGAGGTGTCATTGGCGTTGTTCGACAGAGTGCACAATCTGACGTTCGCAGGCGTGATGCCGATCGCCTCGTCGAAGTCGCCGACGCTCATACCGCGCCCGATCAGCACGCGGTCGATCGATCGAGATGCGGATCGGCATCAGATGACCTCATCCTGTTCGACGCGCATCGGGATCGCGCGCCGAATCAGCGATCGGAGGACGAAGGCAACGCGGGCCAACACGACGAGAACGAGACAGACGATCACCTGAATGAGGCCGAGGAACGGGCTGCCCGCCTGCCCGTTGCTGACTACGACGACGCTGGTGATCACGATGACCACCGCCCCTCCGAGCGAGGTGACGAGCAAGTCGGCCCAGAGCATTGATGTGTGGGCAAGCACTGGTCCGCAGTAGATGCGGTGCACGAGCAGTGAGAGCGCGCCCAGCGCGACGAGTGTGAGAACAATGAACGCAGTCGACAAGGCGAGAAGCGGCATGCGCAGATCAGCGTACTCCGGGAGGCTCGCCGCGATCTCCGCACTGATGCCGGGTAGGAGGACGATCGCCCCAACGCCGACGAGGAACAGCACACCCAGAAGCGACTGGGTGAAGATCACGAGTCTACGAGATGGGCGTGGAAGGCCGTGATCCATCCATCGATTTTCGATAGGCGTCCTATCGAAAGTCAATAGACACAGCCGGTGTGCCGGAGTCGCGAACTGCCGATCGATCGTTACGGTCACCGCCTGATGAGAGTCCGGTGGGCACCCGCTATCGGGCCGGTCAGGCGGTCGGTTCGTTCCTCGGATCGGGGAGATAGTCGGTGATATCGACCGGCTGAGTAGGCGGCAACGAGATAGCGGCCGGGTCGATCGGTTGTGCATTCACGGCGTGTTCCCTTCGTATTGGTGCTCATGGAGGAGTTCGCGGAGTTGGGCGCGGGCTCGTTGGTATCGACCGCGCGCGGTCGAATCGCTGATTCCGAGGATTGTGGCTGCCTCGGGCACGGTGAATCCGTCCCAGAGGACGAGACGTACCAGTTCGGATTGGTCGTCGGGGATGGCGTCGAGAGCGGCGCGGATGTCGAGGGCTTCTGTGTCGACATGCTCGGTCGGCAGCGAATCGAGATGCGCGCGCAGCTTGTCCGTGAGGTTGGAATGGCGGGCGGCGCCACGGGCGGCGTTCGCGAGGACCCGCCTCGCGACGCCGAACAGCCACATCCGGGCTTGCTGGGGCTCAACGGGCATTCGGTCGCCGCGCCGCCACGCCACGATGAACGTCTCGCTGAGTAGATCCGCCGCGTCGGCCGGGATCCGCACTCGCCGGCCGAAATAGCTCAGCCGTTCGCATTGCGTTGGCCGCGCAGTTCTTCGTCGATGCTGCGGCCATCCTTCACTCACCGACCGCGGGAGCGCGTCGCTCCACGAGAAATAGCAGATCAGACTCAATATATGGCGTAGAACAGGGGATGAGCAGATCTTCCAGATCCTGCATGCTCCTGCAAGTTCTGGATTCACTTGCCGACATAATGTGCATTATCGGCATTGTCTTCTTTTGCGGGATTGGCGCGTCGTTCTGCCGTTCAGCGTCGCTAATTCGCCCAGGTCGACATCCGATTCGCGGTTGATATCGAACGAGCGCGGAAGAGCGATGCCGTGCACGCAGCGCGTGACGACGGCTCGTCGCATCCTTTCCGACATAATCACGAGCGTTCGAGAACGAATGAACAAATGGTGGAACCGATCGGTCATTGCCGGACATATCCATGTACCAGCGGTTGGCTGCACGATCTCGTCGCATCAGTCGCGCTTCCGGCAGAGAAAGGAATCGACGATGCTCCCACGCGGGCCGATCGACTCGGAGCAACCGACGACCCAACCGATCGACTTCACGGCATACCTCCCCGATCCTGCCGATGAGCCCAGTGCCTAACGGGATGCGCCGACTGTCCGCTGCTGAAGTCGAGCCGCACAAGATCGTCTCGGCCGGCATCGCCTGCGCCTTCGTTGCGCTGCTGGTGGGATGCACCCAGACCGGTGCCGGTGCGCCCGCCTCCACGGCGCCGCCATCGCCGGCCGTGACGGAGGATGCCGAAGCGTGCGATCAACTCACGACTCCCCTGTCGCTGATCTTCAATGTGCAGGCTGCGCCCGAGGGCGCCATCGACGCCGAAACCGCTGGTGGTCTCTACTTCACGGCAGCGTGGGACCTGAATCGCATCGACGAATCGTTGGAGGATTCGGGACTCGACGCTCCGGTGACCCGGCTGAAAGAGGCGGCGAATGCGATGAACGTCCACTTGGGCAGGTCGGACGACCCGGCGACGTGGTCCGACCAGCTCGACAAGATCGGAGCAGCTCAGGACGAGATCAACGCGATCTGCGGTGCCGTCGACGCTGAGTGGGGAATCATCGGATGGTACGGCGGTTGACCGATCGGGAACTGGCCGGTCAGCTCCAGGCGTGGGCCGAGCAGGGATGAAGCGGTCGATTCAACGGGAAGCCGGCCCGGAACTGAAGAAGCGCCTTCACGATCGTGCTTCTCCCCCGTTGCAGCCGGAATCTCGGGCTCCAAGGCGGCTCGGAACCTCGATAATGTGGGCCGGTGATCGCGGACAAGGAACTAACCCGGTGGTTGGACACCGTTCGTCGGGAGCCGGAGGCTGAGCCCGTGCTCCGAGAACTCCGTGCTGGGCGGTTCCGCCCGCGAGGCCCAGAGCTGCCGATGGTCGAGGACTCGTTCGTGGAAGGCGAGGTGCGCGTCCCCGTTCGCCGGTACCTGCACCTGGATCGCCCCCGGCCGACCTTGGTTTACGTTCACGGCGGAGGCTTCGTGTTCGGGGACCTCGAATCGCATGACCGCGCCTGTCGACGGCTCGCCGTGCTGGGCGATGTGGACGTCGTCGCCGTGGCCTACCGCCTTGCTCCGGAGCATCCGGCGCCGGCGGCCGTCGACGATGTCGTCGCGGTGTTGGAGGCGATACTCGGTGAGCTGCCGACGACCCCGCTCGGCCTTGCGGGTGACAGCGCAGGCGCTCTCATCGCGTACCTTGCCGCTCGTCGGCTTGTCGCGCACGGCACGATGCCGAAGGGGCTGCTCCTCCTGAACCCGAACGCCGACCTCGAGTTGAGCCGCGAGAGCACCCGCTCGAAGGCGCGCGGGTGGGGCCTGACGACCGAGGCGCTCCAGTGGTTCATCGAGAAGTGGCTTCCCGGTGTACGACCCGATGCAGACGCCTACAGCCCCTTGACCCTTCCGGTCACTCGGATGCCTCCGACGATCGTCGTCACAAGCGAACATGATCCGCTCCATGATGAGGGCGCAGAGCTGGCGGATCGTCTCGAGGCCGCGGGAAGTCTCATCGCCCACCACGATCTCGAGGGAATGGTCCACGGCTTCGTCAACCTCGACACGGTGTCGCCGTCTGCCCGACGCTCCGGTGACCTGGTCTTCGCCGAATTCGGACGACTGCTGATCTCGCCGACCGCCGCGAGCGGTGCGGCGTAGTACGACGACAGCACCCTCTCCCCCACCACATCCACCCGTATCCCCGGAGGTCGGGCGGTTGAGTTCTGAGCTCTGGCTGATCACACGACGGCGCGCGTGATGAGATCGACGAAGCGGGCCTCATCGGCCTCGCTGAGCGAGGTGATCGCGAACGAGGTCGCCCACATCGTGCCGTCGTCGAGCTTCGCCACGTCGTTGAAGCCGAGGGTCGAGTAGCGGAGCTTGAACTTCGTCGACTCCTGGAAGAAGCAGAGCACCTTGCCGTTCAGCGCGTAGGCGGGGCTTCCGTACCAGAGTCGCGGTGCGAGCTGCGGTGCGTGCTCGAGGACGAGGGCGTGGATGCGCTCGGCGATCAGTCGATCGGCGTCCTCCATCTCGGCGATCTTGTCGACGACCTCCTGGGCGGCCGCGGCCGCCTTCTCTGCGGCCGTACCGGCGCGCGCGCTCTTCTTGAGCTCAGCGGCGCGCTCCTTCATCGCCGCGCGCTCCTCCTCGGTGAACCCGTCGTACGACTTCGTCTTCGCAGCGGTCGCCTTCGTCTCGGCCATATCGATCCCCTTCGGGCGGTTGGGTGTTGAAGCTCTCGTCTCCGACACTATCGACGGGTGCACCGATTGGTCTTCTCTGAAACTGATCGATTCGCTTGCGTGCGGGAATACCCGGTCAATCGGCGATTCTGATGCCGAGGTGGCTCGCGAGACTCGGGGCGAGCAGTGCGACCTGCATGTGGTCGAGCGTCGCGCCGCGAAGACCGGCAATGCCGTCGAGCGTCGACATCGCGGTGAAATCGAGCCCTCGGAGATCGACATCACGGAGCGTCGCCCCGGTGACGGCGAGCGCTCGGAGCTCGCAGCCGTCGAATGCGACACGCTCGGCCCGGGCATTGCCGAGATCGAGCTCCTCGATGTCGCAATCGGTGAAGCGGAGATCGCGGAGTTCGGAGCCGCGGAGGTTGACGAATCCGAGCTTGCAGCCGACGAACCGCACCGACTGCCAGCGGTTGTCGATGAACTCGACGGAACCGAGGCGAGATCCTGAGATCTCCACGTCGCGCAGCTCGGCGCGCGGTGCGTGCAGCACCGGCGCTTCGAGCCGCTCGATCAGGGTCTCCCTGATGACCGAGCCGCGAAGCCGTGCGTCGTGCGCGACGACTCCGCGCAGCTCGCACTCGGTGAGCCGGAGACCGGTCAGGTCGCGCTCGCTGAGATCGAGGCCGGTGAACCGCCGCCCTTCGAGCGCCTGGCTCGCCGACAGCTCGGCCTCGTCGCCCTCGACGAGGTCGACGAGTCGGAGTTCATCGATGCGGGGCGCAGCGAGACGAGGCTGTTTCATGCGCCGACGTACTCCGCGAGGTGCTCGCCCGTGAGCGTCGACCGCGACGCGACGAGATCGGCCGGCGCGCCTTCGAAGACGATGCGCCCGCCATCGTGGCCGGCACCGGGACCAAGATCGATGATCCAGTCGGCGTGCGCCATGACGGCCTGGTGGTGCTCGATGACGATGACCGACTTGCCCGAATCGACCAATCGGTCGAGCAGGCCAAGGAGGTTCTCGACGTCGGCGAGGTGCAGACCGGTCGTCGGCTCGTCGAGCACGTAGACCTCGCCCGGCTCCCCCATGGCGATGGCGAGCTTGACGCGCTGCCGCTCGCCGCCCGAGAGCGTCGAGAGGGGCTGACCGAGACTCAGATAGCCGAGCCCGACATCTTCGAGACGCTTCAGGATCTTCACCGCGGCCGGGAGCTTCGCCTCTGCGGAGTCGAAGAAGCGGTGTGCCTGGGCGACCGGCAGGTCGAGCACCTCGGTGATGTCGAGCCCGCCGAGCTTGTACTCGAGCACCCCTGCCTGGAACCGCTTGCCGCCGCAGTCTTCGCACGGGGTCTCGATCGTGTCCATGAAGCCGAGCTCGGTGATGATCACGCCCGCACCCTTGCAGCTCGGGCAGGCGCCCTCGGAGTTCGCGCTGAAGAGTGCCGGCTTCACACCGTTCGCCTTCGCGAACGCCTTGCGGATCGGCTCGAGGAGTCCGGTGTAGGTCGCGGGGTTGCTGCGCCGCGACCCCTTGATCGCGGCCTGATCGATCGAGACGACGCCGTCGCGCCCGGCGACCGATCCGTGGATGAGCGAACTCTTGCCCGAGCCGGCGACCCCGGTGACGACCGTGAGCACCCCGAGCGGGATGTCGACATCGACGTTCTCGAGATTGTTCTCGTCGGCGCCGCGAACCTCGATCGCACCGTCGGCGGCGCGAACCGACGCCTTGAGCGTCGCACGGTCGTCGAGATGGCGGCCCGTGAGGGTGCCGCTCGACTTGAGCCCCTCGACGGTGCCCTCGAAGCAGATTTCGCCGCCGTTGCGACCCGCCCCGGGGCCGAGATCGACGACGTGATCGCCGATCGCGATGGTCTCGGGCTTGTGCTCGACGACGAGCACGGTATTGCCCTTGTCGCGCAGCTGCAGGAGGAGCGTGTTCATGCGCTGGATGTCATGCGGATGCAAGCCGATGGTGGGTTCGTCGAAGACGTAGGTCACATCGGTCAGCGAGGACCCGAGGTGCCGGAGCATCTTGATGCGCTGCGCCTCGCCGCCCGACAGGGTGCCGCTCGGTCGCTCGAGGCTGAGGTAGCCGAGCCCGAGGGTGACGAACGCGTCGAGGTTCGCGCTGAGGGCCGAGAGCAACGGCCGGGCCTCGGGCAGGTCGAGCCCGCGCACCCATGCGGCGAGATCGGTGACCTGCATGCGGCACGCGTCGGCGATGCTGACGCCGTCGATCTTCGACGAACGGGCACCCTCGGTCAGGCGTGTGCCGTCGCACTCGGGGCATCGCGCGAACGTCGCGACCCGCTCGACGAAGGCGCGGATGTGGGGCTGCAGCGCGTCGAGGTCTTTCGAGAGCATCGACTTCGTGATCTTCGGGATCAGCCCCTCGTAGGTCATGTTGATGCCGCTGATCTTGACCTTGGTGACCTCGCCGTAGAGGAACAGGTGCCGCTGCTTCTCGGTGAACTGCTCGATCGGCTTGTCGGCCGGGTAGAACCCCGACTGCGAGAACCCCTTCACCATCCAGCCGTCGGCCGTGTAGCCGGGCACCATGATGGCGCCGTCGTCGAGGGACTTCGTCTCGTCGACGATCTGCGCGAGGTCGAGGTCCGAGACAGAGCCGCGCCCCTCGCATCGGGGACACATGCCGCCGAGGTAGATCGCGTCCTTCACGATCTTCTTCTCGCCGCCGGGGCCGGTCATCACCCCGCTCGCCTTCTGCGTCGGGATGTTGAACGAGAACGCCGTCGGCCCGCCGATGTACGGTTCGCCGAGCTTGGAGAAGAGGATGCGCAGCATCGCGTTCGCATCGGTCACGGTGCCGACGGTCGACCGGGGGTTCGCGCCCAACCGCTCCTGGTCGACGAGGATCGCGGTCGTGAGCCCGTCGAGCACGTCGACGTCGGGCCGCGGCACCGAGGGCATGAAGCCCTGCACGAACGCGCTGTACGTCTCGTCGATCATGCGCCGCGACTCGGCGGCGATCGTGTCGAACACGAGCGAGCTCTTGCCCGATCCGGAGACCCCCGTGAACACCGTCAGCCGGCGCTTGGGGATCTCGACGTCGACGTCTTTGAGGTTGTTCTCGCGCGCGCCCTGCACGCGGATGAGGTCGTGGCGGTCGGCCTGGTGCGGTGAGGCGGTGCTCATCGGTTCTCCATCGCGAGTCGGGGGTCGGGCACCTGCGCAGCTCGCGCCTCGGGCCCGCCCTGTTCGAGGTCGATCATTCGATCTAAGCAGTTCGCACCGACATCGTCAGGTGACGCGGAACCCGCGCCGTCGGCGGTCACGGGCTCGTCGACCGGCAATTCACGGGCGCGGATGATGAGGCACATGGCGTCACGGTAGTCCGCCCGAGGCATCCGCGGCTTCTCGATTCATGACCGATGCGAGGCGCGGCGTCGGCGAACGGCACTCCTCCGACGCACTCCGTCGCATTGCGACGCGCGCATTCACATCCAATGCCCAGCTTGCATTCGGCCATAACCTTGCCTCAACTCGCCCCACGAAAGGACACACCCATGTCGAACCCGCAGAGCACCGGGCTCTTCGCCACGTTCTCACTGGACTCCGAAGAACTCTCGAAGTCAGCGATCAACACCGTCCGCGCGACCCTCGGGATCAGCGGCGCGGTGGCGCTCATCGTCGGAATCCTGATCACCTTCTGGCCGAAGGACTCGGCCGTCGTGCTCACTGCGATCCTCGCGGTGTACTTCCTCATCGCGGGCATCGCCTACCTCGGCCTCGGGATCTTCTCGAAGGGGATCTCGGGCGGCGCGAGGGCGCTCGACATCATCCTCGGCCTTCTGTTCATCGTCGGTGCAGTGCTGGCGTTCGCGAACCTCGGTGCGACGACCGCCTTCCTCGCGGTCTTCATCGCGATCCTGATCGGCGTGCTGTGGATCGTCGAGGGCGTCGTCGCGCTCGTGCAGGTCGGCGACGCACCGTCGAAGGGCTGGGCGATCTTCTTCGGCCTGCTCAGCATCGTCGCCGGCATCGTGCTGCTCTTCTCGCCGATCTGGGGCGCCGTCGTGCTCTTCATCATCGTGGGCATCAGCCTCATCGTGCTCGGCATCGTGCAGATCGTGCGTGCATTCACGTTCGGTCGCGGCGCGACCGCCTGAGCGCCCGCCTCTCGGCGATGAAGAAGGCCGGCCCCGGATGCTCCGGGGCCGGCCTTCTTCTCGTTCTCGCCTGGTCGGCTCAGGCTTCGGGGGCGAAGCCCGAGACATCCCCCACATAGCGCGTGTGGTCGGCGGGCACCGGGTCGACGACCGCTGCGGCGACCTCGGCGGCGAACTCGGCCACGTTGTAGAGGCGGCCGGCGTCCTGCTTGCGAGCGTCGATGGCACCCGGGTTCGCGCGCTCCAGGAGCGTCGCCGTGATCGTGCCCTCGATCATGTCGCCCGAGACGACGACGAACTCGACACCCGCGGCGTCGAACTCGGGGAGCTTGGCGCGCAGGGCGTCTTCTCCGGCGCGCTTGGAGAGCGCGACGGGCTCGTACTCGGGCATCGTCGGCGTCGTGCGGATGAAGTGCGCCTGGTGGCTGGTGACGAAGACGATGCGCGCGCCCTCGGCGAGGTGCGGGAGCGCCCCGTCGACGACGTTGACCTGCGCGTCGCGGTTCAGGCGCATCGCGTAGTCCTCGCCCATGCCGGTCTCCATGCCGCCCGAGGCGTTCAGCACGAGCACGTCGATCGGCCCGATCTCGGCGACCGTGCGCTCGAACATCTCGGCGACCGAGGCGGGGTCGGTGAGGTCGGCCCCGACGGCGATCGCGGTACCGCCGGCCGCGACGATCTCGGCGACCACCTTGTCGGCGCGCGGGGCCTTGCTGCGGTAGTTCACGACCACCGAGGCGCCGGCTGCGGCGAGGGAACGGACGGTGTCGGCGCCGATTCCGCGCGACGATCCGGTCACGAGCGCGACGCGGCCGGCGAGCGAGCCGGGAGCGAGAGGGTTGGTCACTGGAGGTCTCCTCGAAGTTCAGAGCGGGCCGGCGCACGAGCGTCGCCGCGGCGAACCGAGACTATCAACTCCCCCATGCCGCTCCCGGCACTGCTAGTTTCGAATCAGCCGACCCGCGTGCGAAGGAGACCCGATTTGGATGTGCTGACCCAGTACGCGTGGATCGCATGGCTCGTGCTGATTCTCGCGTTCGCGACGATCGAGGTGTTCACGCTCGAGATGACGTTCCTCATGCTCGCGCTCGGCAGCGTGGCCGGACTCCTGTCGGGCCTCTTCGGCATCCCCTGGTGGGCGCAGTTCGTCATCGCCGCGATCGTCGCGGTCGCCCTGATCCTGGTGCTCAGGCCGCCGCTGCTCCGCGCGCTCAGGCGGGGTTCAGACCCGGCGCGCAGCAACGTCGATGCACTGATCGGCGCCGAGGGCACCGTCGTGCACACGGTCGGCGGGCACGGCGGCCAGGTCCGGCTGCAGAACGGCGAGACCTGGACGGCCCGGTTGTCGCCGGCGACCGAGCAGGCGGATGTCGCGGTCGGCGGGCGTGTGCTCGTCACCGGCATCGATGGTGCGACGGCCGTCGTCGTGCCCGTAGAGAGGAGAACGGCCGAGTAATGGACGTGTCCGGCATCATCGTGACGATCGTCGTCGTCGCGATCGTCATCTTCGTGATCGTGGTCATCGCCCGATCCGTGCGAATCATCCCCCAGGCGTACGCGGGCGTCGTCGAACGACTCGGCCGCTATCACAAGACGCTCACGCCGGGCCTCAACATCCTCGTGCCGTTCATCGATCGGCTGCGTCCGCTCGTCGACATGCGCGAGACCGTCGTCTCGTTCCCTCCGCAGCCCGTCATCACGGAGGACAACCTGGTCGTCTCGATCGACACGGTCGTCTACTTCCAGGTCACCGACGCCCGCGCGGCGACGTACGAGATCGCCAACTACCTCGGCGCGGTCGAGCAGCTGACGACGACGACCCTGCGCAACGTGGTCGGCGGCCTCAACCTCGAGGAGGCGCTGACCTCGCGCGACAACATCAACGGACAGTTGCGCGTCGTCCTCGACGAGGCGACCGGCAAGTGGGGCATTCGCGTGTCGCGCGTCGAGCTGAAGGCGATCGACCCGCCCATCTCGATCCAGGATTCGATGGAGAAGCAGATGCGCGCCGAGCGCGACCGCCGCGCGCTCATCCTCACGGCCGAGGGCACCAAGCAGTCCGCCATCCTCACCGCGGAGGGGCAGCGGCAGGCCGCGATCCTCCAGGCCGAAGGCGACGCGAAGGCGGCCGTGCTGCGCGCTCAGGGCGAGGCCGAGGCGATCCTCACGGTGTTCGACGCCATCCACAAGGGCGACCCCGACCCGAAGCTGCTCGGCTACCAGTACCTGCAGATGCTGCCGCAGCTGGCGCAGGGCGACGCGAACAAGCTCTGGGTCATCCCGAGCGAGCTGACCGAGGCGCTCAAGGGCATCGGCCGGGCCTTCACTCCCCCGGCGGCGGGTGCCGCCCCGGCGAGCGGTGCTGGGCCAGCCGCAGCCGCGGCCCCGCCCGGAACTCTCCCGCCGCAGGCGTGAGTCACCGAGTGGCCTCCACGTACTTCGAGCCCACGGGGCCCCGCGTGCTCGCGCACCGGGGCCTCGCGGTCGATGCGCCCGAGAACACCCTGCTCGCGTTCGCGAAGGCGATCGCGGTCGGCGCCGCCTACCTCGAGACCGACGTGCACGCCAGCCACGACGGCATCGCGGTCGTGTCGCACGACCCGTCGCTCGAACGCGTCGCGGGCCGCAAGGTCGCCGTCGGCCAGCTGACCATGCATGAGCTCGGCCGGATCGACCTCGGCCACGGGCAGGGGTTCTCGTCGCTCGAGGCGACGCTCGACGCCTTTCCCGACGCCCGGTTCAACATCGACGTCAAAGAGGAGGCGGCGGTCGAACCGACCATCGCCGCGATCGCACGCACGCGGTCGGCGAACCGGGTGCTGCTCACGAGCTTCTCGGAGCGTCGTCGGCAGCGCCTCGCGCAGCTCGCGCCGGGCGCCGTCACCTCGGTCGGCGGCAGCGCAGTGCTCCGATTCCGGAGCGCCGCATTCCTCCGCTCCCCGGGTTCGGCCACTCGCGCCCTCCACGGCGGGCTCGCGCTCCAGATCCCCGAGCGCAGCGGGCCGGTGCGGCTCGCGACGCGTCCGCTCATCGATCTCGCGCACCGCGTCGGCGCGGAGGTGCATGTCTGGACGGTGAACGATCCCGCCGACATGAACCGTCTCCTCGACCTCGGCGTCGACGGGCTCGTCACCGATCGCGCCGACCTCGCGATGCAGGTCATCGCGGCTCGAAGCTGAGAATTCCCCGCAAAACATCAGGCTGCGGAAAGGGAACGCCCAGCTTGATCGTTGACAATGTCAGACGATCGAGTAAGGGAGCACACCATGGCGGACCGGAGCCTTCGAGGCATGCGAATCGGCGCACAGAGCCTGCAGAGCGAAGACGGCGTGGTGTTCGCCGACCGTGCGGAGCACACGTATCGTTGCGAGGCCTGCGGCCACGAGACGGTCATGACCTTCTCGGCCGACGCCGAACTTCCCGAGACCTGGGAGTGCCGTCAGTGCGGCGCCGCAGCGACCCTCCTCGTCGACTCCAAGCCGGTCGAGATCGACCGCTCGGGCGAGAAGGTCGCCCGTACCCACTGGGACATGCTGCTCGAGCGCCGTACGCGCGCCGAGCTCGAAGAGCTGCTCGAAGAGCGTCTCACGTACCTGCGCGCGCGTCGCGGCCAGCAGAAGATCGGCGCCTGAGCCGAGCGCTCGGCGACGAATTCTCAGTCGCGCGGTACCCGACGCGACCCTGATCGGGTCGCGAGCACGCCCGCAGCGATGAGCCCCGCGAGCGCCGCGAGCACGATCGTGATCGGCACCCATCCCGCGAGTGCCACCGACGGGGTGATGCCCTGCCGCAACTCGACGTCGGTCACCATCGCGCCCGGCTCGTCCGCGGGCAGGGCGTCGATCGCCCGACCCGTCGGATCGATGACCTGACTCGTGCCGACCGTCGAGATGTTGACCACCGAGCGACCGGTCTCGATCGCTCGCAGCCGGGCGATCGCGAGCTGCTGCTGGTTCTCGTCGGTGCCTCGGAAGTCGGCGTTGTTCGTCTGCAGCAGGTAGACCTCCGCGCCGTCGCGGGCGCCCTCCCAGATCACTTCGTCGTAGATGACGTCGAAGCAGATCGCCAGGCCGGCGACGGCCGGGCCGAGGTCGAACACCGGCGGGTTCACACCGGGCGAGTACCCGCGCTGCACCAGCCCGGTCAGCTCGGGAACGATGGCGTCGTAGAACCAGCGGTCGGGGATGTACTCACCGAAGGGCACGGGATGCCGCTTGTCGTAGCTGTCGACGGCGCCCTCCCCCGCACGCCAGAGCAGGGACGTGTTGAAGTACTCCTCCCCGCGCACCGTGACGGTGTTCAGCACGACCGGGGCGTCGAGGGCGGTGCCGAGCGAGTCGAACACCTCGGCCGCGGCCGCGCTGCGGGTCGGGTCGATGTCGGAGCCGCCCTCGGGCCAGAGGAGGACGTCGACGCCCTCCTCGTCGAGGATCGGCTCGGTCGCCGCGAGCTGAGCTGCGAGCACATCGCCGGGGGCGCGCTCGTCGAAGTAGCCGGAGGGGCCGTTGCCCTGCACGCTCGCGACGCGGAGCTCGCCGACCGCAGTCGTCGGCCACGCCGGCAGCACGACGGCCACGACGAGCAGCGCGGCGACCGGCACCGCGGTGCGGAGGTCGCGCCATCCGTGAAGCCGCACCCACTCGATGACCCCGGCGACGATCGCGACCATCACGAAGCCGAGACCGGTCGACCCCACCCATGAGACGAGTTCCGCCAAGGGACTCTCGGCCTGACTGAGCGCAGCGCGCCCCCACGGGAACCCGCCGTACGGCAGAGTGCCGGTCGCCGTCTCGCGCACGATCCAGAGGCCGGCCACGAGCAGCGGCAGCACGATCAGGCGGACCCAGCGCGAGTCGTTCGCGCGGGGCACCCACCGGTATGCGAGGGTGATGAGCACCGCCCCGCCCGCGACGAAGAGCGCCTCGAGCATCGAGAGCGCGAGCCACGGGATCGGGCCGAGATAGAGCGTGGTCCACGACACCTGCTGCAGGTAGAACGCGAGCCCGAAGACGAACCCGACGAGCGCCGCGTCCCACGCCCGTCGACCGATGAGGCTGAGGAGTGCGAGCGCGATGCCGACGAAGGCGAGCGGCCAGATGCCGAGCCCGGGGAACCCCATGTCGTAGACCGAACCGCCCACCGCGGCGGCGAGCAAGGCGGCCCAGAGTGGCAGCGGCAGGAGGCGACGTGTGGGGCTCTCGGGCACCAGATCAGCCTATGCGACGCACCGCCGGGTCACGCGCGCCGATAGCGCCGTCGTCACGCGACCGTGCCGTAGGCGACGACGCCGCGACGGACCGCATCGATCGCAGCGCGCGCCGTGGCTCCGAGCTCGGCGTCGGCCACGATCGAGATCTGGTCGAGCAGATCGACGACCTGCTTCGTCAGCCGCACGAAGTCGCCCGCCGCGAGTTCGGTGTCCTCGAGCACCCCGCCGAGGTCGCCGCCTCGCGCCCACGAGTGCATCGCCGACGCGAGCGCGGGTGACGGCTGGTCGCTGCCCGGCAGGCGGTGATCCCGCTCGAGGTCGTCGAGCGCGCTCCAGACGTCGAGCGTGCGATCGAAGGCCTCCCGGAAGCCGCCGCGCGGCAGACGGAAGTCGACGTTGCGATCGTCGCGTCGCGGCTCGTAGACGAGCGATGCGGCCATCGCGGCCACCCCCGCGACATCCAGGCCGTTCCACAGGCCGTGCCGGAGGCACTCGGCGACGAGCAGATCGCGTTCGCCGTAGATGCGCTTCAGGGTTCGACCGGCCGGCGTCGAGACGACCGCCCCCTGCTCGTCGCGTTCGAGATAGCCGAGCTTCGTCAGCACCTCGGCGACCTTGTCGAACTGCTTCGCGATCTGCCCCGTACGCGTGCGGATCTGCCGGAGGAGCTCGTCGTGCTCCTGCTTCAGACGCCACCAGCGCTCGGCCCAGCGCGCGTGCTGCTCGCGTTCGGCGCAGCCGTGGCACGGATGGGCGCGAAGCGCCTTGCGGGCGGCGACGAGCTCCCGCTGCATGCGCTCGCGCTGGGCGTGGGACGGATTGCCCTTCGACGACTGCCGCTCGATCCGGCCGATCTCGCGGCGCAGCGTCGCGTACTCGGCGAAGTCGCCGAGATGGCAGCGCATCGCGTCTTCGAACCCCGCCATCGACTCCTCCTGCTTGCGGAGGGTTCTGGCGAGGTCGACGACGGCGCGGTCGGCCTGGAACTGCGCGAAGGAGAGTTCGAGGATCTGGCGGGTGCGGTCGCGCCCGAACTGGTCGATGAGGTTCACCGCCATGTTGTACGTCGGCTTGAAACTCGAGTTCATCGGATAGCTGCGCCGCGAGGCGAGCGCCGCGACCGACTCGGGATCGAGGCCGTCGACCCATTGGATGACGGAGTGCCCCTCGACATCGATGCCGCGCCGACCGGCCCGACCGGTCAGCTGCGTGTACTCCCCCGGGGTGATGGGCACGCGCGCCTCGCCGTTGAACTTCTCGAGCTTCTCGAGCACGACCGAACGGGCCGGCATGTTCACGCCGAGCGCGAGCGTCTCGGTCGCGAAGACCACCTTCACGAGCTTCTGCTGGAAGAGATCCTCGACGATCTCCTTGAACGCGGGCAGCATGCCCGCATGGTGGGCGGCCACGCCGCGCTCGAGCCCCTCGAGCCACTCCCAGTAGCCGAGCACCGCGAGATCCTCGTCGCGGAGCATCCTCGCCCGTTCTTCGACGATCGCGCGGATCTCGCTGCGTTCGTGCGCCTCGGTCAGCCGGATGCCCGAACGGAGCACTTGGCGGACCGCCTGGTCGCACCCGGCGCGGGAGAAGATGAACACGATCGCGGGCAGCAGGTTCTTGCCCTGCAGCAGGGCCACGACCTCTGGCCGGTCGAGCCGCCCCGAGCCCGGCCCGCCCTGGTGGAACCGGCCGCGGTCGCCGCCACGCCGACCTCGCTGCGAACGCTGCGAGATCGAACGCCCGCCCATGCGCGCCAGCTGCTTCAGCTCGGGGTTCACCCGATGCGTCGCGGCCTGCCCCGAGGAGTCGAAGAGATCGACGAGCTTCTGCTTGACGAGCACGTGCTGCTCGAGCGGCACCGGCCGGTCCTCGGACACGATGACATCGGTGTCGCCGCGCACCGCCTGCAGCCAGTCGCCGAACTCCTCGGCGTTCGACACCGTCGCGCTGAGCGAGACCAGTCGCACCGCCTCGGGGAGGTGGATGATGACCTCCTCCCACACGGCGCCGCGGAAGCGGTCGGCGAGGTAGTGCACCTCGTCCATGACCACGTAGGCGAGGCGGTCGAGCAGCGGCGACTCGGCGTAGAGCATGTTGCGCAGCACCTCGGTCGTCATGACGACGATGCGGGCACCCGAGTTGACGTTCGTGTCGCCGGTGAGCAGGCCGACGTTCTCGGCGCCCCACGCGTCGACGAACTCCTGGTACTTCTGGTTGGAGAGCGCCTTGATCGGCGTCGTGTAGAAGACCTTCGCGCCGGGCTCCTGCATGGCGAGGTAGACCGCGAACTCGGCGACCACCGTCTTGCCGGCCCCGGTCGGCGCCGCGACGAGCACGCTCCGGCCGTCGTCGAGCGCGGCGCAGGCGGCGCGCTGGAACGGGTCGAGGTCGAAGCCCACCGACGCGGCGAACTCGGCGAGCCGGGGCTGCCGGCGTTGCTGACGGGACAGCGCATAGCGCTCGGCCGGCGAGAGGCTCATCACCCCTCCAGCCTAGACAGCGTCGCCGAACTCCAGTCGGTTGCGACGCTCGACACGGCGATCATGCAGGCTCGCGATGAACCAGGCCGCGAAGTACAGGCCGATCATCGGGATGGCGAGCATGAACATCGAGACCACGTCGGCCGAGGGCGTCGCGATCGCCGTGAACAGCACGATCACGAGGATGGCGACGCGCCACGACTTGATGATCGCCGCAGCGCTGAACACGCCCGCGAAGTTGAGCAGCACGATGAACACCGGCACGACGAAGGCGATGCCGATCGCGACGACGAGCTTCAGCACGAAGTCGATGTACTCCTTCGCCGTGAGCAGCGACATCGCACCCTCGGGCACGAAGCTCGTCATCAGCTCGACGATGTTCGGCAGCACGAACCAGCCTGCCGCGCAGCCCGCGAAGAAGAGCGGGATCGCCGTCATGAAGAACGCGAGCGTGAAGCTGCGCTCCTTCTTGTTCAGGCCGGGCACCAGGAACGCGAAGATCTGGTACAGCCACACCGGGCTCGAGATCACCAGGCCGAGGGTCAGTGCGATCTGCAGGCGCAGATCGAACGCGCTCGAGATCGTCGGGAAGACGATCGCCGTCGCCGCGTCCTGCCCACGTGCTTCGGCGACGCGGACGACCGGCTCCTGGATGGCGTCCCAGACGTACAGGTCGGTGAGCACCCAGCCGGCGACCATGCCGACGACGATCGCGATCGCGGAGATGAACAGCCGCTTGCGCAACTCGATGAGGTGCGCGCCGAGCGACATGCGCTTCTCGCGGTTCTTCTCTCCGCGATCCTTCACCGCGGTCATCGAGGTCAGGCGCTCTTGCCGGAACCCGGCTCTTCTGACTTCGGCTGCTCGTCAGCGGCGGCTGCGTCGCCGTCACCCTTGTCGGAGCGCACTTCGGTCTTCAGGATCTTCATCGACTGCCCGAGGCTGCGGGCGAGCGCCGGAAGCTTGGGGGCGCCGAACAGCAGCAGGATGACCACGAGGATGATCAGCGCGTGCCAACCGGTGAAGCCTTGCCACATAGGTATTCGTCCGTTTCTCGGGGGATGTTGGCGACAGTCTACCTGTCGGAGGTTTCCGTCCGTCCACTCCCGTGGACGGATGCCCGCGCGTCGCGTCGGGCGGGTCAGCGCGGGGGGTCGTCGGAGCGTGCGGGGTCTTCGGCATCGGAGTAGCCCGCGAGGCCCGCTTCAGCCCATCCCGCCACCGCGGCGCGCGCCTCGGGAGGCCCGACGACGGTCACCAGGCCGGGAAGCCCGGCGACGAGCCGTTTCAGGCCGTGCACGTGCGCGAGACGCAGGGTGACGCGCAGGCGCCCGTCGACCTCGACGGTCGTCGAATCGGCGAGATAGTCGGCGAGGAGCGGCAGCGCCTCGGGCGCGACGTCCACGACGACGTCGAAGTCGGATTCCGAGGTCTGGAACAGGGTGTCGGGCACCTCGCGCTCGGGGTGCTCGTCGATCGGCACCTCGGAGACGACGAGGTCGCTCATGCGGTCGACACGGAAGTTGCGCACGTCCTCCCGGGTGTGGCAGTAGGCCTGCAGGTACCAGTCGGCGTCCTGCGAGAGGATGCGCAGCGGGTCGACGCGGCGGCGCCCGCCGACGCCGAGCGCATTGCGGTAGTCGAACTCGAGCTGGCGGCCGCCCGCGACAGCCTCGCGGATGCGCGCGAGCGAGGCATCGGCCTCGGATTCGGCGACGGCGAGGCGGCTCGGCGCCGCTGAGGCGCCGGCGGTGAGCTTCTGCATGAGCGCGGCGAGCGAGGCGCTCCCGGCGTTCTCGGGAAGGGCGGAGAGGTACTGGAGGCCGGCGATGAGCGCGGACGCCTCGCGCGCGGAGAGCCGCGGCGCGTCGTCGATCGCGACATGATGCACGATGACGATGACATCGTCGTCCTCGAAGGAGTCCCAGTCGATGTCGAAGAGGTCGTTCGGCTGATACGTGCCGGTCGCACCGGGAAGCCCGGAGGTCGCGATCAGCCGCACCGCATCACGGATCTCCTCCGCGCCGATGCCGAAATGCGCGGCGGCCTCGTCGACGTCGACGACCTGCTGCTCGAGCAGGTACGGCACGAACGAGAGCAGGAAGACGAGCTTGTCGGGCGCCTTCAGCGGGCGGGCGCGCTTCGCGCTCATCGGATGTCTCCTTCGCGATGCGCCTCGGCGACCGCCGTGAGCCGCGCTCGCACGGCGTCGCGGAGCGAGCCGGGCGAGAGCACCCGGACCTCGGGTCCGTACGCCGCGAGCTCATCGGCGAAGACGGCGGCATCGGTGTAATGGAGCCGGATCACGCCCGCGTCCTCGTCGCGCAGTGCCGCGCGCTTGCCGAGGCGCACCTCTGCATCGCTGCCCGCGGAGACCGCGAGATCGGCGGCGTTCGCGAGGCGCAGCGCGCTGAGGTCGGCGATCACCTGGTCCTGGATGCCCGGCGGCGGCGCCTCGAAGCTCGATCCGGGCACGGTGGTCACCTCGCCGACGATGCGCGAGAGGAGGAAGGTTCGGGGCTCCTGCGCGTCGAGGTCGAAGGCGTGCAGATGCCAGCGACCCTCGTGCAGCACGACCGCGAGCGGGTTCGCCGTTCGCTGGCGCGGCGCCTGCTCACCCGGTTTGAAGTATCGGAATCGCACCGCCTGCCGACGATCGAGGGCCTGGCGCAGCGGCTCGAACGCCGCATCGCGAACCCGCAGGCGCGGCGCGTAGCCGATGACGGGCTCGTGCGGCTCGATGCCGAGCGAGCGCAGCTTCGTGAGCGCGCGCTGCGAGTCGGCCGACAGGGATGCCTCGCGCCAGACCTCGGCCGCGAGGCCGAGGAGCGCGAGCTCGTCGGGCGTGAACCGCACCTCTTCGGGGAGCTCGTACTGCCCTTTCGGGATGCGGTAACGCAGTGCCTGGTTGTCGCCCGGTCGATCGGGCGATTCGACGGTCTCGAGCGGGATGCCGAGTTCGCGGATGTCGTCTTTGTCGCGCTCGAACTGCCGCTCGAGGTTCGCGTTCGCCCCCGCGGAGTCGAATCGCTCGGCGTAGCCGCGCACGGTCGAGAGGATCTCGGACTTCAAGAGCCCCGTCTCGGTCGCGAGCAGCGCCAGCACCAGACTGAACAGTCGGTCTTCGACCGGCACCTTCACTTCGCTCCTGCGCTCTCCCCCGGCCACAGGAGCGATCATACTGAACCGCTCGCGTCGGTCGGACGCGCAGGCGCGATCAGAGCACGCCCAGGATGTCGACGACGAAGAAGAGGGTCGACCCGGCGGGGATCTTCGCGTTCGCCTGGTCGCCGTAGCCGTCTTCGGGCGTGACGATGACGCCCACCTGGGAGCCGACGGTCTGGCCGATGATCGCCTTCGAGAAGCCGGGGATCACCTGCGAGCCCTCGCCCTCGGCGACCGTGAACGTCACCGGGCTGCCGTTCTCCCAGCTGGAGTCGAACACGCTGTTGTCGTCCCAGAGGACGCCCGTGTACTGCACGACCACCGTGTCGCCCGACTCGACGACCGGGCCGGAACCCTCTTTCAGCACCTCGACCTCGGTCTGCTCGGGCGGGTCGTTCTTCGGCACCGTGATGCCGGGACGCCCGTCGGGTGCGAGCACGACCGCGGGGAACCCGTCGCGACTGAGGCGCACGGCGCCGTCGGCCCGCGAGGGGAATGCGCGCTGCACGTCGAGGACCATCACGAGGCTGTCGCCGGGGGCGATGCCGATCGACTCGTTGCCGTTCGGCCCGAAGCCGTCCTTCTCGGGGACGACGACGGCGACGCGCGAACCCTCGCGTGCGCAGGTGAGGCCCTTCATCAGGCCGGGCAGCGTCGTGTCCGAGACCGTGAGCGGCACGGCGTCCTCATCGCCGAAGCCCGTGACCTGCAGCTCGTCGCCGGTGGCGCCGTTGTAGACGGCGAGTCCGACGAGGGCCATCTGCCCCTCGGTGAGCAGCGGCCCCTCGCCCTCGATGATCTCGGTGCACTCGGTCTCGCTCGGCATGAGCGGAGTCGGGAAGTCGACCTTCGGCGCGGAGCCGAACTCACCGGTCGCCTCGACCAGCTCGGACGAGCCGCCCGTGGTGGCCTCGGGCGCGGGCGCCTGGGCGGTGCAGCCGGTGAGGGCGACGGCGACGAGGCCGGCCGTGGCGATGAGCGCGAATGACGAGCGCACTGATCCTCGATTCTTCGATGGGTCGCGGAGGGGCGATGAAAGCCTACCCGTCCGAGTCGGACGGGGAGGTCTCGTCGGCGGGGCTTGTGGAACCGGCCTTGCGCGCCGCGGCGCCGGCCGCGCGCACGCGCTTGCGGAGGCTCTTGTCGCTGACCTGCCGCTCGCCGAGCGCGCCGGGCGTCCATGCCTCGACGTCTTCGGCCGAGAACTCGGTCTTCGAGGGCCGGCGCTTGAGCTCGGGCAGTACGGTGTCGGGCGCCAGGCGGCGAGCCGTGATGAGGAACCCGGTGTGGGCGATCATGCGGTGGTCGGGGCGGACCGCGAGGCCCTGCACGTGCCAGCCGCGCACCATCGTCTCGGAGGACTGGGGCTCGGTGTACTCCCCCGTCGCCCGGATCGCCTCGGCGACGCGCGAGAGCTGGGTGGCGGTCGCGATGTAGCAGAGCAGCACGCCGCCGGGCTTCAGTGCGGCCGACACGGCGTCGAGGCACTCCCACGGTGCGAGCATGTCGAGCACGACCCGGTCGACGCTGCCGTCGTCGACCGTCTCGGGCAGCACCTCGGCGAGGTCGCCGAGGCCGATCGACCAGTTCTCGGGCACCGCGCCGTGGAAGGTCGCGACGTTGCCGCGGGCGACCTCTGCGAAGTCGTCGCGCCGCTCGAAGGAGTGGAGTCGCCCGTTCGCGCCGATCGCCCGGAGCAGCCACAGGGAGAGCGCCCCCGAACCGACACCGGCCTCGACCACGGTCGCACCCGGGAAGATGTCGGCCTGCGCGAGGATCTGCGCGGCGTCCTTCGGGTACACGATCGCCGCGCCGCGGGGCATCGACATCACGAAGTCGCTGAGCAGCGGGCGCAGTGCGAGGTACTCGATGCCGACCTGGTTCGCGACGACCGAGCCGTCGGGCAGGCCGATGAGGTCGTCGTGCGCGATGAGGCCCTTGTGCGAGTGGAACATCTGGCCCGGCTCGAGGGTGATGGTGTGCATGCGGCCCTTGGGGCCGGTGAGCTGCACACGGTCGCCGACGCGGAAGGGCCCGCTCTGCTCGCCGCGGCTCGCGTTCATCGTGCGACCTCTTCTTCGGTGAGGAGCGCGGCGACGTCGGCGACGGTCGTGCCCTCGAGCGTCGGCCAGATGACCGTCGAGGGTGCGTCGTCGAGCTCGAGGATGTTGGGGATGCCGACGGCGACCGCACCGGCGGTGAAGGCCGAGGTGAGACCCGTCGGCGAGTCCTCGAAGGCGACGCACCTGGCGATGTCGACACCGAGTGCTTCGGCCGCCTGCAGGTACGGCTGCGGGTGCGGCTTCGCGTGCTCGACCGAGTCGCCGGTGACGATCACGTCGAACGCGGTGAAGGGGATCGCCGAGACGATCTCATCGGCCATCGAGCGCAGCGACATGGTGACGAGCGCGGTGGGCACGGATGCCTCGCGCAGCGCCTCGAGCAGCTCGCGGGCCCCCGGACGCCACGGCACCCCATGCTCGACGAGCATCTCGCTGACCCGGCCGGTCAGGCGGTTCACGATCGTGTCGGCGTCGAGGTCGACGCCCTTCGCCTGGAAGACCCGGGCCGACTCCCAGAGGCCGCTGCCGACGAGCGCGAGCGCCTCGTCGTGGCTCCAGCTGCCGCCGAAGGCCTCGACGAGCTCCTCCTCGGCGGCCATCCAATAGCGTTCGGTGTCGACGAGGGTTCCGTCCATGTCCCAGAGGGCGGCGGCAGGCAGGCGTGTGGTCACAACCCCCAAGTCTACGGGCACGCCCTATTGTGGAGAGGACCCCGGGCGTCCGGGGCGGGAAGCGGGGCACCAGCAGTGAATCAGCCGGCCGGATTCGAAGGTCGAAGGCTGCTCGTCGTCGCCTTCGAGGGCTGGAACGACGCCGGTGAGGCGGCGACCGGTGCCGCGAAACTGCTCAGCGAGCGGCTCGGCCTGGTCGAGATCGCCGCGGTCGACCCCGAGATCTACTTCGACTACCAGTTCACCCGCCCCACGATCGTCACGGGCGACGACGGTGCGCGCCGGATCGAGTGGCCGGGGGCCGCGATCCTCGGCCCCAGCGGCCGGGTCGACCTCGACGACCCGGTGACCGGCCCCGGGGCATCCGGACTGCACGTGCTCATGGGCGCGGAACCCGCGCGCAGCTGGAAGGCCTTCGCCGCCGAGCTCGTCGACGCGGCCCTCGCCGCCGACATCGACGGCGTCGTGCTGCTCGGTGCGATGCTCGCCGACGCCCCGCACACGCGGCCCTTGACCGTCTTCGCGTCGAGCGAGAACCCCGAGGTTCGCGACGCCCTGGGCGTCGAGCGCTCGACGTATGAGGGCCCTGTGGGCATCCTCAGCGTCATCGCCGACCAGGCCGAGCGCGTCGGCATCCCGACCGTGTCGCTCTGGGCGTCCGTCCCCCACTACGTGCACAACGCGCCGTCGCCGAAGGCGGTGCTCGCCCTCCTCGGCAAGCTCGAGGAGCTCACCGGGCTCTCGATCCCCCGCGGCAGCCTCGAGGTCGACGCACAGGCCTGGGAGGCCGGTGTCGACGCGCTCGCCGCGGAGGACGAGGAGATGGCCGGTTACATCACGCAGCTCGAGCAGGCCCGCGACGCGGTCGACGCCCCCGAGGCGAGCGGCGAGGCGATCGCGAAGGAGTTCGAGCGCTACCTCCGTCGCCGCGGCGACGGACCCGAGGGACGCGCCGACGGGCGCGGCGGCCCCGCCGCCCCCTGACGGGCGCGGCGGGCTGAGGCTCGCGCCACGAGGCGCGCGAGAACCCGACGGCGCGCGAGGACGCTCCCGACGTACCCGGGCGGCACTCCCGCGCGCATCGGGCGACGCGGCGACGGGCGAATCAGGCCTGGATGGTGCCGGTGCCGAGCAGGACGAAGATGAGCCCGCCGAGCACGATGCGGTAGATCACGAACGGCAGGAAGCTGTGCTTCGAGATCCAGCTCATGAAGAACGCGATCACGAGGATGCCGACGACGAAGGCGACGAGGGTCGCCGCCGCGGTCTCGACGGGGCCGTAGACCGAGGGCTCGTCGAGGCTCTTCACGAGCTGGAAGAAGCCGCTGCCGAAGACGGCGGGGATCGCGAGCAGGAACGCGTAGCGGGCGGCCGCCGCGCGCTCGTAGCCGAGCAGGAGCCCCATCGTGATCGTGCCGCCCGAGCGTGAGACGCCCGGGATGAGCGAGAGCGACTGCGCGAAGCCGTAGAGCACGCCGTGCGGATACGTGAGCTGGTCGAGCCTGCGGCGCTTCGCCCCCGCCCAGTCGGCGAGGCCGAGGATGATGCCGAAGACGACGAGCATCGTCGCCGTGATCCAGAGCGAGCGGAGCGTCGATTCGATCGCGTCCTGGAAGAGGATGCCGAACACCACGATCGGGATCGAGCCGATGATGATGAGCCAGCCCATGCGCGCATCGGGGTCGTTGCGGGGCACGCGGCCCGTGAACGAGCCGAACCAGTGCGAGACGATGCGCACGATGTCGCGCCAGAAGAACACGACCACGGCCGTCTCGGTGCCGAGCTGCGTGATGGCGGTGAACGCCGCCCCCGGGTCCTGCGCGCCGGGCAGGAACTCCCCCAGGATGCGCAGGTGTGCGCTCGAGGAGATCGGGAGGAACTCGGTCAGGCCCTGGACGAATCCGAGGATGAGCGCTTCGATCACGTGGTGCTGTCGCCTTCCGTCTCCGCGCGCGGCGGATCTCTGCTTCGGCCTGCGGCGGGCCGGTCAGTACTCGAGGAGCAGGTCGCGGAGGACCTGCCTCCCGAAGACTAGTGCGTCGAGCGGCACCCGCTCGTCAACACCGTGGAACATCGCAGGGAAGTCCAAGCCTTCGGGCAGCCGGAGCGGAGCGAAGCCGTAGCCGTCGATGCCGAGCCGGCTGAGCGCCTTGTTGTCGGTGCCGCCCGACAGCAGGTACGGGAACACCGGCGCACCCGGATCGTGCACCGCGAGCGAGTGCTTCACCGCGTCGACGAGGCTGCCGGAGGTCGAGCTCTCGAGCCCGACGTCGCGGTGCACGATCTCGATCTCGATGTCGTCGCCCACGAGCGCCTGCACCTCGGCGAGCACCGCCTCCTCCTCGCCCGGAAGGGTGCGGATGTCGATGAGCGCCTCGGCCCGGTCGGGGATGACGTTGTGCTTGTAGCCGGCCTCGAGCAGGGTCGGGTTGGAGGTCGTGCGGAGCGTGGCCGTGATGAATCCCGAGGCCGAGCCGGTCGCGAGGGCGAGCTCGTCGGGCGAGACCTGCTCGGGGTCGACGCCGAGCACACCCGCGATCTCGCCGAGGAGTTCGCGCGTCGTGTCGGTGAGCCGGATCGGCCAGTCGGTGCGACCGAGCACCGCGACGGCCTCGGCCAGTCGCGTGATCGCGTTGTCGCGGATGCGACGCGATCCGTGCGCCGCGACACCGCGGGCGACGAGCTTGATCCAGAGCAGCGACTTCTCCCCCGTCTGCAGCAGGTACGCCCTCCGGCCGCCGACGGTGATCGAGTACCCGCCGACCTCGCTGATGGCCTCGGTCGCCCCGGCGAAGAGCTCGGGGTAGTGGTCGACGAGCCAGCTCGAACCGGCACCGCCGCCGGCCTCCTCGTCGGCGAAGAAGGCGAAGACGAGCTCCCGCTCGGGCAGCCGGCCCGACTTCAGGATGTCGCCGAGGGCGGCGAGCATCATCGCGTCCATGTCCTTCATGTCGACGGCTCCGCGTCCCCAGAGCAGTCCGTCGCGGATCTCACCGGCGAAGGGGTCGACGCTCCAGTTGCGGGCGTCGGCGGGGACCACGTCGAGGTGGCCGTGCACGACGAGCGCCGGCTTCTCGGGGTTGCTGCCGGGCACTCGAGCGACGACGCTCGTGCGCCGGGGCTCGGGCTCGAACATCTGGGGCGCCAGCCCGAGGGCGGCGAGCCTCGCCTCGACGTACTCGGCGGCCTCGCGCTCGCCGTTCGCCTTGCCCGAGCCGTAGTTCGACGTGTCGAACCGGATGAGATCGCGGGCGATCACGGCCGTCTCGTCGAGGGCAGCCCCCGTCGGGTTCGTCACGGGGTTCGTCGCTGAATTCTCGGATGCCTCGGCCATGTGCTCCACGCTAGTCGCTGGCCCCGATCCGCGGCTCCAGACGTCGGGGAAGGTCGTCCGGAACCGGTTTTTCGGCATGCCATCCGGGGTTTCATCGGGGTGGGCCAGCGCAGGGCGCCGTTTGGTCAAAACGGCCCCGGAAACCGTGCTAATCTCTTCTACGGCCGCTGAGAGATCAGCGGAGAAACACAAGCGCGGGTGGCGGAAATGGCAGACGCGCTAGCTTGAGGTGCTAGTGCCCTAACGGGCGTGGGGGTTCAAGTCCCCCCTCGCGCACGCTTGTGTCGAGAAGGCCGGATCAGATGCTGATCCGGCCTTCTTGCGTTTCCGGGGTCGGAACCCACGGTGCGTCGTCGGAGTCTCGACCCCTGGGGTACCCGCGTCAACCGAGCGGTCGGGTTACTCCGCCCACTGCAGGTGAAGGCCGAGTACCTCGGCGTGACCGAGCAGGCCCGTCTGGTGAGTCGAAGCCGCGTTCACCGCGCTGCGGGCTCGAGCCAGGGCCGCCGCCCCGGCCCGGTCGGGTGCGTGCCGGTCACGCCCATCATGACCGAGTACAGGCTGGTCTCTGCCGCGATGAAGAGGCGGTTGCGCTTGGCGCCGCCCCACGAGATGTTGGCGACCGCCTCGGGAATATTGAGACGGCCGATCAAGGTGCCGTCGGGGTCGTAGCAGTGCACGCCGTCGTCCATCGCGGCGACCCACAGGCGGCCGCCGTCGTCGAAACGGAGGTTGTCGAAGCGGGCACGCTCGCGTTCCGCCGCTTCAGCGAAGACACGGCCGTCGGAGAGTGTGCCGTCGTCACGCACAGCGAAGACCCGGATGACGCCCGCTCGAGTGTCGGAGACGAACAACTGCCGCTCGTCTGACGAGAACACCAGTCCGTTCGGCGCTCCGAATCCGTCCGCGACGAGGCGCACCCCGCCCGTGTCCGGATCGATCCGGTAGACGTTGTTGGAGCCGATCTCGCTCTGGGCGCGATACCCCTCGTAGTCGCTCGTGATTCCGAAGTCGGGGTCGGAGAACCAGATCGAACCGTCGGACTTCACGGCCGCATCGTTCGGGCTGTTCAGGCGTTTGCCGTTCCACCGGTCGGCCAGCACCGTCACGGTGCCGTCGTGCTCGGTCCGGGTCACTCGTCGATTGCCCTGCTCGCAGGTGATCAGCCGGCCGCACCCGTCAAGGGTGTTGCCGTTGCTGTGCCCGGCGGAGCGGCGGAAGACGCCGACCGCACCCGTCTCCTCATCCCACCGGAGCATCCGGTCGTTGGGGATGTCGCTCCAGACCACCTGTCGCCACGTCGGCACGTAGATCGGCCCCTCGGCCCAGCGGCAGCCGGTGAACAGGACCTCGAGCGCCTCGTCGCCGTTCATGCACCTTCCGGTTCGGAACCGCTCATCGAGCATCTCGTACAGCCCCACGCGATCGCCGCTCATCGTGTCCACTCCTCAAACCCATACTCCGAATGTCAACCAATGATGCTGACGAATCACAGTATGGGATACTGTCACAAGCACTTCAAGCCGAATGGAGAACTGTGGATGACCTCGACCGCCTCCTGCTGGCTCGGCTCCAGGAGGACGCCACCCAGCCCTATGCCGCGCTCGGTCAGGCCGTCGGCCTGTCGGCCGGCGCGGCCCATGAGCGCGTCCGCAAGCTGCGGGAACGTGGCGTCATCAAGCGCACCACCGTCGACCTGGACCCGGCTGCCGTCGGCAGGAACGTCCTCGCCTACGTCATGGTCGACTCGACGTCCTGGATGGGAGATTCGGCGCCGGACTTCGCCGCGCTGCCCGAGATCCTGGAGGCGCATGTCATCGCCGGCAGCGCCTCGGTGCTGGTGAAGGTGAGGACCGCGACCACTGAGCAGCTGCAAGACGTGCTGCGCCGGATCTATGCCATCCACGGAGTGAGCGGCACGCAGGCGACCGTCGTCCTCGAGACCTTCTTCGAGCGGCCGCTCTCACCGTTGGCGAACGACCAGCCGTAATCCTCCTCGGCTCGTCTGCGCTTCGCTGCGCGACGGGTGATGCGGCCTGTTGCTGCTCAAAGCGGTGCGTCAGAGCGTCTCGCTCGGCTCGACGGGCTCGATGAGCTCGGGGCCGTTGTCGCCGAGCGGTGCGACCTCGTGGAAACGCAGCTCGGGCACCATCGGCCTCGACGCGGCGACGGCCTCATCGACGAGCGACTGGTCGCCCCTCGTCTCGGGATCGAGCCAGGTCGACCAGAACTCGGGCGGCAGCATGACCGGGATGCGGTCGTGGATGTCGGCGAGCCCGCCCGTCGCGTCGGCGGTGATGATCGTCGCGGTGAGCACCCAGCGCGCCGGGTCGTCGTCGGCCTTCGTGCGGTCGCGCCACCACGAGTACAGCCCGGCGAAGGCGATGGGGCCCTCGCCCGAGTGGATGAAGTACGGCGTCTTGCGCTTGCCGACCGTGTGCCACTCGTAGTACCCGTCGGCGGGGATGAGGGCTCGCTTGCCCTGCAGCGAGGCGCGGAACGCCGAGGAGGTCGCGACCCCCTCTGACCGGGCGTTGAAGGTCGGGTACTTGAGCTTCAGCTCCTTCGAGAACGAGGGGACGAGCGACCAGCGCGCCGACTCGAGGCGCCGTACGACCGGCCCCTCTTTGTTCGACTCGATGACGACCGGGATCTGCTCGGTCGGCCGCACGTTCCAGCTCGGCTCGGGCAGCCCCTCGCCGACCGTGTCGATGTCGAAGAGCGCCACCAGGTCGGGGGCGGTATCGGAGATGACGAAGCGTCCGCACATGGCGTCAGGCTACCCCGCCCCGCCGACATCCGAACCGGGTGGACGGTCGGTGCATCCGACTTGCCGTATTCGAACATTTGTTCGAAACTGAAGAGGTGACCCCGGCTGCTCCGCTCCGCTCCTCGACCGCTCGGCTCGAGCGCGTCGACGAGCTGCAGGCGCGCATCCAGGGCATGCAGTCCACCCGGCTCGAGACCCGCGCGGTGCCCACCCACCCGGCCTTCGCGGGGCTCCTGCCGGGCGGCAGCCTGCGCGAGGGCACCGTCGTCGAGGCGCAGGGGTCGACCACCCTCGTGATGGCGCTGCTCGCGGCGCCCTCGGCGAGCGGGCGCTGGGTCGCCGTCGTGGGCATGCCCGAGTTCGGCGTCGAGGCGGCCGCCCGCTTCGGCATCGAACTCGAACGGCTCGTGCTCGTCCCCGAGCCCGGCCGGCAGTGGCTCGCGGTGGTGGCGGCCCTGGCCGACGTCATCCCCGTCGTCGCCGTCCGGCCGGCCGATCGGGTCGCTCCCGCCGAGGCGTCACGGCTCGCGGCCCGCCTGCGCGAGCGCGGCGCCACGCTCATCGCCGCAGGGGCCTGGCCCGGCGCCGACGCGAGCCTCGGCGTCGAGATGAGCGAATGGCACGGCCTCGAACTGGGGCACGGCCTGCTCGACGAGCGCGAGGTCGTCGTGAGCGCGGCCGGCCGGGGCGGGTTCGCGAAGCGGCGGCGTTCGAGGCTGCGCCTGCCCGATCGCGCGCTCGGGTTCGCGGTGGCCACCGAGTCGGCGAACGACCCGGACGGGGCGGGCACGGGGCGCCCGTCCACTGCGGCATCGAGGCTCGCTCCGGTGCTCCACGCCGACTTCCGGAGACCGGCATGACCGCCGTCTCCCCCGCCCGGGCGATCGTGCTCTGGTGCCCCGACTGGCCCGTCTTCGCGGCAGCCCGCGAGGCCGGGCTCGACCCCGAGGCGCCGCTCGCGCTCACCGAGGGCGGCGCGGTGCACTCGTGCTCGGCGGCCGCCCGTCGCGACGGGGTCGTGCGGGGGCTCCGGCTGCGCGAGGCGCAGTACCGCTCCCCCGCGATCACGGTGCTGCCGTACGACCCGGTGCTCGACGTGCGCGCCTTCGAACCGGTGGTTCGGCAGGTCGAGCAGACCGTGCCCGGGGTGCAGATCGTGCGCCCCGGCACGCTCGCGATGCGCGCGCGTGGGCCGGCGAGGTACTACGGCGGTGAGGATGCCGCGGCGCAGGCCCTCCTCGAGACCGTCGAGCGGCTCGGGGTGGCCGGCGCCCGGGTCGGCATCGCCGACGGCCCCTTCGCGGCCGAGCAGGCGGCGCGGGCCGTGCGCTCCTCGCCCGTGGGCATCGTAGCGCCGGGCGGCTCCGCTGCGTTCCTCGCGCCGCTGCCCGTCGGTCTCGTCGTCGACGAGCGCACCCGCACGCTGCTCAACCGGCTCGGCGTGCGCACGCTCGGCGAGTTCGCCGCGCTGCCGCACGGCGACGTGCGCCGGCGCTTCGGCGCCGCAGGCGCCTTCGGCCACGATCGCGCGGCCGGGCGCGAGGCGACCGGAGTCGCGGCCCGCACTCCCCCGCCCGAGTTCGAGATCACCGCAGAGTTCGAGCCGCCGCTCGACCGCATCGACCAGCTCGCCTTCGCGTTCCGGGTACGGGCCGAGGAGTTCATCGACCGCATGCGTGCGGCGCGGCTCGTATGCACGGCGATCCGGGTCGAGCTCGACGACGAACGGGGCGGGCACTCCGCCCGCAGCTGGCTGCACCCGCGCTGGTTCACCCCGGCCGACGTGGTCGACCGGGTGCGCTGGCAGCTGCAGGGCGCAGGCCTCGCCGACACCGGGCTCGCCTCGCCGATCACGAAGCTGCGGGTGATCCCCGAGAGGGTCGACGGCACCGCGAACCACGAGGCCGGGCTCTGGGGTCAGGGGCCCGACGAGCGCGTGCACCACGCGCTGACCCGGGTGCAGAGCATGCTCGGGCACGAGGGCGTGGTGACGGCGGCGGTCGGCGGCGGGCGCATGCTCGCCGACCGTCAGGTGCTCGTGCCGTGGGGCGATCGCGCACCCGAGCGCCGTGAGGCGCCGTGGCCCGGCAGCCTGCCCGCGCTCGCGCCGGCGAGCGTGTTCCGCGAGCGGCATCCGGTCGCCCTGCTCGACGCGGCCGGTGCCCCCGTCGCGATCGACGAGCGCGGAGCGATCTCGGCCCCGCCCGTGCGTTTCGCGGTCGGCAGCGGCGCCTCCGCGCAGGTGCGGGCGTGGGCGGGGCCGTGGCCCGTCGTCGAACGCTGGTGGGACGCCGAACGGGCCCGCCGCGTGCACCGCTTCCAGATCGTCGACCACGACGGCTGCGCGTGGCTGCTCGTGCGCGACGACGAGGGCTGGTGGGCCGAGGCGAGGTACGACTGATGGGCTGGAACAACCCCGAGATCCCCTGGTCGGAGCTCGAGCGCACGCTCTCCGACCGGCGTCGCCCGAACCCCGGCGCATCGAAGCTCATCGCCGACGGCGGCGACGGCCCGGCGTTCAGCCGCAAGCGCCAGCCGTACCGGCCGAGCGAGGGCCTCGCCGCACCCGACGGGCCGGTGGTGCCCTACGCCGAGTTGCACGCGCACTCGAACTACAGCTTCCTCGACGGCGCCTCGGCGCCCGAGCAGCTCGTCGAGGAGGCGCATCGGCTCGGCCTCGCCGGACTCGCGATCACCGATCACGACGGCTTCTACGGCATCGTGCGCTTCGCCGAGGCGGCCGAGAGCTTCCCAGAGCTCGGCACCGTCTTCGGTGCCGAGCTCTCGCTCGGACTCAGCGCCCCGCAGATGGGCGCCGCCGACCCCGAGGGCGAGCACCTGCTCGTGCTCGCCCGCCGCGAGGAGGGCTACCATCGGCTCGCCGCGGCGATCACCGCCGGGCAGCTCGCGGGCGGTGAGAAGGGCCGTCCCGTCTACGGGCTCGAGGAGCTCGCCGAACGCGCGGGCGGCGAATGGGTCATCCCCACCGGGTGCCGGAAGGGCGCGGTTCGCCGCGCCCTCGACCTCGGCGGCGCGGAGGCCGCGTGGCGCGAGCTCGACCGCCTGATCGCGCTCTTCGGACGCGAGCAGGTCGTGGTCGAGCTCTTCGATCACGGGGCCCCGGCCGACCAGCGCGCGAACGACGTGCTCGCGGGGCTCGCAGAACGGGCGGGGCTCCCCCTCCTCGCGACGAACGCCGTGCACTACGCGACCCCGCCCGAGCATCGGCTCGCGAACGCCCTCGCGGCGGTGCGCGCCCGGCGCAGCCTCGACGAGCTCGACGGGTGGCTGCCGGCCTCCGACGGCATGCACCTGCGCAGCGGCGCCGAGATGGCGGCCCGCTTCGCCCGCTACCCGGGTGCGGTCGAGCACTCGGTCGTGCTCGCGGGCGAACTCGGCTTCACGCTGCGCAGCGCCCGTCCGCGGCTGCCCCGGCAAGAGGTCCCAGCGGGGCACACCTCGATGAGCTGGCTGCGCGAACTCGTCTGGCAGGGCGCCGCAGAGCTCTATCCGGGGGTGCCCGAGCAGGTGCGCGCGCGGCTCGAGCACGAGCTCGCGGTGATCGAGCAGAAGGACTTCCCCGGCTACTTCCTGATCGTGCACGATCTCGTGAGCGAAGCCCGGCGGCGAGGCATCCTCTGCCAGGGGCGCGGTTCGGCGGCGAACTCGGCCGTCTGCTACGCGCTGCGCATCACCGCCGTCGACTCGATCAAGTTCGACCTGCCCTTCGAACGCTTCCTCTCGGCCCTGCGCGACGAGGAGCCCGACATCGACGTCGACTTCGACTCCGATCGGCGCGAGGAGATCATCCAGTACGTCTACGCGAAGTACGGCAGGCAGAACGCCGCGCAGGTGGCGAACGTCATCAGCTACCGGCCGAAGGTCGCGGTGCGTGACATGGCCAAGGCGCTCGGCTACGGCGCCGGGCAGCAGGACGCGTGGTCGCGGCAGGTCGAACGCTGGGGGGCCGTCGTCGAGACCGACGACCACGACATCCCCGCGCCGGTGATCGCGCTCGCCGAGCAGGTGCTCGGCTTCCCGCGCCACCTCGGCATCCACTCGGGCGGCATGGTGCTCACCGACCGGCCGGTGGGCGAGGTCTGCCCCATCGAGCACGCCCGCATGCCGAACCGCACGGTCCTGCAATGGGACAAGGACGACTGCGCCTGGATGGGCCTCGTGAAGTTCGACCTGCTCGGGCTCGGCATGCTCGCCGCCCTGCAGTACACCTTCGATCTCGTGCGCGAGCACACGGGCGAGGTGTGGGAACTGCAGTCGATTCCCAAAGAAGAGGCCGCCGTATACGACATGCTCTGCCGGGCCGATTCGATCGGCGTCTTCCAGGTCGAGAGCCGTGCGCAGATGGGCACCCTCCCCCGGCTGAAGCCGCGCCGGTACTACGACCTCGTGGTCGAGATCGCGCTCATCAGGCCAGGCCCGGTGCAGGGCGGCGCGGTGCACCCGTACATCCGCCGTCGGACCGGCGAGGAGGCCGTCAGCTACCTGCACCCGAATCTGAAGCCGGTTCTCGAACGCACCCTCGGCGTGCCGCTCTTCCAGGAGCAGCTCATGCAGATGGCGGTCGCGGTCGGCGGTTGCACGGCCGCCGACGCCGACCTGCTGCGCCGGGCGATGGGGTCCAAGCGCGGGGTCGAGAAGATCTCGAAGCTGCGTGCGAAGCTCTTCGAGGGCATGGCGGCCAACGGCATCTCCGACGACGACGCCCAGGCGATCTACGCGAAGATCGAGGCCTTCGCGAACTTCGGCTTCGCCGAGAGCCACGCCCTCGCCTTCGCACTGCTCGTCTACACGAGCTCCTGGCTGAAGCTGCACTACCCCGCGGCGTTCCTCGCCGCACTGCTGCGCGCGCAGCCCATGGGGTTCTACTCGCCGCAGACCCTCACCGCCGATGCGCGCCGACACGGGGTGCGGGTGCTGCGACCCGACGTGCTGCGTTCGGGCGCGCACGCGGGGCTCGAGGTGCTCGAGCCGGCGGTCGGCTCGGGCAGCGCAGGCGGTGGGGCGGATGCCACGTGGTCGCCCGACGACCGCCGCCGCCCGCCGAGCGGGCTCCACTCGTGCACCGACGCCGAGCAGCCCCCGATCGGCGATTTCGACCGCTCGGCGCCCGATCGTTCGGCCGAGCACCGGCGCGACGCCGCCTTCGCCGTGCGGCTCGGCCTCGCCGACGTGCAGGCGATCGGCCAGCAGGTGGCGCAGCGCATCGTCGACGAACGCGAGGCGCACGGCCCCTACCGCGACATGGCCGACGTCTCGCGGCGGGCCGGGCTCGATACCGAGCAGCTCGAGGCGCTCGCCGCGGCCGGCGCCTTCGACGGCTTCGGGCTCTCCCGACGCGAGGCGCTGTGGCTGGCCGGCGAGGCGGCGCAGGATCGCGCCGAGTTCCTGCCGGGCTCGGTGGTCGTGGTGCAGCCGCCGCTCCTGCCGATGCTCTCGCCCGCCGAGCAGGTCGTCTACGACCTCTGGTCGACCGGCATCTCCCCCGACGACCATCCGATCCGCCACATCCGCGAGCGGCTCGACGAGCGCGGGGTGATCCGCATCGATCGCCTGCGCGACGTCGAATCTGGTCGGCGGGTCGAGGTCGGCGGGGTCGTGACGCATCGGCAGCGCCCTGCGACGGCCTCTGGCATCACCTTCCTGAACCTCGAAGACGAATCGGGCACCCTCAACGTGATCGCCGGGGTCGGCGTCTGGAACCGGTACCGGCGCATCGCCCGGGAGGCACCCGCGATGGTCGTGCGCGGCATCCTCGAGCGTTCGAAAGAGGGAGTGACGAATCTCATCGTCGACCGATTCGAGTCGCTCACCGTCGCCGCGCCCTCCCGTTCGCGCGACTTCCGGTGAACATTGCCGCGCGGCTCGCCTGCAGCCTGCCCGCGGCTGCTCGTGTCGTTCAGCGACGTCGCCCGGCCTCCGATAGCCTCGATCGGTGCCCGCGACGCCTCCCTTCGACCATGATCCGACCGACCGCTACGGCGCTGACGTGCTCTCGGGCGACTGGCGCGCCCGAGGCCGCACGGTGATCCCCGCGGTCGAGGCCGAACGCGACCTCGTCGTCGAACTCGCCGAGTCGGGCTTCTGCGGTGCAGTGGTCGGCGTCGCGAAGGGCACCGTGACCCTCGAGGACCGCTTCGGCAAGCACCGGATGTTCCCGCTCGGTCACGGCTTCCTCGTCGACGGTCGCGCCGTGCAGCTCGTCGCACCGAAGCCGAAGGCGCCGACCGGCCGGCTGCGCACCGCGTCCGGCTCGTTCGTCGCCGAGTCATCTCCCGCGAAGGTCGCACTGCCGAGCCGCATCTTCGTCGAGGGGCGTCACGACGCCGAGCTCGTCGAGAAGATCTGGGGCGCCGACCTCCGCGTCGAAGGGGTCGTCGTCGAGTACCTCGAGGGCGTCGACGTGCTGCCCGAGACGCTCGCGGAGTTCCGCCCCGGTGCGGGGCGGAAGGTCGGTGTGCTCGTCGACCACCTGGTGCCCGGCTCGAAGGAGCAGCGCATCGCCGACGCCGTCGCCCGCGGCCCCCACGGCGCGCACGTGCTCGTGGTGGGGCATCCGTACATCGACATCTGGCAGGCCGTGAAGCCGGCACGCATCGGCAGGACCGAATGGCCGATCATCCCGCGCGGCACCGAGTGGAAGCACGGCATCTGCGAGGCGTTCGGCTGGCCGCACGAGGACCAGGCCGACATCGCCCGCGCGTGGCAGCGCATCCTCGGGCAGGTCCGCGGCTACGGCGACCTCGAGCCGGCCCTGCTCGGCCGGGTCGAAGAGCTCATCGACTTCGTCACCACGCCGGCCTGAACCCGTCGCGCGCGGAGCCGCGCGCGCGGAGCCGTCACGGTCTCCGGCTCAGATCGAGAAGCCGCCGTCGCTGTGGATGAGCTGGCCGGTCACCCAGCGCGCCTCGTCGGACACGAGGAAGCGCACGAGCCTCGCCGCGTCGTCGGGGGTGCCGAGCCGGCCCGTGGGCTGCTGGGCGGTGAGCGCTGCGCGGGTCGCCTCATCCATCCAGCCCGTGTCGACCGGGCCCGGGTTCACGAGGTTCGCGGTGATGCCGAGCGGGGCGAGCTCGCGGGCAGCGGCGATCACGATGCGATCGAGGGCGCCCTTCGACGCTCCGTAGGGCACGTTGCCGACGACGTGGTCGCTCGTGAGCGCGACGATGCGCCCGCCGCCGCCGCCGCCGCTGGCGCCGCCGCCTGCGGCCGGCAATTGCCGTGCGAACGCCTGCACGAGCAGCAGGGCTGCGCGGGCGTTCACGGCGAAATGCCGGTCGAAGCTCTCGAGGGAGGTGTCGAGGATGCCCGAGTCGACGCCCTGCGCGTGGGAGAGCACGAGTGCGCGAACCGGGCCGAGCTCCGCCGCGGCGGCGATGAGTCGTGCCGGCACCTCGGGGTCGGCGAGATCCGCGTCGAGCGCGATCACCCGGGAACCGAGCGCGCGCAGCTCGGCCTCGAGCGCGGCGGGGTCGCGATCGGGGTCGCCGCCGAGGGCCATCCGACGGTCGTATTCGCCGAGGTGGCTGAATGCGATGTCCCAGCCGTCGGCGGCGAGAGCGACGGCGATCGCCCAGGCGATCGTGTTGCGGCGGCCGGCGCCGGTGATCAGGGCGACAGGGCGGGTCATGGGACTCCTCGGGGGCGAAGGGATCATCGGCAGCGGGTGGTCACGACGCGGCCGGCAGCGTCACGACGACGCGGAGCCCTCCCCCGTCGCGTGACGCGAGGGTGAGGGTGCCGCCGTGCGCCCGAACGATGCTCTTCACGATAGCGAGGCCGAGTCCGACGCCGCCCCGATCGGTTCTGATGCGTACGTTTCCACGGCGGAACGGTTCGGTCAGCGTCGACACGAGCGCGGGGTCGAGTCGCTCGCCGGTGTTCTCGACGACGAGCACCGCCTCACCCGGGCGCGATGCGGTCGTGACCCGCACGGCGCCGTCGGCACGCAGGTTGTGGACGATCGCGTTGTGCACGAGGTTCGTCGTCAGCTGCAGCAGGAGCGCGGGCGAGCCGAGCGCGACGGCGACGTCTCCTGAGACGTCGAGCGCGATGCCGCGCTGCTCGGCGAGCGGAAGCAGCGTTTCGGCAGCCTGCTCGGCGAGCAGCGAGAGATCGACGGGCTCGCGGGCGAACGACTGCTGGTCTGCGCGGCTCAGCAGGAGCAGCGCCTCGGTGAGCTCGATCGCACGCGTGTTGACCGTCTGCAGGCGCTCGATGAGGGCCGTGGTGTCGCTCTGCGGGTCGTCGTGGGCGACCTCGAGCAGAGTCTGGGTGATCGACAGCGGAGTGCGCAGCTCGTGCGAGGCGTTCGCGGCGAAGCGACGCTGCTCGTCGAGGTGGGCCTCGAGCTGCGCGAGCATCGCGTCGAAGCTGTCGGCCAGTTCGCGGAACTCATCGCGACGGCCCTCCAGTTCGACGCGGTGCGAGAGCGAACCGGTCGCGGCCCGCCGCGTGGCCGCAGTGAGGCGCCGCAGCGGGGCGAGCATCCGGCCGGCGAGGAACCAGCCGCCCGCGAGCCCGAGCAGGAGGAGGAAGAGCAGGGCCCAGGCGACCGCGGGCGCGAAGGCCCGGATGAGGTCGTCGCGCCCCGGTACGAAGCCGCCGATGGTCGCGATCGCCTCGGCCGGAACATAGCGCAGGAGGAACGCCCAGACCACCGCGAGGAGCAGCGCGCCGGCGACCATGAGGAAGCCCGCGTAGCTCAGGGTGAGCTTGAGACGGACGCTGAGCCCCGGTGCCCTATCCACGTACGTCACCGTCCCCATGCCCTTCACCGCCGTCGTCCGGGCGCCCGCCCGCCCGGTCGGCGGCGGTCCGCCCGGTGTCGATGCGGTAGCCCACTCCGGGAACCGTGGCGATCAGCCACGGCTCGCCGAGTCGCTTCCGCAGCGCCGAAACGGTGATGCGCACGGCGTTGGTGAAGGGGTCGGCGTGCTCGTCCCAGGCGCGCTCCAGCAGCTCCTCCGCGCTGATCACCCCGCCTTCGGCGGCGACGAGCACCTCGAGCACCGCGAACTGCTTGCGGGTGAGCGCGACGTAGCGCCCGTCGCGGTGCACCTCCCGCCGGAACGCATCGAGCCGCAGCCCCGCGATCTCGCGAACCGGGGGCCGATTGTGCGCGCGTCGTCGATCGAGCGCACGGAGCCGCAGCACGAGCTCGCGAAGCGCGAACGGCTTGGTGAGGTAGTCGTCGGCGCCGAGCTCGAAACCGGAGGCCTTGTCGTCGAGCCGATCGGCCGCGGTGAGCATGAGGATCGGGGTCCCGCTGCCCGAGGCGACGATGCGTCGGGCGACCTCGTCGCCCGACGGGCCCGGGATATCGCGGTCGAGCACCGCGAGGTCATAGGAGTTCACGCTCAGCAGCTCGAGCGCGGTGTCGCCGTCGCCCGCGATGTCGGCGGCGATCGCCTCGAGCCGAAGCCCGTCACGGATGGCTCCGGCCAGGAGTGGTTCGTCCTCGACGATCAGCACGCGCACGCTTCCGATGGTACGAGGCGGCGCATATCGCCGGTGTATGCGAAAGCGGATACGCTCCGGCAACAGCCGCTCCCGTTGGCTGATTGCATGACCACGAAGGCCCGCCCTGAAACCTCCGCATACCGCATCGGAACCGCACGCCGCCCGGTTGCGGCCCGCCGTGCGAACCCGTTCGCCCTCCTCATCGCGCTCGCGCTCGCGCTCGCGATCGGCGCGACGATGCTCGTGACGGCGGTCGCCGGATCCCTCGGCGGGCCGTCGTCGTCGGCGATGCCGCCGACGGGCGGCGAGCCGATCCCCGGTGCGGGGCCGGCACGCGACGGCGACGATGCGGTCGACGGGGACGGTCGTGTCGGCGCCGGCGTATCCGTCTTCGACGACGGCGAGGCGGCGGTCGCGAATCTCGACCCCGTGCTCCTCGACGCCGTCCGCCGTGCGGCGACGGACGCCGAGGCCGAGGGCATCGCCTTCGTCGTCAACAGCGGCTGGCGATCCGCCGAGTACCAGGAGGAGCTGCTGCGGGACGCCGTCGCCGAGTACGGCTCGGCGGAGGAGGCGGCGCGCTGGGTCGCCACCGCGGAGACCTCGCCGCATGTGCAGGGCGACGCGATCGATCTCGGCGAGTGGCAGGCCACCTCGTGGCTCTCGGAGCACGGGGCCGCGTACGGGCTCTGCCAGATCTACGCCAACGAGTCGTGGCATTTCGAGCTGCGTCCCGCGGCGGTCGCCGACGGCTGCCCCGAGCCGTACGCCGACCCCACCGAGGATCCGCGGATGCAACGATGACGACGACGACGACCCGACCGGCCGCACCCGCCGCCGAGGCATCCCGGCTTCGCATGCCGGCCCGGGCACTCGTGATCGTGCTGTTCGCGACGTATCTCGCGCTGCTCGTGTGGATCGTGCTGTGGAAGGGCGGGACGCCCTGGATCGGCGAGGCGCAGGATCGGGTGATCAAGCTCGTGCCGTTCGCCGACACCTCGGAGTTCGGGGCCAGCGCGCCCCGCGAGGTGCTCGCGAACATCGCGTTCTTCGTGCCGTTCGGCGTCTACCTCGGCCTGCTCGCCCCGGGGTGGCGATGGTGGCGGGTCACGGCGATCTCGGCCGCCCTCAGCCTCGCGCTCGAAGCCCTGCAGTACGTGCTCGCCATCGGCAGCACGGACTCGACCGACGTGATCGCGAACGCCGCGGGCGGGCTGGCGGGCCTCGGGTTGCTCGCGCTCGCCCGCGGGCGCTTCGGCGCGCGCGCGTCCGCGGTCGTCGTCCGACTCTGCGCGCTCGGCACCGCGATCGCGCTGATCGCCTGCCTGATGATCATCGCCTCACGCCGGGACGGTGGCCCGCCGGGCGACCGCCCCGGCGGCGGGCCCGCGCCGACGCAGGCGACGAGTCAGGCGAGGCTCGTACCGAACGCGAGCCCGAGCAGGTAGGTGACGGCTGCGGCGCCGATTCCGATCGCGAGCTGGCGGAACGCGCGCTTGAGCGGCGACGCGCCCGAGAGCAGCCCGACGGTCGCGCCGGTGAGGAGGAGGGCGATGCACACGAGCACGGTCGCGGTGACGATCGCAGCGACCCCGGTCATGCCGAAGAGGTACGGCAGCACGGGGATGAGCGCGCCGGAGGCGAAGAACAGGAAGCTCGAGATCGCGGCCGACATGCCCGTGCCGACGGCCTCGTCGTCGTGCTCGGCGACGGCGAGGGCGTCGGTCGGGGCGTGCACCTGTTCGGCTGCCTGCACGCGGGCGACGACGAGGGCGGCGTGGTCGACCGCCTCCTGCTCCTCCATGCCGCGCGCCCGATAGACGAGGGCCAGCTCGTTCGCGTCGACGTCGAGGTGCGGCAGCGCTTCGCGCGCAGTCGGGTCGGGGGCGGATGCCTCGAGCAGCTCCCGCTGCGAACGCACCGAGACGTATTCGCCCGCGCCCATCGAGAGCGCGCCGGCGAGGAGACCCGCGATGCCGGTGAAGAGCACCACCCCCGGGGCGACGCCGGTCGCGCCGATGCCGAGCACGAGCGCGAGGTTCGAGACGAGTCCGTCGTTCGCTCCGAACACGGCGGCGCGGAACGTGCCGGCGAGACTGCGGCGCCCGCGCGCGGCGAGACCGCGCACGACCTCGCCATGGATTCGCTCGTCGGCCGCCATCGCCGGGGTCGCGTGCGGGTCGCTCGCGTACGGCGACCTGGCCTCGGCGCGCTGGGCCAGCGCGAGCACGAAGATCGAGCCGAAGCGTCGGGCGAGTGACGCCAGCATGCGGGTGCGGAGGTCGGCGCGGGGCACTCCGCGGTCGTCGCCGCCCAGGAGGCGGAGCCAGTGGGCCTCGTGGCGGCCCTCGGCCGCAGCGAGGGCGAGCAGGATCTCGCGCTCCTCGCCGTCGCGACGGGCGGCGAGTTCGCGGTAGACGGCCGCTTCGGCACGTTCGGCCGCGAGGTAACGGCGCCAGCGGTCACGGTCGGCGGGGGTGCCCTGGGGCTGCTCGTCGGTCATGTGCTCTCCTCCGTCGTCACGGGCGCACCGGTGGATGGGGAGGCCGCCGGGTACCCGCGCCAGTGCGCGGCCGCGGTCACGGCCGACGTTCACGCTATCGGCGTCGACGCAGCGAGGCCGCCGTTTCGCCCGGATTGACAGCATTTCGGATCGCCGAACGGCGCGAGCCGGGGTCGGTCGACGCCGTGATCTCGGAGATCACCACCCGATCGGCGCCACCGGCTCGGGAGGATCCGAGATCCTGGTGATCGCCGGCTCGCCTCAGCCGACCAGCTTGTTCCAGCCGTCGCCGTCGACGTGCTCGAAGATGAGGTTCGTCTCGGTGTGGGCGACCGCGGGGTGACCCGTGAGGTGCGAGAGCACGAACTCGCGCAGCTCTTCGGCGTCTCGCGCGGCGACGTGCAGCAGGTAGTCTTCGGCGCCCGCCATGTGGAACACGCCGAGCACGCCCGGCAGGTGCGGAACCTGCGCACGGAACGCGTCGATCTCGCTGCGGTCGTGCTTCACGAGCCGCACGGCGATGAGCGCCTGCAGTGAGACCCCGAGCGAAGCGAGGTCGACCTCGACGCGGTAGCCGCGCACGGTGCCGAGCGCCTGCAGCCGGCGCAGCCGCAGCGACACGGTCGACTCCGCGACGCCGACCTCGGCGGCCAGCGCGGCGCCCGAGGCCCTGGCGTTCGTCGAGAGCGCCTGGAGCAGTGCGCGGTCGACGCGGTCGAGTTCTGGTTTCTGCGCCATGCGTGGACTCCAAGCGGATCGATTCTGCAGATTCTGCGAGGCATCCAGAGTATCGCAATGATCGTGCGGACCGATTTGAGAGATTCAGCAGAATCTGCTTCAGTGCGAGCCATGCAGACATCGTCGTCGCACCTCGAGACCCGCGCCGTCCACGGCGGAATGAACGGCGTCCGAGAGAGCGGATCCCACGTTCCCGTCATCGACTTCTCGACCACGAACCCGCTCGGCTCGGTCGAGACCGGGGGGCTCAGCTACGAGGAGCTCGCCACCGGCCACGATCTCGGCGAGGGGCGCTCGGCGGTGTACCAGCGACTCTGGCAGCCCGGCGTCGCGCGCTTCGAGGAGTCGCTCGCCGGCCTCGAGGGCACCGACGGCGCCGTCGCATTCGGCAGCGGCATGGCCGCGCTCGCCGCGGTGCTCATCGCCACGGCCTCGGCGGGCAGGCCCCACGTCATCGCGGTGCGCCCGCTCTACGGCGGCACCGACCACGTGCTCGAGAGCGGCCTGCTCGGCACCGAGGTGACCTGGGCGACGGTCGACGAGGTCGCCGGCGCGATCCGCCCCGACACCGGGCTCGTCGTCGTCGAGACGCCCGCGAACCCGACGCTCGAGCTCGTCGACCTGCGCCGCCTCGCCGACGCCGCGGGCGAGGTGCCGCTGCTCGTCGACAACACCTTCGCCACTCCGGTGCTGCAGCGACCGGCCGAGCACGGCGCGACCCTCGTGCTGCACAGTGCGACCAAGTACCTGGGCGGTCACGGCGACGTCATGGGCGGCGTGGTCGCCGCCGACCGCGACTGGGTCGAGCGTCTCCGCCGGGTACGGGCGCTCACCGGCGGACTCCTCCACCCGATGGCCGCCTACCTCCTGCACCGCGGGCTCCGCACGCTGCCGCTGCGGGTGCGCGCCCAACAGGCGACCGCCCGCGAGCTCGCCGAGCGTCTCGCGGGCCATCCTGCGGTCGCCCGCGTGCACTACCCGGGCCTGCCCGGGCAGGACCCGCTGGGCCTCCTCGGCACGCAGCTCGAGGGTCCGGGCTCGATCATCGCGCTCGAACTCGCGGGCGGCTTCGACGCCGCCGTGCGCTTCACCGAGTCGTGCGAGCTCGTCACCCACGCGGTCTCGCTCGGCGGGGTCGACTCGCTCGTGCAGCATCCGGCGTCGCTCACGCACCGACCCGTCGCCGGCGAGGCGAAGCCCGGCGAGGCCGTCGTGCGGCTCTCGATCGGGCTCGAGCACGTCGACGACCTCGCGGCCGACCTCTTCGCCGCACTCGACGCGGCGGGCGCGCCGGAAGTCGGCGGCCCCGTCGCCGATCAGTCGGCCGGCGACGCAGACGAAGGCGCCTCGACGCGCGCCGCCTGAGGCGGATTGCGGATCCCGAGCCAGGAGACGACTCCCCCGACGACGAGCAGCGCCGCGGTCGCGATCGCCGCCCGGTGGTAGCCGTCGACGTCGAGCGTCGATCCGACGATGACGCCGATCGAGGCGATCGCCACGAGGCCCGCGATGCGGGCGACGGCGTTGTTGACGGCCGATCCGATGCCCGCCCTGGCGGGATCGACGGCGCCGAGGATCGCGGCGGTGAGCGGGGCGACGGTGATCGCCATGCCGAGTCCAGAGACGACGATTCCGGGGAGGAGTTCGGTCCAGAAGACGACCTCCTCGGTCACCGCGAGCGTGAGCAGGTAGCCGAGGGCGACGATGATCGGCCCCGCGGTCATGAAGATCCTCGGGCCGAACCTCGTCGAGAGGCCGCCGAACCACGAGCCGAGGAGCACGAGCATGATCGTCGGCGGCAGCGTGGCGAGGCCCGCGGCGGTGGCGGAGAACCCGCCGAACTCCTGCAGGAAGATCGTGATCGCGAACGGGCCGAGCGAGAACGCCGCGTAGATGAAGAGCGTGGCGAGGTTGCCCGCGGCGAAGTTGCGCGCCGCGAACAGGCTGAGCGGCAGCATCGGCTGCGGGGTGCGCCGCTCCCACCAGACGAAGAGTCCGAGCGCGATCACGCCGACGACGAGCGGCACGAGCACGATCGGCGAACCCCAGCCGAGCCGTTCTCCCTCGATCAGCGCGAACACCGTGCCGCCGAGGCCGGCGACGCACAGCGCGGCGCCGGTCCAGTCGATCGGGGCGCGCTCGGTGACCGGCTCGTCGCGCGCGATGCCCCGCAGCATCACGAGCGCGACGGCGATCGGGATGATGTTGATCCAGAACACGAGGCGCCACGACACGAGATCGACGAGCAGCCCGCCGAAGAGCGGCCCGATGAGGAACGCGACGGTCGTCCACGCCGTCCAGCGACCGATCGCCCTGCCCTGTTCGGCGATCGGGAACGTCGCGACGATGAGTGCGAGCGAGCTCGGCACGAGCAGTGCGCCGGCGGCACCCTGGAACGCGCGGGCGATGACGAAGAACACGCCGTCGGGCGCCATCGCGCAGGCGACCGAGGTCACGCCGAAGCCGTAGAGGCCGATGCGGATCATGCGCGCGCGCCCGAACGAGTCCGAGAGCGAGCCGGCGAGCAGGATGAACGCGCCGAGCGTCAGGAGGTACGCGTCGACCGCCCACTGCTGCAGCGCGAGACCGCCGCCGAGCTCTTCGGCCAGCGAGGGCAGCGCCACATTGATGACGGCGCCGTCGAGGAAGGCGATGAACGAGACGATGATCGCGACGACGAGCACCCGGGTGCGGCGAGCCATGGGCGACATGGTATCGCCCGGCCGCGGATGCCCCGTGCCTCCTGCGCGCGGGACGGCGAGGCGATCCTGACGACCGCCGAGGGCGCCGGTGGCACGGAAGATGCCGCCGACGTCCTCGGCCGTAGAGCCCCCTACGCGGCGAGCCAGACGTCGGGTCCGAAGACCTCGTAGTGGATGTCGGTCGGGGCCACCCCGGCGGCGATGGCCTGCGACCGGATCGAGCGCATGAACGGCAGCGGCCCGCAGAGGTAGAGCTTCGCTCCCGCCGGCATCTCCACGCCGTCGAGGCTCATGAAGCCGGCCTCCGCGTCGGCCGCGGTCGTGGGCTCCTCGAGCCAGAGGCGGAGTTCGGCGTTCGGCAGCGCCGCGACAGCCTCGCGCATCTGCGCTTCGAGCGCCCAGTTCTCGGCACGCTGCTCGGCGTGCAGCACGAGGACGGGGCGCCGGGACGCCGACCCCGCGAGCGACTGCAGGATGGAGGCGCTCGGCGTGCAGCCGATGCCGGCCGTCGCGAGCACGATGGGCGCGTCGGTGTCGTCGAGCTCGATGTCGCCGTAGGGGTTCGAGAGCTCGACGACGTCGCCGACGTTCACGTGTCCGTGCAGGAACGGCGAGACCTCCCCACCCTCGTCGAGCTTCGTCGTGAACACCCGCTCGGTGAGCGAGTCGACCCGGTCGGAGAGCGAGTACTGCCGCGCCTGGTGCAGCCCGTCCGCGAGCTGCACGCGCACCGAGACGTACTGGCCCGGTGTCGCCCGGGTGACGGGCGTCTCATCGGCCGGCGCGAGGCGGAAGGTGATCGACCCGGCGCCCGCGGCCTCCTTCGCGGTCACGCGCCACTCGGCCCACATGACGTCGTTCGCCTGGCGCGCGTACAGGCCGCGTTCGATCGCGATGAGGGCGTCGGCCATCAGCCAGTACACCTCGGTCCAGGCCGCGGCGACCTCGGGCGTGCAGGCGTCGCCCAGATCGTCGGCGATGGCGGCGAAGAGGTGATCGTAGACGATCGGGTAGCCCGACTCGGGGATGCCGAGGGCGGCGTGCTTGTGCGCGATGCGCGAGAGCACCGCCTCGGGCAGGGTGTCGGGGTGCGCGAGGAGGTGGGAGGCGAAGGCGGCGATGCTCCCCGCGAGCGCCCGCTGCTGGGTGCCGTTCTGCTGGTTCGCCCGGCTGAACATGCCGTCGAGCAGCTCGGGGTGCGCGGTGAACAGGCGGGCGTAGAACTTCGGCGTGATCTCGCCGATGCGCTCGCCGATGACGGGCAGCGTGGCTTCGATGACGGGACGGGACTGCTCGGAAAGCATGGTTCTCCTCGGAACTTCGTATCTGGCATTTGCTATGCCAGATTCCGAGATCAGTTCTACACCCTGTAGAAAAGCGGGTGCAAATCAGACGGCGCCGGATGCCTCGCGCACGCCGGGGATCGGCAGCGCGACGAGCGACGGGCTCGCCGTGAGCGCCTCCACCGTCAGCCCGTCGAGCGTCGCGTAGAACGCCTCGCGCGCCCGATGGAGCGCCGATCGCAATCGGCACCCCGCGATGAGCGGGCAGCTGGTGCCGTCGCTCGTGATGCAGTCGACGGGATCCTGATGACCGTCGAGCGACCGCAGCAGCGCGCCCACGCTCAGCGCGAGCCCCGCCTCGGTGATGCGGGCGCCGCCCATGCGGCCACGCGCGACGTCGAGGGCACCGCGCCGTCGCAGTTCGAGCACCGCCTTCGAGACGTGGTGGTACGGCACCCCGATGCGGTCGGAGATCTCGCGGCTCGTGAGCTGCTCGCCCGGCTGCGCCCCCAGCAGCATCAGCGTGCGCAGGCACACGTCGGCGAACCCGTTGATCTTCACGCGACCATCATCGCCCCGAGAGTCGTCGTCGCACGAGCTCGATGCGCGACTGCAACTGGGTCACCGTCGCCTGCGCGACCTCGGGCCCGCCGCACGCCCGCCGCAGCTCCGCATGGACGCTCGAGTGCGACTGGCCGCTCTGGCGGGCGTAGAGTCCCACGATGCTGTTGAGCAGCGAGCGCTGCTCTTTCAGGGTGCGGAAGAGCGCGACCGGCTCGGACGAGGCGCCGTCATCGTGCTCGCCGTCGGCCTGAGCGGCGGCGGCGTGCTTGCGACGCTCCCCCGCCCTGCGCGCCTGCCGTGCCTGCCGGTGGCGCAGGAGCTCCGAGACCTGCTCGGGCTCGAGCAGCCCCGGGATGCCGATGAAGTCGAACTCCTCGTCGCTGCCGGGCTCGGCGAGCGTGCCGAACTCGGTGCCGTCGAACACGACCCGGTCGAACGAGGCGTCGGAGCCGAGCGCCTCCCAGGTGCCGAACTCCATCTCCTCCGAAGCGCGCTCCTCGCGGTTCGCCGACTCGAGCATGCTGTCGTCGAGGCCGTCGTCGTCGGCGTCGGCGCCGCCGCGCCGGTCGAGGGCGTGGTCGCGCTCGCGTTCGAGCTGGGCCGCGAGCGCCATGAGCACGGGAACGTTCGGCAGGAACACCGAGGCGGTCTCACCGCGGCGGCGGGCCCGCACGAAGCGCCCGATCGCCTGGGCGAAGAACAGCGGCGTCGAGGAGCTCGTGGCATAGACCCCGACCGCGAGGCGCGGCACGTCGACGCCCTCGGAGACCATGCGCACCGCGACCATCCACCGCCGGGTGTTGCCCGAGAACTCCTCGATGCGGCCCGATGCCTCCTTGTCGTCGGAGAGCACCACGGTGACGGGCTCGCCGCTGATCTGCTGCAGGATGTCGGCGTATGCCCGCGCGACGGTCTGGTCGGTGGCGAGCACGAGCCCGCCGGCGTCGGGGATCGACTGCCGCACCTCTGTCAGCCGGCGGTCGGCGGCCCGAAGCACCGCGGGGATCCACTCGCCGCTCGGCTCGAGCGCCGTGCGCCACGCCGAGGACGTGATGTCCTTCGTGTTGTCCTCGCCGAGCTTCGCCTCCATCTCGTCGCCGGCCTTCGTGCGCCAGCGCATGTGCCCGGCGTAGACCATGAACATGACGGGACGCACGACGCCGTCGGCGAGGGCGCGCCCGTAGCCGTAGTCGTAGTCGGTCTTCGAGAGGCGCACCCCCTGCGCATCGGGCTCGTAGCGCACGAACGGGATGGGGGCCGTGTCGGAGCGGAACGGCGTGCCGGTGAGCGAGAGCCGCTTCGTCGCGGGCTCGAAGGCCTCGCGGATCGCATCGCCCCAGGAGAGCGTGTCACCGCCGTGGTGCACCTCGTCGAGGATGATGAGCGAACGCCCCGAGAGCGTCAGCTCGCGGTGCAGCGCGGGCCGCATCGCAACCTGCGCGTACGTGACGGCGACGCCGTGATAGTGCCTGGCCGAGCGGCCGTGCGCGTTGCGGAACCCGGGATCGAGCCGGATGCCGACGCGCGCCGCGGCGTCGGCCCACTGGCGTTTCAGGTGGTCGGTGGGCGCGACGACCGTGATGCGGTCGATGATGCGTCGGCCTCGGAGCTCGGCGGCGAGGCGGAGCGCGAACGTCGTCTTGCCGGCGCCCGGCGTCGCGGCGGCGAGGAAGTCGCGCGGGAGCTCGTCGAGATACTGCTCGAGCGCCTCGGCCTGCCAGGCCCGCAGCTTCGACGCGGTACCCCAGGCGGCCCGCTCGGGGAACGAGGGTGAGAGGTGTTCGGCCGCCGAGGTGCCCGGATGGGCCCCGGATGGTGTCGCTGTACTCACTGGATTCGAGGGTAGCGGAGCCCTGCGACATCCTCGAACCGACACGTTGTGCAGAATGGAGTGATGGTCACCCAGCAGCATCCCTGGTCGCGTTACGTCGCCATCGGCGATTCGTTCACCGAGGGCATCGGCGATCCCGAGCCCTCCGTCCCCGGCGGCCACCGCGGCTGGGCCGACCGCGTCGCCGAAGAGCTGGCGCAGGGCACCGAGGACTTCGCGTACGCGAACCTCGCGGTGCGCGGCAAGCTCATCCAGCAGATCATCGACGAGCAGCTCGAGCCCGCGGTCGCGCTGCGCCCCGACCTCATCACGATCTCGGCGGGCGGCAACGACGTCATCCGCCCGCGCACGGATCCCGACGAGATCGCCGCTCGCTTCGAGTACGCGATCGAACGCCTCTCGCGCGACCACGCGACCATCGTGCTGTTCACGGGTGTCGACGTCGGCTTCTCGCCCGTGTTCCGCGGCATCCGCGGAAAGGTCGCCATCTACAACGAGAACCTCCGCACGATCGCGGCGAAGTACGACTGCCTCGTCGCCGATCAGTGGGCGCTCACCGCGATCCAGGACCAGCGCATGTGGTCGCCCGACCGCCTGCACCTCAACTCCCTCGGCCACCACACCGTCGCGCGCATGGTGCTCTCGGCCCTCAACGTCGACAACGACCTCGAGCCGCTGAAGCCCGAACCGCTGCCGTCGACGACCTGGCGTCAGGCTCGCGTCGAAGACCTCGCGTGGGCGCGCGAGTACCTCGTGCCGTGGGTCGTGCGGCGCATCCGCCACCAGTCGTCGGGCGACCTGGTCTCGCCGAAGCGGCCCGACGCGGGTCCCTACTCGCTGCCGGACTGAGCGGTCGCGGGCGCGAGCCCCGAGGGGTTCGCGAGCCGCCACCAGGTGCCCGGGTCGTCGATCTCGGCGTCGAGCACCAGGGGCACGGTGATCTCCTGCGCGCCCGCCCGGACGACGGCGGTGCCGACCTCCTCGCCCTCGTCCGCGAGGGTGAGCGGCTCCGCGCGCACCTCGACCACGACGGGGGTGTCGCTCCAGACCACGACGGATGCCCCGTCGGCGGCCCGTGCGCGTGCGGTGTCGCCCCACGGGGTGTCGTAGCCGGCGAGCTCCTGGCCGGCCTCGAGGGGCACGACCTCGTGGAATCCGGGTGCGACGCTGTCGAGCAGCTTCGCGATCGCCTCGCGGAGCATCGCGTGGTTCTCGCCGCCGAGCACCACGCCGACGACCGTCACGGTCGTGTCGCCCACCGCGTAGTCGGCCGAGAACAGCAGGTTCGCGGCGTCGTCGGTGGTGCCGGTCTTGATGCCGTCGACGCCGTGCGTGCCGAGCAGCTTGTTCGAGTTCTCGAGCGTGCCGAGCTCGGGGATGTCGACCTCCTGCGTCGCGACGATCTCGGCGAGCACGGGCTCGGCGAGGGCGAGCTCGCCGAGCTGCACGAGGTCGGCGGGCGTCGACACGTTCTCGAGCGACAGGCCGCTCGCGTCGGCGATGCGCGTGTTCGCGAGCCCGTGGGCGTCGAGCCAGGTGCGCGCGGCGTCGACGAGCCCCTGTTCGGAGCCGAACGCCCAGTTCGAGAGCGAGATCGCGTAGTTGTTGCCCGACGGCAGCAGCAGCGCCTCGAGGCTCTCGCGGAGGCTGAGCGTCGCGCCGGCCTCGACGGGCGCGACCGAGCCGTTCTGGGCGATCATGTCCCAGTAGATGTCGACGTCGGCGTCGGTGTACTCGATGTCGGGGCCGTTCTCGCCCGCAGGGATCGGGTGTTGCTCGAGGATCACGAGCGCGGTGATGATCTTGGTGATGCTCGCCGACGCCATCGGCTGATCGGCGTTGCCCGCGGCGAGGAGCCCGTCGAAGCCGACCGCGCCCACGGCGTAGCCGCCGAAGCCCGGCAGCGCGAGCGGCTGCGCCGCGGCGACGACGGGAGCGGGCTGCTCGACCTCGGGCGCGGCGGCCGGCACCGGGGCGCCGAGCGCGTTCGCGGTGTAGACCCCGCCACCGATGAGCAGGGCGATCACGACGGCGAGGCTGCCGAACACGACGATGCGACGGCGCCGGTAGACGCGCCGGCGCTCGTCGGGGTCGGAGGGGCGTGCGGTGTCCGCGTGCGCGGTCGTATCGGTCACGGGGTCTGTTCCTCCGGCAGGGCGAGGGCGTAGATCACGACGGCCGCGGCTGCCGCGACGTTCAGGGAGTCGACGCCGTGGCGCATCGGGATCGTGACGACCGCGTCGGCGGCCTCGAGGGCACTGCGGCTGAGGCCGTCGCCCTCGGCGCCGAAGACGAGGGCGAGGCGCTCGGGCGGGTCGGCGGCGAGCCGGCGCAGCGGCACCGCGTCGTCGGCGAGCGCGAGGGCGGCAGTGGTGAACCCGGCGCCGTGCAGGAGTGCGGCGGCCTCGCCCCACTCGGGCAGCCTGGTCCACGGCACCTGGAAGACGGTGCCCATGCTGACGCGCACGCTGCGGCGGTAGAGCGGGTCGGCGCAGCGCGGCGTCACGAGCACGGCGTCGGCGCCGAGCGCGGCCACCGATCGGAAGATCGCCCCCACGTTCGTGTGATCGACGATGTCCTCGAGGACGACCACGCGCCGGGCGCCGGCGAGCAGTTCGGCCGGGTCGGGCAGCTCGGGCCGCTCGAACGCCGCGAGGGCGCCCCGGTGCACGCGGTACCCGGTGATCTCCTCGAGCTGTGCGGGGTCGGCGAGGTGCACGGGGATGTCGAACGGGGCGAGCACGGGCTCGAGCCCGGCGAGCCACTTCTCCTCCATGAGCACCGAGCGCGGGCGGTGCCCAGCGGCGATCGCCCGCCCGATGACCTTCGCCGATTCGGCGATGTACAGCCCCTGCTCCGGCTCTCGGGCGCTGCGCAGGGTCACGTCGGTGAGCCGTGCGTAGTCGGCGACGGAATCGGATGCCGCGTCGCGGACTCGTTCGATGTGCATGGATCTCCTCCCCTCAAGAGTGCCAGCCTCGGAAACAATCCGGAAAACGACGGTGTTTACAATCAGGTCAACCTCGTCTGAATGGAGCCTCCGTGGAGATCGGAATCGACGCGACGCCCGACACCGGGCAACTGGTGCGCGAGGCGATCGACCTCATGCGCGGGGCGCGCATCGCGGTGCTCACCGGGGCCGGGGTCAGCACCGACTCCGGCATCCCCGACTATCGCGGAGAGGGGGCTCCGGTGCGCACGCCCATGACCGTGCAGCGATTCCTCGCCACAGAGGAGGCGCGCAAGCGCTACTGGGCCGGCAGCCATCTCGGGTGGCGGCACTTCGGCAGCGCCCGCCCGAACGCAGGACACCTCGCGCTCGCCTCGCTCGAGGCCGCGGGTGCGGTCGCGGGCGTCGTCACGCAGAACGTCGACGGACTGCACCGGCGCGCGGGCAGCCGCCACGTCGTCGAGCTGCACGGCGGCATGGATCGCGTCGTCTGCCTCGATTGCGGCCAGCACTACGCGAGGCAGGCGATCGCGGAGGAGTTGACGCTGCTGAACCCGGGCATCGACCTCGAGAAGTCGGTCCGTCAGGCGCCCGACGGCGACGTCGTCGTCGATGATGATGTCGAGTCGATGGTCATTCCCGTCTGCACCGTCTGCGGCGGCATCCTGAAGCCCGACGTCGTGTTCTTCGGGGAGTTCGTGCCGGCACCGACCTTCCAGGCCGCCGCCTCCCTCGTCGCGGGCGCCGACGTGTTCCTCGTCGCCGGCTCCTCGCTCATCGTGAACTCGGGCGTGCGTCTCATCGAGCAGGCGCGACGGCGGAAGCTCCCGATCATCGTCGTGAACCGCGGGGTCACGAAGGGCGACTCCCGGGCCGCCGTCAAGATCGACGCCGGTGCGAGTGAGACGCTCACCGCCTTCGCCGAGGCGCTCGGTTCGTGAACGCGGCCCGCGACATGCGAGAGTCTTCGACATGACGGATGCCTCGCCACACCCCGAACCGACGCTGATCGCCCTGGTCCGCCACGGCGAGACCGAGTGGAACCGCGAGCGTCGCATCCAGGGCATGACCGACATCCCGCTGAACGACACGGGGCGCGCGCAGGCCGCCGAGACTGGCGAGCGGCTCGCCCGAGACGACTGGGACGCCGTGTACGCGAGCACGCTCGCGCGCGCGACCGAGACCGCCGAGATCATCGCCGGGGTGCTCGCGCTGCCCGCGCCACGACTCATGGGTTCGCTCGCCGAGCGCAGCCATGGGGTGCTCGAGGGATTGGACCACGCCGGCCGGATGGCGGTCGAGGCGCAGGCGGCGACGATCGAGGGGCTCGAACCGCGCTCCACCGTCATCGCCCGTGCGAGCGCTGCGCTCGCCGAGATCGCGGCGGCCCACCCCGGCGGCAGCGTCGTCGTGGTCTCGCACGGCGGCGTGATCCACTCGCTCATCCTCGGGTTGAGCGAGTGGACGCTGCCCGGAGCGGGGTACGCGATCACGAACGGCTCGGTGCACCTGCTGCGACATGCCGCGGGCGCACTCGAGCTCGTCGAGCCCGAACGGCTCACGGGTACCGAGGACTGATCGGCCGGGCGGCGGCGCCCGACGTCTCAGCGCCGCTTGCGACGCCTTCCGCGCCCACCGTGCTCGGCGACCGTGCGCCGCATGAGCTCGAGCAGGGTCGCAGCCGAGCCGGCCCAGGTGTACTGCGCCGCGCGTTCGACCGAGCGGGCGGAGTGCTCCTGCCAGATGTCGTCGGATTCGAGGTCGCCGAGCGCCCGAACGAGGTCATCGGCGTCGCCCGCATCGAAGTAGAGCGCGGCGTCGCCGCCGATCTCGCGGAAGATCGGGATGTCGCTCACGACGACCGGCGTGCCGAGGCGCATCGCCTCGATGAGCGGGATGCCGAAGCCCTCGGCCCGCGAGGCGTGCACGAGCGCGGTGGCGCCCGCGAGCAGCTCGGCGTACGCGGCATCCGTCACGCCGTCGTGGAAGACGAGCCGTGCCTCCGGAGCGAGCCGGGTGAGCCGTTCCCGTTCCTCGCGGCCGATCCGGCTGAGGAGGTGCAGCTCGTGGTCGGGCAGTGCCGCGACGGCCATCACGAGCGTGTCGACGTTCTTGTACGGCATGTACGAGCCCATGTACACGAGCCGATGCCCCTCGGGGCGGGCGCGCGGCAGCTCGGGTGCACCGAGGTCGTCGGAGGCGTTCGAGACGACCGTGATCGGACGATCGGTGAGATGGTGCTCGCGGATGAGCCCGGCCGTCGTCTCGGAGACGGTGACGACCGCGTCGGCCCGGTTCAGCAGCAGCCGCTGCGGCCACCAGGCGAGGTGGTAGAGCCGCCAGAGCAGGCGCACGGGGGCCGGCAGGTCTCGCGGCGGCGTGCGGTTCTCGTAGTAGATCAGGTCGTGCAGGGTCAGCAGCAGGCGGTAGTCGCGACCCCACGAGCCCATCGTCTGCATCGGAGAGAACACGATGTCGGGGCGCAGGCGACGCACCTGGCGCGCCACGAACGGCTCGCGCGCGCTCGTCGGCGAGCTCACGAGCTGCCACGGCAGGTCGGGCAGCATGTCGAGCTGACGGTGGTCGCTCACGAGCATCGTGACGGGGTGCAGCTTCGCGAGCTCGCCGACGAGGCCCGCGGTGAACCGGCTGATGCCGTCGTGGTGCCCGATGCGGGTGTAGCGGCAGTCGACGACGACCCTCATGCGTGCGACTCCGTGCGCAGGAAGCGGCCGATGCGCGCGGCGGCGTCGCCGGGGGTCTCGTAGTGGATGAGGTGTCCCACCTCGGGGATCACCTCGAGCGTCGCATCGGGGAACCGGCCGACGAGGCGGCGCTGCGCCTCGATGGGGGTCACGTCGTCGCGTTCGGCGGCGACGAGGAGGGTCGGCACGGTGATGCGCTCGGCGTACTCGCTCACGTCGTGGCCGACGGAGGCCCGGAACGCCTCGAGCAACTGGTCGCGGTCGCCGAAGTCGGAGAAGTAGCGGTCGTGCTGGTCGTGGATCCAACGTCGGAGGTCGCGCTCGCCGGTCTTCGCCATGGTGACGCTCATCACCCGCACGACCGCGCCGTTGCGCAGGAGCGCGAAGCCGGCCTTCTCGGGCAGCGCGGCGGCCGCGCGGTAGTAGAGCACCGCGAGGCGCGTCATGACGCCGCGCGGCCCCTGCAGGGCGGGGGCGCCGATAGGGTTCACGAGCACGAGCCGGCGCGGGGCGAGCCCGCCCGCGACGGCCGCCGACGACACGATCGATCCGAAGGAGTGCCCGAGCAGGTCGTAGTCGCCCTCGATGCCGACGGCCTCGATGAAGGCGCCGAGCCAGCGCGCGTAGCCGTCGATGTCGTGCTCGCGGTCGGCGAAGGTCGCCGACTCGCCGAAGCCCGGCAGGTCGGGCGAGACGATGCGGTAGCCGGGCAGCTGGGCCACGACGGGTTCGAGTCCGTGGTGATCGCCGCGGAAGCCGTGCACGAGCACGAGCACGGGGGCATCCGCGTCGCCGTACTCCCACCAAGCGGTGTCGGTGCCGTCGACGTCGACCCGGTGGGCCCTGACGGGAATGCGGGCGAGCGCGGCGGCGTAGGGCGATTCGATCATCCCGGCCATTCTACGGATTCCGCCTGCGCGAAAGCCGCGTCGCCGGGCGCAGACCTCTCGGATGCCGGGACACGCGCCGCGCCGCGCCGGCGATGACGGTGGCGCTGCATAGCCTTTCGCACATGGATGCCACGAATGCCGCCCTGTGGGCGAACACCCTCGCCGTCTTCGACCTCGAGACCACCGGCATCGACGTCGACGTCAGCCGCATCGTCACCGCGCACGTCGGCGTGCTCGGCGCCGACGGCGAGGTGCTCGAGCAGCGCGAGTGGCTCGTCGACCCGGGCATCGAGATCCCGACGGCGGCCTCGGTCATCCACGGGGTGACCACCGAGCGCGCCCGCCTCGAGGGGCAGTCGGCGGCCACCGCCGTCGGCGAGATCATCGCGGCCCTCGCCGACGCCGCCGAGCGCGGCCTGCCGATCGTCGCGTACAACGCGGCCTACGACCTCACCATCCTCGAGCGCGAGGCCGCCCGCTACGGTCTCGCTCCCCTGCCGGGCCCGGGGCCCGTCATCGACCCGCTCGTCATCGACAAGGCGGTCGACCGGTACCGTCGCGGCAAGCGCACCCTCTCTGCGGCGGCCGAGCATTACGGCGTCGTGCTCGACGACGCCCACAACGCGGGCGCCGACGCGATCGCGGCGGGGCGCGTGGCGCAGGCGATCGCCCGCGCCCACCCCGAACTCGCAACGGTCGCGGTCGCCGAGCTGCACGCCCGTCAGGTCGACTGGTGCCGAGAGCAGGCCGAGAGCTACCAGTCGTGGCGTCGCCGCAACGGCGAGCCCGAGTTCACGACCTCCGGGGCGTGGCCGGTCCGTTGAGCGCAGCCGGGGCGGCACCGTCCCGATCTCGGATGCGGGAGTACACGAGCATGTCGCGTCGCGTCCCGCCGACAGGCATCCAGGATCGCAGGAGCCCTTCGCGGGTGAAGCCCGTCGACTCGGCGACCGAGATCGAGCCGGCGTTCGACGGCTCGATGAACAGCTCCAGTCGTTCGATCCGGCCGAGCGTCCAGGCCCAGTCGACGACGAGCCCGACCGCAGCCGAGGCGTAGCCCCGCCCCCTTGCCGACGGCGCCAGCCAGTAGCCGATGCCTGCGCGCCCGCCGTCGTCGCGACGCGGCCACAGGCCGATCTGCCCCCTGGCACGGTCGTCGTGGTCGGCGATCGCGAACGAGTAGCCCTCACCGGTCGCGAGCCGGCGCGCCTGGCGCGAGAGGTACGCCCGCGCCGATCGCTGATCTGCTGACCGCGGCACCGTCGTGATGAGCGGGATCATCGGATCATCGGCCGCCTCGATGATGAGCGGGATATCCTGCGGCCCGAACGCGCGCAGGCGGACGCGGCCGTCGCCGAGCGTGGGCAACCGCATTCGGCGTGCGTCAGCCTGATCGCGCGTGGTCATCCGGCGACCGTAGCAGGCGCGGCGGGTACGGCGAGGGGGCGGGCGACTCGCGTCGCCCGCCCCCTCGGTTCGGCTGGATTACTTGCCGAAGCCCTTGAAGCGCTGGTTGAACTTCTCGACGCGGCCGGCCGAGTCCATGATGCGCTGCTTGCCCGTGTAGAACGGGTGCGACTCGCTCGAGATCTCGACGTCGATGACCGGGTAGGTGACACCGTCGAGTTCGATCGACTTGTCGCTCGTCGCGGTCGAACGCGTGAGGAACGTGGCGCCCGAAGCCAGGTCGCGGAAGACGATGGCGTTGTACTCGGGGTGGATGTCGGTCTTCATGGAGACTTCCTTGGATTTCGATTGAGAGAGCGGACGATGGATTTCGAGCTCCTGCTGCACGAACGAGACACCTTCGCGGTGCCGTTCATCAGCGGGAAAGCATATCGGCGGTAGGGCCAGCTAACGAGTTTAGCAGAATCGGAGCGAGAACTTCTCAGACGGCGCGCGCGGCGAAGCGGCCGTCGCGCTCGCTGAGCTCGATCGTCATGTCGAAGGTCGAGCTGAGGTTCTCGGCGGTGAGCGCCTCGGCGAGCGGCCCCGCCGCGACGATGCCGCCCTGCTTGACGAGGAGCGCGTGGGTGAACCCGACGGGGATCTCCTCGACGTGGTGGGTGACCATGACGATCGCGGGCGACGACGGCGAGGCGGCGTAGCCCCCGAGGAGACCTACGAGCTCCTCACGGGCGCCGAGGTCGAGGCTCGCCGCCGGCTCGTCGAGGAGCAGCAGCTCGGGGTCGGTCATCACGGAGCGCGCGATCTGCACGCGCTTCTGCTCGCCGTCGGAGAGGCTGCCGAATCGGCGGCCCGAGAAGCCGTCGAGGCCCCACTCCTTCAGCACGCGCTCGGCGCGGCGGAGGTCGATGCCCTCGTACTCCTCGTTCCAGCGGCCGGTCACCGAGTACGCGGCGGTGAGGATGACGTCGAGCACGGTCTCATCGCGCGGGATGCGGCGCGCCATCGCCGTCGAGGCGAAGCCGATCATCGGGCGGAGCTCGAAGACGTCGACCTTGCCGAGGGCCTCCTGGAGGACCTCGGCCTTGCCGGAGGTCGGGTGCATGGCCGCTGCGGCGATCTGCAGGAGAGTGGTCTTGCCGGCACCGTTCGGGCCGAGCACCACCCAGCGTTCGTCGGAGGCGACGCTCCACGTCACCGCGTCGAGGATCGTATTGCCGTCACGAACCACCGACACGTCGCGGAACTGCAGAACTGTACTCGCACTCGCCATGCGTCAATGCTATCGGGAGCCGGGGGCCTGCCCGACGCAGGCGAGCGGGCGCACATCCGGTCAGCGAGCGAGGACCCGCTCGTACACCTCGATCGTGCGCGCGGCGATCGCGTCCCACGCGAAGTGCGTCTCGGCGCGGCGCCGCCCGGCGGCGCCCATCTCGGCGGCGCGTGCCGGATCGCCCACGACCCGCGTCAGCGCCTCGGCGAGATCGCGGACGAACCGCTCGGGGTCGAGCGGCGTGCCGGTGCCGTCGTCGGCCTGCTCGATCGGCACGAGCACGCCCGTGACGCCGTCGTCGACGACCTCGGGGATCCCACCGGTCGCGGTGCCGACGACCGGCGCCCCGCAGGCCATCGCCTCGAGGTTCACGATGCCGAGGGGCTCGTAGATCGACGGGCAGACGAAGGTCGTGGCCGCGGTGAGCAGCGCGGTCAGCTCGTGGCGCGGAAGGTGGCGGTCGATCCAGACGACGCCCTCGCGTTCGGCACGGAGCCCGTCGACGAGTGCGGTCACCTCGGCCATGATCTCGTCGGTGTCGGGTGCGCCTGCGCAGAGCACGAGCTGCACCTCGGGCGGCAGCAGGCGCGCGGCGCGCAGCAGGTACGGCAGCCCCTTCTGCCGGGTGATGCGGCCGACGAACACGATGGAGGGCCGCTCGGGGTCGACGCCGAGCGCGCGCACCGCGTCGGCGTCGTGCGACGGCGCCCAGTCGGTGAGGTCGATGCCGTTGACGACGACGTCGACCTTCGACGGGTCGAGGTCGGGGTACGCGCGCAGGATGTCGCGGCGCATCCCCTCGCTCACGGCGATGACCGCGTCGGCGTCTTCGAATGCGGTGCGCTCGACCCACGAGCTCAACCGGTAGCCGCCGCCGAGCTGTTCGGCCTTCCACGGCCGGAGCGGCTCGAGGCTGTGCGCGGTCACGACGTGCGGGATGCCGTGGAGGCGTTTCGCGGTGAGACCGGCGAAGTTCGCGTACCAGGTGTGCGAGTGCACGAGGTCGGCCCCGGCGGCGTCGCCGGCCATCAGCAGATCGACCGCCATCGTCGACAGCGCGGGGTTCGCCTCGTCGAAGTCGCTCGGGATGGCGTAGGCCCGCGTTCCTGCCTCGTCGCGGGGTGCGCCGAAGCAGCGGACGCGCACGTCGATGCTCGCGCGGAGCGCGCGGACGAGCTCCGCGGCGTGCACGCCGGCACCGCCGTACACCTCGGGCGGATACTCACGGGTGAGGAGGTCGACGCGCATGCAGGCAACGGTAGCGCAGGGGCGGAGGACACGTGCCGAAACCCGAACGCGGCAAAGTCGCGCAGGCTGGTTACAGTTGCCTCATGGTTTCGCGCAAGGTCTTCGGTATCGTCCTCGCAGGTGGTGAGGGCAAGCGACTCATGCCCCTGACGGAGGACCGGGCGAAGCCCGCGGTGCCGTTCGGCGGGCAGTACCGATTGATCGACTTCGCCCTCTCGAACCTCTTGAACTCGGGCCTGCGTCAGGTGGTCGTGCTGACCCAGTACAAGTCGCACTCGCTCGACCGCCACGTCTCGCAGACCTGGCGGCTGAACGGCCTGCTGAACTCCTACGTCGCCTCGGTGCCCGCGCAGCAACGGCTCGGCAAGCGCTGGTTCTCGGGTTCGGCCGACGCGATCCTGCAGAGCCTCAACCTGATCTACGACGAGCGCCCCGACATCATCGTCGTGGTCGGCGCCGACCACGTGTACCGCATGGACTTCTCGCAGATGATCGACGCGCACGTCGAGTCGGGCGCCTCGGCGACCGTCGCGGCGATCCGCCAGCCGATCGCGCTCGCCGACCAGTTCGGCGTCATCGAGGTCGACCCCGCGCGCCCGGGCCGCATCCACCGCTTCCTCGAGAAGCCCACCGACCCGGTCGGGCTCCCCGACTCCCCCGGCGAGGTGCTCGCGTCGATGGGCAACTACGTCTTCGACGCCGACGCACTCATCGACGCCGTGCTCCGCGACGGCGAACGCAACGATTCGAGCCATGACATGGGCGGCGACATCATCCCGGCCTTCGTCGCGCAGGGCGACGCCGGCGTCTACGACCTCAAGCAGAACGAGGTCCCCGGCTCGACCGACCGCGACCGCTACTACTGGCGCGACGTCGGAACGATCGACTCCTTCTTCGAGGCGCACCAGGACCTGATCTCGGTGATGCCGGTCTTCAACCTCTACAACCGCGAGTGGCCCATCTTCAGCCAGCAGCTGAACTCCCCGCCGGCGAAGTTCACCCGCGATGCACGCGGCACCCTCGGCACGGTGATCGACTCGATCGTGTCGCTCGGCTCGGTGATCTCGGGGGCGCACGTCGAGCGCAGCGTGATCGGCCCGTGGGCGGTCGTCGGGTCGGGCGCGCACGTCTCCGACTCGATCCTGTTCGATCGCGCACGCATCGACGCACGGGCGACGGTGCAGCGCGCCATCCTCGACAAGGAGGTCGTCGTCGAGGCGGGGGCGCGCATCGGCGTCGACCGCGGCGAAGATCTGGCGCGCGGTTTCATCGTGACCGACAGCGGCATCACGGTCGTCGGCAAGGGTTCGCGCGTTCGGGCGACCGCGTGAGCCCCGCAGTCCCGGGCCGCGCGAGCGGCCCCCTCGTGGTGCTCGACGCCGACTCGACGCTCATCCGGGAGGAGGCGATCGAACTGCTCGCCGAGCAGGCCGGCAGTCTCGAGCACGTCGCCGCCGTCACCGAGCGCGCGATGCGCGGCGAGCTCGACTTCGCGGCGAGCCTGCGCGAGCGCGTCGCAACGCTCGCCGGGCTCGACGAGACGGTACTCGCCGCCGCTCGCGAGCGGATGACGCCCACCGACGGCGTCCAGGAGCTCATCGACGGCGTGCACGCCGCAGGCGGGCTCGTCGGCGTCGTCTCGGGCGGGTTCCACGAGCTGCTCGACCCGCTCGCATCGCGCCTCGGCCTCGACTTCTGCCGGGCCAACCGCCTCGAGACAGCTGACGGGCGACTCACCGGCCGCGTCGACGGCCCGATCGTCGACGCCGCGGCGAAAGCGACCGCGCTCGAGGAGTGGGCAGCGGTCGGCGGCATCCCCCTCGCCCGAACGGTCGCCGTCGGCGACGGTGCGAACGACCTGCTGATGCTCGACCGGGCCGCGCTCGGCGTCGCGTTCTGCGCGAAGCCCGTGGTGCGGGCGCAGGCCGACCTCGCGATCGACCGCCCCGACCTCAGCGCGGTCCTCGCCGTCCTCGGCCTGCGCGGCTGACGCGCACGCAGACGAGGGAGGGCCGGTACGCGATCGCGTACCGGCCCTCCTGCTCGGTCGACCCTGAGCCGACCGGGACGACGGGTGCGGTCAGTGCCCCATGCCGAGCCCGCCGTCGACGGGGATGACGGCGCCCGAGATGTAGCCGGCGTCGTCGCCTGCGAGCCATGCGACGACGCGCGCGACCTCGTCGGGCGAGGCGAAGCGGCCGAGCGGGATGTTCTTCTTGTACTCGGCCTGCTGAGCCTCGGGCAGTTCGTCGGTCATGTCGGTCTCGATGAAGCCCGGCGCGACGACGTTGGCGGTGATGTTGCGGGCGCCGAGTTCGCGGGTGAGCGAGCGGGCCATGCCGACGAGGCCGGCCTTCGACGAGGAGTAGTTGACCTGGCCGGCCGAGCCGTAGAGGCCCACGACGCTCGAGATCAGCACGATGCGGCCGAACTTCGCCTTGAGCATGCCCTTCGAGGCGCGCTTGACGACGCGGAAGGCGCCCGTGAGGTTCGTGTCGACGACGCTCGTGAAATCGTCGTCGCTCATGCGCATGAGCAGCATGTCGCGGGTGATGCCGGCGTTCGCCACGACGACCTCGACCGGGCCGAGCGCGGCCTCGATCTCGGAGAACGCCCGGTCGACCGACTCGGAGTCGGTGACGTCGGCGCGCACCGTGAGCGCGCCTTCGGGGCCTTCGCCCGAGCGGGCGGTCACCGCGACGCGGTGCCCCTGCGCGAGGAACTCGCGGGCGATCGCATAGCCGATGCCGCGGTTGCCACCGGTCACGAGGACAGTGCGGCTCGTCGTCATGCTGGACTCCGTTTCTTCGGGTTCGGCCGTGCGGCCCGTCCCAGCATAGAGGCTCGTCCGAAGCGGCATCCGACCGGCCGGAATCGACGTAGGCTTGAGGGGAAGAGGAGCGCCGTCAGGCCTGCGGCGACCAGCATGAAGCAGCAGTCGATCACCACGCTGCCGCCTTCGCCCGAGGCGGAGCGGCACTCGCGCATGATCAAGTACACGATCGCGATGTCGATCCGCGTGCTCTGCATCGTCGCGATGCTCTTCGTCGACGGCTGGTGGCTCGCGGTCTGCGCGGCCGGTGCGATCTTCCTCCCCTACTTCGCCGTCGTGCTCGCGAACGTCGGCAGCCCGAGGCGCACGAGTCGGGTGCTCCGGCCCGGCGGGCTCGTGCGGCGCACTCCCCCGCCAGCGGCGGGTCCCGGCGATGCCGGCACCGCCCAGGACGAGCACCATGAACGAGGAGCCGCATGATCGGCGGATTCGGCGGCGCTCCCGCCCAGGGAAGCTGTTCGCGCGCCGGATGCCACGAGGCGGCCGTGTGGCGGATCGACTGGCGCAATCCCCGCATCCACACGGGCGACCGCGGCAAGACCTGGCTCGCCTGCGACGAGCACGTCGGCTATCTCCGCGAGTTCCTCACGTCGCGTTCCTTCCCGGTCGAGGTCGCCGCGTTCGAGACTGCCTCGGGTTCGCCGTCGGACGCCTCGGCGGGGGGCCGCGCGTGAACGAGTGGCGCTTCCTCCTCGCACCGCGGTGGGCGGGCTACCTCGCGCTCACCATCGTCTTCGCGATCGCCTGCTCGGCGCTCGGCACGTGGCAGCTCAACCGCCGGGCCGAGGCGCTCGCCGAGGTGGCCCGCATCGATGCGAACTACGACGCCGACCCGATCCCGGTCTCCGAGGCGCTGCCCGACCCCGCCGCCTTCGACGTCGAGCAGCGCTGGCAGGTCGTCGAGCTCTCGGGCGAGTACCTGCCCGCCGAGGAGGTCGTCGTGCGCAACCGCCCGCTCGGCGGCAGCACGGGCTTCGAGGTGATCACCCCGTTCCGACTCGACGACGGCACCGTGTTCATGGTCGACCGCGGCTGGATCGCGCAGAACTCCGACGGCCGGCCGAGCGAGATCCCGGCGCCGCCTGCCGGGCGGGTCGAGGCGACCGCCCGGCTGAAGGCCGGCGAGGGGCGCATCGAGGGCCGCACGAGCACCGGCATCGAGTTCGCCACGATCGACCTCGACGAACTCGCCGAGCGCGTCGGCGAGCCCGCGTACACGGGCGCCTACGGCATCCTCGTGCAGTCGGGCGACGACGCGGCCGAACCGCCCCTCGCGGCCCCGCGCCCCGAGCGCGACGAGGGTCCGCACCTCTCCTACGCGCTGCAGTGGTACGTCTTCGCGCTGCTCGCCTTCATCGGGCTCGGCTGGGCGGCGAACCAGGAGCGCAAGGGCCTCGCCGAGGCATCCGGGGCGTCGGACGACTCGCGGCGCGCGCCGCGGAGGCCGAAGCCGCAGAGCCGCGGCGGCGAGGACGCCGACTACGAGGACCAGGTGCTCGACCGGCGGTGAGGCTCCACGCGGAGGCGACGCGCCGTGTCGGTCTCAAGCCAGCTCGATGAGCTCCTGGTACTCGCGGCTCCAGTGGTCTTCGGTGCCGTCGGGCATGATCAGCACGCGCTCGGGGTTCAGCGCCTCGACGGCGCCCGGGTCGTGCGAGACGAGCACGACCGAGCCCTCGTAGTGCGCGAGCGCGTCGAGGATCTCGGCGCGGCTCGCGGGGTCGAGGTTGTTCGTCGGCTCGTCGAGGAGCAGCACGTTGGCGCCGGAGACGACGATCATCGCGAGCGCGAGGCGCGTCTTCTCGCCGCCCGAGAGCACGCCCGCGGCCTTGTGCACGTCGTCGCCGGTGAAGAGGAACGAGCCGAGCACCTTGCGGGCCTCGGTCTCGGTGAGGTTCGGCGAGGAGCTCACCATGTTCTCGAGCACCGAGCGCTTGACGTCGATGGTCTCGTGCTCCTGCGCGTAGTAGCCGACGCGGAGTCCGTGGCCGGCCTCGACGACGCCGGTGTCGGGCGCGTCGACGCCCGCGAGGATGCGCAGCAGCGTCGTCTTGCCGGCGCCGTTCAGGCCGATGATGACGACCTTCGACCCGCGGTCGATCGCGAGGTCGACGGCGGTGAAGATCTCGAGCGAGCCGTAGCTCTTCGACAGGTCGCTCGCTGTGATCGGCGTGCGGCCGCACGGCGCCGGGGTCGGGAAGCGCAGCTTGGCGACGCGGTCGACGGCGCGCACCTCCTCGAGGCCGGCGAGCAGCTTCTCGGCGCGCGCGACCATCTGGTGGGCGGCGGCGGCCTTCGAGGCCTTCGCGCCGAACTTCGCGGCCTGCAGCTGCAGCACGCCCGCCTTCTTCTCGGCGTTGGCGCGCTCCTTCTTGCGGCGCTCCTCGTCGGCGGCGCGCTGGCGCTGGTAGTGCTTCCAGCCCATGTTGTAGATGTCGATGATCGAACGGTTCGCGTCGAGGTAGAAGACGCGGTTCACGACCTCCTCGACGAGCACGACGTCGTGCGAGATCACGATGACGCCGCCCTTGTAGTTCTTCAGGAACTCGCGGAGCCAGACGACGGAGTCGGCGTCGAGGTGGTTCGTCGGCTCGTCGAGGATCATCGTGTCGGCGTCGGAGAAGAGGATGCGCGCGAGCTCGATGCGCCGGCGCTGGCCGCCCGAGAGCGTCTTCAGCGGCTGGTCGAGGATGCGGTCGGGCAGGTTCAGGTTCGAGGCGATGGAGGCGGCCTCGGCCTCGGCGGCGTACCCGCCGAGCGCGTTGAAGCGGTCGGTGAGGTTGCCGTACTTCTTCATCGCCTTCTCGGCGACGACCGGGTCGTCGCTGCCCATGTTCATGGATGCCTCGTGCATGCCGAGCACGAGCGAGCCGAGGCCGCGCGCGTCGAGGATGCGCGTGCGGGCGAGCATCTCGGGGTCGCCGGAGCGAGGGTCCTGCGGGAGGTAGCCGATTTCGCCGGTGCGGTCGATCTTGCCGTCGGTGGGCAGGGTCTCGCCGGCGAGGGTCTTCGTGAGCGTGGTCTTGCCCGCGCCGTTGCGGCCGACGAGGCCGATCTTGTCGCCGTCGGAGACGCGGAAGTTCACGTGCTCCATGAGGAGGCGCGCACCGACGCGGATCTCGAGATCGTGGACGGCGAGCACGGCGGGGCCTCCTGGGCGTTCATGGGGAATCGGTGCCGAACGGCACAGCCGTCCAGTCTATCGTTCGCGGGGCGGCGTCAAGTCGATGTCGGCGGTACCCGGCAGAATCGCAGCATGACCGATGTCTCGAGCGACCCCTCGATCGTCGCGCTGCGTGCCGCTCGACTCCGCGCTCAGGGGCTCGTAGGCGGCTTCGCGTCGCCCGCCGCGGCGCTCGAACGGCTCGTGTGCGTGCAGGCGCAAGACCTGGCCGCCGCGAAGTGGGTGATCGGCGCGAGGGTGCCCGGGTCGAGCGAGGCAGCCGTGGAGTCGGCGATCGACGACCGCTCGCTGCTGCGCTCCTGGCCGATGCGCGGCACCCTGCACTTCGTCGAGCCGTCGATGCTGCGGCCGATCCTCCGCCTGACCGCCGCGCGGCTCATGCAGCGCGCGTCGAAGATCCATCTCGACGAGGGCATCGACGACGCCGTGCACGCGGCCGCGCGTGCGGTCGCGATCCGCGAGCTCGAGGGAGGTCGCTCGGCGTCCCGCGACGAGTTGCAGGCGGCGTGGGCGGCCGCCGGCATCCCGATCGAGGGACAGCGCGGGTACCACCTGATCTGGCGCCTCGCGATCGAGGGGCTGCTCTGCTGCGGGCCGGTCGACACCCGAGCCCGGCAGCGCTTCGTGCTGCTCGACGAATGGTCGCCCGCCGGCTCGGGCGAGCCGGGCGACGCCGACGAGACGCTCGGGCTGCTCTTCACCGGCTACGCGCGCGGCCACGGGCCGGTCTCGGCGCGCGACTTCGCCTGGTGGACGGGGCTCACCCTCACCCAGGCACGGCTCGGGGCCTCAGCCGCCGGTGACTCGGTGGTCGCGGTGGGCGACGAACGATTCGTCGCTGCCGACGCCGACCCCGGCCCGGCCCGATCCGCGCCGAGCCGGCACGTGCTCGCGCCGTTCGACGAGTACTTCCTCGGTTATGGCGACCGTACGGCCTTCTGCTCCCCGGCCGATGCCGGGCGCGTCGTGCCGGGCAAGAACGGCCTGTTCCTGCCGATCCTCGTGGCCGACGGCGAGGTTGTCGGCACCTGGCGCCGCGCGCCCGAGCGGCGCGGTTCGACGGCGATCGAGCTCGCCCCGTTCAGCGGGTCGGTCGACGCCGACGAGTTCGCTCCCGCTTTCGAGCGGTGGGCCGGGTTCTGGTCGACGACCCTCGGCGAGGTCACCGTGCGGCAGGGGTGAGCCTGCGCGGCGCCGTCGGGGATCGCCCCGGACCACAGCGGATACGACGACGGGCCGGATGCCCGTGGCATCCGGCCCGTTGTGGTGATCGCGCGAGCGATTACTGCTCGAGCTGCGCCTGCAGTTCGAGGGTGATGGTGACCTGATCGCCGAGCAGCACGCCGCCGGTCTCGAGCGCGGCGTTGTAGTGCAGGCCGAACTCCTCGCGGTTGATCACGGTCTTGGCCGTCGCGCCGCCCTTGTAGTTGCCGTAGGGGTCGCCGCCGAAGCCGCCGAAGTCGAAGTCGAAGGTCACGGACTTCGTCACGCCGTGCATCGTCAGCTCGCCGTCGACCTTGAAGTCGCCGTTCTCGACGCGCACGCCCGTCGAGACGAAGTCGATCGTCGGGTAGGTCTCGGCCTCGAAGAAGTCGCCGGTGCGCAGGTGCGCGTCACGGGTGGGCTCGTTCGTGGTCACCGAGGCGACCTCGGCCGACGCGGTCACGGTCGAGTCGAGCGGGTTCTCGGCCGTGACGAAGGTCGCGGTGAAACGCTCGAACTTGCCCTTGACCTTGCTGATCATGAGGTGACGGACGGAGAAGGCCACTTCGCTGTGGGCGGGGTCGATCGTCCAGGTTCCTGCGCGGTAGCCGGGGATCTCGATCGTCGAGGCGGTGGTCGTCATGTTGCGGTTGCTCCCAAGAGTTCGGTACTGAGCCGATCGGCTCATCGGGGGTCAACGCGCGCACCGGGAAGATCTATTCCCATGCATGGAAATATTCGTTCGCGAGAACGGCTCAGGCGAGCGAACGACGCAGCGTGAGCACGTGTCGGACCGCGTCGTCGAGGCGCTCCTCGGAGATGCGCCCCGAGTCGACCGCGGCCGTGATCGAACCCACCAGTCCGTCGACCGAGATGCCGAACTCCGCGGGATCGGCGGGGAGGACGTACAGAAGCAGGTCGGCCCCCGCGGCGACCGCGCGCACGGCGTTCTCGCCCGGATCGGCGTACTCGGCGAGTCCGTTGTGCTGGAGCATCAGCATGTCGTCGGTGATGACGACGCCCTCGAAGCCGAGCTCCTCCCGGAGGATCCGGTGCCACTCGGCCGAGAGCGACGCGGGTGCCGCGTCGACCGCCGGGTAGGCGAGGTGGCCGGTCATCACGAGTTCGGCGCCGGCGTCGATGCCCGCGGCGAACGGCAGTGCCGCGCCCGCCCGCCACTCGGCGAGGCTCGTCGGCGCGGTCGGAATGCTCGTGTGCGAGTCGCCCGGTGCCGCCCCGTGCCCGGGGAAGTGCTTGAGCGTGCTCGCCACCGTGCCCCGCTCCCCCGCGACCGCGGCCCCGACCCGTTCGGCGGCAGCCGCCGGATCGGCGCCGAGCACCCGACCCGAGATGAATGAGCCGGGGTCGCCCGTGACATCCGCGATAACGCCGAAGTTCACGTTCGCGCCTCCCGCGGCCACGCTCGCGGCACGTGCGGCGAACGCGTCCCGGGTCGCGGCGGGCGGCGCGTCCCGCAGCGTCGCCGCGCTCGCGGCGGAATCCCAGTCGAGTCTCGAGACCTCGCCGCCCTCTTGGTCGACGCCGACGAGCGGCGGCAGCTCGGGGTCGGAAATGAGTGCGGCCGTGAGCGCCGCGAGCGAGGGCGCGTCGCCCGCGATGTTGTCGCCCATGAGGATCACGCCCGAGGCTCCCGCGTCGATGAGCGCGCGCGACGGCGCCGGGTCGGTCCCCGGCGCATGCAGCATCAGCAGGGTCGCGGCCTTCTGCTGCGTGCTGAGTCCCGCCAGCCGCTCGTCGACCCAGGCGGCCGACGAGTCGATCGGCGTCGGGGTCGGGGTCGGGGTCAGGGTTGCCGACCGCGTCGGCGAGGCCTCCGGGGCGACCGTCGGCGCGGCACCCGCGCACCCCGCGAGCGTCATCGCGGTGAGCGTGACGAGGAGCGGGGCCAGCAACCGGGACGAACGCACGCGCCGAGTGTACGCTGCGTGTCCGAGCGGCCGCCGAGAGGCGACGTGGGTAGACTCGCCGCCTCGAGGGGGTGAGTCGATGCGCCGAGGAGGCCCGATCGCATGCGCCGCGAGCGTGCTCGCGCTCATCATCGCACTCGGCGCGGTCGCGACCCCGGCCGGTGCCGAGGAGTACCCCAGCTGGGGCGAGGTCGAGGAGTCGAAGCGGAGCGTCGCCGCACGCGAGGCGGAGTCGTCGCGCATCACGGCGCTGGTCGACCGGCTCGAGGGCGAGGCCGCGGTGCTCGGCGACGCCGCGGTCGAAGCCGCCGCCGTCGCGGCCGCCGCAGAGGCCGCGCGCCGTGAGGCGGCCGATCGCGCGAAGGCGCTCCGAGGATCGGCCGAGTCCGCCGGGCAGTCCGCTCAGGAGTCGCAGACGGAGTTCGGTCGACTCACCGGCATGCTCGCGCGCACGGGCGGCGCGGATGTCACGCTCCGCCTGCTCTTCACGGGCGACGAGGACGGCGCGGCGGATCTCCTCGACGGGCTCACACGGAGTGCGCGGCTCGCCGACGTCTATGCCGGGGTCGCGGCGGGGGCCGCAGCCGACCGCGCCGCGTACCAGGCGGTCAGCGCGCAGGCCGATGTCGCCGAGCAGGAGCGGTCACGGCTCGCGCAGGAGGCCGACCGCGCCAGGGCCGCGGCGGAGGACGCGCACCTCGCCGCGGAGGCGCGACTCGCCGAGCAGAGAACGGCGCTCGACACGCTCTACGCCCAGCTCGCGAGCCTTCGCGATCGCACGGTCGAACTCGAGCGACGCTACCGGGTCGGCGAGCAGGCACGGCTCGAAGCCGAGGCCCGGGAGCGTGCCGCAGCAGACGCTGACGACGACTCGCTTGGGTCGGGCGACTCCGGGGAGCCCGGCGGCGGCTCGAGCGCTCCCCCGCCGGGCGTCGTCGTCGACCCCGCCGCGGCGAAAGCCTATGCGGCCCGTGCGATCGGCCGCTACGGCTGGGGCTCGAGCCAGTACGAGTGCCTCGTGCTGCTCTGGACGCGCGAGTCGGGCTGGCGCGCCGACGCGTACAACGCCTCGAGCGGTGCCTACGGAATCCCGCAGTCGCTGCCGGGCAGCAAGATGGCGTCGGCGGGCGCCGATTGGCGCACGAACGCCGCCACCCAGATCGAGTGGGGGCTGTCGTACATCGGCGACCGCTACGGGGCGCCCTGCGGGGCATGGGCGCACTCCGAGCAGTACAACTGGTACTGATGACCCCCGCAGAGACCGACCACGAGCGGTTCAGCCGCCACGCCGCCGACGGCATCCTCCTCCTCGGCGGCGGCGCCGCGATTCTGCTGCAGCTCGCCGATCCGCGCGTCGCGCACGGGGTGGCACGGCACAGCGACTTCGCGGGCCGCCCGCTCGACCGGTTGTTCGGCACGCTCGACTACGTCTACGCGGTCGGCTTCGGCGACGAGGAGGTCAGGCGCTCCGTCGTCCGGCGGGTGAACGCCCGTCATGCGCCGGTGCGCGGCGAGGCGGGCGGCGGCTCCGTCGACACGCCGGCGAGCCGGTACTCGGCCTTCGACGCCGACGCGCAGCGGTGGGTCGCCTCCACGATTCTCGCGACGGCGCTCGCGCTCGAGGAACGTCTCTGGGGCAAGCTCGACGAGGCCGATGCCGACGCCATCGTGCGCGGCTACGCCCCGCTCGGCGCGAGCCTGCAGGCCGGCCGCGAGGGCTGGCCCGACAGCCGTGCCGAGTTCGAGGCGTGGTGGGGCACGCGGCTCGCCGGGCTCGAGGTCGGCGACGAGGCGCGCGAGGTCGTCCGCACGCTGCTCGGCGGCGCGGCGTCCTTGCCACCCGGCACCCGGCTCCTCCTGCCCTTCGTCCGCCTGCTCACCGCGGCGCTCCTGCCCCCGTCGATCCGTGCGGCGTACGGCTTCCGGTGGACCGCTCGCGCTCAACGGGTGAGCGCGGCGTGGCTCAGGGGCATCGCCCTCGTCTGGCCGCTGCTCCCGGCCGTGGTCCGCCACGCTCCGATGCGACGCTCGCTCCAACGGGTGCGACGCTCGAACCGGTACGCTGAGCGTGAAGCATGAGGACGACGATGACCCCGCAAGCACCGCAACGCAACGAACCACTCGACAGCATCGACCGCAGAATCGTGGCCGAGCTGAGCCGCGACGGCCGGCTGTCGGTGCGGACCCTCGCCGACCGGGTGCACATCTCGCGCACGGCGGCGCACAACCGCCTGCAGCAGCTGCAGCAGCGCGGCGTCATCACGGGGTTCGGCGCGCAGATCGACCGCCGCTCGATCGGCCTGCACATCTCGGCGCTCGTCGTGGTGCGCATCGGCGAGGTCTCCTGGGAGGAGATCGCCGCGAAGCTCGCGACACTCCCCTTCGTCGAGAAGGTGCAGGCGGTCTCGGGCGACATCGACATCATCCTCACCGTGAGCGCGCCCGATCACGAGCAACTGAGTCAGGCGATCCTCCGCGACATCCACGACATGCCCGGCGTCGTCTCGACCAGGTCGCACCTCATCCTCGAGGAGATCGAGGGCCACCCGCCCGCACAGACGCTGGACATCTGGCGCACCTGACCGGTCTGCGGGTGGACGAATGGCATCGGTTTCGTCCCTCGGCAGCCGTTCGTTCACGCTTGGATGACACGCCCGACCTCGAGGGTCGAGCATGTCGCACCATGGCTGCATGAGCCTCAATGTCGAGCATGCACCGACCCGAACCCTTCCCTCGGAGAAGCCCCTCCGTCTTCTCGACAACGCGGGTCATGCCGTCACCGGCCACGCGACCGGCGGCTTCTCCCTGCCCGACACCGAGACCCTGCTCGGGCTGTACCGCAAGATGGTCGTCGCCCGCCGTTTCGACGTGCAGGTGACCGCGCTCACCAAGCAGGGCCGCCTCGCGACCTATCCCTCGGCCTACGGGCAGGAGGCATGCGAGATCGGTGCCGTCGCCTCGCTCGACCGGGTCGACTGGCTGTTTCCGACCTACCGCGACAGCATCGCCCTGCTCACCCGCGGCATCGCCCCCGCAGACATCCTGCAGTCCTTCCGCGGCGACTGGCACAACGGCTACGACCAGAACGAGTTCCGCACGGCGGCCCAGGCGACGCCGCTCGCCACGCAGGCGCTGCACGCGGTCGGCCTCGCGCACGCCGCCCGGCTGCGCCGCGACCCGATCGTCGCGCTGACCTTCCTCGGCGACGGCGCCACGAGCGAGGGCGACGCCCACGAGGCCTTCAACTTCGCGGCCGTCTGGCAGACGCCGACCGTCTTCGTCGTGCAGAACAACCAGTTCGCGATCAGCGTGCCGCTCGAACGGCAGACTCGCGCGGCGACCCTCGCCGACAAGGCCGTCGGCTACGGCATGCCGGGCTTCCACGTCGACGGCAACGACGTCGCGGCGATGTACGCGATCACGCACGCCGCCGTCGAGCGGGCCCGCGCCGGCGGCGGGCCGACCCTCATCGAGGGCGTGACGTACCGCATCGAGCCCCACACGAACTCCGACGACCCGAGCCGATACCGCGCGGCCCGCGACGTCGAGCACTGGAAGCGGCGCGACCCGATCGAGCGTCTCGAGAAGTACCTCGTCTCCGAGGGCGCGCTCACCGAGACGCTCCGCGCCGAGATCACCGACGAGGCCGAGGAGCTCGCCGCGGCGACCCGCGAGGTCATGACCGCCGAGGCCGAACTCGATCCGCTCGAGCTGTTCGACCACGTCTACGCGCGCCCGCGCGCCGCCCTCGCCGAGCAGCGCGCCGCGCTCGCCGCCGAACTCGCCGCCGCAGGCACCCACCAGGAGGACGCCCGATGACCGCCACCGCGACGAAGGACGCCCGCCCCGAGGCATCCGCACCGACGCAGCTCACGATGGCGGGCGCGCTGAACGCCGCCCTGCGCGACGCGATGACCGCCGACGACCGCGTGATCGTGTACGGCGAGGACGTCGGGCCGCTCGGCGGTGTGTTCCGCATCACCGACGGCCTGCAGGCCGAGTTCGGCGACGAGCGCATCTGGGATTCGCCGCTCGCCGAGTCGGGCATCATCGGCACGGCGATCGGCATGGCGATGTACGGCATGCGCCCCGTCGTCGAGATGCAGTTCGACGCGTTCAGCTACCCCGCGTTCGAGCAGATGGTGTCGCACGTCGCGAAGATGCGCAACCGCACCAAGGGCCGCGTCACCCTGCCGATGGTCGTCCGCATCCCGTGCGCGGGCGCGATCGGCGGCGTCGAGCACCACTCCGACTCATCCGAGTCGTACTGGGCGTCGACGCCCGGGCTCACGGTCGTGATGCCCTCGAACCCGGCCGACGCGTACTCGATGCTGCGCGAGGCGATCGAGAGCGACGACCCCGTCGTCTTCATGGAGCCGAAGAGCCGGTACTGGTCGAAGGCGCCGATCGCCCTGCCTGTGACGACCGCGCCGATGGACCGCGCCGAGGTCGTGCGCACGGGCGACGACGTCACCCTGCTCGCCTACGGCCCCACCGTCCGCACCGCGCTCGACGCAGCCGAGGCCGCCGCCGCCGAAGGCCTGTCGATCGAGGTCGTCGACCTCCGCAGCCTCTCGCCCTTCGACGACGAGACGGTGGGCGCGTCGGTGCGCAAGACCTCGCGCGCCGCCGTCATCCACGAGGCCGCCCAGTTCGGCGGTTACGGCGCCGAGGTGGCGGCACGGGTGACCGAGCGCAACTTCCACCATCTCGCCGCCCCGGTGCTGCGCATCGCCGGGTTCGACATCCCGTACCCCTCGCCGAAGCTCGAGGAGCACCAGCTGCCGACCCCCGACCGCATCCTCGCGGCGCTCGACACGTGGGAGTGGGACGCATGAGCCGCGAGTTCATCCTGCCCGACCTCGGCGAGGGCCTCACCGAGGCCGAGATCGTCGCGTGGCTCGTCGCCCCGGGCGACGAGGTCGCCATCGACCAGCCCGTCGTCGAACTCGAGTCGGCGAAGTCGGTCGTGCAGCTCCCCACGCCGTTCGCGGGCGTCGTCGAGTCGCTCGGCGGCCAGGTCGGCGAGACGCTGCACGCGGGCACGGTGCTCATGACCCTCGGCTCCGAGGTCTCCGCACCGTCGGCGGCGCCCGTGGCCGCTGAACCGGGGGTCGCGGCTCCCACCGAGGTCGCGACCGAGGAGTCGGGCGCCGTGCTGATCGGCTATGGCACCCGCACCTCGACCGTGACGAAGCGAGCGACCACCGCGCCGGCCCGATTCGGCCGACGTCGGAGCGGCGCCGCGACGGGCTCCGGCCCCGGCACCGGTGCGAGCGGCGGTGGCATCGCCGCCCCCTCACGCCTCGACAGCGCGCGTCGCTCCCCCGTGGTCTCGCCGATCGTGCGGCGCCTCGCCCGGCAGCACGGCTTCGACGCCTCGCAGCTCGACGGCTCGGGCCCCGACCACCTCGTCATGCGCCGCGACGTCGAGGCCTTCATCGGGGAGCAGCAGGGGACGCCGCAGGCCACCGTCGAGGCATCCGCACCGGCGCAGCCGGCGACGGTGACCGCTGCTGCGCCCGCGTCCGGTGACCAACGGATCCCGCTCGACCGCATCGGCCGCGCCGCCGCGGCGCACTTCTCGCGCTCTCGCCGCGAGATCCCCGAGGCGACCGTCTGGATGGACGTCGACGCGACCGCGCTCGTCGCCGCGCGCAAGCAGTTGCACGCGGCGACCGGCGAACGCTTCGGCACGACCGCCCTCGTCGCCCGGTTCGTCGTCGCGGGCCTCCGCAAGCACCCGCGGCTCAACTCGAGCTTCGACGCCGACCGCGACGAGCTCGTGCTGCACGGCGCGGTCAATCTCGGTCTCGCGGCGCAGACGCCGCGCGGCCTCATGGTGCCCGTCGTGCACGGCGCCGAACGCATGAGCCTGCGCGAGCTGCGCGACGCGATCGGCACGCAGACCGAGGCCGCCGCGACCGGGGTGTTCGCACCCGCGGCGCTCTCGGGCGGCACCTTCACACTGAACAACTACGGCACGCTGGGCGTCGACGGCTCCGCCGCGATCATCAACCACCCCGAGGCCGCGATGCTCGGCATCGGACGCCTCGTCGAGCGGCCCTGGGTCGTCGACGGCGCCCTCGCGGTGCGCACGGTCACCGAGCTCACGCTGTCGTTCGACCACCGCGTGTGCGACGGCGCCGAGGCTGCGGCGTTCCTGACCTTCGTCGCCGGGTGCATCGAACAACCGCTGTCGCTGCTCGCCGAGCTCTGAACGCCGAACGGCCTCGCCCGGGTGGGCGAGGCCGTTCGCGTGCGATCACGCTCCGCAGGCTGCGGCGCCGTTCATCTCTCGGCGCCGCGCGGCGCGGAGATCAGAAGAACTCGTCGGGCGTGCCTGCTGCACGCTCGACGTCGCGGGTGTCGACACCGGCCGCGCGGAGCTTGGCCACCGAGACCCGCAGCCCCGACTCCATCTGCGCGGCCCAGGCATCGGACTCGCGCGCGCTCGTCTCGGCCGCGCGCGCACGCGCCTCCGCCGACTCGGCGGCGTCGCGCGCGTCGCGCACCTGGCGCAGGGCGAGCGAGATGCCGTAGTAGGCGGCGACCATCGTGGCGATCGGAGCGGCGATGATCGCGAGGGCGCTGATCGCCGCGCCCGTCGGGCTGAATGCGATGAGCAGCGCGAACGCGAGGAAGAGCGCCACGATCGCCGCGAGGACGACGAGCATGAACCGCAGGTCGCGGCTCCACGGGCGCCCGTCGGCACCCTTCTCGGGCGGCGCGGCGGTCACGTCATCGACCGACAGCGGCGGCGGCGCGAAGTCGGGCACCGTGGGCTGGTCGTCGTGACTCTGACGGGCGTACACGTCGGACATTCGGTCTCCGCTCCCCTGCATTCGGATAGACCCCCCAATTGTGGGCCGCGCCAGTCGAGCGGTCAAGGAACCGCGCCGGGTGGGTGCGGATGCCTCAGGCGGCACGCCGCTCGGAGATGCCGCGCTCGATCGCCGCGATGATCTCGGGGGCGTCGGGCTCGGTCGTCGGCCGGAAGCGGAACACCTCGCCGCCGGGCTGGATCACGAACTTCTCGAAGTTCCACTTCACCCGGCCGGCCTTGCCGCGGGCATCCTCGACCTTGGTGAGCACCTCGTAGAGCGGGTGACGGTTGCGGCCGTTCACCTTGGTCTTCTCCATCAGCGGAAAGCTCACGCCATACGTCATCGAGCAGAACTCCTTGATGTCGTCGGCCCCGCCCGGCTCCTGGCCGGCGAACTGGTTGCACGGGAACCCGAGCACCGTGAACCCGCGGTCGCCGTACTCGCGCTGAAGCTCTTCGAGCTTCGTGTACTGCGGGGTGAGCCCGCACTTCGACGCGACGTTCACGACCATCACCACCTCGTCGGCGTAGTCGGCGAGGGTGACGGCGTCGCCGTCGATGGTGGTCAGGGGGATGTCTCGGAGTTCCACCCTCAGAGCCTACGACGCGGAACCGGGATGTGGGCGGTCGCGGATACGATCGTCGATCGATGATGGGCATGAATCACGCGATCAGCGGCGCCGCCGCCTGGGTCGCGGTCACCGGCGCCGTTCCCCTGCTCGCCACCGGGGTGTACCCGCTCGACCCGGTCGGCGTGGTCGCCGGCGCGACCGTCTGCGCGGGCGCGGCGCTGCTGCCCGACGCCGACCACCACAGTGCGACGATCTCGCGCTCGGTGCCGATCCTCGGGCCGCTCACCGCGCGCACCATCGGCGCGCTCTCGGGCGGGCACCGCCACGGCGCGCACTCGCCCGTCGCCGTGCTGCTCGTCGCAGCGGCCGCCTGGGCGCTCGCGGCGCTGACCGTTCCGGTCGACGCGATCGGCCGCTTCGACCCCGGCACGGTCGCGATCGGCGCCGGCCTCGGCACCGCGGCGCTCACCGCCTTCGCCGTGAAGGCGCGCGACCTCGTCGAGTCGTGGCTCACCGCCTGGCTCGCGGGCATCGCCCTCGGGCTCTTCATCGTCGTCGTCGCGCCCGAGCAGGTCGCCTGGTTCCCGCTCGCGGTGACCCTCGGCTTCGTCGCGCACCTCGCCGGCGACGCGCTCACCACGGGCGGGCTGCCGGGCCTGCTCTGGCCGTGGGTGCCGCGCCCGCCCGAGATCGTCGGCGACATCCCGCTGCTGAACCGCCTGTGGCTGCCGAACGGCTACCTCGCACTGCCGCTTCTCGGCGATACCGGCTCGTGGCGCGAGAAGGCCTTCGGCGGGCTGCTCACGCTGTACTGCACGCTCGGGCTCGGGTACGAACTGCTGCGTCTCGTCGGCCTCGACCGGCTGCTCGAGCGGTAGTTGCACGCTGTTCGCGGCGGCTCGGCCCGGCTCAGCCCGGCTCAGCTCGTGAACGCGGCGGCGATCCCGGTGCGGGTCGAGGTGCCGAGGCGCTCCTTGACCGCCACGATGTGCTTGTCGACGGTCTTCTCGGTGATGCCCAGGGCGGCCGCGATGTCGGCGTTCGACGCCCCCGCGGCGATGAGCGCGGCGACCTGTCCCTGACGGAGGGGCAGCAGCACCGGCGCGACGACGGCCTGCGTCGCCTCGCGCGCCGCGACCGGGCCCGGGCCCGGGCCCGGGGCATCCAGCCGCATCGGCAGCGCCGCGCCCGCGAGTTCGCTGCGCCGGGTGAGGCCGAGCGCACGCAGCGCCCCGGCGACGTAGCCTTCGACCGTGCGCACGCCGAGGAACAGGCGTGCGGCGATCTCCCGGTTGGTGAGGCCGGCGGCCGCGAGGCTCGCGACCTCGAGCTGGCGCGCACTCAGCTCGACCGACTCCGCGGTGCGTGCATGGAAGAGGCGGACCGCCCGCTGCCGCACCGCCGCCGCTCGCGCGCGAGCGGCGAAGGCGTCGAACTCGGCGAGCGCATTGAACGCCGCGTCGCGTTCACCGAGTTCGACGGCCTGCGCGAGCAGCATCCATCTCGTGCGAAGCTGCTCGAGCGTCGCATCGGGTTCGGGGGCGGAGCGCCCTGCGGTCTCCTCGGCGGCCGACGACGGCAGCGGCCCCGCGAGCCGGCGCGCCTCGAAGGCCGCGCGCAGGCGCTCACGGCCGGCGACGACGATCGGCGAGGCCATCATGTGGTCGGCGATCCGCAGCATCTGCGCGCACGTCTCGAGGTCGCCCTCGGCGAGCGCGACGTGGCCGACGGCCTCGATGACGACGATGCGGTCGGTCGCGGGCACCACGAGCTCGTCGAGACCGCCGTCGGCGAGGGCGACGCGCTTGGCGCCCTCGAGGTCGCCGCTCGAGGCGAAGACGATGGCCATGAGCATCAGGGTCGCCTGCCCGAGCGAGCGTCGGCCGCGCCGCCAGCTGCCGGAGACGAGCATGCGCTCGAGTTCGTCGAGGTCGGGCGGCAACTGCTCGTGGGTGAGCACGGCGACGAGCGCCTGTGCGGCCTTGCCGAGCATCCACCAGCGGCGATCGGATGCCTCGGCGAAGCCCTCGACGGCGAGGTCGAGCAGGCGCTTGCCTTCGGCGAGGTCGAGCATCGCGACCCGCACGATGCCCTCGAGGTAGTCGAAGAAGACCTCGAGCACGCGGAGCCCGGTGCGCGCGTGCGCCGCGCGTGAAGCGGCGACGACGGTGACGACCCCTTGGTGGTCGGCGTGGGCGAGCTGGATCATCGGCACCCAGACGCAGAGGTCGATCGCCCGCAGCAGTTCGTCGAGGTCTTCGCTCGCGAGGAGCTCGAGCAGCGCGGTCGCAGCATCGTCGACGATCGCACGTTGCCCATCCCAGTCACCGGCCCGATGATCGTCGGCCCATCCGTGCGCCGGCTCCCGGCCGTCGGCGACCAGGCGGGCGAAGGCGATCGAGACGCGCTCACGGATGCCGACGCTGTCGCGCTCTCGCGGGAGCGCGGCGCCCGCCCAGTCGAGCTCGCCGAACGCCGGCTCGAACGCGATGCCGAGGCGGCGCAGTGACTCCGCCTCCCTCGCCACCTCCGCCGGCGTGCCGGGTGCGGTGAGCACCCCGGCGAGACGCGCGTCGGCCTCGGTCTCGCGGCCGGTGAACTGCTCGTATCGGGCGAGTCGTACGCTGGTCGCGGGGTCGACGGCCGCGGCCAGTGCGGCACCGACCGCGCCCAGCGCGAGGCGGTCGAAGCCCGGCTCCGCGAGCGCCTCGCGTTCCCCCGGTACCAGCACCGTCGTCGGCTGCATGTCCTCTCCTGATTCCGCCGCCCTCGCGACGCACCCAGACTAGGGCCGCGCCGAGTTCCGTGGAATCCCCCGGTTCGAACCGCTCGGTGCGTGGAATCCCCCACTGCATCAGGGCTTCTGCCGACCGTAGCTTCGTGCCATGACCCAAATGACGCCTGCCCGCCGTGCCCTCGTGGCCGTGCCGGCATCCGCCCTCATCCTCACCGCGGCGTTCGCGGCCCAACCGGCGAACGCCTTCGACCTCGACTGCACCTGGACGGGTGCCGCCGCCGATGCCGCCTGGTCGTCGGCGGCGAACTGGTCGGGCTGCGCCGGCGCCGCACCGGGCGACGGCGACCGACTCATGTTCCCCACAGGGCCCGCGGTGCTCGACACCGTGAACGACCTGTTCGGCACGGTCTTCTCGAACGTGCGGTTCGAAGGCGGCGGGTACTCGGTCGCCGGTGACCCGGTCGAAACGAACTTCCTCACGGTGTCGGCGCCCACCACCTTCGACACCGACCTCGAGCTGGTTCACTCCGCAGGCGAGCACCTCGTGCACGTGGCCGCCGATCTCACCGTCACGGCCGGCCATCACCTCGGGTTCGCCCAGGCACCGCTCGCGGTGTCGATCGTCTCCCTGACGAACGGCGCCGTCATCGGCGCAAACCTCGGCGGCTCGGCCGAGCGGCTCGAACTGCGCGGAGACGGCCGACTCGAGTTGGGCGGCGACACCTACGCGGGCACGGTCGCGCTCGAGGACGGCGCCGTGCTCGCGTGCGGCGGCGCCGATTGCGGTGCCGCGAGCGGCACCCTGCAGGTCTCGGATGCCTCGCGGCTCGAGTTCACCGGCGATGCCGTCTTCCCGCGCCCGATCGAACTGGGACCCGACGGGCCCACCGTTGGCGCGTCGATCGTGACGGGCCCCCACTCCGTCTCGCTCGACGGCGGCGTGGATGCGCTCTCGAGCGCCTCGATCGCCGGCGGCGAGGCGAGTCCCCTGCTGCTCACAGGGGGCCTCTCGATCGCGGCAGGGGCCACGCTGGGGCTCATCGGATCGAGCGAGCTGCCCGTCTTCGCGACGCTCATCAGCGCACCCGACGCCGGACTGACCATCGGCACCGAGTCGAGCCCCGGTCGCCTGCGCATCGTCGAGGGCCAATTCGGTCACGACGGCGCGACGACCGTGACCGGGCTCGGTTCGGAGCTGGTCGCCGGCGACCAGATCGCGCTCGGGCCGGTCGGCGGTGCGCCGACCACCGTGCAGGCAGGGGCGACACTCGGGGTCGACGCGACCATCGTCGTCGGCGAGCATGTGCGCGTCGACGCCGACTCCCGGGTCGCGACGGTCGCGCCCGCAGCGACCGCCACCTTCGACCACCTCGAACTCGTCGGCGGCGGGAAGGTCGAGACGCTGGCCTCGCCGTCGGCGATCAGCCTCGCGGACGTCTCGGGCACCGGCGAGCTGCACCTCTACAGCGACGGCCCCGATGCGCCGATCCTCTTCGACGCAGGCGGAACCTCCAGCTACGTCGGCGCGACCTTCGCCGAGACCGGCACGGTCGCACTGAACCGCGACGGCGCGGTGCCCGGCGATCTCGTGATCGCCGCGGCCGACGTCACCACGGTGCACACCGCGCACACCGAACTGCACGACCTCATCGCCGACACGGCGCTCGTGACGATCGACGGCGGCGAGCTCGTGCTGAACGACCGCGAGCGCGTCGGCGCCCTCGCCGGCGGCGGCGGATCGCTGCTGCTCGTCGACGGCGAGTCGGGCCTCCTCCTCGGCGGCGATGGCGAGACGGCGTGGGCCGGCAGCGTGCGCGGCGGCGGGACCATCACTCACGACGGCACCGGGGCGCAGCGCTTCTCGGGCGACTGGTCGGAACTCGCGGCCGGTTCGCGGCTCGACGTCGAGCAGGGCACCGTCGCGGTCGACGGTTCGTTCGCCGACACGCTCGCAACCGTCTCCGCGCGACTCGAGGGCACCGGCACGCTCGGCGACATCGTGCTCGACAGCGGCCGGCTCGCACCCGGCGCCTCGCCCGGCTGCCTCGGCGCGACCGGTGAGGTGGGCGGCGGTGCGGGCACGGTCGAGATCGAGCTCGGCGGCGCCGAGGACTGCGCCTTCGATCGCATCGGTGCTGCAACGCAGACCCTCGCCGATGCCGATTGGGCGGTCTCATTCGTCGACGGCTTCGTTCCGGCCGAGGGCCAGGTCTTCGCGGTCGTGACGACGAGCGGACCGGGCAACGATCCGCTGCCGAGCGAGCAGTTCGTGGTCGACGGCGTGACGCTCGAGCGCAGCTGGAACGGCAGCGAGGTGCTGCTGACGGTGATCGAGGTGCCTGCGGAGGAGCCTGCCGGCCCTGGCGACGGAGATTCGGGCGGCGCGAGCGGATCCGACGCCGATGGTTCGGATTCCGACGGTTCGGCCCCTGCGTCGGATCTCGCGGAGACGGGAGTCGAGCCGGTCGCGGTCATCGCGGGCGCCCTGGCACTCCTCGCACTCGGTGCGCTCGTCATCACGGCCGCCCGAGGCATCCGTCGCCGGGCCTGAACGATCGCCCACTCGCGGAACACGACGAGCGCTCGACATCCCCTAACGTTAGTGACTAACATTAGGGGATGACCCAAGCCAATCGCTCACGCGCCGAAGCCACGCGCCACCGCCTCACCGAGGTCGCGCTCGACCTCTTCGAACGCGACGGCTTCGATCGCACGACGACCGCGAGCATCGCCGCCGCCGCCGGGGTCTCCGAGATGACCTTCTTCCGACACTTCGGCACGAAGCAGGGCGTGCTCTTCGACGACCCGTACGATCCGGCCATCGTCCACGCGATCGCCGGCCGTCGCGAAGGCCCCCTCCTGCGACGCATCACCGAGGGGATGCGACAGGCGTGGGCCGAGTTGCCGGAGCCTGCGGAGGCGCAGGTGCGGCGGCGCATCGCCATCGTGGCGACGACGCCCGAGCTTCGGGCGGGGATGCGGGCGAACATGGAGCGGACGGAGGACGCCGTCGTGGGGCAGCTGGTCGCCGACGGTTCGAACGCGTTCGACGCACGGGTGGCTGCCGCGTCGGTCATGTCCGGGGTGGCCGCGGGACTCCTCGAATGGGCTGCATCCTCGGATGGGCGCCTCCATGACCGCCTCATGGCGGCGCTCACGGTGGCCGGAGGCGCGGATCGTGACTGACGCGATGATGCTGGACCGGGTGAGCCGGTCGTATCGTGGCGGCGCGGGCGTGCGGGAGGTCTCGCTCGCTGTCCGTCCGGGTGAGGTCCACGCGCTCGTCGGTCTCAATGGTGCGGGCAAGTCGACCCTGATGAAGCTGCTCCTCGGCATGCTCCGACCCGACAGCGGCGCCGCGATGATCGGCGGTGTCGACGTCCGCCGCGCAGACGCGCGCACCTGGTCGAAGCTGGGTCAGCTCATCGAGACGCCGCTCGCGTACGGCGAGCTCACGGTCCGCGCGAATCTCGACATCGCCGCCCGGCTTCGCGGGGTCCCCTCGATCGAACGACCGGCCATGATCGCCGAGGCGGTGACGGCCTTCCGACTGACCGAGTACCTGAATCGTCGGGCTCGATCGCTGTCACTCGGCAACCGGCAGCGGCTCGGCATCGCCGCCGCCCTGCAGCATGAGCCCGCCTACGTCGTGCTCGACGAGCCGACGAACGCACTCGACCCGGCCGGAACCATCCTGCTTCGTGAAGCGGTGATCCGCCGCGCCTCACAGGGGGCAGCGGTGCTGATCTCGAGTCACCATCTCGATGAGGTCGCGCGCATCGCCGACACGATCACCGTCATGAACGCGGGCCGGATCATCGGCGGCCTCGACCCGCACGACGACGACCTCGAGCGGGCCTTCTTCCAGAGCGTGCTGCGCGATGACGAAGCCCGTTCCGAGGCCGGAGGACCGTCGGCATGAAGGCGCGCCGAAGGTTCGCGGTCGCCGTCTCCGTCGAAGGCCGCAAGCTCCTGGCTGCACGGGTTCCGCTCGTCACCGCGCTGCTGTTCGTCGCCGGCGTCACGGCGATCTGCACATCGGTGACGACCGCGGTCGCGAGCGGATCCACGGAACTCGTCGCCAAACTCGGCCCACTGGTCGCCGATGGAGGCTGGACCGGGTACCTCTCCTCTGCGACGCAGGTCATCGGGGCCGCGGGCTTCCTCGCGTGCGGCGTGGTGCTGAGCTGGTCGTTCGGGCGGGAGTTCGCCGAAGGGACGATCACGGGACTCTTCGCCCTCCCGATCGGCCGCGCGATGATCGCCACGGCGAAGCTGCTCGTGTTCCTCGCGTGGGCGATCGCCGTCTCGGCGCTCTCGACCGCTGCGATCGTCCTCGGCGGCCTCGCAACGGGACTCGGCTCGCCGGACACCGGTGCCGTCGAATCGCTCGGCCGAATCTTCGTGCTGATCGTGCTGACGGCGCTGATGGCGGTGCCGGCCGCATGGGTGGCGACCCTCACCAGGGGCCTGCTCGGAGGGATCGCCGCGACGATCGCCCTCGTCGCGAGCGCGCAGATCCTCGTGATCTCGGGAGCCGGCGCGTGGTACCCACCGGCTGCGCCGGCGCTGTGGGCCATGAGCCCGGCATCGGTCGATGGCGCGGCGCTTCCCGTATCGCTGCTGTTCCCTCTGCTCTTCGCGGCCCTCACCCTGGTGGCCTGGCGGCGCCTCCAACTCGATCGCTCATGAGCGGGGCGGGGCCGGACGCCCCGCCCCGCTCATGTCGCGATCAGCCGATGATGTCGCGACGACGAAGCAGAAGCGTCGCCGCAGCGGCGAAGACCGCCCCGAGCCCCCAGAGCAGAGCCAGCCCAGCCCAGTCCGGTCCGTCGGACAGCGGCATCTCGTGGTACGCCCACGAGTACGGCGAGAGCGCGCGAAGCCAGTCGGCATCGGCCACCTGGTTCGCGATCGCGTTGAAGACGTAGCCGAGCACTGCGATGCCGGCACCAGCCGCCGTCGCAAGGCTTCGCCGTCCCGTGGCCGCGCCGACCAGCAGGGCCAGGCTCGCCGAGACGAACGCCAGCCCTACGAGCGCCTTGGACGCGCCGAGCACGTTCAGCACGGTGACATCGAGCTCGGATGGCTCGTTCAACGCCAGGATGAGCGCCGCCGCCAGCAGACCCAGCCAGAGGAGCTTGACCAGCACCGCGAGGGCGGACTCGAGCGCGTACTGGCTGCGACTCACCCCGTGGGCGAGGGTGAGTTCGAGCTGCCCCGACTCCTCGGCCCCCGCAATCGCCGCGGATCCCCAGGCCGTCGCCGCGATGACGAGGAGGAGGAAGCCGATCAGTCCGAAGAACGTACCCTGCGTATAGCCGGGGCCGGAGGCGATCTGCTCGTAGCCGAGGGTCTTGACGAGCTCCGGCGGCATGCTCTCGATGATCTGCTGCATCTCGCCATCGCCGCCGATGCTCGGGAACAACGGGAGATACAGGAGCAGCGCCGCTGCGACGCCCACGCTCCATCCGATGAGCGAACGCCAGGAATCGCCGAGCGACCGCCGGAACACCGGGAGGACCCTAACCATGACGCACCTCCCCGTTCCGCCCGTTCGCGGACGAGCCGTAGAGCTGCAGCACCGATTCCTCGAGGTCGGGCTCCTCGACGGCGAGGTCGAGGACGCTGTGGCGCGCCAGCAACTTCACGAGCGGGTCGATGTCCCCATCGATCGTGGCGGTCAGCCGTACCGGTTCCGTTCCCGTCACGTCGATGTCGATGTCGCGAAGCGTCGGGAGGTGGTCGAGCTCCTGTCGAAGAGCTGCGGCCGCGATACCGGTGAAGCTTGCCCGCACGCGCCGGATGCGGCCGAGCCGGAGCGCCGCCACGTCGCCCTCGGCGACGATCAGGCCGTCACTGAGCACGGCGACCTGGTCGGCGGTCTGCTGGATCTCGCTGAGCACGTGCGAGCTCAGGAGGATCGTCTGCCCGTTCGCTCGGGCCTCGCGGACCATGGTGAGGAACTCGCGTTGGACGAGCGGGTCGAGGCCGCTCGTCGGCTCGTCGAGCACGAGCAACTCTGGGCGGTGCATGAACGCCTGGATGAGGCCGAGCTTCTGCTTGTTGCCCTTCGAGAGCTTCCGAACCTCGCGGTTCAGGTCGACGCCGAGCCGGTCGGCCAGGTCGTCGACGGCTCCGGGCGCGACCTGCCCGCTGATCTCGGCGTAGTGCCGGAGCAGAGCACGACCGCGGATACGGCCTTCGAGCCGCAGCTCCCCCGGCACGAACCCGATGCGCCGGCGGAGTGCGGGCCCGCCGGCCTGCGGAGTCTCGCCGAGTACCCGTGCGACGCCCGAGCTCGGCCGGATCACGTCGAGCAGCATGCGCAGCGTCGTGGTCTTTCCGGCCCCGTTCGGGCCGATGAGGCCGAACACCGTGCCGGGTTCGACGGTGATGCTCAGGCCGCGGATCGCGGCGTGCGACCCGTAGTTCTTCTTCAGATCGATCGTTTCGATGGCATGGGACATCGTCCCTGCTCCTTCCACAGGTGAGAACGTGTTGAGGTGGGATCAGGGCGCCGTCGGCGGATCCGGATCCTGATTCGGGTCGTTCTTCCCTTTGTCGGAACGGGGCCCCGGCGTTCTGCCGAGGGCATCCTGTGCGGCGACGAGAAACCGGTCATCGGCGTAGAGGCCGTGTGTGTACAGGTCGAGGATGGGAACGGTCGAACGCCGAAGGCCGGGCTCGCTGAGCTGCTCGAGACCGAGGCCGCGGGCGAGCTGCCGCTGCATCACCAACGGCACGACGCCGTACATCGTCAGATACAGCGCGGTGACCTCTCGGTCGAGCGGTTCGCGGATGACTCCGGCCTCGACCTGCTCGTCGACCATCTTCGCCGTCCCGGCCACCAGGGCATCGAACAGCGCATCGGCCGCGTCGTTCCCGGCCGTGAGCATGCGCGCCACGTAGTCGATCAGCGGGCGGTAGGTGTCGACGTCAGCGAGCCAGCGCGCGAGCGCGGCAGCAGTGTCGCCGCCCAGGTCGTCTTTTCGCCCCAGGAACTCGGCGACGACGAACTCATCGCACGCCGCCCGCAACCCGTCTTTCGAACCGAAGTGGTGGATCACGAGTCCGGGACTCACGCCCGCTTCGGCCGCCACGCCCCGAACCGTGGTCGCGTCGAAACCGTCGCGCCCGAAGCGCAGGACCGCAGCGTCGCGAATCCGCGCCCGGGTGGTCAGATCAGACTCACTTGAACGCATGTTCAGTAGCTTAAACGACTGTTCAATCGTTGTGCAAGGGTTCGAGCATCTCCCGCCCGTCATGGCAACTCGATTCGTAGAATGGAATCGGTGAGCCGGGAAGCCTGGTCGGCGTTCGCCCGCCCTCGGGCGGGCCGACCAGACGGGAGCGCATTTGAGCATCATCCGGTCCGAACGCGTCGCCGCCGCACTCCTGCTGGTCGCGGCGATTCTCGGGCTGGTCGCCGCGAACTCCCCCGTTGGCGGGACGATCGCTGCACTCCGCGATGCGGCCCTGCAGATACCCGGAATGCCGGTTCACCTCAGTATCGAGCACTGGATCAGCGACGGTCTTCTGGCCGTATTCTTCTTCGTCGTCGCAGTTGAGTTGAGGGCCGAACTCACGGTCGGCCAACTGAGCAGTCCAGCTCGAGCGCTTATGCCGGCCGCCGCGGCACTCGGCGGCGTCGTGGTACCAGCGATCATCTACCTCGTCGTCACGGCCGGCACAGCGTACGCGCGCGGCTGGCCAGTGCCGACCGCGACCGACATCGCCTTCGCGCTCGGGATTCTCGCGGTGTTCGGGAGAGGCATTCCGTCCCGGCTCCGCATCTTCATGCTCGCCCTCGCGATCCTCGACGACATCGTCGCGATCCTGGTCATCGCTGCGCTCTTCACCGACGGACTCGCGGTCGGATGGCTCGTCGGCGCCCTGGTCACGGCCGCCGCGTTCGGGTGGTTTAGCGGTTTCCTCGGAAGGCGCGGCGGCTGGGCGATCGGCGGCGTCCTAGTGCTGCTCGCCATCGCGACCTGGCTGCTCGTCCTCCTGTCGGGCGTGCATCCGACCATCGCCGGCGTCGCGCTCGGACTGGTGATGGCACGGATTCCAGCTCACCGGGCGCGGCATGCTCTCGAACCGGTCAGCAACGGCATCATCCTGCCGCTGTTCGCATTCTCCGCTGCATTCGTACCCCTGCCCATCGTCGAACCGCAGGGGCTCGCTCCACCCTTCTGGGCGATCCTCATCGCCCTGCCGGTGGGGAAGATCATCGGGATCACGCTCGGAGCGTCACTCGCCGCCTGGGCCGCGCGTGGACGGCACCCGACGTTCGGACTCGACGACCTGCTCGCCGCGGGCGCGCTCGGTGGCATCGGCTTCACGGTCAGTCTCCTGATGAACGAACTCGCCTTCGCCGAGTACCCGGACGTCGCCGACGAGGGAGTCATCGCCGTGCTGCTCGGCTCCACGATCTCCATCGTCGTCGCCGCGATCCTGGTGAGCTTCCGAGCCCGCTACTACCGGCGCTTGCATGCGATTCGTCTGCAAGCCGAACAGCGGCGCGACCGCGATGCAGCCGGATGATCAGCTCGCCGAGCGCTGCTCAACCGTTCGGAGACGCTCGAGGAATTCGTCGGCCATGTCGAGTTGGCGTTGGAGTCGTGCTCGCCGATCCTCAGCCTCACCCACGAACCGCGCATAGTCGGCAGCGACCGACGCCCGCGCCTCTGCGACATCGGATTGCAGGACATCGAGGATCCGAAGCAGCGACGCCATCTCGTCGAGCGTGAAGCCGAGGGGCTTCATGCGACGGATCACGAGAAGTCGCTCGAGGTCGGCGGCCGTGTACAGACGGAAGCCGCCCTCACTGCGCCCCGAAGGCTTGAGGAGACCTGCTTCGTCATAGTGTCGGATCGTCCGGAGCGACAACTCCGTGCGCTCGGCGAGTTCGCCGATCTGCATCATGCCGATCTCGACCACTGCGTCCATCCTTCCATTGCCAACTCTACCCTAACGTTAAGGTAGAGTTCAGTCGCCGTCGCAGCGAATGCGGCGTCCCGACCGAAAGTCGGTCTTCGCGCGCGATGTGGCGCTCGACCCTTCGACTCTATTCATGAGCTCCTCAGAGCCCCGATTCCACCGGAGAATCACAATGGCGATCACCGTGCCTGACGCGCCCGACCGATACAAGGCCGAGCCGTCGGTTCTGACTGCGCTTCGCACGCCGCGGATCCTCACCAAGGAGGTGCTGGCCGGACTCGTCGTCGCGCTCGCCCTCATTCCCGAGGCGATCTCGTTCTCGATCATCGCCGGAGTCGATCCACGAGTCGGCCTGTTCTCGTCGTTCGTGATGGCCGTGACGATCGCCTTCCTCGGCGGGCGCCCCGCAATGATCACCGCAGCGACCGGGGCGGTGGCGCTTGTGATCGCACCGGTGGCCCGTGAGTACGGCATGGACTACTTCATCGCGACCGTCATCCTCGCCGGCGCGTTCCAGCTCCTCATGGGAGTGCTCGGAGTGGCACGGCTCATGCGGTTCATCCCGCGCAGCGTGATGGTGGGTTTCGTGAACTCGCTCGCGATCCTGATCTTCACCGCCCAGTTGCCGCAGCTGATCGATGTGCCCTGGATGGTGTACCCGCTCGTCGCAGTAGGCCTGCTGATCATGGTGTTCATGCCGAAGCTGACGAAGGTCGTGCCCGCCCCGTTGGTCGCGATCGTCCTGATCACCGCGGCCGTGATCGCGACCGGGCTCAGCGTGCCGACGGTCGGCGATCAGGGCGAACTGCCCGAGAGCCTGCCCGAGCTGTTCATCCCGAACGTGCCACTGACCTGGGAGACGTTCACGATCATCGCCCCGTACGCACTCGCGATGGCCCTCGTCGGCCTGCTCGAGTCGCTGATGACGGCGAAGCTCGTCGACGACGTCACCGACACCCACTCCCGAAAGACCCGCGAGGCCCTCGGCCAGGGCGCCGCGAACGTGCTGTCGGGCTTCTTCGGCGGCATGGGCGGTTGCGCGATGATCGGCCAGACGATGATCAACGTGAAGGTCTCCGGCGCCCGTACGCGCATCTCCACCTTCCTCGCGGGCGTCTTCCTGCTCATCCTCGTCGTCGGCCTCGGCGATGTGGTCGCGATCATTCCCATGGCCGCGCTCGTCGCCGTCATGATCATAGTGTCGGTCGCGACCTTCGACTGGCATTCGATTCGCTTGGCCACCCTGAGGCGCATGCCGAAGAGCGAGACGATCGTCATGCTCGCCACCGTCGCGGTCGTCGTGGCCACCCATAACCTCGCGATCGGCGTCATCGTCGGCGTCATCGTGGCGATGATCGCGTTCGCACGTCGAGTCGCCCACTTCACCGCCGTCGAACGTGCCGTCGACGAGGAGGCCACCGTGCCGACGGTGAACTACACGGTCGTCGGCGAGCTCTTCTTCGCGTCGAGCAACGACCTCACGACCCAGTTCGACTACGCGGCCGATCCTGAACGAGTCGTCATCGACATGTCGAACTCCCACATCTGGGATGCTTCGACCGTCGCAGCGCTCGACGCCATCATCACCAAGTACGAGCAGCACGGAAAGCGTGCCGTCATCGTCGGCATGAACGAAGCGAGCGCTGCGATGCACGCCCGCTTGGCGGGCGGCCTCGGCGCGGAGCACTGACTGCGGGGTTCGGCCGTATGACGCACCCCGACCGTGCGATCGGAACGACGGCGATCGCGAATCCCGCTGAACTCCCGAAACTGCGAGGTGCGCAGGCCGGGAGACTCGATGTGACCTTCGGCCCGCCTGCTCTGAACACGAGGAGAGATGCTGTGCAATGTGTTCACTCGCATGGTCGTCGGCTGGAACGGGAGCCCGGGATCGGAGGCCGCCCTCGATTGGGCGCTGCGTCACGGCCCTGAGGTGCCGATCGTCGTCATGAACGCGTCACCGCGCGGCGAGGATGGCTTCGACCACGACCAGATGGAGGCGGTGCTGGGCCGGCAGACGTCCGAGCGACTCCAGCAGGTCGAGCAGCGCAGCGTGATCGGCCCCGCCGACGTCGCGCTGGCCGAGCACCTGCTGCCCGGCACGCTCCTCGTGGTCGGAACGCCGTCGCACCGGAGGGGATCTCGCTGGAGCCTCGGCGCTCGACTGGCCGGCCGCCACGGAGGGGGAACCGTGGCGGTCATCCCGCAGCGCACCGACGGCGACGGCCTCCGAGTCGTCGTCGGAGTCGATGGCTCCGCCTTGTCTTCGGCCGCGGTCGACGTCGCCGCAGGCGAGGCTCGGCGGCTCGGCGCTTCCTTGGAGATCCTCCATGCGTGGCATCCGCCCTCGACGTGGACCCCGGTCTTCGGCGACACTGCGGCCGACCTCGAGGTCTTCGCGTCGATGCATAGGAATGTGCTCGACGAAGCGCTGGTGCGTGCTCGCCGGCTCGAGACCGACTGCACGGGCCGCCTCGAACGCGGTGATGCGGTGCGCTTGCTCGACGAGGCGGGCCGATCGGCCGCACTCCTCGTCGTCGCCAGCCACGGGTACGGGCCGCTTCGGCGGTTCTTCCTCGGGTCGGTCAGTCTGATGCTCCTGCTCGACCCGCCGTGTCCGGTCCTCGTCGTGACTGAAGCGCCGGCCGATAGGGCCGACTGACCAGGAGCAGGAAGGGGACATCATGTTGGCAGGCATGCATCGAGCTGTCGGCCTGATGGCGGTCGTCATCGCTACAAGCGCCGCGCTGGCGGGTTGCACCATCAACATCGACAGCCCCGACGACGACCGCGACCGCCGATCGGGCATGATGAGCGACGCCGATACGGCGGGCTACGACCCCGCCGATCTGATGTTCGCCCGGATGATGATCCCGCATCACCAGCAGGCCGTCGACATGTCGGAACTCGCGATCGAGACGAGCGCCGACGCCGAGGTGCTCGCCTTGGCCGAGCAGATTCGGGATGCGCAGACCGCCGAGATCGCCATCATGGAGGGCTGGCTCGACGATGCCGGGGTGCGCATGCCCATGGGTGATGGACTCGACATGGGCGATCGCATGGGCATGGGTGGAATGCTCAGCGATGAGGAGATGCGCGCCCTGGAAGACGCGTCCGCTGCGGAGTTCGACCAGCTCTACCTCGAGGGCATGATCGAGCACCACGAAGGTGCGCTCCTGATGGCCCGGATGATCCTGAACTCCGACAACCCCGACGTGCGGGCACTCGGCGAGGCCATCGTCGAGAGCCAGACGGCCGAGATCGAGCTCATGAAGCAGATGCTGGACGAGTAGGGCCCGGCCGAGGAAGTGCGAAGGCACGCCCTTGGATGTCGCGCGGAGTGATTCGCACCCAGCGGTTCTTCTCGCCGGGCGCCCACGACCGAACGCCGAGCCGCTCGGCCGCCTCCAGCTCGGGCGCCCGATCGATCTGCTCCGCGTCGCCCTTCACGACGACGCTGAACGCCTCGTCCCCGTCGACCCCATCGATCTGGAACACCACCTTGCGCTGAACCGTCAGCGCCAAGAGCTTCGTGCCGGCCGCGGTGCGGAACACGATGCTGTACCGGTCCACTCCATGGTTGACCGGGAAGACGTCGAGCTCGCCTGCGGCAGCGGTCGCGATCCGTCCGTAGGGCGCCTCGGTGATCCGCTGCCAGCACTCGGCCGATCGCATCTCGCGCATCGGCGGTCGCTGCGCTTCGTCGGTCATATCGATCCGCTCCTCAGTGGGTGTTCGACGGGCGGTTGAAGACGTCCGGGCTCACGAAGGAAGCACGACCAACATCGGGATCCGCGCGCGCAGCAGCAGCTCGTGGCTCACCGAGCCCAGCAGGAAGCGGGCGACCGCGCTGCCGCTGTGGCTGCCGACCACGAGCGCGGAGGCGTGCTCCGACGCCGCGAGCAGCTCATCGACCGACAGCCCGTGCACCAGCCGCGCCTGCGGGGTCGCACCGTACTCGATCCCGCTGTCGACGGCCTCGGCGAGCGTGTCGCGATGCATCTGCTCGTACTCGGCGAACTCGCCCGCATAGGCGCCGAGATCCTGCTCCCACATCTTGGGCGCGGTCCACGCGTGCAGCAGGGTCAACGGTTGTCGTGTGGCGGCAGCGAGATCTGCGCCGATCCGCAGCACCTCATGGCTCAGGACCGAGCCGTCGATCCCCGCGACGACCCCGAGTGCGGCATCCTGGCTCGGCGCGTCGGGCACCACCGCCACCGCGCCGCCTCCGTGCGTGCCGGCGAGTCGCACCCCCGCCGACCAGCGTCCGGCATGCCCCTGACCGCGCCCGACGACGAGCAGCGTGCCTGGGCGAAGGAACGTGCGCAGGAGGTCGACCACCGGCCCCTGTTCCGTGGAGGTCACCACGTGGATCCCTGGATGCGCTGAGCGGATCCGCTCGGCCTCGTCCATCACCCGGACCCGAGCCCCTGCTCGGTCCGAGGTCGCGCTGAGGTACTCGCTCCCACTCTCCCGATCGCGCTCGACGTGGACGAGCAGCAGCTGCGCGTCAACCGCGAGCGCGGCCGCCCATTCCACTGCATGCGCGGATGCCGGTGAATCGTCCATCCCGACCACGATGCGCTCGAACATGACGCCACTCCTTACTTTCCCTGCGCGGGATCACTCGCTGCTGCCCGGCTGCTGTCCAGGAGGAACGGGACGATGAGTATCGGCCCGCCGAGATTCATGACCAGATCTCCGACCGTCCGCCCGAGCGGCCGGAATCCGCGTGCTCCGGCCTGCGTCGGTCGCCCGGCGATCGTGAGGGTCGCGCGCCCGGACATCGAAGCGAGCGCCTCCCCCGCGGAGCCGCTCGCGCGCCTCACGGTGATGCCGGACGGGACTCCGAGGCCCTCGGCGAGCCGAACTGCCCAGTCGACCGCTTCGGCGCTGATGGCGGCCGACGTGGCGTTCGCTCGAATGAGCACCAGTGGTTGGTTCCGGCGTCGGGCTTCGGCGATGGCAGCACGGATGACGCTCGCCTCTCCGGGTGCGCCGCTGATGCCGACCACCACCCCGCTGCGATGTCCGCCCGACGCCACCGGCACGACCGCGAGGGGCACCGGCGACGTCGCCGCGAGTTGGATCGCCCGCGTGCCCAGCGCGAGCCCATGGAACGAACCGACCTTGTGCGTGCCGATCGCGATGGTCGAGTACTCCGCGGCCTCGGTCGCGAGGACGAGCATCGGTGACCCGACGGTGTACTCCGCCGATACTCGAACCTCGCCGGCATGTTCCCGGGCGTACTCGAGTTCGCGAGCGGTGAGCGCGGCGGCCTCCGACTGCAACTCCGCGACCGCACTGCCTCCGACCGTACCCCACTCATCGTCGACGACGAGGAGCAAGGAGACCTCGGCGTCGGTTGCGCGAGCCGCCTCGATCGCCCAGACGACCGCGGCCCGGCTCGCGATCGAGCCGTCGATCCCGACCAAGATCCCCGTCGCCACGAGACACCCCTCCCTGCAGCCTGCATCAGCTCGCCTTCACAGGCTCGCGCGACTCGCCTCCGCCGCCCGGGCCATAGGTCCCACGCACTCGGATGCCGCAGCGCCGGCGCGGTGGTAGCCTGCGTGCATCACTGCGGAGGTGCCGTGCGAATCGACGACCGTCACCACCCCTGGGCCGACAGCTCTCGGGCCTCGGGCAGGCCCTGCACCGACTCGACGCCCGAGCCGAGTCCATGACGCACACCCAAGCGGGGCTCCAGGCGCTCCTGAAGGCCACCCAGGCGGTGGTCGAGCTCGAGACGCTCCCCGTCGTCCTCGAGCGCATCGCCCGTGCCGCCGTCGAACTCGTCGACGCCGAGTACGGCGCGCTGGGGGTCATCGCCACCGATCGCGACGGACTCGAATCCTTCATCCATGTCGGGATGCCGGAAGGCGATGCGGCGGCGATCGGGCACCTGCCCGAGGGACGCGGCGTGCTCGGCGCCCTCATCGACGACCCGATGCCGATTCGCCTGCAACACCTCGCCGATCACCCGCGCTCGGTCGGGTTTCCCGCCGCCCACCCGCAGATGGACGCGTTCCTCGGCGTGCCGATCAGCATTCGGTCCGAGGTGTACGGCAACCTCTACCTCACCAATCCGCGGCGCGGAGCCTTCACCGAAGAGGACGAGCAGCTCGTCACTGCGCTCGCCGCGACCGCCGGGTTCGTCATCGCCAATGCCCGGCTGTTCGAGGAGACCCGGCTCCGACAGCAGTGGGCGGCAGCATCCGCGCAGATCGCCTCGACCCTGCTCGAGTCGTCGAGCGAGTCGGCCCTGTCGCTGCTCGCCGACGAACTCATCGGGCGCACCACTGCCGACCGGGTGTGCGTGGTGCTGCGAGGCGCGGAACCCCTGACGGTGCACGTCGCGGAGGCACGCGGCGACGGCGCGGAAGATCTGGCGGGGCTCCTCCTCCCCGCGATGCGCACCGCCGCGTCCGTCGTGTTCGAGCACGGCGATCCCCGCACCCGGCGCGGAGCCAGACACGATCCCGACCCCGACGCCTTCGCCATCGTCGATGCGGATGGCGGCGCCGGAGCGGTGATGTTCCTCCCGCTCCGCAGCGGGTCGACGACCTGGGGCGTGCTCGCGGTCGCGCGCAGGCCCGGTCGGGCGGCGTTCAGCACCGCGGAACTCGATCTCGCCGACGATCTCGCCGGGCGGGTCGCCCTGTCGATCGAACTCGCCCGCGCACGCGAGCAGCGGCAGCGGGCGTTGCTCGTCGACGACCGCTCGCGCATCGCGCGCGACCTCCACGACCACGTCATTCAGCAGTTGTTCGCCACAGGACTGGAGTTGCAGGCGATCGCCGAGTCCGTTCCAGACCCCGGCATGTCGACACGGCTCCAGGCGGCCGTCGCGACGCTCGACGAGAGCATCGCGCACATCCGCACGATCATCTTCGCCATGACCCCGCGTGATGAGCGCAGCCAGTCGGTGCGCCACCAGGTGCTCGAGATCGCCGCGGCGTGCTCGAACGGGCTGCCCCAGCCGGTCGCGGTGAGCTTCGTCGGCCCTGTGGACCTGTTGGTCACCGGACCGCTCACCGAGCACGTCACCGCCGTCGTGCGAGAGCTGCTCATGAATGCCGCGAAGCACGCGTCGGCATCGAGCATCCAGCTTCGGGTGACGGCGGAGCTCGGCCACGTCCGGATATCGGTCGAGGACGACGGAGTGGGCATCGCGCCGGACGGCAAGCGGAGCGGCCTCGCCAATCTCTCGGCCAGGGCGGAGTCGCTCGGCGGCACGTTCCTGATCGCATCCGAACCCGGCCGCACGGCCGCGGTGTGGTCCGCTCCGCTCGGGGAGGATCATGACGGGTGAGCGAGGACGAGGCATGACGAAGGTGTTCCTCGTGGACGACCACGAGATCGTCCGGCGCGGGGTCGCCGAGTTGCTCGAGCGCGAGCACGACCTCGAGGTGGTCGGCGAGGCACCCGACGCTCGTCGCGCGCTCGCGCGTATCGCAGCGCTCTCACCCGATGTCGCGCTGCTCGACGTCCGGCTGCCCGATGACGACGGAATCACGCTCTGTCGAGAGATCCGCTCCCGGTTCCCCGAGGTCCGCTGCCTCATGCTCACCGCGTACGACGACGACGAGGCGGCGATCGCGGCGGTGCTCGCCGGCGCCTCGGGCTACGTGCTCAAGACGATCGCCGGCACCCGTCTCGTCGAGGATATCCGCGCGGTCGCTGCCGGGCGCTCCCTCCTCTCCCCCGTGCTCATCTCGAGGCTTCGCCCTCCGCCGACGCCCGCGGAGGATCGCGACGACCCCCGGTTCGGCTCGCTCAACCTGCGAGAGCGACAGGTGCTCGCGCTGATCGCCGAGGGGCTCACCAACCGGCAGATCGGCGATCGCCTGTCGCTCGCGGAGAAGACGGTGAAGAACTACGTCTCGGGGCTGCTCCGCAAGCTCGGGCTCGAGCGACGAACGCAGGCCGCGGTTTACGAGTTCGAGCGGCACGACCCGCGCCTGTGATGCGTAGACACCTCTCCAGACCTCAGCTGCGGTTCGGATGCGCGGGACCTTCGGTCCGTTTCGCGTCGCTGCCGTCCAGAATGATGGGCGGATGGAGAACCACCGCGGAGCGCGCCGGACCTTGTTGGTCACTCAGGCATTCGTGGCCGTGACCGCGCTGATCGGCGGACTCGCACTCGTGCTCGGTTCGGTCGATCCGACCTTCGCCATGGCGATCACGCCTCCCGCGGAGTACCTCGACGGATCCTGGTTCGACTCGTACGCCGCGCCCGGCCTCGTCCTGGCCGGAGTCGTCGGCGGCTTGCAGGCGCTCGCGTTCGTATTCCTGCTGCGCGCGCGACCGCTCGCGACCTTCATGTCGGCCATGGCGGCCTACGCGATCCTCGTCTGGATCTTCGTCCAGATGGTCCTGATCCCGTTCAGCTGGCTGCAGGCGGTGTATTTCGCCGCGGGCGCGTTCGAGCTCGGCCTCGTGCTGCTCCTGCTCGGGCTCCTGCGACGCCCGGCCCGCCCCCGATCCGGCGCAGCCCGGGCCTCGGCATGATGTGACCTTGGGCCCGGTGTCGGGTGTCGTCTCCCCGGAGGATGCAGACATGCCAGAGATCCTGATCGACCCGGATCCCCCAGACCTCGATGAGGAGCCGCCGGGATCACCCGCAATCGTCGTCGGAGTCGACGGCTCCGATTCCTCCGTCGCCGCTGTCCGCTACGCCGCCGGGCTCGCGCCGGCGCTCAACCTGCCGCTGCACGTCCTGTCGGTCTGGGACTATCCGACGTTCATGGACGGCGGCTTCTCCCCGGCGCTCGACTGGAGCCCGCTGGACGATGCGAAGCGAATCGTCCGAGAGGCGGCACTCGCATCGTTCGATGAGGCGCCTCCCGACTGGCTCACCTTGCGCACGCGACGGGGCCGACCGACCGAGGTGCTCATCGCGGAGTCCCGATATGCGGAGATGATCGTGCTCGGCAGCCGTGGCCACGGTGGGTTCGTGGGCCTCCTCCTCGGTTCGGTGAGCGCCGCATGCGCCGAGCACGCGCACTGCCCGGTGCTCGTCGTGCATGGACGGTGAGCACGGTGAACGACTCCCTGCAGTTCCTCGGCGCCGCCGACAGCGTGACCGGCTCGAGGTACCTGATCGAGACCGAGTGCTCACGGATCCTCGTCGACTGCGGCCTGTTCCAGGGCTACAAGGTGCTGCGAGAGCGCAATCGAGCCGAGTTCGCCGTGCCGCCGGCTTCGATCGACGCGGTCGTGCTCACGCACGCGCATCTCGATCATTCGGGCTACCTGCCCGCGCTCGTGCGCGACGGTTTCAACGGCCCCGTCTATGCGACCCCCGGCACAGCCGAGCTCAGCGGAGTCATGCTGCCCGACAGCGGCTACCTGCTCGAGGAGGAAGCCAGACACGCGTCCAGAGGGCGGTGGTCCTCGCACCGCACGCCCCGGCCGCTCTACACCGCAGCGGATGCCGAGCATTCGCTCCACCGCTTCAGCGTCGTCGACTTCGACCGACCGCATCGGATCGCCGAGGACCTGGAGTTCACCTTCCTTCCCGCCGGGCATATTCTCGGCGCCGCGGGCGTGCATCTTCGCGTGGGCAGTCGAACGGTGCGGTTCACGGGTGACCTCGGCAGGGTGGATGACCCGCTGATGCGGCCGCCGCGACCGCTGGAGCCGGCATCCGTGCTCGTTACCGAGTCGACCTATGGTGACCGCCACCATGCGAACAGCGACCCCGAGGCGGCACTGGGCGAGGTCATCCACCGGGTCGCCGGGCAGAACGGGGTCGTCCTGATCCCGGCGTTCGCCGTCGGCCGCACGGAGACCGTGCTGCTGCACCTTTCGCGCCTCCGCGATCGGGGTCGACTGCCCGACATCCCCGTCTTCTTGAACAGTCCGATGGCCGTCGACGTCGCGACGATCTATCAACGCCACCCCGACGAGCACCGACTGGATCCGGCGGAGCTCGATCGCATGTATTCACTGGCGACCAAGGTGCACACCGTCGACGATTCCAAGCTGCTGAACCTGCGCGGCGGCCCGATGATCATCATCTCCGCGAGCGGCATGCTCACCGGCGGACGGATCCTGCATCACATTGCGGCCTACGGTTCGGATCCGCGCAACGCGATCGTGCTCACCGGCTACCAGGCCGGCGGAACTCGTGGATCAGCGCTCCTCGGCGGCGCCGCCTCGCTCCGCATCTTCGGCCGCGACGTGCCGATCCGCGCCGAGGTCGTCGACCTCGACAGCATGTCCGCTCACGCCGATGCCGACGGGCTCATCAGATGGATGGGTGCCGTGACCGAGCACCCACGGCAGGTGTACGTCACCCATGGAGAAGCCGCAGCTGCGGACGCACTTCGCGCGCGCATCAAGCGCGAACTCGGCTGGCGGGCTCGGGTGCCCGAGCACCTGGAACAGGTTGCGCTTCCGTCGGAGGAGGACGCCGCGCCCGACGCGTGATCGGCTCGGGGTGGATGCCGCACCGGCACCACTGTCTACCGCGGAGCCTCCAGAATGATGGCCGCCTGCTCTTCGACCGGGTCGGCGAGGCCGTGCGCCGCCAGGTAGTGCTCGGCATCGAGCGCGGCCGCGCATCCGGTGCCCGCGGCAGTGATGGCTTGCCGATAGCGCTTGTCGACGAGGTCGCCGCAGGCGAAGACGCCCTCGAGGTTCGTACGCGTCGACGGATGCAGCACCTTCACGTAGCCGTCGTCGTCCAGGTCGACCTGGCCGGCGACGAGCGCGCTGCGCGGGTCGTGGCCGATCGCGATGAAGAGACCGGTCGCGTCGAGCGCGGCATCCTCACCGGTCGTGGTGTCGCGGAGTCGGAGGCGTTCGAGCCCGTCGGCGCCCTCCGCAGCGATGACTTCGGCGTTCCAGTAGGTGCGGATCTTCGGGTTGGCGAGCGCGCGTTCCTGCATGATGCGCGAGGCCCGCAGTGAATCACGGCGGTGCACGAGGGTGACGGAGTCGGCGAAGCGGGTGAGGAACATCGCCTCCTCGAGCGCCGAATCGCCGCCACCGACGACGGCGATGTCCTTTCCTCGGAAGAAGAAGCCGTCGCACGTGGCGCACCAGGACACGCCGCGACCGGTGAGCCGCTCTTCACCTTCGACGCCGAGCTTTCGGTAGGCGGAACCCATGGCGAGCACGACGGCGTGCGCCCGGTACTCGACGCCGTTGATGGTGCGGATCGTCTTGACATCGTCGGCGAGTTCGACTTCGGTGGCGTCGTCGTAGACGACGCGGGCCCCGAATCGCTCCGCCTGTTGCCGCATCTGTTCCATCAGCTCGGTTCCCATGATCCCCTCGGCGAAGCCGGGGAAGTTCTCCACCTCGGTCGTCGTGACGAGGGCGCCGCCCGCTTCGACGGAGCTCGCCAGCACGACCGGCGCGAGTCCGGCACGGGCGAGGTAGACCGCAGCCGTGTAGCCGGAGGGTCCCGAGCCGATGACGACGACGTTCTCGATGGTCTGGTCACTCATCGGATTCGTTCTCCAGGGTCTGCAGCAGTTGTTCGATGTTGGTGCGGATCTCGTCGCGGACCCGGCGCACCTCGTCGAGGGTGAGATGCTCCGGGTCGTCGAGGTGCCAGTCCAAGTACCGTTTGCCCGGGTAGATCGGGCATGCGTCGCCGCAGCCCATCGTGACCACGACGTCGGCAGCCTGCACCGGGTACTTCGCGGGCGACGGCACCCTTCGTCTGGGCGAGAGCCGTCATCCGGTCGGTTGCGAAACGGGCGACACGGGTCGCGAGGTGCGCCTTGACCGTCGCGGTGCGGAGCAGCGCCGTGTACGACTCCAGGACGTATCGTTCGACCGTCTCAGCGTTGAACGTTCCGTCGAAGCGCTCAGCGAGCTGGAGCGACAGGTCGTGCAGATATCGCTCCGGATAGCCGATGCCGGACAATCCACGTCGTCCGGCGGTGTTGAGGTCGGACATGACTACGCGGAGGGAGCGATCTCGGCGAGGAGGGCTTCCACGCGGCTCCGGATGTCGTCGCGAACGCGCCGCACGGTCTCGAGGTCCTTGCCGGCCGGATCTTCGAGCTCCCAGTCCTCGTAGCGCTTGCCGGGGAAGACGGGGCAGGCATCGCCGCAGCCCATCGTGATCACGACGTCGGAGTCTCGGACCGCCTCCGTGGTCAGGATCTTCGGCACGTTGGCGGCGATGTCGATGCCTTCCTCGGCCATCGCCTCGATGGCGACCGGGTTGATCTGGTCTTTCGGTGCCGAGCCTGCCGAGAGCACCTCGACACGACCGCCTGAGAGCGCCTGCAGGTAGCCGGCTGCCATCTGCGAGCGGCCGGCGTTGTGCACGCAGACGAAGAGAACGCTGGGTTTCGTGGTCATTGTTGTTTCCTCACTTCCTTCTCCAATGATAGACCACCATCTATGCATCGGACGGCCGAGATTGGAAGTGTTCGCATTCCGTTCAGGTCGTGAGCGAACGAAGAAGTTGGCGTACACGACTCTCGATCGCATCGCGCACGGCCCGCACTCCTGCCAACGGCAGCCCGGCAGGATCCTCGAGGTCCCAATCGAGGTACTGCTTCCCGGGATAGATGGGGCACACGTCGCCGCACCCCATCGTCACGACGACGTCCGCCGCTCGGACGACTTCATCGGTCAGCGGCTTCGGGTACTCGCCACCGAGCGGCACGCCGATCTCGTCGAGTGCCGTGACGACGGTTCCGCGCACGCCCGCGGCCGGCGCCGATCCTGCGGTGCGGACCGCGATCCGCTCGCCTGCGAGCTGACGAAGAATCGCAGATGCCATCTGCGAGCGGCCAGAATTGTGCACGCACACGAAGAGCACTTCCGGGACACCGCCGTCGTACTCCGACTTCGAAGCCGCGAGCGCCTCCAGCCGCTCGGCGGCGAATCGAGCCGTGAGGGAGGCGAGGTGCTGACCACTGCCTTCCCGCGCCATCAGGAGATCGCGACTCTCGCGCACGTACTGCTCGATGGTCTCGGGGTTGAACGTCCCGGCGAACCGTTCACTGAGGTTGCCGACCACTCGGTCGAGTGCGCCGTCGGCGATCTCGCCGGGGTCGCCCGCCAGAAGGTCGACGAGCCAGTCGCGATGCGCTGGTGCGACCGAGTACCAGACCCGCCGGCCATCCGGCTGGCGCTCCAGGACGCCGTCGTCGAAGAGGGCCTTGACGTGATGGCTGACGGTCGGCTGCTTCAGTTCGAGCTTCACGGCGAGGTCGCCGACGAGGGCGCGCTGGTCATCGCTCCCGAGGATCAGGGAGAGGATGCGTGCCCGGGTCGGGTCTCCGACGAGGCGAAGCTCGTTCGTCGCCGACGGCCGCGGATTCATAGACCCAAGTCTATTTCACCTTGCGCGCCTTCGGGTAGCCCGTGAAGCGATCGTCTGAACCGCTTCGCGGTGACGCTTGGAGCGCTCGCTCGACCTCCGCGACGCGGGCAGCCGTACGCAGGAAGCTGTCGGGGTTGAGCGAGATCGAATCGATGCCCTCACGAACCAGGAACTCGGCGAAGTCCGGGTAGTCACTCGGCGCCTGACCGCAGATGCCCACCTTGATCCCCGCCGCGTGGGCTGCACGTATCGCCATCGCGACCGGTCAAGTCCCTGGTGGTGGTGTAGCGCGGTGTCCTTCGTTCTGATGGGTTAGGCGCTGAGTTCGAGGACGGTGTCGGTGCTTACCTCGTTTCGGGTGTCGGGGACGAGGGTGAGGCGGCTTCTGGCGAGGATGTCGAGCCCGAGGTAGCGGCGGCCTTCGGCCCATTCATCGGTCTGCTCGGCAAGGACGGCGCCGACGAGGCGGATGATCGCGTCGCGGTTGGGGAAGATCCCGACGCTGTCGGTGCGGCGGCGGATCTCACGGTTGAGGCGCTCGTTCGGGTTGTTGGACCATATCTGCGCCCAGAGCCCTTCGGGGAAGCCGGTGAACGCGAGGATGTCGGCCCGTGCTGCGTCGAGGTGCTCGAACGCGTCGGGGAGTTTGCCGTCGACGTAGTCCAGGAGCCGGTCGAACTGGGCGTGCACCGCTTGGGCGTTGGGTTGGTCGTAGACCGAGTGCAGCATCGCTTTCACGGCCGGCCACATGCTCTTCGGCGTCGCGCTCATCAGGTTCGCTGCGTAGTGCGTTCTGCAGCGCTGCCAGGTTGCGCCGGGCAGGTTCGCCGCGATCGCGTCCTTCAACCCCTGATGGGCGTCGGACGTCACGAGCCGCACCCCGGTCAGCCCGCGGGCGACGAGGTCGGCGAAGAACGTGTTCCACGCCGGGCCGGTCTCACTGGTCGCCACGCGCAGCCCGAGCACCTCACGTCGGCCGTCGGCGTTGACGCCGGTCGCGATCAACAC
>NZ_WBIQ01000008.1 GCF_009749405.1 Agromyces lapidis
CGCGCAGCTCGCCGATGCCGCGGCGGCGGCGCCCGTCGGCGAGGCCGCGGCGACGGTGTCGCGCCCGCGCGGGCGGGCGCGTCCGACGGCCCTGCCGACGCGCGTCGTCGAGGACCGGCCGGCCGATCCGGGGGCGGTCGTCGGCGTCGCGCTCGTCGCGCTCGCCCCCGTCACCGTCGTCATCACCGCACTCATCGGCCTCGACCGCGTCGTCGGCGACGCGACGTCGACGGCCCTGCTGCTCGCCGGCGAGCTCGTGCTCGCGGTCACCGCGGGCCGCGGCCTGGCGAACGCGCCCCGCCGCATCGGCCGGCTGAGCCCGGTCGCCCTGCGCTGGGTCGCCGCGCTCGCCGCGCTGTCGCCGGTGCTCGTGCTCGCGGTCGCCTTCGCCGACCCCAGCGCCGCGTCCGAATACGTCGGCTGGTTCTTCGGCGTGCAGTGCATGATGGTGCTCGGCCTCGTCGCGTTCTCCGAGATCGCCCGCACCCAGGACTGGAAGGCGCGGGGCGGACGCTCGGCCGACCCGCGGGTCGAGCGCGGCGACCCCGTGCGACCCGACCTCGGCGCGTTCGCCGGCACCGCGGTCATCGCGCTCGCCCCCTTCGTCGCGGCTGCGGGTCTCGCAGCGCCGGTCGCGCCTGCTGCGAGCGCCTGGCTCGCGAGCGGGTCGATCGTGGCCGGTTCGCTCCTGCTCGGGCTCTCCGCCGGGCGTGCGGACGGGTTGGCCCCATCGCGCCGTGGGGTGCTCGGCTCCCGCGCCCTCTGGTGGGTCGTGCTGCTCGCCGCATCGACCCCCGTGGTGCAGCTCGTCGTGATCCTCGGCGACCCCGGCGAACTGTGGACGATCCTGCGTCCCGCCCTCGCGGTCCAGTCGATCGCGGTGATCGCACTCGCGACCCTGCCGCCGATCGCGCGCCGCCAGGAGCAAGGCGGCCCGCTGCGCGGGTGACCGCATGCCGGGCATAGGCTGGAGCGGATGTCAGTGCCACCCGTCACCCGTTCCATCCCGCTCTCCGAGCAGCACCGCTGGCGCGCGTTCTGGGTCTGCGTCGCGGTGGCGGCGCTCACCATCCTCGACCTCTCGAAGGTCAACGTCGGCCTGCCCGCGATCGAGGACGCCTTCGACGCGGGCTCGACCGAGCTGCAGCTGATCGTCGCGGGCTACGTGCTGACCTTCGGTCTCACGCTCGTGCCCGCGGGGCGCATCGGCGACCAGCGATCGCGCAAGACCCTGTTCGTCATCGGCCTCAGCCTGTTCACGCTGACGAGCCTGGTCGCCGCGCTCGCGCCGAACGCCACGGTGCTGCTCATCGCCCGACTGTTCCAGGGCGTCGCCGCGGGCATCCAGATGCCGCAGGTGCTCGGCATCATCCAGGAGCTCTTCCACGGCAAGGAACGCGGGAAGGCGTTCGGGCTGTTCGGTGCCACGATCGGACTCGCCACCGCGTTCGGGCCGACGCTCGGCGGACTCATGATCGCGATCGGCGGCCCCGAAGACGGCTGGCGCGGCATCTTCTGGATCAACGTCCCGCTCGCGCTCGCCGCCATCGCGCTGGCGGTCTGGTTGCTTCCGCAGACGCGACACCCCTCGGGCAAGCCGCTCTCGCTCGACCCCGTCGGCCTCGGGCTCTTCGCGGTCACGGTGCTCTCGTTGATGTGGCCGTTCCTGCTCACGACCGGTTCGCCCGACGACGACCCGGCCAGATGGTGGGTGCTCGTCGTGTTCGTGTTCGCCGCGACGGCGTTCATCGCGTGGGAGCGCCACTACGCGGCCTCCGGGCGCCATCCGCTCGTGCCGCTCAGCCTGTTCGCCGTGAGTTCCTTCCGCAACGGGACCGCGCTCGCCGGCGTCTACTTCGCGGCCATGCCGTCGATGTTCCTGCTGACGACCCTCTACCTGCAGCACGGCCTCGGACTCGAGGCGGTCTACGCGGGCATGGTGAGCATCGGGTTCGCGCTCATGAGCGCCGTCGGCTCCTGGCTCGGCGGCAACCTCGTGAACCGCATCGGCCGGCCGCTGGTCGTCTGGGGGCTCGTGCTGCTGCTCGTCGGCATCGGGCTGCTCGTCGTCATCGCCCTCCTGACCCCGCCCGAGGTGACACCGTGGGCGATGGCCGGGGCGATGATCATCGGCGGTGCGGGCGGCGGCCTCGTCGTCTCGCCGAACCAGACCCTCACGCTCATGGACATCCCGGTGAAGCAGGGCGGTCTCGCGGGGTCGGTCGGTCAGCTCGGCCAGCGCATCGGCACCGCGATCGGCACGGCGGTGACCCTCTCCCTCTTCTACTCGACGATCTTCCGCGAGGCCGACGGCGATCCCGACCTCGTGGTCTACCACGACGCGTACGCGGTCGGGATGCTCGCGGTCGCCGTGTTCGTCGCGATCGCGTTCGCGATCGGGGTCGCCGACCTCGGCGCCCGGCGACGGGAGCGCCGTCCGATCGGGGCCGACGAGGTCTCCGACGGGGGTTGAACGCGCTCAGCGGATCGCGAGGACGCGCGTCCGCTCCGCCTTCGGCAGGTGCTCGATCGCGGCACGGAGGGCGACCCGCGGCATCCGCGCCGCGTGGCGCTCGACGAGAGCGACCAGGCGCGCCTCGTCGAGGTCGCCGGCCGCGCGCAGCACCCAGCCGACCGCCTTCTGGACGAACGGCGCCTCGTCGAGCGCGAGGCGCTCGCCGAGTGAGAAGGCGTCGTCGGTCTGCCCGCGCTTGAGGAAGGCGAAGGTCGCGACGAGCGCGGTGCGCCGTTCGGGCCAGAAGCCCGATGCCGCGAGCCGGTCGAGCGGCGACCGATCGCGCTCGAGCAGGTGGGCGCCGATGACGTCGCGGGCAGCGAGGTCGACGAGATCCCACTGGTCGATGCGGTCGTGGCGGCGGAGGTAGAGCTCGTACAGCTCGGTGCGGCGGGTCTCGTCGCCGGCCCGATGCGCGGCGGACTTGCCCATGATGCTGCAGGCGAGGGCGCGCACCTCGTGCGTCGGCTCCTCGAGCAGCAGTTCGAGTTCGCCGACGGGCAGCGTCAGCGCGGTCTTCGCGAGGTCGAAGACGGCGCCCATGCGCACGCCGATGAACGGCGAGGCGGCGTCGTCGGGGAAGTAGCGTCGGTACTTCACCCGCTCGGCCTCGCTCGCCAGCGACTCGAGTTCGCCGATCAGCCCCGCTGCGTCCATGTCCGCCCCTGTTCGCGCCGTCGGGAACAGCGTAGGGCGGGATCAGGCCGCGAGGTGGGCGACGGGCGTGAGCAGGGCGGCGAGTTCGGCGGCGGAGAGCTCGCGGCCGAAGGCCGGGTGGCCGGGTTCGAGGGCGAGGCCGTGCGCGAGCGCGCCGCCGTCGACCGGGTCGAAGCCGATCGCGTCGATGAGGGCGGCGACCTCGGCCCGTGCCTCGTCGTCGTCGCCGACGACGGCGAGCGCGCGGCGCAGCGGGTCTCCGGCGGGCAGGCTGTCGTCCTCCATCTCGTGGTACCCGAGGTGGTTGAGCGACTTCACGACCCGGGCGCGCGGATTTCGGGCGGCGTTCTGCTCGCTCGTCGTGCGGGGGTCGTCGTCGACCTCGGCGATGTTGCCGTCGACCGGCGGCCAGTAGTTCATGGCGTCGACGACGATGCGACCGTCGAAGGCCGGCCACGGCACGCTGCCGGCCTTGCCGAACGGCACGGCGACGATGACGATGCGCGCCTCGGCGGCGAGCACCTCGGGCGCGACGACCTCGGCGCCGGGGGCGACGACGCCGACGAGGAGGTCGAGCGCGGTCTGCCGGGGCGATCCCGACATGAGTACGCGGTAGCCGGCGTCGACGAGCAGTCGGGCGAGGGCGGTGCCCACCTTGCCCGCTCCGAAGATGCCGATCACCGGACGTTCCGTCACCGTTCCATGCTCCCATTCCCGACGCGCGAGCCATGAGATGGATGCGTCGACATGGACTTTCAACGCGGTTCGCGCGGCGGGCATTCCCGCCCGGGCGCTGGTCGCCGGGCGCGCAGGGGAATAGTCTCGTGGCGTCACGGGTTTCGCCAAGAAGCATGCATACGCATGCAGACGCGGAGAGAAGGGCCGGCATGACCGAGCGCTACGAATTCGGACTCGACACCTTCGGGGATGTCACCGCCGCCCCCGACGGCACGGTGCTCCCGCACGCCCAGGTGCTGCGGAACCTCGTCGAGGAGGCGGTGCTCGCCGACCGGCTCGGCCTCGACTTCTTCGGCATCGGCGAGCACCACCGCCACGAGTTCGCCGTCTCCGCCCCCGAGGTCGTCCTCGGCGCGATCGCCGGCCGTACCGAGCGCATCCATCTCGGCTCGGCGGTGACGGTACTGAGTTCCGACGACCCCGTGCGCGTGTTCCAGCGCTTCGCGACGCTCGACGGCCTCTCCGGAGGGCGCGCGGAGGTCATCCTCGGGCGGGGCTCGTTCATCGAGTCGTTCCCGCTCTTCGGCTTCGAACTCAGCCAGTACCAGGAGCTCTTCGAGGAGAAACTGAACCTCTTCGCCGCGCTCCTCGACCAGGAGCCGGTGACGTGGGCCGGCGAGCTGCGCCCGCCGCTCGAGAACCAGCTCGTCTTCCCCCCGGTCGAGCACGGGCGCCTGAAGACCTGGGTCGGCGTCGGCGGCAGCCCCGAGTCGGTCGTGCGCGCCGCGCACTACGGCCTGCCGCTCGTGCTGGCGATCATCGGCGGCAGCCCGGCGCGCTTCGCGCCGCTCGCCGAGCTCTACCGCAAGGCGCTCGCGCAGTTCGGCAAGCCGGCGCAGCCCGTGGCCATCCACTCGCCGGGCTTCATCGCCGACACCGATCAGGCCGCGCTCGACACGCTGTGGCCCCACTACCAGGTGATCATCGACCGCATCGGCCGCGAGCGCGGCTGGGGTGCGGTCACCCGCGAGCACTTCGAGTCCGAGGCCTCGGAGCACGGCGCGCTCTACGCGGGCTCGCCCGAGACCGTCGCACGCAAGATCGCGAGCGCGATGCGCACCATCGGCGCCGTGCGCTTCGACCTCAAGTACTCGAACGGCACCCTGCCGCACGAGGCGATGATGGGGAGCATCGAACGCTACGGCAGCGAGGTCGTGCCGCGCGTGCGCGAGCTGCTCGCCGAAGCCGATGCCGCAGATGCCGAACTCGACGCCGCCGCGGCGCTCGCACAGGCCGACCGCGCCGATGCAGGGGCGAACGCCGAGCGGGGGGAGTAGGCGGGCGACGCGCCCGGCTCAGGCCGACAGCCGTGCGCGCTGCTGCCGGGCGCGCACGGCCGCGCGGAACCACGTGGCATCCGGAAGCCTGGCGAGGAAGGTGCCCGCGATGATCGTGATGAGCACGTAGGCCGTGGCGAGCGGTGCGATCGCGGGCTCGACGCCGGCACTCACCGCGAGCCCGGCGATGACGATCGAGAACTCGCCGCGCGGGGCGAGCGAGAAGCCCGCGCGCCACTGGCCGAGCGTGCCGACCCCGGCCCGCCTGGCCGCATAGGCGCCGGTGATGAGCTTGGTCACGATCGTGATCGCGGCGAGCAGGAGCGCCGGCAGCAGCATCGACATGAGCCCCGACGAGTCGGTCGTGAGCCCGAAGAAGACGAAGAACGTCGCGGCGAAGAGGTCGCGGAGCGGCGTCAGCACCTGGCTGGCGTTCGCCGCCACGCGCCCCGAGAGCGCGATGCCGACGAGGAAGGCGCCGACCGCGGCCGACACGGAGACCTCCTGGGCGAGGCCGGCGACGAGCATCGTGAGCCCGAGCACTCCGAGCAGCAGCGGCTCGGCGTGGTCGGCGGGGAAGAGCCGCGACACGATATGCCCATGCCGGAGTGCGATGTAGAGGATCACCGTCACGACCGCGACGGCGATTGCGACGGCGATCGCGCCCTGCCAGAGGCTCACGCCGACGACGATCGCCGAGAGCACCGGCAGGTAGAAGGCCATCGCCAGGTCTTCGATGACGAGCACGCCGAGAATGGCCGGGGTCTCGCGGTTCGAGAGGCGCCCGAGGTCGCGGAGGAGCTTCGCGATCACGCCCGAGGACGACACCCACGTGACGCCCGCGAGCGCCACCGCGGCGACCGGACCCCAGCCGAGAATGAGCGCGAACCCCGCTCCGGGCAGCGCGTTCAGCAGCCCGTCGAGGATGCCCGGCTTGCGCGCCGACTTCAGGCTGGCGAAGAGCTCGCTCGCCGTGTACTCGAGGCCGAGGAGCGCGAGCAGCAGGATGACGCCGATCTCGGCGCCGGTCTGCAGGAACTCGATGCTCGCGTCGAACGGGAAGATGCCGCCGTCGCCGAAGGCGAGGCCGAGCAGGAGGTAGAAGGGGATCGGCGACAGGCCGATCAGGAGGGCGAGGCGCCCCAGCAGGCTCATGCCGAGAAGCAGCGCGCCGACTTCGATGAGGAGGAGCGTCGTCTCATGCATACGGGGCCCGGCGTCAGTCGGGTCCGTTGGCGAGCAGGCGCGACACGCCGTCGAGCCCCTCGCGGGTGCCGACGACGACGATGACGTCGCCCGCGCGCAGGGACTCGGAGGGCGTCGGGGAGGGGATCACCGCGCCGTCGCGCACGATCGCCACGATCGAGGCATGCGTGCGAGTGCGGGCCTTCGTGTCGCCCAGCGTGGAGTTGAGGTAGGGGGAGTCCGTCGGCAGCGCGATCTGCTCGGTGTACAGCCCCGCGGTCTCGTCGGAGAGGCTCGTGAGCCGGCTCAGCATGACCGAGGCGCCGAGCACGTCGGCGAGCGCAGCCGCCTCGTCGTCGTTCAGCGCGACCGAATCGCGGCACGCGTCGGGGTCGTCGATGTCGAAGACCCCGAGATCGCGCTCGCCGTCGCGATGCGAGACCACGCTGATGCGGCGCCCGGCTTCGGTCACGAGGTCGTGACGCACGCCGATCCCGGGCAGATCGACCTTCTCGATGCGAATACCCACGTCGGCAATCGTAACCCCGTTCGGCGGTGGCGCGGCCGATCGACGTCGGTGTGCTGGATGCCCCGGAGCCGTCGGGCTCAGGCGCCGGTGCGCGTGCGCATCTCGAGCACCGGCGTGCCGCCGTCGTCGACGAGCTCGAGGGCGACCTCGACCCGACCGAGCTCGGCGAGCGAGCCGACGTGGGTGCCGCCGCAGGCGATCGACGCGGCGCCGCCGGGCAGCTCGGCAACCCAGTACCTGCGATCGGTGAGGCCGTCGCCGTCGCGATCGATGCGCACGGGCGATCCCGCCGCGACCCACTCGCCGACCGTCGCCGAAATCGTCTCGCCGAGCGCGCCGAGCTCGTCGGCGAGGCCGGCGACGTCGAAGCCGGCACGGCGCAGCGACTTGTTCAGGCGATACCGGTCGAGCGAGCCGTTCGGCTCGATTCGGCTCGAGGCGATCGCGATGCCGTCGAAGTCGGGCCGGCCGAGCGCGTCGGTGCGCGCCGGCTTCGACCAGCGGCCCTCGAGTGCGAGATTCAGGGCGAGGGATGCCGCGTGGCAGGCCGTGTGCCCGGCGGAGAGGGCGCGGCGCGCCGTGGCCTCCGCCGTGATCTCGACCTCGTCGCCCTCGGCGATCGCCGAACCCGCGTCGACGAGGTGCGCGACGAGGAACGCCCAGCCCTCGGTGCCCTTGCGCACCGGGACGTCGGCGCCGAGGTGCAGTGCGGTGCCGTCGCTCGCGGCGACGACCGCGTCGCGGATCGGCAGCTGCGTGCCGTCGGCGAGGATGATCGCGCCCGCGTCGGCCGGCTGGTCGGGCCAGGCGGCGTCGACCGGGTGGAAGGCCGTGACGTCGGTGACGACGGCGACGAGGCCCTCGCCCGCGGGTTGGACGTGCAGCACCGTCGCCCGCTCGGCGAGCGAGCCTGCGGGGTAGGTGACGCGGGTGTCGTGCGCCGGAAGGGTCATCGCGGCGCGCTCAGTCGTCGGCGCGGCCGAGCACGTGGAACGGGATCGCGAGGGCGAGCGCCACGGCGATGATGCCGGAGAAGAAGGTCGCCGCCTCGAAGCCGGCCACCTCGGGGGCGATGCTCATGACCCACATGCCGAAGACGAAAAATGCCATGGCGATGACGGTGGCGACGACGTTCACAACGACCTCCAGTGTGCGTTGGCGACGTTCGTCGCCCTCGCAAGTCTAGCCAAACCCGTCGCGGTCAGTCGGGGACGGGGCCGAGCCACGCGTTCGCGACCGTGGCGTGCGCGGACTCGTCGTCGGAGGGGTGGAAGATGCCCGCGAGCACGTCGCGGTAGAGCCGACCGAGCTCCGAGCCGGCGAAGTAGCTCGAGCCGCCCGCCACCCTGACCGCCTGGTCGACGACGTGCTTCGCGGTCTCGGTGGCACGGATCTTCACCCCGACGAGCTTCGGGAACCAGGCGGCGCCGTGGTCGACGAGCCCGTCGAGGTCGCGCGCGACGGCCTCGAGCTGGGGCGGAACGGCGTCGTAGGCGAGTGCGGCGTCGGCGACGCGCCAGCGGACGTCGGGGTCGTGCGCGAGCGGCCGGCCGTCGTGCTTCATCGAGGTGCGGCGGTGGGCCGCGGCCACCGCGAGCTCGAGCGCGCGCGCGCCGATGCCCGTGTACACCGAGGCGAGGAGCAGCTCGAAGTTCGCGAAGATGCCGAAGACGAGGAGGTCGGTGTTCGGACCCGGGTCGAGGCGGCGCACGATGCGGTCGGCCGGGGCGTAGGCGCCGTCGAGCACCGTCGTGCGGCTCTGACTGGCCCGCATGCCCATGGTGTTCCAGTCGTCGAGGACCTTGACGTCGGGGTCCTCGCGGTCGATGAAGCCGTAGACGAGCTTCGGGGCGTCGGGCGAGACGCGGTCGAGGCCCATCGTGCCGAGCCTCGTCCACGCCGGCGAGAGCGAGGTGAAGATCTTGCGCCCCGTATAGCGGTAGCCGCCGTCGGGCTGCGGCTCGGCCGTCGATCGGGAGCCGAAGAGCATGAGGTCGTTGCCCGCCTCGCTGATGCCGAAGCCGAAGATCTCGCCGGCGCCCGCCTCGCGCAGCACGAACTCGAGCGTGTCGTCGCCCCGGTCGCGGAGGACCTTCGCCACGCCCGTCCAGACGAGATGCATGTTGACCGCGAGGGCCGTCGCCGGCGCGGCGCCCGCGAGCCGCTGCTGCGCGCGCACGACATCGAGCGTCGACCAGCCGAGGCCGCCGAACTCGACCGGCACGAGCGCGGTCAGGTAGCCGGCGGAGCGCAGCTCGGCGAGGTCGTCGTCGAAGAATGCGTTGTCGCGATCGGACTCGGCGGCCCTCGCCCGGAACCGTTCGAGGAGTTCGTCGCCGAGCAGGGACTCGGGCGTGGGGGGCATCGTCGTCGTGGACTCGGGCGTCGGGTTCTCGGTCGTCGCGCTCACGCCGCCAGACTACGCCCGGGGCTCGTCTTCGGGGGAGGGTGCCGGGCGCTGCGGATCGGCCGCGGGCGCGGCGGGCCCGGACGGGGCCGCGGGCGCGGCGGGCGTCGTGACGGGCGTCGCTCGCCGGCGACCGCGGGTCGCGAGCACGACGACGAGCACGACGATCGCCGCCATCACGAGCAGTACCGCGATCCACGGCAGGAGCACGCCGATCGCGACGCCGAGCGCCGAGGCGAACCCGACGAGGGCCGCCCACCCCGCAGCGAGCCCGCTCCAGAAGTCGTCGGGCGCGGTGTCGGGGGCCGTCTCGACGGTGATCAGCTCGACCGTCAACGTCGAGTAGTCGACCTGGTCGACGAGCCAGTCGCGCTGCTGCGTGAGGCTGTCGAGCTCGGCCTGCCGGGTCGTCAGCTCCGACTCGATCGCGATGAGGTCGGTGATCGTGGACGCCTGCGAGAGCAACAGCTCGAGCCGGTCGACGGACGCGCCGAGCGCCTCGATCCGCGCGTCGAGGTCCTTGCGCTCGGTCGAGACGTCGGACTCGTTCATCGTGACCCCGTTGACGTGTCCGAACTCCCGCAGCTCGTCGACGACCGCATCGAGCTCGTCGGCGGGCACCCTGAGCACGAGCTCGGCGCGCGGCGACGCCGAGCCGGCGCCCGGTTGCTCGGTGCGGCTCTCGGTCCGGCCGCCCGCGTCGTCGGCGAGGGCGGCGGCTTCTTCAGCCGCGGCGAGCGGGTCGTCGACGGTGATCGACATGCGTCCCGTCGTGATGACGCTCTGCGTGGCTGCCGGGCTGCCGCCATCGGCGTCGGCCGCCTCGTCGGCGGACTGCCCGGTATCGCCGCCCTCAGCCGGCGCCGGCATCGCGGGTTCGTAGCCGGAACTCTCGCCGCCCGAGCCCATCGAGCACCCGGCGAGGAGCAGAACGGTGAGTGCGGCGGCTGCGGCCACGGGCGCGATTCGTCTCATGCGGTCAGGCTAGGACCGGCGCAGCAGTCGCTGTCTGGACGCTCGCTGGGAGTCGGGTCACGATCGGATTTCGCCTGTGACCGGGCCGTGACCTGCTCGTGACCGGGCCGTGACCGAGCGACCGGGATCAGTCGTCGTCGGGGTCGCGCCCGGTGCGCTCGCCGCTCTCGAGCGCGGCGATCTCGGCGAGGTCGCCGAGGCGCAGCTCGAAGTCGAAGACGTCGAGGTTCTCGCGGATGCGCGCGGGCGAGGACGCCTTCGGGATGACGACGTTGCCGAGCTGCACGTGCCAGCGGAGGACGATCTGCGCCGGTGTGCGACCGTGCCGGGCCGCGAGCTCGGCGAGCACCGGATCGGCGAGCACCCGGCCGCGGGCGAGCGGCGACCAGGCTTCGGTGAGGATGCCGTGGGCCAGGTCGAACGCCCGCAGCTCGATCTGGGGCAGCCACGGGTGCAGCTCGACCTGGTTGACGACGGGGGCGACGCCGGTCTCGCCGATGATCCGCTCGAGATGGTGGGCGTGGAAGTTCGCGACACCGATCGAGCCCACCCGGCCCTCGTCGCGGAGGCGGACGAGCGCGCGCCACGTGTCGACGAAGCGGTCGGTCGACGGCACCGGCCAGTGGATGAGGAGAAGGTCGAGCCGTTCGAGACCCAGGCGCGCCATCGAGGCCTCGAACGCGCGCAGCGCCTCGTCGTAGCCGTTGTCGTCCTTCCAGACCTTGCTCGTGACGAAGAGCTCCTCGCGCGGTACCGGCGCGGCGCGCACCGCCTCGCCGACCTCGCGCTCGTTGCCGTAGAAGGCGGCCGTGTCGAGGTGGCGGTAGCCGGCCTCGATCGCCTCGAGGCTGAGCCTCGTCGCGTCGGCCGGCGGCACCTTGTACAGTCCGTAGCCGAGCTGGGGGATGACCGCGCCGTCGGCGAGCGGCAGCAGCGGCGCTGGGTCGAGGTTTCGTGACATCCTGCCGGTTCTCTAACTCGGTTGCAGCGGCACCGGTTCGGTGTCGGGGATCGGGCTCGCGTCGCGCCCGCGGAGATCGGGGTGCCATCGCCGGGCGAGCGCCGGCACGAGGAAGCCGAGGAAGGCGAGCCCCGTCGCCGCCCAGAACGCGCCCTGGGCGCCGTAGCCGTCGATGAGGAACCCGGCGAGCGCCGAGCCGAGGGCCGCGCCGATGAGCTGGCCGGTGCCGACCCAGCCGTAGGCCTCGGCGGTGTCGGAGAACTTCACGCTCGACGAGACGATCGCGAAGAGCACCGCGAGCGCGGGGGCGATGCCGATGCCGGCGATGAACAGGGTGATCGAGAGCCACCAGAAGTCCATGACGAACGCGGCGAGCGCGGTTCCCGCGAACACGATGAACATGCGGCGGGCCGTCGACCACGGCCCGATGGGCACATGACCGAGGAAGAGCCCGCCCGCGAGCGAGCCGACCGAGAAGATCGCGAGCACGATGCCGGCCTCGGCCCCGTCGTGCCCGAACACGGCGACGACCCCGGCCTCGATCGCGGCGCACGCGCCGATGAGGAGGAACCCGACCACCGTCGCGAGGAGCACGGGCGGCCGGGTCAGCACGACGCCGAGCCTGCGCTTCGAGCGCGGGATGCGCACGCGCCCGAGCTCGGGCGAGGAGATGAACCAGGCGCCGCCGACGACCATGAGCGCAGCGGCGAGCAGGATGCCCCACACCGTGCCGATCTGCGTCGAGACGAACGTCGTCACGACCGGCCCGACCACCCAGATGATCTCCTGGGCCGAGGCGTCGAGCGAGAACAGCGGCGTGAGCTGGCGGGAGTTCACCATCTTCGGATAGATGGTGCGCACGGCCGGCTGCACGGGCGGGGTCGCGAGCCCGGCGATGAACCCGATCGCCATATAGAGGGGAACGGTGAGCGGCAGCACGCCGATCGCCACGACGCCGGTGACGCACACGACGAGCGTGATGATGAGCACCGGGCGCATGCCGAAGCGGCCCATGAGCCGGCTCGTGAAGGGCCCGGCGATGGCCTGGCCGATCGAGGTGGCGGCGAGCACGAGGCCGGCGGCGCCGTAGGAGCCGGTCTGCTGCTCGACGTGGAGGAGGAACGCGAGCGAGAGCATGCCGAACGGGAAGCGCGCCGTCAGCTGGGCGGCGATGATGCGCGCGACGCCCTGGGTCTTGAGCAGTTCTGAGTAGCTTCCCACGGTGGGCCCAGCCTATCGAGCGGGATGCCACGGGCAGCGCATCATCCGAGTGCGCCGCGCCGACCGGGGGTCGCGCGGCATCGGGTGCCAAAAAGTACGGAATCTTGCGTCAGCTCTGTTCGAAACGAACGAAACCAATCGCAGCCGAATCGTGATACGGCGATATGCATGCGTGCGGCGAACCGTGGTTTAGGCTCTACCGGTACGGCGACGGAGCCTTGCGATACGCCCGGCCGTCTTGTCCCCATTGATCGCGTGACGACAGAGGTACCAAACATGAACATCCGCCGACTTCTCCTGCCGGCCGCCGTCGCATCCGCCGCGGCACTGCTCTTCACGGGTTGCGTGAACAACTCGGCCAGCGAGGGCGGTTCCGCCGAGAGCGACGCCCCCACGACCTCGATCACGGCCGACGACGCCGCGGTCGCCCTGCTGCCCGCCGAGGTCAAGGACTCGGGCGTGCTGCGCATCGGCACCGACGCCGAGTACCCGCCGAACGAGTACAAGGACGACGCGGGCAACCCGACCGGCTGGGGCGTCGAGCTCGCCGAGGCGGTCTCGGCCAAGCTCGGCCTCGAGCCCGAATGGGAGATCCTGAGCTTCGACAGCATCATCCCGCGCATCCAGGAGAGCGCGCTCGACATGGGCTCGTCGTCGTTCACCGACACGGTCGAACGTCAGGCCTCGGTCGACTTCGTCGACTTCCTGAACGCGGGCAGCCTGTGGGCCGCTCCCGCGGGCAGCGACATCACCCCCGACACCGCCTGCGGCAAGACCGTCGCGGTCCAGGCCGGCACCATCCAGCACACCGATGAGCTGCCCGCCCGCAACCAGGCGTGCCTCGACGCGGGTGAGCCGGCCATCGAGATCCTGCCGTTCGACGGCCAGCCCGAGGTCACGACCGCGGTCGTCAACGGCAAGGCCGACGCCTTCTCGGCCGACCTGCCCGTGACCGGCGACGCGGTCTCGAAGCTCGACGGCCAGCTCGAGACCGTCGGCGAGATGTTCGACGCCGCCCCGTACGGCTTCGCCACCCAGAAGGGCAGCGACATGACGAAGGCCGTGCAGGCCGCGCTGCAGTCGCTCATCGACGACGGCACCTACCTCGAGATCCTCACGGCGGCCGGCATCGAGTCGGGTGCGGTCGACGAGGCCGTCATCAACGGCGCGACCAACTGACCCGGTAGGACACCGCAGTCATGTCCGAAACGCCTTCCCGGCCGGCGGGGTCCGAGACCCCGCCGACCGGCCCAGGAGCAGAGACTCCGCCCGAGGCCATCAAGGCGATCAAGCTGCGCCATCCGTGGCGCATGGTGCTCGCGATCGTGCTCGCCGCGATCGCCGTGCTCTTCATCGTCGACGCGGCCGTGAACCGCCCGGTCTACAACTGGCCCGAGGTCGGCAAGTACCTCTTCGACGTGCGCGTCATCGAGGCGGCCGGCTACACCCTGCAGCTGACGATCTACTCGATGGTCATCGCGATCCTGCTCGGCGTCGCGCTCGCCGTCATGCGGCTCTCGCCGAACCCGGTCGTGAAGTCGGTCGCGTGGGCGTACCTCTGGCTGTTCCGCGGCACCCCGGTGTATGTGCAGCTGGTGTTCTGGGGGCTGATCGGCGTCATCTACAAGACGATCGACATCGGCATCCCCTTCACCGAGCCGTGGGTCTCCTTCGACACGAGCGATCTGTTCAGCTACTTCTTCCTCGCCGTCATCGGCCTCGCACTGAACGAGGCCGCGTACATGGCCGAGATCGTGCGCGCCGGCCTGTTGGCCGTCGACAAGGGCCAGGACGAGGCGGCCACCGCCCTCGGCCTCGGCTGGTGGCACACGATGAGCCGGGTCATCCTGCCCCAGGCGATGCGGGTGATCATCCCGCCGACGGGCAACGAGGTCATCTCGATGCTGAAGACGACCTCGCTCGTCACCGCGGTGCCGTTCTCGCTCGAGCTGTTCACCCGCACGAGCGACATCGCGGCGAAGACGTACCAGCCGGTGCCGATGCTGATCGTCGCCTCGATCTGGTACCTCGCGATCACGTCGATCCTGATGGTCGGCCAGTACTACCTCGAGCGGCACTTCGCGAAGGGCGTCGACCAGCGCCCCGCCCCGCAGAAACCGACCGTCGAGACCAGTGCCATGGCTGCCGTCGAGCCCGGCGAGCTGCCGGGTGTCGTGCCGCCCTCGAACCGTCCGGGAGGAGGCGCATGAACGCCGCGGAAACCCCCATGGTGAAGGCCGAAGCCGTCTCGAAGGCGTACGGCTCGAACACCGTGCTGCGCTCGATCTCGCTCGAGGTGAAGCGCGGCGAGGTGCTCTGCCTCGTCGGCCCCTCGGGTTCGGGCAAGTCGACCTTCCTGCGCTGCATCAACCACCTCGAGACGGTGAGCGCCGGCCGCCTGTCGGTCGACGGCTCGCTCGTCGGCTACCGCCAGCACGGTGACAAGATCTACGAGCTGCACCCGAAGGACGCCGCGAAGCAGCGTCGAGACATCGGCATGGTGTTCCAGCGCTTCAACCTCTTCCCGCACATGACGGCGGTCGAGAACGTGATGCTCGCTCCGACGCTGCTGAAGAAGGGGCAGCCGAAGGGGCAGGTCAAGGCGCGCGCGCTCGAACTGCTCGCCCGGGTCGGCCTCGCCGAACGCAGCGACTACTACCCGTCGCAGCTGTCGGGCGGGCAGCAGCAGCGCGTCGCGATCGCCCGCGCGCTCGCGATGGAGCCGAAGCTCATGCTCTTCGATGAGCCGACGTCGGCGCTCGACCCCGAGCTCGTCGGCGAGGTGCTCGAGGTCATGAAGGAGCTCGCGAAGAGCGGCATGACGATGATCGTCGTGACCCACGAGATGGGCTTCGCGCGAGAGGTCGCCGACACGCTCGTCTTCATGGACGGCGGCGTCGTCGTCGAGCAGGGCGACCCGCGCGAGGTGCTGTCGAACCCGCAGCACCAGCGCACCCGCGCCTTCCTCTCGAAGGTGCTCTGACCGGCAGCAGGATCCGGTGAGCCCGGTGGAGCAGGCGATCGTGCCCGCCCACCGGGCTCTCGCGTACCCACCGGGCTCTCGCGTTCGGCGGGGCTCTACGATTGAGGGGTGAACCGCCAGAACACCCCGTCTCAGGCCGCCGGCGCCGTGGGCGCTTTCTTCGTCGACGCCGTGCTCGTCGTGCTCTTCGTGATGATCGGCCGCCGCAGCCACGGCGAGAGCGTCGACCTCGCGGGTGTCGTGCACACGGGCTGGCCGTTCCTCGTGGCGCTCGTCGTCGGATGGCTCGTCTCGCTGGCGTGGCGTCGCCCGCTCGCGATCTGGCCGACGGGGGTCGTCGTCTGGGCGGTGACCGTCGCGGGCGGCCTGGGGCTGCGCGTGCTGACCGGTGAGGGCGCGGCGATCGCCTTCGTCATCGTGGCGACGGTGACGCTCGCACTCTTCCTCCTCGGCTGGCGTGCGATCGAGGGCTTCCGAGTTCGTCGGCGGGCCGCCCGCGCGGCGGCGGAGGCCGAGGCGAACGGCGCATCGGCCGCACCGTGAACCCGATCGAGTGGCTCTTCGACGCCCAGCTCGTCATCGGCGACCAGGTGATCCTCTGGCGCGAGATCGTCGGCAACCTGTTCGGGCTCGCGAGCGCGCTCGGCGGCCTGCGGCGCAAGGTGTGGGCCTGGCCGGTCGGCATCGTCGGCAATGCGCTGCTGTTCACGGTCTTCATGGGTGCCGTCTTCGACACGCCCAACCCGGTCAACCTGCTCGGGCAGGCGGGCCGCCAGCTGATGTTCATCTGCGTCTCGATCTACGGCTGGGTGCAGTGGTCGCGTCACCGCAACGCGGCGGTGGGCGCCTCGGCGGTCGACCCGCGGTGGGCGAGCGGACGCGAGCGGCTGCTGCTCGTGGGGCTCCTCGTCGGCGGCACGCTCGTGCTCACCCCGATCTTCCGCGCACTCGGCTCCTTCGAGCCGGTGTGGGCCGACGCCTGGATCTTCATGGGCTCGCTCCTCGCGACCTGGGGCATGGCCAAGGGCTGGACGGAGTTCTGGCTCGTCTGGGTCGCCGTCGACATCGTCGGCGTGCCGCTGCTCGTCTCGGCCGGGTACTACGCCTCGGCCCTGATGTACCTCTTCTACGGCGCCTTCACGCTGCTCGGGTTCTTCACCTGGATGCGGGTGCAGCGGCGCCGTACCGAATCGCTCGCCGGCCCGGCCTGAGGGGCCGGTCGCGGCTGCCGCCTCACCAGGCGGCGGGCACCCGGTCGAGCACCGACCAGACGGCCGCGCTCAGTTCGGGATGCTCCAGCGCGATGCCGCGCAGGAGGTCGAACTCGAATCGGGCGGCCTCGCCCTGACGCGCGGCCGGGTGGTAGGCGCGGGAGCGTGCCGGAGCCCACTCGTCTGAGCGGAGGCGGTCTTCGCGCAGGGTCGCGACGACCTGCTCGTCGACCGAGGGGAGTTCGGGCAGGAACTCCCAGGGGTCTTCGCCGAGCCGGCAGCGCAGCTCGATGAGCGCGGCGAGCTCGTCGCGCGCGTCTTGACGCAGGCGCTCGAGCGCCGGTGCCGGTGACTCCGTCATTCTGCGACCTCCCCTCGGTGCCACGATCGTATGCCCACGCTACGCGCACCGTGTGACGCTCGGGTTACGGGGCGCAATCGAGGATGTCGCGCAGATGACGCCTGTGTGACGTGCATCGCGCGCCACGGCGCCCCGCCGGGTTTGAATGGGCGTCGTGGGCGAACGGCGCCCGCAGTGATCGGAGGGACGCCATGGCCCAGGTGCTCATTCTGCACGGCTGGCAGAACCGCAGGCCCGATGGGCATTGGCAGCGCTGGCTGGCCGAGGAGCTCGGCGGGCGCGGCCATGAGGTGCGGTATCCGCAACTGCCGGAGCCCGACGCGCCCGTACGCGGCGAGTGGCTCGCCGCACTCGACGACGAGCTGCGCGGCACCGACCCCGAGCAGCTCACGGTCGTCGCGCACAGCCTCGGCTGCCTGCTCTGGGTCGCGCATGCCCGTGCGCGGGCCGCGGCAGGCCTCGGCGACCCCGTCGCGCGACGTGTGCTGCTCGCCGCGCCGCCCTCGGATGCGGTCGTGACGGCGATCCCCGAGATCGCGCCGTTCGCGACGAGCGGCGACGTGAGCGACGAGCGCGGTGCGATCTCCGCGAGCGCCGTCGCCGCCGCCCTCACCGCGGCGAGCGGGGAACCCCCTGTCGTGGTCGCAGGCGACGTCGACCCGTACTCGCCGGTCGAGGCCGAGGGCCTCGCGGCGCGTTTCGATCTCGAGCGGGTCGTCGTCGAGGGCGGCGGCCACCTCACCATCGACGACGGCTTCGGGCCGTTCCCGCTCCTCCTCGAGCTCGTCGTGGGGGTCGGCGCCGCCCGCTGAACGCCATCCGGCGGCCGCATCCGCCTGCCCGCTGCGCTTGAATGGTCGGGTGGATCCCGCACGCAGCCCCGAACTCCTGACCCGCCTCGCCGACGACCTCCGCCGAGCCGACTACACCGTCGACGCCCTCGAGGGGCTCTGGGGCGAGGAGGCAGCCGCGGCGCTGCACCGCGGTGAGCGCGTGCCCGCGCGGCGCGTGCTCGACGCGCGCCGCGGCGAGCACGGGGCATCCGCACCGCTCGCCGCGCTGGCCGAGCTCTTCGTGCTCGGCCTCCCGGTGCCTGTCGCAGAGGTGGGCGAGGCGCTCGCGACGCTCGGCGTCGACGGCGCCGCCCGGCTCGGACTCGTGCGCGAGTCGGGCGGGAAGGTCACCGCCGCCCTCGACCTGCGCCCCTACGCCTTCGCCGACGAGCGGGGCGAGGTGGAGTGGTGGATCCTCTCGGACCTCGGCGAGCTCGCCCTCGGCCACGCCCTCGGCGAGCACCACGTGCTCGGGGTCGGCGGCGCCTCGATGACGCTCTCGGGCCTCATGCTGCCGACGCCGGCGAGGCGGGTGCTCGACCTCGGCACCGGCTGCGGCATCCAGGCGATGCACGCCGCACGGTTCGCCGACGAGGTCGTCGCCACCGACATCTCCGAACGTGCCCTCGTGCTGGCCGAAATGAACCTGCGGCTCAACGGCATCGAGGGTGTCGAACTGCGCCACGGCAGTCTCTTCGAACCCGTCGCGGGCGAGCGTTTCGACCGCATCGTGTCGAACCCGCCGTTCGTGATCACACCCCGCACCGAGGGCGTGCCCGAATACGACTACCGCGACGGCGGCATGGTCGGCGACGCGCTCGTCGAGGCCGTGGTGCGGGGTGCGGCCGAGCACCTCGAGCCCGGCGGCGTCGCGCAGCTGCTCGCGAACTGGGAGTACCGCGGCGAGGCCGACGGTCTCGAGCGGGCCGTCGCCTGGGCGTCGTCGACCGGGCTCGAGCACTGGTTCGTCGAACGCGAGGTGCAGGGTGTCGCCGAGTACGCCGAGACCTGGATCCGCGACGGGGGCACGCGCCCCGGCACCCCCGCCTTCGACCGCCTCTACGACGCCTGGCTCGACGACTTCGAGGCGCGCGGCGTCGATCGCGTCGGGTTCGGGTACGTGCTGCTGCGCCGACCCGTCGAGCAGCCGGATGCCTCGGCGGCGCCACCGCTCGCGCGCGTGGAGCGCCGCCACGGGCCGCTCGGCGGCGATGCCTCCGCGCTCGGCCGACACCTCGCCGTGATGCTCGCCGCGCACGACCGCCAGGCGCTCGCGAGCGACGCCGAACTCGGCATGCTGCGCCTGCGCGTCGCCGGCGACGTCACCGAGGAGCGGCACTACTGGCCCGGCGACGAGGACCCCACGGCGATGCTGCTGCGCCAGGGCGGCGGCTTCGGGCGCACCGTCTCGCCGGGCACGGGCCTCGCGGCCCTCGTCGGCGCCTGCGACGGCGAACTCGCGGTCGGAGCGATCATCGCCGCGCTCGCCCAGTTGCTCGAGGTCGACGAGCAGGCGCTCGCCGCAGAGCTGCTGCCCGCGGTACGCGAACTCATCGACGACGGGATGCTGCTGCTGCCCGACGCGTGATCGGGCACGTGGCATCCGGCGGCGAACGCAGGGGCGCGGTCAGACGGTGCCGGCCGGCGGCCAGACGCCGATGATGAGCGCCATCACGATGACGGTCACGAGCTCGTGGGCGATGTTCAGGATGGTGAGCCCGGGAGGACGGCCCTCGAAGGCGTCGTGGGTGATGAAGCGGGCCGCGGTGAATCCGGCCCACAGCATGAGCCCGACCATGATCGTGACCCCGAGGTAGTTGCCGCCGAGCGCGGTCCACGCGATCTGGGCGGCGATCGCGAGCACCCACGCCGAGATGAAGCTCACGATGAGGGTCGTGAGGATCGGCCCGACGGCGCCGCGGTCGCCCGAGTCGTCGACCTTCGCGACGCGCATCCAGTAGTTGCCGAACACCTTCGGGGTGTACCAGATCGAGCCGACGAGCATCGTCGAGAGCGTCGCGACGACGACCGCCCAGTAGTTGACCTCCACGAGCATCGCGGCCTCCCGGTGCTTCGGCGGCCCGGTGGGCCGGATTGCTCCGCAGTCTAGACCCGCGCCCCAGTTCAGCGCGGTATTCTCGTGGTCGCAGATCGAAAGCGAGCCCATGCCCGATTCACCGCTCGCCGACTCACCGTACGAGGTGCTCGGCGTCGCCTCCGACGCGGATGCCACGGAGCTCCGCTTGGCCTATCGGCGCGCGCTGCGCGTGGCCCACCCCGACACCGGCGGCGACCCGGCCCGCTTCCACGCGGTGCAGCGCGCCTGGGTGCTCGTCGGCACGCCCGCGGCACGAGCGGCGTTCGACCGCGGCAACGGCGGAGGAGCGGAGTCGACCCCGGCGACGTGGGCGCCCGCCGCGCCTCGGCCGCGGCGCGACTCGCGCCCGCTCGCGCGTTCGTACGGCCACCCCGGCGGGCTCTCCCGCGAGCGGTACCTCGGGCTGATCCGTGAGTGGGTGGGGCGCGGAGCGCCCCTCGACGACCCGTACGACCCGGCGCTCGTGCGGGGCGCGCCCCGTGACATCCGCCATGTGCTCGCCGATGCGCTCGCCGAGGAGGCGACGGCGCGTTCGCTGTCGACGCTCGGTATCGCTTACACGATCTGGCACGACCTCGCGACGGATGCCGCGGGGCACGGGCTGCCCCCGAAGCTCGACCATCTCGTGCTCGGCCCGACGGGGCTCTTCGCCATCCAGTCGGAGGACTGGGGCGGGCCCGTCGCGCTGAAGCGCGGCGAACTCGTCGGCGAGGCGCTCGCGGGTGAACGGCCGATCAAGGCGCTCGCAGCCCGGGCGAAGGCCATCGGCAGGGCCGCGAAGGTCAAGCCGACCGCGCTCGTCGTCGTCGTTCCCGACCAGTACGCGGCCGAGCCGCTCGAGCTCGGCGGCACGTACCGCGGGGCGACCATCGCCCTCGTGCGCAGCTCGCGACTCGCGAGCGCCGTGCGCGAGGGGCTGCCCGGTTCGGCCCACCTCGGCGGCACCGAGGTCATGGAGGTGCGCTCGCGCCTGCAGGCGACGGTGCGCTTCGCTTGAGCGCGTCACCCGGCCCGTGCCGGTCGGTTCGTCGTCGAGGGGGTCGGCGGTGTTGGATGGAGGCATGCCTGCTGCCACGCCCGTGACCCCGACCGACGCCTACATCGAGGACTTCGCCGCATTCGTGCAGGCCTCGCCCTCGTCGTACCACGCGGCCGCCGAGGTCGCCCGGCGCCTCGAGGCCGCCGGGTTCGATCGTCTCGACGAGACCGAGGCGTGGCCCGCCGCGCCCGGCCGTCGGGTCGTCGTGCGCGACGGCGCGGTGATCGCGTGGGTGCAGCCCGACGGGGCCGGCCCCGTGACGCCGTTCCGCATCCTCGGCGCGCACACCGACTCGCCCTCGTTCAAGCTCAAGCCGAACCCCTCCACCACGGGCGACGGCGTGCTGCAGGCGGGCGTCGAGCTGTACGGCGGGCCGCTGCTCAACTCGTGGCTCGACCGCGAACTCGAACTCGCGGGCCGCATCGCCACCGACGACGGCGCGCTGCACCTCGTGCGCACCGGGCCGATGCTGCGCATCCCGCAGCTCGCCATCCACCTCGACCGCGAGGTGAACAAGGGCCTCACCCTCGACAAGCAGCGCCACACGCAGCCGGTCTGGGGCGTCGTCGGCGACGACGAGGCCGACCTCCTCGCCGAGCTCGCCAGGTTCGCCGGCGTGCCGGGGGCGACGATCGTCGGGCACGATGTGCTCGTCGCCGACACGAACGCTCCCGCGCGCTTCGGCCGTTCGGGCGAGCTGTTCGCCTCCGGCCGCATGGACAACCTCAGCTCGGTCTACGCCGGACTCGTGGCCCTGCTCGCCGCCCCGGCCGAGGCCGGACATGTCAGCGTGCTCGCGGCCTTCGACCACGAGGAGCTCGGCTCGGAGTCGCGTTCGGGCGCGAGCGGCCCCATGCTCGAAGATGTACTCGTGCGCATCGCCGCGGGCCTCGGCGCCGGCGACGACGAGCGCCGTCGCGCGTTCGCCGCGTCATGGATCCTCTCCTCCGACGCCGGCCACGCCGTGCACCCGAACTACCCCGAGCGGCACGACCCCGCGAACCGTCCCGTGCTCGGCGGCGGCCCCCTGCTGAAGCTCAACGCGAACCAGCGCTACGCGAGCGACGCCGTCGGCTCGGCGCTGTGGACGGGGGTCTGCCGCCAGGCGGGCGTGCCGACCCAGCCCTTCGTGTCGAACAACGCGATCCCGTGCGGCTCGACGATCGGGCCGCTCGCCGCGACCCGCCTCGGCATCCGCACCGTCGACGTCGGGGTGCCGCTGCTCTCGATGCACTCGGCCCGCGAGCTCGCGCACGTCGACGACCTCGCCGCACTCGGTGCCGCTGTGACGGCGTTCTTCGCGCCCGCCTGAGCTCCGACCCGGCCAGGCGGCCGCATGCCGCGGGGCTGGCCGGATGTCGCCGCGGATTGGCGCGATTTTCCTGCGTCCCGAGGCACGCCGGCTGGCAGTCTGGGCGCATGACCGAACTCACCGCCCCCGTCGCCCCGGCCGCCTCCGCCACCGCTGCGCTCTTCGACACGGTCGCCTCGCCCGAGGCGGCGATCGCACACTTCGCGGCTCGCCTCGCGGTCGAAGCGGACGTCTCGGACGTCGCCGCGGCGCTCGCCGAGGGCGGTGCCGGGTTCGTGCTCGTGGACACCCGCAGCGACGAGGCGTGGGCGCAGGGCCACGTGCCCGGGGCGGTGCACCTGCCGCGCCGCCGCATCGCCGAGGAGGGCACCGCGCTCGTCGGGCCGGGCACCGCGGTGGTCGTCTACTGCTGGGGCCCCGGATGCAACGGGGCAACGCGTGCAGCCCTCGAGTTCGCCCGGCTCGGGCACCCCGTGAAGGAGATGATCGGCGGCTTCGAGTACTGGGTGCGCGAGGGCTTCGCCTACGAGACGGCCGACGGGCTCGCGCAGCTCGCCGCCGACCCGCTCACCAACGTCGGCCGCTCAGGGCTCGGCGGTTCGCCCGCCGCCGGTGCCGGGGGCATCAGCTGCGACTGCTGAACCGAGGTCAGCGCAGGGGGCCCCTGCGGCTCTCCAGCCACATGGTGTGCTCGCGCAGGCCGTTGCGCACGGCGGCCTTGATGATCACGTAGCCGATCCACAGCATGAGCGCGAGAACGGCGAGATAGATCACCAGGCCGATGATGAGGCCGATGAGGCCGGCGCCGAAGAAGAAGGACGGGTCGATCGTCGGGTCGCTTTCCATGGGGAAACTGTGACAGAAGCGGCGCGTCGCCGGGAGAGTCCCCGTCTGGGGGACAGGGCGGGCGTCAGCACTCGATGACGTTCACCGCGAGACCGCCCTCGCTCGTCTCCTTGTACTTCGTCATCATGTCGATGCCGGTCTGGCGCATCGTCTCGATCACGGTGTCGAGCGAGACGAGGTGCGTGCCGTCGCCGTGCAGCGCGAGACGCGCGGCCGAGACGGCCGTCGAGGCCGCGATCGCGTTGCGCTCGATGCACGGCACCTGCACGAGCCCCGCGACGGGGTCGCAGGTGAGGCCGAGGTGGTGCTCCATCGCGATCTCGGCGGCGTTCTCGATCTGCCCCGGCGTTCCGCCGAGCACCGCGCACAGCGCGCCCGCGGCCATCGCGCACGCCGAGCCGACCTCGGCCTGGCAGCCGCCCTCGGCGCCCGAGATCGAGGCGTTCTTCTTCACGAGGCTCGCGATGGCCGAGGCGGTGAGCAGGAAGCGGCGGATGCCTGCGGCATCCGCGCCGGGCACGAAGCGCAGGTAGTAGTGGCCGACCGCCGGGATGATGCCCGCCGCGCCGTTCGTCGGCGCGGTGACGACGCGCCCGCCGGAGGCGTTCTCTTCATTGACGGCGAGGGCGAAGGCGTGCAGCCACTCGGTCGAGGTGTCGCGGTGGTGCACGGCCTCGATCTCGTCGTGGTCGTAGGCCTCGAGACGACGGCGCACCTCGGGGGCGCGGCGCTTCACCTTGAGCCCGCCGGGCAGGGTGCCCTCGGTCGTCATGCCGTGCGCGACGCACTCGGCCATCGCCGCCCAGATCGCGTCGAGGCCCTCGTCGATGCCGGCCTCGCCGTGCACCGCGACCTCGTTGTGGCGCGAGATGTCGCAGAAGGAGACGCCGTGCTCCTCGCAGAGCGCGAGGAGTTCAGCTGCGGTCGAGTAGGGGAGCGGGTGGCGCAGTGCCTCGGCCTCGCTCGCGGCATCGCCCTCCCGGCGGATGAAGCCGCCGCCGACCGAGTAGTACGTCTCCTCGGCGATCGGGAGGGGCCCGTCGCCGAACGCCTGCAGGGTCATCGCGTTCGGGTGGCCGGGCAGGCGCGTGCGGGGCTCGAGCGAGATGTCGCTCTGCCGCAGCCGGATCGGGTGCCGACCGAAGAGGCGCACCTCGGCGCCGTCGGGGCCGGACTCGTCGAGCCGCGCCCAGGCGCCGCGCACGTCGTCGGGATCGCAGTCGTGCGGTTCGAGGCCCGCGAGGCCCGCGACGACCGCGTCGGGGGTGCCGTGGCCGAGGCCCGTCGCGCCGAGCGAGCCGTAGAGCGAGCACGAGACACGGGTGACCGCACCGAGGGCACCCTGTTCGTCGAGCGCCTCGACGAACATTCGAGCCGCCCGCATGGGGCCGACGGTGTGCGAACTCGAGGGGCCGATCCCGATCGAGAACAGATCGAGGGCAGAGACGAACGCTGTCACCCCTCAAGGCTACGCCGCTTCACGCGCACGGATGCCTCGGGGCTTCGCAGATTCGTGCGTCGCGGGCCGATCTCGCGCACGTCGTCGGCAGCTTCCGCGATCGGCGGGACCCGTCGCGCGGCCGCTTAGGCTGGTTCACGATGACGAACGACACCGCCCGCACCTCCGCCGCCGACGTGATCGTCCGATCGATCCGCCCCGACGAGGCCGACGCGGAGGCCGCCGTGATCGTGCGCGCATTCGCCGCCGGTCCCTACGGTCACCTGCCGAAGAGCGCCGAGCGGGCGGCGTTCGAGGCCGATACCGCCGGGCGGGCCGCTGACGGCACCGTGCTCGTGGCCTCCGGCGCCGACGGCGCGATCGTCGGCACGGCCAGTGTGCTGCGAGCAGGCACCCGGTACTCGCGTGTCGCCAGGGCCGGCGAGGCCGAGGTGCGACTGATCTCGGTCGACCCGGGAGCCCAGGGCGCGGGGCTCGGCGCCGTGCTCACGCGGGCGAGTCTCGAGACCGCGCTCGAGTGGGGTTCATCGGCGCTCGTGCTCGACACCGGCGTTCGCAACACCCGGGCCCAGGCGCTCTACGAACGGCTCGGCTTCGTGCGCGACGCCGAGCGCGACGCGGCGGTCGGGGCCGAGGTCGACTCGGTCGTCTACCGCCGTCGACTGCAGCAGCGCGACGACGTCATGATCCGCCGGATGCGCGACGACGAGGCCGATGCCGTCGCCGGGCTCGTCGAGTCGGCGTACGCCGCGGACTTCGAGCTCAGCGACGGATACCGGGCCGATATCGTCGCCGTCGCCGAACGGGCTCGCGATCACCGCGTCTGGGTCGCCGTCGACGCGACGACGGGTGAGCTGCTCGGCACCGCCTCGACGCCACGTGCGGGCGCGACGATGTCACCCGTCGCACGGGCCGGCGAGCTCGACTTCCGATTCCTCGGCGTCGCGCCGGGCGCCAGGCGACGCGGCATCGGCGAGACCCTCGTGCAGCACGTGCTGCTGCTCGCCCGCATCCGCGGGCTCGACCGGGTGGTGCTCAACACCGGGCCCGACATGCTCGCCGCGCAGCGGCTCTACGACCGGCTCGGGTTCGACCGGCTGCACGAGCGCGAGTACCGCTTCGTGCGGCCCGACGGTTCCGGGTTCCAGATGCTCGCCTACGGGCGCGACGCCGACGCGGCCTGAGCCGTCACACGTTCGGGTCGGGCCCGACCCGGCTCATCCAGTCGTCGGCGCGGTCGATCGGCGCGAAACCGAACTTCTCGTAGAGCCCGTGCGCATCGCCCGTGATGAGCAGCACCCGCTTCAGGCCGAGCGGGTCGAGCGTTGCGAGCACGAACTCGACGAGCGAGACGCCGAGGCGCTCGCCGCGGAGCGCGGGGTCGACGATGACATCGCAGAGCCAGCCGAAGGTGACCCCGTCGGTGACGACGCGGGCGTAGGCGAGCTGCACGCCGGAGTCGAGGTCGTACACGCCGAAGTTCATCGAGCCGTCGATCGCCGCGTCCTGCGTCGCGCGCGGCCGGCCGAGCGCCCAGTACGCATGCTCGCTCAGCCACCGGTGCACGAGCTCGCGGTCGAGCCGGTCGGGGTCGGTCGAGAAGTCGAGTTCGCGGGGCATAGCACCCGAGCGTATCCCGCGGCGCCGCCCTGGCTGAGACGTTCGGATTGAGCAACTTGGGTTGACAAATCGGAACAAGCAACTTAGGTTGCTTGCATGACCCCGATGGCACCCGAACCGACCGGTCCCGAGGCTGACGACCTCGCCGCCGTGGTCGCGCTGCGAGAGCTCGCCGACCGCCTCGAAGACGCCGCCGTCGAACGCGCCATGCGCACCGGCTGGAGCTGGAGCCAGGTGGCCGAGGCGCTCGGCGTCACCCGACAGGCCGTGCACAAGAAGCACCACCGGCGGCTCGAGATCGCCGGCATCGAACTGAGGAGGCGAAATGCCTGACCGTCTGGACGACGAGTCACTCGACATGACCCTGAAGCAGGTCATCATCAGCGCGATCGACGAGGCGATCCGTCGCGGTGCGCCGAGCGTCGAGGCCGAGCACCTGCTGCTCGCGATCGCCTCCGGCCATGATGCCGCCGGGCGCACGCTCGCCGAGTTCGGCCTCGACCACGCCGGCGTCGACGCGGCTCTCCGGGGCGAACGCGAGCGATCGCTCCGTGCCGCCGGCATCGAGCCCGTCGCCGAAGAGCGGCTGCTCGCGACCCGGCAGTCGCGCCCGCGCTGGGGGGCCACGGTGCGTGAGGCGCTGCGTCGGGCCGACTTCTCGGCGCATCGCGGGCGTCGCCGTGCCGAGCGCGAGCGTCTGGCCGTCGCCGACGCAGCCGTCGGCATCCTGCGCGCCGACCTCGGCACCGTGCCGCGTGCGCTCGCCTACGCAGGAGTCGACCGCGCCGCGCTCGTCGCGCAGCTCGAGTCGGTCTCGTCCGAGCGGGAGTCCTGACGATGAACCGCCCGACGAGGTCGGTCGATCGCCCCGTGATCGAGGTCGAGGAGCTGCGCATGCGGTACGGCGCGGTCGACGTGCTGAAGGGCGTGTCGTTCGAGGTGCGCCGGGGCGAGGTAGTCGCCCTGCTGGGGCCGAACGGTGCCGGCAAGTCCACCACGATCGAGATCCTCGAGGGGCTGCGGGCGCGTTCGGCCGGTCGAGTCGAGGTGCTCGGGGTCGACCCGGCCCACGGCGGCGAGGACTGGCGCGCAAGGTCGGGCATCGTGCTGCAGTCGTGGCGGGACCACGCGAAGTGGCGGGTCCGTGAGCTGCTCGCGTATCAAGGCTCGCTCTACGCCCGGTACACCACCGAACGGATGCCCCGCCCGTGGGACGTCGACGAGCTGCTCGGGGCGGTCGGCCTCTCAGACCACGCCGGACGGCGGCTCTCCGCGCTCTCGGGTGGCCAGCGACGCCGCCTCGACGTGGCGGTCGGCCTCGTCGGCCGACCCGAACTGGTCTACTTCGACGAGCCGACCGCCGGACTCGACCCGCAGGCGCGCCGGGACTTCCACGACCTGGTCCGTCGCGTCTCGCGTGAGCTCGATACGACGGCCCTCATCACCACGCACGATCTCGCCGAGGCCGAGCAGCTCGCCGACCGCATCATCATCCTCACCCAGGGCCGGATCATCGCCGACGGCACCGCCGAGGAACTGGCGCGGCAGATCGTGGGCGCCGACGAGGTGCGCTGGGTGCAGGGCGGCGACCGTCGCACCCGGCTCGTCGCCGACTCGACGGCGTTCGCGCGCGAGCTGCTGCTCGAGCACGGCACGGCGGTCAGCGCGCTCGAGATCCGTCGCGCGTCGCTCGAGGACACGTATCTGACACTGGTCCGCGAGGCCGAAACCGCTGCGATGGTCGCGGACGAGCAGGAGCTGCAGGGGGCGGCACGATGAGCAACGGAATCCCGGGAGTCCGCGCGGGGTTCGCGCGCGGCATGATCGAGCTCCGGCTCGCGTTCAGCGGCGCGGAGCTCGTCGGCCAGCTGCTCTGGCCGGTGGCCACGCTGGTCGCCGTCTTCCTCCTCCGCGACGTTCCGATCGGCCCCGACTACACGCTCGACACCTTCATCCTGCCGGGCGCGCTCGGCATGTTCGTGGCGCTCGGCATGCTGCTCGTCGTGCAGCAGCTCGCCGCCGACCGCGAGGACGGCTCCCTGCTGCGTGCGAAGGTCACCCCGAACGGCATCCGGGCGTACCTCATCGGCAAGCTCGTGCAGATCTCGGCGACGATCCTCGCCTACCTCGCGATCCTCCTCCTCCCGGGGCTCGTCTTCGTCGACGGGCTCGACACCGGCCGGCCGGGTTCGTGGCTGACCTTCGCGTGGGTCCTGGGGCTCGGCCTCGTCGCGACCCAGGCCATCGGCGTCTTCGTCGGGTCGTTCGTCTCGACGTCGCGAGGAGCAGGCTACGTCTCCCTGCCGGTCCTCGGACTCATCGCGATCTCGGGCATCTTCGCGCCGATCACCGCGTTGCCCGAGTGGCTGCAGTGGGTCGCGCAGGCGTTCCCCGTGTACTGGCTCGGCCTCGGCATGCGCTCGGCGCTGCTGCCCGACGCGCCGGCCGCGATCGAGCTTCACGGCTCGTGGCGACCGGTGGAGACGGCGGTGGTGCTCGGAGCGTGGAGCCTCGTCGGACTCGTCCTGGCGCCGATCGTCCTCCGGCGGATGACCCGGCGCGAGTCGGGTTCGCGCGTCGCCGCGCGCCGCGAGCGGGCCCTGCAGCGTCTCGGCTAGGGGCCCGCCCGCGTCGTGACTAGCGCTGCGTCTTGCGCGCCGTGATCTGCCCGGTGTCGAAGCCGAGCAGGTGCAGCCCGCCGTGGAAGCGGGCGTGCTCGACCTTGATGCAGCGGTCCATGACGACGGTGAGACCCTGCTCCTCGCCGGAGTACGCGGCCTCCTCGTTCCAGATGCCGAGCTGCACCCAGATGGTCTTCGCCCCCACCGCGACGACGTCGTCGATGACGCTCGGGATGTCGCTGCCGCGGCGGAACACCACGACGATGTCGGGCACCTCGGGCAGGTCTTTCAGGTTCGCGTACGCCGGCTGCCCGAGGATCTCGGTCTCCATGGGGTTCACGAAGTAGAGCCGGTAGTCGCTCGACTGCTGCAGGTAGGTGCCGACGAAAAAGCTCGAGCGCTGCGGCTTCGGCGAGGCGCCGACGATCGCGACCGACTTCGCCGCGTTGAGGATGCGCTGGCGGGCCTTCGCGTCGGGCCCGACCCAGGTGCGCTGCGAGTGCAGCAGCTTCGCGAGGGGCGAGGAGGCCGGCAGCTCGCAGGAGAGGCCGTTCGCGAAGCGGACCGTCTCGAGGGAGTCGGTCGCGGCATCCGTCGTCTGGGTGTCGGTCATCGCGTGCCTCCGGTCGCGGCGTCGAGCGCCTGGTCGAGATCGTAGATGATGTCGTCGGCGTCCTCGATGCCGACCGACAGTCGCACCACCCCGGGCGCGACCCCCGCGTCGACGAGCTGCTGCTCGGTGAGCTGCGCGTGCGTCGTCGAGGCGGGGTGGATGATCAGGGTCTTCGCGTCGCCGATGTTCGCGAGGTGCGAGGCGAGGTTCACGTTCTCGATGAGCGCCTGACCGACGGTGCGGCCGCCCTTCACCTCGAAGCTGAACACCGAGCCCGGTCCCTTCGGCAGGTACTTCTGCGCCCGGTCGTGGTGCGGATGGTCGGGGAGGCCGGCCCACAGCACCCGTTCGATGCGCGGGTCCTCGGCGAGCCAGTTCGCGACGGTGCGCGCGTTGTCGACGTGCGCCTGGATGCGGTACGGCAGCGTCTCGACGCCCTGCGCGAGCAGGAACGCGGAGTGCGGCGCGAGCGACGGCCCGATGTCGCGCAGCTGCTCGGCACGCAGCCGCGTGAGGAACGCGTACTCGCCGAAATTGCCCGACCACTCGAGGCCGCCGTAGCTCGGCACCGGCTGCCCGAACAGCGGGAACTTCTCGGAATGCCAGTGGAAGCGCCCCGACTCGACGACGACGCCGCCGAGCGTGGTGCCGTGACCGCCGAGGAACTTCGTCGCCGAGTGCGTGACGAGGTCGGCGCCCCACTCGATCGGCCGGTTGAGGTAGGGCGTCGCGAGGGTCGAGTCGACGATGAAGGGGATGCCGTGCGCGTGCGCGACGTCGGCGAGCGCCTCGAGGTCGGCGATCTCGCCCGAGGGGTTCGCAATGGTCTCGACGAAGAGCGCCTTCGTGTTCTCGCGAATCGCGGCCGCGTAGTCGGATGCCTCGGAGCTCGCCACGAACGTCGTCTCGATGCCGAAGCGGCGGAGCGTGACATCCAGCTGCGTGATCGAACCGCCGTAGAGGTTCGCGCTGGCCACGATGTGGTCGCCGGCGCCCGCGAGCGAGGCGAAGGTGATGTACTGCGCCGAGAGTCCCGACGCGGTCGCGACCGCGCCGAGGCCGCCCTCGAGGCTCGCCACGCGCTCCTCGAAGCTCGCGACCGTCGGGTTCGCGAGCCGCGAGTAGATGTTGCCGTACTTCTGCAGCGCGAAGCGGGCGGCCGCATCGGCGGTGTCGTCGAAGACGAACGCGCTCGTCTGGTAGATCGGCAGCGCGCGGGCGCCCGTCACCTGGTCGGGGATGTTGCCCGCATGGATGGCGCGGGTCTTGAAGCCGTATTCGCGGTCTGCCATGCGGGCAACGCTACGCGCGCGACAGGGCCTCGCCGGTGCGATTCGTAACGCAGGGCAACGCGAGTTCGCGGATCCTTCGCGCGTGGTGCGCACAGGGCGTTCGCGTTCTCTAGGCTCTTCTGGTGATCGATCGGCATTCCGCCCCGTGGACCCGGGCACCCGGCTCTGCGATCGGCGCACCCGCAGTACGGGAACCCGCGCATGTCTGAGCGCGAGGACCGCTTCGCGCACGGGCTCGTCGTCGGCAAGTTCTCCCCGCTGCACGCCGGGCACTCCAGCCTCATCACGAGCGCGCTGCGCGCGTGCGACCGGGTCACGGTCGAGGTGCTCGGATCGAGTGTCGAGACGATTCCGCTCGCCGCCCGCGCCGAGTGGGTGCGCGAGGAGCATCCGACCGCGAGGGTCGTCGCCGCCGTCGACGACACCCCCGTCGACTTCGAATCGGATGCCTCGTGGGAGGCCCACACCGCGCTCATCGCGACGCTCGCCGCCGGCCCTGTCGACGCCGTCTTCACGAACGACCCGTACGGCGCCGAACTGGCCGGCCGTCTCGGCGCCGAGTGGGTGCAGGTCGACCCGGGCCGCGTGCTGAATCCCGTGTCGGGCACGGCGGTGCGCGCCGATCCGTGGGGACACTGGCACGAGCTCGCCCCGGCCGCGCGCGCCCACCTCGCGGCCCGCGTGGTCGTCGTCGGCGCCGAGTCGACCGGCACGACGACCCTCGCGGCCGCGCTCGCCGAGGTGCTCGGCACCGAGTGGGTGCCCGAGTACGGGCGTGAGTACCTCGAAGTGCGCGAGGGCGGGCCGGCGGCGCCGTGGCGCAGCGACGAGTTCGACCTCGTCGTCGACCGGCAGCTCGCGCTCGAGCATGCGGCGCTGCGCCGGGTGCCGGTGCCGGTGCTGGTCTGCGACACCGACGTGCTCGCGACGACGATCCGGCACGAGCGGCACGTCGGGCACCCGGCTCCCCGCCTCGCCGCCCGCGCCGCCGCGCATCGGCCGGCGCTCTACGTGCTCGCGGGCGACGAGATCCCCTTCGTGCGCGGCGGGATGCGCGACGGCGAGCACCAGCGCCACGACACGCAACGGCGGTTCCGCGAGGTGCTCGACCAGAGCGGTGTGCCGTGGCTCGAGGTGCACGGCGAGGTCGAAGATCGCGTCGCGCAGACGCTGCCCGTGATCCAGTCGGTGCTGCGCGACCACCTCTCGTTCGTCGCACCGACGCGCGCTACGGTGGGTCGATGATCCTCGAACATGCCCTCCTGCCCGTCGTGCCCGGCCGCGAGGCCGAGTTCGAGTCCGTGTTCGCGGAGGCGAAGCTGATCATCTCGTCGATGCCGGGCTTCGTCGACTTGACCCTCTCGCGCTCGATCGAGACCCCGAACGAGTACCTGCTGCTCGTGCACTGGGAGAGCGTCGAGGCGCACGAGCAGGGGTTCCGCGGCTCGCCCGAGTACGAGCGCTGGCGGGCGCTGCTGCACGGGTTCTACGAGCCCTTCCCGGTGGTCGAGCACTTCGCCCTCGTGCATACGGCGTAATCGTGCACAGCGCCTGATCAGGCACGCTTGCTACTCTGATCGCAGGTCGTGAGAGACGGCCACCGGACGAGGGCACCCAGTACCCGGACATGACGACTGGCTCAAGGAGTGAACAGTCATGGCGTGGGTCATCCTCATCGCGTCCGGTGTGCTCGAAGCCGTCTGGGCCACCGCCCTCGGCAAGTCCGAGGGCTTCACGAAGCTCTGGCCGTCGGTGATCTTCTTCGGCGCGCTCGTGCTCTCGATGGGCGGTCTCGCCTGGGCGATGCGCGACATCTCGACCGGTACCGCGTACGCGGTCTGGGTCGGCATCGGCGCGTCGCTGACGGTCGTCTGGGCGATGATCACGGGCGACTCGGATGTCTCGTGGATGAAGATCGCCCTGCTGGTCGGCCTCATCGGCTGCGTCATCGGCCTGAAGTTCGTCGACGGCGGTGCGGGCCACTAGCGCCGGCGGGGTCGGTGTCTACTGCTCGGCTGCGGGCTGCCAGGCGAGCGCGACCCAGATCACGAGCGCGTTGAACGCGAAGCCGACGACGATGAGCACGTTGTCGTAGAGGCCCTTGTAGGGCAGGCCCGACAGGTTGAACACGACGAGCGCCGCCGAGACGATGACGGTGATCCACTTGAGCGGGGTCGCGGGCACCATGAGCGAGACCGTGATCATCGCGATGGGCACGAGCATGATGAGGGCGGCCAGCAACCACATCCAGCTCGCGGCGGCCCTGTCGGCGATCCTGCCGGGCTCGGCGTCGCCCGAGAAGATGCGCAGCACGTCGCCGAGCAGGTAGACGAGCATGAGCGAGATCCAGCCGCCGGCGAGGATGATGCGGGTCGGGTCCATGGTCAGGCGGCCTCCGCGCCCGCGCCCGCGCCCGAGCCCGCGGCCGCCTGCGGATGCAGCACGAGGTTGCCGACCTTGCGGCCCGAGTCGACGCGGGCGTGCGCCTCGGCGAGGCGGTCGAGCGGCATCGTCTCGTCGACCACCACGCGCAGATCGCCGGTCGCGATGAGGTCGAGCAGCGTCGCGAAGTCCTCGGCGCGTTCGGGGGAGGTGCCCGTCTTCACCGGCCCACGGGCGGTGATGATCTCGCCGAGGCTCGCGACGGCGAGCAGCAGCCGCCCGCCTTCGGCGAGGAGCGGTCGCCCGGTCGCCGGGCTCAGCACGCCCACCGTGTCGAACACGACGTCGAAGTGCTCGCCGCGCGACGCGAGCGAGTCGAGGGGCGTCGCGCGGTAGTCGACGACCCGGTCGGCGCCGAGCGCGGTGACGAGTTCGGCATTCCGTGCGCTCGTGACTGCCGTGACCTTCGCTCCGAAGTGCTTCGCGAGTTGCACGGCGTTCGTGCCGACCGCGCCCGAGGCGCCGACGACGAGCACGTGCTCGCCCGGCCGCACCGCGGCCTTGTCGCGCAGGTAGTGCAGTGCCGTCGCGCCGCCGAACAGCACCCCGGCCGCGTCGTCGAACGACACCCCGTCGGGGATGCGCGCGAGACGCGAAGCGGGTACCGCGACGAGTTCGGCGTGCGCACCCATGCGCGCGCCCGTCATGCCGCAGACGCGGTCGCCGACGGCGAACCCGGATGCCACGGAGGCGGTGCCGCCCGCGTGCGGGGCGCCGCCCGCGGCATCCGCACCGATCGCCTCGACGACCCCGGCGAAGACCACGCCGAGCACCCGTGCGCGCGGGCCCTTCACGCCGAGGGCGAGCTTGCCCGGCAGGGCGAAGCCACGCGGGAACCGGGCGCCGCGGATGCGGGCGTCGCCCGAGTTGACGGTCGCCGCCATGACGCGCACGAGCGCCTCGCTGCGGCGCGCGACGGGATCGGGCACCGCTTCGACCCGCACGACCGATGGCGGGCCGTACCGATCGACCACTCCTGCACGCATTTCGCTCCCTTACACCTGTAAGTCTCTGTGTCGATCACGATAGCCTTACGGTCGTAAGGACGCAAGCATCGCCCGAGAACGGAGTCGGAAATGGCCCAGCGCACCCCGCTCAGCCGCGAGCGCATCATCGTCGGCGCCATGCAGGTCGCCGACCGCGGCGGCCTCGCCGCGGTGAGCATGCGCAGCGTCGGCAAAGCACTCGGCGCCGAGGCGATGTCGCTCTACCACCACGTCTCAGGCAAGGAGGAACTGCTCGATCTCCTGGCCGACGCGGCGTTCGACGAGATCCCGCTGCTCGAGATCGGCACGCCGTGGCGCACCGCGATGACCTCGCGCGCCGACGCCATGCGAGCCGTGCTCAAGGAGCACTCCTGGGCGCTCGGCCTTCTCGAGTCGCGATCGAATCCCGGCCCGGCCGTCATGCGGCACCACGACCGCGTGCTCGGCGTGCTGCGGCACGACGGCTTCGACCTCGCGCTCGCTGCCCATGCCTACTCGGCGCTCGACGCCTACATCTACGGCTTCGTGCTCACCGAGCTCAGCCTGCCGTTCACCCCCGACGTGGGCGCCGACGCCTTCGCCGAAGGTCTCGAACTGCCCGCCGACGAGTACCCGCATCTCGCCGAGATGCTCGAGCAGATGGTCCTCGGTCACGACTACGACTTCGGCGACGAGTTCGGCTACGGCCTCGACCTCGTGCTCGACCAGCTCGAGGTGCGGCTCGCCGCGCAGCGAGGCTGAACCGCGCCGAACCAGAGGGCTGCGCTCAGCCCCAGCTCGGCAGCCAGAAGTGCAGCTGCCGGAACGTCGGCGAGATCGGCACGCCCGTCCAGATCGGGAAGAAGAACACTGAGACGAGCAGCACGACGGCGAGGAACACCGCGACGACCGCGAGTCCGCGGGTGCGCACCCAGCGCTCGTCGCTCGGCCGGCCGGCGATCAGCCCGAGCACGAAGACGAGGGCGAGCACCAGGTACGGCTCGAAGGCGATCGAGTAGAACTGGAAGACCGTGCGGTCGAGGTAGCCGAGCCACGGCAGGTAGCCGGCCGCGAGGCCCACGAGGATCACGCCGGCCTGCCACTCGCGATACCGGGCGAAGCGGTAGACGAGGTAGAGGGATGCCGCGGCGGCCGCCCACCAGATGATCGGATTGCCCACCTCGATGATCGAGGAGACGAGCCCGCTCGCGGAGTCGTCGGCATAGTGCATGTTCGTCGGCCGGATCATGAAGAGCCACGTCAGCGGATTCGACTGCCACGGGTGCTCGCTGTGCACGCCCACGTGGTAGTCGTACGCCGAGACGTGGTAGTGCCAGAGGCTCTGGAGCGGACCCGGCACCCACGCGAACAGGCCCGTCGCCGCGTTGCCGGCCTCCTCGGCCCAGTGCCGGTAGTAGCCGCCGTCCGTCGTCAGCCAGCCCGTCCACGAGGCGAGGTAGACGACCGCCGCAACCGGGACGAGCAGCACGAACGTCACCGGCGCCTGCTTGAGCAGGCCGCCGGTGAGCCAGAACGGCACCCGGGCTCGTCGTCTCGCGACGATGTCGACCGCCACCAGGTAGATGCCGAACGCGGCGAGGAACCACAGCCCCGACCACTTGACGGCGGTCGCCGCGCCGAATGCGACGCCCGCGGCGACGACCCAGGGGCGCGCCCACAGCGCCGGTCCGTAGTGCGGGTCGCGGCCGGAGGCCCACGCCTCGGCGAGACGCGCGTCGAGCGCCCGCTCGGCCTGCGCGCGATCGAGCAGCACGAACCAGAAGCCGAGCAGCGCGAAGAGCATCACCCAGTTGTCGAGGAGCGCCACCCGCGACATCACGATCGCGTTGCCGTCGACCGCGAACAGGAGGCCCGCGGTGACCGCGAGCGCGGTGGAGGCGAACAGCCGCCGGCCGATGAGCGTCATCAGGAACACGGCGAGCGTGCCGGCGAGCGCCGTCGTCGCGCGCCACCAGAACGCGTCGCCCGCGCCGAACGCGGCCATGCCGAGCCCGATCATCCACTTGCCGAGCGGCGGGTGCACGACGTACGAGGGGTCGTCGAGGTAGAGGTTGGTGTCGCCCGCGGCGAAGTCGGCGTCGGCGCCCTCCGGCCACCGCGACTCGTGGCCGTTGTGGATGAGCGTCCACGCGTCCTTCACGTAGTACGTCTCGTCGAAGACGATCTGCTGCGGGTGCCCGAGGTTCCAGAAGCGCAGCACGGCGGCGATGAGCGTGACGAGGATCGGGCCGCCCCAGTACCAGAGCCGGCGGCGGGCGGGGGTCGACATCTGCCGGGACCACCAGTCGTCGAGTCGGGAACCCCTCGGCTCCACCGACGCGTCGACACTCATGCGCCCAACACTAGGACAGACTTGAGGGCATGATCATCCTCGCGGCGACGCCCATCGGCAATCTCGGGGACGCCTCGACGAGGCTCAGGGAGGCGCTCGAAGCCGCCACCGTGATCGCCTCGGAGGACACCCGCGTGACGCAACGGCTCATCGCGGCGCTCGGCATCGCGAACCGCCCCCGCCTCATCGCGCTCCACGAGCACAACGAGCGGCAGAAGGCCGACGAGCTCGTCGAACTCGCCCGCGAGCACGACCTCCTCGTGCTGAGCGACGCCGGCATGCCGACCGTCTCCGACCCGGGCTTCCCGCTCGTCGCCGCCGCTGCGGCGGCCGGGGTGCTCGTCACGGTGATCCCCGGCCCCTCCGCCGTCGTGACCGCGCTCGCCGTGTCGGGCCTGCCGACCGACCGGTTCGCCTTCGAGGGGTTCCTACCGCGCAAGGCGGGCGAACGTTCGCGCCGGCTCGCCGAGCTCGCCGGCGATCGACGCACCCTCGTCTTCTTCGAGGGCCCGTCGCGACTCGCGCCGAGCCTCGAGGCGCTCGCCGAGGCGTTCGGTGCCGACCGCCCTGCGGCGGTGTGCCGCGAACTCACGAAACTCCACGAGGAGGTTCGCCGGGGTCCACTCGGCGAGCTCGCCGAGTGGGCCGCCGCGGGCGTGCGCGGCGAGATCGTGATCGTCGTCGGCGGCGCAGGCGACACCACGGTCGACCCCGAGGGCGCGCTCGAACGCGTGCTCGGCCTCGCCGCGTCGGGCACTCGCCTGAAGGACGCGGCGGCACTCGTCGCCGCCGAGACCGGACTCGGCAAGCGCGACCTCTACGAAGCCGCGCTCGCGCACCGCCAGCGGCCCGTCGACGTGCCCTGACGGTCGTTGCGCCATCGGGCATGAGGAATGCTCGAGGGCAACCCCTGTCGCTCACCCCCGAACGGGGGGAGAATGAGGGTATCGCCCGACATTGGAGGTGCGAGATGGATGCCACGCACGGAACGCACGGGGGCGGCGCGCACGCCGTCCGATTCGCCGAGTACGGCGGGCCAGAGGTGCTGCGGGTCGACGAGGTGCCGGTGCCGGAGCCGGGCGCCGGCGAGGTGCTCGTCGAGGTCTTCGCCGCAGGTCTCAACCCCGCCGACAGCGCCGCCAGGCGCGGAGAGCATCCGGGCCGCTGGCCCGTCGAGCTGCCGGCCCGCCAGGGCAGTGATCTCGCGGGCGTCGTGATCGCGAACGGACCCGGTGCCGCCCGGTTCGCGCGCGGCGACGAGGTGATGGGCTACGTGGCCCGCGGCGCACAGGCGAGCCATGTCGTCGTGCCCGAGCAGCAGCTGCTGCCGAAGCCCCCCGGACTCTCGTGGGAGGTCGCCGGTTCGCTCCATTTCGCCGGAACCACCGCATGGAACGCGGTCGAGGGCCTCGCGCTGGGGCCGAGCGACACGATCGTCGTCACTGCCGCAGCGGGCGGGGTCGGGTGCCTCGCCGCGCAGTTCGCGAGGATCCGCGGGGCGACGGTCATCGGAACCACCGCCGAGGAGCGCTTCGACTTCCTGCGCCAGTTCGGGGTGATCCCGACGGGGTACGGGCCGGGGCTCGCCGAGCGTGCGACCGCGATCGTCGAGGCGACCGATCATGCGCGACCGGTGACGGCGTTCCTCGACTTCCTCGGTGGCGAGACCGCCGCCGCGCTCGCGCTCGGGGTGCCGCGTTCGCGCATCCTCACCGTGCTCGACCAGAGCGCCGTCGAGGCGAGCGACGCCGTCCCGTTGGGGGCCGGCGACGTCGTCGCGCTCAGCCGCGTCGCGGCGCTCGTGTCGGCCCGGCGGGTCCGGCTTCCGATCGCCGACGTCTTTCCGCTCGCCGAGGTGGCCGATGCCTACCGGGCGCTCGACCGTCGCGACGCTCCGGGCAAGATCGTGCTCGGCTTCCGCGTGGTCGACTACCCCGGCCAGCGGGTGCGCGAGCCGGCGATCAAGGAGCAGGACGTGACGCTCGGCGTGCCGACCCCCCACGAGCACATGGAGGTCGCCGAGGCGGTGCCGCCCGCGATCGGCGACGGGAGCGTGCGTCGACGGCGCCGTGAACGCCGGGCCGAAGAGGAGGCGCGGCGAGGGTGACCCGAATGCGGCGGTAACGGTCTCCCGTGCGCCCATAAGATTGAGCGCATGGCCGAAGCCTCCTCGTTCTACATCACCACGCCCATTTTCTACGTCAACGACGTGCCTCACATCGGGCACGCCTACACCGAGGTCGCCGCCGACGTGCTCGCGCGCTGGCACCGGCAGGCAGGTGACGACACGTGGATGCTCACGGGCACGGACGAGCACGGCCAGAAGATCCTGCGCACCGCGACCGCGAACGGCGTCACCCCGCAGGAGTGGGCCGACAAGCTCGTCGCCGACGCCTGGATCCCCCTCCTCGAGACGGTGAACATCGCGAACGACGATTTCATCCGGACGACCGACGAGCGGCACGAGCGCAACGTGCAGAAGTTCCTGCAGAAGCTCTACGACGACGGCCACATCTACACGGGCGAGTACGAGGGCTACTACTGCGTCGGCTGCGAGGAGTACAAGCAGGAGTCCGACCTCGTACCGGGCGCCGGGGAGTACGAGGGTCAGCTCGTCTGCGCGATCCACTCGAAGCCCGTCGAGCTGCTGCACGAGAAGAACTACTTCTTCCGCACCTCCGCGTTCGCCGAGCGGCTGCTCGCGCTCTACGAGGAGCGCCCCGACTTCGTGCAGCCCGAGTCCGCCCGCAACGAGGTGCTCGGCTGGGTGCGTTCCGGGCTCGCCGATCTCTCGATCTCGCGGTCGACCTTCGACTGGGGCGTCAAGGTGCCGTGGGACGAGACCCACGTCGTCTACGTCTGGTTCGACGCCCTCCTCAACTACATCACCGCGGCCGGCTACGGCCAGGACGACGAGGAGTTCGCCCGCCGCTGGCCGGCGCAGCACATCGTCGGCAAAGACATCCTGCGCTTCCACGCCGTGATCTGGCCGGCCATGCTGATGGCCGCGGGTCTCGAGGTGCCGAAGGGCGTCTTCGGCCACGGCTGGCTGCTCGTCGGCGGCGAGAAGATGTCGAAGTCGAAGCTCACCGGCATCGCGCCCGAGCAGATCACCTCGACCTTCGGCTCCGACGCGTTCCGCTACTACTTCCTCCGGGCCATCGCGTTCGGCCAGGACGGCTCGTTCTCGTGGGAGGACCTGTCGGCCCGTTACCAGGCCGAGCTCGCGAACGGCTTCGGCAACCTCGCCTCCCGCGTCGTGGCGATGATCACGCGCTACTGCGACGGCGCCGTGCCGACCGCCGGCGCACTGCAGCCCGCCGACATCGAGATCGCCTCGGTCGAGCGTCGGGCCACGGATGACTCGTGGCAGGCGATCGACCGCCTCGCGATCCACGAGGCGATCGGCGCGGCGTGGGCGCTCGTCGACGCGCTCAACGGCTACCTCACGGCGGAAGAGCCGTGGGCGCTCGCGAAGGACCCGGCCAACCGCGAGCGGCTCGAGACGGTGCTCGCGACCGCGTACCGGGGTCTCGGCACCCTCGCCGTGCTGCTCTCGCCCGTCACGCCCGTCGCCGCGGCGAAGCTGTGGACGGCGCTCGGCGCGCCCGGCACCGTGCAGCAGGCCCGCATCGACCGCGCGTACGAGGCCGAGCTCGGCACGACGGTGTCGCCGCTCGAGGCGCTCTTCCCGCGCGTCGAGGTCGCGGAGTAGCGGGTGACGCCCCCCTCGAGTTCCAGCCAGGGATACCCGCCGCTGCCCGAGGCGCTGCCCGTCCCGGTGTACGACAACCACACGCATCTCGAGCCCTCCGACGAGGCCCCGCCCGGACGCCCCGACACCCTCCTCGACGTGCACGAGCACCTCGAGCGGGCGGCCACGGTCGGGGTCGCGGGCGCCGTGCAGGTCGGCACCGACGTCGCCACCAGCCGCTGGTCGGCCGAGCTCGCCGCGCGCGAGCCGCGGCTCCTCGCCGCGGTCGCGCTGCACCCCAACGAGGCGCCCGAGCTCGCGGCATCCGGCTCGCTCGACGAAGCGATCGCCGTGATCGACGAGCTCGCCGCGCAGCCGCGGGTGCGCGCCGTCGGCGAGACGGGGCTCGACTTCTTCCGCACCGGCGAGGAGGGGCGCCCGGCGCAGTTCCACGCCTTCGAGGCGCACATCGACATCGCGAAGCGGCACGGCGTCGCCATGCAGATCCACGACCGCGACGCGCACGACGACGTCGTCGCGACGCTGCGCCGGGTCGGCGCGCCCGAACGCACCGTGTTCCACTGCTTCTCGGGCGGCGAAGAGCTCGCCCGCATCGCAGCCGACGAGGGCTGGTACTGCTCGTTCGCGGGCAACGTGACGTTCAAGAACGCCGAGAACCTCCGCGAGGCCCTGCGGGTGCTGCCGCGCGAGCTCATCCTGGTCGAGACCGACGCGCCGTACCTCACCCCGGTGCCGCTGCGCGGACGGCCGAACGCGCCCTACCTCGTGCCGCACACCGTGCGTTTCATGGCCGAGACGCTCGGCGCCCCGCTCGACGAGTTCTGCGCCGCACTCGCGTCGAACACGCTCGCCGTGTACGGCTCGTGGGAGGATGACCCCGTGCAGGGGGCGACGACGAGGGGCGACGGGGCGTGACCGCGCACCGTCACGAGGCCGAGAGCGACGGCCCCGGCGCCCAGCCGCGTCTGCTGGGCCCCGCCGAGATCCGCGACCTCGCCGAACTCCTCGGCGTGACGCCGACGAAGAAGCTCGGCCAGAACTTCGTGCACGACGGCAACACGGTGCGTCGCATCGTGCAGACCGCGGGCGTCGAGCGCGGCGAGACCGTGCTCGAGATCGGCCCCGGGCTCGGCTCGCTGACGCTCGGGCTCCTCGAGGCGGGCGCCGACGTCATCGCCGTCGAGATCGACAAGCGGCTCGCCGCGCAACTGCCGCACACGGCGTCGATCATGCAGCCCGGCACCTCGCTCACCGTCGTCACCGACGACGCGATGCGCGTCACCGAGCTGCCGGGCGACCCCGTGCGGCTCGTCGCGAACCTGCCCTACAACATCTCGGTGCCGGTGCTGCTGCACCTGCTCGAGCACTTCGACTCGCTGCAGTCGGGCATCGTCATGGTGCAGGCCGAGGTCGGCTACCGGCTCGCGGCCGAGCCGGGGTCGAAGGTCTACGGCGCGCCGAGTGCGAAGGCCGCCTGGTACGGCGACTGGCGCACGGCGGGGCAGGTCTCGCGAATGGTGTTCTGGCCGGTGCCGAACGTCGACTCGGTGCTCGTCGGCTTCGAGCGAGCGCAGGCCCCCGGCACCGAGGCGGAACGCGTCGCGACCTTCGCACTGGTCGACGCCGCCTTCCAGCAGCGCCGCAAGATGCTGCGCCAGTCGCTCTCGGCCGTGCTCGGCGGCAGTTCGGCCGCGGCCGCTGCGGTGCTCGAGGCCGCAGCCGTCGATCCGCAGGCGCGCGGCGAGCAGCTCGTCATCGGCGACTTCCTCCGCATCGCTCGGGCGGCGCAGAGGTAGACGCGGTTCCGCCGGGTAGCGTGGTCGCATGGCGAGCGAGACCGTGGGATCGAACACCGACGGCGTCGGCGACGACGCCGTCGCGGCCGCGACCGGGCAGCCCCGCGAGGTGTGGTTCGCCCGCCTCGACGAGGCCGGCGCGCAGCGCGACGGCTGGACGCACAAGGCCGTCGCGACGTGGCTCGTCGCCGAGCACGGGGTCGACCCCTGGTGGGCGCAGAACGTGACGGTCGCCTACGAGCAGGCGCGTGGCCTCCGCCGGCCCGGGCAACGGCAGGACGGCAGCTACGAGGCGAGCGTCACCCGCTCGGTCGACCTCGAGAAGACGGCGGCGCTCCGCGCACTCGCCCGTGTCGTCGAGTCGGCGCTCGGTACGGCGCCGCTCGCCCTCAACCTCGCCGCGAAGCATCCGACCGCCAGGTTCCCGCTCGCCGACGGCGAGTTCGTGCTCGCCTCGTCGAGCGACCGGCCGGGCGGCCGCTCGTCGATCGGCCTCACGTGGGGGCGGATGCCGGGCGAGGAGCGTCTCGCCGAGGTGAAGGCCCGCATGCGCGAATGGCTCGCCGCGATCGGGTGAGGCGTCGAGGCCGGGAAGCCGTCGGGTAGCGTGGTGGCATGACGATCGCCTGGGCCGACGAGGCAGTGCATGTTCGGGCGCCCGGCAAGATCAACCTCTTCATGCGCGTGGGCGCGGTGCAGGCCGACGGCTATCACGACGTGGCGACCGCGTACCAGGCGGTGTCGCTCTACGAAGACGTGCGGGCGTGGCCCGACGACGAGTTCAGCGTCTCGTTCGGCGGCAGCGTCGACGTGTCGGCCCTGCCGACCGACGGCTCGAACCTCGCGATCAAGGCGGCGAAGCTGCTCGCCCGCACCGCCGGGGTGCCCGGCGGCGTGCGCCTCGAGATCGAGAAGCACGTGCCCATCGCGGGCGGCATGGGCGGGGGCTCGGCGGATGCCGCGGCGACCCTCGTGGCCTGCGACGCGCTCTGGGGCACGGGCCTCTCGAAGGAGGAGCTGCACGCGCTCGCCGCGAAGCTCGGCGCCGACGTGCCGTTCGCACTGACCGGCGGCACGGCGATCGGCACCGGTCGCGGCGACCGGCTGAGCCCCGCGCTGGCGACCGGGTCGTTCCACTGGGTGCTCGCGGTGGCCGAGTTCGGGCTGTCGACCCCCGGGGTCTACCGCGAGCTCGACCGTCGCCGCGAGGAGCACCCCGAGCTCGACCCGGGCACCGAGTCTCCGGTCGTCGACGCCGAGGTGCTGCAGGCACTCCGCGCGGGCGATGCCCGGATGCTGGCCGCGGCGCTCCACAACGACCTCCAGGCTGCGGCGCTCGGGCTCGCGCCCGGGCTCGGCGGCATCCTCGAACTCGGCGAGGCGAACGGCGCCCTCGCCGGCCTCGTCTCCGGGTCGGGGCCGACGGTGGCGTTCCTCGTCGACGACGCCGACTCGGCGATCGAGCTGCAGGTCGCCCTGTCGGCCGCGCGGCTCAACGCGCTGCACGTGCACGGCGCGGTGCACGGGGCGCGGTTGCTGCGGTCCTGAGCCGGCCCGCGGCGGCGGCCCTCGGGTCGCCCGGCTAGGCTCGTCAGGTCATGGCACACCTCCTCGGCGCTGAGCGCCTGCATCTCGAGTTCCCGACGCGCACCGTCTTCGACGAGGTGACCCTCGGCATCGACGAGGGCGACCGCGTCGGGGTCGTCGGCCGCAACGGCGACGGCAAGTCGACCCTCATGAAGCTCCTCGCCGGCCGCCTCGAACCCGACGGCGGGCGGGTCACGCAGCGTCGTGGCATCCGCATCGGCATGCTCGACCAGGCCGACGTCGTCGACCCGGGCACCACCGTCGCCGAGGCCGTCGTCGGCGGCATCGACGAGCACGTCTGGGCGGGCGACGCGAAGGTGCGCGACGTCATCGGCGGGCTGCTCGCGGATGTCCCGTGGCAGGCGCAGGTCGGCAGCCTCTCGGGCGGCCAGCGTCGCCGCGTGGGCCTCGCGGCGCTGCTCATCGGCGACTGGGACGTGCTGTTCCTCGACGAGCCCACGAACCACCTCGACGTCGAGGGCATCGCCTGGCTCGCGGGCCACCTGAAGGGTCGCTGGGCCCAGGGCCAGGGCGCGCTCGTCGTCGTGACCCACGACCGGTGGTTCCTCGACGAGGTGTGCACGGCGACGTGGGAGGTGCACGACGGCATCGTCGAGCCCTTCGAGGGCGGGTACGCCGCCTACGTGCTGCAGCGCGTCGAGCGCGACCGCATGGCCGCCGCCAGCGAGGCGAAGCGGCAGAACCTCATGCGCAAGGAGCTGGCGTGGCTGCGCCGCGGCGCGCCCGCGCGCACCTCGAAGCCGAAGTTCCGCATCGAGGCGGCGAACCAGCTCATCGAGGACGAGCCGCCCGTTCGCAACGCGGTCGAGCTCTCGCAGCTCGCAGTGTCGCGGCTGGGCAAGGACGTCGTCGACCTCCTCGACGTGAGCGTCGAGTACCCGTCGGCCGAGTCGGCCACGGGCTCCAAGACCGTGCTGCACGAACTCGAGTGGCGAATCGCGCCGGGGGAGCGCACCGGCATCCTCGGGGTGAACGGCGCAGGCAAGTCGACGCTCCTGGGGCTCGTCACGGGCGCCGTCGAGCCGACCACGGGCCGGGTGAAGCGGGGCAAGACGGTGCGCATCGCGACTCTCAGCCAGGAGCTCGCCGAGCTCGCCGAATGGGCCGACGAGCGGGTGTCGGCCGTCGTCGCCGAGCAGCGGGCGAGCTACACCGTCGGCGCCGGCTCGAAGGCGGTCGAGCTCACCCCCGGCCAGTTGCTCGAGCGGCTCGGCTTCACGAGCGCGCAGCTGTCGACCCCGGTGAAGAACCTCTCGGGCGGCCAGAAGCGCCGCCTGCAGCTCCTGCTCATCCTGCTGCAGGAGCCGAACGTGCTCATCCTCGACGAGCCGACGAACGACCTCGACACCGACATGCTCGCCGCGATCGAGGACCTCCTCGACTCGTGGCCGGGCACCCTCCTCGTCGTCTCGCACGACCGCTACCTCATCGAGCGGGTCACCGATCGGCAGCTCGCGATCATCGACGGCCACCTGCGCGATCTCCCTCGTGGCATCGAGCAATACCTCGAGCTGCGGGCCGGCGTGGATGCCGCGAGGCAGGCGAGTGCGGCGGCGCCCGGGGGCGCGCAGGGCAGGCCTGCGGCGCCGGCCTCGACCGCTGCGGCGCCCGCACTGTCGGGGGCCGAGCGCCGCAACGCCGAGAAGGAGCTCGCCTCGATCGACCGCCGGCTCGAGAAGCTGCAGGCCGAGATCGCGGTGCAGCATGAGAAGCTCGCCCGCCACGACCAGTCCGACTACGTGGGCCTCGGCGAGCTCGGCGACGTGCTGCGGGGGCTCGAGGCATCCGTTGCCGACCTCGAGACCCGCTGGCTCGAAGTATCTGAGAATCTCGAGGGTTGACGTCGCAGAAGCTGTGACCGTTTGTGACCATGTGGTCAACACGGCGAAGAACCTTCGCCTAGCGTAGAGATGCGCCCGCGATCGCGGCATCGAAGCCCCCACTGAAATCAACGGTGGCGGAGCCATGCCTGCTCCACGCCCATCCGCACCCAGACCGCGGCGCCCGAAGCGAAAGGGAACCCCATGTCACACCGCACCACGAAGCTCATCGCCGCACTCGCGGCCGCCCCCCTCCTGTTCGGTCTGGCGGCGTGCGCGACGCCCGCCGGCGGCGAGGGCGACTCGGCGAGCGAGGTCGTGAAGATCGGCGTCGTCGGCAAGGGCGACCCGCAGTGGTCCGCGTTCGAGGAGGCCGCGGCCGACGAGGGCATCACCATCGAGATCGTCGACTTCGGCGACTACGCCCAGCCGAACCCCGCGACCACCGAGGGCGAGCTCGACCTCAACCAGTTCCAGCACATCGTCTACCTCGCCGACTACAACGTGTCGGCCGGTGAGGACCTCACGGCGATCGGCTCGACCGCGATCTACCCGCTCGGCCTCTACTCGACCAAGTACGAGTCGGCCGACGACATCAAGGACGGCGAGACCGTCGCCGTGCCGAACGACCCGTCGAACCAGGCGCGTGCGCTGCTCGTGCTGCAGTCGGCCGGCCTCATCGAGCTGAAGAGCGGCGGCACGATCTTCTCCGACCTCGCCGACGTCGACGAGAGCGCCTCGCGCGTCAAGGTCACCGCCCTCGAGGCCTCGCTCACGCCGACCTCGCTGCCCGACGTGGCCGCCGCGGTCATCAACAACGACTTCGTCGCCGACGCCGGACTCACCTTCGAGGACGCGATCGCGCAGGACGACCCGAGCGACCCCAACGCCCTGCCCTACGTGAACATCTTCGCCACCCGCGCCGAAGACGAGGACAACGCGACCTACAAGAAGCTCGTCGAGATCTTCCAGACCGACCCCGAGGTGCAGGCCGGCCTCATCGAGGCCTCCGGCGGCACCGGCGTGCCGGTCGTGACGCCCGTCGCCGACCTCGCGGAGTCGCTCGCCAAGGTCGAGGCCGACACGAAGGCCGCCAAGGGCTGATCGCCCGTTCCACCGTTCCGCCGCGCGGGCGGCGGTGACCCATCCGGTCCCGCCGCCCGGTGCGCGTTTCCAGAGGACCACGAGTCCGGAGGAGAACCACCATGGCGCTCGTCGCGCTGAAGAACGTCACGAAGACGTACCCGGCACCGGAGAAGGGCGGCCGTGAGGTCGTCGCGGTCGACGATGTCACGCTCGACATCGAGCCCGGTGACGTCTACGGCATCATCGGCTATTCGGGCGCCGGAAAGTCGACCCTCGTGCGGCTCGTCAACGCGCTCGAGCCGGCCAGCTCCGGCTCGATCGAGTTCGACGGCCGCGAGCTGACCGGGCTGCCCGAGCGCGAGCTCCGCAAGGTCCGGCTCGGCATCGGCATGATCTTCCAGCAGTTCAACCTGTTCACCTCGAAGACGGTGCAGGGCAACATCGCCTACCCGTTGAAGGTGGCGGGCTGGTCGAAGGCCGAGATCGCGCCCCGCGTGGCCGAACTGCTCGAGTTCGTCGGGCTCTCCGACAAGGCGAAGTCCTACCCCGAGCAGCTCTCGGGCGGGCAGAAGCAGCGCGTCGGCATCGCCCGTGCGCTCGCGACCTCGCCGCGGCTCCTGCTCGCCGACGAGGCGACGAGCGCGCTCGACCCCGAGACGACGCAGGAGGTGCTCGAGCTCCTCAAGCGCGTGAACCGCGAGTTCGGCGTGACGATCGTCGTCATCACGCACGAGATGGACGTCATCCAGTCGATCGCGACGAAGGTCGCCGTCATGGACGGCGGCCGCGTGATCGAGAACGGCGACGTGTTCGAGGTGTTCTCGGCGCCGCAGAACACCTCCTCGCAGCGCTTCGTCTCGACCGTCGTCAAGGGAGTTCCCTCGCCGGCCGAGCTCGCGGTGCTCCGCGAGCGCCACGAGGGGCGCATCGTCACGATCTCCTTCCGCGACGGGGACGCCTCGCAGGCGCAGGTCTTCCTCGAGCTCGCCCGGGCGGGGCTCGACTTCGAGCTCGTCTACGGCGGCATCAACGACATCCAGGGCCGTGCGTTCGGTCATCTGACGCTGGCGATCAGGGGCGAGGATGCCGCGACCGACGCCGCACTCGCCTCGATCGCCGCGCGCGTCGAAGTGACGGAGGCCGCCTGATGGATCGCCTGTTCGAACTCGGTTCGGAGTTCTGGGTCGCCGCGTACGAGACGCTGTACATGGTCGCGCTCACGCTGCTCATCGGCGGCGCGATCGGCTTGCTGCTCGGCGTGGTGCTCTACAGCACCCGCCCCGGCAGCCTGCTGCCCAACCGCGCGGTGTTCAACGTGCTGAACGTCGTCATCAACTTCTTCCGCCCGATCCCGTTCATCATCTTCCTCGCCGCGGTGCAGCCGTTCGCGCGGTACGTGATCGGCGTCGGCATCGGCAACGACGCCCTGGTCTTCTCGCTGTCGATCGCCGCCTCCTTCGCGATCTCGCGCATCGTCGAGCAGAACCTCATCACGGTCTCGCCCGGCGCGATCGAAGCGGCCCGTGCGATGGGTGCCGGCCCTGTGCGGATCCTCCGCACGGTCGTCATCCCCGAGGCGCTCGGCCCGCTCATCCTCGGCTACACGTTCATCGTCGTCGCGATCGTCGACATGACGGCGATGGCCGGCTTCATCGGCGGCGGCGGGCTCGGCAACTTCGCGCTCGTCTACGGCTACCGGCAGTTCGAACCCGCGATCACGTGGGCGGCGCTGCTGCTCATCGTGATCTTCGTGCAGGCGCTGCAGTTCTTCGGCAACTGGCTGGCCCGCAAGGTGCTGCGGCGCTGACGCCGATCGGGGCGGGTGCGCGATGCGCGCCCGCCCCGAGGCATCCGTGTCGCTACTCGCCGACGGTGGCGAGCTCGTTCGGAACGTGGTCGAGCACGGCGCTCGCCGTGACCTCGCCCGACTCGAGCTCGACGGCGTGCACGCTCGAGTCGCTCGGGTCGGTCACGTAGGCCACGTGGCCGCGCACCTCGAGCGCGGGTCGCGGCTGCTGCCAGTCGACCGGCTCGCTCCACTCGTCGATCACGGAGATGCGCTTCGACACGGTGCCGCTCACCGGGTCGATGACGTGGATCGCACCGTCGGTGCCGAGCACGAGCGCCTCGCCGTGAGGGCCCCGCGCGAGCGAGCGGAAGGTGTAGCTCGTACCGAGCTCCACGAGCCGCATCGATGCCTGCTCGGTGTCGATGAGGCTCACCCTGGTGGGCCGCTCGAGGTCGGCGTCGGCGTCGACCTTGTAGTCGCCGAGCACGATCGGCGACTCGGGGGAGCCGGCCTGGTTGCCGATGCGGCCGTACGCGTCTGGGGCCGCGATCTTCGTGAACGCGCCGTCGAAGACGAGGGCGCCGTCCTCGCAGCCGAGCACCACGACGTCGCCGGCTGAGACGGTCTCGCCGTGCACACCGGGGCAGTCCTCGCTGCGCGTGAGCTCGTTCCCCGAATCGTCGAGCACGATCGCACCGGTGCGGCGCTCGTCGTCGCCGAGCGTGGTCAGCAGCGCGCCCTCGTCGAGGGCGACGGCGACGCCGTGGTGCGCTTCCTCGCTGTGGTGGATTCGGACCTCGGGCTCGCCCTCGGCGAGGGCGTCGGCATCGAAGAGCTGCACCTCGCCGGTGCCGTCGGCGAAGAGCGCGGTGATGCCGTGGTGCGTCGTGACATGGCCGGGATGCTCCGCAGGGAAGGCGAGCTCGGTCAGCCGGGGCTCCTCGGCGTAGTAGTGGGCGTGGTCGCCGTGCTCCTCGGTGGCGACACCGGTGTCGACGACGCGGAATCCGTCGTCGGTCGAGACGATGACGTGGCGCCCGTCGCCCGCGGCGTTCACCCGGAGGAAGCCGTCGAGTGGCAGGTCGGCGACCGGCTCGAGGGTGTCGCCCTCGAGCACGGTGAGGCCCCCGTCATGGGCGATGACGATGCGCGGTGCGCCGAGTTCGACCTCCCGCGAACCCGACTCGTCGACGGGGCTCGCGGCGGACGGGGCGCCCGGCGACGCGCACCCGGCGAGGGCGATGACGGCGAGGAGCGGGGAGGCGACGGCCGCGATTCGGAGGGGACTGGGGCCGCTGGGTGTGATCATGGCGGTCACGTTATCGTTAATGAAAATCATTATCAATTTGCGCAGCCAGGGCGGCGGACGCGCGAGCCTGTATGTGGGGCGGCGGCCGCATGCGCGACTACGGGCGCTCGCGATCGGGATGGTTGCCCGCGTGCCTGCGTGCCCGCGTGCCGTCTCGATCAGAACGGAGCGGCGGAAGGGTATTCGCCGTTGATCGGGCCAGCCGGTGCCGCAGGTGCCTCGACCGCCTCGACCGGCGTCATCGGCTTGACCGCGACAACAATCTCAGCGGTCGCGTTCTTCTTGCGCACCGCCTGCGCGTGCAGATCGGTCGGCACTTCGGGTGTGTTCGCAGGGTCGAGCCCGAGCCCGAGCCCGAGCCCGAGCCCGAGCCCGAGCGTGGGTCGCGGAGGCGCGGGCATCGGCTCGGCGGGCAGCGTCGTGTACCGCCGACGCGACGGCGAACGCCACTCGAGCGCGCCTTCGCCGAGGTGGGTGACGGACCAGGCGGTCTCGTGTTTCAGGTGGTGATGTCGCGCGCACAGGTGTGCGAGGTTGTCGTGCGCCGTTCGATTGCCGTCGGCGTAGTCGAGGGTGTGGTCGGCATCGGATCGCGCAGCCGGACGGTTGCAGCCAGGGAATCGGCAGGTGCCGTCGCGAACCCGCAACCACCGCCGGAGATCGGCGGGTGGGCGATAGCTCGTGCGATCGACGTCGAGCACCGTGCCCTTCACCGGATGCGTGAGCAGCCGGGTGAACGACGGCGCGTGGGCCGCGAGGCGGCGAGCGGTGTCGCCGTCGATCGGGCCGTAGCCGTCGAGGTGCGCCTGCTTCTCGTCGAGCCCCATCAGCGTGAGCACCGGGACGGTGACGTGCACCGTCGCGCGAATCGACCTGATGGGGTCGAAGCTGGATTCGCCCAGGTTCGGGCGAAGGCCACGGCGTTCGCTTTCGCCGTCGCCGTCGCCGTCGAAAAGCGTGCCGCGCAGGAGGAGCGAACTTGCGATGTCGGCCCTGAGCTGCGCGGAGGTGCGGGAATCGTGAGTACCCCGATGGGTCTCGCTCGCCGCCCGATCGACACGGTCGACGATGCCGATGGCCTCGGCCACCGGCAGCAACAGGTGCAACCACGCCATTCCGTCGGTGCCGGGCTCGAGATCGATCCGTCTGGAGTCGCGCGCGGCGCGATGTCGCTCGGAGATCGTCTCGGACAGGAGCTCTTCACGAAGCCGTCGAGCCTTGACCCGCAATTTCGCGGGTGTGAGCTGCGCACCGAGCAGGGCGAGACGCTCATCGAGTTCAGCGCACGCGGTCGACCGGTCGGCGAGATCGCAACTCGCGCCGATCACGATGCGAGCGTGCTGCATCGTGATCTCGCCCCGCCGCAGCGCCGACAGTGTGGCCGGCAGTCGGTTGGTCAGCACCCAGGCGTCGTCGATTTCACGCTGCATCGTGCGTTCGGATGCTCGCAGGGCTGTCGCGAGCTCGGCGACGACGCTGCGACGGGCCATCTCGTCACGGCGCGCCGGAGAGAGGGTGGCGGAGACGAACGCGGCCGCATGGTGCAGGGCGAAGGCGACGGTCATCGCGATCACGTCGATGTGCATCGCCCGATGCATCGCTTCGATGCGCTGCGCCCGCACGGCCGCATCGATGAGGAGGTCGAGGCCGAGCTGCGCCTGGACGAACGGAGTGACGGCGGGTTCGGGCGGCGCCATGCCGGGCAGCGTGCCAGCCGTCGGCATCGTCGCGAGCCCGTTCGAAGTCATGGTTCATCTTACCCGAGATTCGAACGTATGTTCGAGTACTTCGGACGGATTTCGCAGCGAAATCCTCCTCCCGAGCGTCCGACCTCGGGCATCCGTCGTGCATTGCCGATCGCGTCGCCAAGGTCTGCGATCACCTCGGCACCGCTCGCGTCGCCTTCGCGTCGGAGCGGTGCGGGACAGGGCACGGCACCGCAGCCGACCGCGGCGCAGCTCATCGTGCACGACGCCGGCGTGTGCTGGTTCGCAAGCGACGGCGACGAGTGAGGAGCAGGCGCGTGCGTCGCGAGCTACAGGGTGTCGAACCCGAGGCTGAGCTTGCGCAACAGCCCTGCGAGCCGCTTCTGCTCGGTCGAGGGGAGGCGGGCGAGCAGCTCGGCCTCGGCGTCGACGAGCCGGGTGATCGCCGCGTCGACGCGGGTGAGGCCGGCCGGGCTCATCTCGACGAGGATGCCGCGGCCGTCGTTCGGGTCGGTCTGGCGCGTGACGAGCCCACGCTCGACGAGCCGGTCGATGCGGTTGGTCATGGTGCCGCTCGAGACGAGCGTCTGCTGCAGCAGGGCCTTGGGGGAGAGCCGGTACGGGGTGCCCGCACGGCGCAGCGCCGAGAGCACGTCGAACTCGCTGGCCTCGAGCTCGGAGCGGGCGAAGGCCTGCCGTCTCGCCCGGTCGAGGTGCTTCGCGAGTCGCGCGACGCGCGACAGCACCTGCAGCGGGGAGAAGTCGAGGTCGGGGCGCTCGCGCTCCCAGTCGTCGACGATCCGGTCGACCTCGTCGGCATCGCTCATCCCGCCATTATCGCGCGCGGTTTGCGGCATGGCAGACTTGAGGGCGCGTGCGCCGGGAAGCCGTCGCGCGCATTCCGCCATGGTGTAACGGCAGCACGACAGCCTTTGGAGCTGTGAGGCCCAGGTTCGAATCCTGGTGGCGGAGCCCGGGCATCCCGTCGCCTCAGACGCCGCCGCAACCACAGGAAGCCGCATGACCGACCAGAACCTCGCGATCATCGTCCTCGCCGCAGGCCAGGGCACCCGCATGAAGTCCTCGCTGCCGAAGATGCTCCACCCGCTCGCGGGTGCGCCGATCGTCGGCCACGTGCTCGCCACCGCGCGCGCGCTCGACGCCGCGCACGTGCTCGCCGTGGTGCGCCACGAGCGCGAGCGGGTCGCCTCGGCGATCGAGGCGGACTTCCCGGGCACCGTGCTCGTCGACCAGGACGAGATCGACGGCACCGGCCGAGCGGTCGAGCTCGCGATCGCCGCGCTGCCCGAGGGCTTCGACGGCGACGTGCTCGTGCTGAACGGCGACGTGCCGCTCCTCGACGCCGACACCCTCGCCGAGTTCCTCGGTCGCCACCGCGGCACCGGTTCAGCTGCTTCCGTGCTCTCGGCCGTCTACGACGACCCGAGCGGCTACGGGCGCATCGTCCGCAGCGACGCGGGCGCGTTCGACCGCATCGTCGAGCAGAAGGATGCCACGCCCGCCGAGCGGGCGATCGCCGAGATCAACGCCGGCATCTACGCCTTCGGCGCGGCAGCACTGCGCGACCAGCTCGCGAACCTCACCACCGAGAACGCCCAGGGCGAGAAGTACCTGACCGACGTGATCGGCCTCCTCCGTGCGGCCGGGTCCGAGGTCGAGGCCGTCCCGGTGGCCGAGCCCTGGCTCGTCGCGGGCATCAACGACCGCGCCCAGCTCTCGGAGGCCGCGGCGCGGCTCAACGCGCTCATCGTGCGCGGCTGGCAGCTCGCCGGCGTCACGATCGACGACCCGACCACGACGTGGATCGACCTCGCCGTGAAGATCGAGCCCGATGTGACGATCCGCCCCGGCACGCAGCTGAAGGGTGCGACCGTCATCGCGACCGGCGCGGTCGTCGGCCCCGACACGACCCTCGTCGACTGCGAGGTCGGCGAGAACGCCGAGGTGCGCCGCACCGACGGCACTCTCGCGGTCATCGGCGCCGGTGCGACGGTCGGCCCCTTCTCGTTCCTGCGCCCGGGCACCGTGCTCGGCGCCGACGGCAAGATCGGCGCCTTCGTCGAGTCGAAGAACACGCGGATCGGCGAGGGCAGCAAGGTGCCGCACCTCTCGTACGTCGGCGATGCCACCATCGGTCGTGGCGTGAACCTCGGCGCGGGCACCATCACCGCGAACTACGACGACGTCAACAAGCACCGCACCGAGATCGCCGATCAGGTGCACACGAGTTCGCACACCGTGCTCGTCGCGCCCGTTAGGCTTGGTGCCGGAGCGAAGACCGGCGCCGGTGCGATCGTGCGGAAGGACGTTCCCGCCGGGGCACTTGCCCTCAGCGTCGCCCCTCAGCGCAACATCGAGGGGTGGGTCGAAGAACATCGACCCGGTACGGAGGCGGCCCGTGTCGCCGCCGAGGCGCGGTCCGGCGAACGAGGCAAGTGAGCAGAAGGCGAACCATGGGGCGCAAGAAGAAGGTCGTCGATCTCGACCTGGAGAACAACATCGCACCCGGCCTGCAGGCCAAGACCAAGAAGCGTCTCGTGGTCGTGACGGGTCGCAGCGATCCGGCGCTCGCAGGGCAGGTCGCCGCGGTGCTCGGTACCGAGCTCGCGCCGACCGAGCACCGCACCTTCGCGAGCGGCGAGATCTACACCCGCTTCGAGGTCTCGGTGCGCGGCTGCGACGTGTTCGTCGTGCAGTCGTTCGGCCCGCCCGTCAACGAGTGGCTCATGGAGCTGCTCATCATGCTCGACGCGCTCAAGCGCGCCTCGGCGAAGCGCGTCACCGTCGTCGCCCCCTACTTCCCGTACTCCAGGCAGGACAAGAAGGGCCGCGGTCGCGAGCCCATCTCGGCCCGCCTCGTCGCCGACCTGCTGAAGACGGCCGGCGCCGACCGCATCATGAGCGTCGACCTGCACGCCGCGCAGATCCAGGGCTTCTTCGACGGTCCCGTCGACCACCTCTTCGCGAAGCCCGTGCTGCTGCGCCACTTCGAGGAGAGCCTGTCGGCCGACGACCGCGCGAAGCTCACGGTCGTCTCGCCCGACATGGGCCGCGTCCGCGTCGCCGACACCTGGGCCGACGACCTCGGCGCGCCGCTCGCGATCATCCACAAGCGCCGCGACCCGAAGGTCGCGAACCAGGTCACCGTGCACGAGATCGTCGGCAACGTCGCCGGCCGGGTGTGCCTGCTCGTCGACGACATGATCGACACCGGCGGCACGATCGTGAAGGCGGCGCAGGCACTCAAGGAGAACGGTGCCGAGCGGGTCATCGTCGCCGCGACCCACCCGATCTTCAGCGACCCGGCGGCCGAGCGTCTCCAGGACCAGTCGATCGACCAGGTCGTGGTGACCGACACGGTGCCGCTGCCGCCCGAGAAGCTGTGGGACGGGCTCACGATCCTCCCGATCGCGCCCCTGCTCGGTCGCGCGATCCGCGAGGTCTTCGAGGACGGCTCGGTGACGAGCATGTTCAACGGTGAGGCGTAGGCCCCGCCGATGACGATCACGACGCCCCGTCCCTGGCTCGCGAGCTATGCGGCGGGAGTCCCCGACGACATCGACGAGCCCGAGGGCTCGCTCTACGACCTCATCCGCGCCTCGGTCGAGCAGTACCCCGAGAACGTCGCGCTCGAGTTCTTCGAGCGCACGATGAGCTACCGCGAGCTCGGCGACGAGATCGAGCGCGCCGCCGAGGGCCTGCGCCTGCTCGGCGTGCAGAAGGGCGACCCCGTCGCCCTCGTGCTGCCGAACTGCCCGCAGCACATCGTCGCGTTCTACGCGGTGCTGCGGCTCGGGGCGATCGTCGTCGAGCACAACCCGCTCTACACGCCGCGCGAGCTGCGGCACCAGTTCGAAGACCACGGCGCCCGTGTCGTGATCGCCTGGGACAAGGTCGTCGAGACGATCCAGGCGTTCCCCTCCGACGTGCAGGTCGCGCACCTCGTCTCGGTCGACGTGACCCGGGCGATGCCGTTCCTCACGCGGGCGCTCCTCCGCCTGCCGGTCTCGAAGGCGCGCGAGTCGCGGGCCGCGCTCACGACCAAGGTGCGCGGCACCGTGCGCTGGGAGGAGCTCACCTCCTCGGCGCCGATCGACCCCCACATCATCGCGCCGACGGTCGCCGACGTGGCCCTCATCCAGTACACGAGCGGCACCACGGGCAGCCCGAAGGGCGCGACGCTGACGCACGCGAACCTGCTCGTGAACGCGGCGCAGTCCCGTGCGTGGGTCCCCGACGTTCCGCGCGGCACCGCGGTCGTGTACGCGGTGCTGCCCATGTTCCACGCCTACGGGCTGACGCTCTGCCTCACCTTCGCGATGAGCATGGGCGCACGTCTCGTGCTCTTCCCGAAGTTCGACCCCGAGCTCGTGCTGAAGGTCGTGAAGAAGCATCCCGCGACCTTCCTGCCCGCGGTGCCGCCGATCTACGACCGGCTCACGAAGGCCGCGGCCGCCGAGGGCGTCTCGCTCGACGGCATCCAGATCGCCATCTCGGGGGCGATGCCCCTGTCGGCCGAGGTCGTCGAGCCCTGGGAGGCCGCGACCGGCGGCTACCTCGTCGAGGGCTACGGGCTCAGCGAATGCTCGCCCGTGCTCATGGCGAACCCCGTCGCGCCGAACCGCAAGGCGGGCACCGTCGGCCTGCCCCTGCCGTCGACCGAATGCCGGGTCGTCGACCCCGAGCAGCCGTCGAACGACGTCGCGCCGGGCACCGAGGGCGAGCTCATCGTGCGCGGCCCGCAGGTGTTCTCGGGCTACTGGCAGAAGCCCGAAGAGACCGAGGCCGTCTTCGTCGCCGACCCCGAGGGCGGGGCGCCCTGGTTCCGCACGGGCGACATCGTCTCGATCGACGACGAGGGCTTCGTGCGCATCGTCGACCGCATCAAGGAGCTCATCATCACCGGCGGCTTCAACGTGGCGCCGAGCGAGGTCGAGGAGGCGCTGCGCTCGCACCCCGACGTCGAGGACGCGGCCGTCGTGGGCCTGCCCGACGAGCACTCGGGCGAAGAGGTCGTCGCGGTCGTCGTGCTCGCCGAGGGGGCGCAGTTCGACGAGAAGTCGATCCGCGACTTCGTGCGCGACGGGCTGACGCCGTACAAGGTGCCCAAGCGCATCCTGCCCGCCGACGACCTGCCCCGATCGCTCATCGGCAAGGTGCTGCGCCGCGAAGTGCGCAACGGCCTGCTGAACGGCTGAACCGAGCCGGGCCCGTGTCGTTCCTCTCCGCCGAGACTGCGCGGGCGCTGGCCGAGCTCGTCGCGCTCGACGCGCTCGACGGCGCAGCCGACCCCGACGGAGAGGACGCCTCGCCGCTCGAGCGGCTCGGCGGCATCCGTTCGCTCGTGACCGCACTCGAATCCGACCCGGCCGTGCTCGCCGCCGTGCGCGACGCGCTCGCCGCCGGGATCGGCTGGGACGAGATCGCGCAGGCCTCCGGCCTCAGCGCCTCGGCGGCGAAGTACCGCTGGGCGGGCGACGACGCGACGATCTCGGCACGCCAGGAGGCGAGCCGCAAGCGCAAGCGCGAGCGCCCCTCGAGCGTGCCGACCGAGCTGCCGGGGCTCTCGGTCGCCGAGGCCGCGGCGAGGTACGGGGTCACGGCGCAGGCGATCTACCAGCGGGTCACCCGGGGCATCCTGCGCGCCGAGACCGTCGAGCTCGCCGACGGGCGCAAGTACAAGCGGGTGTTCCCCGACGACGCCGACGAGAGCTGAGCCGCGGCCGAGCTTCGCCTCACGTGATCGGTTCGAGGAACTCGAGCCGATTGCCGTGGCAGTCCTCGCTGTAGAAGCGACGCATCCCCGGGAAGTCGTCGTCGAAGTGCACGGGGTAGCCCGCGTCGCGGAGCCGGTCGGCCCAGGCGTCGAGACCCGTGACCAGCAGTCCGGGGTGAGCCTTCGTCGCGGGCCTGAAGTCGGGTTCGACGCCGAGGTGCAGTTCGATGCCGTGACCTTTGAACCAGCAGCCGCCGCGCGCCGCGAGCGCGGCCGGCTTCTCGAGCTCGGCGAGGCCGAGCACGCCGGCGTAGAAGTCGCGGAGCGCGGACTCTCGACCGGGCGGGGTGGCGAGTTGGACGTGGTGCAGCATGGCGAACCTCCGAAGTATCTCGATATCAAGATACTTCGCGGGGAGGCCGACGTCGACCGGCCCGTGACTCCCCGCTCGTGGGTCTGGCCCGGATGCCCGCGTGGTGCTAGGTTGCGGCTCAGGGCCGATCGGCCCGCTGGATGTCGGGGCACGGACGAGTGGATCGCACCGACCGCGACGCGGACGCGGGGAGTGCCATGTCAACGTCGATCAGGAGGCTGCTTCGTCATCCGGCAGCGAATGCGCAGTCGCTCGAGTCGGCTGCGCTGCTCATCGGTGCGGCCGTGTTCGTGGTCGCCGCGCCGCTGTCGGGGTTGATCTACTGGGGGCGCGAACTGCCGATCGCGGGCGACGGCTCGCTCGGTCAGATGATCGGCATCACCTCGGCCGTCGTCGCCCTCGTCGTCTTCGTGGTCGGTCGCCGGGTGGTGGCCACCCGCAGCGCCGGCGATGCGCCGATCGTGCCGAGCGGCGCGCCGCACGGACCGCTGCGGTGGTACGACATCGCCGCGCTCGCGGTGGCGCACGCGGTCATCGCGCTGCTCGGCTGGATCGGACTCGCGACGGTGCTCAGCCTGAGCTTCGTCGACGCGGTCGTCTTCGCGGTGCCCGCGGCGGCGCTGACGGCGGTCGCGACGGCGATCACCGCGTACGCGGTGTTCCTCTCCTCGGCGCACCTCACTCCGATGGTGCTGTCGCTCGTGCTCGCGGTCTTCCTCGTGGTCGGCGCGCTCGCGAGCATGCTGAGCGCCTCCGATCCGCACTGGTGGCAGAAGAATCTGAGCTCGCTCGGCATCACCGACGACATCTCGGCGCTCGCGTTCAATCTCACGCTCATCATCGCCGGTGTGCTCGTGACGACCATCGCCCACTACGCCGTCTCCGGGGTGCCGACGGCGAGCCCCGCCGAGGCGAAGGGGCGCCGCACGGTCGCCGTGTTCCTCGCCGTGATCGGGGTGCTGCTCGCGTGCGTCGGCCTGTTTCCGGTCGACGAGTTCCTGACCGCTCACAACGTCTCGGCGACCGGCATGGCGATCGTCTACACCGTGCTCGTGCTCTCGTTGCGCCGGTTCATCCCGACCACGCCGCGGGTGTTTCTGTTGCTCGGGTACGTCTACATCGGCGTGATCGTCGTGATGGCGGTCTTCTTCATCTCGGGCTACTACAACCTCACGGCCGTCGAGCTCGTCGTCGCGGTGCTCGTGTTCAGCTGGGTGATCGTCTTCCTCCGCAATCCCGGTGAGCCCGTGGCTCCGGCGGTCGAGATCGCGGGCGCCGGCGAGAATGGGTCGGCCGGGCACGATCACGCCGTGGACGGCGCGCCCGGCACCGGATCGCCGCTGCCGCGGTGACCGACGGAATCGAGCGGCCGGGTTACGCGGGGACTTCGTCGGGGTCGACCGGGCGCGGCGCGCTCGGCAGCAGGCCGAGGTTCGCGAGCGGCGTCGCGACTCCGCCCGCCGACACCGCGGAGCACATCCACCCGGGGCCGCCGTCGCCGAAGAGGTCGAGCGCGACGCGCGAGCCGACCGCGTCGGCGTCGTAGCGCTCGACGTAGACGGCGCACGCGCGTGCCGCCGCGGATCGCGCCTGACCGGCGATCGAGAGCACGAGCGGCAGGACGAGGGCGGCCAGCGCGACGAGCACGGTGATGCGGAGCACCCGGCGGCGGCGTTCGCCGTAGACCGGGCGTTCGTCGTGCCGCGCGTCGTCGGGTTCGGGGCGTTCGTCGGTCATGCCATCTCACCCTCGACGAAGATCGAGGCGATGCCGCCCGCGCTCGCGAGCAGCGTCGCGACGGCGACCCCGGCCAGCGCGCCGCGCGGCGGCGTGATCACGAGGCGCTCGCCAGAGAGCTGGCGACGGCGAACCGTCGCGAGGGCCACTGCCGCACCGGATGCCGCGAACAGCAGTGCGCCGACGGCCACGAGCCACGGCTCACCCGCCACGAGCCCCGAACGGAGCGAGAGCAGGGCGTTGACGGCGAGTGCGAAGGCGGTGCGGCTCCACGAGAGCGCCGTGCGCTCGGGCTGCAGACCGGGATCGCCGGTGGCGGGAACGCTGTGGGCGACCATGGCTCAGGCCACGAGCAGCAGCACGGCGAGCACGGCGCTCGTGATGAGGCACACCGCTGCGAGCAGGGGGAGCACCCAGCTGTAGGGCAGCGGGCGGCCGTGCCGGATGGCGATCTCGTTCGCGCGCCAGCGCGTGTACGAGAGCACGCTCAGCACCGCGGCGACGACGCCCAGGCCGACCGAGAGGACGGTGACGACCAGTCGAGGGTCGAGCTCGACCGCGAACTGGTGCAGCAGCACCCCGCCGGCGAGCAGCGCGAGCGCCGTTCGGATCCAGGCGAGGAAGGTGCGCTCGTTGGCGAGGGTGAAACGGTAGTCGGGCTCTTCGCCCTCGTGGCGCCACTTCGGCTCTGCCATGCGTACCTCCGGCATCGAGCCTAACGGGCGCGGGCCCGGTGCGGCGCTCGGCCGCACCGGGCCCGGCGCGCGTGGGTCACCGGTCGCGACCGGTGCGAGGGATCAGTGCGAGGAGGGCGTCGTCTCGATCTCGCTGCGGTCGCCCGACCACAGGGTGTGGAACACGCCCTCCTTGTCGACGCGCTTGTAGGTGTGCGCGCCGAAGAAGTCGCGCTGCCCCTGCACGAGCGCGGCGGGCAGGCGCGGGGCGCGCAGGCCGTCGTAGTACGCGAGCGAGGAGCTGAACGCCGGCGTCGGGATGCCCGACTGCGCCGCCGCGACGACGACGCGGCGCCATGCCGCCTGCGCGCCGGTGACCGCGTCGCGGAAGTACGGCGCGACGACGAGGGCCACGAGCTCGGGGTCTTCCGCGTAGGCGTCGGCGATGCGGTTGAGGAAGCGGGCTCGGATGATGCATCCGGCTCGCCAGATCTTCGCGATGTCGCCCTTCTTGACGTCCCAGCCGAACTGCTCGGCGCCGGCGATGATCTCGTCGAAGCCCTGCGAGTAGGCGATGATCTTCGATGCGTAGAGCGCCTGGCGGACGTCCTCGATGAAGGCGTCGGCGTCGGCGACGGCGAACTCCCCGTCGGGGCCGGGCAGGGTCGCGGATGCCTCGCGCTGCGCGCGCTTCGACGACAGGCTGCGGGCGAACACGGCCTCGGCGATGCCCGAGACGGGCACACCGAGGTCGAGGGCGTTCTGCACCGTCCACGCGCCGGTGCCCTTGGCGCCGGCCTCGTCGAGGATGACGTCGACGAGCGGGAGGCCGGTCGAGGCATCCACCTGGCGGAGCACCTCTGCGGTGATCTCGATGAGGTAGCTCTCGAGCTCGCCGGTGTTCCACTCGGCGAAGATCTCGGCGATCTCGGCGGGGCTCTTGCCGGTGCCCTGGCGGATGAGGTCGTAGGCCTCGGCGATGAGCTGCATGTCGGCGTACTCGATGCCGTTGTGCACCATCTTGACGAAGTGGCCCGCACCGTCGGTGCCGACGTGGGTGACGCACGGCTCGCCCTCGGCGACCGCGGCGATCGAGGCGAGGATCGGGCCGAGGGTCTCGTACGACTCGGCTGAGCCGCCCGGCATGATCGAGGGGCCGTTGAGCGCGCCCTCCTCGCCGCCCGAGATGCCGGTGCCGACGAAGTGGATGCCGGTGGGCGAGATCTCGCCCTCGCGGCGGATGGTGTCGTGGAAGTTCGCGTTGCCGCCGTCGACGATGATGTCGCCCGGTTCGAAACGGCTCGCGAGCTCGGAGATGACGGCGTCGGTGCCGCGGCCCGCCTGCACCATGATGATCGCGGTGCGGGGCTTCTGCAGCGAGGCGACGAAGTCGTCGTACGACTCGCTCGCGACGAAGCCGGCCTCGGGGTGCTCGTCGACGAGGGTGCGCGTGCGCTCGGGGGAGCGGTTGAACACGGCGACGGTGTTGCCTTCGCGGCTCGCCAGGTTGCGGGCGAGGTTCGAGCCCATGACGGCGAGTCCGACGACGCCGATGTTTGCTGAAGGGGTGACAGGCACGTAGCTCTCCTCGAAGAAAGGGTGGGGTCGTTCCCAGCGTACTGTGAGCGCGCCTCACGGTTGCACGGTGTTGCGGTGAGCAGACGCTCTCGCGTTTTCGGCACGGTGGGTGCTGTGCTAGCGTAGCCGCGACAAATCTGATTTATTCGCGAAGGCGAGTGTTGGAATCAGATGTAATGAAGCGTCTGAGGAGCACTCATGGCAGAGACCCTGCGAACCCCGCTCATCGTGATGGGCGTGTCCGGATCGGGCAAGTCGACCGTCGGCGGCGCGCTCGCCGAGGCGTTCGGCGCCCCGTTCATCGACGGCGACGACCTGCACCCGAGTGCCAACAAGCGCAAGATGGCCGAGGGGATCCCGCTCGACGACGAGGATCGCGCGCCCTGGCTCGAGCTCATCTCGCTGCGCATCGGAGCCGAGCTCGCCGATGGCACGCCGATCGTCGTCGCCTGCTCGGCCCTCCGCCGCCGCTACCGCGAGCAGCTGGCCGCTCACGCTCCCGAGACCGTCTTCGTGCACCTCGCCGGCGAAGCCGAGCTCATCGCCGAGCGCCAGCGCGGCCGCGTGCACGAGTACATGCCCGCGAGCCTCCTCGCCTCGCAGTTCGACGCGCTCGAGCCGCTCGGCGAAGGCGAGCGCGGCATCGTGATCGACGTGCGCCGCAGCCCCGGCGAGATCGTCGACGACGTCCGGGCCGCACTGGCCCGGTTCGACGCGGCCTGACCACCCGGCCGTCCCGGCCCCCACGACCACCACAACCCCATCGAATTCGAACCGAAGGACGACGATGACCGACCTCGAACTCAACTGGACGCTCGGCACGCCCGGGCTCCTCGCCATCGCGGCGGCCGCGATCGCGGTGCTGCTGCTGCTGATCATGAAGTTCCGCATCCACGCGTTCATCGCGCTCGTGATCGTCAGCGTGCTGACCGCGATCGCGACGGGCGTGCCCGCGGGCCAGCTCGTGCCGACGCTGCTCACCGGATTCGGCGGCACGCTCGCGAGCGTCGCCCTGCTCGTCGGGCTCGGTGCGATGCTCGGCCGCATGCTCGAGGTCTCGGGCGGCGCCGACGTGCTGACGAACGCGCTCATCAGGAGGTTCGGCGAGAAGCGCGCCCCGCTCGCGCTCTCGGTCGCCTCGCTGATGTTCGGCTTCCCGATCTTCTTCGACGCCACCGCTCGACCGGGCGCGTGCGCTCGGGGCGACCACGGTGCTGCGCGCCGACGGGGCCGACGCGGCCGAGGCGATCGCCGCGGTCGACGCCGACGTCGCCTTCGAGACCTCGGGCAACCACCGCGGACTCGCCTCCGCCGTGCACGGCACCACCCGCGGCGGTCGCGTCGTGATGGTCGGCCTCCTGCCGTCGGGCGAGCAGCCCGCGCTCGTCTCGCTCGCCATCACCCGCGAACTCGAGCTCGTCGGTTCGTTCCGCTTCAACGACGAGATCGACGAGGTCGTTGCGGCGCTCGCCGACGGCAGCCTCGACGTCGACGGCGTCGTGACGCACGAGTTCGGGCTCGACGACGCGCTCGAGGCGTTCGAGACGGCGCTCGACGCCTCGCGGAGCGGCAAGGTGCTGCTGCGCTTCGAGTGAGGGCGGGTGGGAGCCCGGCCTCTCCCGGCCGGTCCCGGTCGCTCAGCCCGGGAACGCCCGAGGCTCGGCGAGCCAGACCTGCTCGACCTCGGCGACGGTGCGGCGCATGATGCGGTCCATCGCGTCTCGAGCCGCGTCGGGGCGGCGTCCGCCGATGGCATCCGCGACATCGAGGTGCAGCTGCAGCGCCTCCTCGTGCGGGTGGTCCGGCATGAGGCCGTAGTGGGTACGGCCTCGCAGCACCTCGCCGATGACGCCCTCGAGCTGGGCGAACATCTCGTTGCCCGAGGCGGCGAGCACGAGGCCGTGGAAGCGGATGTCGAGCTCCAGGAACTCCTCGAGCCGGCCGGCCCGCCCGACCGCGCGCATGCGACCGGCGATCGCGGTGAGCTCGGCGGCGTCGTCGTCGGGGGCGTGGCGGGCGGCGAGCTCGGCCGCAGCCGGCTCGACGGCCGAGCGCAGTTCGGTCAGCGAGCGCAGCTGCGCGCCCTTGTGCTCGGAGGCGAGTCGCCACCGGATCACGGAGGCGTCGAAGACGTTCCACGCCGAGGTCGGGCGCACCCGGATGCCGAGCCGCTTGACGCTCTCGACGAGCCCGAGCGACGCGAGCACGCGCACCGCCTCGCGCACGACCGATCGCGAGACGCCGAGCTCGCGCTCGAGGTCGATCGCGAGCATCGTCGTGCCCGGCCCGAGCTCGCCCGCGACGATGCGCCGGCCGAGGGTGTCGACGGCCAGATCGTGCAGGCGGGAGCTCATGTTCCGAGGATAGCGAGGGCGCCCGCACCGCTCAGGACGGCCGTGCGCGCGAGTTCGGGTAGAATGGGCGATTGGACTTCGGCGAGGGACGCCCGCCCGCCCGTGCGAACGGGCAGCGGGGCATCCGTGATCGACGCGGTAGGAGCAGGCTCCACGGCTTTTCCTCACGCTCTGCGCAGGCGACTGCGCGCGTTCGAGTCGAAACGACAGACACACGATCTGGGCCGTGCGCCCGCAAGGAGAGACATCATGGACGACGACAACAAGGTCATCGCTGAAGCCCGCGAGAGCTTCGGCAAGGGTGCGGCCCGCAAGATCCGCGCCGCCGGCAAGATCCCCGCGGTGGTCTACGGCCACGGCACCGAGCCGCAGCACGTCACCCTCCCGGCCCACCAGGTCGGCCTGCTCATCCGCAAGGCGAACGCCGTGCTCGACCTGCAGATCGGCGGCAAGAGCCAGCTCGCGCTCGTCAAGGACGTCCAGAAGGACCCGGTGCACCAGATCATCGAGCACCTCGACCTCATCGTCATCAAGAAGGGCGAGAAGGTCCAGGTCGAGGTTCCCGTGCACGTCGAGGGTGAGACCGCGGCCGGCACGATCGCCGACCTCGACTCGCACACGCTGCTGCTCGAGGTCGAGGCGACCCACATCCCCGAGAGCGTCGTCGTCTCGGTCGAGGGCCTCGAAGAGGGCTCGCAGATCCACGCGAAGGACGTCGAGCTGCCCAAGGGCGCCTCGCTCATCTCCGACGGCGATGCGCTCGTCGTGAACGTGCACACCCCGCAGAAGGTCGACCTCGGCGAAGAGGCCGCCGAGGCTGCGGAGGGCGAGGCCGCCGAGGCGCCCGCCGAGGAGGCCGCGGCCGAGTCGGCCGAGTAGGGCGCACCGCTTCGCAGGGGCCTGCGGCGCCGCTTCCGGGTACGCTCGGAGCGGGCCGCGGGCCCTCGTGCTGTCACCGGCAGCCACCCCTCGAACCCTCGCGAACGGAGACGATCATCGGACTCCTCGACCGCTTTCGCCCCCGGAAGGACCCCATCGTGGCCGCGAACACCTGGCTCGTCGTCGGCCTCGGCAACCCCGGGGCGCAGTACGCCGGAAATCGCCACAACGTCGGCCAGATGGTCGCCGACGAACTCGCCTCGCGCATCGGCGCGGCCTTCAAGAGCCACAAGACGCCCTCGCGCGTCGCCGAGGGCTTCCTCCGCCCCGGCGGACCGAAGCTCGTCATCGCGAAGCCGAACTCGTACATGAACACCTCGGGCGGCCCCGTCTCGGCGCTCGTGAAGTTCTACGGCATCGACCCCGAGCGCCTCATCGTCGTGCACGACGAGCTCGACCTGCCCTTCGACACCGTGAGGCTCAAGCAGGGCGGTGGGCACGGCGGGCACAACGGCCTGCGCGACATCTCGAAGGCGCTCGGCCCCGACTACGTGCGCGTGCGCGTCGGCGTCGGCCGCCCGCCCGGCCGCCAGGACCCGGCCGACTTCGTGCTCAAGGACTTCTCCGGCACCGAGCGCCAGAATCTCGCGATCCTGCTCGGCGACGCGGCCGACGCGGTCGAGGCGGTCGCCTCCGACGGGCTGCTCGCTGCGCAGCAGCGATTCCACTCGCCGGCCTGAGCCGGCGGCCCCGCGACCTCAGATCAGGCCGCGGAGGAACTCCTCGGGCGAGAGGCCCGCGGCGCGGGCGCGCTGCACGAGCCGCTCGTGCTCCTCGGTCGACAGCTCGACGGTGAGCGTCTGCCAGGCGTCGGGCGCCTCGTCGAGGTCGAAGAGCGTCGCGGGCACCTCGTCGGGATCGATCGCGGATGCCTCGTCGAGCGCCGGTTCGTCGTCGCGCGCGCCGGCCGGCGCCGCGCCCGCCCAGCCCGGCCCCGAGGGGATGGGCAGACCGCTGCGGTAGGCCTCGGCGACGGCGCGCGCACGTGAGTCGGCCGCCTCGTTGAGCGGATGCCCCACGTGCCCCTTGACCCATTCGAAACGGTAGCGGCGACCGGCGAGCGCCTCGTCGAGCTCCTGCAGGAGTTCGACGTTCATGACCGGCTTGCCGTCGGCCTTGCGCCAGCCCTTGCGCTTCCACCCCGGCATCCACTTCGTCACCGAGTTGATGACGTACTGGCTGTCGCACTGCACGAGCAGCTCGTCGTCGAGGTGCGCCGTCGCGCGGAAGAGCTCGAGCACGGCCTTCAGCTCGCCCTGGTTGTTCGTCGCGTGCTTCCACCCGCCGGCGGCCCAGGTGCGGTCGTCGACGTACCAGGCCCATCCTGCGGGGCCGGGGTTGCCGAGGGCCGAGCCGTCTGCGGCGGCGATGATCATGCGGGGTCCTTCCGTCGAGCCGCGCCAATCGTATCCGGCGCGGCCGACGGATCCCGTCTCCGGACGGCGGCCGTGTCGGAGGGCGCGCGTAGACTCGTCGGGTGAGTCTGCAGGGTCTGAACACGGCGCTTTCGCGCGCCTCCACGATCGACGGCGCCCTCTCGGAGGCCCTGCGGAACGCCGATTTCTCGGCTCCAGCGGGTCTCGATGCGCCGTTGCTGGCCGGGCTGCTCGCCCGCCGGGTCGAAGCGGGGCTGCCGCCGGCCCTCCTCGTCATCACCGCGACGAGTCGCGAGGGCGAGGCGATGCGCGCCTCCCTCGCGCCCTACCTCGCCGACGACGCCGAGATCCTCGAGTTCCCCGCATGGGAGACGCTGCCGCACGAGCGGCTCTCGCCGAGCGCCGAGACGGTCGGTCGCCGACTTCATGCCCTGCGCCGCATGCACGAATGGTCGGCCTCCGAGGCGCAGCATCCGCTCGTCATCGTCGCCTCGGTGCGCGCGGCGCTGCAGCCCCTCGCCGACAATCTCGCCGATCGGGCGCCCGTCGAGCTCGTGCCCGGCGGGCGCGGACACGAGCTCTCGAAGCTCGCCGCCCTGCTCGTCGATCTCGCCTATGCCCGCGTCGACATGGTCGCGAGGCGCGGCGAGTTCGCGGTGCGCGGCGGCATCCTCGACGTGTTCCCGCCGACGGCCGACCACCCCGTGCGCGTCGAGTTCTTCGGCGACGAGGTCGAAGAGCTGCGCGCCTTCTCGGTCGCCGACCAGCGCTCGCTGCCCGAGCAGGTCGAACGCGTCGTGCTCGCGCCGAGCCGCGAACTGCTGCTGACCGAGCCCGTGCGACAGCGCGCCCGCGAGATGGTGCACGAGTTCCCGAGCCTCTCGGCGCTGCTCGAGAAGGTCGCCGAGGGCATCCCGGTCGAGGGCATGGAGTCGCTTGCTCCCGCCCTGCTCGAACGGCTCGTGTCGATCGCCCACTACCTGCCCCGGGGTGCCGCCGTCGCGGTCCTCGAACCCGAGCGCGTCGCCGGGCGTGCGGTGAGCCTCGGCGAGACGAACCGCGAGTTCCTCTCCGCCGCCTGGATGGCGGCGACCCATGGCGCCGAGGCGCCCATCGACCTCGCCGCGGGCGACTTCCTCACGGTGCGAGCGCTCCGCGACGCGGTGCTCTACAGCGCCCCGGGCGAGCCCGACCCCGCCCGCGCGTGGTGGAACTTCTCGAGCTTCGACCTCGGCGACGCCGCCGAAGTGGTCGCCGCAGCGGGCGGCGACGCCGCCGAGCAGGCCGCGCGTGCCGCAGCGGCCACGCGCCGCGTCGCGGCCAACGCGATGCCGAGCTTCCAGGGCAACGTCGAGGGCGCCGTCGATCACGTCGGCGCACGGCTCCGCGAGGGCTGGTCTCTCGTCGTCGCGTCCGCGGGGCACGGCCTCGTCGAGCGCGCCCGCGACGTGCTCGCCGAGTCGGGCCTCGCGGCGCGCATCGTCGACGAGACGCCCCGCGAGTTCGAGCCGGGCGTCGCCTACCTGGTGCAGGCCGACGCAGCCCGCGGCTTCGAGGTGCCCGAGGCGAAGCTCGGCCTCATCGCCGAGTCCGAGTTCTACGGGCGTGCCGCCGGCTACGACGCCCGGCAGGGCAAGAAGCTCGCCTCGCGCCGCCGCAACGTCGTCGACCCGCTGCAGCTCAAGGCGGGCGACCACGTGGTGCACCAGACGCACGGCATCGGCAGGTTCGTCGAGATGGTGCAGCGCGAGGTGGCGACCGGCACGCGGCCCAAGGGCCCGAGCCGCACCGCAGGCATCCAGCAGCAGCCCACCTCGGTGCGCGAGTACCTCGTGCTCGAGTACGCGCCCTCGAAGCGCGGCCAGGCGGGCGACCGCCTCTTCGTGCCGACCGACCAGCTCGACCTGCTCTCGCGCTACGTCGGCGGCGAGGCGCCCGCGCTCTCGAAGATGGGCGGCAGCGACTGGTCCCAGGCGAAGAACAAGGCCCGCAAGGCCGTGCGCGACATCGCCGTCGAGCTCGTGAAGCTCTACTCGGCGCGCATGGCGGCGAAGGGTCACGCCTTCGGGCCCGACACCCCGTGGCAGCAGGAGCTCGAGGAGGCGTTCCCCTTCGTCGAGACGAACGACCAGCTGCAGACCATCGACGAGGTGAAGGCCGACATGGAGCGGCCCATCCCGATGGACCGCCTGCTCGCGGGCGACGTCGGCTTCGGCAAGACCGAGGTCGCCGTGCGGGCCGCGTTCAAGGCGATCCAAGACGGCAAGCAGGCCGCGATGCTCGTGCCGACGACGCTCCTCGCGAAGCAGCACCTCGAGACCTTCAGCGAACGCTTCGCCGGGTTCCCGGTGCACGTGCGGCCGCTGAGTCGGTTCCAGACCGACAAGGAGGTGCGCGAGACCCTCGCGGGCCTCGCCGACGGCACCGTCGACATGGTCATCGGCACCCACCGCATCCTCACCGAGAAGGTGAAGTTCAAAGACCTCGGGCTCATGATCATCGATGAGGAGCAGCGCTTCGGCGTGGAGCACAAGGACGCGCTGAAGAAGCTGAAGACGAACGTCGACATCCTCGCGATGAGCGCGACGCCGATCCCGCGAACCCTCGAGATGGCCGTCACCGGCATCCGCGAGATGTCGACCCTCGCGACCCCGCCCGAAGACCGCCACCCGATCCTCACCTTCGTGGGCCCGTACTCCGAGCAGCAGGTCGGGGCCGCGATCCGCCGGGAGATGCTCCGCGAGGGGCAGGTGTTCTTCGTGCACAACAGGGTGTCGTCGATCAACCGGGTCGCGGCCCAGCTCGCCGAGCTCGTGCCCGAGGCGCGCATCGCGGTCGCCCACGGCCAGCTCAACGAGCACGTGCTCGAGCAGATCGTGAACGACTTCTGGGAGCGCAAGTTCGACGTGCTCGTCTCGACGACCATCATCGAGACCGGCCTCGACATCTCGAACGCGAACACGATCATCATCGACAAGGCCGACAAGTACGGGCTCAGCCAGCTGCACCAGCTGCGCGGACGCGTCGGCCGAGGCCGCGAGCGGGCGTACGCGTACTTCCTCTACGACCCCGCGAAGCCCCTCTCCGAGACCGCGCACGACCGCTTGTCGACGATCGCCGCGAACAACGAGCTCGGATCGGGCATGCAGGTCGCGCTGAAAGACCTCGAGATCCGCGGCGCGGGCAACCTGCTCGGCGCAGAGCAGGCCGGGCACATCGCGGGCGTCGGATTCGACCTCTACCTCCGCATGATCGGCGAGGCGGTCTCCGCCTTCCGCGGCGACGTCGCCGAAGGGCAGACCGAGCTGCGCCTCGAACTGCCGGTGGACGCGCACATCCCCGAGGAGTACGTCGACAGCGAGCGGCTCCGCCTCGAGGCGTACCAGAAGCTCTCGGCCGCGAGCGCCCCGGCCGCGAAGGACGACCAGATCGACACGGTGCTCGAGGAGCTCGTCGACCGCTACGGCGCCCCGCCCGAGCAGGTGGCGCACCTCATCGCCGTCTCGCGGCTGCGCCGGCAGGCCCAGCTCGCGGGCCTCAGCGACCTGCTCGCGACGGGGTCGAAGCTGCGCATCGCACCCGCGAAGATCCCCGACTCGCGTCGCGTGCGACTCGAGCGCATGTACCAGGGGGCGAAGCACTTCGCGCAGAACGACGTGATCCTCGTGCCGTTCCCGATGCCCGGCGGCGAGATGCTGCCCGATGCCGAACTCATCGAATGGGTGTCGCGTCTCGTCACGAACATCTTCGAGCCGAGCGACTCCACGGCGGCGCCTCCGGTGTGAGCGGCGGCGGGCGAGCCTAGGCCTTCAGGTGACCCCACTCGGCGAGGAACTCCTCGACGCTCATCCGATCGAGGTCGGCGCGGATCTGCCTGAGCAGCTCGTCGGCCTCCATGAGCGATCCGGCCCCGGTTCGGATGACCGGGGCCCCCGTCCCGGTGCGCACGACCACCAGTTCGGCGACCGACGGCCCGCCGAGGCTCATCGCCTCGCCGGCGACGAGCAGCACCGTGTGCACGGCCCTGCGGATGCCGCGCAGGCGTCGCGGTCGCAGCTCGGCGCTCAGGTGCAGGCTGGCCGGTTCTGCGGCGCCTTGCCCGCCCGGCCCGGAGTCGTGGCCGCTCACCGCGAGAACGCCCCACCGGGCCCGGGCTGCGCACCGCGTCGGCGGTACTGCGCCGAGCGCACGCTGACCGCGACCCCCGAGGCGACGATCGCGATGCCCGAGCCGAGCAGCACCGCGAGCGTGCCCTCGTCGGCGACCTCGGGCAGGCCGACGAACGCGAGCTCGTTCATGAGCAGCGACACAGTGAAGCCGATGCCGCCGAGAGTGCCGACGACGAGCAGGTCGCCGAGCGTGAGCGGGGTGCCCGATCTGCGCCGGGCCACGAGCCCGCCGATGCCGCCGGCGATGACGATGCCGACGATCTTGCCGACCGGCAGCCCGACGAGGATGCCCCAGAACGCCGGGTCGAGTTCGCTCGGGCTCACCTGCGGCACGGCGACCATCGCCGCCGAGAAGGCGAACAGCGGCAGGATGACCCCGTTCGACCACGGTTCGAGCGCGTGCACGGCGCGGCCGCCCGGGCGACGCGCCATCACGAGTCCGAGGGCGACGCCCGCGATCGTGGCGTGCACACCCGAGGTGTAGACGAAGTACCACGCGAGCACGCCGAGCACGACGAGCAGCAGCACGATGGGCCACTGCGGGCGGCGCGCGAGGATCCAGGCGGAGCGCGGCTTCATGAGGCGGCTGACCGCGCCGAACAGGGCGATCGCGATGCCGGCGAAGCCGATCGAGGCGAGGTCGGCGTCGCTCGTGAAGAAGAACGCGATGATGAGGATCGCGATGAGGTCGTCGAGCACCGCGAGTGCGAGGAGGAAGACGCGCACGCGCGTCGGGATCCAGGTGCCGAACACGGCGAGCACGCCGAGGGCGAAGGCGATGTCGGTCGCGGTGGGGATGGGCCAGCCGTCGACGGTGGGGGTGCCGGCCGTGAAGCCGAAGTAGATCAGGGCGGGCACGACCACGCCGCCGACCGCGGCGATCGCGGGCAGGAGGGCCTTCGAGAGGCTGTTGAGCTCGCCGATGACGAGCTCGCGCTTGAGCTCGACGGCGACGATGAAGAAGAAGATCGCGAGCAGCCCGTCGCTGATCCAGTGGCCGACCGAGAGGTCGAGCCCGATCCACGACAGGTCGAGGTGCGCGTTCTTGGCCTCGAGCAGCGCGGGGCCCGCGGCCGTGTTGGCGAGCAGCAGGCCGAGCGCGGCGGCGATGAGGAGGAGGCCTGCGGCCCATCGCTCGGAGCGGAGGAAGTTCATGGGACTCCTGTTCGGAAGTCGCGTGCGCGTGCAGGCCGGAGGCGGTGCGGCGTCGCTGGAGGGACGGTGACGACGGTCTCCCGCCGGCCGACCAGACTTCCCGGCACTCCGCGATCGAGTCTACTGGGCGGGCGGCGGGAGCACCTCGGGACGCGCCTACGCTTGACCGGTGACCCTCTCGCTCTGGGCGACGCTCCTCGCCGCGTGCTTCGTGATCAGCTTCACCCCGGGCGCGGGAGCGATCAACACGATGGGCAACTCGCTGAGCCACGGGTTCCGGCGGTCGATCTGGGGCATCCTCGGCCAGCAGGCCGCGCTCGTCGTGCACATCCTCATCGTCGCCGCGGGCGTCGGCGTCCTGGTCGCGAACTCGCCCGTCGCCTTCGAGGTCATCCGTTACGCGGGCGCCGCCTACCTCGTCTACCTCGGCATCCGGCAGCTGCTCGCGAAGCCGCAGGCGGCCGACGAGGCAGAAGGCGACGCGGATGCTCCGCAGTCGGCGCCGCCCGCCGCGACCGAGTCGCGCTGGTCGATGTTCCGCAGGGGACTCTGGGTGAACCTCCTGAATCCGAAGGCGATCGTGTTCTTCCTCGCCTTCCTGCCGCAGTTCATCCGGCCCGACCAGCCGCTGCTGCCGCAGTACCTCGTCGTCGGGGCGACGGTCATCGTGGTCGACGTGATCGTCATGTGGGGATTCTTCGCGCTCGCCGCGCACGGCATGCGCCGCTTCACCCGCTCGGTGCGCGGGCAGCGCATCGTGAACACGGCGTTCGGCGTGCTGTTCATCGGCGTGGGGCTGCTGCTCGCGCTCGTGCACTGAACGGCGCCTAGGCTGCCGGTATGAGTGCACCCCACCCCGGACTCGACGAACTCGTCGCCACCGTCGCCCTGCTGCGCGCCCCCGGCGGGTGCCCGTGGGACGCCGAGCAGACCCACGAATCACTCGTGCAGTACCTCGTCGAAGAGTGCTGGGAGCTGATCGACGCGATCGAGGCGGGCGACCGGGCCGAGATGCTCGAAGAGCTCGGCGACGTGCTCTACCAGGTGCTCTTCCACGCCGACATCGCCGCCCACACGGGCGATGAGCGCTTCGACATCGACGACGTCGCCCGTCACATGACGGCCAAGATGGTGTCGCGGCATCCGCACGTCTTCGGCGACCGCGAGGCTGAGACCGCCGACGACGTCGTCGCCTTCTGGGAGGACCTGAAGGCCGACGAGAAGCCGCACCGCACGAGCGTGCTCGACGGGGTGCCCCGCGGCATGCCGGCGCTCGCGCTGGCACGCAAGGTGCTCGGCAAGGCCGAGAAGGCCGGCGTCGCCGCGCAGGATGCCCCGTGGCCGGCCCCGCCCGAGCCGTCGTCGGTCGCCGCACCCGGCACCGAGGAGGAGCTCGGACGGCAACTGTTCGGGCTCGTGGCCGCGGCGCGCGAGCAGGGACTCGACGCCGAACGCGCCCTCCGTGCCGCGGTACGCGAGTTCGAGGGCGAGGTGCGTCGAACCGAGCAGGCGCGGGCGGCCGAGCAGCCCAGGCCGGTCGAGTAGCGAAGCGTATCGAGACCCCGCACGCCCCGCTCAGGCGATGCGGCTGCCCGCCGCGAGACGCCTGGCCGGCACCTCGGTGCAGCGCCACGCCCACGCGAGCGCGCCCGCGCCGAGCAGCACGTGGATCGAGAGCCCCACGAACCACGACGGCACCGAGCGCTCGTAGACCTCCTGGGGCGTCTCAGAGTCGGTTTCGCCGCCGCCGTACCCGTAGGGGCCGTACTTCTCCCAGTCGGCGCACTCGTCGTAGACCGGCTCGAGGTCGGGCGCGTGCTGCGCCTGGCGCACGCCGACCGCGATCCAGCCGAACAGGTCGCGCGGCGAACCGTGCTCGTCGAAGGTGCCCGGCGAGGCATCCGCGACGACGACGTAGGGGTTCGCCGCGAGGAAGCCCCACACGTAGTCCCACCGTGGTGTCGGGTACTCGTTGACGACCGGCGCCAGGCACGGCACCTCGCCGCCGTCGGGCGCCAGCCCGTTCTCGTCGAGCTGCTCGTAGTCGACGGCGATGTACGTCTGGTGCACGGTCGACTGCAGTGCCGCACCGCCGAGCGCGAAGGCGATGAGCGTGCCGATCGAGAGCGCCGCGACGACGAGGTAGGTCACGACGACCGAGAACAGCGGGCGCGTGATCACCCCCGACAGGCCGACGCCGATCGCGGCGATCACGCCGACCTCGACGGCGAGCACGAGCAGCGACACCGCGATCGTCGACGCCGAGACCTCGCCCAGCACGACCCCGAACGCGAGGAACGGCACCGAGGCGGCGAGGAACGCGAGGGCCGTGATCCAGGCCGCGAGCCACTTGCCGAGCACGAGCTGCGCGGTCGTCACGAGCGTCACCTGGGTGGTCGCGAGCGTGCCGGCCTCGCGCTCGCCGTTGATCGCGTTGCCCGAGAGTGCGGGGGAGACGAGGGTGCCGAGCAGCAGCACGAAGAACACCACGGTCGAGAAGACGGCGCCGCCGCCCGAGTCCCACGCGTTCGTCGCGATGACGACGAGGGTCGTGACGATCGTCACGAGCAGCACGAAGACGCCGAGCAGCACGTACCAGGCGACGCCGCGCACGCGCTGCTTGAGGTCGAGGGCGACGATGAGCCACATGCCCTGGAGGAACCCGGTCATGCGTCGCCCCCTGCCCGGTTGAGATCGTGGAAGACGTGTTCGAGATCGCCGACCGCCGGTGCGAACGACGAGACCGGCACGCCGGTGCCGATCAGGTGGGCGAGCAGCTGCGCCGCGTCCTGCTCGCTCGCGAGCGGCACCACCGCGCCGAGACGGTCGACGACCGCGACCTCGCCGAACCCCGCAGCGCCGAGGGCGGCGACGAGACGTTCGGCGTCGAGCGATCGGATCCGCCAGTGCCTCGCCGCCCGGCCGGCACGAGCGACGTCCTCGGGCGCGGCGGTCGCCCCGGCCGCGAGGTAGACCGCCGAGTCGGCCATCTCCTCGAGCTCGGCGAGCACGTGGCTCGAGACGAGGATCGTCTTGCCCTCGCCCGCGAGCCGGCGCACGAGCTCGCGGAGCTCGGCGCGCGCGGCGGGGTCGAGGCCCGAGGCGGGCTCGTCGAGCAGCAGCACCTCGGGGTCGTGCACGAGGGCGCGGGCGAGGCTCAGGCGCTGCTTCTGCCCGCGCGAGAGCACCCGCGTCGCCTGCTCGGCGAGCGGGGCGAGGTCGACGAGCTCGATGAGCTCCTGCGCACGAGCGGATGCCTCGTCGGCACCCATCCCGTACATGCGGGCGCTCGTCGCGAGCGCGACCCGCACGCTGAGCGTCGGCCACGAGCCGAGCACGTCGGGCATCCAGCCCATGCGCCGTCGCACCTGGTGCGGTTCGGTGACGGGGTCGTAGCCGGCGATGCGGATGGTGCCCGAGTCGGGCGCGAGCAGGGACGCGAGCATGAGCAGCAGCGTCGTCTTGCCCGCGCCGTTCGGACCGATGAGGCCCGCGACGCTGCCCCGAGCGACTTCGAAGCTCGCATCACGCACCGCGTGCACCTCGCCGAACGACCGGGCGACGCCCGCGACCGTGATGCCCGCCATCGTGCCTCCTCGTGCGCGGGGTCGTCCCGCACAACTGGAAGAATGGCACGCATGGCCGCTTCCGTCACTCCTCCGCGCGGCATGCGCGACTTCCTCCCCGCCGAGAAGGCCCGCCGCGAGCACGCCCTCGGCGTGATCCGCGGGGTCTACGCGGCGCACGGCTTCGACGAGATCGAGACGCCCGTGATGGAGGACTCGAGCCGCCTGCACGCCGGACTCGGCGGCGACAACGAGAAGCTCGCCTTCGCCGTCATGAAGCGCGGCCTCACGGCCGACGACCTCGCGCGCGCCGCGGCTTCCGGCGATGCACTCGCGCTCGCCGATCTCGGCCTGCGTTACGACCTCACCGTGCCGCTCGCGCGCTTCTACGCGACGCACCGTGCAGCCCTGCCGCCCGTGTTCCGCTCGATCCAGATCGCGCCGGTGTGGCGCGCCGAGCGCCCGCAGAAGGGCCGCTACCGCCAGTTCGTGCAGTGCGACATCGACGTCATCGGCGAGGCCGGGCAGCTCGCCGAGCTCGAACTGCTGACCGCGACCGTCGCGACGCTCGACGCGCTCGGACTCACCGGCTGCACGATCCGCCTCAACGACCGGCGCATCCTGCAGGGCATCCTCGCGTCCTGGGGTGTGCCCGACGAACTGCGCGAGCGCGCCCTCATCACCGTCGACAAGCTCGACAAGATCGGGGTCGCGGGCGTCGCCGCCGAACTCGTCGAGATCGGCGCGGTGGCGGCCGAGGTCGAGGTCGCGAGCGCGCTCGAGGGGCTCACGAGCGCCGACTGGCACCTGCACGACGGCATCGCCCCGCCGCCGGCGTGGCTCGACGAAGCCGCCTACGCCGACCTCCTCGCGCTGCGCGTCGCGCTGCCCGGCGCCGCGATCGAGTTCGACCCGACGCTCGTGCGCGGCATGGGCTACTACACGGGCACGATCTTCGAGATCGCGCACCCCGAGTTCGGCTACTCGCTCGGCGGCGGCGGCCGCTACGACGGCATGATCGGGCGCTTCCTCGGCCAGGACGTGCCGGCCTGCGGCTTCTCGATCGGCTTCGAGCGCATCGTCGACCTGCTCGAGGTCGACGACGACGCGCGCCCGCGCGCGGTCGTGCTCGTCTACGACGGGGAGGTCGCGCAGGCGCCACTGCTCGCCCTCAAGGCCGAGCTCGTGGCATCCGGCACCCGCGTTCGCCTCGAACGCCGCGTGAAGAACCTGCGCGCCCTGCTCGACCGCGTGACCGCCGACGGATTCGACGCCTTCGCCACGGTGACCGCTGCGACGACCGACGCCGCTTCCCTCGAGTTCCGCGAGCTCGGCGCGTAGCCGGGGCGCGATGTCACGCGCAAGCGCGAGGCATCCTCGACCTCTAGACTCGGGAGCGGATCACGACGGAGTCGTCCACCCAGTCACCCCACCACACGAGGAGTCCACTGTGGCATTCATCGAAGCTGTAGGCGCGCGCGAGATCCTGGATTCGCGCGGCAACCCGACCGTCGAGGTCGAGGTGCTGCTCGACGACGGCACCCTCGCCCGCGCGGCCGTGCCCTCGGGCGCTTCCACCGGTGCCTTCGAGGCCTACGAGCTGCGCGACGGCGACGCCGACCGCTACCTCGGCAAGGGCGTGCAGAAGGCCGTCGACGCCGTGCTCGACCAGCTCGGCCCGGCCATCGAAGACCTCGACGCGAGCGACCAGCGCCTCGTCGACGCGGCCCTCATCGAGGCCGACGGCACCGACAACAAGAGCGCCCTCGGCGCGAACGCCATCCTCGGCGTCTCGCTCGCCGTCGCGAAGGCCGCCGCCGACGCGGCCGACCTGCCGCTGTTCCGCTACCTCGGCGGCCCGAACGCGCACGTGCTGCCCGTGCCGATGATGAACATCATCAACGGCGGCGCGCACGCCGACACCGGCGTCGACATCCAGGAGTTCATGGTGCTGCCGGTCGGCGCGCCGACCTACTCCGAGGGCCTCCGCTGGGGCGTCGAGACCTACCACGCGCTGAAGAGCCTGCTGAAGTCGAAGGGCCTCTCGACGGGCCTCGGCGACGAGGGCGGCTTCGCCCCCGACTTCGCCTCGAACCGCGATGCGCTCGACTTCATCTCCGAGGCGGTGCAGAAGGCCGGCTTCACCCTCGGCACGGACATCGCGCTCGGCCTCGACGTCGCGGCGACCGAGTTCTTCGAGAACGGCGTCTACCGCTTCGAGGGACAGGACCGCACCTCGGCCGAGATGAGCGCGTACTACGCCGAGCTCGCCGCCGCGTACCCGCTGATCTCGATCGAAGACCCGCTGGCCGAAGACGACTGGGAGGGCTGGACGGCCCTCACGGCCGAGCTCGGCCAGAAGCTGCAGCTCGTCGGCGACGACCTGTTCGTCACGAACCCGAAGCGCCTCGCCGACGGCATCGCCAAGCACGCGGGCAACTCGATCCTCGTGAAGGTCAACCAGATCGGCACCCTGACCGAGACGCTCGACGCCGTGTCGCTCGCGCAGCGCTCGGGCTACACCGCGGTGCTCTCGCACCGTTCGGGCGAGACCGAGGACACGACGATCGCCGACCTCGCGGTCGCGACCAACTGCGGTCAGATCAAGACGGGCGCGCCCGCCCGCTCGGAGCGCGTCGCCAAGTACAATCAGCTTCTGAGGATCGAAGAAGAGCTCGGTGAGGCCGCGGTGTACGCCGGTCGCACGGCGTTCCCGCGCTTCACGGCGTGACAGCGTAGCTGATCAGCGACGGGGGCGGCCGGGTGGCCGCCCCCGTCGTCGTCTGCCGGGCAGGCCGGGAGGAGGGGCGATGAAGGACGATTCCGCCCGCAACCCCCGGCGCCCCGCCGATCCGGCCGGCGCGCGCACGCCGCGCTCGCGCGCCCCGCGCAATCAGGCGGCGGATGCCTCGGCGCCGGCCTCGTCAGCGAAGGGCGCCGCCGGGTCGAAGGCCGCGAACGCGAAGGCACCGGGGGAGAAGGCCGCGAAGGCGAGCCCTGCGAAGCCCGCCGGCACTCGTCCCGCGACCGCGGGCCGGGCCAAGCCGGCCAGGTCGCCCAGGCCCGCCAGATCGGCCAAGCCGGCCGGTTCCGCCGTGGGCGGATCGACGGACGCCGTGCGTGCGGGGTGGCTCAGTGGCATCCGTTTCTCAGGTTTCTCGCTCATCATGCTGGGAGTGCTCGTGCTCGCGGTCGTGGTGCTCGCACCGACGATCGCGGCGTTCGCGCAGCAGCGCGCGCAGCTCGCCGAGTTGCGCGCCGCGGTCGCCGCGCAGGAGACCGAGGTCCAGCGCCTGCGCGACGAGCGCGAGCGCTGGAACGACGAGACGTTCATCGTCACGCAGGCGCGTGAACGTCTGTACTACGTGATGCCGGGCGAGGTGAGCTACCTCGTCATCGACGACCGCAGCGAGGCCGCGAAGGCGGACGACGCCGCAGCGGTCTCGGCCGAAGTGACCGAATCGAAGGGCGATTGGATGCGCACCCTGCTCGACTCCGTGATGACCGCGGGGCTGGCCCCCGAGGCGGGCGAACCGGCGGCGCCGGCGAACGACGCCCCGGCGACCCCGGATGCGGAGGGCACGCGATGACCCGGCCCCCGTTCGACGAGGTGACCGAGCGCGATCTCGCCATCGTGTCGGCGCAGCTCGGTCGCCCGGCCCGCAACGTCGTCGGCATCGCCGCGCGCTGCGTCTGCGGTGCGCCGACGGTCGTCGCGACCTCGCCGCGCCTCGCCGACGGCACGCCGTTCCCGACGTTCTACTACCTCTCGCACCCGGGTGCGACGGCCGCGATGTCGTTCCTCGAGGCGGCCCAGCTGATGGTCGAGTGCACCGAGCTGCTCGCGAGCGACGACGACGTGCGCGCCGCGTACGAGCAGGCGCACCGCGAGTACCTCGCCGATCGCGCCCGGTTCGGCGCGGTGCCCGAGGTCGACGGCATCTCGGCAGGCGGCATGCCGACGCGGGTGAAGTGCCTGCACGCGCTCGCCGCCCAGTCGCTCGCGGCGGGGCCGGGCCTGAACCCCATCGGCGACCTCGCCCTCGAGCGGTCGAGCTGGTCGCCCGATGTCTGCCGATGCCCCGACTACGGAGTCGACGCGGAATGACCCGCCGGGGCCGCCTCGCAACGACGCTCGCGAAGACCGCGACCGCCGCCGTCGCGGCTGCCGCGGTGCTGCTCGGCGGCGCCATGCCGGCGCACGCCGACACGGTGCGCGACTACGAGTACTGGCTCGGCGACTACGGCTTCACGACCGCGTGGAACACCACGAAGGGCAAGGGCGTCACCGTCGCGATCATCGACACCGGGGTGAACGGCAACGTCACCGAACTGCGCGGCGCCGTCACCGGCGGCACGGATGTCTCGGGCCTCGGCACCCCCGACGGGCAGACGCCGGTCGGCGACCCCGACGAGAGCGGGCACGGCACGATGGTCGCGTCGCTGCTCGCCGGCCGGGGCACGGGTGAGGGCAACGGCGTCATCGGCGTCGCGCCCGAGGCCGAACTGCTGACGGTGTCGGTCGCATTCGGGCAGGACACCGGGGCCGAGAAGACGAACGACGAGCAGATCGCCGAGGGCGTGAAGTGGGCCGTCGACAACGGCGCGGACGTCATCAACATGTCGCTCACCCGCAACACCCGCGACTGGCCCGAGAGCTGGGACGAGGCGTTCATGTACGCCTTCGAGCACGACGTCGTCGTGGTCGCCGCGGCGGGCAACCGGGGCAGCGGCACGACCGAGGTCGGCGCGCCGGCGACGATTCCCGGCGTGCTCGCGGTCGCGGGCGTCGACAAGGAGAAGAACGCGAGCCTCGACGCGAGCTCGCAGGGCATCACGCTCGGCGTCGCCGCGCCGAGCGAGGACCTCGTCGGCGTCAGGCCCGACGGCCGCGTCGTCATCTGGGACGGCACGAGCGCCGCGACCCCGCTCGTCTCGGGACTCGTGGCGCTCGTGCGCGCCGAGTACCCCGAGCTCGACGCGGCGAACGTCATCAACCGGGTCATCCGCACCGCCGACCCCAACGGGCACGAGGTGCCGAGCCCGCTCTACGGCTTCGGGCTGATCGACCCCGTCCCGGCGCTCGAAGCCGAGGTCGAGGAGATCGAGGCGAATCCGCTCGGCAGCCTCGAGGAATGGATCACCCTGCACCGGCGCGCCTCCTCCACGACGCAGCCGACCGACTCGCCCGAATCCGAGATCGTGCCCATCGCCGACCCTCCGCCACCGGCAGACGAGGGCACGGCCACACTGCTGCCGACACCGTGGACGCTGGCCTACATCACGGTGCCGCTCTCGCTCGTCGCAGGATTTGGTACGCTAGCAGCGCTGTTGGGCATCGGCGCCACTCGGCATACCAGGCGGACTGTCCGCACTCGCGAGCAGTGATCGCACGCATCAGGCCGCATCACCAGATACTGAGGAGTCCATTCACCGTGCCCAAGATTCTCATCGTCGGCGGTGGCTATGCGGGGTTCTACACGGCGTGGAAGCTCGAGAAGTGGCTGCGAGCCGGCGAGGCCGAGGTGACGGTCGTCGACCCGCTGCCGTACATGACCTACCAGCCGTTCCTGCCCGAGGTCGCGGCGGGTTCGATCGAGGCCCGCCACGCGGTCACCTCGCAGCGTCGCCACCTGAAGAAGACCAGCGTCATCACGGCGAAGGTCACGAAGATCGACCACGCCTCGAAGACCGCGACGATCACCCCCGAGCTCGGTGAGCCGTGGGAGTTCGAGTACGACGTCGTCGTCGTCACCGGCGGTGCCGTCTCGCGCACCTTCCCGATCCCCGGCATCGCCGACAACGCGATCGGCCTGAAGACCATCGAAGAGGCCGTCGCGATCCGCGACCGACTCGTCTCGAACTTCGACAGGGCGGCGAGCCTGCCCGCCGGACCGGAGCGCGAGCGACTGCTCACCGTCACGGTCGTCGGCGGCGGCTTCGCCGGCATCGAGGTGTTCGCCGAGCTTCGCTCGTTCGCGAGCTCGCTGCTCGAGTACTACCCCCAGCTGACCTTCGACGAGACGCACTTCCACCTCATCGAGGCCATGGGCCGCATCATGCCCGAGGTCTCGCTCGAGACGAGCCACTGGGTCATCAAGCACCTCGCGCAGCGCGGTGCCGAGATCCACCTCGACACGCAGCTCACGAGCGCGCAGGACGGCAGGATCGAGCTGTCGACGGGCGAGAGCTTCGAGTCCGACCTCATCGTCTGGACCGCCGGCGTCATGGCGAACCCGGCGATCGTTCGCACGAGCGACCTCCCCGTCGAGGAGCGCGGCCGCATCAAGACCCGCGCCGACCTCCGGGTGGGCGACGACGAGGAGTTCATCGCCGACGCGTGGGCGGCCGGCGACATCTCGGCCGTGCCCGACCTCTCGGGCGGCGGCGTCGGCGGCTACTGCGTGCCGAACGCCCAGCACGCGGTGCGTCAGGGCAAGCTGCTCGCGAAGAACATCGTCGCGGTGCTCCGCGGCGAGGAGCCCAAGCAGTACTTCCACAAGAACCTCGGCGCGGTCGCCGGCCTCGGCATCGGCTCGGGCGTGTTCCAGTCGGGCAAGCTCGCGATCAAGGGCCTGCTGGCCTGGTTCGCGCACCGCGGCTACCACGGCCTCGCGATGCCCAGCTGGGAGCGAAAGTTCCGCGTGTTCTGGGGCTGGTGGAACAACTTCTGGCTCGGCCGCGACATCGTCGCGCTCGAGGCGGTGCAGAATCCGCGCGCCCAGTTCGAGCTCTTCGCGGCTCGTCCGAAGCCTCCGGCAGCCGAGGCGCCTGCCCCGGCCGCACCGGCAGCGGCGAAGGCCGCCAAGCCGGCTGAGAAGGAGCCCGTCGCCGCCAAGTAGCGAACGGCCCCTGACTAAGCTGAGACGCGGCGTCGCCCTTCGGGGCGGCGCCGCGTTCCGCGTCTCCCGGGCGCGCACGCTCCCGTAGCCCAATCGGCAGAGGCAGGCGGCTTAAACCCGCTCGAGTCTGGGTTCGAATCCCAGCGGGAGCACCGGCGGCGCGATACACCCGAATGAGGTGATGCGCTGCGGCCCGGTGGGGGTCTATTGTCGAGGCACTACGGCGCGACCGTCACGCCGCGGACGAAAGGGGCACCACTGTGAACAGCTTCTGGGACTTCCTCATCTGGCTCTTCTGGTTCTATGTGCTGATCGCGTGCATCTGGATCTTCATCACGGTGATCATCGACATCTTCCGCGACCACACCCTCAACGGGTGGGCGAAGGCGCTGTGGGTGATCTTCCTCGTGTTCCTGCCGTTCCTGGCCGCGTTCATCTACCTGATCGCACGCGGCAAGTCGATGGCCGAGCGTCGCATGGAGGAGACGCAGCAGATGCAGGCCCAGAACGCCGAGTACATCAGGAACGTGGCGGGCACCGGCGGCACGTCGTCGGCGAGCGAGATCGAGACGGCGAAGCGGCTGCTCGACTCGGGCGCGATCACCGCAGCCGAGTACGAGCAGCTGAAGGCGAAGGCGATCGCCGGGTAGCCTCCGCGCTCGCGAGAGCGACGGCGGCCGCGCAATTGGGGGGTGCGCGGCCGCCGTTTCGCGCGCGAACGGATGATTCGAGCCGGTGCCGCTCAGTCCATCAGGTCGAGCCGGCGGAGGATGAGCCCTTCGCGGAGCGCCCAGGGCGAGACCTCGAGCTCGCGGACGCCGAAGGCGCGCATCGCCTCGGAGAGCACGACCGCGCCGGCCACGATCTGGAAGGTGCGGTCGGCGGTGATACCCGGGAGCGCCGGGCGCGCATCGGCCGGGATCTTCGCGAGCCTGGGCGTCCAGTCGTCGAGACCGCGGCGGGTGAGCACGTAGCGCTCGCTCGAGCCGACCCCGTCGGCGACGTGGCCGGCGAGCCTCGCGAGCGAACGGATCGTCTTCGACGAGCCGACGACGTGATCGGGCGCCGGGAGGTCGCGGAACGCGCCGACCTCGCCGGCGAGGAGGTCTCGGGCGTGGGCCCGCAGTCGCGCGACCTGCTGTTCGGAGGGCGGGTCGTCGGGCAGGAACTCGACGGTCGATCGGCCGGCGCCGAGCGGCACCGACCGCGCGACATCCGGAATCTCGTCGACCCCCTGGGTGAGTTCGAGGGAGCCTCCGCCGATGTCGAAGAGCAGGAGGTTGTCGGCCGACCAGCCGTACCAGCGGCGGACGGCGAGGAAGGTCAGGTTCGCCTCGTCCTCGCCCGGGAGCACCTGCAGTTCGACGCCGGTCTCGCGGGCGACGCGGGCGAGCACCTCCTCGCCATTGGCGGCCTCGCGGATCGCCGAGGTCGCGAACGGCAGGAACTCGTCGATGTCGGCCTCGCGCGCCGCGGCGGCGGCGGCGACGACGGCCCCGATGATGGCCGCGATGCCCTCTTCGCTGATCGCCCCCTCGCCGTCGAGATAGCGCATGAGGCGCAGCACGGACTTGTGCGAGGTCTGCGGAATGGGGCGGGCGCCGCGGTGCGCGTCGACCACGAGGAGGTGCACCGTATTGGAACCGACATCGAGAACACCGAGACGCATGTTGCGAGCGTAGTCGGTGGCGGGCATGCATGCCGTAGCGTTTTCGTGCATACTGATGCGACTGGGACGTTTGTCCCACTTCGTCGGCATCGCAGTCGAGAGGAGCAACGTGGCCCGAATTCCCGCATCCGAGCGACGAGCCGCGCTCGTGGCCGCCGCGCTCATCGTCGTCTCCCGCAAGGGACTCGCCCAGGCGACGACCCGCGCGATCGTCGCCGAGGCCGGCATGAGCCTCGCGAGCTTCCACTACGCGTTCGAGTCGCGCGACGAGCTCATCGACGAGCTCATCTCGACGGTGGTGGCCCGCGAGCAGCAGGCGGTCACGCCCGAGGAGGTCGAGGGGCTCACCCTGTTCGAGCTCGTCGAGGCGGGCATCCTCCGCTACTTCGAGCACCTCAAGGCCGATCCCGAGCACGAGCAGGCGATGCTCGAGCTCACCCAGTACGCGCTGCGATCGCCCGAACGCCAGCCCCTCGCCGCCGCCCAGTACGAGAAGTACATCGCCCTGGCGGCGCAGTCGCTCGAGCTCGGCGCCGAACTCGCCGGTGCTCGTTGGACGGTCCCCGTGCGACGGGTCGCCCGCGTGCTCATCGCCTTCACCGACGGGCTCACCCTCACCTGGCTCGTCGACCGCGACGACGACGCCGCCCGGGCGGTCGCGCACGCGGCCGCCGACGCTCTCACGAGAATGGCCGACACCCGATGACGCGTGCCGACGCCCCCGGCGCCCCCACCACCCCCGCGGCTTTCGCCGAACCCACGCGCCGCATCGGCGCCGGATGGATCGCGTCGTTCGCGACCGTCTGGTTCGGCATCTGGATGGCGCAGCTCACCCCGGTGCAGCTACTGCTGCCGGCGCAGATCGACGCCGAGCTCGAGCCCGAGCACTGGGTCGACTCGGTTGTCGCGTTCGGCACCATCTCGGGGATCGCGGCGATCGCGACGATCATCGCCTACCCGCTGACCGGCGCGCTCTCCGACCGCACGAGCTCGCGGTTCGGCCGGCGCCGGCCGTGGATCCTCATCGGCGGCCTGGTGTTCGCGGCCTCGCTCGTGGCGCTCGGCCTCCAGACCGAGATGTGGGCGATCGGCACCGCGTGGGTCGTGGCATCCATCGGCTTCTGCATCATGACCGCCGCGCTGACCGCGACGATCTCCGACCAGGTGCCGGTGAACCAGCGCGGATTCGTGTCGGGGTGGATGTCGGCGCCACAGGCGGTCGGCATCATCGTCGGGCTCATCCTCGTGACCGAGCTCGTGACCGACGCCTCGCTCGGCTACCTCCTGCTCGCGGTGCTCCTCCTGGTGCTCGCGGTGCCGTTCCTCACCCGGCACGACGAGCCGCTCGCGCCGTCGCTGCGCACCCCGATGACGCTGAAGAGCATCATCTCGGGCTTCTGGATCAGCCCCAGGAAGCATCCCGACTTCGGCTGGACCCTGCTCAGCCGGGTGCTCGTCTCGACCGGCAACGCCCTCGGCACGAGCCTGCTGCTCTACTTCCTCATGTTCCAGCTGAACGACGAGAACGCCGAGGCCGACCTCATCGTGCTCACGCTCATCTACATGGTGTTCGTGATCATCGCGTCCCTCGTCGGCGGCAAGCTCTCCGACCGGCTCGGTCGGCGCAAGCAGTTCGTGTTCGTCGCCTCGGCGCTGCAGGGCGTCGCGGCGCTGCTGCTCGGCCTGTTCCCCGACCTGACCGTCGCGATGGTCGGCGCCGGACTCCTCGGCCTCGGCTACGGCTGCTTCCTCTCGGTCGACCAGGCGCTCGCCACCCAGGTGCTTCCCGATGCCACCTCGCGCGGCAAGGACCTCGGCATCATGAACATCGCCTCCGCCGTGCCGCAGGCCGTCGCCCCGATGATCGGCGCCGCCGCGGTCGTCGTCTCGGGTTCGTTCATGCTCGTGTTCCTGCTCGGCGCGGCCCTGTCGACCGCGGGGGCGTTCGCGGTCGCCCGAGTGCGGAGCGTGCGCTGATGACGATGCTCGACCTGAGGAAGACCGGCAGTCCCACGACCGACGCCGCGAGCTGGCGCACGCCAGCCGATTACTGGCCGCGCCTCACCGGTGCGACCGCGCACCTCGACGCCCCCGTCGGCGCCCTCCACCTCGGCGCACTGCGCCACAACGCGCTCGACATGCTGCGACGGGCGAACGGCACGCCGATCAGGGTCGCGTCGAAGTCGATCCGGGTGCGCAGCGTCATCGAGTCGCTGCTCGCCATGCCCGGGTACGAGGGCGTGCTCGCGTACACCCTCGCCGAGGCGCTCTGGCTCGCCGACACGGTCGACGACATCGTCGTCGGCTACCCGACGGCCGAACGGGCGAGCCTACGCCGCCTGGCCACCGACCCGGTCGCGGCGGCGCGCATCACGCTCATGGTCGACTCGCCCGCCCAGCTCGACCTCGTCGACGCGGTGCTGCCGCCCGGCAGGCGCGAGACGATCCGGGTCTGCCTCGAACTCGACGCCTCTTGGGATGCCCCGGTGCTCGGCCACCTCGGCGTGCGACGTTCTCCCGTGCACGCCCCCGCCGACGCCGGCGCGCTCGCCGCCTACATCGTGCGCCGCCCCGGCTTCGCGCTCGTCGGCATGATGTCGTACGAGGCGCAGATCGCGGGGGTCGTGAACCGGCCCGCCGGCCGGCCCGTCGACGGCGCCGTCAACCGCTGGATGCAGTCGCGTTCGATGCCCGAGCTCCTCGAGCGCCGCGCCCGTGCGGTCGCCGCCGTGCGCGAGCACGCCGAGCTCGAGTTCGTGAACGGCGGCGGCACAGGGTCGCTCGAGCGCACCTCGGCCGATCCGGCGATCACCGAGATCGCTGCGGGATCCGGCCTGTTCGGCGGCCACCTGTTCGACGGCTACGAGCACTTCACTCCCGCCCCCGCTGCGGCGTTCGCCCTCGACGTGGTGCGCCGTCCGAGCGCGGCGCACGCGACGATCCTCGGCGGAGGCTGGGTCGCCTCTGGCCCGCCCGCGCCCGATCGGCTGCCCCGCATCGTCTGGCCCGAGGGGCTCGTCATGGAGCCGCGCGAGATGGCCGGCGAGGTGCAGACGCCCGTGTCGGGCCGGGCGGCGCGCCGCCTCGGGGTGGGCGACCGGGTCTGGTTCCGCCACACCAAGTCGGGCGAGCTCGCCGAGCACCTGAACGAGTTCGCCGTCGTCGACGGCGACGAGACCGTGGAGACGATCCCGACGTATCGGGGAGAAGGGAAGGCGTTCCTGTGACCGCGACCGGAGCCGTGTGGCGCAACTGGGGCCGAACCGAGCAGGCTCGGCCGCTCCGGGTGGAGCGCCCCGCCTCGCCCGAGGCGGTGCAGCGGGCCGTGCAGTCGGCGGCGGCGAGCGGCCTGCGCATCAAGCCGGTCGGCTCGGGCCACAGCTTCACGGGCATCGCCGTGGCACCGGGCGTGCAGCTCGACCTCACCGCGCTCTCGGGCGTGATCGACGCCGACGCGGCGACCGGCCGGGTCACGCTGGCCGCGGGGACCCGCCTGCACCAGCTGCCCGCGCTGCTCGCGCCCTACGGCCTCGCACTGCCGAACATGGGCGACATCGATCGGCAGACGATCTCGGGCGCGACCTCCACCGGCACCCACGGCACCGGGCTCGGCTTCGGCGGCCTCGCCACCCAGATCGTCGCGGCGAAGCTCGTGACGGGTACGGGCGAGCTCATCACCGTGAGCGAGACCGAACGGCCCGAGCTCCTGCCCGCCGTCCGTCTCGGCCTCGGCGCTCTCGGCGTCATCGTCGAACTCACCCTGCAGCTCGTCCCGCGCTATGTGCTGCACGCCGTCGAGGAGCCCGAGCCGCTCGATCAGGTGCTCGCCGAGTGGATGCCGCGCGTGCAGGGCGCCGACCACTTCGAGTTCTACTGGTTCCCGCACACCGCGCAGGCGCTCACGAAGACGAACACGCGCCTGCCGGGCGATGCCCCGCGCAAGCCGCTCGGCACCTTCTCGCGCTGGGTCGACGACGAGCTGCTCGCGAACGGCCTCTACCGCGGCATCTGCGCCCTCGGCAAGGCGGCGCCGGCGGCGACCCCGTTCTTCGCCCGGCAGGTCGACAAGTTCACGGGCGACCGCGACTTCGCCGACTTCTCGCCGAAGGTGTTCGTCACGAACCGCACGGTGCGGTTCCGCGAGATGGAGTACGCGGTGCCGCTCGAGGCCGTGCCCGACGCGTTCCGCGAGGTGCGCGAACTCATCGAACGCAAGGGGTGGCGGGTGAGCTTCCCGATCGAGGTGCGTGCCGCCGCGGCCGACGACAACTGGCTCTCGACCGCGCACGGTCGCGACTCCGGGTACATCGCCGTCCACCGCTACTTCCGCGAGGACGAGCGCGAGTACTTCTCCGCGGTCGAGGACATCATGCGCGCGTACGAGGGCCGGCCGCACTGGGGCAAGATGCACACCCAGACGGCCGAGACCCTGCGCGGCGTCTACCCGCGGTTCGACGACTTCCTCGCCGTGCGCGAGCAGCTCGACCCCGAACGGCGATTCCAGAACCCCTACCTCGAGCGCGTGCTCGACGGGGTCCACGCGCGAGTCTGAACCGACGAACGGCGGAGGCCCGAGGCATCCGCCGTTCGTCGATCTCACACGATCAGAGGCCGAACTCGGCGAGCCATTCGTCGACGACCGGGATCTCGACGCGCTGGTAGCCGCCGAGGTACCGGCAGTTCGAGGTGTAGCCGTAGCTCGTCACCGCGACCAGTTCGCGGTCCAGGAACACGGGGCCGCCCGAGTCGCCGAAGCACGTGCCTCCGGTGCCCCACGGGTCGTTCTCGTTGCCGTTGGTCTGCAGGATCTGCGGGGTGAGCTTCTGCCCGGGCATGTCGACGTAGCGCCGCAGGATCGGGTAGCTCTCGGGCTCGGGCTTCTTGTTGTCGCCCTCCTGGCGCACCTCGGTGCCGTAGCCGACCGCGGTGAACAGCGTCTTCGAGAGCGCGCGCTGCGGAATCTCGTCGAGGGTGCCGGTCGCCGCGATCTGCGGGTATCCGTCGCCGTGCGAGGCGAGCGGCTCGTCGAGCACGATCACGCCGACGTCGTTCCAGTTGCGGGTGTCGGTGAAGTCGGAGTACTCGGGGTGCGTGTACGCGGTGCCCGAGACGTAGCCCGCCGCGGCGAGCTCGGCCGAGGTGTAGCCCGCGGCAGGGTCGGCGGCGACCGGCAGGAACGACGGCGGGGCGTCGTCGAGGAAGGTGTCGAAGGTGACGAGCGTCTTGCCCAGGGTGCCGAGCGTGCAGTGCGCCGCAGTGATGACGACCGTCGGTGAGACGAGGGTCGCGCTGCAGCGGTAGCGGCCGGTGCTGTCGTAGAACGCGATGAGGCCCACGTCGGGGTGGAGCTCGCGGTCGGGCGAGCCGCCGGTCGAGGCCTGTGCCGGTGCGGCGCCGAGGGCGAGGCCGCAGACGGTGGCGACGACGGCGAGGGCTGCGAGAAGTGGCTTGCGCATCGAACTCTCTTTCGGTCGGGTGAACGGTGTGACGATCATGCTCCCGGCCGGGTGCCGATGTCGAGAGGAACGCGCGAAAGCTGCGTCAGGGGGTGCGTCGGCGCAACGTGATCGACCCGAGGACGATGGATCCGACGATCCACGCACCGATCACGAGCAGTTTCGTCGCGATCCACTCGGGCGACTCGCTGTCGGCGGCGACCGCCTGCAGCGCGTCGATCGCGAAGCTCAGCGGCAGCCACTCGCTGATCGCCTCGAGGGCGGCGGGCAGCTGCTCGCGCGGGATGAAGATGCCGCCGAGCAGGATCTGCGGGAACACGAGCAACGGCATGAACTGCACCACCTGGAACTCGGTCCGCGCGAACGCGCTCGCGAGCAGGCCGAGGGCGGTGCCGAGCAGGGCGTCGGCGACGGCGACCGCGAACAGCAGCCAGATCGAGCCCTCGATCTCGAGGCCGCACACCCAGACGGCGAAGGAGACCGCGATCGCCGTCTGGAACACCGCCAGCAGGCCGAAGGCGAGGGCGTAGCCGAGGATGAGGTCGCCCTTGCCCATCGGCATCGAGAGCAACCGCTCGAGGGTGCCGCTGCGGCGCTCCCTGAGGGTCGAGATGCTCGTGACGAGGAACATCACGATGAACGGGAAGAGGGCGATCATCGCCGGGCCGATGTCGGTGAAGACGTCGGTGTCGACGAAGATCCAGGCGACGAGGCCGATGAGCAGGCTCGGCACCACGAGCAGGAGCGCGACGGTGCGGTGGTCGTGCCGGATCTGGCCGAGCACCCGGCCCGCCGTTGCGAAGGTGCGGGTGAAGGTCATCGGGATGCCTCCTCGTCGGCGTCGCGCGGACGCAGGTCGGGTTCGCCGCGCTCGATGAGCCGGAGGAACGCCGTCTCGACGTCGTCGGTGCCGGTCACCTCGAGCACCCCGTGCACGGTGTCGTCGGCGAGCAGCGCCCCGTCGCGCATGAGCAGCAGCCGGTCGCAGCGCTTGGCCTCGTCCATGACGTGACTCGAGACGAGCAGCGTGGTGCCGTCGGCGGCGAGGGTGCGGAACATGTTCCAGAGCTCGACGCGCAGCACCGGGTCGAGACCGACCGTCGGTTCGTCGAGCACGAGCAGCTCGGGGGAGCCGAGGAGTGCGGTGGCGAGCGACACCCGGCTGCGCTGCCCGCCCGAGAGCGTGCCCACGAGCCGGCGCTCGACCGAGCCGAGGTCGGTGCGTTCGATCACACGCGCGACGTCGGAGGCGGGCGCGCCGAGGACGCGGCGGAAGTACACGAGGTTCTGGCGCACGGTGAGGTCGTCGTAGACGCTCGCCTGCTGGGTGACGTAGCCGACCCGCCGACGGAGCTCCGCGGAGCCCGCGGGGCGGCCGAGCACCTCGATCGTGCCCGACTTCACGAGCTGCACGCCCACGATCGACCGCATGAGCGTCGTCTTGCCGCTGCCGCTCGGCCCGAGCAGGCCCACGATCAAGCCGCTCGGCACTGCGAGGGAGAGGCCGTCGAGCACGGGCATGCCGCCGCGGTGCACGTGGAGGTCCTGCACGATGATCGCCGCCGGTGCCGACGGCTCGTGCAGCGGGGCACTCGAGTTGCTGGTCATGTGCCGAATACTTCGCCCTCACCGAAGCTCCTGTCAAGACGCCCCGTGTTCCTTCGAGTCTCATGGGAACGGCCGCCGCCCGGAGACGGCCTCGGTAGGATTGCAGAGCCCCGAGAACACGCAGCCGAATGCCCCTAGGAGTCCGCGCCATGGAATGGCTCATCCCCGTCCTCATCGTCGTCGCACTCGTGCTGGTCATCGGCATCTACCTCTGGGCGACCTACAACTCGCTCGTCACGCTCAACGTGCGCGTCGACGAGGCGTGGAGCGACATCACGGTGCAGCTGAAGCGCCGTGCCGACCTGATCCCGAACCTCATCGAGGCGGTCAAGGGCTACGCCGCGCACGAGAAGAGCGTCTTCGAATCCGTGACGCAGGCGCGCGCAGAGACGCTGCAGGCGCAGGGCCCCGCCGAGGCCGGTGCCGCCGAGAACCACATGCAGCAGGCGCTGAAGTCGATCTTCGCCGTCGCCGAGGCGTACCCGCAGCTGCAGGCCAGCCAGAACTTCCTGCAGTTGCAGTCCGAGCTCGTCGACACCGAAGACAAGATCCAGGCGTCGCGCCGCTTCTACAACGGCGGCGTGCGCGAGCTCAACACGAAGATCAAGGTGTTCCCGAACACACTGTTCGTGCGCGGCCTCGGCTTCCACGAGCGCGACTTCTTCGAGGTCACCGAGCCGGCGGCGATCGCCGAGCCGCCGCGCGTCCAGTTCTAAGGGCCGGCGTTGTACCGCGCGATCGCGAAGAACAAACGCAACACCGTCTTCATCATCCTGTTCTTCCTCGCCATCATCGGCGGGCTCGGCTGGCTGGCAGCGACCATCTACAACGACCTCACGATCGTCATCGTGACGCTCCTCGTGGCGACCGGGTACGCGCTCGTGCAGTACTTCACGGCCGACCGGCAGGCGCTGTCGATGTCGGGCGCGGTCGAGATCACCTCGAAGGCCGAGCACCCGCGGCTCTGGCGCACGGTCGAGAACCTCTCGATCACCACGGGCACGCCGATGCCGCGCGTCTACGTCATCTCCGATCCGGCCCCGAACGCCTTCGCGACCGGCCGTGACCCCGAGCACGCCGTCGTCGCCGCGACGACCGGCCTGCTCGAGATCATGGACGACGCCGAACTCGAGGGCGTCATGGCGCACGAGCTCGGCCACGTGCGCAACTACGACATCCGCCTGTCGATGATCGTGTTCGGGCTCGTCGTCGCCGTCGGCTTCATCTCGGACATGCTCGTGCGGATGGCGTTCTTCGGCGGGCGCAACAACAACTCGAACCCCGTCGTCATGGTCTTCGGGCTCGTCGCCATGCTCATCGCACCGCTCGTCGCGAGCATGGTGCAGCTCGCGGTCTCGCGTCAGCGCGAGTACCTGGCGGATGCCACGGGCGCGATGACCACCCGCCACCCCGACGCGCTCGCCCGCGCGCTCGCGAAGCTCGACGCGTACGGACGGCCGATGCAGCGGCAGAACTCGTCGATGGCCCACCTCTGGATCGCCGACCCGCTCAAGCCCGGCGTCATGGACCGCCTCTTCGCGACGCACCCGCCGATCGCCGACCGCATCGAGCGCCTCGAGAAGATGGGCGGCAGCTTCTAGGCTGCGACGATCGCGCGTGCGCGTGCGCGGGCGTCAGGCGGCCGCCGCGGCCAGTTCGCCCGCGAGGGCGGGGGAGAGATCGCCCCGGCCGGCCACGACCACCTCGTCGAGCCCCTGCCAGGCCGCCGCTCGTCGCAGCACCGGCACGAGCCGTGCCGCCGTCTCGGCGGGCACCCCGGGCTCGGCCCAGGCCGACTGCACTCGCAGCGTGCGCGCCTTGCGGTCGCTCTTGAGGTCGACACGGGCGACGACCCGATCGTCGACGAGCACGGGCAGCGAGTAGTAGCCGAACTTGCGATCAGGTTCGGGCGTGTAGATCTCGATGCGGTAGTGGAAGTCGAAGAGCCGCTCGGTGCGGGGCCGGAACCACACGACCGGGTCGAACGGCGAGAGCAGCGCGACCTGCTCGATGCGGCGGGGCCGATGCGCGTCGCGGTGGAGCCATGCCGGTGTCGGGCGCGCGCCGGTCTGCCGGCCCGGCACCTCGACCGGCAGCAGCACGCGGGCGTCGACCAGCTCGGCCACGGCCTGACGCACCGGTGCTCGCTTCATGCGCCAGTAGTCGGCGAGGTCGGCCTCGGTCGCGATGCCCTGCGCCGCCGCGGCGCGCTCGACCAGCTGTCGCACCGCGTCGGCCTCGGGCGGGGCCGAGCCCAGCAGCTCGGCGGGCAGCGCCTGCTCGGGGAGCGCGTACACCCGCTCGAAGCGCACCCGGTCGACGCAGATCACGTCGCCGGTGCGGAACATCATCTCGAGCGTGCGCTTCACGTCGGACCAGCCCCACCAGGGGCCGCGCCGCTCGTTCGCGTCGTGCTCGATCTCGCTCGCACGCATGGGGCCGTTCGCGGCGAGCTCGGCGCGCAGCCACACCGCGAGATCGCGCTGCTCGGCGACCCAGCCGCCCCAGTCGCTGCCCGAACGCCGGTACTCGTCGCGGCGGAACTCGAACAACGGCCAGAGCTCACGCGGGATGTACGCGGCCTGGTGCGCCCAGTACTCGACCATGCGGCCCTGCCGGCCCGAGGTGATGCGGTCGAGCAGCCCCCGGTCGTAGTGGCCGACCCGGCTGAACGCCGGCAGGTAGTGGCTGCGCTCGAACACGTTGACCGAGTCGATCTGCAGGAGTCCCAGCCGATCGACGACGCCGTTGAGGGCGCGCGTTCCCGCGGCCTCGGGGTGCGGCCGGGCGAAACCCTGCGCGGCGAGGGCGATGCGGCGGGCGAGAGCGGGACTGACGACGTCGACCATGATGCATCCGACGCTACCGCCGACGACCGACATGGCGACGCCGTTCACGATCGCGTCGCGCACGACATGCCGAACCCTGCATACGCGGTGCCTAGACTGGACGAATGGCGGACTCGACTGGTGGGGCGGGGAAGCGCGGCCGATGGTCGCGACGATGGGCCGGGCGAGCGACCGAGCCGTCGCCGAAGCCCGCCGCGCCCGTGCGCGATCCGGTCGAGTCGATCCCGTTCGGCATGCGGCTCGCCGGGGCGTGGTCATGGCGTCTCCTGCTCATCGGCGGCGTGCTCGCGGTCGTGATCTTCCTGATCATCCAGCTCCGCCTGATCGTCATCCCGATCCTCGTGGCCGTGCTCCTGAGCGCCCTGCTCGTCCCGTTCTCGGGGTTCCTGCAGCACCACCGCTGGCCCAAGTGGCTCGCGGTCGCGACGGCGATGCTCTCGGCGCTCGCCGTCGTCGGCGGCCTCCTCACCCTCGGCATCTGGCAGATCGCCCGCGGCGCCGATGAGCTCGCCGCCCAGTCGCTCGTCGCGTGGGAGGAGTTCGGCAAGTGGCTCCTCGAAGGCCCGCTGCACATCACCGAGACGCAGCTCGACGCACTCGTCGAGCGTGCGGTCTCGGCCGTGCAGCAGGACCTGGGCATCATCTGGAGCGGTGCGCTCTCGGTCGGCTCGAGCCTCGGGCACTTCCTCGCGGGCATGCTGCTCGCCCTCTTCGCGACTCTGTTCATGCTCATCGACGGCCGCGGCATCTGGAACTGGATCGTCGCGATCTTCCCGCGACGGGCGCGCGCCGCGGTCGACGGTGCGGGCGGGGCGGGCTGGGCGACGCTCCAGAACTTCGTCAAGGTGCAGATTCTCGTCGCCACGATCGACGCCATCGGCATCGGTCTCGGCGCGCTGCTGCTCGGTGTGCCGCTCGCGGTGCCGATCGCGATCCTCGTCTTCCTCGGCTCGTTCATCCCCATCGTCGGCGCGGTCGTCACGGGTGCGCTCGCCGTGTTCGTCGCGCTCGTCTACAACGGATGGGTCATCGCGCTCATCATGCTCGGCGTCGTGCTGCTCGTGCAGCAGGTCGAGGGCCATGTGCTGCAGCCGCTCATCATGGGCACCGCGGTGAAGGTGCACCCGCTCGGCGTCGTGCTCGCGGTGGCGACGGGGTCGCTGCTCGCCGGCATCCCGGGCGCGCTCTTCGCGGTGCCGGTGGCCGCGGTGGTGAACGTCATGATCCTCTACGTCTCGGGCGGGGCGTGGAAGGACGACGCGCCACCGCCGACCGACGAGGTGCGATCGCCGCTCTGGCGCACCGTGCCCCAGCGACCCCGATTCCGAGGAGAATGAACGAGTTGAGCACCACCGTCGCGGGGCCGACCCTCGCCGAGTTCGAAGCCGCTCGCGAGGTCGTCGCGCGCGTCGCACGGCAGACCCCGATGGAGTCCTCGCGGTACCTCGAGCGGCTGTTCGGCGCCCCCGTGCGCCTCAAGTGCGAGAACCTGCAGCGCACCGGCTCGTACAAGCTTCGGGGCGCCTACAACCGGCTCTCGTCGCTCTCCGACGACGAGCGGGCGCGCGGCGTCGTCGCCGCGTCGGCGGGAAACCACGCCCAGGGCGTCGCCTACGCGGCCCGCGAGCTCGGTATCCGCGCGACGATCTTCATGCCGGTCGGCGTCGCCCTGCCGAAGCTCGAGGCGACGCGCGCGTACGGCGCCGACGTCGTGCTCGCCGGCGCCTCGATCGGCGAGACGCTCGACGCCGCGGCGGCCTTCGCGGATGAGACGGGGGCGGTCATCATCCCGCCGTTCGACCACCACGACGTCGTCGCCGGACAGGGAACGCTCGGCCTCGAGATCCTCGAGCAGGCGCCCGACGCCACGACCATCGTCGTGCCGATCGGCGGCGGCGGGCTCGCCGCGGGCATTGCGAGCGCCGTGAAGCAGCAGGCCGCGGCCGAGGGGCGCACGATCCGCGTGATCGGCGTGCAGGCCGCGAACGCGGCGCCCTACGTCGCCTCACTCGCGGCCGGGTCACCGCAGCAGGTGCCCGTCGTGCCGACGATCGCCGACGGCATCGCCGTGTACCGCCCCGGCGCCCTCAACTTCGAGATCATCCGCGACACGATCGACGAGATCGTCACCGTCGGAGAAGACGACATCGCGCGCGCCCTGCTCGTGCTGCTCGAGCGGGCGAAGCTCGTCGTCGAACCGGCCGGCGCCGTCGCGGTCGCCGCGATCATGACCGGCGCCGTGCCGAACGACGGGCCGGCGGTCGCCGTGCTCTCGGGCGGCAACATCGACCCGCTGCTCGTGCAGCGCGTCATCGCGCACGGACTCGCCGCGTCCGGCCGCTACCTCACGGTGCGGATCGGCCTGCCCGATCGCCCGGGCCAGCTCGTGCGCGTCGCCGAGCTCGTCGCCGGCACGCACGCGAACGTCGTCGAGGTGATGCACACCCGCCACGGGCGCGGCATGCAGATCTCCGAGGTCGAGATCGACATCTCGGTCGAGACGCGCGGCCCCGCGCACCGCACCGAAGTCGTCGAGGCGCTCCGCCGGGCGGGCTACTCGCCCGTCGTGCTCGACGACTGAGCGGGCACCGTTTCAGGAGAACGCGCGCTATTCAGGACGATTCCCGGCAAACCGTCCTGAACAGCGCGCTTCTTCCTGAAACCGGTTCGCAACGCGAAAGAGCGGATGCCACGTGGCATCCGCTCTTCGCTTCGTTCTCGTGGGGTGGGCCCTACTGGCCGCCCCAGGTGTCGACGGCGGTGATCTCGACGGCGATCTCGCGGCCGTTCGGCGCGGTGTAGCTCGTCTTCGCGCCGACCGCGAGGCCGAGGATCGCGGCGCCGAGCGGCGACTGCTCGCTCCACACGTCGAGCTCGGAGTCGCCGGCGATCTCGCGGCTGCCGATGAGGAAGGTCTCTTCGTCACCGGCGATGATCGCCGTGATGACGGTGCCGGACTCGACGATGCCCTTCGACGCGGGTGCGTCGCCGACCTCGGCGGTCTTCAGCAGCTCCTTGAGCTGTCGGATGCGGGCCTCGATCTTGCCCTGCTCGTCCTTCGCGGCGTGGTAGCCGCCGTTCTCCTTGAGGTCGCCCTCTTCGCGTGCCGCCTCGATGCGCTTCGCGATCTCCTCGCGGCCGGCGGTCGAGAGCTGTTCGAGTTCCGCCGCGAGGCGGTCGTAGGCCTCCTGGGTGAGCCAGGTGACGGTGGCGTCCTGCGCCATGATGCACACTCCTGTGTAGGGACTGCCCCTATAGGGGATGGGCACGCCCGGATAGACGTGTCGCCCCGAACCACGTTCAGGGCGAATGCCCCATGTTAGGTGAGCCAGCAGCGGTAAATCAAACCCGTGTTCGCCTCCTGCGCGGTGCGCACGGTCTCGGTGAGGCTGCGGATGTGCTGGTCGGAGGCCGGAACCTCGATCACCTTCCAGCCCACCACGGTGAAGTCCTCGTTCAGCGCCTGCACGATGCAGGCGGTCTCGTTGCCGGGCGGCACCGAGAGGTTCCAGCTCACCTCGACGGCGCGCTCCTCGTTCATGAGGCGATGCCCGGTGTCGGTCACCTCGACCTGCGGCTTCTGGCCGTCGAGGCCGGCCCAGACGACCCACGCGACGAGCACCACGGCGAAGGCGATCGCGCCGCCGATGAGGAGGAATCGGTCGCGGGAGCGGTGGCGGCGGGTGCGCCCGTATCGGTCGTCGAGCTGCGCACTCGCGGGTGCGTCGGTCTGGGTGGGCACCCGGGCTCCTTCGAGATGGATCGAGTAGGCTGCATCAAGCCTAACGCCGCCCCCTGAAGCCCGTGTCCGTCCTTGAAAGGCCCCCGATGCTCGTCGACTCCGTCCGTTCTCTGCTGCTCCCGGCGAGCACCATCGTCGCCGAGAAGGACGAGTTCGACCCGAACACGGTGACGCCCGGGGTCTGGGGCTTCGTCGTGACCTTCCTCATCATGGTCGTGGTGCTCCTGCTCATCCTCGACATGGTGCGCCGCATCCGTCGCACCAACTACCGGGCGCAGGTGCGTGCCGAGCTCGAGGCGGAGGCCGCGGCCGAGGCGGCCGCCGTCGACGAAGCCGACTTCGGCGACGCCGACGCGCAGTCGACGGATGCCTCGGCGGACGAGCCGCGCGACGACGACGCCCCGAACCGGAGCTGAGCGTCAGCCGGCGTGGTACGCCGGCGCCATGGCGATCAGCAGCGTCGCGGTCCAGTGGCAGATGAACGCCAGCACGGTGCAGGTGTGGAAGATCTCGTGGAACCCGAAGACGCCGGGCCAGGGGTTCGGCTTCTTGAAGCCGTAGACGATCGCGCCGACCGTGTAGAGCAGTCCGCCGACGATGACGAGCACCATCATCGCGACGTTCGCCGCGAGCAGGTCGCCGAGGTACATGACCGCGGCCCAGCCGAGCAGCAGGTAGAGCGGAACGTACAGCCAGCGGGGTGCCGAGATCCAGAACACGCGGAACCCGATGCCGACGAGCGCCCCGCCCCAGACGATCGAGAGCAGGAGCCAGCCCTTCTCGGGCGGCAGCGCGAGGATCGCGAGCGGGGTGTAGGTGCCGGCGATCAGCAGGAAGATGTTGGCGTGGTCGATGCGCTTCAGCACGACCTTCGTCTTCGGCTTCCAGTTGAAGCGGTGGTAGAGGGCCGAGTTGCCGAACAGCAGCATCGAGGTGAGCACGAACACCGCGGAGGCCCATTTCGCCGGGGCGCCCTCGGCGAGCACGATGAGCACGATGCCGGCGATGATCGTCACCGGGAAGGTGGCGGCGTGGATCCAGCCGCGCCAGGTCGGCTTGACCTCGTCGGTGTGGTTCAGCGAGTCGTCGAGCAGCGGGATGTTCGGCAGGTCGGGGCCGTGCTCGTCGCGCGCGACCGCGGAGTCGGCCTGGTCGTCGGGAGCGACCGGGCGCGTCAACCCTTCGACGAGGTCGGCGGGTTCGCGGGGGCGCTCGGGGGTCATGCTCACAGCGTAGGGCCTCGCCGATCACGGTCCGCTGTGAGTTCGGCGGCACCGGCGAAGGGGTAGCGTAGTGCCGTGCAGACGAGCGATCAGCCCCTCGGTCGCGGGATCCTCTACCGGCTCTACCAGAACCGGCTCCGACGCGGACTCGACCCCGCGACCCTCCCGCGCCACGTCGCGATGATCATCGACGGCAACCGCCGCTGGGCGAAGCAGCTCGGCTTCGAGACGGCCGCTCACGGGCACCGCGCCGGTGCCGCGAAGATGCGCGAGTTCCTCGAGTGGTGCGACGACGCCGGCATCTCGACCGTCACGCTCTACCTGCTCTCGAGCGACAACCTCGGCAACCGTCCGAGCGACGAGCTCGCCGACCTCATCGAGATCATCGCCGAGCTCGCCGAGGAGCTCAGCCACTACCGCGACTGGCGGGTGCAGCACGTCGGCTCCGACGCGGGACTGCCCGAGCCGCTCGTCGCCGCGCTCGACGCGGCCGAGCACCGCACCGCCGACAAGCACGGTCTCCACGTCAACCTCGCGGTCGGCTACGGCGGCCGCAAGGAGATCACCGACGCGATGCGCTCGATCGTCGCTGCGCACCACGCCGAGGGGCGCAGCCTCGAGGACCTGGCCGAGCGGCTCACGCCCGACCTCATCGGCGAGCACCTCTACACCGGAGGCCAGCCCGACCCCGACCTCGTCATCCGTACCTCGGGCGAGCAGCGTCTCAGCGACTTCATGCTGTGGCAGTCGGCGCACAGCGAGTTCTACTTCGTCGAGGCCCTCGGCCCCGACCTCCGCAAGGTCGACTTCCTCCGTGCGCTCCGCGACTACTCCAAGCGCCACCGCCGTTTCGGCGGGTGACCTGCGCCTTCGGGCGGCCGGGCTGCGAGGCATCCCCTCGTTCTGCAAGGATGTTCGACGGAGAAGGGGGCACACCAGGTGACCATCGACGATTTCAACGCCGGATTCACGGAAGAACCCGGCTACCTCGACTACGGCCGGGTGGGGCCGCTGTCGACCGCTGCCGCCGAAGAGGTGCTCGCGTTCACGCAGGTGCTGCAGCGAGCCCGCCACGGCAGCATGGACGCCTTCGGCGAGCAGGACGGGCGGGTGCGCGCCGCCGCCGCCGAGGTCACCGGTTTCACTCCCGAGCAGATCGTCTTCGAGCCGAACACCACCACCGGCATCATGCACGCGATGTTCGGACTCACCGGGGGAGTGCTGCTCTCGGCCGAGGAGTTCCCGAGCCTGCCGATCGGCGCCGTGCGCGCGCAGGAGGCGCTGCACACGGTGCAGCCCGTGTGGCTCGAGACCGACCACGGCAAGGTCACGCCCGGTCAGATCCGCGAGCAGCTCGAGCAGAACGTCGCGGCCGTCGCCGTGAGCCTCGTCGACTCGCGCACCGGCTACCTCTGCGACATCGAGGGCATTCGCCAGGTCATCGGCGACCGCCTGCTGATCGTCGACGCGATCCAGGGCTTCGGCGTCGTGGACGCCCCGTGGGAGGTCGCCGACGTCGTCGTCACCGGCGGGCAGAAGTGGTGCCGCGCCGGTTGGGGCACGGGCCTGCTCATGCTCTCGGACCGCGCGCTCGAGCGGCTGACCCCCGTGTTCTCGGGGTTCAGCGCGACCGAGGAGGCCGAGCCCTGGGGGCACGTGCCGCCGCCCGCGCCCGACGCCCGTGCCTACCGCATCGCCAATCCCGACCCGCTCGCGCAGGCGCGACTCGCGGCCGCCCTCGAGGAGATCGCCGAGACGGGGGTGCCCGCGATCAACGCCGCCATGGCCGAGCGGGTGAGCCGCGCGATCGAGCTCGCCGACGAGTACGCGGTCCCCGTCGTCTCGTCGCGCGACGAGCAGGAACGCGCCGGCATGGTCGTGCTCGAGCCGCCGGCCGAGCAGGTGACTCTGCTCACCGCCTCGCTGCACAATCACGGCGTCACGGCGACGACCCGCCTCGGGCAGGTGCGCCTCTCGATCCACTCCGCGACCTCCGACGAGACCTTCGAGATGCTGCGCGCCGCCTTCATCTCGTACTCGACCGCGGCGAACTACTGAGACGCGACCGCCGCACGCCGGAGGTGAACGGCGTGTGTCGACCCGCGTGTCGCTTCCGCGGTTCTCGCGCGACGGACGTAGGTTCGGCTCAACGGGCAGATCGCCCGTTCGAGTCGGCCTCGAAACCGACTACGGAGGGATCGCCGGCCGGCGCGTGAACCGGGCAGGAATGCTCGGGGCGGGAGCGGTTGTGGCGTCATCGGTTACTCCTGAGTCGGTCGGTCGTTCTGGGGCGCGCGCAGCTGAGCGCGCCGCGGCGAGCACGCGCGACGGCGTCGCGCAGGCCGAGCGCACGTATGTGCTCGACACCTCGGTGCTGTTGAGCGATCCGCGCGCACTCTTCAACTTCGCCGAGCACGCGGTGGTGCTGCCCGTGGTGGTCATCACCGAGCTCGAGGCGAAGCGCAACGACCCCGAGATCGGGTACTTCGCGCGGCAGTCGCTGCGGATCCTCGACGAGCTGCGCATCGCGCACGAACGGCTCGACTTCCCGATCCCCGTCGGCGACGGCGGGTCGCTCAGGGTCGAGCTCAACCACTCGAGTCCCAAGGTGCTGCCGAGCGGGCTCCAGCTCGGCGACAACGACTCCCGAATCCTCGCGTGCGCCGCCAACCTGCAGCAGGACGGCATCCCCGTCACAGTGGTCTCGAAGGACCTGCCGCTGCGGGTCAAGGCCGCCTCGATCGGGCTCGATGCGCAGGAATACCGGCACGAGCTCGCGCTCGACTCGGGCTGGACCGGCATGGCCGAGCTCTCGCTCGGGTCGAACGACATGGCGTCGCTCTACGAGCACGAGCAGATGACGACGAAGGAGGTCGACGGGATGCCCGTCAACACGGGCCTCGTCATCCACTCCGACCGCGGTTCGGCACTCGGCAGGGTCGTCGCCGAACGCGAGGTGAAGCTCGTGCGCGGCGACCGCGACGTCTTCGGCGTGCATGGCCGCTCGGCTGAGCAGCGGCTCGCGATCGACCTCCTGCTCGACCCCGAGATCGGCATCCTCTCGCTCGGCGGCCGGGCGGGAACCGGCAAGTCGGCGCTCGCGCTGTGCGCCGGGCTCGAGATGGTGCTCGAGCGCCAGCAGCACAAGAAGATCATGGTGTTCCGCCCGCTGTACGCCGTCGGCGGGCAGGAGCTCGGCTACCTGCCCGGCGACCAGGGCGAGAAGATGAACCCCTGGGGCCAGGCGGTGTTCGACACCCTCGGATCGGTCGTCTCGGACAACGTGCTCGAGGAGGTCGTCGACCGCGGCATCCTCGAGGTGCTGCCGCTGACGCACATCCGCGGGCGCTCCCTGCACGACGCCTTCGTGATCGTCGACGAGGCCCAGTCGCTCGAACGCAACGTGCTGCTCACGGTGCTCAGCCGCATCGGCCAGAACTCGCGGGTGGTGCTCACCCACGACGTCGCCCAGCGCGACAACCTGCGGGTCGGCCGGCACGACGGCATCGCGAGCGTGATCGAGACGCTGAAGGGACATCCCCTCTTCGCCCACATCACGCTGACGCGCAGCGAGCGCTCGGCGATCGCGGCGCTCGTCGCCGAGGTGCTCGACGGGGCCGAGCTGACGTAGGAGGCTGGCGTCGGCAGGACGTCGCACTTCTGGAGGAGGGTCTCGGCGGGCGGGTCCTCCCGATCGCGCAGGCTCCTCCCGAGCGAGTTGGTACGGTGAGGCATGCCGGATGCCTCGCGCCAGCCCCGTTCGCCACTCGCCCTGCTGCTCGCCGTGATCGTCGGCGTGATCCTGGTGACAGGGCTCGTCACGATCTACCTCGTCGAGCCCGCCGAGACGGTCACCACCGACCTCGGGCGTCTCTACTCCGACGGGCTGGCCGAGATCCTGGGCGGCTCGCTGTTCGTGCTCATCTGGGTCTCCGGCGCGATCGCGCTCACGGTCGTCGCCGTTCGGGCGCTCGGCCGATCGGCCGGCGTCGCCCGTTCGGTGGCGATCATCACGGGGCTCGTCGGATTCATCGCGCTCAGCGCGCTCGTCGCCGCGTTCCCGCTCGGGTTCACCTACTACTTCATCGCCGAGGACGGTGGATACGCGCCGCTCTCCGGGTCCCACGGCACCGTTCTCGGCGTGTTCGCCGGAGTCGGGACCGCCCTGCTCGTGGTCGCGGCGGGCGCGTCGCTCGTGGCGCTCGTACGTCACCGCACAGCGACCGCCTGAATGGGGTGGCGCGACGGCGCATCGTTCGTCGCGGCTGAGCGTGGGCGGCGATGTCGGCGGGGCCCGACAGGATGGTGGCATGCTCAGCGACCCGACCCCCGCCCGCGTGATCGAGCTCCTCTGGACGAGGATGCAGGCCCGCGACTGGCCGGGTGTTCGCGCGCTGCTCGCCGACGAGCTCGTGGTCGACTGGTACGCCTCGCTCGAGCGCATCGTCGGCGCCGAGAACTTCGTCTCGGTCAACGCCGAGTATCCCGAGGGGTGGTCGATCCGCATCGTGTCGATCGTCGCCGAGGGCGATCGCGTGGTCTCCGAGGTCGAGGTGCCTCACGAGGGCGTCGGCGTCTTCCGCGCCGCATCGTTCTGGACCGTGCGCGGGGGGCTCATCATCGAGGGCCGTGAGTACTGGACGACTCGCGGCGGCGACGCGGCGCCCGAGTGGCGGCGCCCATGGGTCGAGACGATGGCCGAGGCCGAGTGAGCGTGCGGCGCCGCGCGGTGCTGTTCGACGTCGACGGCACTTTGCTCGACGCGATCGACGGGCAGCGACGGATCTGGAGGCGGTGGGCCGAGCAGCGCAGGCTCGACCCCGATCGCGTCTACGAGGTCGCCCTGCGGACCCGACCGCTCGACACGGCCGCCGAGTTCCTCCCCGCGCACGAGGTCGCAGCGAGCATCGCCGAGTTCGACGCGCTCGAAGACGCCGACGCCGAACACGGTGAGCTTCGCGGCATCCCGGGTGCCGCAGAGCTGCTCGCCGCGCTGCCGCGAGAGCGCTGGGCCGTCGTGACGTCGAACGCCGAGCGCAGGGTCGTGCGCCGTTTCGCCCGGCTCGGCCTCCCCGTGCCCGAGGTCGTCATCGACAGCGCCTCGACGGCGAGGGGCAAGCCCGCCGCCGACCCGTATCTGCTGGCTGCGATGCGTCTCGATGCGCGCTCGGTCGACTGCCTCGTCATCGAGGACTCGCCGTCAGGGGTCGGGGCCGGCGTCGCCGCCGGCATGACGGTGTGGAGCGTGAACGCCGAGGCGCCGATCACGGGCGGGCACCGGCATTTCGCGACCCTCGCGGCCGCGTCCCCCGCGATCCTCGACTTCGTCGGCGAAGACGCCCGCTGAGAGGGGGCCGTCCGCGATGCGCCTGAGACCACGGATGCCTCGTGCCACCGCGGTGGCACGAGGCATCCTCGAAGGTGGTGCTACTTCGCCTGCGGCGGACGCGTCATCGACAGGAGGTCGAGGGCGCTGTCGAGCTGCTCTTCGGTGAGGTCGCCGCGCTCGACGTAGCCGAGGTCGATGACCGCCTCGCGCACCGTGATGCCCTTGGCGACCGAGTGCTTCGCGATCTTCGCCGCGGCCTCGTAGCCGATGAGCTTGTTGAGCGGGGTCACGATCGAGGGCGACATGCCGGCGAGGGCCGTCGCGCGCTCGACGTTGGCCTCGAGGCCGTCGATCGTCTTGTCGGCGAGCACGCGCACCGAGTTCGCGAGCAGGCGGATCGACTCGAGGAGCGCGGTGCCCATGACGGGGATCTGCACGTTGAGCTCGAACGCGCCCGAGGCGCCGCCCCAGGCGATGGTCGCGTCGTTGCCGATGACCCGCGCGCACACCATGAGCACGGCCTCGGGCACGACGGGGTTGACCTTGCCCGGCATGATCGACGAACCCGGCTGCAGGTCGGGGATGTGGAGCTCGCCGAGGCCGGTGTTCGGGCCGGAGCCCATCCAGCGGATGTCGTTCGCGATCTTCGTGAGGCTCACGGCGATCGTGCGCAGCGCGCCCGAGGCGTCGACGAGACCGTCGCGGTTGGCCTGCGCCTCGAAGTGGTCGGCCGCCTCGGTGACGGGGAGCTCGGTCTCGCGCTGCAGCAGCTCGATGACCAGCTGCGGGAAGCCGGCCGGGGTGTTGATGCCGGTGCCGACGGCCGTGCCGCCGAGCGGCACCTCCGCGACGCGGGGGAGCGCCGTGCGCACGCGCTCGATGCCGAGGCGAACCTGGCGGGCGTAGCCGCCGAACTCCTGGCCGAGGGTGACGGGCGTCGCGTCCATCAGGTGGGTGCGGCCGGCCTTCACGACGCCGGCCCACAGCTCGGCCTTCGCCTCGAGGGCGACCGCGAGATGGTCGAGCGCGGGGATCAGGTCGTCGATGAGCGCTGCGGTGACGGCGATGTGCACCGAGGTCGGGAACACGTCGTTCGACGACTGCGAGGCGTTGACGTGGTCGTTCGGGTGCACGGGGCTGCCGAGCTTGGTGGTCGCGAGGGTCGCGAGCACCTCGTTCATGTTCATGTTCGAGCTCGTGCCCGAGCCGGTCTGGTACACGTCGACCGGGAAGTGCTCGGTGAAGCCGTGTGCGCCCGAGATGACCTCGTCGGCAGCGGCCTCGATCGCCTGGGCGATGCCCGCGTCGAGCACGCCGAGCTGCGCGTTGGCCTGCGCGGCGGCCTTCTTGATGCGCGCGAGCGCCTGGATCTGCTGCGGTTCGAGACCCGACCCCGAGATGGGGAAGTTCTCGACGGCGCGCTGCGTCTGTGCGCGGTAGAGAGCGCGGGCGGGAACCCGCACCTCGCCCATCGTGTCGTGCTCGATGCGGTAGTCGGCGGCGTTGTCCACCACGGTGTGTTCCCTTTCGGTTGCTGCGATGCCGGCCCCGCCGGCGGGAGACGCGCTGCGCGGCGTCAGATGCGACCGAGGACGATGTCGGTCTCGACGCGACCCTCGAACAATCGGTAGTTCGCGCCGACGATAGCCAGCGTACCCGCTGCGATCGCGTCGCTGATCATCTCCGAGCTCTCGACGAGCTCGGTCACGGTGTTGCGCAGGTGCTCGCGACCGACGAAGCCGGCGTCGATGTGCGAGGGGTCGATCGGGTCGCCCGCGGCGACGGCGCCCGCGACCTTGCGCACGGCGGGCACGATCTTCTCGACGAGCCCTCCGATGAACGACGGCAGCGGCGGGGCCTCCGCCGCCTGCGAGTCGATCGCCGCCCGCACGGCACCGCACTCGTCGTGGGCGAGCACGACGATGACGGGCACGTGCAGGATGCCGACGGCGTACTCGAGCGAGCCGATCGCCGACGGCGAGACGACCTGGCCGGCGTTGCGCACGACGAAGGCGTCGCCGAGGCCGACGTCGAAGATGATCTCGGCGGCGAGGCGCGAGTCGCTGCAGCCGAAGACGGCGACCATGGGGCGCTGCGCGCGAGCGAGCGAGGTGCGCCGGTCGATGTCCTGGCGGGGGTGCTCGGGGGTGCCGGCGACGAAGCGCTCGTTGCCGCGCCGGAGTTCGCGCCACGTGGCAGCCGGGCTGTCGGGCCGTTCGGCGGTCGGATTCGGCTGCTCGGTCACGTGACTCCTCGTCGTCGGGCGGTCAGTCCTGGGCGTCGACCGTCGGGGCGATGGCCGTCGCGAGTGCGGTGAACTCGTCGGGGGAGGCCGTGCCGAGCAGCACGAAGGTGCTGCCGCCCGACTCGGTGGTGAGTGCGTAGCGCGCGTTGCCGACGTCGTCGCCGGTCTTGCGGTTGTCGTAGACCGTCCACTCGACGCCGGCGATCGTGGTCGTGCCGGTCGCGAGCGTGCGCGCGAGCAGCTCGGAGACCCAGGTCGGGTTCGCGTCGAAGCCCTGATAGACGCCGAGGTATTCGTCGCTCGGGGTCAGGTAGCCGATGTACCAGGCGGTGACGCCGTCGGTCTGGCTCGTGCGCAGCTCGGCGGCATTCGCGCGCCAGCCCTCGGGCAGCTCGGGCACGGCGATCGGGTCGTCGCTCGCGATCTTCGCCTGCTCGGCGACCTGGGCGACATCGACGTCGCGTTCGAGCGGGGTGTCGCTGCGCGGCACGAGGAGGACGATGACGACGACGAGTGCGAGGCTCGCGCCGAGGGCGAGCACGAGGTTCTTCGTGGTCTGCCGCTGACGGTGCTTGAGCGAGTTCTCGGCCTTGCGGGCCGCGGTCTCTTCGGGGGTCTCGGGGCGGCCGAGTTCGGCGACGACCCGCGGAGCGCGCTCGGCCATCAGGCTTCGCCGCCGTCGCGCCGGGCATCGCCGGCCGCAGCGCCCGCACGGGCCGCGTCGAGACGGGCCTTCGCACCGATGAGCCACTCCTCGCAGCGGGCCGCGAGGGCCTCGCCGCGCTCCCACAGGGCGAGCGACTGCTCGAGCGTGGCGGAACCCTGCTCGAGTTCGCCGACGACGCGCACGAGCTCGTCGCGGGCCTGCTCGTAGCTCAGCTCGGCGACGTCGAGTTCGGTGGTGGAGGGCATGGCCCTCATTCTATTCGGCGTCGCCTGAGTCTCCGACCGGAGCGGCTTCGCCCTCCGAGCGGGCCGCGAGGCGGCCCTCGGCGAGGGTGAGGGTGAGCGCCGCGCCCGACGGTGCGCCCTGCGGGCCGCGGAGGACGTGCCCGTCGGGGCCCTGCACGATCGCGTAGCCGCGGTCGAGGGTCGACTGCGGGGAGAGCGCCCGGAGGTGGCCGCGGAGTTCGCCGATGCGGTGGGTCTGGCGTTCGATCTGCCGCTCGACGAGCTCGGCGCCGCGGGCGACCCAGCGGGTGAGGTCTTCGGCTCGGCGGTCGACGATCCAGGCGGTGTCGGCGAGTGCCGGCCGGGTGCGGAGGTGGCCGATGCGGTCGATCTCGTGCGCGACGAGGGTGCGCAGGCGCAGCGCGATGCGCGCCCGCGCCTGCTCGACCCGCAGCAGCTCTTCGCCGACATCGGGGACGACGCGCTTGGCCGCGTCGGTCGGCGTCGAGGCGCGGAGGTCGGCGACCTCGTCGAGGAGGGGGCGGTCGGCTTCATGGCCGATCGCCGAGACGATGGGGGTGGATGCCGCGGCCGCGGCTCGCACGACGCGCTCGTCGCTGAAGCCGAGCAGGTTCTGGAAGTCGCCGCCGCCGCGCGCGATGATGATCACCTCGACCTCGGGGTCGGCGTCGAGACGTTCGATCGCGGCGACGACCTCGCCAGGGGTGCGGTCGCCCTGCACGGCCGCGTGCACGACGCGGAACTCCACGGCGGGCCAGCGGAGGCGGGCGTTGCGCAGCACGTCCTTCTCGGCGTCGCTGTCCTTCCCGGTGATCAGACCGACGACGCCAGGCAGGAACGGCAGCCGCCGCTTGCGGGACACGTCGAAGAGTCCGTCGGCCGCGAGCTGCGCGCGCAGGCGCTCGAGACGCTCGAGCAGGTCGCCGAGGCCCACGTGCTTCAGCTCGAACACCTGCATCGACAGCGAGCCGCCCTTGACCCACCAGTTCGGCTTCACGAGGGCGACCACCCGGTCGCCCTGCGTGAACTCGCCACCGAGCCGCGACTTCACCGACGACCAGATCTGGAACGACACGGTCGCGTCGGCGTCGAGGTCCTTGAGCTTGCCGTAGACGTTGCCGCCCGAGACGCCCCACTGGGTGATCTCGCCCTCGACCCAGACGGTGCCGAGTCGGTCGAGGTACTGCTTCAGCTTCGCCGAGAGCTGCGCGACGGGCCAGGGCGCCTCGCGCGTCGCCGGGGCGTCGCGCGGTGCCGTTGCGTCCGTCACGCTGGCCTCCCGACCGCCCGCCCAGGTTGCGCCGCGTAGGATTGGCATCGTGACGAGCTTGACTGATGCACCGCGGATCGACCTCGGCATGCCCAGAATCCCGAGCGTGCGTGGCCGGCTCAAGAATAACCCGGTCGACGGCGCCAAGCGGGTGCTGCTCGCAGCCCCTCGCGGCTACTGCGCCGGCGTCGACCGCGCGGTCATCGCCGTCGAGAAGGCGCTCGAGCACTACGGGGCTCCGGTGTACGTGCGCAAGCAGATCGTGCACAACATCCATGTCGTGACCGAGCTCGAGAAGCAGGGGGCGATCTTCGTCGACGAGGTCGACGAGGTGCCCGAAGGCGCCCACATCGTGTTCAGTGCGCACGGCGTCTCGCCGGCGGTCGTGAACGCGGCCTCCGACCGCGGGCTGCACGCCATCGACGCGACGTGCCCGCTCGTCACCAAGGTCCACCGCGAGGCCGTGCGCTTCGCGCGCGACGACTTCGAGATCCTGCTCATCGGCCACGAGGGCCACGAAGAGGTCGAGGGCACGGCGGGCGAGGCCCCCGACCACGTCACCCTCGTGAACAGCCCCGACGACGTGCCGAACATCGAGGTGCGCGACCCCGACAAGGTGGTGTGGCTCTCGCAGACGACCCTCTCGGTCGATGAGACGATGGAGACCGTGCGCCGCCTGCGCGAACGCTTCCCGAACCTGCAGGATCCGCCGTCGGACGACATCTGCTACGCCACCCAGAACCGCCAGGTCGCGATCAAGAAGGTCGCCCAGGAGGCGGAGCTCGTGATCGTCGTGGGGTCGGCGAACTCGTCGAACAGCGTGCGCCTGGTCGAGGTCGCGCTCGAGAACGGGGCGAAGGCCGCGTACCGGGTCGACTACTCGAGCGAGATCCGTCAGGAGTGGCTCGACGGCGTCGCCTCGGTCGGGGTCACGAGCGGGGCCTCGGTGCCCGAGGGCCTCGTGAAAGAGGTGCTGCAGGAGCTCGCCGATGCCGGCTACGGCGACGTCGCCGAGGTGAAGACGGCCGAGGAGGACCTCATGTTCTCGCTGCCGAAGGAGCTGCGCAAAGACCTGCAGGGCAACCGCGACGCGCGGGCCCTCGGCGGTCGCCGCTCCGGCGACGCCTGAGCCCCGCCCACCTCATCGGGCAGGCGCCGGCGCGTCAGGGCGTCGTCGACGGCGGTGTCAGGAGGAACTCGACGAGCGCCGGGTCGCTGAACGCCACGACGTACGTCACGGCCATCACGACGATGAACGCGGCAACACCGGCGAGCAGCGGGATCCACCACGAGCTCGCCCCGGCGCGCATGCGCGCGCGCGACCAGAGCAGCGCGCCGAACCAGAGCGCGAACTGCGCGATCACGCCGACGGCGATCGCCACGGGCGCCGCGGGCCCCGGGACGAACTCGCTCGGCGGCGTGGTGCCGAACATCGATGCCGTGAGCGTCAGGGACCTGACCATGCTCGACGGGAGGGCGACGAGGGAGAGCACGTTGTAGATCGCGCCCATCGCCCCGAAGACGAGGAGTGCGACCGTCCACGCGCGATCCGTGGGTCGGGCGACCGCGCCGGGCTGCGGGTACGCCGGAACCGGGGCGGCACCGACGACCGGCGCCGGGGCATCGGGCGCCTGAGCCGGGCTCGGGTCGGCCGGCGGCTGCCAGGTCCACCCCTCGGGGGCGTACTCGCCGTACCTCGGACGAGGCCGCTCGTCGGCGGGCGGCGCCGGCGGCGCGACCGGCGGCTGCGGTGCAGCTGCGCCGGTCGCGGCCTCGTCGGCCCGTCCGCTGTGATGCTGTCGAGCGGCCTCGTCGCGAGTCATCCGGTGCTTCCTTATGCCGAGGTGATCGACTGGCCGGCCGAGCCGAGCTGACGCGTCGACTCGCCGACGCGCACGGCCATGGCCGATTCGGCGACCTTGCCCCACGCGCGCGGGTCGTACTGCTTCTTGTTGCCGACCGAGCCGTCGACCTTCAGCACGCCGTCGTAGTTCTGGAACATGTAGCCCGCGACCGAGCGCGTGAAGGCGTACTGCGTGTCGGTGTCGATGTTCATCTTCACGACGCCGTTCGCGACCGCCTCGGCGATCTCGTCGTCGGTCGAGCCCGAGCCGCCGTGGAAGACGAGGTCGAGCGGCTTCTCGCCGGTGCCGTACTTCGCCTGCAGGCCGTCCTGGATCTCCTTCAGCAGCGCCGGGCGCAGCTTGACGTTGCCGGGCGCGTACACGCCGTGCACGTTGCCGAAGGTGAGGGCGGCCATGTAGCGGCCCTGCTCGCCGAGGCCGAGGGCCTCGACCGTCGCGATCGCGTCGTCGAGGGTCGTGTAGAGCGCCTCGTTCGAGCCCTCGTGCTTGACCCCGTCCTCCTCGCCGCCGACGACGCCGATCTCGACCTCGAGGATCGCGTTGATCGCCTTCATGCGGGGGAGGATCTCCTTCGCGATGTCGAGGTTCTCGGTGAGCGGCACGGCCGAGCCGTCCCACATGTGCGACTGGAAGATGGGGTTGCGGCCGGCCTTCACCTCGGCCTCGGAGGCCTCGATGAGCGGGAACACGAAGTCGGCGAGCGCCGGCTTCGGGCAGTGGTCGGTGTGAAGGGCGACGGTGATCGGGTACGACTTCGCGACCTCGTGCGCGAAGCGCGCGAATGCGAGGGCGCCGGTCGAGCGGGCCTTGACGGTGTGGCCGGCGAAGTAGTCGGCGCCGCCCGTGGTCACCTGGATGATGCCGTCGGAACCCGCCTCGGTGAGGCCCTGGAGCACCGCGTTCAGGGTCTGCGAGCTCGAGACGTTGAAGGCGGGGAACGCGAAGCCCTTGGCCTTCGCGGTGTCCAGCATCTCGGCGTACTGCTCGGGGGTGGCGATGGGCATGGTGCTCCTTCGGTGACGACAGTGTGGGTTCGGCACGAGTCTATCGACTTGTCGAGCACGGCTCAGGTGTCGGATGCCACGTGGCGACGCCGCGCGGAGGTGGGGCCCGTCGGCGGGGCAGGATGGAGCCATGAGCGACCCGATCGAACTCGCCGAAGGCGCCCGCGACCGCGACCGTGACCGCGCCCGTGCCGACGTGGCCGACGCCGCAGCGCTCGCCGAGCAGTTGCGCCCCGCCGTGATCGCGGCGGCGACGGCATGCCTTCCGCTCGTGGGGCGCGGCGACGGCGACGCGCTCGACGGCGCCGCGGTCGCCGCGATGCGTGCGGCGCTCGCCGAACTGCCCGTCGACGGCCGCGTCGTCGTCGGCGAGGGCGAGAAGGACGAGGCGCCGATGCTGCACCTCGGCGAACGGTTCGGGCGCGCGGGAGCAGGCGACCCGTCGATCGACATCGCCGTCGACCCCGTCGACGGCACCCGGCTCGGGGCCGCGGGCCGGCCCGGTGCGATGGCGGTCATCGCGGCCGCCCCGCGCGGGGCGCTCTTCGACCTCGGGCCGGCGCACTACCTCGAGAAGTTCGTGACCTGGCTGCCGGGTCTCACCGTCGCTCGGGCCGCCGGGCGTTCGCTGCCCGAACTCGTCGCCGAGCTGGTCGAGGAGGCCGCCCGCGCCCGCGGCGTGGAGCCCCGGGACATCCGCATCGCCGTGCAGGACCGCCCGCGCAACCTGCCGTACCTCGATGCTGTGCGCGCAGCGGGCGCGACGGTCGAACGGTTCGAGCACGGCGACATCGAGCGGAGCCTGGCGGCGTTGCCGGGTGCTGCCGGAGACGCGGGGCTCGACCCGCGCCCCTGGCTTCCGCGTCTCGACGCCGTGATCGGCGTCGGCGGTGCGCCCGAGGGGGTCATCGTCGCTGCCGCGGTGCGTGCGCTCGGCGGCTCGATGCTGGCCCGCTTCGCGCCGCAGTCCGATGGCGAGCGGGAGCGGCTGCTCGGGCACCTGGCAGGAGCGCGTGCGATCGACGCACTCGTCGAACTCGACGAACTCTGCGCCGGGCCGGCTGCCGTCGCGCTCGCCGCGGTCACCGACTGCGAGATCGGCCTCGCCCTGCCCGGCGTGCAGCAGATGCCGCGCGGAGTGCGTGCGCACTGGTGGTCGGCACCCGGCGGCGGGTACGGCTGGGCCGATGCGCTCGATGTCGACGCGGGCGCGCCCGTTCCTGCCAGGCCTGAAGCTGCCGGGCCTTAAGAATGCACATTCTTTCACTGACGAACGGATGAAAACCGGGCCGCTCTCGCCGTCTCGTGCCTAGGCTGGGACACGGACGATCGTCCTTTCCCTCCGGCCTCCGATCGAGGCCGAACGCTGAACCCCGGAGGACCACTCGATGGTGAGCACCGATACCGCCAGCCTCTTCCTGCACCCCGACCGCAACATCGCACTCGAACTCGTGCGCGCGACCGAGGCTGCGGCGATCCGCTCGTATCCGTGGATCGGGCGCGGCGACAAGCTCGGTGCCGACGGCGCAGCGGTCGACGCGATGCGGGCATTCCTCGGCACCGTCAACTTCGACGGCGTCGTCGTCATCGGCGAGGGAGAGAAGGACGAGGCGCCGATGCTCTTCAACGGCGAGCGCGTCGGCAACGGCCGGGGCCCCGCGTGCGACATCGCCGTCGATCCGATCGACGGCACCTCGCTCACTGCGGCCGGCCGCCAGAACGCGCTCTCGGTCATCGCCGTCTCCGACCGGGGCAGCATGCTCGACGCCTCGAGCGTCTTCTACATGGACAAGATCGTCACGGATGCCTCGGGCATCGGCGTCGTCGACATCCGCAAGCCGATCGGCGAGAACCTGCGGGCCCTCGCCGCGGCGAAGGGCAAGGAGGTCGGCGAGCTCCGTGTCGCCGTGCTGAACCGCCCCCGCCACGAGCAGCTCATCGCCGACATCCGCGCCGCCGGTGCCGGCACCCGCCTCATCAGCGACGGCGACGTCGCGGGCGGCATCAACGCAGCCCGCTACGAGTCGCGCATCGACATGTGCGTCGGCATCGGCGGCAGCCCCGAGGGCATCACGACGGCGTGCGCGATCAAGGCGCTCGGCGGGTTCATGCAGGGCAAGCTCGCGCCGCTCGACGACGCCGAGCGCGCCCGTGGCGAGGCCGCCGGTCTCGACTGCGACAAGATCTACGAGCTCGACGACCTGGTGCGCGGCGACAACACCTTCTTCGTCGCGACCGGCGTGACCGACGGCGAGCTCCTCGACGGAGTGCGCAAGAAGGGCCCGATCATCCGCACCGAGTCGATCGTGCTGCGCGGCAAGTCGGGCACGGCCCGCCGCATCGTCGCCGACCACCTCATCGAGAAGTGGCTCGTCGACGCCGACATCTGAGCCCCGAACGCCGAACGGGCGTCGAGCCGACCGAGTCGGTTCGACGCCCGTTGCCGTCAGTGCGGTGCGGTGCGGTGTCAGAGTCCGCTGCGGATCTCGGGGTCGAGGTCGGCGCCGGCGAAGTCGGCGTCGGGCGATTCCGCGTCGGCCGCATCGATCGCCTCCACGGGAACGATGCTCTCGAGCACGACCTCGATCGAGTCGGCCTCTTCGCCGACAGTGACCTCGAGCGTTTCGACGCCGCGCAGCTTGCGCTCGATCGCTCGCGTACGCTGCCCTGCGGCAGCCACGGTGTTCTGCGCGGTCTGCAGCTGCTTGCCGAGCTTGTCCCAGACGAGTGCGTACTTGTTGAACTCGGCCTTCGCGGCGCCGAGCACCTGCCAGACCTCGGAGCTGCGCTTCTCGATCGAGAGGGTTCGGAAGCCCATCTGCAAGCTGTTGAGGAGCGACGCCAGCGTGGCCGGCCCGGTGACGTTGACGTGGAAGTCGTTCTGGAGGCGGCTCATGAGGCCCGGGCGACGGACGACCTCGGCGAACAGCCCCTCGGTGGGCAGGTACATGATCGCGAAGTCGGTACTCAGCGGCGGCTCGATGTACTTCTCCCGGATGGACTTCGCCTGCGCGACCACCGCACGCTCGAGCGCTTTCGCCGCCGACTCGATCTCGGCCTTCTCGCCGGTCTCCTGAGCTTCGAGCAGACGCTCGTAGTCTTCTTGGGGGAACTTGGAGTCGATCGGCAGGTACACCGGACGGTCGCCGTCGCTCTGACCCGGAAGCTTGATCGCGAACTCGACGTTCTCACGTGAGTTCGGCTTGATGACGACGTTCTGCTCGTACTGGTCGGGCGTGAGCAGGTCTTCGAGCTGCCTGGCGAGCTGCACCTCGCCCCAGGTGCCGCGACTCTTGACGTTGGTGAGCACGCGCTTGAGGCCCCCGACATCGGTCGCGAGCGTCTTCATCTCGCCGAGGCCCACCTGCACCTGCTCGAGTCGTTCGCTTACGAGCTTGAACGATTCGCCCAGCCGCTTCTCGAGCGTGCCCTGGAGCTTTTCGTCGACCGTCTCTCGCATCTGGTCGAGCTTGGCTTCATTGCCGGTGCGGAGCTTGTCGAGCTCCTCACGCATGGACTGCTGGAGTTCGACGTGCTTCGCGGCATTCGCGTCGGTCAGCGCCTGGACGCGCTCGGCATTGACGGCAAGCGAGTCGGCCATCGCCTTCTGCAGTTTCTCGACCGTGGCGCGCACCTGTTCGAGCTTCTCGTCGTTCGCGGCCCGCAGCGCGTCGAAGCGGGTCTCGACCGCGCTCTTGAGCTCGGTCTGCGCCGCGAGCGACGACTTCGAGGACGTGTGGAACTTGTCGCTCAACTCGATGAGGGAGCGGTCGACCGTGGTGCGGAGCTCGTCGGACGACGCCTTGCGCGACTCGCGCTCTCGCCCCGACTCCTCAGCCTGCGCGATCGCGGTCGACTGGAGTCGCTGGTCGAGCTGCATCTGCAGCGCGATGAGCTGCTGGGTCAGTTCGCTGCGCTGGGTCGCGAGCTCTTGGCGGAGTTCGCCGCCGCCCGCGCGAACCTCGTCGCGGATCGTCGATGACAGCTGCTGATCGCCGCCGCCGGCGCCACGCCCGAGCTTGAGCCGGATGGCGAGCGCGCCGAGCAGGACGCCCACGATGAGGCCGATGACGAGCAGCAGGATCTCCATGTCATCGAGTGTCGCAGGCGCCGCCGACATCGGTGGATGCCGCGCCCGGTAGAACGATCGGCGGCGGGGGTTCAGGCCGCGTGGGCGGTCGATGGAGGAGCGATGGTGGTCGTGTGTCGGCGCCGGTTGCCCGGTCTGGGGCGTTGTGCCGGGTCGATGTGCACCGGCGGGACGAACCAGGTGAGCCCGCCTTGACGCGGATCACCCAGCCATCGTCGTGGAGGCGGTGGTGATGGTGCGCGCAGAGCATGATGCCGTTGTCGACGTCGGTGTCGCCGCCGTGCCGATTCCACCATCTGATGTGGTGCGCCTGGGTGTGCGACGGAGGCCGGTTGCAGCCGGGCCAGGCGCAGCCGCCGTCGCGTTCGAGCAGCACGGCCTTCTGCGCCGAGCTGAAGAGGCGGCGGGAGCGGCCGAACTCGGTCTTCTCGCACCCGGCGCCGAGGTACAGCGGCGAGATGCCGGCCGACATCGCCAGCTCGCGCACGGTCTGGATCGAGACGGGCTGGTCGATGCCGTCGATCGTCGCCGAGCCGACGCTGCAGGCCAGGGCAGCGGCATCGACGCGGGCGATGACCGACGCCTGCCGGAGCGGCGCAGGCGCGTCGGCGGCGCCGAGCGAGAGGCGGGCGATGTCAGAGAGGGCGTCGGCGTTCATCTGCGCGATCGAGCGGACCTCACCGATCGCAGTATCAGCGGAGCCGGGGCCTGTCGTCGCCTGACCGAAGCCGCGCTTCGCATCGCGTGCGCGGTGGAGCTCGGACCCGACGAGGGTCTCGATCGCGAGCTTCACCGGGGCCCCGTTCGCCGGGTCGAACGCGCCTTGCAGCTGGATCATGCCGGTGCGGTCCTCCCAGATGCGCAGCCCGCGAGCCGCACGGAGCTCGTCTTCACGGGGCTTGACGCCGTCGGGGTCGAGATGGGCCTGCAGGTGCTTGACGAGCCGAATCAGCCCGTCGACGCCGACGGACGGCGCCCGCTCGACGAGCAGGCGCTCGGCATCGACGAGCTTGGAGCGCTCGGCGCGAGGGGCTACCTGGTCGAGGAATCGCCGGATCGTCTCGGCGGCGTCGACGCAGAGTATGCCCGACTCGAGTGCCGCCGCGAGGTGCGGATGCCGCGGCGGCAGGCTCTCGCCGCCGAACGAGGACCGTGGCGCCGTGGCCTCGCCCACGGCGACGAGCTTCGCGGCGTCGTGATACCGGCCGCCGATGGCAGAGGCGATGAGCCGCTCTGCCGAGGCGAAGCCGTGCTTGCGAGCCACGTCGTCGTGGGCACCGGAGCGTGAGCGTGCGGCGAGTTCGGCCGCCGCGCGCGCCTGCAGTGCCTGCACGTGCCGGACGAGGTCGCCCAGCGACTCGGTGACGCGGACGAGCCCGGCGTCGCTCATCATGCGCACATCGGCGCCGGGGTCGACGGAACCACCGAGGAGCGCGCCCCGCCAGGTCGCATCGAGCCCGATGCAGGCCGCGCCGAGCCCGATGAGGGCGGCTGCGGTGTCGTCGGGCATGTCTCGATTCTCTCGGAAATCGGACATCATGGGAACAAAGATTCGAAACTCATGATCGAGCGGTCACATCGGTCGAAGCGAGAAAGGGCGGCCCCGACCATCTGAATCGCCCGCTCGCCCGGCCGTCGCGAGGCGCCTACTGCAGCGCCATCGGGCCGTTCGCCGCACGGTCGGTGGCCACGGCGACCGGTCCGATCGACCCGAGCTTCACCCGCGTGATGTGCGCGAGGCGTTCGACGTCGTCGGCGCCGTGGCGCTCGGCGGCGTGCACGATGATCGCCGCGCAGGCCTCGGCGTCGGCGAGGGCGTCGTGGTGCGAGAAGCCCTCGAAGCCGGCGGCCATCGCGGCGACGGGCAGTCGGTACGAGTCGAGGTGGTAGGTGCGCCGCGCCACCTGCAGGCTGCAGAGCGAGCGGTAGTCGGGCACCTCGAGCCCCCACGCGGCCGAGGTCTTGGCGATGACGCCGAGGTCGAAGGTCGCGTTGTGCGCCACGAGCACGTCGGCGCCCGCGAACTCGCGGAGCGCGGGCAGGTGGGTGCGCCAGTCGGGCGCGCCCTCGACCATCTCGGGTGTGATGCCGTGGATGCGGACGTTCCACTCCGAGAACTCGTCGTGCGGGAACGGCGGCCGGATGTACCAGTGCACCCGGTCGACGACCTGCCCGTCGCGCACCTTCACGAGCCCGACCGAACAGGCGGACGCGCCGGAGGAGTTGGCGGTTTCGAAGTCGATCGCGGTGAAGTCCACTGGCACGAGGACATCGTGCCACGCGTCGCCGACACCGACGGCCCGCGAGCCGGGCGGGTCACGAGACCGGCTCGAGACCTGCGCCGGTTGACGGATGCCCCGGCGCAGGCGTGGAATGGATGCGCGACCCGCGCGACGAGAGGACGAGCCCATGAGCGACGCCCCCGAACGAGGTGCGGGCGAACTCGTCGCCGACCCCGGCGCCCCCGCGACGCGGCGCACTGCGAGGTCGTTCGGCGCCGCGGCATCCGTCTATCGACGGGCGCGACCCGGCTACCCGTCGGAGGCTGTCGAATGGCTGATCGGCGATGCGCGACGCGTGCTCGACCTCGGGGCGGGCACCGGCAAGCTGACCGAGGCGCTCGTCGAGCTCGATCGCGAGGTGATCGCGGTCGACCCCGTCGAGGAGATGCTCGAGGAGCTCGAGATCGCGGTGCCCGGCGTGCCGCGGATCCTCGGCACCGCCGAGGACATCCCCATCGAGGACGCCTCGGTCGACGCCGTCGTCGCGGGCCAGGCGTGGCACTGGTTCATCCCCGAGCGGGCGATTCCCGAGATCGCCCGCGTGCTGCGGCCGGGCGGCGTGCTCGGGCTCGTCTGGAACTCGCGCGACACGAGTGCCGACTGGCTGCGCGAGGCCGGCGAGATCATGCACGAACGACACGACGCGAGCGCGACGTTCGAGTCGTACGTACAGGTGGGGCGGCCGTTCGGCCCGATCGAGGAGCACACGGTGGCCTGGTCGAAGCGGATGACGCGGGCCGGCTTCCTCGACCTCGTGCGTTCGCGGAGCTCCTTCATCACCGCGAGTGAATCAGAGCAGGCCGCGACGCTCGCCGCCCTCGAGACGCTGCTCGCGACGCATCCCGATCTCGCAGGCGCCGAGGAGCTCGAGTTGCCCTACGTCACTCGCTGCTTCCGCACGCGGCTCGGCTGAGCGGCGGACGCGCGCTCAGAACGGGTAGTACGAGAGCACCGGCGCCGTGAGCATGACGATGGTCGTATCGCTCTCATCGGCCCGCAGCGCGACCATGTCGGTGATCTCGCCGCCCGGCGTGGGCGGCACGAGCGACGGGTCGACGGGGTCGATCCGGTAGTCGGACTGCTCGTGCACGAGCGGCGTCAGCGCGGCGACCTCGGTCACCGGTGACCCGACCGTCGGGCCGCTCGCGCTGTGCACCGCGACCCCCTCGACCTCGGGCGCGGTGACCTCGACGAGCGACGGCAGGAAGTAGTCGGCGCGGGGCTTCTCGAGACCGACGGCGTCGCCGAGCGTGAAGGCGCCCCAGGTGTACAGGTCGAAATCGGCGTAGTGCCCGCCGGACCCGTCGCGCAAGGACTTCACCGGGTCGGCGCCGAAGGCGCCGGTGAGGGCCGCGACCGCCGGAGCGACCTCGTCGGCCCAGTCGTGCGTGAACGTCGTCGAGCCCTCGGAGTCGACGAGGCTGAAGCCGCTGCCGTCGACCACGATCTCGGCGGTCTCGGGTTCGGTCGGTTCGGGTGTCGAGCTCGACGCAGCCGGGGTCTCGCTGGGTGCAGGGGTCGCAGGAGCCGGTGCGGTGGCGGCGCAGCCGGCGAGTGCGACGGCGGCGAAGGCGATGAGCGTCAGGCGAAGCATCCTCATGCGCTCAGCATGGCCGAGCCGGCCGCGACGGTGGGTGACGCTCCGATAACGAATCGGCGGCGCTCGCGCCGACCTCGCGACCAGCCGTACCCCGGTAGACTGTGCCCCCGTGGCTCTCACTATCGGTATCGTCGGCCTGCCCAACGTCGGCAAGTCCACCCTCTTCAACGCCCTGACCAAGAACCAGGTGCTCGCAGCGAACTACCCGTTCGCGACGATCGAGCCCAACGTCGGCGTGGTGAACCTGCCCGACCCGCGTCTCGCGAAGCTCGCCGAGATCTTCAGCTCCGAGCGCATCCTGCCCGCAGCCGTGTCGTTCGTCGACATCGCCGGCATCGTGCGCGGCGCCTCCGAGGGTGAGGGTCTCGGCAACAAGTTCCTCGCGAACATCCGCGAGGCCGACGCCATCGCGCAGGTCGTGCGCGGGTTCGACGACGGCGACGTCGTGCACGTCGACGGCAAGGTCGACCCGAAGTCCGACATGGAGACCATCAACACCGAGCTGATCCTCGCCGACCTCGAGACCCTCGAGCGCGCCATCCCGCGCTACGAGAAGGAGATCAAGGGCAAGAAGCTCGACCCCTCGGTGCTCGTCGCGGCGAAGGAGGCGCAGGAGGTGCTGCAGAAGGGCACGCCCCTCTCCGCGGCATCCGTCGACCTCGAGCCCGTCAAGGAGCTCGGCCTGCTCACCGCGAAGCCATTCATCTACGTCTTCAACGTCGACGAGGCAGTGCTCACGGATGACGCGAAAAAGGCAGAGCTCGCCGAGCTCGTCGCCCCCGCCGAGGCCGTGTTCCTCGATGCGAAGATCGAGTCGGAGCTCATCGACCTCGACCCCGAGGAGGCCGCTGAGCTGCTGGCCTCGACGGGCCAGGAGGAGTCGGGCCTCGACCAGCTCGCCCGCATCGGCTTCGACACGCTCGGCCTCCAGACCTACCTCACCGCCGGCCCGAAGGAGTCGCGCGCCTGGACGATCCACAAGGGCGACAAGGCGCCGCAGGCAGCCGGCGTGATCCACACCGACTTCGAGCGCGGCTTCATCAAGGCAGAGGTCATCTCGTTCGCCGACCTCGTCGAGACCGGTTCGGTCGCCGAGGCCCGCGCGAAGGGCAAGGCCCGCATGGAGGGCAAGGACTACGTCATGCAGGACGGCGACGTGGTGGAGTTCCGCTTCAACGTCTGATCAGCTGCCCCTGCCCCGGGTGTTGCGAGGCGTACGCATACGAGAACGGCGCGCCGCTCGTCTGCCCAGTGTGCGGTCACGGCGACCGGGGATTCCCCGGGGGCGCCGTTCCCGACAGAATCGAAGTATGACTGCCGAGCCACTCCTCGGCGACCAGGTGCGCGACGTGATCAGCGAGCTCATCGGGGCGGAGCCCGAGGTTCGACGGAACACCGACGACGCCGTCCACCGGGCGCGCACGCTCACGCGCCGGTTGCGCGCGTTCCTTCCGCTCGTCCCCGGCCGCGACGCTGAGAAGGCGGTGCGCGGCCTCGAGCGCTACGGAGACGTGCTCGGTGCGGTTCGGGACCTCGAAGTGCGCCAGAAGCTGGTGAAGCGGCTGCTCGGGGAGTTCGGCGACGATGGGTCGGACGCCGAGGCTCAACGGCTGGTGAAGGCGGTGAAGCGAGAGCGACGACGCGCCCAACGCGATGTGGTGGACTACCTCGACGGGGCGAAGTACCGCAAGCTCGTCGATCGACTCGAAGCTGTACGCGGGGTCGTCGACGTGCTCGAGGTGTCGGAGGTTCGACACGAGATCCGCAAGCACGCGCGGGCCCTGCGGTACCTCGCCGAAGCGCTCGGTGACGAACAGGCTGCGGCCGCAGGCACGGCGCTGCAGGACGCCATCGGCGACCAGCGTGATCACCTGCTGTTGTCTCGGTGGCTCGACGCCGAGGCCGAATCCGACGAATCGATCCGCGGAGTCCGAGATGCCGCGCGACGGCAAGCTGAGGAGATGTCGGGCGTTCCGGCTCAGCGCGGAGGATCGGCGGCCTCGGACGCCGGCAGCGCCGGGTAGTCGGTGGGGTAGACGCCGATCGCGAACCCGTACACCGTCTCACCCGAGCGCGGCAGCCGGTCGAACTCCTCCACGAGTTCGGCCATGCGCGCCCAGAACTCCGAGGCCTGATCCTCCGAGATGCGTGCATGACGGATGAAGCCCCAGAGCTTTCCCTCCTCGAACGCGGTCGCAGACTCCCGCGCGGCGACCTCGAAGTCGTTGAAGTCGCCCGATGCCGCTCCGCCGACGGATGCGGGTACTGCCGCGATGAAGAACATGCGCGCCGCGCGGCCGTAGAAGCGCTCCTCGATCGCCCGCACCTTGCGCGTTCGCACCACCTGGAGGAGGCCGTTCCGGGCGAGCACGTCGACGTGGTGGGCGACCGTGCTCTTGGGGCGCTCGACGGCCGCCGCCAGCTCGGTGACGGTCGCTGCGCGCTCGTGGAGCAACTGCAGGATCGTGGTGCGGAGCGGGTGGCCGATGGCCTTCACCTGCGCGGGCTCGGTCAGCGCCATCCGATCGGCGAGTTCGTAGCCAGGAGGGTTGTCCGCCATGACCGAACAGACTAGCATCGTCGAATGATCCAAAAGAGTCGATCAATTGGAGAGGGAAACCGCTGACATGGCCGAAGTGCTGCTCTACCACCACATCCAGGGCCTGACCGACGGCGTGCGAGCGTTCGCCGACGAGCTCCGCCAGGCCGGCCATGTCGTGCACACGCCCGACCTGTTCGACGGTCGCACGTTCGACAGCATCGAGGAGGGCTTCGCGTTCGCGCGCGAGGCGGGCTTCGGGGCGATCCGGGAGCGCGGCGCCGCCGCTGCACAGGAGCTCGGCCCAGAGCTCGTCTACGCCGGGTTCTCCTTCGGGGTGACGACCGCCCAGCGGCTCGCGCAGACCCGGCCCGGTGCCCGCGGGGCGCTGCTCATGTTCTCGTGCATTCCGGTCGCCGAGTTCGGGGGAGCGTGGCCGGAGGGGGTTCCGGTGCAGATCCACGGCAAGGAGGGCGACGAGTTCTTCGACGAGGACCTGCCCGCCGCGCGCGAGCTCGTCGGCTCGACGAGCGACGCCGAGCTCTTCGTCTACCCCGGCGACCAGCATCTCTTCGCCGACTCCTCGCTCGACGCCTACGACGCCGAGGCGTCCGCGCTGCTCATGGAGCGGGTCAAGGGGTTCCTGGCCGCGGTCTGAGCCGAGCGGGGCGAACCGCTCGTGCAACGATGTCGAGGTGACCCTTCCGACGCCCACTCTCGAAACCGAACGACTGCGACTGCGTCCTTTCGCAGACGCCGACGCCGACGTCCTCTTCGCCCTGAACAGCGACGCTGAAGTGCTCCGCTACTGGGACTCTCCGCCGTGGACCGACCGGACCTCGGTCGAACGCTTCATGGTCGGATGCCGACGGATGGAGGAGGAGGGCACCGGCGCGCGCGTCGCGATCGAACGGAAGAGCGACCAGGCGTTCGTCGGCTGGTGCACCTTCAACAGCTGGAATCCGGACTTCAAGAGCGCGTCGCTCGGCTATTGCTTCACGCAGGCGGCCTGGGGGCACGGTTACGCGACGGAGTCGGCTCGGGCGGTGCTCGCTTGGGCCTTCGACGCGCTCGACCTCAACCGGGTGCAGTCAGAGACCGACACCCGCAACCTGGCCTCCGCCCGAGTGCTCGAGAAGCTCGGCTTCGAACGTGAGGGCACGTTGCGCGAGGACTGCATCGTCAACGGCGACGTGTCCGACAGTTGGGTGTACGGACTGCTGCGGCGCGACTGGGAGCGCTGAACGCGCGAGCGACGACGACGCCTCAGACCGCCGTGAGCTCGGACGCCGCGTCGAGCGCGAGCGCCGCGGCACGGCGTCCCTCGGCGATGAGGCGCGGCGCATCCGCCATCGTCCACTGCGCCATGCCCTCCATCTCGGGCTGGACGAGCACGACAGAGGGGTCGCGCACGAGGTCGGCGGTGCGGCTCACCGTGCGCATCATGCGGACGTTCTCGAACTTCGCGTGCAGGCGCACGACGATGACGCGCGAGGCGCCGAGCTCGCGTGCGGCCGAGAACGGGACGTTGTCGACCATGCCTCCGTCGGCGAGGAGCGCACCATGGCGACGGACCGGTGCGAGCAGGCCCGGAACCGCGATCGTCGACCGCAACGCCACGCTCAGGGGACCGCGGTCGATGGTCACCGCGCGACGGGTGAGGAGATCGGTGGCGACCGCGCCGAAGCGGCGTGGGAGTTCTTCGATCAGCGGATCGCAGCCGAACACGCGTCGTACGCCGTCGTCGATCGCACGCGAGTCGAGCAGCCCGAGCCGCGGGGCGAACGACCAGCGGGCGATCTCCCGCCACCGGAACGCGAGGGCGACGCGTTCGATCTCCGTCGCGTCGAAGCCGGCTGCGTAGGCCGCGGCGATCAGCGCGCCCGAGCTCGTGCCGACGGCGATGCCGGGGCGGATGCCGCGGGCCTCGAGCTCCTGCAGTACGCCGACGTGCGCGGCGCCGAACGCGGCGCCGCCACTCAGCGTGAGCCCGAGGGCAGGGTCGTCGCTCGCAGTCACGTCCGGCTTCTCCGATCTGTCTGCTGTCGACCGTATCCCGTCCATGTGGGGCGATGCTGTGCGGCCGCGGTGAGAACCCTGAGTGCCGGACGCGCTGAAGGCGGCATCACGGGGTTCGGGCGCGCGGGGCCGGTACTGTGGAACGCATGAGCGACGCCCTGCCTCCGTGCCCCGAGTGTGCGAGCGAGCACGCCTACGAGATGGGCGCGCTGCTGGTCTGCCCGATGTGCGGCCACGAGTGGGTTCGGGGCGAGTACGACGAGGATGCCACGCCCGACGCGGGATCGCGGGTCATCACCGATGCGGTCGGCAATGTGCTCGCCGACGGCGACACCGTCACCGTGGTCAAGGACCTCAAGGTCAAGGGCGCGTCGGGCACGATCAAAGTCGGCACGAAGGTGCGGGGCATCCGACTCATCGACGGCGTCGGCGACCACGATCTCGACGGCAAGGTCGACGGGTTCGGGCAGCTGCAGTTGAAGTCGGGCGTCGTCAAGAAGGCGTAGGGCGGCACCGATGGCCGTGGAGGACGTGCGCGAGCGTTATCGTTCGCGTGCCGCCGAATACACCGAACTCCTCGGCTCGGTCGACGACATGGCCGCTCAGGATCGAGCACTGATCTCCGAATGGGCGGCCACGATCGACGGCCCCGCGATCGATGCGGGCTGCGGCCCCGGGCACTGGACGAAGTTCATCGCCGATCACGGCGTCGCGGTCGAGGGCGTCGACATGGTGCCCGAGTTCGTCGAGGTCGCGACCGAGCGGTTCCCTGACGTGACCTTCCGGCTCGGCAGGCTCGAGTCGTTGCCCGTCGATGTCGGCGGGCTCGGCGGCGTGCTCGCCTGGTACTCCGTCATCCACACCGATCCGGCCGACGTGCCCGCGATCCTCGCGGAGTTCGCACGTGCCATCCGACCCGCAGGAACGCTGCTGCTCGGCTTCTTCGAGGGCCCGCGACTCGAGCCGTTCGACCACGCCGTGGTCACCGCCTACTTCTGGCCGGCTCCCGAGATGCGGTCGGCGCTCGACGCCGCGGGGTTCGACGTGGTCGAGACGCACACCCGCACCGACCCGGGTCATCGCCCGTACGGCGCGATCCTCGCCCGACGTCGCTGAGACCGCGGCCACCGAACGTGCGATCGACGAGCGAACGACGTGCGGGTGCGATCTCCGTCGTCAGCGCCCCTGGCGCTTCTTGTATGGCTTCGGCTGCCCCTTGACGATGGGCGCGCGGCCCTTGCCCTTCGAGGCCTTCGCCTTTCCGCCGGCCTTCACCGGCTTCTCGACAGGAGGGGGCGCCGCGGCGATCTCCTCCCTGGCCTCGGGAAGCAGCGCGATCCCGAACTCGGTCAGCCGGGTTCCGCCCTGCCGGGTGAAGAGCGGGTGCCCGAGCTCGGTCTCGAGCTTCTCGATCGAGGAGTAGAGCGAGGCGAGCGGGATGCCGAGGGAGTCGGCGGCGCGGGGGAAGTGCAACTCCTCGGCGACTGCGACGAATCGTCGTAGCAGGGTGATGTTCACGGGGAGCCTTTCGTCGGTGCACGCGAATCGCGGCCGATTTCAGGGTACGTGAGTCGGTGCCGGACGTCGCGCACCCCGCGTGGCTGCTCGAGCCGCCGGCGGTTCACCGCAGGTCGCCGAGCCGTGCCGCGATGCCCTGCTCGGCGCCCGCACGTCGCTCGGTCGTGACGGCGATGATGAGCAGCACCGCGCCGACGACGGCGAGGGTGATCCACCAGGGCATCGACTCGATGCCGCGGCCGATCTGCACCGCGAAGACGACGACGTTTTCGATCGGCAACACGATGATGCCGATGAGGAACGGCGCCGCGAGCTTCTGCGCCGAGCCGATGAGGATCGCCGTGAGCGCGAACAGGATGACGAGGATGGCCCGCCACGTCTGCGGGTCGGTGAACGTCGCAGCGATCGAGGCCGAGAGCAGCACCACGAGGCCGGGTACGAGCAGCGCCCAGGAACCCCGCCATCCGGCCGGCCACGCCGTGAGGTGTGCAGCGAGCGAGCCGCCGCCCTGCGCTGCGGGCGCCGCCGCAGCATCACCGCCGCGCCGCAGCGCGACCACACCTGCCGCGAGCAGCACGACCCCGAGCGGCAACGAGAACCACTCGACGCGCAACTCGCGCGGACTCCACGCGACCACCGCGGTCACGAACGCGAGAGCGAACACGAACCACACGGGCGGCAGGATCGTGCGGGCGGCGACCGAGCGCACGGCTGCGAGCAGCATGATCGCGAGCAGGGCGAGCATGAGCGCCCACATCGACCAGATCTCGGGCCATTCGGGGCGGATAGCGGGCCACGCCGCGACGGCGACCAAGGCAAGGGCCGGCGCGGTCAGCCAGCGCGAGCGCGAACGCAGGGCGTCGCCCGCGCCCGCGGCTCCGATCGCGCGACCGGCGATGAAGGCGGCGAGGGCGCCGAGCAGACCGACGCCGGTGCAGACGAGCACGAGCGGGAGGCCGGCGAGCGGCGAGCCGGGCGTGCCGTCGATGCCGAGCCGAGCACCTTGCAGCGCCGCTCCCGAGGCGGCGACGATCGCGGCCGTGAACACGGGTGGTCGCAGCATCCGGCGTCGCGCGGTGCGCGCAGCAGGTCCGACGTCGCCCGCGCCGCCCCGACCGAGCACCAGCCCCGTCGCGACGAGCAACCACGCCGCGCCGATCAGCGCCCATCCGCGTGCATCGGCGGCGAGGCTCGCCCCGTCGCCCTCCGCGATCGAGAGGAGCACGACGGCGAGGGTCGGCACGACCGCGACGAGCAGGCCGGATGCCACGAGCGGGACGCCGCGCGCACCGCGAACGGTGAGCACCGCGCCGACGAGCGCAGCGCCGAGTCCCGGCGGCACGAGGTACGCCTCGACCTCGGTGACGCCGGCGAGACCCCACGCGCTCCAGAGCGCGCCCGTGAAGCTCGCGCCCGCGAGCCACCAGCCGAGCCGGCGGCGCTGCACGACGGCCATCGCCGTCGCGCCGAGGCCGAGGACGACGAACACGACGAAGGTCGTCTCGAGGCCCGCCGCACTGCGCACGAGCGAGAGCAGCACAGCGATCGCACCTGTCGCGAGGGTCGAGACCTCGAGGGCGACGCGAGCAGAGCGAGTCGGCACGGCGCCGAGCCCGCGGCGTTCGAGCGTGCGCCCGATCGTGGCGCTTGTGGGCAGCACCGTCGCAACGAGTACCGCGATGACGGGCAGCACGACGGGGGACGCGCTGCCGGCGAGCACCTCGGCGCCGAGGCAGACGATGACGACCGCGGCGCTCGGCACGACGAGCGCGGCCGCCGCGGTGCGCAGGGCGAGGCCGAGCCCGGGGCGTCGGCTGACCACGAGCGTCACGGCGAGCAGCAGCATGAGCCCGGTCGACAGGGCCGTCCACCCGCTGCGCTCGAACATGACCTGCACGATGCCGATGCCGAAGGGCACGGCGGCCACCGCGAGGATCGCCCACCAGGAGCGGGCGCCGACGCGTGCCAGGAACGTCGCGACGATCGCGACGAGCAGCCCCGCGGCGGTCGTGAGGCACCACTGGGCGATGCCCGCGAATGCGGTCGTTCCGAGCACCGTCGCCACGACGGTCAACGAATAGGCGAAGCCGGCGCCGACGTAGATGAAACGAACCCCGGCGGGGGCGATGAGCGCGAGTGCGGCGACCCCGACGAGCACCGCGATCCCGGCCCACGGCTGCGTCGAGGCGTTCGTGGTCGCGAGGACCGCGCCGAGCACGACGGTCAGGTGCGCGCCGCCGAGGAGCGAACCGCCGACGAGCGTGCGCGGTCGCAGCACGGCGACGAACCGCAGGAGCACGGCCACCGTCAGCGTGAGGGCCAGCACGATCGCGATGCGCGCACCGAGCGCGAGGGCGGGGATGCAGGCGAGCTGCAGCCAGGCGAGCATGCCGAGCAGCACCGCGGTGGTGCCGAACGCCCCGTCGACGGCGATCCGTACGACGGCGACCGGTTCGACCTCGTCCGAGTCCGCATCGCGTGCACGCCGGCGCGAGGAGATGACCGCGAGCGCGGCCGACCCGAGCGCCGCGGCGGCACACGCCGCCGCCACGCCGACGACGTCGGCGGGCGACTCGATCGGCGGTCCGTACGGTCTCGGCGAGATCGAGCCCACGAAGGTGACGAGCACGGCGACCATACCGGCGACCGTCGCCGGGACAGCGGATGCCCCGGCCGCGAGCAGTGCTCCGGCGCTGAACGCGCTCGGCACGAGTCGGGGCAGTCTCGGCATCAGCAGCCATGCGGCGATGACGCCGAGTTGTGCGCTGCCGACGAACACCACGAGGATCCAGGAGTCGGGGACGTCGTCGAGTCCGGTTCCGAACGGCAGCACCGCGATCGCGACGACTCCGGCGAACCCGGCGACCGTGCTCCAGAGCCCGCGAGCCGGGCGCCGTACGGAGATCGCGCCCAGCACGGCGACGGCGGCGAACGCGCCGGCGACGAGCAGCCAGAGGGTCGTGCCCGTCGGGGTCTCGACGAACGGCAGGAGCATGAGCGTGAGCGGGACCGCCGCGACCTGGATCACGGTCAGCGTGCGCTCCTCGGCGTGGAGGGGCCCACCGAAGCGCCGCGCGACACGGCGGGCGAGGGCGATGAGGGCGAATGCGGTGAAGGCCGTGGCGAGGTGTCCGGCGAGCGCGGCGCCGGCCGTTCCTCCGGCGTAGCCGAACATGGCCGGCACTGTGGCGAGCGCCGTCAGCGACGCCCAGAGCCAGATGCGGATGCGCGCGAGGAGCCCCAGCGCCGCCATCGCCGTACCGCCCACGAGCGTGCCGAAGGCGGCGGCCAGCCACGCGCTCGCCGGATCGCCCGCGAGCTCGACGAACGACGAGACATCCAGGGCGACGAAGACGAGCCCGAGGCCGCCGACCGACTCGGCGGAGAAGCGCAGGCCGCGCCGTGCGAGCCACCATGCGCCGCCGAGGAACACGAGCGTGATCGCGGCGAGGATCGCGCTGCGCACGCCGTGGTCGACGAGGTCGGGGTTGAAGAAGGTGAAGACGACGGCCGCGACGGCGAGGAGCCCCGCGCCCGCGACGGCGAGCACCGACTGGACGGTCGCGGTCGAATCGGGCCGTGAGGCGGGCGGCGTCGCGATCGGCGCGGATGCCGCGGGGCCGGCCGCTGCGGCAGGAGGGGCCGCCGTGGCATCCGGTGACGCGATCGGGATGGCTGCTGCGGCCGGCACGGCGACCCGGTCGACGACCGCCTGTCGTCCTCGGATCGCGGCCGCCGCCTGCTCGGACGCCGCCACGAGTTCGGCGCCGAGCGCGGCATCGACGAGCGCGCCGCACGTCGGACAGCGTCCGTCGCGCAGTCGATCGCCTGCGCACACCGGGCAGGCGGTCGCATCGAGCAGGTAGGCGATGGCGGCGTCGCTCCAGCCGCGGGTGGGGGAGTACCCGGGCAGGGTCATGCCGACACCTCCGGTTCGGGCTGGGCCGGGGCATCCGCGTCGTCGGGCACCCAGCGCAGGATGTCGCCCGGCTGGCACTCGAGCACGCGGCAGATGGCGTCGAGCGTCGAGAACCGCACCGCCTTCGCTCGGCCGTTCTTCAGCACGGAGACGTTCACCGGGGTGATGTCGATCGCGGCGGCGAGATCGGCGACCGACATCTTGCGGCGGGCGAGCTCGACGTCGAGATCGATGACGATGGCCATCAGACGACCTCGGAGAGATCGTGCTGCAGCTGGGCGGCATTCTTCAGGAGCCCGCGCATGACGCCGACGAGGAGCGCGAGCCCCGAGCCGACGACGATGCCGAGGGCGCAGAGCAGCTGGACGGAGGGGTTCGCGACGCCTGCCGTGAACAGCAGCACATCGGCGACCACGATCAGCAGCGTCGCCGCGATGATCGCGCCGAGGATGAGGTCGACCCAGCGGAAGGCGTCGGAGCTGAAGATGTTCTGCTCGCCGACCATGGAGAGCAGCCGCCACACGCAGAGCATCACGATCTCGACGCACACGAGGAACAGCACGGCGATGACGATGCCGGGAACCTGGAGTCCCGCGAGTTCGGGATAGCCCGCGGCGAGATTGCGGGCGGTGCCCGGGACGAGGAAGAGCTGGCAGGAGACGAGCAGCAGGAGCATCAGGGCGATGAGTGCCTTGAGCGCGAGAAGGGTTGGCCGTTGCATGCGAATCCTATCGATAATCGGTAGACACCTATCGAGAAACGATACACACGGGACGATGAAAGCGATAGCGGCGGGGTTTCGGTGTCGAGTTGCAGGATGTTTCGCGGGACCCGCCGCGGTGGGGCGGCGTGTCGCTCGCATGCTCGTGCAGCTCGTCGGCGTGCGCGACGCGCCGGACGTGCGTGACACGACGACCGGGTCGCAGCCGGCGATCAGTCAGCCGTGCGCTGCTCCTCGCGCAGCCGCGGCTCGACCCGCTGTGCGGGCCGCACGCCGGCCTTGTCGGCGTAGAAGGCGCGGATGCGGTCCATGTCGGCGGCGACGTCGCCGGTCAGCTCGAAGGTCGGACCGAGGCCGGTCGTCATCGTCGTACGGTCGACGTAGCCGAGCGTGACGGGCATGCCGGTCTCTCGGGCGATGCGGTAGAAGCCCGACTTCCAGTACTCGTGCGCGCCTCGGGTGCCGTCGGGGGTCACCACGAGTCCGAAGACCTCGCCGGCGCGGATGCGCTCGACGACCTCGCCGACGACGCGGCTCGGGTCGGCGCGATCGACGGGGATGCCGCCGAGCCCGCGCATGATCGGACCGCGCCAGCCCGTGAACAGGCTCTTCTTGCCGAGCCAGCGCACGTCGATGCCCTTCCGCCACGCGATGGCGAGCATGAGCACGAAGTCCCAGTTCGAGGTGTGCGGCGCCCCGACGAGCACCGTGGGGCGCTTCGGGGCGGGCTCGCCCGCGAGGGTCCACCGGCTGAGAGCCCAGTAGACACTGGAGACGAGACGACGCAGCATCCGGCAACCGTATGCGATCGCATATGTCTGCGTCGGTATGCGTGACCTTCCGCGTCGCGCCCGCCGAACTGGGGCAGGATGTCCCAATGAGCAACCCCGTCACCGTGCACCTCCGCTACGAGATCGACGCCGACAAGACGCCCGAGTTCCGCGAGTACGGCCAGCGATGGATCCGGCTCGTCGAGCGCCTCGGCGGCACCCACCACGGCTACTTCCTGCCGAGCGAGGGCGACAGCGACGAGGCGTTCGCCCTGTTCACCTTCTCGTCGCTCGCCGCGTACGAGCAGTACCGCCTCGCCGCCGAGACCGACCCGGAGTGCGTCGAGGCCTACCGCTTCGCCGTCGAGACGAAGTGCATCCGCCGCTACGAGCGCCGATTCCTCGCGCCCGTCTTCGAGTAGGTGATGCTCGCGGCTCGGGCTGACTAGGGTTGTCCGGTGACTGCAACACTCGTGGCCCAGGGCCTCGCCGGCGGATACGCCCACCGCACCCTCTTCGACGACCTCGACCTCACGGTCGCGCCGGGTGACGTCATCGGCGTCGTCGGGGCGAACGGCGCCGGCAAGTCCACCCTGCTCGGCATCCTCGGCGGCGCGATCGCGCCCCTCTCGGGCACGGTGTCGCTCGCCCCCTCCGACGCGTTCGTCGGCTGGCTGCCGCAGGAGCACGAGCGGGTCGAGGGCGAGACGATCGCGAAGTACGTCGCCCGTCGCACCGGGTGCGCCGAGGCATCCGCCCGTCTGGATGCCGCGGCCGAGCTGCTCGCGCTCGCCGAACCGCCCGCCGGGGTAGACCCGGGTGAGGAGTACTCGGTCGCCCTCGAGCGCTGGCTCGCCTCGGGTGCCGCCGACCTCGACGAACGACTGCCCGCGGTGCTCGCCGAACTCGGACTCGCGGTCGGCGATGGAGAGGGCGACGCCCACGCAGTCACCGCCGACTCGCTCATGACGGGCCTCTCGGGCGGGCAGGCGGCTCGTGTCGGCCTCGCCGCGCTGATCTGCTCGCGCTTCGACCTCGTGCTGCTCGACGAACCCACGAACGACCTCGACCTCGACGGGCTGGCCAGGCTCGAGTCGTTCGTCGCCGGCCTCCGCGGCGGCGTCGTGCTCGTCAGCCACGACCGCGAGTTCCTCGCGCGCACGGTGACGAAGGTGCTCGAACTCGACCTCGCCCAGCACTCCAACCGTCTCTACGGCGGCGGCTACGACGCCTACCTCGAGGAGCGTGCGACCGTGCGCCGTCACGCCCGCGAGGACTACGAGGAGTTCGCCGCGAAGAAGGCCGACCTCGTCTCGCGCGCCCGCGTGCAGCGTGAATGGTCGAGTCAGGGCGTGCGCAACGCCATGAAGAAGTCGCCCGACAACGACAAGATCCGGCGCAAGGCGGCGACCGAGTCGAGCGAGAAGCAGGCGCAGAAGGTGCGCCAGATGGAGAGCCGCATCGCCCGCCTCGACGAGGTCGAGGAGCCCCGCAAGGAGTGGAAGCTCGAGTTCACGATCGGGCAGGCGCCGAGGTCATCGTCCGTCGTCGCGACGCTCGATGCGGCGTCGGTCACCCGGGGCGACTTCGCGCTCGGGCCGGTGTCGTTGCAGGTGCAGGCGGGCGACCGGATCGGCATCACCGGCCCGAACGGTGCAGGCAAGTCGACCCTCCTCGGCCTCCTCCTCGGCCGCATCGACCCCGACGCCGGGCGCGCCAGCCTCGGCTCCTCCGTCGCGATCGGCGAGATCGACCAGGCGCGCTCGCAGCTCGCCGGTCGTGCACCGCTCGCCGACGCGTTCGAGCTGCTCGTGCCCGAGCTGAGCTCGGGCGAGGTGCGCACCCTGCTCGCGAAGTTCGGGCTCAAGGCCGATCACGTGCTGCGCTCCGTCGACGACCTCTCGCCCGGTGAGCGGACCCGTGCGGGCATGGCCCTGCTGCAGGCTCGGGGCGTCAACGTGCTCGTGCTCGACGAGCCGACGAACCACCTCGACCTGCCCGCGATCGAACAGCTCGAACAGGCGCTCGAGAGCTACGAGGGCACGCTGCTGCTCGTCACCCACGATCGGCGCATGCTCGAGCAGGTGCAGCTCGACCGGCGGTGGAGCGTCGACGGCGGGCGCGTCACCGAGGCGTGACCACGTGCGCGAGTCGCGTCATCGTGCGAGAGAATCGACGGATGCCCCACACCACCGCCGCACTCGAGGGCTTCCTCGCGCTCGGTGACTCGAAGTACATCCGGCTCACGACCTTCCGCCGCACCGGCATCGCCGTGCACACCCCGGTCTGGGTCGTGCGCGACGGCTCGCGCCTGCTCGTGACGACCGTGGCGGGCTCCGGCAAGGTCCGGCGTCTGGCGCACACCGAGCGGGTGCAGCTCGTGGCATCCGATGTGCGCGGAACCCTCGTCGACGACGCGACCGCCGTCGAGGCGATCGCCCGCGTCGACGACAGCGACGAGGTGCGTGCGGTGCTCGACGCGGCGCTCACGGCGAAGTACGGCGACCGGTACCGCGAGATCCGCACCGCGCGCGAGGCGCGCGTCCCCGGGTCGCGATCGACCGCGCTCGTGATCGAGCTCGCCGCGGCGGCGCCGCTCGGCTGAGCTCAGGTCGCGCGTGCAGCCGGGGGCTGACGCCGTCGGCGGGGTGTGCGAGCATGTGCGCATGCCCGAGTCACCGGAAGTGCAGGCACTGGCCGAAGAACTCGGCGCCCGGCTCACGGGCCGAGCGCTCACCGGCGTCGACGTCGTCGAGTTCCGCATTGAGAAGACGCGCGCCAGGCCGCCCGAGTCGCTCGTCGGCGAGCGGGTGACGGGTGTCGCGCGGCACGGCAAGCTCGTCGACCTCGTGTTCGGATCGGCCGGCCACCTCGTCGTCTCCCTCGGCCGCCATGGCTGGGCGCGGTGGGCGGCGACCGCCGACGGGTCGAAGGCGAGCGGTGTCGAGTCCGGCGATCCGCCGCCGCCCACCCTTGCGACGCTCTCGTTCGGCGACGCCGACGACGTCGAACTGACCGACGCGGGAGACTGGGTCTCGCTCGGCGTCTGGGTCGTCGACGATCCGCGCGAGGTGCCGGCCGTGGCGAAGCTCGGTCCCGACCCCGCCGATCCGGCGTTCAGCCGGGCGGAGTTCGATGCGGCCGTGGTCGGACGCCGCAAGCAGAGCAAGGCGATCCTGCAGGAGCAGGAGTCGCTCGCCGGCATCGGCAACGCGTACTCCGACGAGATCCTGCACGTGGCGAAGGCCTCGCCCGTCGCGCACGCGGCGAGCCTCGACGCCCGGGCGCTCGACGCACTCTACGCGGCCACGGTGGGCGTCGTGCGCGGAGCCGTCGACGCGCGCCGCGGCGTGCCGATCGACCGGCTCAAGGCCGAGAAGGTCGCCGCGATGCGGGTGCACGGCCGGGCCGGCGAACCGTGCCCGGTGTGCGGCGATGAGGTGCGCGAGTTCTCGTTCGCGAGCACGACCGCCGAGTACTGCCCGACGTGCCAGACGGGCGGTGAGCTGCTGCCGCTGCGACCCGCGTAGACCGGCGGCCCGAGAACCGAGATGACCTCGGTTCTTCGTCGGCCCCTAGACTGCGAGGAGCGAAGGTCGGTCGGGGGACACCGTCGCGAGTCGGTTCCTCCACCTGGGGAGGGGACCCGGAATGCGTCGCGTGGTGCACGGGGGAATGATCGCGATCGCGATCGCAGCGGTGGCCGGGGCGTCGGCGATGTCTCCTGCTGTCGCATCGGAGTCGATCGGGCCGGCAGCGCCGAGCGCCCCGCCGAGCGCGTCGCCGACGGCTGAACCGAGCGAGTCGGATCCGCCGAGCGACCAGGATTCGCCTGACGAGTCGACTCCTCCGAGCGAATCGCCGACGATCGAACCGACGGCCCCCGCCGAACCGTCGGTCGCCCCGACGCCCGTCGAGTCCGAGGCGCCCGCACCGGGCGATTCCTCAGGGCCCGCTCCGGAACCGTCCCCTCAGGCGCCATCCCGCTTCGCGGCCGCCGCGCAGACGACGATCGCACCGTTCGCCGCCGGCGTGCAGCGCGTCTCCGGCGCGGACCGGTACGAGACCGCGGTCGCCCTCTCCCAGCGGTTCGCTCCGAACGTTCCGGTGCTCTATCTCGCGACGGGCACCGACTTCCCCGATGCGCTGACCGCGGCCTCGGCGGCCGCGCTCCGCGGCGGACCGCTGCTGCTCACCCAGCGCGATGCGCTCCCGAGCACGGTCCGTGCCGAGATCGTCCGCCTCGCACCCGCGCGAATCGTGGTCGTCGGAGGCGAATCAGTCGTCGGCGCCTCCGTCTTCGACGAACTCGCAGGCCTGACGCCGAGCCGTGTCCGCATCGGCGGCCAGAATCGGTACGAGACGGGCGAGCGGCTGGTCGCCGAGGCGTTCCCGACGGCGACGCAGGCGTTCGTCGCGACGGGGCGAGGGTTCGCCGACGCGCTGGCCGCCAGCGCCGCGGCCGGTGCCGTCGATGCCCCCGTGTTCCTCGTCGACGGACTCGCGACGACGGTGCGGCCCAGCACCATCGCCGCCATGCGCGAGCTCGGCGTGCGCACGGTGCGGATCGCCGGCGGCACCGGCGCGGTGAGTGCGTCGATCGCGCGCCAGTTCACCTCGAACGGGTTCTCGGTGCAACGGCACGAGGGTCTCGACCGTTATCTGACGGCGGGCGCGATCAACGCCGCGGTGTTCGGCTCGACGTCGGGCTCCATCAGCAGCGCTTTCCTCGCCACCGGCACGGACTTCGCCGATGCCCTCGCCGGGGCGGCCCTCGCCGGCGGACTCGGCGCCCCGCTCTACCTGACCCAGCAGGCCTGCATCCCGCACCCGGTGTGGGTCGCGCTGAACCAGCTCGCACCGCCGAGCAGGGTGATCATCGGCGGGACCGCCGTCGTCGGCGATGCCGTCGCGGCGAACACTCCGTGCGCGATGGTCTGGGCGAAGCCGGCCGCCGGCCGGATCACCGACGGGTTCGGGCCGCGCGATCCGATCTGCACCCCCAGCGGGTGCAGCCAGTCCGTGCATCGCGGCGTCGATCTCGGGACCGGCTGTCGGGCGCCCATCTACGCCGCGTCGGGCGGCCGGGTCGGCACGGCGGGATGGGTCGGCACCTACGGCAACTTCGTGAGGATCTCGCACGGGGCCGGGATCGAGACGGCGTACGCCCACATGGTCGACGGCGGGATCCTCGTGCGTGCGGGCCAACTCGTGCGGGCCGGGCAGCAGATCGGATGGACGGGGGCCACCGGCGCGGCGACCGGGTGCCACCTGCACTTCGAGGTCATCAAGAACGGGACCCAGATCGACCCGGTGCCGTTCATGCTGCAGCGCGGAATCCGTCTGGGCTGAGCGCCGCGACGCCGTTCGCGGTGGGGTCTCCGACGGCGGTCGTCAGGCCTCGGCGTCGAGACAGACCACGTCGTGCACCCAGGCGCCGTCGTACTCGTCACCGCCGAAGACCAGGAGCTTGCGACTCTGGGCGGCGAGCGTGAGTTCGCGCTCCTCGGAGTGGACGGTCTTCCCGCTCCCGTCGCTGAACTCCAGCGAGACGGTGGCGCGCGAGCAGTCGGCTTCGGGGATGAGGGCCATCTGCCAGCACCCGAGTTCGAAGGTCGTCGGGCACTCGGCGTCGTAGCGTCCGTCGTTGAAGAGCTCGAGCGCGGCCGGGAAGGTGAAGCCCGACTCCCGGGCCTCGTAGCGCACGTAGTCGGGCAGTTCCTCCGCGGCTTCGAACTGGTTGGAATCGGCGGCGAGCCGCTGTCCGAGGGCCACCGCACCGAACCCGATCCCGACGACGAGCGCCAGCAGGAGTACGCAGCCGGCGGCGATGCCGACGATCCAGCCCGTCGCCAGGCCGCGTCTCGGGGGCTGTGCCGGCGCGCCGAAGTGCGCCGCGGGCGCGAGGCCGGCCGCGGCCGGAGGTGCGCCGGCGGGTGTTCCGGCGGCCGTTCCGGCGGCCACCGCGTCCGCCCAGCGGGAGGGTGCGCCGCTCCCGGGAGCGATCGGGGCCCAGTTCGCGGGGCCCGACGGCGAGATCCACGCGGTCGCGCTCGGTGACGCGGGCCGCCACACGGCCGCCGAGCCCGTCGCCTCGGCCAGCAGCACCGCTCGTGCCGCGTCGAGCGATGCGACCCACCTCACCGCCGCGGCGCGCTCGGCGCGGTCGGGGTAGCGCGAGGGGTGGCGCGCCCATACCTCCGCTCGATGCGCCGCATCGATCTGCTCGACGGTCAGCGGCACGGCAGGTGGGAGGCGCAGGGCGGCGCGAGCGGTGATCGGGTCCACGACGTGATCATAGGGCCGGCGGACGACGCTCGCGCGGCACCGCGGCACCGCGGTGACGGCGTCAGGCCACTGCGAGCGGTGTGCCACCTGCGCGCACCCGGCTGACGGCCTCGGGGGCGGCGGTGAATCGGCCGGCCTCGCCGTCGGGCGTGACGTACTGCACGCGTATGCCCCGGCCGACCCGCGTGATCTTGGTCACCTCGTAGGTGCGATCGGCCGCGCTCACGAGCGTGTCGCCGACCCGCAGCTCGCGAGTCTGTCGCAGTTCGATGACCTCCATGCTGAGAGTGTCTCAGCACCCACCGACATTCGCGCTCGCTGTATCGACCGGCCCGGGCCGAGCTCAGCCGAGCTTGGCCGCGAGCGACGCCTCATCCGGCACGAACCAGACGTGACCCCCGCGATTCGACTCCCAGATGAAGTCGCGCAGCGCAGTGCTCGCCTCGACCTGTTCGGCGATGTCGCCGATGATCGCGAGTCGCAGGCGGTAGTTCACGAGCTTCTGGGCGATCTCGCCGGCGATTCCGCTGGAGAGGTCGAAGAAGTCGGGGTCGAGTCGTTCGACGGGCACCGCGACGACCGTCGCGGCGTGCGCCCATGCGTCGCCCACCAGGTCGGCCGCATCGTCGGGCGTCGAGACCGCTGGGCCGTCGCTCGCCAGGATCAGCACCCGGACGCCGTTCTTCTCGTCGATGCGCATGCCTCGACCCTAACCCGGGCGGTGCTGCGGCGCATCCGCAACTCGACCTCGCGCGCGACCCGGCCTTCGCGCGTCGCCGGCGCCCGGGCTCGAGACGCCCATCGCGCGCGGGATAGACAGCCGGGCGGCGCGCTGTCAACCCGTTGAGGGTGCGCTGGCGCCTGCCTAGCGTTGGAACCACGACGCGTTGCGACCCGCACGAGTCGAGCGACATCGATTTCCGAGGAGGATCCCATGGGAACCGAAGACAAGATGGGCAACGCCGCCGAGCGCATGGCCGGCAAGGCGAAGGAGGGCGTCGGCAAGCTGACCGACGACGAGCGACTCGAGGCCGAGGGCAAGGCCGACCAGGTCAAGGCCGACGTCAAGGACGCCGGCGAGAAGGTCAAGGACGCAGTGGACGACGCGACGAACTGATCGCCGGCACCCCGACAGAATGCGAAAGGAACCATCATGAGCATCGGGCTCGGAATCCTGCTCGTGGCGATCGGTGCCGTCCTCACGTACGCCCTGAACGTCACGGTCGACTGGATCGACCTCGATCTCGTCGGCATGATCCTGATGATCGCGGGGGCGATCGTCACGGTCCTCGGCATCGTGTTCGCGGTACGCCGCCGACGGAGCATCACGGAGACCCGTGCGGTCGCCGACCCCGTCTCCGGCGAACGCGTCACTCGCACCGAGGATCGCGTCGCACCACCCGAGGTGTGACGCGGGGGAAACGGACGGATGCCACGGGGGAGACCCCGTGGCATCCGTCTTCTCGTGGCGTTCGCGAGGAATCTCGCCGACGCGTGCAAGACTCGCGGCACGGGTGACACAGACAGTTCGTGAGGATCGCGAGTTCCAGTGCCGCCGCCGATGACGACGTGACCGAGGGGGTGGCGATGACCGCGCCCCCCGGTGAGCCCGACGCGGTCCCCGACGGCGGGAGCGCCGCAGAGACCGCGTGGTTCACCGAGGTCGTGCGCGAGCACGCCGGGGCGCTGGTGCGCTACTTCGCCCGACGCGGCCCCCGGCAGGACGCCGAGGACCTCGCCGCCGAGGTCTTCGCCACCGCATGGCGCCGGCGCGACGACGTGCCCCGCGACGCCGTGCTGCCGTGGCTCTACCGCACCGCGGGGTTCACCCTCGCGAACCACCGGCGCAAGCACGTCGACCTCCCGGTCGACGAGGTGCCAGAGTCGGGGGCGGCACGCGTCGCGGACGACCCCGAACTCAGCGCCCTGTTCGACGCCGAGCTCCGCGGGGCGCTCGAGAGCGTCGGCGAACGCGACCGGCGCATCCTGCTGCTGCACGCCTGGGAGGGGCTCGGCGGCGCCGAACTCGCCGCCGTGCTCGGCATCTCCCGCTCGGGGGCCGACGCCGCGCTCTCCCGCGCCCGCAAGCGGCTGCGCGAGGCGTGGGGCGAACGACTCACCTTCTGAGTCCCGCCGTCACTGCAAGATCCGGGATGCCTCGGACACATCCAGTTCAGAAGCACGCGTCGGCACAGCACCCACGGAGGCGATCGAGATGAACCGCGACAACGACCACGACGACGAGACCCAGCCCGACGAGATCGACCCGGTCGCACTGCTGCGTGCCGCCGACCCGGCCGCGGGCGTCGAGCCCACTGCGGGGTTCGCCGACGAGGTGGTCGCCAGGGCGACCGCCGCAAGCGACTCGATCACCGCGGCCGCTCCCGAGACCACGGCGCCGGAGGCGGGTGATCCCGCGCCGGTGACCGACCTCGGCGCCGAGCGCACCCGACGCCGGCCCCGCTGGCTGCCGATCGCGGCCGCCGCCGCGTCGGTCGCGATCGTCGGCGCCGCGGGCTTCTGGCTCGGCGGCGCGACGAGCTCGGCGAACCTCGCGTCGAACGCCGCCCCGCCGATCTCCCTCCAGGGCGTGGGTGAAGGCTCCATGGGAGTCACCGACGCCGCAGGCGCTCCGGAGATGACCATGGGTGCCGACCAGAAGATGATGGGCGGCAGCGGCGCGGCCGACTCGATGTACCAGTACGGCTGGGGGCGCCACGTCTTCACCAGTTCGGGGCTCTCCGAGGAGGGGGGCGACGCGCCCGGCTACGCCTACGACTCGGGTGCCGAAGGCACCGAAGCGCGCGTCGCCGCGCTCGCCGCGGAGCTCGGCGTCGAGGGCGAGGTCGAACTGCGCGACGGCAGCTGGATCGTCGGCCCGCCGGACGGCACAGGGCCGATGCTCTCGGTCGGCCTCGACGGCGCACTGAGCTTCTGGTTCAACGACCCGGCGACCAACCCGTGGGACTGCGGTGTGGTGCCGCTCCCGGGTGAGACGACCGAGAGCTCGGAACCCATCGCCCCGGTCGACCCCGTCGAACCGTGCGAGCCGACCGGCACCGCTCCGAGTGAGGCCGCCGCGATCGACGCCTTGCGTTCGCTCATCGCCGCCTCGGGCGCCGACCCCGACGGCTTCGAGTACTCCTCGGAGACGTGGGAGGAATCGCCGACGCGGTACGCCCAGGCATGGCCCGTCGTCGACGGGCAGCGACTCGACCAGGGCTGGTCGCTCGAGCTCGCCGCTGAGGGCACCGTCAACGCCTCGGGCTCACTCGCCGCGATCGTCGCGATCGGCGACTACCCGATCGTGAGCGAGCAGGAGGGCTTCGAGCGGCTCTCAGACATCCGCTTCGGTGCGCAGATGACGGCGATGCCCCTGGCCGCCCGCGAGGGCGAGGCCCTGACCGAGGAGTGGGTGCCGCCGACCGCGCCGCCCGCGACGCCCGGCGAGGGCACCGCGGTGTCGTGGCCCGTCGACGACGTCGAGATCGTCGACGCCCGCCTCGGCCTCACCACGCAGTGGCAGCCCGACGGCAGCGTGCTCGTCGTGCCGGCGTACGAGTTCACCGACGCCGACGGCGGAACCTGGTCGGTCATCGCCGTGGCCGACTCGTCGCTCGACTTCTCGGCCGAGTAGGGGACTCGGCGGAAGGGGGCGTGCGCGTCGGGTGCGGTGGCACCCGGCGCGTGCGTTCGTCGGCGGTCGGTGACAGGATGCCACTGTGCCCGAGCTTCCCGAAGTGCAGGCCCTCGCCGCGTTCCTGGCCGAGCGGGCGAGCGGTCACGCCTACGCCTCGCTGCGGGTCGCCGCGATCTCGGCGCTGAAGACCTTCGACCCGCCGCTCTCGGCGCTCGAAGGAACACGCATCGAGGCGGTGCGCCGGCACGGCAAGTTCGTCGACCTCGAGTCGTCGGGGCTGCACCTCGTGTTCCACCTCGCCCGTGCGGGCTGGCTCCGCTGGTACGACGAGGTGCCGGCGACCCCGGTGAAACCCGGCCGCTCGCCGCTCGCGCTCCGAGTGAAGCTCGACGACGGTTCGGGCTTCGACCTCACCGAGGCCGGCACGAAGAAGTCGCTCGCCGTGTACGTCGTGCGAGACCCGGTCGAGGTGCCGGGCATCGCACGACTCGGGCCAGACCCGACGGCCGCCGACTTCACGATCGACGACTTCGCCCGCATCCTCGCCGGCCGCCGCACGCAGATCAAGGGACTCCTGCGCGATCAGGCGGTGTTCGCGGGAATCGGCAATGCCTACTCCGACGAGATCCTGCACGCGGCGAAGCTCTCGCCGTACCTTCTCGCCGCGAAGCTCACGCCCGAACAGCTCGAGGGGCTCTACCGCGCCATGCGCGACACCCTCGCCGACGCGGTCGCCGTCGCATCCGGCCGCCCACCGGCCGAGCTCAAAGACGCAAAGCGTCGCGCGATGCGCGTGCACGGCCGTACCGGCGAGACCTGCGAGGTGTGCGGCGACACCATCAGGCAGGTGATCTTCGCCGATTCGACGTTCCAGTACTGCCCGGGGTGCCAGACCGGGGGCAAGCCCCTCGCCGACCGGGTGCTCTCCCGACTCGTGAAATGACGGGGGCGGCTGCAAGGCTGGGGGGATGACGACTTCCGAAGTGACCTGGCCGCGCCCTGCCGGCCCGCTCGAGCTCCGGCTGCCGACGCGCGAACTGCTGGGCGAGGTGCTCGTCTGGCGCAACCGTCCCGAGGTGACCCGATGGCTGCTGCGCACCGTCGTCGACCCCGAGGCGTTCGCGAAGACCTGGCTCGACGGAATCGACGACCCGCTCGACCACTCCGCGATCGCCGTGCTCGGCGACGAGGTCGTCGGCACGGGCTCGCTCTGGCTCACCGATGCGATGGGGCAGACCCACGGCGACCCCGCGAACTACATGCGGGCCGAGGCGGGCCTCGGCTACGGCGTCGACCCCGCCTACGCGGGCCGCGGCTATGCGACCGACATCGCCCGGGCGCTGCTCGACCTCGCCTTCGGCGAGCTCGGCGTGCACCGCGTCACCGCGGGCTGCTACGCCGACAACATCGGCTCGTGGCGGGTCATGGAGAAGCTCGGCATGCGTCGCGAGCAGCACGGCGTACGAGACTCGTGGCATGCCGAGCTCGGTTGGATCGACGGGTACACCTACGCGATCCTCGCCGACGAGTGGCGGGTGCAGCGGTGACCCGTGCGGCCTCGCGCGGGCGCGGGGCCGTCGCGCTCCGCACCGAGCGGCTGCGGCTCACCCCGCTCGTCGAGGCCGACCTCGACGCGGTGCACGCCATCTACGGCGACCCCGGCACGTGGCTGCACCTCCCGGACGGGCGTCATCGCGACCTCGCCACGACTGCCGCGATGCTCGAACGCTCGATGGTGAGCTGGCGCACGGCCGGGGTCGGCAGCTGGGTGGTGCGTCGCAGCGAGGCCGAGGCGCGGCGGATCGGAACGAGCCCCGACGAGGTGATCGGCACGGCCGCGGCGACGGCCCTCGACTCCGGGTTGCTGAACCTCGGCTACCGCTTCGTGCCGTCGGCGTGGGGCTCGGGCTATGCCAGCGAGGCCGCCGCGGCGGTGCTCGACGCCGCCGGCTCGTCGGCGCCCGACCGTGCGGTGACCGCCCGTGTGCTGATCGGCAACCCGGCCTCGATCCGCGTCCTCGATCGGCTGGGGCTCGTCCTGCGGTGGAGCGGCGGCGACGCCGAACTCGACCCCACCGCATCGGGTGATGCGCAGGGCATGCAGGCGCTCGCCCGACGCATCTACGCAGACCGCCCGCTCGACGACGAACAGCTGCGCGCGCTCATCGCCTTGGGCTGACCCCGACTCGATCCCGAAGGAGATGCATGGGCCTCGGAGCGAAGTTCCTCACCACCCGGTGGGCGGTACGACTGCCGATCCCGCTGTTCACGGCCGGATTCGGGTTCTTGTTCTTCGGCAGGATGCTCCTGCTCGAGCATCGTGGCCGCTCGAGCGGCGAACGCCGGTACGCCGTGATCGAGGCCGCCGAGCGGGAGTCCGCCGATCGCATCGTCGTCGCCTCGGGATTCGGACCGACCGCGCAGTGGTACCGCAACCTCCAGGCGGAGCCGCGCTGCGGCGTCAGCATCGGATGGCGCCGCAGGGTCCCGGCGCGTGCAGAACTGCTCGACACGGCCGAGAGCCGGGCGATGCTCGAGCGCTACGCCCGCGATCACCCCAAGGCGTGGGCGGTGCTGCATCGCTCGATCGTCGAGGCGACGGGCGACGCCGATCCAGAGATCCCGATGGTCAGGCTGCACCTCCAGAGCCGGAGGCGATCGTCGCGGGCCGTGCATCGGTGACGGCAGCGCCGAGCACTTCGTCGACGAGCCGTTCGAGGGTCGCGAGCCCGTCGATCGAGAGCACCGACTCGAGGTGCCCCTGCACCGAGGCGACGCCCGGACCGCGCAGGGCGTGCACCGCGCCGGTACCCGGGTCAGCGGCGATCTCGAAGCCGCGGTTCGGCGTCGTGCGGTGTCCCGCGTCGAACGCCGTGAAGGTGTTGTAGTACCCGATGCGCGCGGTCTCGCCGAAGAGGTCGACCGTGCGCTGCACCCCCTGCTGCGGGGCGGCGAGCGGCGCGATCGCGAGGCCCGACAGACGAGCCAGCACCTGATGGCTGAGGCACACGGCGAGCATCGGCGCACCCTGGTCGAGTCGGGCCGCGATGAGCTCGTGCAACCGCGCCATCCTCGGCTCGGCGATGTCGCGCGGGTCACCGGGGCCGGGGCCGAAGACGACGAGTTCGTCCTCGGGCGCGGCCGGCGCCTCGTGCCACGGCACGATGCGGGCGTCGAGCCCGAGATGGCGCAGCTGGTGGGCGAGCATCGTGGTGAAGTCGTCGCCCGCGTCGATCACGAGGGCGCGGGCGCCGCGGGGTGCGGCGGGCGGCTGCGGAGTGCTCCAGAACGCGGCGAGCTCCGCGTTCCGCGCGTCGAGCAGCGGGTGCGATGCGGATGCCTCGGCGCCGGCCTCGCCCGAGGGGGTCGGCCGCGAGGCATCCTGCCGGGGGAGCGCGCCGATCGCGGTGAGCACCCCGGCCGCTTTCGCATGGGTCTCGGCGACCTCGCCGACGGGATCGGAGTGGCGCACGAGGGTCGCACCGACGGGCACCCGCACCGTGCCCGAACGATCGAGGTAGGCCGTGCGGATGAGGATGGGCGCATCGAGGTCGTAGCCCGAGGCGGTCGGGGTGAAGCGGGCCAGGACGCCCGCGTAATAGCCGCGCGGGCTCGTCTCGTGGCGGGCGATCACAGTGCAGGCGTTGCCCATCGGCGAGCCGGTGACGGTCGGCGCGAACATCGTGAGTCGCAGCACCTCGCGGGGGTCGAGCGAGCTGCGACCCTCGAGCAGGTACTCGGTGTGCGTGAGGCGCGACATGCGCTTCAGGAACGGGCCGCGGATGCGGCCGCCGTCGGGGCAGACCGCGCTCATCATCTTGAGCTCCTCGTCGACGACCATGACGAGTTCCTCGCGTTCCTTCACATCCGCGAGGAACGCCTCGAGCGCGGTGTCGTCGGGCGGCCCGTCGAGGTGCCGGAACGTGCCGCTGATGGGATTCATCGAGACCACGCCGCCGACCTGGCCGACGTGCCGCTCGGGCGTCGCGCCCACCGCGGAGAGGCCCGGCGTGTGTACCGCGAAGGTCCAGAACGCGCCGCGCTCGTGCTCGAGGAGCGCACGCAGCCACCCGAGCGCCGCGTGCGCGGCGGGGGCGGTCGTCGTACCGGTGAACTCGCGGCGGATGACGAAGTTCGCACCCTCGCCGTGGCCGATCTCTTCGGCGATGACCCGGCGCACGATGGCGGCGTAGTCGTCGTCGGCCACGTCGACCTCGAGGTCGTCGACGACGACGGGATGCGCCGGCAGCAGTTCGATCGCCTCGTCGACCCGCAGCGACTCGCGCTCGCGCACGACGAGGCACCGGAGCGGCGCACCGTCGTCGAGGGCGTCGAATCCGCGCTCGCGCACCTGGCGGAACGGAACGAGGGCGAGCACCTCGGCCCCCTCGAGCGGGATGTCGGCGAGGTTCGCGACGTCGACGACCTCGCCGACGAGCACGTCGAGCGTCGCCTCGCGATCGCGGCGGATCACGGCGAAGGGCGGCGGCTCGCTCGCGGCGAGCAGCGTGGAAAGCATCGTCATGGTCATCTCCGGTCGGGCCCTCGGAAGGACCCTCCGCAGCAACGCGAAACGACCGCCCTCGGGCGGTCGTCGTACGTCGAAACGCGTGGCCGCCTAGGAGGCGGGCCACCAGTTGCGGTTCGACGCGGTCATGCCGAGCACACTACGGCATGCGGTGGTCATGCGCCAACGCGCCGACGCGCCAACGCGCCGACGCGCTGCGCGCTACGATCCGGGGATGCCTTCCGTCGATGTGTTCGCGACCTCGCCCGGCGCTTCCGGGAACGAGGCTCTCGTCGCCCGGCTGCGCGCCGCGGGATGCGTCTTCGCCGACGACGAGGCGGCGCTGCTCGTCGCCGCGAGCCCCGACCCCGATCGGGTCGAGGAGCTGGTCGTGCGTCGCATCGCGGGCGAGCCGCTCGAGGCGCTGCTCGGCTGGGCCGAGTTCGCGGGGCTCCGGCTCGACGTCGAGCCCGGGGCGTTCGTGCCCCGGCACCGCACCGAGGCGCTCGCCGCCGAGGCGGCACGTCGCGCCCGGCTCGCCGCCGCGGGCCACGGCCGCCCCGCCGTGGTCGTCGATCTCTGCTGCGGCGTCGGCGCGATCGGCGCCGTCGTGGCCGAGACCGCCGCGCCCGTCGTGCTGCTCGCCGCCGATCTCGACCCCGCCGCCGTGCGCGCCGCCCGGCGCAACCTCGAACCGCGCGGCGGCCGCGTCTTCGAAGGCGACCTCTACGATTCCCTTCCGGAGGAGTTCCTCGGCCGGGTCGACGTGCTCGCCGTCAACGCGCCCTACGTGCCGAGCGCGGAGATCGTGTTCATGCCGCCCGAGGCGCGCGCCCACGAGGCGCGCATCGCGCTCGACGGCGGAGCCGACGGGCTCGACGTGCATCGTCGGGTCGCGGCATCCGCCGTTCGCTGGCTCGCGCCCGGCGGCAGCCTCGTCATCGAGACGAGCGAGCACCAGGCCGAGACGGCCGCCGCCCTCATGCGCGACGGCGGGCTCGACGCCGTCGTCGCCCTGGACGACGACGTGACCCTCGTCATCGGCTCGCGCCCCTCAGCCTGAACGCGCCGCCGCGAGCAGCCGCGCGACCTCCGAGTCCTCCGTCTGCCGGAAGTCGAGGTAGTGCATGCCGACGGCCATGAAGCCCGGAGGCGCGAGCAGGCAGATCACCTCGTCGACCTCGGGCATCGCCGCGATCTCGGCGAGGCTCTCGGGCGCGGCGACGGGGGTCGCGACGATGAGACGGGCGGCGCCTCGCGCGTGCGCCACACGGCACGCGACCCGCATCGTCGCTCCGGTGGCGATGCCGTCATCGACGACCACGGCGGTCCTGCCCGCGAGGGGGATCGGCGGGGCGCCGCCGCGGAATCGCGCGACGCGTGCCTCGAGCTCCGCGCGCTCGCGGCGCTCGACGGCGGCGAGCTCCGCGCGGGCGGCGCGGGAGCTCGCGAGGACATCGTCGTTGAGCACCCGAGCGCCGGTCTCGCCGATCGCGCCCATCGCGAGCTCGGGCCGACCCGGCACGCCGAGCTTGCGCACCACGAGCACGTCGAGGGGGGCGCCGAGCGCCGCCGCGACCGGCGCGGCCACCGGCACGCCGCCGCGCGGGAGCCCGAGCACGACCGGCGGCGGCGCCGCGCCGTCCACCTCGGCGAGGAGCCGATCGGCCAGCGCCGCACCGGCTTCGTGGCGATTCGCGAACGCGTTCATCAGACTCGTCGGGATGCCTCGTGGCCGCCCCTCCTCCTTCCGGACTAGTCCTCCGGACTGGGCCCGTCAACCCGTTGCCGGACGTCCTGCGCCGGGTCGGGCCCGTCGCCGAGAAGTCGAGCGGAGTTCGCGTTCGCGGCCTCGTCGCCTACACTGAGGCAAATCCTTCCCCGAACGGGGAACCCGAACGAGGATTCAGCGGGCCCCCGATCCCGCTTGCTTGGAGAGCCTGTGGGACGTCATACCGTCGCGGCGTCGGCGAAGAAGCCGCGCCGCAATCTCGTCATGTCCGTCATCGGCGCGGTCGCCGTGGTCGGTGTCGTCGGTTCGGGGGTCTTCCTCTGGGTCGGCGGCCACTTCGACCCGCTGCTCGCCACGGCCGACGCCGGATGCACCGAACCCGAACAGCTCGTCGTCGTCGCCGACCGTTCGATCGCTCCGGCGCTGGCCGACATCGCCGACACCTTCGATCGCAAGTCGGGCGAGTGCGTCACGACCGAGGTCACCGCGCAGGACTCGGCCGACACGGCCGCGGTGCTCGCCTCGGGCGGCGTCGACGCCGACGCGTGGGTACCCGAGTCGAGCGTGTGGCTCGACCGCATGAACGCGACCGCCGCCTCCCTGGGGCAGACGGCTCCCGAGGTCGACGCGCGCGCCTCGATCGCCTCGACGCCGGTCGTCTTCGCCGCGGCGGCCACCGACGCGACCGAGCTCGCGAGCGAGCCGGTCAGCTGGTCGCGCGTGCTCGGCGGTGCGCTGCCGACGATCCTGCCCGACCCCGAGGCATCCGCAGCGAGCCTCGCCGGGCTGCTCGCCCTGCGCGGGCACTCCTCTGCGGAGGACCCCCGACAGTTCGCCGGCGCGATGATCGCGCTCGGCAAGTCGATCCCCGCCTCGACGAGCGCCGCGTTCAGCGCGCTCGGCGCCGGCGACACGCCCTCGGTCGTCATCACGACGGAGGCGCAGGTCGCCGCCTACAACAGCGAGGATCCGCCTGAGCCGCTCGTCGCCGCGTATCCGGCCGACGGCACGCTCGCGCTCGACTACCCCTTCGTGCGGCTCGCCGCCTCGGGCGCCGAGGGCGATGCCGAGGGCGAGGAACCCGCCGCAGACGGCGAGGAGGCGACGGACGACGGCGCGAAGACCACGACGAAGGCCGAGCTGCTCGAGGCGTTCGAGGCCGCCGTGCGCGACGCCGCGAAGCCGCTCGCGAAGGCCGGGTTCCGCGCGGCCGACGGCACCGGGCTCCTCGACCTGCCGGGCGTCGGCACCGAGGGCCCTGCCGCCGAACCGGCCGCCGACGCCGCCACGCAGCTCGAGATCCTGCGCGCCTGGGGCGTGCTGACGCTTCGTTCGCGCATGCTCGCCGTCATCGACGTCTCGGGCTCGATGGAGGAGCCGGCCGAGAACGGCCTGCGACGCATCGACATCTTCCAGCAGGCTGCGCTCGGGGCGATGCAGAAGTTCTCGGGCGAAGTCGAGCTCGGCGTCTGGGTCTTCTCGACCGCCCGAAACGGCGAGCTCGACTACGAGGACCTCTCGCCGATCGCCCCGCTCGCGGACGCCGCGCACACGCAGCAGATCGCGGGGGTCATCCAGTCGCTGCCGGCGCGCCTCGGCGGCGCCACCGGTCTCTACGACACCGCGCTCGCCGCAGTGAAGCGCGTGCGCGAGACGTACGACCCCGAGAAGGTCAACTCGGTGCTGCTCATCACCGACGGCAAGAACGAGGACGAGAACGGCATCTCGCTCGACGCGCTCCTCGCCGAGCTGAAGAAGATCGACGACCCGACGAAGCCGGTGCCGGTGATCATGATCGGGTTCGGCCCCGATACCGATCTCGCGGCGATGCAGCAGATCGCCCAGGCGACGAAGGGCGCGGCGTACTCGGCCTCCAAGCCCGAGGATCTCAGCACCGTGCTCGTGGATGCGCTCTCGCAGCGCTCCTGCCGTCCGAACTGCGGCTGAGCGCGGTCGAGCCGCGCAGACGACTGCGGTATCGACACGCGAAACGGCCCGGGCGTGAGCCCGGGCCGTTTCGCCGCTTCAGCCGGCGGCACCGGTCGGCGGGAGAGGTCGGCCGCCGCGCACGCCTCAGTGGGCGACCGGTGCCCCCTGCTCCATGTCGGCGGGCTTGCGCACGAAGAACGCGCCGACGACCGCGATGAGCGAGATGATCGCGCCCACGAGGAACGCCGCGCGGATGCCGGCCGCCTCGGCCGCGATCGCCTCGGCGCCGCCCGCCGCGACGGTCGCGGTGCGGGAGGTCATCACCGTGATGAACAGCGCCGTGCCCGCCGCACCGGCGACCTGCTGGATCGTGCCGAGGATCGCCGAACCGTGCGAGTAGAACCGCGGCTCGACCGAGCCGAGCGCCGAGGTGAACAGCGGGGTGAAGGTGAACGCCAGCGCGGTCGACATGACGATGTGCGCGATCAGCACGAGCCAGGGCGGGGTCGACTCGGTGACGAGGGTGAGACTCCACAGCACCGCCGAGACGCCGATCGCGCCGGGCACGAGCAGCGGCGTCGGGCCGAGGCGGTCGTAGAGCCGGCCGACGGTCGGCCCGAAGAGCCCCATGATGAGCCCGCCCGGCAGCAGCAGGAGGCCGGTCATGAGCGGCTCGAGCCCGAGCACGTTCTGCAGGTAGATCGGCAGCAGGATGATGGTGCCGAACAGTGCGGCCATCATCACCGTCATGAGGCCGATCGAGATAGCGAAGTTGCGCGAGCCGAAGGTGCGCAGGTCGAGCAGCGCGCGATCGCTGCGCTGCAGGGCGAGCTGCCGCAGGATGAAGGCGGCGATGCCGGCGACGCCGACCCCGATCGAGACCCACATGGCGGTCTGGTCGGCGGGGGAGCGGCCGCTCACGACGCCGCCGACGAGGCTCAGGCCGTAGACGAGCCCGCCGAAGCCGAGTGCCGAGAGCACGACCGAGAAGGCGTCGATCGGCAGCTCGCGGGTCTCGCTGACGTTCTCGACGCGGCGGATGCCGATGACGAGCATGACGAGCGCGATCGGCAGCACGAGCCAGAACATGAACCGCCACGACAGGAACGTCAGGATGACGCCAGAGATCGTGGGGCCGATGGCGGGCGCGACCGACATGACGATCGAGACCCGGCCCATGAAGCGGCCGCGGTCGGCGGGCGCGACGAGCGTCATGAGGGTCGTCATCAGCAGCGGCATCATGATCGCCGTGCCGGTGGCCTGCACGACGCGGGCGCCGAGCAGCACCTCGAAGCCCGGGGCGAGCGCCGCGATGAGCGTGCCGGCCGAGAAGAGGCTCATCGCGAGGATGAACACCGGCCGCGTCGGGATGCGCTGCAGCAGGAACCCCGTGATGGGGATGACGACCGCCATCGTCAGCATGAACGCCGTGGTGAGCCACTGAGCGGCGGAGAGCGTGATGTCGAGGTCGACGACGAGGTGCGGGATCGCGACGCCCATGATCGTCTCGTTGAGGAAGACGACGAAGGTCGCGGCGAGGAGCAGCCAGATGACCCGCGAGTTGCGGGCGCCGTGCTCGGGCTGGTGGGCGACGACCGCCGCGTCTTGGGCGGCGGCCTCGGCGCTGATCGCCGGGGTGGATGCGGTCGAGGGATCGAGGTCGGATACGGCGCGTTCGGTCACTGCGGTGAGTCCAATCGAGATCGGCGCGGGCGCGCCGGAGTCAGGCGTCGAAACGTGAGAGAGATCGAATAGGTGGGTCAACCCGCGAGGGGCGACGCGCTATTCCCAGATGCCGAGATCGATCGGAATGCATGGAACGCGGTCGCCGTGGTGACCGCGTTCATGAGAGAAGCGGGGTCGCGGGTTACGGTGCCGGGGCCGGACCGTCGGTCGGCGTCGGGCGAGGCAGCCAGCCCTCGAGCAGCTGCTCTTCGGGGGCCAGTTCGTTCTCGACGCGACGGTCGCGCACGGCGTCGTCGGCGGGGGTGGGAGTGGAATCGCTCATGGCGACACGATACCGCGCACGGCCGACACCGCACGGGACACGGCGGTCGCGGCATCCTCGATCTCGTTCGCCGTCGTCGACGAGCCGAGCGTGAATCGAACGGCGGTCTGCGCGAGTTCGGCGGGCACGCCGATCGCCGTGAGCACGTGGGAGGGCTCGTCGCTGCCCGCGGCGCAGGCCGATCCGCTCGAGCAGACGACGCCGTCGCGCTCGAGCTCGAGCAGCACGGCCTCGCCGCTCGTGCCGGGGAAGACGAAGGACACCGTGCCCGGCAGCCGCCGCGTCGCATCGCCGGTGAGCCGGGCGTCGGGCACCTCGTCGAGCACGCGCGCCGTGAGCCGGTCGCCGAGCGCGCCGACCCGGGCGGAGGCCGAGGCGCGCTCGGCCTCCGCGAGCCGCAGGGCCGTCGCGAAGGCGACCGCACCGGCCACGTTCTCGGTGCCCGAACGTCGCCCGCGCTCCTGGCCGCCGCCGTGCAGCACCGCTTCGATCGGCAGCCTGCCGCGCACGATGAGTGCGCCAGTGCCCTTCGGCGCGCCCACCTTGTGCCCGGCGAGCGAGAGTGCGTCGACGCCGAGCGCACCGAGCGGGAGGGGGAGCCGGCCGGCCGCCTGCACGGCGTCGCTGTGCATCAGCGCGCCCCGCTCGTGCGCGAGCGCCGCGAGCTCTGCGACGGGCTGCACGGTGCCGATCTCGTTGTTCGCGAGCTGCACCGAGACGAGGGCGGTGTCGGGCCGCAGCACGGCGGCGAGCGCCTCGGGCGTGACCAGGCCCGCGGCGTCGACCGCGACCTCCGAGACCTCGAATCCGTGATGGCGCGCGAGGTAGGCGGCCGATTCGAGCACCGCCTCGTGCTCGATCGGCGAGACGACGAGATGGCGGCCGCGCGGCGAGGCCAGCGCGAGGCCCTTCACAGCGAGGTTGTCGGCCTCGGTGCCGCCGCTCGTGAACACGACGTCGCCCGGGCGGGCCCCCACGACCTCGGCGACCGCGAGGCGCGCGGCGGCGAGGGCGCGGGCGGCCTCGTCGCCGAGCCCGTGCCGGCTCGACGGGTTGCCGAACGCCCCGGTCAGGTACGGCCACATCGCCTCGAGCGCCTCGCGGCGAACTGGCGTCGTCGCCGCGTGGTCGAGGTAGATCACGGGTGCCCCGCGGCGGCGGCGGGCGTCGAAGCCGCCGCCTCGACGACGACGTCGAGCCCGAGGTCGAGCGAGCGCACCGAATGCGTCAGCGCCCCGACCGAGATCACGTCGACGCCGGTGGCGGCGATCGCGGCGACCGTGTCGAGCGACACCCCGCCAGAGGCCTCCACGATCGCGCGGCCCGCGACGAGTGCGACGCCGTCGACGAGCTGGTCGGTCGTGAAGTTGTCGAGCATGATCGTGTCGGCGCCGCCGGCCAGCACCGCTTCGATCTGGTCGAGGCGGTCGACCTCGACCTCGAGGTGGGCGGTGTGGGGCATCCGATCGCGCGCCGCGCGCAGCGCTGCGGCGAGGTCCGCGCCGTCGGCCGTGAGCACGGCGAGGTGGTTGTCCTTCGCCATGATCGCGTCGGAGAGCGAGCGCCGGTGGTTGCGCCCGCCGCCGTCGCGCACGGCCTGCCGTTCGAGGCTGCGCAGGCCAGGCGTCGTCTTGCGGGTGTCGACGATGCGCGCCCGGGTGCCCGCGGCGGCGGCGACGTAGCGCGCCGTCAGCGTCGCGATGCCCGACATGCGCTGCACGAGGTTGAGGCCCACGCGTTCGGCGCGCAGGATGCCTCGCGCCGGCCCCTGCACGCGCGCGAGCACCCGGCCCGCGGCGAAGGGCTCGCCGTCGGCGGCGAGCTGCTCGACGTCGATGCGCGCGTCGATGAGCCGGAACGCCGCCGCGAACACCTCGATGCCGCTGAGCACGCCCGGTTCGCGGGCCACGAGCTCGGCCGTCGCGGTCGCCGCCTGCGGGATCAGCGTCTCGCTCGTGAGGTCGCCCCAGGGGGCGTCCTCGTCGAGGGCCATAGTCACGATGCGGTCGATCTCACGGGCTTCGGTCATCAGGCGGCCTCCAGTTCGGGAGCGGGTGCGGTTGCGGGGTCGTCGAGGCGGAAGTGCGCGCCCGTGCTCCCGCGCCGCGCGATCGCCGCGGCGACGGTGAGGCGCGCGAGATCGAGCAGGTTGCGGTCCTCGGCGCTCCGGCGATCGCGCACCTCGGGTGCGCGCCAGCCGTCGAGCTGTTCGGATGCCGCGCGCAGCCCCCGTTCGTCGCGCTCGAGCCCGACCTGCTCCCACATGAGGTCCTGTAGGGCCGAGCGGTCGACGCTGCTGCTGCTGCTGCTGCTGCTTGTGCAGGAGATCTGCTCTGGCGCGAGCTGTGGGGCCCTGCCGGTGCAGTTCTCCTGCACAAGCAGCACCGGCAGCACCGGCGGCACCGGCTCCGCTGACTGCTGGGCCGGGTCGCCCGCGATCGCGCGTGCGACCCGCTCGGCGAACACCGCGGCCTCGAGCAGCGAGTTCGAGGCGAGCCGGTTCGCGCCGTGCACGCCCGTGCGGGCGCACTCGCCGACGGCGTAGAGGCCCGGCAGGCTCGTGCGTCCGTCGAGGTCGGTGGCGACGCCGCCCATCGCGTAGTGCGCCGCGGGCGTCACGGGCACGGGCTCGCGGCCCCAGTCGATTCCGGCGTCGCGCACCACGCGGTCGAGCCCGGGGAAGCGTTCGGCGAGGAACGCCGCGCCGAGGCCGGTCGCGTCGAGGCGCGCGGGCGCACCGCCCTGCTCGGCCATGCGCCGCCAGACCGCGCGGGCGACGACGTCGCGCGGTGCGAGCTCGGCGTCGGGATGCACCTCGGGCATGAACCGGTGGCCCGTCGCGTCGCGGAGCACCGCGCCGTCGCCGCGCACGGCCTCCGAGATGAGCGGCGTGCCGGGGGCGGCGAGCGCCGTCGGGTGGAACTGCGTGAACTCGAGGTCGGCGACGGCCGCGCCCGCACGCCACGCGGCGGCGACGCCGTCGCCGGTCGCGACGTCGGGATTGGTGGTGTGCCGGTAGAGGCGGCCGCTGCCGCCCGTCGCGAGCACGACCGCGTCGGCGCGTCGCTCGACGATCGCACCGTGCTCGTCGAGGAGGCGGGCGCCGACGACGCCCGCCCGCCCGTCGGCGCCGCGTTCGACGAGGAGGTCGAGGAGCATGGTGCGTTCGTCGATGCGCACCGCGCGCCGGCGCACCGTGCCGACGAGGGCCGCCTCGATGGCCGCGCCGGTCGCGTCGCCGCCGGCGTGCACGATGCGGGCGCGCGAGTGCGCGGCCTCGAGTCCGCGGGAGAGGCCCGAGTCGCCGCGGTCGAATGCGACCCCGAAGCGGATCAGGTCGCGCACCCGCGCCGGACCCTCGTCGCACAGCACCCGCACGGCCACGGGGTCGGCGAGTCCCGCCCCCGCGGCGAGCGTGTCGGCGACGTGCCGGGCGGCCGAGTCGTCGGGGAAGAGCGCCGCGGCGATGCCGCCCTGCGCGTACCTCGTGTTCGTCTCGGCGAGCTCGGTCTTCGTGACGAGCTCGACCGAGCAGCCGGCATCGGCCGAGCGCACCGCCGCCCACAGGCCCGCGATGCCGCCGCCGATGACGAGCACGCGCGTCATGTCAGGCTCCGACGGGTGCGGTCGTGGGAGCCGGGGGCTTCGCCGCCAGCATGCGCTCGAGTGCGAGGCGGGCGGGCTCGGCGACGTCGGCCGGCACCTGGATGCGGTTGACGACGCGCCCGGCGACGAGCTCTTCGAGCACCCAGGCGAGGTAGCCGGGATGGATCCGGTACATCGTGGAGCACGGGCACACGACCGGGTCGAGGCAGAAGATCTCGTGCTCGGGGTGCTCGGCCGCGAGGCGCTGCACGAGGTTGATCTCGGTGCCGATCGCGAAGGTCGACCCGGCGGGGGCGGCCTGGATCGCCTTCACGATGAAGTCGGTCGACCCCGCGGCATCCGCTGCATCGACGACGGGCATCGGGCACTCGGGGTGCACGATGACCTGCACGCCCGGGTGCGACGCGCGCGCCGCGGCGATCTGGTCGACCGTGAAGCGCTTGTGCACCGAGCAGAATCCGTGCCAGAGGATCACCCGTGCGTCGTCGAGCTCGTCGGAGGAGGAACCGCCCAGCGCCTTGCGGGGGTTCCACATCGGCATCTGCTCGAGCGGCACGCCCATCGCCTTCGCCGTGTTGCGGCCGAGGTGCTGGTCGGGGAAGAACAGCACCCGCTGCCCGCGCTCGAAGGCCTGCTCGAGCACGACTCGCGCATTCGAGGAGGTGCAGACGATGCCGCCGTGCCGCCCGACGAAGCCCTTGAGGGCCGCCGAGGAGTTCATGTAGGTGACCGGGATGACCGGCACCCGCCCCGTGGCATCCGGCGCGTCGAGGTCGCCGTAGACCTCGGCGAGCTGCTCCCAGCACTCCTCGACCGAGCTCTCGTCGGCCATGTCGGCCATCGAGCAGCCCGCGGCGAGGTTCGGCAGGATCACGGCCTGTTCGGGGCGCGAGAGGAGGTCGGCGGTCTCGGCCATGAAGTGCACGCCGCAGAACACGATCGCCTCGGCGTCGGGCCGCGTGAGCGCCGCGTTCGCGAGCTGGAACGAGTCGCCCACGAAGTCGGCGTGCTCGACCACCTCGTCGCGCTGGTAGAAGTGTCCGAGCACGACGACGCGGTCGCCGAGCGTCGCCTTCGCGGCGCGGATGCGCGCGTGCAGCTCGTCGTCGCTCGCGTTGCGGTAGGCCTCGGGCAGGGCGCCCTGGCGGGGCGAACCGGTCGGGATGACGTCGCCCATCGAGGCGCCGGGGCCGTAGCCGGCGGGGCCGGCGTCGAACTCCCAGGGCCCGGCGGCGAGCTCGGGTGCGCAGCTCGCCCCCTCGGCCGCTCCTGCGGCGATGAGCTTCAGGCTGCGATCGACGGAGGCCGCGCGGCGGACGTCGGGGTTCGTGATGGTCATGAGGCGGGCCTCTCGCTCTGGAACGGTTCTCGGTCGTCGGCCGTGCGGGTGGCCGAGGGGTCGTAGCGGTAGAGCTTCGGCGGGCGGTGCGCGGCACCCGCCTGGAACTCGCCGGTCTCGCGGAGGCGGCCGGAGGCGATCATCGTGCGCCGGAAGTTCGCGGGATCGAGGCTGCGCTGGAGGACCGCCTCGTAGACCTCGCGCAGTTCGGCGAGCGTGAAGGTGCCGCCGAGGAACGCGTGCGCGATCTCGGTGTACTCGACCTTCGTGCGCAGCCGCCAGAGCGCGTACTCGACGATGCGGTTGTGATCGAACGCGAGCCCGGGCAGCGTGTCGGCGGGAACCCAGCGCACGTTCGGGCCGGCAGCGGCGCGCGCCGCCTCGTCGCTCTGCACGAGCGCCCAGTAGACGACCGAGACGACGCGGGCGTCGGGGGAGCGGTTGACCTCGCCGAAGGTGTAGAGCTGCTCGAGGTACTTCGGCGCGAGCCCGGTGGTCGCTCGCAGGGTGCGGGCCGCGGCGACCTCGAGCTCCTCGTTGACGGGGAGCCAGCCGCCGGGCAGCGCCCACAGACCGAGTTGCGGTTCGCGGGTACGGCGGACGAGCGGGGTCCAGAGCACGGCCCGGCCGGCGGCGCCGGGGCGCAGCGTGAAGATCACCGTCGAGACGGCGAGCCTGGTCGGTGCGTCGAGCTGGTGCGGCATCCCTCGGTCCTTCCTGCCTGCGGCCGGCCGCTTCTTCGAGTCAATCTGACTCGAAGTGCGACGAGGTCAGCTTACAGTCGTGTTGACCAGAAGGCGAACCGGAGGCCTGCCCGGCTCAGTCGGCGTTCGCGAGCTGCGCGTCGATGCGTGCGCAGAGCTCCGAGGTGTCCTCCTCGCCGAAGAGCGCGGGGACGCGATCGAGGCCGGGGTAATGGTGGCTCGCCGCCTCGCGCTCCTCGCGCGTGGCCCGCTCGCCGTCGTCGCGGCAGTTCGCCGCGGTGTGCAGCGCCTCGCTGAACCGCGCCTGGCTCGCCTCGGAGAGCGCCCACCCGAGCGGCGGCACCACGGCGGGCTCGGAGCCCGGGGCGACGACGATGACCCCGCCGGCCGCCGCGCCGCCCGGGCCGACCACCGCCTCGAAGGCGGCCCGGCACGCCGACGCCTGCTCGGGATCCGCCGAGGCCGTCTCGGAGGGGCACGCCTCCGGCATCGTGAGGGCGATCCGCTGGATCCACGCATCCTGCCCGGTGAGGCGCACGCGGGCGGCGTTGCCGGTGATCGGGGCGAGCGGCTCGGACTCGGCCCGGGCGATGTCGGTGACGAGGTCGTAGCCCTGCGAGTTGCGCAGGTAGAGCAGCACCGGCACGAGCGACACGTCCGAGCCGGGCCGGCTGTTGACCTCGGCGAACCGGTCCATGAGCTCGGGGGCGATGTCGGCGATCGTCGCGAGCGAGGTCGGCTCGACGTAGCCGCCGTCGACGAACTGGGCGCCCGCGACGTCGCCGCACGGGAAGTCGCCGGGCAGGCTCCCGGTGGGGGTGATCACGGCGAACCGCGCCGAGAGCATCGCCGCCGTCGACCAGTCGAGTCCGGCGAGGCAGTCGGATGCCTCCTGGGCGTCCTCGAGGCCCGGCAGCTCGTCGAACTGCAGCATCGAGGGCAGTCCGCCGGTGCCGTCGCAGGGGCCGATTCGCCCGCCGCCCGCCGAGGCCGGTTCGCCCCGCTCGGGAATGACCGGCGCCTGCTGCACGAGCAGGCGGCACTTCGTCACGACGTCTGCCGAGTTCATGAGGAGCGCGCCGGTCAGCGGATCGATGGTGTTCGTGAACGGCGCATCGAGCGAGGTGCCGTCCTCCCACCACGCCTCGATGAGCGCTGCGCGGTCGCGCCACCTCCAGCCGTGGTCGTCGCCGTCGGCCGGGTCGAGGTACGAGGGCATGTGCACGCCCCAGCCGCCGGCGACGGCGTCGCCGACGACGAGCCCGAGGGCCGCGGTCGAGACCGCCTCGGGGCGCGAGAGGTTGCGCGCCGCGGCGACGAGCGTCTCGGGGTCCTGCTGCGTGTCGTCGTCGGCGGCGCTCGCCAGCGCGAGGCCCACCGAGCCGCCGCTGATGCCGCTCGCGATGAACCCGGAGCGCGCCGCGCAGCCGTCGAGCGCGCCGAGTACGGAGGCCGTCCAGTAGGCGGCACGGATTCCGCCGCCCTCCGACGCGATGAGGAACACCGGTCGCGCGGAGGGGCCGCCCTGGTCGGGTGCGCCGTCGCCGTCCAGGTCGAGGGGGACGGCGCACTCCGTGTCCCGCCGGAGCTCGTCCAGCCGGTCGGCGAGCGCATCGGGCTCGACGGGGTTCGCCTCGGGCGAGCCGTTCGAGACGTGCACCTCGTGCAACGCCGTGTCGGAGGCGCCCGGCCAGGGCATCGCCGCGAGGGCGACGTTCAGCACGAGCGGGACGATGATGCCCAGGGTGAGCACGGGTGCGGCCTTCATGCGCAGCCAGCGGAAGGGCGCGATGAGCGTGCGGGCCTGCACGATGAGCGTGAACGCGCCGAACACGGCCACCCAGGCGCCGAGCGAGACGAGCATGACGGCGACGGCGCCGAAGGTCGCCCCGATCTGGGCGGGGTAGAGCAGGCCGAAGAGCAGCACGAACGCTCCCGCGCCGAGTGCGAGCCACTCGACCCATCCCGACTTCGACACGTGCACGCCGTCGGGCAGGCGCGCATCGGTCGGGTCGAGGCGCGAGCGCCGCAGGAAGCGGGCGCCCGCAGGCAGGAGGTTCGCGGCGGTGAGCACCGCCCACGGCGCGACGACGACGACCGCGACCGAGAGCGGGATGAGCACCCAGCCGAGCGTGCCCGCGTCCGAGCCTCCGAGCACCACCGGCACGAGGAAGGAGCGGACGACCCCGATCGCGCCGACCACGAGCACGATCGCCGCGAGCGAGTCGCCCACGATCCAGCTGTCGGAGGCGCGCTCGACATCGGCCTCGCGGGGGGACTCGGGGTGCCGGCGAGACCAGGGCCAGGTGACCGCCGCGAGCACCGCGACCGCGAGCTCGACGCCGAGGATGGCGAGGAACGTCGGCAGGTGGATCGGCGTCTCGGCGCCGTTGACGCCCGCGATGACGAGCGCGATGGCGGCGACGAGCAGCTGTCCGGCGGGGGCGATCAGCCAGGGGCCCGCCGCGTGCAGCCGCGACGGGGACTGGCGTCCGACCCAGCCGTGCACCCGGGTCTCGATCATGTAGCGGGTGCGACGGCGGTTGAGCGCGAACGCGAGCACGCCCGTGATGAGCAGGCCCGCGATGCCGAAGGCCGCGTGCCAGCCGCCGCGCGCGCCGTCGGCCCACTGCCGCTGCACATCGGGCAGCTGGTCGAGCAGGTCGGCCGCGGGGATGCAGGCCAGCACGAACAGCACGAGGATGGCGAGGGCCGCCAGGCGGTGCACCCAGATCGCGCGGCCGAGCCGTCCGAGGCGGGTGCCGATGTAGCCGCGGTACTCGGGGATCCGCAGCACGGCGACCCCGAACACCACGAAGCCGAGCACCTTCACGAGCGTGACGAAGGCCATGAGGCGGCCCACGGCGTGGGCGACGTCGGCCATGCCCGTCGACACCGCCGCGCCGGCGCCGATCTGCAGCGCACCCTCGAGGCATTCGCTCGCGAGGATCGTGGCGAAGGCGATCGCCGGCACCGTCTGCGCCGCTCGCGGCGCGGTCATGATGAGGCGGTGCAGGAGGATCGCGTAGGCGAGCACCATGACGGCGTCGAGCACCGCCGACAGGATGATCCATCCGCCGAGCTGCGCGTGCCACGGCATCTCGGCCCACGCGCTCCAGCTCGTGCGCTGCAGCAGCGAGAGCGGGCTCAGCACCATGTTCAGCGAGTGGCTCTGCCCCTCCGCGTCGGGCACGCTCGCGATGAGCCGGTCGAGTTCGGCGAGCGAGACGGCGATGAGCAGCACGACGGCGGCGAGCGAGAGCCCCTGTCCGGTGCGCTGCCAGGTGCGCTCGCCGATGCCGCGCCACTCGGGCCGCGCCGGCCTGACGGAGCCGCCGGCGGGCGCCGTGCCCCGCTCGTTCGTGCGCTCCTGCTGTTGTTGCGACATCAGCTTCCACCCGCCCTGGCTCGACCGTGCCGACGCGATGAGGCTATCGCCCGGCGTGCGCCCTCGGCATACCGCGATCGGGGGGTGGCGAAGGCCGCCGTTCCGGGCGTCGGGGCGCTGCTAGGATCACGGTACAACCTCATACCGGGCCATCGACGCGTCGCGGGAGAGCCGGCAGCACTGTTCCACGAGCAGCGCCGGCACCGAAGGAGCAAGCCTCCCTGCCAATCTCTCAGGTCTCACACCGCGACGACGAGGCCACTCTGAAAAGTGCTCCGCACGAGATCCTCGAATCTCCGCGGGGCCGCCCACGGTGAAAGCGCGTCAACGCGTGAAACTCTCAGGCTCATGACAGAGGGGGAGTTCTCATGCGGCATCCGCCGCACGAATCGCGACCGCGCGCACTGCATCCGCAGCCGGCCAGTCAAGGAGAACTCGTGACGAACGACCCCGGTACCACCGCTCCCGAGGAGCGCCTGAGCCCGCTCGACGCCGTGCACCGCGCCGCGGGCGCGAGCTTCACCGACTTCGCCGGCTGGCAGATGCCGGTGCGCTACTCGAGCGACCTCGCCGAGCATCACGCCGTGCGCAGCACCTCGGGCATCTTCGACCTCTCGCACATGGGCGAGATCGTGCTGATCGGCCCGCAGGCCGCCGCGGCGCTCGACTTCGCGCTCGCGGGCAAGCTCTCGGCGATCGAGATCGGGCAGGCGAAGTACTCGCTGCTGCTCGCCGAGGACGGCGGCATCATCGACGACCTCGTCGTCTACCGCACGGGCGAGGACCGCTACATGGTCGTCGCGAACGCGTCGAACGCGGCGGTCGTCGCCGACGAGCTGCGCGCCCGCGCAGCTGGCTTCGACACCGTCGTGTCCGACGAGAGCGACGACGTCGCCCTCATCGCGCTGCAGGGCCCCGACGCCCGCGCCGTGCTGCTCGAGACCCCCGGATTCGGCGTCGACGGCCCGGGCAACGACGAAGAGGACTTCGACGCGCAGATCGCCGCGCTGAAGTACTACCGCGCGTTCCCTGCCACCTTCGAGGGCCAGCCCGTGCTCGTCGCCCGCACCGGCTACACCGGCGAAGACGGCTTCGAGCTCTATGTCGCCCCCGAGCGCGCGGCGCGCCTCTGGGGGGCGCTCGTCGAGACCGGCGGTCCGCGGGTCGTGCCGTGCGGGCTCGCCAGCCGCGACACCCTCCGCCTCGAGGCGGGCATGCCCCTCTACGGGCACGAGCTCAGCCGCGACATCCTGCCCGTGCAGGCCGGCCTCGGCCGCGTCGTCGCACTCGCGAAGGAGGGCGACTTCATCGGTCGCGCCGCCGTCGAGCAGGGCCCCGTCGCGGATGCCCCGGTGCTCGTCGGCCTCGCGGCCGAGGGCCGCCGGGCGCCCCGGGCCGACTACGAGGTCTTCGACGGCGACGGGGCCGACGCGGCCCGCGTCGGCGTCGTCACGAGCGGCGCGCTCTCGCCGACGCTCGGCCACCCCGTCGCGATGGCCTTCGTGAGCCCCGCGCTCGCCGAGGCCGGCACCGCGCTGTTCGTCGACGTCCGCGGCACCCGCATCCCCGCTGCTGTCGTGGCGCTGCCGTTCTACAAGCGCGCCTCCTGATCCCGGCGCCGCGGTCCCGACGGCCGGCGGCGCGAACCCCGAGTCATCCACACCACAAGGAGCACCCCATGACCGACCTCAACGCACTGCACTACACCGAAGAGCACGAGTGGATCGCGATCGACGGCGACGTCGCGACGATCGGCATCACCGACTACGCCGCCGAGAAGCTCGGCGACGTCGTCTACGTCGACCTGCCCGCAGCGGGCACCACGATCACCGAGGGCACCGTCGTCGGCGAGATCGAGTCGACGAAGTCGGTCGGCGAGCTCTTCGCCCCGGTCAACGGCGAGGTCGTCGAGGCGAACCAGGCCGTCGTCGACACCCCCGAGCTCGTGAACAGCGACCCCTTCGGCGAGGGCTGGCTCATCAAGGTCAGCACCTCGAGCCTGCCGAAGCTGCTCACGCGCGACGAGTACACCGCCCTCACCGGCGAGTAAGGACCCGACCCGATGACCTCCCCCTCCTCGGCCTTCGACCTCGACGCCTTCGGGCGCCGCCACATCGGCACCACCCCGAGCGACCACTCCGTCATGCTCGCCGAGCTCGGCTACGACTCTCTCGAGGCGCTCATGTCGGCCGCCGTGCCGACGTCGATCCGCATGGGGGAGGTGCTGAACTCCGCGATCCCGGCCGCCGCGACCGAGCGCGAGGCGCTCGACGAGCTCGCCGCGCTGGCCTCGCAGAACACGGTGCGCACGCCCATGATCGGCCTCGGCTACTACGGCACGATCACCCCCGCGGTGATCCAGCGCAACGTGCTCGAGAACCCGAGCTGGTACACCGCGTACACGCCGTACCAGCCCGAGATCAGCCAGGGCCGGCTCGAGGCGCTCATCAACTTCCAGACGATGGTCGAGAACCTCACGGGCCTCGACATCGCCAACGCCTCGATGCTCGACGAGGGCACCGCGGTCGTCGAGGGGATGCTCCTGGCCCGCCGCGGCTCGAAGTCGAAGTCGAACCGCTTCGTCGTCGACGTCGACGCGCTGCCGCAGACCAAGGCGCTGCTCGTGTCGCGCGCCGAGGCGGTCGGCATCGAGCTCGTCGAGGCCGAGCTCTCCGAGGGCACGGATGTCTCCGCCCTCGGCGAGCACTTCGGCATCTTCGTGCAGTACCCGAGCGCCTCGGGGCGCGTCTGGAACCCGTCAGACGTCATCGCGGCGTCGAAGGCGCAGGGCGCGCTCGCCGTGGTCGCCGCCGACCTGCTCGCACTCGCGCTCATCACGAGCCCCGGCGAGCTCGGCGCCGACGTCGCCGTCGGCACCTCGCAGCGCTTCGGCGTGCCGATGGGCTTCGGCGGCCCCCACGCCGGCTACATGGCGGTGCGCAAGGGTCTCGAACGGCAGATGCCGGGTCGCCTGGTCGGCGTCTCGCAGGACGCGGCAGGGCACCCCGCCTACCGGCTCAGCCTGCAGGCGCGCGAGCAGCACATCCGTCGTGAGAAGGCGACGTCGAACATCTGCACCGCGCAGGTGCTCCTCGCCGTGATGGCCTCGATGTACGCCGTGTACCACGGGCCCCGGGGCATCCGTGCCATCGCCACCCAGACCGCCGGCAAGGCGAAGCTGCTCGCCGGGTGGCTCGAAGACCTCGGCCAGCACGTCGCGCACGACGCGTACTTCGACACGCTGAGCGTGCACGTTCCGGGCCTCGCGAAGAACGTCGTCGCCCGCGGCCGCGAGCTCGGCGTGCTCCTCTGGGAGGTCGATGAGGCGACCGTCCAGGTCTCCGTCGACGAGACGACGACCCTCGCCGAGCTGCACCTCGTGACGCGCGCCTTCGGCGGCCCCGACGAGCGCGAGCTCGACGGTCCGATCACCGAGACCGCGATCCCCGACTCGCTCCGTCGCACGAGCCCGTACCTCGAGCACCCGGTGTTCAACACGCACCACTCCGAGACGCAGATGATGCGCTACCTCAAGCAGCTCGCCGACCGCGACTACGCGCTCGACCGCGGCATGATCCCGCTCGGCTCCTGCACGATGAAGCTCAACGCGGCCACCGAGATGCAGGCCGTCACGTGGCCGGCCTTCGCGAACCTGCACCCGTTCGCGCCCGAGGCCGACGTCGTCGGCTCGCTCGGCCTCGTCGAGCAGCTCGAGTCGTGGCTCGCCGAGGTCACCGGCTACGACACCGTCTCGCTGCAGCCCAACGCGGGCAGCCAGGGCGAGCTCGCGGGCCTCCTCGCGATCCGCGGCTACCACCTCGCCAACGGCGAGGGCGAGCGCGACGTGTGCCTCATCCCGTCGAGCGCGCACGGCACGAACGCGGCCTCGGCCGTGCTCGCGGGCATGCGCGTCGTGGTCGTGGCGACCGACGAGCTCGGCAACGTCGACCTCGACGACCTGCGCGCGAAGATCGCCGAGCACGCGGCATCCATCTCGGCCCTCATGATCACCTACCCGTCGACGCACGGCGTGTACGAGCACGAGGTGAAGCAGATCACCCAGGCGGTGCACGACGCCGGCGGCCAGGTGTACGTCGACGGGGCGAACCTCAACGCGCTCCTCGGCTACGCGCGCTTCGGCGACTTCGGCGGCGACGTCTCGCACCTGAACCTGCACAAGACGTTCTGCATCCCGCACGGCGGCGGCGGCCCGGGCGTCGGCCCGGTGGCGGCGAAGGCGCACCTCGCGCCCTACCTGCCCGGCCACCCGATGGCGCAGCGCGCCGACCACGCGGGCGGCTTCGTGCACGGCGGCGGGCCGGTCTCGGCTGCGCCGTACGGCAGCCCGTCGATCCTGCCGATCTCGTGGGCGTACGTTCGCATGATGGGCGCTGAAGGGCTCAAGCAGGCGACCGCGTCGGCGGTGCTCGCGGCGAACTTCGTCGCCTCGCGTCTGCGCGAGCACTTCCCGGTGCTCTACACGGGCGACAACGGGCTCGTCGCGCACGAGTGCATCCTCGACCTGCGCCCCCTCACGGCCGAGACGGGCGTGAGCGTCGACGACGTGGCCAAGCGACTCATCGACTACGGCTTCCACGCGCCGACGATGTCGTTCCCCGTGGCGGGCACGCTCATGGTCGAGCCGACCGAGTCGGAGGACCTCGCCGAGCTCGAGCGCTTCGTCGAGGCGATGGTCGCGATCAAGGCCGAGGCCGACGCCGTCGGGCGCGGCGAGTGGCCGGCCGACGACAACCCGCTGCGGAACGCCCCGCACACGGCCGAGTCGGTCATCGCGGGGGAGTGGGAGCACCCGTACACCCGCGAGCAGGCCGTCTACCCGGTGCGTTCGCTCGTGCGGAACAAGTACTGGGCTCCGGTGCGCCGCATCGACCAGGCGTACGGCGACCGCAACCTCGTGTGCGCCTGCCCGCCGGTGGAGGCGTTCGCGTAGCGGGGCGGTGCGACTACGCGGGGCGCGGGACGGCGGCGTGCCGTCCGCGCTCCGGGTAGTCGCGGCGCGACGGCGCGACGACGAGTGCGTCGCGCCGCGCGATGACGCGTTCGTGCGCCTCGCGGATCTCGGTCTCGAGGTCGGGCGCGCGGAAGCGACGGTCGGTGGCGCGGGCGGCGAGGTGGCCGGCGGCGAAGGCAGCGGCGAGGTGCATGGTTCCGTTCCGTCTCTTGGTCTCCGGCGATGCCGGGGGAGGGCTCCTCGGGGCGAGGGTGCCTCCATGTTCGCGAGCGCGGCGCACCGGCGGATCAGGGTGGTCACGTGCGACGCCCCCGGGAGTACACTGAGATTCTCTCGGGATGGCTTCCAGGGGTGGCACCGAGGGGCATTCGCACGGGGAGGTGCCGTATGCCGAGCATCGATGTGATCGCGGGGCTGGCGTTCATCGCGACGTTCATCGCCGTGAGCGTCGCCACCGCAGACACCGCAGGCCTCGAACAGCGCCTGCGCCGCCGTGGCAGCGTGGCCGAGTCGGCCCAGGCCATGCGCCATGCGCAAGACGTGATGGACTTCGCCCGCGGCGGCTACCTCGGCGTGGTGTGCACGCCCAGTCGTCGCTCGCTCCACCTCAGCGGCGACCTCGACGCGGACGCGGTGCCGTCGGTCGCCCCGTCGCCCGCGGCCGAGGCGGTGGCGGCCGTGCCGCTCCGCCCCGCGCCGAGCGCCCGGCACCTCGCGCCGCGCCGTCGTCTCGTGCACCGGCGGCTCGCACGCGGCATCCGAACGCTCTTCGGGCCGACCGGGCCCGCGACATCGACGCGTGCGCCGACGGTCACTGCGCCGGCGGCGCGAAGAGCGTCGGCCACCACGCGACCGCCAGGGGATACCCGATGAACGACACCATGTCGAGCACCCAGTGCGCGACGACGAGGGGCATCGTGCGCCCCCAGCGCTGGTAGCACCAGCCGAACACGACGCCCATCGCCGCGTTGCCGACGAAGGGCCCGAAGCCCTGGTAGAGGTGGTACGTGCCGCGCAGGAGCGCGCTCGAGACGATCGTCGCCCACGGGCCCACGCCGAGTTCGCGCAGGCGGGTGAAGAGGTATCCCACGACGATGACCTCCTCGACGAGCGCCGCCTTCAGTGCCGCGAGCACGAGGATCGGGATCGTCCACCAGTGGGTGTCGAGCGGTGACGGCACCACGGCGACGGTCACGCCGGCGGCGCGCCCGATCGCGTAGAGCGCGAGGCCGGGCACTCCGATGACGGCGACGAGGGCGAGGCCGGATGCCACGTCGCGCCCCGGTCGCGTGAAGTCGAGGCCGATGCGCCGGAAAGGACTTCCGCCGGGGCGCCAGAGCAGGTAGAGCGCGAGGGCCACGACGAAGAGCCCGAAGAACACGTCGAGGAACTGGTAGGTGAGATCGAGCCACTCGCGGCTCGAGCGCGACTGGTTGATCGCGGCCGACTGCTCGGCCAGGGGGCGGGTGTCGGTGACCCGCGCGATGATCGACACGATCGAGTAGACGGCCGATGCGCCGAGCGAGAGCCCGAGCACGATCGCGAGCTCGATTCGCAGTCGTCGTGCATCGGGCATGCTGCAATCCTCGCATGAGGGGGTCTCACGCAACGATCGTGCGTGTATTCGGCGTTCTGTGTCGCTCCCGATGACGCTAGGTTGCGCATCGGTAACGGTTTCCGTCTCGACTTTGCTTCTCAGGGAACGATTCGTAGTCTTGCACCACGAAGCGCACAGTGCGGTCACGAGCCGCTCTGCCCCCGCGCACATCTCACAGGAGGAACATTGAAGATCAAGAGAATCGGCGTTGCAGCCATTGCTCTTGCTGCAGCCGGCGCACTGGTGCTCACCGGTTGCACGAGCGGCGGCGGAAACGAGGCCACCTCGCCCGCCGGTGACCCTGACGCGATCATCACGACGAACGGCTCCGAGCCGCAGAACCCGCTGATCCCGACGAACACCACCGAGACCGGTGGCGGCAAGATCGTCACGTCGCTCTTCGCGGGCCTCGTGTCGTACACGGCCGACGGTGAGATCGAGAACGACGTCGCCGAGTCGATCGAGTCGGAGGACGGGCAGCACTGGACCGTCAAGATCAAGGAGGGTCAGACCTTCACCGACGGCTCCGACGTCACCGCGAACTCGTTCGTCGACGCGTGGAACTACGGCGCCCTCTTCAGCAACGCGCAGGGCTCGTCGTACTTCTTCGACAACATCGAGGGCTTCTCCTACGAAGCCGACTCCGAGCTCACGGGCCTCAAGGTCGTCGACGACCTGACCTTCGAGGTCACCCTCGTCGCGCCCGAGGCCGACTGGCCGCTGCGTCTGGGCTACACCGCCTACTCGCCGCTGCCCGAGGTCGCCTTCGAGGACATGGAGGCCTTCGGCGAGAACCCCATCGGCAACGGCCCGTACATGCTGGCCGAAGAGGGCGCCTGGGTTCACGAGGAGCGCATCGACCTGGTGACCAACCCCGACTACGACGGCGTTCGCAAGCCCGCCAACGGCGGCCTCTCGATCGTCTTCTACGCCTCGCAGGACTCGGCCTACGCCGACGTTCAGGCGGGTAACCTCGACGTCCTCGACGCCGTGCCCGACTCGGCGTTCGAGACCTACGAGGACGAGTTCGGCGACCGTGCGGTCAACCAGCCGGCAGCCATCTTCCAGGGCTTCAACATGCCGTACTACCTCGAGCACTGGAGCGGCGAAGAGGGTCAGCTCCGTCGTGCAGCCATCTCGATGGCCATCAACCGCGACGAGATCACCGACGTGATCTTCCAGGGCACCCGTACCCCGGCGACCGACTACACCTCGCCGGTCATCGCGGGCTGGACCGACCAGCTCGAGGGTGCCGAGGTCCTCGAGTTCAACCCCGACGAGGCCAAGAAGCTCTGGGCCGAGGCCGACGCGATCGCCCCGTACGGCGACACCGTCTTCGACCTCGCGTACAACGCCGACGGCGGCCACCAGGCCTGGGTCGACGCGGTCGTGAACTCGATCGCCAACACCCTCGGCATCCAGGCCGTGGGCAAGCCCTACCCGACGTTCGCTGCGGCCCTCGACGACCGCACCAACGACAAGCTGACCGGTGGCACGCGCGCCGGCTGGCAGGGCGACTACCCCTCGATGTACAACTTCCTCGCCCCGCTCTACCAGACCGGTGCCGGATCGAACTACGAGGACTACTCCAGCGAAGAGTTCGACAACCTCCTCAAGGAGGGCGCTGTCGCCGCTTCGGTCGAGGACGCGACCGCGATCTACCAGCAGGCTCAGGAAGTCCTGCTGAAGGACCTGCCCGCGATCCCGCTGTGGTACTCGAACGTGACCGGCGTTTCCGCCGACACCGTCGACAACGTGGTGTTCGGCTGGGACTCGGTGCCGCTCTACCACCAGATCACCAAGGGCTGAGGCGTAACTCTCGTCTATAATCCCGTCTAGCATGATGTCCGGGGCGACAACGCCCCGGACATCATGCTGATATCCGATCGATTCTGTGATTGCGGCCCAAAATGCTCTCAGCACTACACCCTGAGGAGCGCTGATGCTCTGGTACACCGGAAAGCGCCTCCTCCAAATCATCCCCGTGCTCCTCGGAGCCACCTTCCTCATCTACTTCATGGTCTTCGCCATGCCGGGCGACCCGATCGCGGCGCTCTACGGCGATCGTCCGCCGGCCCCCGGTGTGATCGACCAGATCCGTGAGCAGTACCACCTGAACGATCCGTTCATCGTGCAGTACTTCTACTACCTGCTCGGGATCTTCCAGGGTGACTTCGGCGTCACCTACTCGGGTCAGCCGGTCAACGAGGTGCTCGCCCGCACCTTCCCGGTGACGATCCGCCTCGCCCTCCTCGCGATCTTCTTCGAGATGGTCGCCGGCATCACCGTCGGCCTCATCAGCGGTCTGCGCAAGGGCGGCATCTTCGACGCGACCGGCCTCGCGGTGAGCCTCGTGCTCATCTCGCTGCCGATCTTCGTGCTCGGCTTCGTCGCCCAGTACTTCATGGGCATCCAGTGGGGCTGGTTCAGTCCCACGGTCGGCACCGGCGCCCCGCTCGAAGACCTGATCCTGCCGGCCATCGTGCTCGCGACGATCAGCTTCGCGCAGATCGTGCGGCTGACGCGCTCCTCGGTCATCGAGACCTCCAGCCTCGACTTCGTCCGTACGGCGTACAGCAAGGGGCTCACGCGACGACGCGTCGTCCCCGTGCACATCCTCCGCAACTCGCTGATCCCGGTGGTCACCTACCTCGGCACCGACTTCGGCACGCTGCTCGTGGGCGCGACCATCACCGAGGGCATCTTCAACGTGCCCGGCGTGGGTCGCACCCTCTATCAGGCGGTCATTCGAGGCGAAGGCCCCACGGTCGTGTCCTTCGTGACGATCATGGTGCTGCTGTACCTCGTCGTGAACCTCCTGATCGACCTTCTCTACGCCGTGCTCGACCCGAGGATCCGCTATGCCTGACACGTCTTCATCGAAGCCCCGCATCGAGCACTACGTCGCTCCGCTCGAGGAGACGCCGCTCGAGGCCATCGACTCGGTCAAGGCCGAGGGCAAGCCCTCGAACCTCTGGATCGACGCCTGGCACGACCTGCGTCGTCGTCCGATGTTCTGGATCTCCTCCGCGCTGATCCTCCTCATCGTGTTCGTCGCGCTGTTCCCCGGCCTGTTCACGAACGAGTCCCCGAGCGAGGGCTGCCTGCTGGCGAACAGCAACGGCGCACCCGCCCCCGGGCACCCGCTCGGGTTCACCCGCCAGGGCTGCGACGTGTTCGCGCGCATCGTCTACGGCGCCAGCACCTCGCTGTCGGTCGGCATCATCGTGACGATCCTGGTGTTCACTCTCGGCGTGCTCTTCGGCGCGTTCGCGGGCTACTACGGCGGATGGGTCGACGGGGTGCTCTCGCGCCTCGGCGACATCTTCTTCTCGATCCCCTACATCCTCGCCGCGGTCGTCATCATGTCGGTGCTCGCGAACTACCGGAACGTGTGGGTCATCTCGCTCGCGATCGGTATCTTCGCGTGGCCGGCGACAGCACGTGTGCTGAGATCCGAGATCCTGCGCGTCAAGAACTCCGACTTCGTCACCGCCGCCACGGCGATCGGCGTCTCGCGGTTCAAGATCATGTGGGCTCACGTGGTGCCGAACTCGATCGCGCCGGTCATCGTGATCGCGACGATCTCGCTCGCGGGTGCGATCGTCGCCGAGGCGTCGCTCTCGTTCCTGGGTGTCGGACTGCCCTCGAGCATCATGTCGTGGGGCAATGACATCGCCCAGGCGCAGACGACGCTCCGCACCGCTCCGCAGGTGCTGATCTACCCGTCGATCGCGCTTTCCCTGACCGTGTTCTCGTTCATCATGCTCGGTGAAGTCATTCGAGACGCACTCGACCCGAAGGCGAGGGCACAGCGATGAGCACCCCCCTGCTCCAAGTCAAAGACCTCGAGGTCGCATTCCGTACCCAGACCGGCCTCGTGCAGGCGGTCCGCGGGGTGAGTTTCACGCTCGAACGCGGCTCCAGCCTCGCGATCGTGGGCGAGTCGGGCTCAGGCAAGTCGACGACCGCGCACGCGATCATCAACCTGCTGCCGGGCACCGGCCACATCTCGGGCGGGCAGGTGCTGCTCGACGGGGAGGACCTGGCCAAGGCGTCGCAGAAGGAGATGGAGGAGATCCGCGGTCGCAAGATCGGGTTCGTCCCCCAGGACCCGATGTCGAACCTCAACCCGGTGTGGTCGATCGGCTTCCAGGTCGAGGAGGCGATCCGTGCGAACGGCATCGCCAGCGGCCGCAAAGAGGTCAAGCAGCGCGCGATCCAGGTCTTGAAAGAGGCCGGCCTGCACGACGCCGACCGGCGTCTCAAGCAGTTCCCGCACCAGTTCTCGGGCGGCATGCGCCAGCGCGTGCTCATCGGCATGGGTCTCGCGGCGAACCCGCAGCTCCTGATCGCCGACGAGCCGACCTCGGCGCTCGACGTGACGGTGCAGCGGGTCATCCTCGACCACCTCGAGTCGCTCACCCGCGAACTCGGCACGACGCTGCTGTTCATCACGCACGACCTCGGCCTCGCGGCCGAGCGCGCCGAGCAGCTCCTCGTCATGTACAAGGGCCAGGTCGTCGAGTCGGGCCCCTCGGCCCAGATCCTGCAGAACCCGCAGCACCCGTACACGCAGCGACTCGTCGCCGCCGCCCCGAGCCTCGCCTCGCGGCGCATCCAGGCGACGGGCAGCATCTCGGCGGCCGAGTCGGCCATCGCTACCGACGCTTCGTCGGCTGCGGGCGAGGCGATCGACCTCATCGCGACCGCCGAGGCCCGCGCCGAGGCACTCGAGGCCGCGGCCTCGCAGCCGCCGGCGATCGTGGTCGAGAACCTGACGAAGGTGTTCAAGATCCGCGGGTCGGGCGACTTCACCGCGGTCGACGACGTCTCGTTCCAGATCGCGAAGGGCACCACCACGGCGCTCGTCGGCGAGTCGGGCTCGGGCAAGTCGACCGTCGCGAAGATGCTGCTGAAGCTCGAAGACGCGACGAGCGGCAAGATCGTCGTCGGCGGCCACGACCTCGCGAGCGTGAGCGGCAGAGAGATGTTCGGTCTCCGCAGCCGCATGCAGCCGGTCTTCCAGGACCCGTACGGTTCGCTGAACCCGCTGCGCAACATCGGCAACACCATCGCCGAGCCGTTGACGACGCACAAGATCGGCACGGCGGCGTCGCGTCGCGAGCGCGTGTTCGAGCTGCTCGACCAGGTGTCGCTGCCGCGCACGCTGGTCAGCCGCTACCCGAACGAGCTCTCGGGCGGCCAGCGTCAGCGCATCGCCATCGCGCGTGCGCTCGCGCTGAAGCCCGAGATCGTCATCCTCGACGAGGCGGTCTCGGCGCTCGACGTGCTCGTGCAGGCGCAGATCCTGCGTCTGCTCGCCGAGTTGCAGGCCGAGCTCAACCTGACGTACCTCTTCATCACCCACGACCTCGCGGTCGTGCGCGTCATCGCCGACAATGTCTGCGTGATGCAGAAGGGTCGTATCGTCGAGGCGGCGACCACCGACGAGGTGTTCGACAACCCCAAGGAGCAGTACACCCGCGACCTGCTCGCGGCCATCCCGGGCGCGAACATCAAGCTCGGGGCGTAGCTCCGCACGCCGAGAACGCCCGGCATCCGACCCTCGGATGCCGGGCGTTCGGCATTCACCCGGGTGCGCACGGTAGGATTGCTTGGCGCGAACCGTCGATTCACGGTCGTCCGCGCTCCCACAGACTCCCATCCAGCGCATCCGCGGTGCCCGGCCGAGCCCGTTTCCGGGCGGCCTGACCGACCGGATGCCTCACCGCGAGGAACCCATCCATGGCGAACGCCACCCGTAACTCCCTGCGCAACGTCGCAATCGTCGCGCACGTCGACCACGGCAAGACGACGCTCGTCGACGCGATGCTCAACCAGACGAACTCCTTCGACGCGCACGCGCACATCGAGGAGCGCGCGATGGACTCGAACGAGCTCGAGCGCGAGAAGGGCATCACGATCCTCGCCAAGAACACGGCGATCACCTACAACGGTGCGCACGCCGGCGGCGAGCCCATCACCATCAACGTCATCGACACCCCGGGTCACGCCGACTTCGGCGGCGAGGTCGAGCGCGGCCTGTCGATGGTCGACGGCGTCGTGCTCCTCGTCGACGCGAGCGAGGGCCCGCTGCCGCAGACCCGCTTCGTGCTGCGCAAGGCGCTCGAGGCCCGCATGCCGGTGATCCTCCTGGTCAACAAGACCGACCGCCCCGACGCGCGCATCGACGAGGTCGTCGCCGAGAGCCAGGACCTCCTGCTCGGCCTGGCCTCCGACCTCGCCGACGACGTGCCCGACCTCGACCTCGACGCGATCCTCGACGTGCCGGTCGTCTACGCCTCGGGCCGCAACGGCGCCGCGAGCCACACGAAGCCCGAGAACGGCGAGCTGCCCGATAACGACGACCTCGAGCCGCTGTTCGAGGCGATCCTCAAGCACATCCCCGCGCCGACCTACGACGACGAGCACCCCCTGCAGGCGCACGTCACGAACCTCGACGCCTCGCCGTTCCTCGGCCGTCTCGCGCTGCTGCGCGTCTTCCAGGGCACCATCAAGAAGGGCCAGACCGTCGCGTGGGTCAAGCACGACGGCTCGGTGCAGAACGTTCGCGTGACCGAGCTCTTCCTCACCAAGGCGCTCGACCGTTACCCGGCCGAGAGCGCCGGCCCCGGTGACATCGCCGTGGTCGCGGGCTTCGAGGACATCATGATCGGCGACACGCTCGCCGACCCCGAGGACGTGCGCCCGCTGCCGGTCATCGCGGTCGACGAGCCCGCCATCTCGATGACGATCGGCACGAACACTTCGCCGCTCGTCGGCAAGGTCAAGGGCCACAAGCTCACCGCCCGCATGGTGAAGGACCGCCTCGACCGCGAGCTCGTCGGCAACGTCTCGCTGAAGATCGTCGACATCGGCCGCCCCGACGCGTGGGAGGTGCAGGGGCGCGGCGAGCTCGCGCTCGCAATCCTCGTCGAGCAGATGCGCCGTGAGGGCTACGAGCTCACCGTGGGCAAGCCCCAGGTGGTCACGAAGCAGGTCGACGGCAAGACGCACGAGCCTTACGAGCACCTCACGATCGACGCCCCCGAGGAGTACCTCGGTGCGATCACGCAGCTGCTCGCCGCCCGCAAGGGCCGCATGGACAACATGTCGAACCACGGCACCGGCTGGGTCCGCATGGAGTTCATCGTCCCGAGCCGCGGCCTCATCGGCTTCCGCACCGAGTTCATGACCACGACCCGCGGCACCGGCATCGCGAACGCGATCTCGCACGGCTACGACGCGTGGGCGGGCCAGATCGTCACCCGCAACAACGGCTCGATCGTCGCCGACCGTTCGGGTGTCGTCACGCCGTTCGCGATCATCGCCCTGCAGGAGCGCATGACCTTCTTCGTGAACCCGACCGAAGAGGTCTACGAGGGCATGGTCATCGGCGAGAACTCGCGCGCCGACGACATGGACGTCAACATCACGAAGGAGAAGAAGCTCACGAACATGCGTTCGTCGACGGCCGACACCTTCGAGTCGATGACGCCCTCGCGACAGCTCTCGCTGGAGGAGTGCCTCGAGTTCGCCCGCGAGGACGAGTGCGTCGAGGTCACGCCGACGGCCGTGCGCATCCGCAAGGTCGAGCTCGACGCGACGGCGCGTGCGCGCATCACCTCGCGCCTGAAGAAGCAGGGCTGATCGGCAGCAGCCGACGCAACTGAACGCGGATGCCACGGGGTCGCCCCCGTGGCATCCGCGTTTCGCGTTCGTGGGGTGCCCGGCTTTCATGCATGCGTATCGGAGGTTTCTCCCAGAATCGCTGCGTACGGTACATGAGTTCGTCTCGACATCGAGAGAACTTCCCCCGCCACGAAACCCGACCCCCTCGATACGTAACCTGTGATGACTTCCTTCCCCCAACGCGGCCGCCGCGCGGCCATTTCCACCCCTGCTCCCGCGACGCCCCCGCGTCGCCGGCGCATCCTTCCCCGCTTCGACGCACGCCAGACCTTCTCGGTGATCGCCATGGCCTTCACCGGCGGCATGATCGTCGCGACGAGCGTGCCCGCACTCGCGGTCACCGCGACCGACGTCGAGCAGCGCGCCTCGGTGTACGCCCCCGTCGAAGACACGGTGAGCTTCACCCCGCAGACCGTCGAGGTCGGCAGCGAGGCGGTCGAATCGACCCTCGCCTCCGAGGCCTACGACGTGCATGAGGCGCCGCCGCCCATCGTCTCGCAGGTCGCCAGTGTCGGCGCCGTCTCGCTCGTCGAGACCGGCGCCGTCGTCTGGCCGGTGCAGAACCCCGACCGGCGTAGCTCGGGCTTCGGCCCGCGTGACGCACCCTGCGCGGGCTGCTCGACGAACCACGACGGCGTCGACTTCAACCCCGGTGACGGCACCCCGGTCGTCTCGATCGCCGACGGCGTCGTCGTGCTGGCGACCGAGAACGGCGGCGGACTCGGCGTGAACGTCGAGGTGCAGCACAACATCGGCGGCCAGGTCGTCACGAGTTCGTACGCCCACATGCAGTTCGGCTCGCTCCAGGTCTCGGAGGGCCAGCGCATCAGCGCCGGTCAGCAGATCGGCCTCGTGGGCACGACCGGCCAGTCGACCGGTCCGCACCTTCACCTCGAGATGTTCGGCAGCGACGGCGTGCGCTTCGACGGCTTCGCCTGGCTCGCCGCGCACGTCGGCTGAGCCGAGGTCGCCGAGCCGATCGACGAGCCCGCCGAGACCCAGTGAGGGCCTCGGCGGGCTCGATCCGTCTCTCGCGCCTACGCGCCCGTGAAGCGGGGCTCGCGCTTCTCGAGGAAGGCCGCCACGCCCTCGCGCATGTCGTCGGTGCGGAACGCGTCGCCGAATGCGGCGATCTCGAGCAGCGTCGCCGTCGCCGTGGGCTGCCCCGTGGCATCCACGAGCACCCGCTTGGCGAGGCCGACCGCGGGCGCGGCGTTCTGGGCGATGAGCTCGAGCGTCTCGCGGGCGCCGGCGAAGAGCGCCTCGCGATCGGCGAAGCGGCGGGCGACGAGGCCGGCCGCGACGGCCTCCTCGATGCCGATCCGGCGGCCGGTGTAGATGAGCTCCTTCGCGAGTGCGAGTCCGACGGCGCGGGGCAGTCGCACGGTGCCGCCGAAGCCGGGGATGAGACCGAGCTTCACCTCGGGCTGGCCGAAGCTCGAGGCATCCGTGGCGTAGATGAAGTCGCAGGCGAGCGCGAGCTCGAGGCCGCCGCCGAGCGCGAAGCCGTCGACGCAGGCGATCACGGGGGCCGGCAGCGACTCGATGATGGCGGCGACGCGGTGGCCGGCGTCGGCGGCCTCCTCGCCCTCGGCGGGCGTGTGCCCGGCCAGCGCGCGCAGGTCGGCACCCGCCACGAAGGCCCGCCCGCCGGCGCCCGTGAGCAGCGCGCCCCGGACGGCGGGGCCCTCGTCTGCGAGCCCGGCGAAGGCGTCGGCGAGAGCGGCGAGCACCGCGGGGGAGAGGGCGTTGAGGGCCGCGGGGCGGTCGATGGTGACGATCGCGAACGGCCCGTCGCGCTCGACGCGCACCTCGGGCTGCTCGGCCGTCGCGGGGCTCGTGCCATCGGTCATCGTCGTCGATCCTCTCCGTCGGGCGGTGTCGGATCCACGCTACGGCACCCGTCGCGCCGAAGGCACGCCCCGGTAGACTCGGAGCCATGTCCAGGAGCCTCGTCACCGCACGCCGGGCCGCCGCGGCCGTCGCGATCGCCGCGCTGTCCACCGCACTCTTCGCCGGCTGCGCCAACCCGATCGAAGACCTCGTGAACCAGGGCGTCGAGGGTGCGATCGAAGACGCCACCGGCGGCGAGGTCAGCCTCGACGGCGAGCTGCCCAGCGACTTCCCGTCCGAGATCCCCCTCGTCGACGGCGAGATCGCGCTCGGTGCAGGCACGGGCGGCGCCGACGGCTGGATCGTGATGATCACCACGACCGCAGCCGACCCGATCGCCGACGCGGTCGCGAAGCTCGAGGCCGCCGGCTTCACGAAGAACACCGAGCTCTCGGGCAGCGGCGCCGACGCGCTCGTGTACTCGAACGGCACGTACCTCGTGCTCCTCGCCGCCGACGGCGAGACGGTCTCCTACACGGTCACGACGGCACCGTGAGCGGCGACGCGGAGACGGGGAGCCTCTCGCTCGCCAGCCGGATCGGCGGGCTGCTGATCTCGGCGGTGGTGGGCGTCGTCTACGGTGCGGTCGCGACCGTCGGGCACCGGCACGTGCTCCGCATCGGCGAGGTCATGATCCCGTGGGGGCTCGTCGCAGCGCTCGTCGGCGTCGCCGCCCTGCTCCTCGGCATCCGGCTCCTGACCCATGGCCGTGCGACCGCCGCCGCTGCCGCGGCCGGCATCGTCATCATCGTCGCCGTCCTCACGCTGCCGGGCCCAGGCGGCTCGGTGCTCGTCGCGGGCGATCTCGCCGGCACCGTATGGGCGGTCGCTCCGGCCCTGATCGGCGTGCTCATCGTGGCCTGGCCCGAGTTGCCCTCGCGTTCGCGCCGCTCGCGCGCGGCCGCCGACGTGCACGCATAGACTGAAGTCCCCGCCTCTTCGAAGGAGCACGAACCACCGTGACCTATGTCATCGCCCTCCCGTGCGTCGATGTGAAAGACCGCGCCTGCATCGACGAGTGCCCGGTCGACTGCATCTACGAGGGTGAGCGTTCGCTCTACATCCACCCCGACGAGTGCGTCGACTGCGGTGCGTGCGAGCCGGTGTGCCCGGTCGAGGCCATCTACTACGAAGACGACCTGCCCGACGAGTGGGCCGACTACTACAAGGCCAACGTCGAGTTCTTCGAGATCTCGACCGCCGCGGTCGAGGCGGTCGGCTCGCCCGGCGGCGCCGCGAAGATCGGGGTCATCGCGATGGACCACCCGATCATCGCCGCTCTCCCGCCGCAGGGCCACTGACCGTGGCTGGGCGCGAGCTGCCCGACTACCCGTGGGACCTCATGGTCCCGTACCGCGAGCGCGCCGCGGCGCACGCGGGCGGTGTCGTCGACCTGTCGATCGGCTCGCCCGTCGACGAGACGCCCGCCGTCGTGCGCGAGGCGCTCGCCGCCGCGAGCGACGCCCACGCCTATCCGCAGACGGTCGGCACCGACGAGCTGCGCGACGAGATCGTCGCCTGGTTCGCGCGGCGCCGCGGGGTGACCGGGCTCAGCCGCGAGAACGTGCTGCCGACGGTCGGCTCGAAAGAGCTCGTCGCGCTGCTGCCGTTCCTGCTCGGGCTCGGCGAGGGCGATGTCGTGGTGCACCCGAAGGCCGCCTACCCGAGCTACGAGATGGGCGCGGTGCTCGTCGGGGCGACCGCGATGGCGAGCGACGACCCGGCGGAGTGGCCCGCCGCCACGAAGCTCGTGTGGCTGAACAGCCCGGGCAACCCCGACGGCCGCGTGCTGTCGATCGACGAGCTGCGGGCGGCGCGCGAGCGCACCCTCGAGCTCGACGCGGTCATCGTCGGCGACGAGTGCTACGCCGAGCTCGGCTGGGCGGGCGAATGGGCTGACACCCCGGTGCCGAGCCTGCTCGACCCCCGCGTCGTCGGCGACAGCCGTCGCAACACCCTCGTCGCGTACTCGCTCTCGAAGCAGTCGAACATGGCCGGGTATCGCACCGCGTTCCTCGCCGGCTGCCGCACGGTGCTGGGCCGGCTCACGAACGTGCGCAAGCACGCCGGGCTCATGCTCGCTCAGCCGCTCCAGCAGGCGATGATCGCCGCGCTCCGCGACGACACCCACGTCGCCGAGCAGAAGGCGCGCTATCGCGCCCGCCGGGCGCAGCTGCTGCCGGCACTCGAGGCCGCCGGGTTCCGCATCGACCGCAGTGAGGCCGGGCTCTACCTCTGGGCGACCGAGGGGCGCGACGCCTGGGAGTCGATCGGCCGGTTGGCCGACCTCGGCATCATCGGTGGCCCCGGGCATTTCTACGGGGTGCATCACCCCGAGCACGTGCGACTCTCGCTCACCGCGAGCGACGAGCGCATCGCCGCCGCGGCCGAGCGCCTGCGTGCGGCGGCGGGTTCGTAGCATCCGGCTCACGGCGGGTCATCCGGTCACTGTGATGACCAGCCAATGTATACAAGGTTCTCTTGGTGGATGCGACAGTGTGCCCCGAGCACGTCTAGGCTGTAGGTCGGGCCGCAGCCGACCCTACGCCGACGGCCCTGAAAGCAGGTGACCGCGCAAGTGACGATCACAGGAGGCGCCGTGAGCGACGTCGAGAACCCCGCGGCGGGGCAGAACCCCGAGACCGCAACCCTCAGCTTCCCCGGCGGAGCCGCCGAGTTCCCGGTTCGACGCGCCGTCGAGGGCAATTCCAGCCTCGACCTCTCGACGCTGACCCGGCAGACCGGCCTCACCGGCCTCGACTACGGGTTCGTCAACACCGCGTCGACGCGGTCGGCGATCACCTACATCGACGGCGAGCAGGGCATCCTCCGCTACCGCGGCTACCCGATCGAGGAGCTCGCCGAGCACTCGACCTTCCTCGAGGTCGCCTGGCTGCTCATCTACGGCGAACTGCCGAGCGCCGACCAGCTCGCCGAGTTCGACGAGAAGGTGCGCCGCCACACGCTGCTGCACGAAGACCTCAAGCGCTTCTTCTCGGCGCTGCCGCACACCGCGCACCCGATGTCGGTGCTGTCGAGCGCGGTCGCGGCGCTGTCGACCTACTACGAGGACTCGTCCGACCCGCACGACCCCGACCACGTCGAGCTGACGACGCTGCGCCTGCTCGCGAAGCTGCCGGTGATCGCCGCCTACGCGCACAAGAAGAGCCTCGGGCAGGCGTTCCTCTACCCCGACAACTCGCTCGACTTCGTGCCGAACTTCCTCCGCCTGAACTTCGGCAACATGGCCGAGCCGTACCACATCGACCCGACGCTCGCGAAGGCGCTCGACCGCCTGCTCATCCTGCACGAGGACCACGAGCAGAACGCGTCGACCTCGACGGTGCGCCTCGTCGGCTCGACCGGCGCCAACCTGTACTCCTCGATCTCCGCCGGCATCCAGGCGCTCTCGGGCCCGCTGCACGGCGGTGCGAACGAGGCCGTGCTGCAGATGCTCGCCCGCATCCAGGAGTCGGGCGAGGGCGTCGGCCGCTTCGTCGAGCGCGTGAAGAACAAGGAGGACGGGGTGAAGCTCATGGGCTTCGGTCACCGCGTCTACAAGAACTACGACCCGCGCGCGAAGATCGTGAAGCAGTCGGCCGACGCGGTGCTCGAGAGCCTCGGGGTCGACGACCCGCTGCTCGACATCGCCAAGGAGCTCGAGCAGTTCGCCCTGCAGGACGACTACTTCAAGGAGCGCCGACTCTACCCGAACGTCGACTTCTACACCGGCGTCATCTACAAGGCGATGGGCTTCCCGACGCGCATGTTCACCGTGCTCTTCGCGATCGGCCGTCTGCCCGGCTGGATCGCCCACTGGCGCGAGATGAACCTCGACCCGCAGACGAAGATCGGCCGCCCGCAGCAGCTGTACACGGGCGAGCCCGAACGGCACTACCCGGGCGTCTGAGTCCGGCCCGCGCCGAACACTCGAACGCCGAACGGCCCCGATTCCCATGGAATCGGGGCCGTTCGCAGTTCGGGTGCGTGGCGTTCAGCCCGCCGGTCGCAGCACGAGCGTGTCGTGTGCGGCTTCGGCGACGGCATCGAGGGTGAAGGGCCACGGGCGGGTCTCGCCGCGCTGCCAGAGCGGCGCCTGGTCGTCGTAGTGCGGGTTGAAGGCGTGCCCCGATGCGCCGGTGAGGTTGATCCAGCGCGACTCGTCGAGGTCGTCGAGATCGACAACCATGCGCATCGACGGCACCCAGTCGACGCCGTAGCCGAGACTCGCGTCCCAGCCGATCGCGTTGACGATGGCCGACCCGCCGCCGAGTTCGTACGGCCCGCGGTTGAAGAGCCATTCGATGGGCCCGATGCCCGACTCGCCGAAGCTCTGGTTGGTCAGCGTGAGGGTGTGCAGTTCGCCCCAGCTCCACGAGGCGGCGTCGTCGCCCATGAGATCGGATGCCTCGCCCCACGCCGCGCGGAGCGCAGCGGTGATGGCCGCGTCGCGGCCGTCGTCGCCCCACCAGGCGTTCTCGGGTTCGCCGAGCAGCGTGCCGACGACGTTGAACCAGCGGTCGCCGCCCTGCGGGCGGCTCTCGTCGGGCAGCTCGCCGAACATGTCGTCGAGCAGGGTGCGCCAGAACACGGCGAAGTAGGCGGCTTCGGCGCTGTCGGCGTCGGCCTTCGCATTCCAGCCGTCGAGCAGGGCCGCGCCGCGCGCGGCGTCGCCGTCGAGGCGCGCCGCGAGTTCGGCGATGAACGGCAGGAACTGCTGCGCGTTCAGGTCGCTCGTGTCGAGCTGGATGTCGAGAAGGTCGTCGGCCGTGAGCTTCTCGCCGGCGTCGAGGCGCTCGCGGATCAACCGGTCGATGGCTGCGGCGCGGTAGCCGTAGTCCCAGTCCTTCGTGAGCAGGGGGCCCGCCGGTCCGGCCGCGGCGTTGTTCGCCGTCACGATGTAGCCAGCGGGCGGGTTCTGCACGCTCGGCAGCTGTTCGAACGGCAGCATGCCCGACCAGCCGTTCGCGCTCGTCCAGCCCGGCATCGGCACGGTGCCGTCGCCGGCCTTGCGCACGGGGATCTTGCCGGGCGCCTGGTAACCGATGGTGCCCGCGTCGTCGGCGTAGATGAGGTTCTGCGACGGCACGTCGAAGAGCGCGGCCGCCTGGCGGAACCCCTCCCAGTCGCGCGCGCGGTCGAGCGCGAAGATCGCCCGGGCCGTGGTGCCCGGTGTGAGTGCCGTCCACTGCAGGGAGACCTCGTACTCGCCCTCGGGGGCGCCGGATGCCGCTGGGCCGGCCTCGGCGACGGCGCCGAAGTCGGTGCCGATGCCGGTCACGATCGGGCCGCGCCCGGTCGAGCGCACCGTGATCGTGACCGGGTCGCCGCCCGCGACCTCGATGACCTCTTCGCGGATCGTGAGCGGCACCATCGTGCCGTCGAGTTCGTAGGCGTCGCCCTCGACCCGCTCGAGGTAGAGGTCGGCGACGTCGGGTCCGAGATTGGTGAAGCCCCACGCGATGCGCTCGTTGTGGCCGATCACGATGCCCGGCAGCCCCGAGAACGAGTACCCGGCGACGTCGAACGGGCAGGCGTCGTTCACCACTGCGCAGTGCAGGCCCATCTGCGCCCAGATCGACGGCATCGCCGGGCCGAGGTGGGGGTCGTTCGCGAGCAGCGGCTTGCCGCTCTCGGTGAGGGCGCCCGAGACGACCCACGAGTTGGATCCGAGGTCGCCGCCCTCGGGGCCGAGGAGTTCGGGGATGCCGTCGATCGTCTGCGCGAGCGAGGCGAGCGCCGCGAGGTGCTCGGGCGCAGAGGCATCCGTCGCTTCGCTTGACGACGACGGCGACCCGCCGGTCGCCGCCGTGCTCGTTGCGGCGGGTTCGCCGGCCTCGTCGAGCGGGGTGACCGAGGACGCCGCCGGGGCGGCGGCGAGGGGGCCGCCGACGATCGTCGGCATCGCACCCCACGGGAAGTCGGGGTGGAGGCGCGCGACCTCCTCGGCGGGCAATGCCGAGGCGAGCAGCGCCCGGTCGATCTCGTCGCCGAGGTTCGAGCGGAGGTCCCAGGCCATGGCCTTGAGCCAGGCGATCGAGTCGACCGGCGTCCACGGCTCGGGGGAGTAGGCGCCGTTCTGGAGGCCGAGCACGGCGTACTCGAGCGAGAGGTCGGCGCCGCTGCGCTCATCGAGGTAGGCGTTCACGCCCTCGGCGTAGGCCTCGTAGTACGCGCGCGACTCCTCGTCGAGCTGCGCGTACTCCTGCTCGGCGATGCCGCGCCAGTTCAGGGTGCGGATGAAGCTGTCGGTGCCGACCTGCGATTCGCCGAACATCTCGGCGAGGCGGCCCGCGGTGACGTGGCGACGGAAGTCCATCTCCCAGAAGCGATCCTGCGCGTGCACGTAGCCCTGCGCGAAGAAGAGGTCTCGGCTCGTCTCGGCGACGAGCTGGGGGATTCCGGCGTCGTCGCGGTACACCGTGACACTCGCGGTGAGCCCGGGAACGTCGATGCGGCCGCTCGTCGCGGGGAACGAGCGCTGCACCGTCCACCAGCCGAGCCCCGCGCCCGCGACGCCGAGCACCAGCACGGTGATCAGCAGGCCGATGAGAAAGCTCAGGCCGCGATGGCGGCGGGTCCTCGGGGCGTCGGTACCCACGTCACTCCTTCGTGAGGTGCAGGAGAGGCCGTCACGCGACGGCCTCGGTTGCACCACACTAGCCGAGCGGCGAGTCGCCGATCGCGCGATGCCGACGAGAAGCGCCGAGCTGCATCCGAACCGTTACGCGTGCAGCGCCGCGTTGAGCGTCACGCCCTCGCCCGTGCGCGACAGCGCCTCGACCTGCCCGTTCAGCGAGTTGCGGCGGAACAGCAGGTTCGGCACCCCCGACAGCTCCACGGCCTTGACCGCGCGCGGGCGTCCGTCCGGTCCGCCGAGGAGCACGACCTTCGTGCCCGCGGTGACGTAGAGGCCCGCCTCGACGACCGAGTCGTCGCCGATCGAGATGCCGATGCCCGAGTTCGCGCCGAGCAGCGCCCGCTCGCCGATCTCGACCCGCTGAGTGCCGCCGCCCGAGAGCGTGCCCATGATCGACGCGCCGCCGCCGATGTCGCTGCCGTCGCCGACGACGACGCCCTGCGAGATGCGGCCCTCGACCATCGAGGTGCCGAGCGTGCCGGCGTTGAAGTTGACGAAGCCCTCGTGCATCACGGTCGTGCCGGGTCCGAGGTGCGCGCCGAGGCGCACGCGTGAGGCGTCGGCGATGCGCACCCGTTCGGGCGTGACGTAGTCGAGCAGTCGCGGGAACTTGTCGAGTCCCGTCGCGTGGATGCCTGCGCGCTGCAGCGCGGGACGCAGCCGGTCGAAGTCGGCGGGATGCACCGGGCCGGCGTTCGTCCAGACGACGGCGGGCAGGTGGCCGAAGACGCCGTCGAGGTTCACCGTGTTCGGCGCAGCGAGCAGGTGCGAGAGCACGTGGAGACGGAGGTACGCGTCGGCCGTGCCCGCGGGCGCGGCGTCGAGGTCGATGGTGAGCTCGAGCTGCTCGACGCGCACGTTGCGGCGCGAGTCGTCGCCCGCGAGCGCGGCGTGCTCGGGGGCGAGCGGGGATGCCTCGGAGCCGAGCCGCGGCGCCGGGAACCACGCGTCGAGCACCGTGCCGTCGCCGGCGATCGTGGTGAGCCCGGCGGCGGAGGCGGTGCGGGCAGGGCGTGAGGCGGTGTCGTTCGCGGGCATGGTTCAAGGGTAGCGAGAGCGCCGCCCGTGTGACGTGCTGCGTCCGAGGCGCCGGCGCTTCGATCGGGCGGGGAGGCGCGGTTGGACTCGCCCTCGGCGATCTGCTACCGTCCACCATATGACAGCGCTGTCTTATCAGGATCCGCCCCCGGCGACGACCGGCCCGTCGATCCCCGCCCCCCGCCCACGACTCATCGCACTCCCCACCGCGCTCGCCGTGCTGGCGTCGGTCCTCCTGCCCCTGGCCGGCCCGGCCGGCGCAGCACAGGCCGCGAGCGACCCGACCGACTACTCCCAGTACGTCAACCCGTTCATCGGCACCGAGGGCGACCACGGCCAGGACGGCCCCGGCGCATTCGCGCCCTACGGGCTGGCGACGGTCACCCCGACGACGAGCCCCGGGAACCACGTCGGGTACGAGTACACGGCCGGCACGCTCCGGGGCTTCACGAACATCGCGCTCGACGGCGTCGGCGGCGGAGGCGGAGCGGGCGACGTGCTCGTCGTGCCGACCTACCAGAGCTACACGACCAGGCCCTCGACGAGCAGCTACGACAAGGCGATCCGGAAGAGCGACGGCGCAAAGGACGAATCGGCGACGGCCGGCCTCTACCAGGTCGGCCTCGACGAGTCGGGGAAGCGGATCGACGCGCGGGTGACCGCCGCCACCCGCACCGGCGTTCACGACTACGCCTTCGACAGCGCGGGCCACGCCTCCCTCGTGATCGACCTGAAGCACACGGGCAACGGCCGCAAGGCGACCGACCTCGAGATCGGCGCGAGCGAGGACGGCAACACGACGATCGCGGGTTCCTTCACCGGCTTCTTCTACAACTCGGCGTACAAGCTCTACTACTACGCAGAGACCACGGTTCCGACCTCGTCGGTCCAGACGTGGGGCGCCGCCGGGCTCAGCTCCTCGGCGACCGAGCAGGACGGGACCGACATCGGGGCGGTGCTCAACTTCGAGGCCGCTGCGGGCGAGCACGTCGGCCTCCGGGTCACGCTCTCACCGATCAGCGCGCAGCAGGCCGAGCGCGACGCTGCCGTCGAGGTCGGCGGGAAGACCTTCGACGAGATCCGCGCCGCGACGAAGGACGCGTGGAACGATCGGCTCGGCAAGGTCGAGGTGGATGCCACGGCGACGAACGACCCGACGGGCGACCTCAAGACCCAGTTCTACACGCACCTCTACCGGCTCGCGAACACTCCGATGAACGCGACGTCGACGGACGGGACGTATCGGGGCGCCGACGGCGTCGTCTACCCGGCTTCGGGCTACACGCACTACGACTCGTGGTCGCTGTGGGACGACTTCCACAAGTACGCGGCCGTGGCCTCGGTGTACCCCGACGTCTATCGGGACGTCGTGCAGTCGCTCGTCGATCTCTACGCCGGCGTCGCCGCGAGCGGGAAGGGCTCGGTCGGCGGCCTGCTGCAGTCCGTGCCGACGGTGCGCTGGGAGCGCGCCCCCGTGGTCGTGGCCGATGCGATCTCCAAGGGCGTCGAGCTGCAGGGACTCGAGCAGGCGTATCCGGCGCTCGTGGCGCAGGCCGGGAGCTCGGCGAGCCTGACGAACCTGAACTCGGTGGGCGGCGGTCTGCTCGGATACTCCTACGACGCGTACGGACTGTCGGTCATCGCCGACGAGATCGGCGAGACCGCCGACGCCGAGCGCTACCGGGCCGAGGGCGCGCGCTGGGCGAAGGCGTTCGACGAGGACGCGTTGAAGAACGACAGCAACGCGAAGGCGGCGACCGGCGTCGCCGAGGGCGTCGACGAAGTCGGCCTCCTCATGCCGCGCGCGAGCAACGACGAGTCGGCGGACTTCGCGGTGAAGAACCCCGAGAGCTGGAGCAGCGGCCTCTACCAGGGCACCTTCTGGCAGTACAACTGGTACGACGCGCAGGACCTCGGCGGCATGGTCGAGCTCATGGGCGGCAAGCAGGACGCCGCGAAGGCGGTGAGCTACTTCTTCGGCGACCAGGCTCCCGACGACTGCTCCCGCAATCTCCATCTGTTCGCCAACGAGATCTCGGTGCACGCGCCGTTCCTCTACAACTTCGTCGGGCAGCCCGCGCGCACGCAGGACTGGACGTACCGGGCGGTCACCGAGCCCGTGTGCGTGCGGTACACCGCCGACGGCAGCGGCACGACGCCGTCGAAGCGCATGGTGTTCCAGAACGATCCCAAGGGGCTGCTCCAGACGATGGACAATGACGCCGGGACCATGTCCGGCTACTTCGTCTCGAGCGCCATCGGGCTGTACCCGGTGATGGCGGGGGGCGACTCGTTCCAGATCACCACCCCGATCTTCGACCGTACGACGATCCACTACCCGGGCGGCAAGGACTTCGCCGTCGAGGCCCCCGGCGTCAGCGCGACGAATCGGTACATCCAGAGTGCGACGCTCAACGGCCGGTCGCTGGACCGCACCTGGCTCACCGCGGCGGAGATGAATGCGGGCGGCGTGCTGCACTTCACGATGGGCGCGAAGCCGTCGTCGTGGGGAGCCGACGGCATCGCGGCCGAGTCGCTCAACGACCATGTCAGCAGTGCCCTCTACCACCCGGCGGACGCGATCTCCACGACGTCGCAGGTGTTCGAGGAGTCCGGTGCGAACGACGGCTCGATCGACGACGTGATCTCCGTGCACGTCAGCGATGCGACGTTCACGGGCGAGATCGGTTCCGACCTGACCTCGCAGATCGACGTCGCCGGCGTGCCGGCGGGCCTCACCCTCGTGGCGACGAAATCGGGGAAGGAGACGCTCGACCTGACTCTGGCAGGCGCGGCGGGGCATCACCTCGTCGATGACTCGACCGACGCCCTCGCCGTCACGCTCGCGCCCGGCGCCTTCTCCGGAACGGTTCCCAGTGCAGGCGAACGGGCGCTCGCGCTCAAGATCCGCTTCGACGGCCACCGCATCACGCCGAGTACGACCGCCATCACCGCCGACGCGAAGGGCGCCGTGCGGAGCACGATCGACCTCACGCTCAGCGGCGGCGCGACCTTCGCCGGCAAGAACCGCCCGGCGCTCTCGAAGGGAGCGCTCGCGTTCCCCGGCCTGGATGCCGGGATCACGGCCACCGTCAGGCGGATGAGCGACACCACGGCGCAGGTCACGTTCACGGGAAAGCCGGAGAGCGCGACGAGCACGCGCTTCACCGTGCTCGTCGCCGACTCCGCGCTCGAGGGCGCCACAGCGGCCCAGGTGACGGGCGCCGGAACGACGGCACTCGATCCGTTCACCGTCTCGCCCTTCTCGAGCACGCGCGCCGATCTGCAGACGCTGTACGACGACGCGCGCCTGGTGACCGCCGACGGCTACGCGGCGGCGACCTTCGCGGCGCTCGAGTCCGCGGTCGCGCGGGCGAAGGCGGCACTCGACGACGAATCCTCGTCGGAGCGCGCGTTGTCCACGGCGCTCGCGCTCCTGCAGGCTGCGGCCGACCGGCTCGCGATCGGCGGCGACAGCTATCGCATGCTGCAGGCCGAGGGGTACGACCAGTGGTCCGGCGGGTCGCTCAAGACCGAGGCGGGCGGCAGCGGGACCAACGTCGGCGGAGTCTCGCCGGGGGCGTGGCTCGCCTTCCGCGGGCTCGACTTCTCCGAGTCGCCGCTCGCGTCGGTGGTGGTCGACTACGCGCACAACCCCGGCTCGGCGTCGGCGAACTCCGCGGTCGAGATCCGCACCGGCTCGGCGACCGGTCCGCTGGTGAGCAGGATCGCGTTGCCGACCACGAACGGCTGGGCGAACTACACGGCGCTCACGCACACGTTCACCGCGGACGAGATCGCGAAGCTCGACGGCGTCAACGACGTGTACTTCGTGTTCACGGGCACCCTCGCCTCGGGCCAGAGCTGGATCGCGAACGTCGACTGGTTCCAGTTCCGGGCCGCCGCCGATGCCGTCGAGACCTCGAAGACGGTGCAGTTCGAATCGATCCGCGCCGGCTACGGCATGCTGAACGCCGCAGGCACCGGGCTCGTGGACGGCACCGACTTCTCGGGTGCCGACCTCAAGACCGAGGCCGGATCCGTCGGCGGCCAGCTCGCCGGCACGAAGAACGGCGCATGGATCCGCTACCGCGATGTCGACCTCGGAGCCCGCAGCGCGTCCACCTTGAGCGTGCGCTACGACGCGCCGTCGAGCAAGGTGCTCGACGGCAGGCTCGCCGTCTACGCCGATGCGATGTCCGGCGACCCGATCGCCACCGTCCCGCTCGCGCCCACCGGCTCGAGCTGGGGCACCTACGGCACGGCGAAGGTCGCGCTCCCGTCCGCGATCACCGGCGTCCACACGCTCTACTTCGCGCTCCAGAGCACGCCGACGCCGACCCAGCCCTACGTCGGCAACCTCGACTGGTTCGCGCTCGAGTACGACGTCGACAAGACGGCGCTGCACGACGCCATCACGAAGTACTCGCCGCTCGCCGCCGACGCGGGCCGGTACCTCGCGACGGAATTCGCGGTCTTCGCCCGCGCGTTCGACGCGGCGAAGGCCGTCGACGCGGCCGCCACCGCGACGTCGGGCGAAGTCGCCGAGGCGCTGCGAGTGCTGAACGCCGCCGGCCACCTGGAATGGAAGGTCGTGAAGCAGCTCGCCGACTGGCGCGCGAGGGCCGAGGCGATCGAGGCCGACGACGTCACGCCGGTGTCCTATCGCAAGCTCCAGAACGCGCTCGCCGCGGCTGACGAGCTCGATGCGGCCACGAGCACCCATGACGAGTACGTGGCGGCAGTGTCGCGCCTCGTCTGGGCCTACGACGGCCTGGTCGATGCGAGGCCGCACCGATGACCAGCAGGGGAGCAGAGCCCGGAAGCGGCCGGAGGCGGGAGGAGTCCTCCGTGCACGCGAAATGACCGTTCGGCGGGTCGGCGCTCGCGCCGGCCCGCCGAACACCCGTGTGCGCGAACCCGGTCGTACCGTCGACCGTTCGGGCATACGGAGCGCAATGCAGAAAGACCAGAGGGCTCGTCGATCCATCGGCGGCCCGGACAGAGAGAGCACCGTGACACGCAACCGGGTACCGACCATCGAACTCGGAGGAACCCACGTCGCCGTCGCCGTCATCGACGCCACCGCCCGCGCGATCGTCGACGGCAGCTATGCGGCCCGATCCATCGACTCGAGCGGAAGCGCCGCCGACCTCATCGACAGCATCGCCGCCTCGGCTCGCACGCTCGGATCCGATCACACCGGGCGCTGGGCGGTCGCGGTCCCGGGCCCGTTCGACTTCGACGCGGGTATCGCGCAGTACTCTGGTGTGGGGAAGTTCGATTCGTTGCACGGGGTCGACCTGCGCGCACGACTCGCCGATGCCCTCGACGCGGACCCGGCCTCGTTCACCTTCGTCAACGATGCGGACGCCTTCGCGCTCGGCGAGTACGCGGCAGGCGCAGCGCGCGGCCTGTCGAGGTTCTGCTGCATCACGCTCGGAACCGGCGTCGGGTCCGGGTGGGTGGTCGACGGCGAGCGCACGGACGGTGCCGCGCCCGAGGGCGAACTCCATCTGCTCGAGTTCGAGGGCCGGCGCATCGAGGAGCGGATGTCGCGGCGGGCGGTCCGCGCCGCCTACGCGCGACGAGCGCGGTGCGCGACGGCCGTGCCCGATGTCAAGGAGATCGCCGACCGCGCGCGCGGCGGCGACCCGATCGCGAGCGAGGTGCTCGAGGACGCGTTCTCCTTCCTCGGTCGCGCGCTCGACGGCCCGCTCGCCCGGTTCGATGCCGACGCGCTCGTCGTCGGCGGAACCATCGCTCGCTCATGGGACCTGCTCGAGCCGCCCCTCTCCGGCGGACTCGGACGAACGGGATTCCCCGTCCTCCGGGCGGAGCTCGGCCACGAGGCACCGATGATCGGTGCCGCGTTCGCGGCCGACGCGACCCTACTCAGCGCGCAGGGGCGCTGAATCGGAGCCGTGTCGTGCCGTCGATCGTCGGGGAGTGAGACGCATCGGCAGCACGACGTGCTCGACCGGGCGGGTGCGATCGCCGAGTCGTGAGACCGCCAGCCGGGCGGCGTGGTGCCCGACCGCTTCGACGTCGCCCGCGACGGTGGTGATCCCCATGACGCGTGCCCACTCCGGTTCGTCGATGCCGATGACGGCGGGGGCGTCGTCCGGTCCCGTGGCCGACAGCTCCTCGAGGACTCCGAGGAGGATCCGGTTGTTGCCCGCGACGATCGCCGTCGGCGGGTCGGGCAGCGCGAGCAGTTCGCGCGTTCGTGCGCGGGATGACGCGACATCGTGCGCATCGTCACGCAGAAGCTCCCGCCAGGACGAGGTCGCTCCATCGAGGACTGCGGCCATGCCCTCGAGCCGCTCGCGATAGGTGGGAAGCCACGCATAGTCGCCGACGAACGCGATCCGCGTGTGTCCGAGGTCGAGGAGGTGCTGGGCGGCGAGACGACCGCCCATCCGGTTGTCGAACACGACGGAGTCGGCATCGAGGTTGACCGCCGGACGGTCGACGAAGACCACCGGGACGCCGCGCGCCTGCACCTGTGCGTAGTCGGCGTGATCCGACATGGCCGAGACGACGACGAGCGCCTTGGTCTGGCGGCTCGCGAGGTCGTCGACGATGCGCCGCTCCTGCTCGGCGGACTCCCACGACGTCGCGACGGACAGGTGCATCCCCTGCTGTCGGATGTCGTCCTCCACGCTCTGGGCCAGCGCGGAGTAGAAGGGATTGGTGAAGTCCCCGGCGATGAGGCCGATCGACTCGACGAGGTGCCCGCTCGCGAGCAGGCTCGCCGCCGCATTGCGTCGATAGCCGAGGGCGTTCGCCGCGGCGAGCACCTTCGTGAGCGTCTCGTGGCTCACGTACTGTTCTCCGCCGAGCGCGCGTGACGCCGTCTTCAGGCTCACCCCGGCGCGGTCGGCGACCTGGGCGAGCGTGACTCGCGGTACCTGCTCGCGTGCGTCCTGCATGACCCTCCTGTGCGTTCGAGCAAGCACACACTATCCCCTGGGGCGGTCGCGCCGGCCGAGCCCCGCCCGGGCCGCCCGATCAGCCGGCGAGGAGCGTGCGGGCGATCTCGTCGAGGCTCGCGGGGGCGAGCTTGTAGTACGCCCAGGTGCCGCGCTTGCTCCGGGTGAGGAACCCGCTCTCGGTGAGGACCTTCAGGTGGTGCGAGACGGTCGGTTGGCTGAGGCCGACGGGCTCGATGAGGTCGCAGACGCAGGCCTCCTGCCCTTCGGAGGCGGCGACGATCGACAGCAGCCGCAACCGGGTGGGGTCGGCGAGTGCCTTGATGGTGCGGGCGAGCCGTTCGGCATCGACCGCCCCGAGCGGCTCGCGAACGAGCGGCGCGCAGCACGCGGCGGCGGAGACATCGGTGACCTCGAGCATCGCGACCATGCATCGATACTACTCGATATTGACAGCCGTCGATATTCGGTCCCATACTTGCTGCATCGAAGTCCATCGACAATCATCGATATCCAGGAGGATGCAGTGACGCTGCTCGACTTGACCGCCCGGCCCACGACCGACCACCCGCTGTCGACGTTGCCCGTGGCGATCGTGGGCGCCGGTCCGATCGGGCTCGCCGCGGCGGCGAACCTCGTCGAACGCGGCATCGACTTCGTCGTGCTCGAAGCCGGAGGCGGCATCGCCGACAGCGTGCGGGCCTGGGGGCACACGCGACTCTTCTCGCCGTGGAAGCACCTCGTCGACCCGGCATCGAGGCGACTGCTCGAGGCGGAGGGCTGGGTGCTGCCCGACCCCGAACGCGCCCCGTCGGGCCGAGACCTCGTCGACGCCTACCTGGCGCCGCTCAGCCGGCTCGAGCCGATCGCCTCGCGCATCCGCACCGGTGCCGAGGTGCTCGCGGTCAGTCGCGAGGGCATGGATCGCACGCGCACGACCGACCGCTCCACGACCCCTTTCCTCGTACGGCTCCGCACCGCGGCCGGCGTCGAAGAACTGACCGCTCGCGCCGTGATCGACGCCTCGGGCACGTACCGCACGCCGAACTCGCTGGGCTCGAACGGTCTGGGCCTGCTCGGGCTCGACGAGGTCGCCGACCGCGTGCAGCCGGCCCTGCCGGACGTGCTCGGGCGCGACCGCGCGACCTTCGCCGGACGGCACACGACCGTGGTCGGCGCCGGCCACTCGGCCGCGAACACGCTCCTCGGGCTCGTGCAACTCGCCCGCGACGTGCCGGGCACCCGGGTCACCTGGTTGATCCGCAACGCCCAGGCCGTTCGGGTGTCGTCGTCGGCCGACGACGAGCTCGCCGACCGGGCGAAGCTCGGCGGCCGTGTCGACGCCGCGGTGCGCCGAGGGGACATCCAGCTCGTCGACGGGTTCGAGATCCTCCGCGCCCGCCGCGCGGACGACGGCGTCGAACTCGTCGGGCAGCGCGGTGGAGGGCTTGCGGTGCACCCGACCGATCTCGTCGTCAACGCGACGGGTTTCCGGCCGAACCTCGACCTGCTGCGCGAGATCCGGCTCGAGCTCGACGAGATCGTCGAGGCCCCGAAGCGCCTCGCACCCCTGATCGACCCGAATGTGCATTCGTGCGGCACGGTCGAACCGCACGGTTTCGCCGAACTCACCCACCCCGAGCACGGCTTCTTCATCGTGGGCATGAAGTCGTACGGCCGCGCCCCGACCTTCCTCCTCGCGACGGGCTACGAGCAGGTGCGTTCGGTCACCGCCTGGATCTCGGGCGATCTCGCCGCCGCGACGAACGTCCAGCTCGTACTGCCGGCAACGGGGGTCTGCTCGACCGACCTCGGCGGCGCCTCGAGCTGCTGTTCGTCGAGCTCGGGATGCTGATCCGTCCGTCGCTTCTTTGATACAGCAACTGCTGTATCGTTTCCGACATGCTGACGCTGACCTCTCGCCTCGGCGTGATGAACCGGCTCGGTCGGGCCATGGCCGATCCCACCCGGTCGCGCATCCTGTTGACCCTGCTCGAGGGGCCCGCGTACCCGGCGGGTCTCGCCGATTCGCTGGCGCTGACGCGGCAGAACGTCTCGAACCACCTCGCGTGCCTTCGCGATTGCGGCATCGTCGTCGCCGAGCCCCGGGGCCGACAGAATCGATACGAGATCGCCGACCCCCACCTGTCGGCGGCGCTCGAGAACCTCGTGAGCGTCACGCTCGCCGTCGACGAGTCGGCCGAGTGCCTCGACCCGGCCTGCTCGGTGCCCGGCTGCTGCGAGGCATCCGCATGACGACGGCCATGACCGAGGAGCGCAGGGCGGTGCTCCACCGCCGCATCCGCTGGATCGTCGGCATCACGATCGGGTACAACCTCATCGAAGCCGCGGTCTCACTCACCGCGGGGGCCGCGGCATCGTCGGCCGCGCTGCTCGCCTTCGGGCTCGACTCGCTCGTCGAGGTGCTCTCGGCGGCGGCCGTCGCGTGGCAGTTCACCCGACGGGAGCCCGAGAGGTACGAGAAGCCGACGCTTCGGGTGATCGCGTTCGCCTTCTTCGCCCTGGCCGCTTACGTCGGCGCCAACGCGATCCTCACGATCGCGGGCCTCCTGCCCGAGGCCGAGCACTCGACGCTCGGGCTCGTGATCACCGCCCTGAGCGTGATCATCATGCCGTTCCTGTCGCTCGCCGAACGGCGCACCGGTCACGAGCTCGGCTCGGCGACCGCGGTCGCCGACAGCAAGCAGACGCTGATCTGCACGTACCTGTCGGCCGCGGTGCTCGTCGGGCTCGTGCTGAATTCGCTGCTCGGCTGGGCCTGGGCGGACTCCCTCGCCGCGCTCGTGATCGCCGTCTTCGCCGTCCGCGAAGGCATCGAAGCCTGGCGCGGCGACACCTGCGCCACCCCCATCGGCATGCTGCTCGAAGAAGATGACGAGCACGAGCACGAGCACGAGCACGAGCACGAGCACGGCTCGGAGCCGGCCGACCTCGGCGGCGGGCATCCCACGTGAATAGACTCGGGGAATGCCCGCCGTCGCCCCGCTCCCGCTCGATCTCACCGCCGACGCCGTCGCCATCACGCAGGCGATCTGCGACATCCCGAGCGAGTCCGGCGATGAGCGGCTCCTGGCCGACCTCATCGAGCGGGCGCTCGCCGGGGCATCCCATCTCGAGGTCATCCGCGACGGCGACACGGTCGTCGCCCGCACGAACCTCGGCCGCGAGCGCCGCGTGGTGATCGCCGGCCACATCGACACCGTGCCGATCAACGGCAACGTGCCCACCCGCTTCGAGACGATCGACGGCGTCGAATACCTGTGGGGGCGCGGCACGGTCGACATGAAGGCCGGCGTCGCCGTACAGCTGAAGCTTGCGCTCGAGCTCACCGACCCCATCGTCGACCTCACCTGGATGTGGTACGACCACGAAGAGGTCGCCGCGTCGCTCAACGGCCTCGGCCGGCTCTCGCGCACCCGCCCCGAGCTGTTCGCGGGCGACTTCGCGATCCTCGGCGAGCCCTCGAACGGGCAGGTCGAGGGCGGCTGCAACGGCACCCTCCGGGCCGAGGTGCGCACGAGCGGCCTGCGGGCGCACTCGGCGCGCAGCTGGGTCGGCGACAACGCCATCCACAAGCTGGCGCCGGCGCTCACCAGACTCGCCGAGTACGAGGCCGAGACCGTCGAGGTCGACGGGCTCGCCTACCGCGAAGGGCTCAACGCGGTGCTCGTGCGCGGCGGCATCGCGGGCAACGTGATCCCCGACGAGGCGGTGCTCACCGTGAACTACCGCTTCGCGCCGAGCCGCAGCGTCGAAGAGGCATCCGCCCTGGTCCGCGAGGTGTTCGACGGCTTCGACGTCGAGATCGTCGACAGCGCCGAAGGCGCCCGACCCGGTCTCGACGCTCCGCTCGCGCAGCAGTTCGTCGCAGCGGTCGGCGCAGAGGCGCGTCCCAAGTACGGCTGGACCGACGTCGCCCGCTTCAGCGCCCTCGGCATCCCCGCCGTGAACTTCGGCCCCGGCGACCCGCTGAAGGCGCACGCCGACGACGAGCGGGTGGCGATCGCGCAGATCGTCGACACCGAGCGGGCGCTGCGCGACTGGCTCACGGGTGCAGTCTGACCGTCGCATGAGCTCCGCGGCCGAAGCGCGCGAACCCGATCCGGATCGCGCCACCCGAAGCTCGCTGCGCGTGCGCTGGCGCCTCACCCCGTGGTGGGCGAAGGTCGCCGCCGTGTACCTCGCCGCGCGCGTGCTGACCACCGTCATGGTGCTCGACGTCGCCGGACGCCAGGGCCCCAACGCCTGGACCGGCGCCCAGCCGGGCTACTTCGACTTCGCGAACATCTGGGACGCCCGCTGGTACCAGATCATCTGGATCGCCGGCTACCCCCGCGAACTGCCCGTCGGCGACAGCGGCCACATCGCCGAGAACGCGTGGGCGTTCATGCCGCTCTTCCCGCAGCTGACCGGGGCCGTCACCTGGCTCGGGCTGCCGTGGAACATCGCCTCGGTCGCCATCGCGGTGCTCGCGGGCCTCGGCGCCGCACTCGTGTTCCACCGTCTGATGTCACGCTTCCTCGAACCCGATCGCGCGCTCTTCGCCGTGGTGCTGTTCTCGATCGCGCCCGTCTCGCCGATCATGCAGTTCGGCTACGCCGAATCGCTCGGGTTCCTGTGGCTCGCGCTCGCCCTGCTGCTGCTCGTCGATCGGCGCTACGGATGGCTCGTGCCCGTCGTCGCGGCGTGGTCGTTCACGCGGCCCGGGGCGCTCGCCTTCGCCCTCACGCTCGCACTGCACTTCATCTGGCGCTGGTGGCATCGCGCCCGCGACCCGTTCCCGATTCGGGAGCAGCTGCTCGTCATCGCCGTGGGCCTCTTCACCGCCGCCGTCGGCTTCGCCTGGCCGCTGATCGTGTGGGCGGCAACGGGCGTGCCCGACGGCTACACCGCGACCGAGCTGGCCTGGCGGGCCGGGTACATCGGCTACCAGGAGCTCGTGCCGTTCACCGCCTGGTTCCAGGGCGGCGCGTGGTGGGCGAACTGGGTGGGGCTGCCCGCGTGGTTCGGCATGGGCGCGGTCGTCGTGGTCGTCGCCACGCTCGCGGTAGTGCTGTTCCTCCCCGCCGTGCGGCGTCTCGGCGTCGACATCCGCTTCTGGCTCGCGAGCTACGCGCTGTACCTGCTCGCGGTGTTCTTCCCGCAGTCGTCGACCTTCCGCATCGTCTCGCCGATGTTCCCGATCGTGGGTGCGCTCGCGGTGCCGCGCGCCCGGTGGTACCGCTGGTCGATCGTGTTGCTGTTCATTGCGCTGCAATACGCGTGGATCGCGCTCGTCTGGCGCATCGACGCGTACGACTGGACGCCGCCCTGATCGGGGCAGGAATCCTGACTTTTCGCGCGGTGAACGCGTCGGTGAACACCCGGTCGCCGGCCGGCGGACGGCCGGCGAATACCCCCGACGGGTTATCCACATTTTCGGGGTGATTTCCCAGCACCGCCGCAGATGGCCGATAATGGAATCTCAGCCACGAAAGGGGAGCTCAATGGCGGCCATGAAGCCACGCACCGGAGACGGGCCTATGGAGGCTGTGAAGGAGGGTCGACTCATCATCGTGCGCGTGCCGCTCGAAGGTGGCGGTCGTCTCGTCGTCTCGGTGAACGACGCTGAGGCCAAGGAGCTCTACGACGTCCTCGGCGGCGTCGTGAACCCTGCCTGAGTCACGCATCACGACTGCGAGCCCCGAGGACGCTCTCGGGGCTCGAGTCGTTTAACCGATCGCGTCAGCTCGCGTCAGGCGCCGAGCTTGACGATCTGCAGCAGACCCTCGCCCGCGGGTGAGATCGCCGTCGCCACCGCCGTCGACGGAGCCAGCTCCGCGATGAGCGTGCGGAACGCGCTGGCAGCCTCGTCACGCTTGGCCGGGTCGGCGACACGGCCCTTCCAGAGGGCACGGGCCACGAGCACGCTGCCGCCGGGCTTCGCGAGGCGCAGGCCGTGCTCGGCGTACTCGATCACCGACGGGGCGTCGGCGTCGATGAAGACGATGTCGTAGGAGCTCTCGTTCATGCGGGGGAGCACCTCGCTCGCACGCCCGGCGATGAGTCGAACGCGCGCCGCCGCTATGCCGGCGTCGGCGAAGTGTTGGCGGGCGTGCTGCTGGTACTCGTTCTCGGTGTCGATCGAGGTCAGCAGCGCATGCCGGGCGGCCTGCAGCATCCAGAGCCCCGAGACGCCGACGCCGGTGCCGACCTCGATGATCGAACTCGCGCGCGACGCGGCCGCGATGACGGCGAGCTGCGCGCCGACCGCGGGGGAGACCGGCTCGACTCCGAGCTCGAGGGACTGCTGGCGCGCCTTGACGATCGGCTCGGACTCGACGACGGACTCGTCGGCGTACTTCCAGTTCAGGTCGTGATCGGACACGTGGCGGCTCCCTGGTGGCTCTCTCAGCACCCAAGCCTAAGGGCCGCGGCGGGTGGCGTTCGCATGCCTCGCCGCCGACTATCCTGTAGGCATGTTCGGTCTGACGTTCGAGAAGCTCCTCATCATCGGGGTGATCGCCGTCTTCCTGCTCGGCCCCGAGCGTCTGCCGCACTACGCCGCGCAGCTCGGCCGGCTCGTGCGCTCGCTCCGCGACATGGCGAGCGGCGCGAAGGACCGCATGCGCGAGGAGATGGGTCCCGACTTCGACGACGTCGACTGGAAGAAGCTCGATCCGCGTCAGTACGACCCCCGCCGGATCATCCGCGAAGCACTCACCGACGTCGACCCCTTCGCCGAAGAGGCCGCCGCCGCGCCGGTCGTCGCACGGGCCGCCGTCAACGAGAACTCGGCCTACCTGCAGCGCAAGCGCAAGCGCGAGTCGCTCGGTGCCGACGAGCCCGCACCCTTCGACTCCGAGGCCACCTGACCCGACCGGTCGGGATGCCTCGCGCCCGCGTCAGGCGCGGCCGACGGCCTTCAGCGCGCGCGCGAGCAGCAGCAGGAGCGGCGCCTGGGCCTCGTACTCGTCGGAGGTGCGCGGGAGCTGCAGCAGGCCCGTCGTCCGCGAGATCGTGACCGGTTCGACGAAGCGCAGGAGCCCCGCCTCGCCGTTGCGGCGGCCGACACCCGACTGCTTGACGCCGCCCATCGGAGCGGCGACCGAGGCGAACGCACCCCGGTAGCCCTCGTTGATGTTCACGCTTCCGGCCGCGAGCGCGTCGGCGACGCGCTGCCCACGGCGGGGCGAAGCGGTGAACACGGCGGCATTGAGCCCGTACTGGCTCGCGTTCGCGGCGAGCACGGCCTCGTCGTCGCTCGCGACGAGGTAGAGCGAGGCGATCGCGCCGAAGGTCTCCTCGGCGTAGACGTCCATCTCGGGGGTGACCCCGGTCAGGATCGTCGGTTCGAACACCCATGGCCCGAGGTCGGGTCGGGCCTTCCCGCCGACGAGCACCGTCGCGCCCTTCGCGACCGCGTCGGCGAGGTGCGCCTCGACGCGCGCGAGCTGGGCGGCGCTCGCGAGCGACCCGAAGTCGGCCCCGAAGCCGAGCGAGGCGCCGAGCTTCGCGCTCCGGAGGCGCTCGACCAGCGCCCGCTGGAACTCGCCGGCGATCTTCTGGTCGACGTAGATGCGCTCGATCGAGACGCACAGCTGGCCCATCGCCGAGAAGCAGGCGTGGGCGGCGTTCGCGGCCGCCTCGGCGGGGTCGGCGTCGTCGAGCACGAGCAGCGGGTTCTTGCCGCCGAGCTCGAGCGAGGCGCCGACGAGCCGTCGCCCGGCCTTCTCCGCGATCCTGCGCCCGGTCGCGGTCGATCCGGTGAAGCAGATGTATTCGGCCTCGTCGGTGAGCGCCTCGCCGACCTCGGCGGCGTCGCCGGTGACGACGGCCCACAGCGCCTCGGGCACGCCGGCGTCGATGAAGGCGCGCCGCAGCGCGAGGATCGAGAGGGCGCCCTGGTCGTCGGCCTTCTGCACGACGGCGCAGCCGGCCGCGAGTGCGGGCACGACGTCCATCGCGGCGAGGCTCAGCGCGTAGTTCCACGGGGTGATGACGCCGGCGACGCCCTTCGGCGCGAAGCGCACCCGGGTGGCGGCGACGGTCGGGATCCCGGAGCGGACGGCGCGGCCGCGCAGCACCTTGCGGGCGGCGATGGCGTTGTAGCGGGTCACCGAGACGGCCTGGAAGATCTCTTCGATGCCCTGCCCACGGGTCTTGCCGCTCTCGAGCTGGATGAGGTCGAGCATCTCTTCGCGGCGCTCGAGGATGAGGTCGTGCGCGGCGAGCAGGATGCGCCGGCGGGCGGCGAAGCCGGCACGGGCCCACGAGAGCTGCGCGAGGCGGGCCCGCGCGATCGCGTCGTGCACGTCGGCGGCGCTCGAACGGGGAAGCTCGTGCAGGGTCTCGCCGGTCGAGGGGGTCGGCACTGCGATGGTCTCGGAGCCCGACGCGACGACGTCGTCGGTCAGGCTGCTGGCGAGGTCGGCGGGGGCGGTCTGGGCGCGCATGCGCACAGTCTAGGACAGTTGACCCAGTCGTCGGCCGAGTGAGTACACTCGCTCCATGACCGCAGCGGAGCGTCCCCTGTCCCGCGGCGCCGTGGCCCGCTATGCGATCGGATCGCTCGGCACCGGTGGCTTCGCGACGCTGCCCGGACTCGTCCTCGTGTACTACCTGACCGACACGCTCGGCGTGAGTGCGCTCATCGCCGGTCTCGTCGTCACCGCGGCCAAGGTCTGGGACGTCGTCATCGACCCGTGGATCGGCGCGCGCAGCGACCGCGCGCTCCTCCGCAGCGGCACCCGTCGCACCGGCATGCTCGTCGGCGCCCTCGCGCTGCCCGTCGGCTTCGCGCTCACCTTCGCCGTGCCCCCGGGCGTCGGCCCCGCGGCATCCGGCGCCTGGGTCTTCATCGCGTTCCTCGCCACGGCCACCGCCTTCAGCCTGTTCCAGGTGCCCTACATCGCCCTGCCCGCCGAGCTCACCCCCGACTACGACGAGCGCACGCGGCTGCTGACCTGGCGCGTCGTCGTGCTGACGCTCGCGATCCTGCTGTTCGGCGCCGGCGGCCCCGAGATCCGTCGCGCGTTCGACGACGAGGTCACGGGCTACCTCGTGATGGCGATCGTCGCCGGTGTCGTCATCGGCATCGGCATGCTGATCGCCGCCGGCACGGCGAAGCGGTCGGATGCCGCGGGCCTCCGCCGCGCCGGCGGGCCCGCTCCGACGGGCCAGCTCGTCGCCGAACCTGCCGTCGACGGCTATCGCGAGGGCTTCCGCGCGCTGCGCCGGAGCCTGCCGTTCCGGGTGCTGCTCGCGGTCTTCGTGCTGCAGGGCCTCGCGACGGGGCTCATGCTCGCCGGGGCGCAGTTCGTCGCGACCTGGGTGCTCGAGTCGGAAGCGGCGGTGACGCTGCTGTTCGTCGCGCTGATCGCCCCGGCACTGCTCGTCGCTCCCGCGTGGGGCGTGCTCGCCCGCAGGATCGGCAAGGAGCGGGCCTTCCGCATCGCGAGCCTCGTGTTCGCCGGGGCCACGCTCGGCATGGTGCTGATCGTCTGGATTCCCGGGCCGTGGGTGTACCTGCCCGTCGCCGTCGCCGGCGCCGCGTACGCCGGCATGCAGTCGCTGCCGATGGCGATGCTGCCCGACGTGATCTCGCACGACGCCCGCATGACGGGGCGCGAACGGGCCGGCAGCTTCGGCGGCGTGTGGACGGCGGGCGAGACCGCCGGCATGGCGCTCGGCGCGACGCTGCTCACCCTCATGCTCGCCGCGACGGGCTACCTCGAGTCGACGGGCGCCGAGACCGTCGAGCAGGCGCCCGCCGCGATCGCCGGCATCGCGCTCTCGTTCAGCCTCGTGCCGGCCCTGCTCGTCGCTGGGAGCGTCCTGGTGCTGCGCCGGTACCCGCTGCGGCGGCGCGACGTGAACATCGATGCGAGCTTCGACGGCGGCCCCGGCGAACCGGATCACCCGAACACCCCCGGGGCGCATGGCGCCCCCAGCACCACCGATGGGAGCACCCGATGAGCGGGTTCCGCCGCGAGGCATCCGACATTCTCGACGAGCTCGACGCACTGCGCTCGGCCGACGCCCCGACCCATGGCGGGCGCGTGCTCTCGTACGTGTACGACTCGGGGCTCGCCGCGCTCGACGAGCTCGCCGCCGAGGCAGCCCGCCGGGTGCAGCCGGTCAACGGGCTCGACCCGACGACGTTCGTCTCGGTCGCCGCGATGGAACGGAGCGTGGTCGGCTTCGCCCGCCGCGTGCTCGGCGGCGAGGGCGGTGCGGGTGACGGCAGCGGCAACGACGACGTCGTGGTGGGCTCGGTCACCTCGGGCGGCACCGAGAGCTGCCTGCTCGCGGTGAAGTCGGCCCGCGATGCGTGGCGTGCGGCCCGGCTCGGCTCGCCGCGCGTGCCGCGCCTCGTCGCCCCGGTGACGGTGCACGCGGCGTTCCACAAGGCCGCGCACTATTTCGGCCTCGAGCTCGACCTGGTGCCGGTCGATCCGGCGACGGGCACGCTCGCGCCGGCCGCGATCGAGGAGCGGCTCGGCGACGACGTCGCGCTCGTCGTGCTCAGCGCCCCCTCGTACCCGTTCGCGAGCCTCGACCCCGTCGCCGACGTCGCGGCGATCACCGCAGAGCGCGGCATCGCGCTGCACGTCGACGCCTGCATCGGCGGCTTCGCCCTCGCGTTCTGGCCCGAACCGCTGCCCGCGTGGAACCTCTCGGTGCCCGGCGTGACGAGTCTCTCGGCCGATCTGCACAAGTACGGCTATGCGCCCAAGGGCGCTTCGGTGCTGCTGACCCGCGGGCGCGACCGGCAGCGGCACCAGTACTTCGCCACGACCGGATGGCCCGGTTACCCCGTCGTGAACCCGACGATGACCGGTTCGAAGCCGGCCGGCCCGCTCGCGGCCGCCTGGGCGATCACCGAGGCGCTCGGCGAGCCCGGCTTCACCGAGCTCACGGCGCAGGCGGCGCGCGCGACCGCGGCGCTGCGCGACACGATCGACGGCATCGAGGGCCTCCGGGTCGTGGGTCGGGCCACGGGCCCGCTGCTCGCGGTCGCCACCGACGAGGATGCTCCGGCGGGCTCGCGCGTCGACCCCCATCACTGGGCGGATGCCGCGCGGTCGGCCGGCTGGCAGCTGCAGCTGCAGCCCGGGCTCGTCCAGGCCGACGGCACCCACCTGCCGCACACGACGCACCTCACCGTGACGCCCGTCACCGAACGGGTGCTTCCCGAACTCGCCGCGGCGCTCGTGGTCGCGGCCGACGAGGTGCGGGGCATCCCGCAGATCGACGGAGGCGCCGCCCTCGCCGGACTCGCCCTGGCCCTGCCGGGTTTCGACGCCGACGGCGGTGCGTCGGGCCTCGCCGCGCTCGCCGCGGGCGGCCTCGACTCCGACACCGCCGCCGCGATCCTCGGTGCGGCAGGCCTCCTCGGCGGCGAGGGTGCCCTGCCCGATCAGCTCGCGCCGGTGCTCGCCCTCGTCGAGGCGCTGCCGGGGCCGCTCACCGAGCGGCTGCTCGTCGAGCTCCTCGCCCGCGTGGTGGAGCCGCCGGCAGACTGAGGTTCGCGCTGAGCTCGATCATCACGGTTCCCTCCGTGCGCCTGCCGCTGGCCTGCCGTGCGGCCGGTGCCGAGGCGGTGCCGAGGCGGTGCCGTGGCGGGTGCGCATTCCGGCTCTGCCAGTTCCGCCTCATCCGGTGGGCTGCGGAGATGCGCGGGAGGCGGCGATGAGGCGGAACTGGCAGAGCCGAAACAGCAGTCCGCCTGGCCCGGGCGCGGGAGGCGCCGCGCCCGGCGGGTGACGCAGCTCGGCGAACGCGGCAAGCTGATCGTCAAGGAGATCAGCTCAGCCCGCAGCGCTCGGTGACGTAGTCGTAGAGCTCCGCCTTGAGCGCGTCGGATGACGGACGGTCGATCAGGCCCGTCCGCCCGTCGCCCGTGGCGACGACGAAGGCGAGGATGGTGCCGCGCTTGTCGTCGGCGAGCACGTGCGGGTCGCAGCGCGCCGGCCGCACGGCGAGCGGCACGACCACGGGTGCATCGCCGGGGGTGACCGCGAGGTCGAGCGGCCAGTCGGTGCCCGCCTCGTTGCCGAGCAGCGTCGAGCCGCGCACGAGCGAGATCGCGAGCGAGCCTGCGCCCGACGGTGCGGGGTCGACGGTGACGTCGATCCACGCGCGCTGCGCGGCCCCCTCGCTCTCGACGCGAAGGTGCTCGGGCATCGCGATCGTCGCGACCTCGGCGACCGAGGACTCGAGACAGTCGCCGGCGACGATGCGGGGGAGCGTGTCGAATGGGTCGTCGGGCGTCAGCTCACCGACGAAGTCGCGCGGGGCGGTCTCGACGCGACCCTGCAGGCGCACGATCGGCTCGTCGCCGACCGCCGCGCAGCCGGGCGGCGGCAACTCGAGCCGTAGGTCGATCGCGTCGTCGGCCGAAAGTTCGACCCCGTCGTCGTACTGGAGCACGGCGCCGAGCGCCGGCACCTCGAGCTGTACCCCGGTGATCGACACGGGGGCAGGCCCGGCGTTCTCGAGGTGCACCACGATCCGTCGTGCCTCGACGTCGAGCCGCCCCTGCTGCACGCCCGCGCTGAGACCCGCGGGCAGCGGAAGCGGGTCGGGGTCGTCGATCACGGGCGCGCTGCACGCCGCGAGGGCGCCGAGCAGGGCGAGAACCGGTACCAGCGCGGGCCACGCGCGCCGCCGAGCGGCATCGGCGCGTGGCATCCGACTCACCGTACCGAGACGTCGAGCCGGCGCCCTGCGAGCGAACGCGGCATCGCCGAGAGCTGCGCGGCCACCTGCTCGATCGCACGCGCCGCCGGGTCGTCGGGCGCGGCGACGACGACGGGAACGCCCGAGTCGCCGCCCTGCCGCAGCGCCATGCTGAGCGGCACGCTCGCGAGGAGCGGCACCGCCGCGCCCTCGGTCGAGAGCCGGGATGCCACGATCTCGCCGCCGCCCGAACCGAACAGCTCGAGCAGCGTGCCGTCGGGCTGCACGAGCGCCGCCATGTTCTCGACCACGCCGACGATGCGCTGCCCGGTCTGGCGAGCGACGACGCCCGAACGCTCGGCGACGTCGGCCGCAGCCGCCTGCGGCGTCGTCACGACGACGACCTCGGCGTTCGGCAGCAGCTGCCCGAGCGAGATCGCGACGTCGCCGGTGCCGGGCGGCAGGTCGACGAGCAGCACGTCGAGGTCGCCGAAGTACACGTCGGTGAGGAACTGCGAGAGGGTGCGGTGCAGCATCGGCCCGCGCCAGGCGACCGCCGTCGACGAGGCGCGTCCGCCGGGTGCGGTCGGCTCGACGAACATGCCGATCGAGATCACCTTCACGCCGTGCGCGACGGGCGGCAGGATCATCTCGTCGACCCGCGTCGGGCGGGCGGCGAGGCCGTCGTCGTCGACGAGCCCCAGCAGCCCCGGGATCGAGAAGCCGTGCACGTCGGCGTCGACGAGGCCGACCGCGAGGCCGCGGGCGGCGAGCGCCACCGCGAGGTTCGCCGTGACGGTCGACTTGCCGACGCCGCCCTTGCCGCTCGTCACCGCGATCACGCGCGTGAGCGAGCCGGGGCCGAACGGGTTCGTGCGCGCGGCCCGGCCGCCGCGGAGCCGTTCGGTGAGCGCGGCGCGCTGCTCGGGGGTCATCACCGAGAGCTCGACGGCGGCGTTGCCCGCCCCCGCTACCGATTCGGCGGCCTGCCGCACGTCGCGTTCGATGCGGTCGCTGGCGGGGCATCCGACGATCGTCAGGCGGATGCCGACCTCGACGCGGCCGTCGCCCGCCTCGACGACGCGATCGACCATGTCGAGCTCGGTGATGGGCTTGCGGATCTCGGGGTCGATGACCGACTCGAGGGCGCGCAGCACGGCCTGTTCGAGGGGCGACGCGGGGGGTGCGCCCTCAGCCGGCATGCTCGGCCTCCTCCTCGTCGCGGCGGTCGAGCTCGTCGAGGATCGCGCGCAGCTCGGCGCGGATGAACTCCTTGGAGGCCAGGTCTTTCACGGCGAGCCGCAGCGCCACGACCTCGCGGGCGAGGTACTCGGTGTCGGCGAGATTGCGCTCGGCGCGCTGGCGGTCCTGTTCGATCTGCACGCGGTCGCGGTCGTCCTGCCGGTTCTGCGCGAGCAGGATGAGCGGGGCCGCGTACGACGCCTGCAGCGAGAGCACGAGGGTGAGCGCGGTGAATCCGATCGCGATCGAGTCGAACCGCAACTGCTCGGGCGCGAAGGTGTTCCAGGCCATCCAGCCGATGGCGAACACCGACAGGCCCAGCAGGAACGCCGGCGTACCCATGCCGCGGGCCACCCACTCGGTGAAGCGGCCGAAGCGATCGCTGTCGCCCGAGCCTCCTCGGAAGGGAGCATTGCGGCGAATGCCCTTCGGTGTGTCGAAACGACGGTCTTCCGACTCAGCGCGTGCCATCTGCTCCCCTCCTTCCGTATGGGATCGGGATGCTTCCCGTCGTCAGCTGCGCCCGCGCGGTGCTGCGCTTGGCCAGCTCGCCTTCCTCGGGGTGACTTCGCCAGTCATCGGGCAACAGGTAGTCGAGCACGTCGTCAATCGTCACCACCCCGACGAGTCGATGTTTCTCGTCGACGACCGGCACCGAGACCAGGTCGTAGCTCGCGAGGATGCGGCTCACCTCGGCGGCCGAGGTGTCGGCCGTGACCGGCTCGAGGCCCTGGTCGATGAGGGTGCCGAGCCGCTCGTGGGGCGGGTAGCGCAGCATGCGCTGGAAGTGCACGATGCCGAGGAACCGGCCCGTGGGCGGCTCGTACGGCGGCAGCGTCACGCACACCGCGGCACCGAGCGCCGGCGGCAGGTCGTGCCGGCGGATGAGCGCGAGCCCCTCGGCGACCGTCGCGTCGGCCGAGACGATGATCGGCTCGGTGGTCATGAGGCCGCCCGCGGTGTCGGGGCCGTAGGAGAGGAGGAAGCGCACGTCCTCGGCCTCCTCGGGCTCCATGAGCTCGAGGAGGTGCTCGCCGCGCTCCTCGGGCAGCTGCGCGATGAGGTCGGCCGCGTCGTCGGGCTGCATGTGGTCGAGCACGTCGGCGGCGCGGTCGTCGCCGAGGCCGGCGAGGATCACGACCTGGTCGGACTCGGGCATCTCTTCGAGCACGTCGGCCAGCCGGTCGTCGGGCAGTTCCTCGGCGACCTCCTGGCGCCGCTGCGCCGGAAGGTCGAGCAGGGTCGACGCGAGGTCGGCCGGCTTCAGTTCGGAGTAGGTCGCGATGAGCTGCTCGGCCGACTGCGCCTCACCGGTGGCGAGCTGCTCGCGCACCTCGCGCCAGGTGACGTAGGCCGACTGCCCCTTCGAGAACGGCGAGGCTCCCTTGGGCCGACGCACGAAGAGCTGGTCGACCTCCCACTCGCCGGGCTCCTGCTCCTCGATCGCGACGTCCTCGATGGTCGCCGTGCCCGAGCCGTCGTTGAAGAGCACCTTGCGGCCGAGCATCTCGGCGATGACCCGCACCTCTCCGCCGCGCTGCTCGAAGCGACGCAGGTTGATGAGCCCGGTCGTGATGATCTGGCCGCCGCCGATCGAGGTGACGCGCCCGATCGAGACGAACACGCGCCGCTTGCCGGGGATCTCGACGATGAGGCCGACGACGCGCGGAGGGTCGCTCTTCCGGTACACGACGAGGACGTCGCGCACCTTGCCGACCCGATCGCCGGCGGGGTCGAAGACGGCGCACCCGGCGAGTCGGGCGACGAAGACTCTCGTGGCGCTCACGCTTCCAACTTAGCCCCCGGATGCCCCGTCGCGGGCCTCATTCCGGCCCCGCCGGGCGTTGGCATGGGAGAATGGGCCGGTGAGCAACCAGACGCCGTACGGTGGCCGTGCCGGCCGCGAGTTCCCGACGCTGCCGAAGGGCGAGACCGTTGCGAGCTTCGAGAGCTACGCCGAGGCGCAGGCCGCGGTCGACCGGCTCTCGAAGGCCGAGTTCCCCGTGAAGGAGCTGGCGATCGTCGGCACCGACCTCACGAGCGTCGAGCGCATCACCGGCAGGCTGACCTGGAGCCGGGCTGCCGGGGCGGGTGCGCTCTCGGGGGCCTGGTTCGGCCTCTTCCTCGGTCTCCTGTTCTTCATCTTCGCCCCGTCGGGAGCCTCGCTCGGCATTCTCGGTGCGGCGGTGCTCATCGGCGCAGGCTTCGGCATGATCTTCAGCGTCGTCTCGTACTCGGTCAACCGCCGGCGTCGCGACTTCACCTCGGTCATGCAGGTGCTCGCCACCCGCTACGCGATCATCGCCGAGCCGGCCCACGTGACGCGCGCCCGCACGGTGCTCGGCACCTCTGGGCAGGTGTTCCCGCCCGCACCCGGGCAGTCGGCCGTCGTCGCCGCGCCGCCGGCGCCGCCGGTGGTGCCGGCCGACTCCGACACGGTTCCCACCGAGGAGGCGGGCACCGACGAGGCATCCGCCCCCGTCGCCCCCGCCGAAGAGCCCCGCGGGCTCACCTACGGCGAGGCGCAGGACGCGGCTCGCCGCGCCGCCCGCGAGGCCCGTGACTCCGAGCAGCGCGCCCGCCGGGCAGCCGAGACGGGCGACGGCGAGGGGTAGCCCGTCCCCACCCGGTGGGCGCGACGAGCCGTGCCCGACCGTCGGGCCCGAACAGGCTCGTCGCCGAGGCGCGGGCGGCTCCCAGACTCGCGATATATCGTGTCGCCATGACGACTGCCGACACGGCCGAACACCAAGGCCTCGAAGCCGAGATCACCCGTGAGATCGCCGCGGGCGAGCGGCCCGATCGTCCGATGCGGCGCCTGCTCCGCGGCATCCGCAACCGGATCGAGGGGCGACCGGTGCTCCGCCGTGTCTACCGCATCGGCGTGGCCGTGCTCGGCGGCGCGATCGCCGTCGGTGGGCTGCTGCTCGTACCGCTGCCGGGGCCGGGCTGGCTCGTCGTCTTCCTCGGGCTCGCCGTTCTCGGCACCGAGTTCGCGTGGGCGAAGCGCCTCGCTGCGTTCACGAAGCGTCAGCTCGCCCGCTTCTGGGCTTGGTGGAGAGCCCGCCGCGCAGCGCGCGCCGCCCGCACGGCGCGCGCCGCCGGCTGAGCGGTCGCTCGGCGCGCCACTTCGACACCCCCGCGCCGGTCGTGGCGCAGAGGGCGTCGAAGAGACGAACGCGGAGAGCGAGGCGCCGCCGCGCGCGCGATCAGCCGCGGGCGCCCTGCACCCACGCCTCGACCGCGTCGGCGGTGCGGGGGATCCGCACCGAGAGGTTCTCGGCGCCGTCGGCGGTGACGAGGATGTCGTCCTCGATGCGCACGCCGATGCCGCGGAACTCGGCCGGAACCGTGAGGTCGTCGGGCTGGAAGTACAGGCCGGGCTCGATCGTGAAGATCATGCCCGCCTCGATCACGCCGTCCATGTACAGCTCGCGCCGCGCCTGCGCGCAGTCGTGCACGTCGAGGCCGAGGTGGTGGCTCGTGCCGTGCACCATGTACCGGCGGTGGAACTGGTTGTCGGGCTCGAGCGACTCCTCTGCCGACACCGGCAGGAAGCCCCACTCGGCGGTCTTGCGCGCGATGACGGCCATCGCCGCGGCATGCACCTCGCGGAACACGATGCCCGGCTTCACGATCGCGAAGGCGGCGTCGGCGGCCTCGAGCACGGCCTCGTAGACCTGCCGCTGCACGGGCGAGAAGGTGCCGTTCACCGGGAAGGTGCGCGTGATGTCGGCGGTGTAGTACGAGTCCATCTCGACGCCCGCGTCGAGCAGCACGAGGTCGCCGGGCACGACCGGGCCGTCGTTGCGGGTCCAGTGCAGGATCGTCGCGTGCGGACCTGCCGCCGCGATCGAGCCGTAGCCGACGTCGTTGCCGTCGAGGCGGGCGCGGGTCGCGAAGACGCCCTCGATGACGCGCTCGCCGCGCACTTCGGCCGTGATGCGGGGGAGCTCGGCGAGCACCTCGCCGAAGCCGCGCTCGGTCGCGTCGATCGCGGCGCGCATCTCGGCGATCTCGTAGTCGTCCTTCACGAGACGCAGCTCGCTCACGACTCGCGCGAGCTCGCCGTCGGGCTCGTGGTCGCCGCCGACCTCGAGCGAGAACGCCGCGTCCTGCGCGTTCTCGCTGAGCACGCGCTCGGCGGCGAAGCGGATGCGGGCGTGGTCGACGCGCTCGGTCACGGCGGCGTCGGCCTCGCGGATGACGAGCGTCGCGGTGTCGACGGCGTCGATCACGGCGTCGAAGTCGAGGATGTCGCGAGTGGCGACTGCGAGGTCGGCGGCGACGTGCGCGAGGGAGGGACGGGGGCCGATCCAGAACTCGCCGATCGCGGCGTTGGCGTAGAACTCCTCGGAGTCGCGACCCGCGCGCTCGCGGAAGTACAGCGTCGCCTCGTGACCGGTGTCGCCGGTCGGCTCGAGCACGAGCAGCGCACCCGGCTCGGAGTCGGAGCCCCAGCCGGTGAGGTGCGCGAACGCCGAGTGCGCGCGATACGGGTAGTCGGTGTCGTTCGCGCGCTGCTTCATGTCGCCCGCGGGGATGACGAGGCGCTGGCCGGGGAACGCTGCGGAGACCTTGGCACGGCGTTCGGCGGCGTTGGCGGCCTGCGGGCGGGCCTGCGGCAGCGTCTCGTCGCGTTCGGCCCAGCCGGTGCCGATGAAGTTCTTGAATCCCTCGGAGCCGGGCGTCGTCGAACGGTTCGCGTTGCGGTCGGCTTCGTCGCCGTTCGTGGTGGCCGGAGCCGCGGTCTCAGTGGTGGAGGTGTCGCTCGAGTTCGCCATGGCTCCATTCTCGCACCGCCGGATGAGAGCCGAACCGCCTGAGCGACTCAGCCGGCTCGCACGAGCGTGGCCGCGATCGGGCGGTGGTCGCTGCCCGCGTCGTCGAGGCTGCCGATCACCTCGAAGCGCTCCACCGCCCAGCCGGGCGTCGCCATCACATGGTCGATCGGGCTGCCGAGCAGCTCGGGCGCACTGGCCGGCCAGGTGCCGAGCGCCGCCGAGCGGGCCGCGACCGCGGCATCCCGACACCGCCCGAGGTCGCCGCCGTCGATGCCGCGACCGGCGAAGTGGTCGACCGTCGCGTTGAAGTCGCCCGCCATGATGACGTTCTCGCCCGTGCACTGCTCGGCGAGCCAGTCGAGGTCGCTGCGCCAGTTGCGCAGCTCCCAACGGATCGGCGCGACCGCGTGCACGGCGACGATGCGGGGGCCGTCGCCCGAGACCGGGTCGGCCACGACGCTCGGCAGGGTGTTCGTGTTGCCGGGCGGGCCGGGCGCCTCGGCCGAGACCACCTCGTAGTCGCCGAGCTCGGGGCTGATCAGCAGTGTCGTCGACCTGGCCTTCGCCACGTCGTCGTAGGCGAGCGTGTGCACCCACATCGGGGATCCGCCCTCGCGCATCGCGATCGCGACCTCCTCGCCGAGCGGGTCGGTGGTCTCGGGCAGCACGACGACGTCGGCGCCCTCGTCGAGGGCGAGGTCCGCGATGGTGCTCGCGTCGGGCACCTCGCCGAGCGTGTTCCACGCCAGCACGGTGACCGAGTCGGGCGGCGTGGCGCCCGTGGCATCCACGCTGCCGGCGCCGCGCATCGCGAGCACCGCCACGTTGGCGCCTGCGAAGAGTGCGAACACGACGGCCATCGCGATCGCGAAGCGCCGTGAGCGGCGGGGGATCGCGAGGAGCGCGAAGATCACCGCGACGACGAGGCCGCAGACCGCGGCGACCCCTCGGAGCGCGACGACGTGCGCTGCGATCCACTGGTTCTGCAGGCCGAACGCCTGCGGCCAGGCGAGGATGAGCGCTGCGACGGCGGTGCCGAGTACGATGACCCAGCCGAAGATGCGGGGGAGCATTCCACCCACACTAGGTGCACCGACTCTGGGAACGCCCGGTGAATCCCGCGAGCCCGTCGCTCCGCTCGGGCATCGATAGCATTGGGGGATGTCAGAAGCCCCCGGCGCGCCCGGCGAAGCCGACCTGCACACCCACTCCACGGTGTCGGACGGGACGGAGGCGCCGGCCGAGCTCATGCGGCAGGCCGCAGCGGCCGGGCTCTGGGGCGTGGCGCTCACCGACCACGACTCGACGAGCGGCTGGGCCGAGGCGGCGGCCGCGGTCGCCGAGACGGGCGTCGCCCTCATCCCCGGCATGGAGCTGTCGACCCGCGAGGGCTTCGCGAGCGTGCACCTGCTCGGCTATCTCATCGACCCGCTCGACGAGTCGCTCCTCGCCGAGACCGCGCGCATCCGCGAATCCCGCCTGACGCGTGCCGAACAGATCGTGCGCCGCATCGGCCGCGACTACGACCTCAGCTGGGACGACGTGCTCGCCCAGACCGCCGAGGGCGCGACGATCGGTCGCCCGCACATCGCGGATGCGCTCGTCGCCCGAGGGCATGTGGAGACGCGATCGGCGGCGTTCTCCGGAATCCTGCATCCGAGGGCGGGGTACGCGCAGCCGCACTACGCGCCCGATCCGCTCACCGGGGTCCGCCTCATCCGTGCGGCCGGCGGCGTGCCGGTGCTCGCGCACCCCGGCACCCGCGGCGCCGAACAGATCGTGCCGCCCGAGCGCCTCGCGCGCCTCGTCGACGCCGGGCTCTTCGGGCTCGAGGTCGACCACCCCGAGAACCAGGAGGCCGCGAAGCCCAGGCTGCGCGAGCTCGCTGCGCGGTTCGGCCTGGCGATCACCGGGTCGAGCGACTACCACGGCACCGGCAAGACGAATCGTCTCGGGGAGTGCCTGACGGCGCCCGACGTCGTGGCGCGCCTCATCGCCGAGGGGCGCGGGTCGGAGGCCGTGCTGCCGCCTGCCGTTCGGGCCCCGTAGGCCGCGGATCCCCGGCCCCGACAGGAGGAGCGCGTCGGCACCTCCGCAGTGCGGAGTGCCGACGCGCTCGTCGTGGAGAAGCTGGTGCCCCCGGCCGGGGGCCTCGGCGGCCTAGGCCTGCGGCGCCACGGGCGCCGAACCGGCCGCACCGCTGCGTCCGGCACCGCCGCGACGGCGGCGACGGCGCGGGGCCGGCTTGCCGTCGTGGTGCTCGTGACCCTTGCCGTCGTGGGTGCCGGTGCCCGGCTCCTTCACAGCGTGGGTCTCGCCCGAGGCGTCGACCGGCGTCGACGCCGACTCGCCGGTGGGCTCGCCGGCGCGCGTACGACGACGGTTGCGGGTGCGGGGGGCGCGCTCGCCGTCGCCCTCGCGGCGCTCGCCGTTGCCCTCGTTGCGTCCGCCGCGCTCGCTCCGGCCCGCGGTGCTCGAACGCGTCGCGCTCGCGGCGGGAGCCGCGGGCTTCAGACGGCCCTTGGTGCCCGCGGGGATGTCGAGGTCGCTGAACAGGTGCGGGCTCGAGGAGTAGGTCTCGGTCGGCTCGGGCTGGCCGAACTCGAGGGCGCGGTTGATGAGCGCCCACTTGTGCAGGTCGTCCCAGTCGACGAACGTGACGGCGATTCCGGTCTTGCCCGCACGACCCGTTCGACCCGCGCGGTGCAGGTAGGTCTTGTCGTCGTCGGGGATGGTGTGGTTGATCACATGCGTGACGTCGTCGACGTCGATGCCTCGCGCCGCGACATCCGTGGCGATGAGCACGTCTTTCTTGCCGGCCTTGAAGGCGGCCATCGCGCGCTCGCGCTGGTCCTGGTTGAGGTCGCCGTGCACGGCCGCGGCGTTGAAGCCGCGGTCGTTGAGCTCTTCGACGAGCTTTGCCGCCGCGCGCTTCGTGCGCGTGAAGATGACCGTCTTGCCGCGACCGTCGGCCTGGAGGATGCGCGCGATCACCTCGTCTTTGTCGAGCGAGTGCGCGCGGTACACGAGGTGCTTGATGTTCGCCTGCGTGAGGCCCTCGTCGGGGTCGTTCGCGCGGATGTGGATCGGCTTCGACATGAAGCGACGCGCGAGCGCGACGATCGGGCCGGGCATGGTCGCCGAGAAGAGCATGGTGTGACGCACGGCGGGCACCTTCGAGAAGATCTTCTCGATGTCGGAGAGGAAGCCGAGGTCGAGCATCTTGTCGGCCTCGTCGAGCACGATCTCCTGCACCTCGCCGAGGTTCAGGAGGCGCTGGCTCGCCAGGTCGAGGAGGCGCCCCGGGGTGCCGACGACGATCTGCGCGCCGGCCTTGATCTGCTCGATCTGGCCCTCGTACGCCTTGCCGCCGTAGATCGAGACGATCTTGGTCGGACGGTTCGAGGTCGCCAGCTCGAGGTCTTCGGAGACCTGCACCGCGAGTTCGCGGGTCGGCACGACGACGAGCGCCTTGACCCCGGGGGCCGGGTCGTCGCCGAGACGCTGGATCAGCGGGAGGCCGAACCCGAAGGTCTTGCCGGTGCCGGTCTTGGCCTGGCCGATGATGTCCTGGCCCGAGAGGGCGAGGGGGATGGTCTGCTCCTGGATGGGGAAGGCATCGATGATGCCCTTCCCGGTGAGGGCGTCGACGATGTCGGACGCGATGCCGAGGTCGGTGAAAGTGGTCACAAATCTGCCTGTCGGTCGTGCTTCGAGAATGAAGGTCGTGAGGTGCGCCTCGACTTCAACCCCGGGCGCACGGCCGCGGCTCCGATGTCCGCATGCCCTTACACCCTATCGGAGAGTGCCTGTGCGCCTCGGATAGGCTGTCTTCGTGGTGTTCTGGTCCAGCAGGCGCGGTGCGCGTCCCGAGCTTCCGCGGCTGCGACCCCGGGTCGCCCCGACGGAGGTCACCAAGGTCGACTTCACCGAGCTCGTGCCCGAGCCGGTGCCGTTCCTCGGGCAGGCCGCGTACATCCAGCTCGAGTTCTTCGAGAGCCTCTCGACGGCCGTCATCGGCGCGCCCTCGATGCGCTCGAAGGAGGGGCTGAGCGCCGCGGCGGGCGTCGCCCTCCGCCGGCACCACGAGCTCATCGCAGAACTGCGCCACCTCGACGTCGAACCCGAGGCGGTCATGGTGCCGTTCGCGCCGGCGACCGACCGGCTCGGCGAGTCGACGGCCGGCGCCGACTGGCACGAGCTGCTGCTCGGCGTGCACGTCACCTCGGGCATGCTCGACGACTACTTCTCGCGTCTCGCCGCCGGCCTGCCGACGGGGCTCAGCACGCGGGTCCGCGGAATCCTCGCGGGCGGCGGCATCGGCGAGGTGCTCGACGCCGAACTGCGTGCCGCGATCGCGGCGGAGCCCGGCCTCGCCGACCGCCTCGCGCTGTGGGGCCGCAGCATCGTCGGCGACACCCTGCTCATCGCCCGTTCGGCGCTGCGCGCCTCCGACTCGGCCGATCGCACCGCCGGCGACCGGGTCGAGCCGGTCTTCACCGAGCTGATCGCCGAGCACACGCGTCGCATGGACGCGCTCGGCCTCACCGCCTGAGACGGCGCACCGCCGGTCACCGGGCCGGCGGCTCGGTATCCGGGGCGATCACCCGGACGTACCGGGTCAGGCGCGGCTGACGCCCGGCCGCGAGAGGCGCTCGAAGAGCACGGCGTCCGCCTTCTGGCGGCCCGGACCGATGAGGTACCCGGCGGCCGCCGACGCGAGGCCGGACGCGACGAGCGCGACGACCCAGATCCAGCCGCCGTCCCACGCCCAGCCGAGCCAGGTCAGCGCAACCCACACGACGGCGGCGACGGCCGCACCGATCGACGGCACGAGTGCGACGCCCCGCATCTGGCGGTACGGGAAGACGAAGTGCGCGGCGAGGCCGAGGATGGCTCCGCCGAGCGTGACGAAGAGGAGTTCCATCGTCAGGCGACGAAACCGACGCGACGCGACTCCTCGGAGCCGATCTCGACGTAGGCGAGCGCTGCGGCGGGGACCACGAAGACGGTGCCCTTGTCGTCGGAGAGCTTCAGGAGCGGAGACTGCCCGGCGAGGGCCGCCGCGACGGCCTGCTCGACCTCTGCGGCCGACTGCGAGGTCTCGAACCCGAGTTCACGGGGGGAGTTCTGGATGCCGATGCGAACGTCCACGGTGCGCCTTTCTGCTCTTGCTCAAACCCTACACATCGTGCCGTGCCGAGCCGTTCGCGTTCACTGTCGGCGGAACGGGTTAACGTTGCCGACATGCAGGGCACCCGAACCGTTCCAGACCTCGTCCGAAACCTCTCGGGTGGCGGCCACGCGGCGGTCTTCGGCGCCCCCGGCAGCGGCAAGACGAGCCTTGCGATCGAGCTCGTCGCCGATCGCATCGAACGGCTCGGCCACTCGAGCGACGAGGTGCTCGTCGTCTCGGCGACCCGCACCGCGGCGACCGCGCTCCGCGACGCGCTCGCCGTGCGCCTCGGCCTCACGACGCGCGGCCCGCTCGCCCGCACCGCCAACTCCATCGCCTTCCAGCTCGTGCGCGCGTACACGGGCGCCTCGGTGACCCTGCTCACGGGCGCCGAGCACGACCACATCGTCGGCGAGCTCCTCGACGGCGGCATCCGCGACGGGTTCGGCCCCGAGTGGCCCGACCCGCTGACGCCCGAGGTGCGGGTGCTGCGCGGGTTCCGCACCGAGCTGCGCGACCTGCTCATGCGCGCCGTCGAGCACGGCGTCGACGCCGAGACGCTCGCCCGGCTCGGCCGGCGCTGCGAGCGCCCCGAGTGGGTGGCGGCCGCCGACTTCCTCGCCGAGTACGACGAGGTCAAGGCCCAGCTGCGTCCGAACCAGTTCGACTCGGCCGAGCTCGCGGCCTTCGCGGCGGCGGTCGTGCGCCGCAGCCCCGACGACGCCGACGCCGCGGCCGCGCTCGGCCTGCTCGCACGGCTCAGGCTCATCGTCGTCGACGATGCGCAGGAGGCCACCGAGGCGACCGCCGCGCTCCTCGGCGCCTTCGCCGCCCGCGGCGTGCAGGTGATCGCGATCGGCGACCCCGACGTCGCGAGCAACGGATTCCGCGGCGGGCGCCCCGAGCTGCTCGGGGCGCTCTCGAACGTGCTCGACGGCGCCCCGGTCGAGCGTCACGCGCTGCCCGTCGTGCACCGCGGCACCGCCGAGCTCCGCGCGGTCGTGCAGTCCGCGACGGCGCACATCGGTGCGGCGCTCGGCGGTGCCCACCGTGTCGCCACGGTGCCCGCGTCGTCGGCATCCGAGGCCGGACGAGGTGCTGCGGCCGGTTCCCCGGCGGAGACCGGGCAGAGCGGCCCTGCTGCGGCCGCGCGTCCGCCGCTCGCGCCGGTCGTCGGCGTCGAGGCGCCCTCGCACGCGGCCGAGTGCCGCGCCGTCGCGGCCGTGCTGCGAGAGCGCCACCTGCTCGACGGGGTGCCCTGGTCCGAGATGGCCGTCGTCCTGCGCTCCGGCGGCGACGTGCCGGCCTTCGAGCGCGGACTCGCGCTCGCCGAGGTGCCGACCGCCGGCAGCGCCGCGCGCACCGCCCTGCGCGACGCCCCGGCCGCGGCGGCGCTGCTCACGGCCGCCTCGCTCGTGCTCGATCGCGAACCGCTCACCGCCGAACTCGCGGTCGCACTGCTCACCGGGCCGATCGGGCGGCTCGACGGGGTCGGTCTCCGACGCCTGCGGCTCGCCCTCCGCCACGAAGAGCTCGCGAACGGCGGCGACCGCACGGGTGACGAGCTCCTCGTCGAAGCCCTCGGCGCACCGGGCGGCTTCGACTCGATCGACGCCGCACCTGCCCGGCGCGCCGCGCGCCTCGCGAAGCTGGTCGCCTCCGCCCGTGCCGAGGCGGCGCGCGGACGCACCGTCGAAGAGCTGCTCTGGGCGCTGTGGGAGGGCAGCGGGCTCGCCGCCGAGTGGGGTGCGCAGGCGGCCGGCACGGGCGTGCTCGCCGATGAGGCGAACCGCTCGCTCGACGCAGCAGTGGCCCTCTTCGCCGCCGCGCAGCGGTTCGTCGAGCGCGAGCCCGACGCGCCGGCCGTGCGCTTCGTCGACGAGGTGTTCGCGAGCGAACTCCCCGAAGACTCGCTCGCGCCGCAACGCAGCGCCGAGACGGTGCTGGTGACGACTCCGCCGGCGCTCATCGGGCGTTCGTTCGCGGTCGTCGTCGTGGCGGGGCTGCAAGACGGCGTCTGGCCGAACCTCCGACCCCGCGGCACCCTGCTGCACGCGGGTCTTCTCGCGCGCACCGCCGCGGCCGTGCGCGCGGGCGCTCCGCTGCCGACGGTCGAGTCGGTGCCCGAGGCCCGCGTCGCAGTGCGCAGCGACGAACTGCGCCTGTTCGCGCTCGCCGCCTCGCGCGCCGAACGCCAACTCGTGCTCAGCTGCACCGCCAACGACGACGAACAGCCCTCGATGCTCATGGGCTACGCGCCCGACCGACTGCGCGCGCCGCGCGGCCGCCCGCTGCACCTGCGGGGGCTCGTGGGGGCGCTCCGGCGCGAGACGGTCTCCTCGCCGGCCGGCGAGGCGCCGGCCGCGCTCGCGCTGCTCGCCGAGGCCGGCGTGCCGGGCGCCCACCCCGACGACTGGTACGGGCTCGCGACTGCCTCGACGACCGCCCCGCTCGTCGATCTCGCCGGCGATCCCGAGGCGGTCGTCGCCGTCTCCCCGTCGCAGATCGATCGCGTCGAGGAGTCGCCGCTCGGCTGGTTCATCGACCACGTGGCTTCGCCGCCGTCGGGCATCGCCGCTTCGATCGGCACGATCGTGCACGCCGTGGTCGAAGAGGCCGGTGCGCGAGACGACGGCGACACGAGCATCGAGGCGCTGTGGGCGGGCGTCGAGGAGCGCCTGCGCGAGGTCCGCTTCGAGGCGGGGTGGGTCGCCGAACGCGAGCGGCGCGGTGCCCGGCGCATGGCCGAGGGCGCGGCCGACTACCTCGCGGGCTTCGCCGACGACGGCAAGGTGCTGCTCGAGGCCGAGGGGCGCTTCACGCTCGAGGTCGGGCGGGTGCGCATCACGGGCACGATCGACCGGGTCGAGGCCTCCGCCGACGGCACGACGGTGATCGTCGACCTGAAGACCGGGCGCACCCCGCCGACCGCGGCGCAGACCGCCGCGCACCCGCAGCTCGCCGCATACCAGCTGGCCGCACGAGCCGGCGCGGTGCCGAACCGCGGCCACCTCGGCGGGGCGAAGCTCGTCTACCTCGCGAAGCCGGCCTCAGGCAAGGGCTACACCGAGCGGGCGCAGCAACCGTTCGACGACGAGGCCGAGGCGCTGTTCCGCGAGCGTCTCGAGGCGGTCGCGCAGACGATGGCCGGCGGCGCGTTCGACGGCCCCGCCGAGCTCGGCTTCGGGTCGCGCTTCGGTGCCTGGCAGTATCGCGTCCACCTCGTTCCGGCGGTGTCGGCATGAGCGGCGGGGCGCTGAGCGCGCTCGAGATCGCCACCCGCCTCGGACTGCATGCGCCGACGCCCGAGCAGCGCGCGGTCATCGAGGCCGATCCGCGCGGCCAGAGCATCGTCGTCGCCGGAGCCGGCAGCGGCAAGACCGAGACGATGGCGAACCGCGTGGTCTGGCTGCTCGCGAACGGGCACGTCGAGGTGCCCGAGGTGCTCGGGCTCACCTTCACCCGCAAGGCGGCGGGCGAACTGGCCGAGCGCGTGCGCGAGCGGGTGGCGCAGCTCGTCGACGAGGGCATCGCGGCCGTCGCGCTCGACCCGATCGAGTCGGCCGCGGTCGGCACGTACAACGCGTTCGCGAGCTCGATCTACCGCGAGCACGCGATGCTCATCGGGCGCGAGCCCGACGCCTCGGTGCTCGGCGAGGCGGCCGCCTGGCAGCTCGCGCGCACGGTGGTCGCAGCCTCCGCCGACCCGCGGCTGGTCGAGCTCGACGCTTCGCTCGAGAAGGTCACCGGTGCGGTGCTCGGCCTCAGCCGGGCCCTCGCCGAGAACGTCGCCGACAGCCGCGATGTGCGCGTCATGGTGCGCGACTTCCTGCAGATGGAGGGGCTTCCGATCGAGGCGCCGCGCAAGCGCACCGACTTCGCCTCCTTCGTCGACGCACTGGGCGTCGTCGGCGCGTTGCCGCCGCTGCTCGAACTCGCCGACGCGTACGCGACGGTCAAGCAGCAGCGCGGCTTCGTCGAATTCTCCGACCAGGTCTCGCTCGCGCTCGCGATCTGCGAACGGCACCCCGAGGTCGTCGCCGCGCACCGCGAGCGATACCGCACGGTCCTGCTCGACGAGTACCAGGACACGAGCGTCGTGCAGACGCGCCTGCTGTCGGTGCTCTTCGGCGGCCACGCGGTGATGGCGGTCGGCGACCCCGACCAGTCGATCTACGGCTGGCGCGGTGCCAGTGCCGCGAACCTCGCGCGCTTCGGGCGCGATTTCGCCGTGGGCGACGAGGCCGCGGTGTACGACCTGTCGACGAGCTGGCGCAATCCCCGCATCGTGCTCGACGCGGCCAACGCGCTCATCGCCCCGCTCGACGCCGGCATCCCGAAGGCGCCGCTCAGCGCGTCGCCGTTCGCCGGGCCGGGCCGCCTCGACGTGAGCTGGAGCGAGACCATCGACGACGAAGCGGCCGCGGTCGCCGACTGGTTCGCCAGGCGTCTCGGCCGCGGTGGCGAGGCGGCGAGCGGGGCGCTGCTCTGCCGAACCTTCGCCAACGTCGACGTCTTCACCGAGGCTCTGCGCGCGCGGGGGGTGCCGGTGCACGTGCTCGGCATGGCGGGGCTGCTCGACCAACCGGTGATCGCCGACCTCGTGTGCGTCCTCCGCGTGGTGCACGACCCCTCCGCCGGGTCCGAGCTCGTGCGGGTGCTCGGCGGTGCGCGCTGGCGCATCGGCCCGGCCGACCTCGACGCCCTGCGCTCGCTCGCGAAGTGGCTCGCCGACCGCGACCTCGCGAGCCGGCGCCTGGCCGACGAGGTGCGCCGGGGCCTTCGCACCTCGATCGCCGTCGACGAGTCGCCCTCGATCGTCGACGCGCTCGACTTCCTGCTCACCGCTCCCGACGAGCACTCCGCGCTGCGCGGCTTCAGCGAGACGGGGCTCGCACGTATGCGTCGAGCGGGTGCCCAGCTGCAGGCGCTCCGGCGGCGGGCCGGCCTCGGGCTCATCGACTTCGTGAGCCTCGTGCAGCAGGAGTTGCTGCTCGACCTCGAAGTGGCGGCGAACGCCGCGCAGCCCCTCGGCGCACCGAGCCTCGAGGCGTTCGACGAACTGCTCATCGGCTTCGTCGAGATGAGCGAGCAGCCGACGCTCGGCGCGTTCCTCACCTGGCTCACCGAAGCCGAGCAGCGCGACCGGCTCTCGCCCCGTCAAGACGAACCCGAGCCGGGTGCCGTGCAGGTGCTCTCGATCCACGGCTCGAAGGGGCTCGAGTGGGACCTCGTGGCGATTCCGCGCATGGTGGATGCCGAGGTGCCGTCGAAGCCGCGCTCGACGAAGGGATGGCTCGCGTTCGGCGAGCTGCCGAACGAGTTCAAGGGCGACGCCGACGAGCTCCCCGAGCTGCAGTGGCGCGGCGCGCAGAGCCAGGCCGAGTTCGACGCCGCCGTCTCGGCGTTCGCCGACGAGAACCGCGAGCGCCACGCCGAGGAGGAGCGACGGCTCGCCTACGTGGCGCTGACCCGGGCCCGCGCCGAGCTGCTGCTCAGCGGCTCGTGGTGGTCGACGCAGAAGGCGCCGCGGCAGCCGAGCCCGTTCCTCCGCGAGCTCGTGCAGGCGGGCGTCGTGTCGATCGATGTTCTGCCCGGGGCGCCCGAGCATGACGAGAACCCGCGCACCGGCACCGCCGAGCGGGTCAGCTGGCCGCTCGACCCGCTCGGTCACCGGCGCGCGGCGGTCGAGGCCGCGGCCGAGGCCGTGCGCGCCGCCGCCTTGCGGCCGAGCGGTGCGGGCATCGGCCCGAGGCTCTCCGACGAGCTCCGACTGCTGCTCGAGGAGCGCCGCCGCCGTCACGACCCGGCGGAGGCGCCCGAGATCCCGGTGCGGGTGCCCGCGTCGCGGTTCAAGGACTACGTCGACGATCCGCTCGCGGTCGCCGCCGCGCTCCGACGGCCGATGCCCCAGCGGCCGTTCCGTGCGACGCGCATCGGCACGCTCTTCCACGAGTGGGTCGAGCAGCGCTCGCTCGACCCGGTCGACGCGTTCGACGGGCTCGACGGCCTCGCCCCGGTCGGCGGCGCCGACGGGTTCGGCGTCTCTGACGGGTTCGGCGCGTCCGACGGCGTCGGCGCCACCGACGGGTTCGGCGGAATCGACGATCTCGACGGGCAGCCCGGTCTCGACGGGTCCGACGGCGACGAGACCGTCGCGGTCGACCCGGAGCGCGGCGAGGTCGAACCCGAGCGCCTACGGGCGCTGCAGGCGACCTTCGCCGCCTCCGAGTGGGGCGATCGCAGGCCCGCCGCCGTCGAACTCGAACTGCATCTGCCGATCGGGGGCAACGTGTTCGTCTGCAAGCTCGACGCCGTCTACGACATCGCCCCCGAGTCGGAGCTCGGTGCCCGAGGCATCCGGGTGCAGGTCGTCGACTGGAAGACGGGCAAGGCCCCGCGCGACGCGCGCGACCTCGAGCTCAAGCAGACGCAGCTCGCCCTCTACCGCCTCGCGTACGCGAGCTGGGCCGGCGTCGACCCTGCCGTCGTCGACGCCGTCTTCTACTTCGTCGAAGACGATCGGGTGATCAGGCCCGACCGGATCTACGACGAGGCGGAGTTGCGGCGGGCCTGGTCGTCGGTGACGTCCTCAGATGGTGCGCCCATCGAACCGTCGTCGCCGCGGGCGTGATCGCGGGTCGCCGCGCCCGGGCCGTCTTCGGGTGCGGCGTCGCCCCAGTCGCTGAGGTCGAGCGGGATCGGCGCCGTGGCATCCATGGGGGGCACGGCGGTCGACCGCTGCTCGTGCCGATCGAGCTCTGAGAAGTCGTAGCTGTCGGTGAGCATGGCGCCGCCGCGTTCGGCGGGCAGCCGATCGAGCGGGGTCTCGTCGAGCAGCCGCTCGACGTCGCCGACCGCGAGGATCGGCCCCGTCTCGGGCGACAGCGACTCGCTCGAATGATCGTGCACGCTCTCGACCAGCCCATCGAGGAGGCCCACGGCATCGTCGACGATGGCGTCATCGCGCTCGTCGACGCCGTGCAGCAACCACCGCGCGAGTTCGAGCTCGCCGTAGAGCAGGGCGCGCTGCGGCAGGTGCGCGTCGGCGCCGCCCTCGCGGGCCGCGATGTACGCGCCGAGTGCGCGCTCGGCCGCGGCTCCGCGCGATGTCAGCAGCCAGTGCAGGTCTCGAGCGGGGTCGCCTTCGGCGAGTCCCGACCAACCGAGCACTCCGGTCACGGTCTGGCCGTCGTTCAGGATCGAGTCGGCCGTGAGCGTGCCGTGCACGACGGTCGGGCGGAACCGCCAGAGCGTATCGTCGTCGGTGGCCTCCTCCCACCGGCGCAGGAGCGCGGCGGGCAGGCGGCCGGTGTCGGCGGCGCGGCCGATGAGGGCGACGACCGATTCGCGCGTCTCCGCGGCATCCTGCCGAGGGAGGCCGGCGTCGCCGACGAAACCGGTGGGCAGCGAGTGGATCGCCGCGATCGCGAGCCCGACCGACTCGGCGAGGCGCTCGTGCGCCGTCAGCTCGTCGGCGGTCGAGACGACGCCCGGGATGAACTCGGTGACCACGGCGCGCGTGCCGTCGATGGGCGCCTGGCCGATGAACGACGGCACCGCGAAGTCGAGGCGGCTGCGAACACCCGGCGTGAGGGCGCGGAGCGCCACGAGGTCGGCCGACTGCTCGGACTCGGCGGCTTGCGAACGCGGCACCCGGATGATGAGGTGGCGGTCGTCGGTGGTGCGGAACTCGACGGCGTCGAAGGCCCCGTGGCTGCGCCGCGTGTGCGCCCGCGCGGCGCTGACCTCGAGTCCGGGCACCGCCGCCGTGGCCAACGCGGCTAGAGTGAGAGGGGGTCTGGCCATGGCATTCAGCTTAAGCAGGCATCTCCCGGCGACGGGCGACCGCCACACCTTCCCGCCGACTCCGCATCCGGCAGCGAGAGGGGCGCAGTGAACGACGAAGGCCCGACTCCACCGTTCGCGCGCGCCGTGATCGATCGCGACGCCGAGCGGCGCGCGGATCCGGCGATCTTCGACGACTTCGACGCCGATCCCGCCTCGCGGGTGCTGCTCGTCCACGGCGACCGCGCGCTCTTCGCCGAGCAGGTCGAGGGTTCGGCGCCCGCACTCGAGCTGCTGCATCCGGCCGACGCGCCCGCGGGTTCGCTGCGTGCGTACCTCGGCCGTGGCGACGCCCCCGCGCGAGCCTACGAGCTGCGCGTCGTCGACGATGCGACGGCCGAGGCCGTCGAGCCCGAGGCGGCACGTTGGGTCGGGCTCCGCGCCGCGGCGACCCGGCTCGACGAACTCGGCGCCGGGCTCTTCGTCGAGGCGCTCGCGCTCGCGAACTGGCACGCGGCGCACGGTTTCTGCCCGCGCTGCGGGTCGACGACGACACCGGTGCAGGCGGGCTGGGCGAGGCGCTGCGATCGGGATGCCGCCATGCTGTTCCCGCGCACCGACCCGGCGGTGATCGTGCTCGTCACCGATGACGACGACCGACTGCTGCTCGGGTCGAACGCGCTGTGGGAGCAGCGGCGCTTCTCGCTGCTCGCCGGGTTCGTCGAACCGGGCGAGTCCCTCGAAGACGCCGTCGTGCGTGAGATCCACGAGGAAGCAGGGCTGGCCGTCGACCGGGTCGAGTACCGGGGCTCGCAGCCGTGGCCGTTCCCCGCGAGCCTCATGCTCGGATTCGAGGCGCGCGTCGCACCGGGCGTCGACCCGGCGACCGCGAAGCCCGACGGCGAGGAGATCCTCGAACTGCGCTGGTTCACCCGCGACGAGCTGGCCGAGGCTTGGGGCGGCGTGACCCTGCCGGGCGAGACCTCGATCGCGCGCTGGCTCATCGAGCGCTGGTACGGCGGGCCGGTCGTGGCACCCGATCGCTCGCCCGCGTGGTCGACCTCGTGACGGGCGCCGACGCGAGCGCGCTCGACCTCGTCGACCACGGTGCGACGGGCGATCCGCTGCTCGACGGGCTCGACGCCGAGCAGCGCGTCGTCGCAGAGGCCCTGCACGGGCCGGTCTGCGTGCTCGCCGGTGCCGGCACCGGAAAGACCCGGGCGATCACGCACCGCATCGCCTACGGCGTGGCCTCCGGCGCGTACGACCCGGCCCGGGTCATGGCCCTCACCTTCACCTCGCGCGCCGCCGCCGAGCTCCGGGCGCGGCTCGGGGCGCTCGGGGCCGGGGCCGTCCGGGCCCGCACGTTCCATGCCGCGGCGCTCGCGCAGCTCAACCACTTCTGGCCGATCGTCGTCGGCGGTCCGGCCCCGCGGGTGCTCGACTACAAGGGTCGCCTGCTCGGCCAGGCCGCCGAGCGGGTGAAGCTCAAGGTCGACGTGGCGACGCTGCGCGACGTGGCCGCCGAGATCGAATGGCGCAAGGTGAGCGTGCAGGGGCCCGAGTCGTACACCGCTCGGCTCGCGAGCCGCGGAGCGCCCGGGCGGCTCACGGCCGAGCAGTTCCTCGAGCTCGTCGAGTCGTACGAGCAGGTGAAGGACGAGCGGCGCATGCTCGACTTCGAGGACGTGCTGCTCGCCACCGCCGGAATGATCGAGTCCGAGGCATCCGTCGCGATGCAGGTGCGCGAGAGCTACCGCCATTTCATCGTCGACGAGTACCAGGATGTCTCGCCCGCCCAGCAGCAGCTGCTCGAGCTCTGGCTCGGCGACCGCAGCGAACTCTGCGTCGTCGGCGACGCGAGCCAGACCATCTACTCGTTCGCCGGCGCGAGTTCCAGCTACCTGCTCGGATTCGAGCGGCGCTACGCCGAGGCGACGGTCGTGCGCCTCGAACGCAACTACCGATCGACGGGGCAGATCGTCGACACGGCGAACCGGCTCATGCGCGGTCGCGAAGGCGCGCTGCGACTCGTCTCCGCCGCGCCCGGCGAGCGGGCGCCCGAGCCTGGCGTCACCGAGTACGCCTCCGACCTCGCCGAGGCCAGGGGCGTGGCGACCCGCATCAGGGATCGCATCGACGCGGGCGTCGCGCCCGAGGGCATCGCGGTGCTGATGCGCGTGAACTCGCAGTCCGCGATCCTCGAGCGCGCGCTCGACGAGGTCGGCGTCGGCTCGCGGGTGCGCGGCGCCGCACGCTTCTTCGACCAGCCAGAGGTGCGTGAAGCGGTGCAGCACCTCCGTGCGGCGGCGCTCACCGTCACGGGCGAGCCGCTCTTCAAGTCGGTGAGCGACGTGCTGCGCAGGCTCGACTGGAGTGCGCAGGCCCCCGAGGGGCCCGGCGCCGTGCGCACGCGCTGGGAGTCGCTCAACGCGATCGCCCGGCTCGTCGACGACGCCCCCGAGGGGACGACGTTCCGCCAGTTCGCCGACGACCTGCGGGCACGCGCTGAGGCGCAGCACGAGCCCGCGCTCGCCGTGGTGACCCTCGCGACCCTCCACTCGGCGAAGGGGCTCGAGTGGGACGAGGTCTACCTCGTCGGCCTCACCGAGGGGATGCTGCCGATCAGCTACGCGAAGGGCTTCGACGCGATCGACGAGGAGCGCCGCCTGCTCTACGTCGGACTCACGCGGGCACGGCGTCGGCTCGAGCTGAGCTGGGCGCGCCTGGGCGACGGGCAGCGCGGAGAGCGGGAGCCGTCGCGCTTCCTCCAGGAGCTCGACAACCGCACTCCGGGTGCGGCGGGTGGCCCGCAGCCGGCGGGTCGCCGGCGGCTCCGAGCCTGAGGCTCCGCCCCACGAGGGGCGTCTCGCCGAACCGCAGCCGGTCGTCGACGACGGCGGCCGCCGCTGCGGCGGCATCGACGAGGGTGCGGATGCCGCGTACCGGCGGCGGCGCCGGACGACCGGCGAGCTGCGCGGCGATGACCGGCCAGGCCGGGTCGCGGTCGCGGCGGGCGAGTTCGAGGCAGCGGAGGCACGGACCTCGCCCGGGCTCGACGAGCGGACCGATGCGCCAGCCCGACTCGTCGTCGACGACCGCGAGGTGCGGCACGTCGGCGCGCAGCCACGGCAGATGGCGGGCGGGTGGGATGACCCAGTGCGCCGAGATCACGACGAGGGCGGGCGCCGTCGTCGCGCCCGTCTCGACCCCATCGCCGCCGATCACCCGGTGCCCGAGCTCGGTGAGGCGCCGCTCGAGGAGGGTGCCGAACGCGCCGTCGGTGTCGAGCAGCACCGGTCGGGCGGGTTCAGCGGCCTCACGGGCCTCCACCTCGGCCTCGACCTCGAACGCCGGTCCGAGGCTCGTGAGCAGCCGTTCGATCGCGGCGGGCGTGCCGCCGAGTCCGCGGCCGATGATCTCGAGCGTCGCGCGACTCGCGCCGTGCCTGAGCGCGCTGAGGAGCCCGTTCTCGAGCGGGCCAGGATCGCGGATGACGACGCGCGGCACTTCGCCGCCGAGCTGGAGCTCGTCGGGCGAACGCCAGACGAGGGGGAGTGCCGGGTCGATGCGCGGTGACATGCCGAGAGCATCCCGCACCGGGCCGCGCCGCGTCGGAATCCCTCCACAGGGTTCGCCCACGCGCCTGCGCGCGCCGGGCCGCAGCGCAGCCGGGCCTCAGCTCGCGGGGGTCTCGCCGTCTTCGCCGGGGCCGGCCGGGGTCTCGCCGCGCAGCAGTTGCTCGAGCGCCTGGTCGAACTCGTCGTCGGCCTCGTTCTCGGCCGTGTCGGTTCCGGTCAGGCGTGCGACGAGCGCGCTCGGGTCGTCGAGGTCGGCCGAGGTCGGCAGCAGGTCGGGGTGGGCCCAGAGCGCGTCGCGCGCCTCGACGCCGACGGCCTCGGTCACCGCGCGCCACATCGTCGCCGCGTCGCGGAGACGGCGGGGGCGGAGCTCGAGCCCGACGAGCGTGGCGAACGCAGACTCGGCCGGTCCGCCGGAGGCCCGACGGCGTCGGATCGACTCGGCGATGGCGTCGGTGCGCGGCAGCCGGCCCGTGGCATCCGCCGTGACCTGGTCGACCCAGCCCTCGACGAGCGCGAGCATCGTCTCGAGCCGGCCGAGCGCGGCCTGCTGCGCCTCGCTCTTCGGGCGGATCAGCGTGCCGCCGACGACCGCCTGGCGGAGTTCGTCGGTGTTCGACGGGTCGAAGCCCTCGGCCAGTTCTTCGAGGCGCTCGGTGTCGATGTCGATGCCGCGCGCGAACGCGGTGATCGCGGTGATCAGGTGCAGTCGCAGCCAGCGCGCGTGCCGGAACAGGCGGGCGTGCGCGAGTTCGCGGACGGCGAGGTAGAGCTCGACCTGGTCGGCGGGGATGTCGAGGCCTTCGCCGAAGACCGCGGCGTTCTGGGGGAGGATCGCCGCGCGCGAGTCGTCGAGGAGGGGGATGCCGATGTCGCCGCCCGAGACGACCTCGGTCGACAGCTGGCCGACGACCTGCCCGAGCTGCATCGCGAAGAGGGCCCCGCCGATGCCGCGGAGCATCTTGCTCGCGTTCTCGATCATGCCGCGCATCTCTTCGGGCGCCTGCTCGAGCATCACCCGGGTGAGCGCGTCGGAGATCGAGAGCGCGACGGGCTCGGCGAGCTGGGTCCAGATCGGCATGGTCGCGGCGACCCACGCGCGCCGGGTGATCACCTCGGGCGTCTGCTGGGGAGCGGAGAAGTCGACGGCCTCGTCGAGCCAGAGCGACGCGACCTGGAAGGCCTGGTCGAAGCGGGCGCGGTCGGCGTCGGAGATCTGCGTCTGGCCGGTGGCCGCGCGCTCCTCGCCCTGACGCGTCGCGACGCTCCAGTCGATGCCGTCGCCGCTGCGGTTCATCGCCTGCTGCAGCTGGCCGAAGAGCGCGGCGACGCTCGCCGGGTCGTTCGGCAGACCCGCGGCGCCCGCGAGGCTCGTCGGGTCGATGCCACCGGCACCCGACAGCAGTTCGCGCAGCATGTCGCGGAACTCGTCCTCGGGGTTCCGGTCGCCGGGTTCGCCCTGTTGATCGGCCACGTGCGCCACCTCCAGCTCTCGTCTCCTCAACCGTAACGCGGGCATCCGGCGTCGCGTCTGGGAAATGGCCTAGGCTTGCAATCCGGGTGTCCGCCCTTCGCGAACAGCGCCGGGTCGGCCCTCTCCTCCACCTCGGCCCGTCGCCGCGTGCGACCGGCCCGTCGCCGTGCACGGCGCGAAAGGACTGCCCGATGGCCCTCTTCACCGACGACTCGTCGGCGCCCGCCGAGCGCGGTGGGCGTTCGCGGCGCGAGCGCATCGGTTGGGCCGCCGTCACCGTCGCCACGGTCATCGCGATCGTGTTCGGACTGCTGCCGTCGCCGTACGTGATCGAGCAGCCCGGCCCCGTCTACGACACCCTCGGCGTCGCCGAGAACGCCGACGGCGACGAGGTGCCGCTGATCGCGATCCCCGACGAGACGACGTACCCGACCGAGGGCGAGCTCAACCTGCTCACGGTCTCGGTCGTCGGCCGGCCCGGCAACACGCCGAACTGGCTCGAGGTGCTCTGGGCATGGGGCGACGGCACCCGCACCGTCATGCCGATCGAGGCCGTCTTCCCGCCCGGCGTCAGCAACGAGGACCGCGACGCGCAGAACGAGGCGGCGATGGTCGACTCGCAGCAGGACGCGATCGCCGCCGCGCTCGTCGAACTCGGCTACGAGTTTCCGCGGGAGGTGACGATCGTCGGCCTGCTCGAGGGATCGCCCGCCGAGGGCGTGCTCGAGGAGGGCGACGTCGTCGTCTCGCTCGACGGAACCCCGGTGAACTCCATCGGCGAGCTGCAGACGGCGGTGCGCGAGCACGGCACGGATGCCCCGGCGTCGATCGAGATCGATCGCGACGGCGAGCGCGAGACCGTCGAGGTCACCCCGGTCGACCGCGACGGCACCGCCGTGCTCGGCGTCGGCGTGCGCATGCACTACGAGTTCCCGGTCGACGTCGAACTGCAGCTCGACGACGTCGGCGGACCCAGCGCCGGCATGATGTTCGCGCTCGGCATCGTCGACGAGCTCACGCCCGGGGCGATGACCGGCGGCGAGATCGTGGCCGGCACCGGCACGATCGACTCGGCGGGCGCCGTGGGGCCGATCGGCGGCATCCGCCAGAAGCTCTGGGGCGCCGACGGCGCCGACGCGGACTGGTTCCTCGCGCCCGAATCGAACTGCGACGAGGTCGTCGGCAACGTGCCCGACGGCATGACCGTCTTCGCCGTGACGACGCTCGACCAGGCGCGCGCGATCGTCGAAGACCTCGGAGACGGCGAGCTGACGGGTTCCTACCCGTCGTGCGACGCGCCCTGACCAGCAGATTCCAAGCATCGCGACTCTAAAATGGAGTCTCGATCCCATCCCGACCGAAGCAAGAGGCCGAGAGTGTCAGCACAGCCGCAAGAACCGAGGATCCCGCGCCGTCGTGCGCCGATCGCGATCACGATCGGGGTGGTGGCCGTCCTCGTGATCGCGTTCTTCGTGTTCGCGGGCCTCTACACCGATGTGCTCTGGTTCCAGCAGCTCGGTTTCCTCTCGGTGCTGACCACCGAGTGGATCGCGCGCGTCTCGCTGTTCGTCATCGGGTTCCTCGCGATGGCGCTGCCGATCTGGGGCTCGATCCAGATCGCCTACCGCACCCGTCCGGTCTACGCGAAGCTCAACTCGCAGCTCGACCGCTACCAGGAGGTGTTCGAGCCCCTGCGTCGGCTCGCGATGTACGGCATCCCGGTGGTGCTCGGCGTCTTCGCCGGCGTCTCGGCGTCGAGCCGCTGGGAGGTCACGCTCGCGTGGCTGAACCGCACCCCGTTCGGCCAGACCGACCCGCAGTTCGGCTTCGACGTCGGCTTCTTCGTGTTCGAGCTGCCCTTCTACCGCAGCGTCGTCGGCTTCGCCTCGGCGGTCGTGCTGCTCTCGGTGCTGCTCGTCGTCGCGACGAACTACCTCTACGGCGCCATCCGGGTGAGCGGCCGCGAGGTCGTCATCTCGAAGTCGGCGCGCATCCAGATCGCCGTGACCGCGGGCCTCTACCTGCTGCTGCAGGGCGTCAGCATCTGGCTCGACCAGTACGCGACGGTCACCGAGTCGGGCTCGCTCATCACGGGTGCCGCCTACACCGACGTGTACGCCACGATTCCGGGCCGTGGCATCCTCGCGGGCATCGCCGTCGTCGTCGCGATCCTCTTCTTCGTGACCGCGGTGATGGGTCGCTGGCGGCTGCCGCTCATCGGCACGGCGCTCCTCATCGTGACGAGCCTGCTCATCGGCACGCTCTACCCGTGGGTGGTGCAGCGCTTCCAGGTCGACCCGAACGCGAAGTCGCTCGAGGCGCCCTTCATCCAGCGCAACATCGACCTCACCCGTGACGCGTACGGCGTCGCCGACGTCGAGGAGATCCCCTTCGAGGCGAAGACCGACGCCGAGCCGGGCGCGCTCCGCTCCGATGCCGAGACCACTGCGAACATCCGCCTGATGGACCCGCTCGTGATCTCGCCCGCGTTCCAGCAGCTCGAGCAGTTCCGCCAGTACTACCAGTTCCCGAAGCAGCTCGATGTCGACCGCTACGAGGTCGACGGCACCACGCAGGACACGGTGGTCGCGGTGCGCGACGTCAAGCTCTCGGGCCTCGGCGACGCCGAAACCTGGTACAACTCGCACCTCGTGTACACGCACGGTTACGGCCTCGTGGCTGCGGCCGGCAACCAGCGCTCGGTCGACGGCCAGCCGGTGTTCCTCGAGTCGGGCATCCCGCAGGCCGGTTCGCTCGGCGAATTCGAGCCGCGCGTCTACTTCGGCGAGAACTCGCCGCAGTACTCGATCGTCGGTGCCCCGAAAGACAGCGAGCCCATCGAGCTCGACTACCCGGCCGGCAGCGACAACGAGGAGCAGACGCAGACGACCTTCTCGGGCGACGGCGGGCCGAAGCTCGACAACATCTTCACGAAGCTCGTCTACGCGCTCAAGTTCCAGTCCGAGCAGATCTTCCTCTCCGACCAGGTCACCGACGACTCGCAGATCCTCTACGACCGCGACCCGATCCAGCGCGTGCAGAAGGTCGCCCCGTACCTGACGCTCGACTCCGAGACCTACCCGTCGATCGTCGGCGACCGTCTCGTCTGGATCGTCGACGGCTACACGCTCTCCGACCAGTACCCGTACTCGAACAAGGTCAGCATGAGCGAGGCGATCGCCGACAGCGAGGGGCTCGCTCCGGCGCTGGCGTTCGACGAGATCAACTACATCCGCAACTCGGTGAAGGCCACGGTCGACGCCTACGACGGCACCGTGACGCTGTACGCATGGGACGAGGAGGACCCGATCCTCCAGACCTGGCAGAAGATCTTCCCGTCGACGATCGAGCCGATGAGCAAGATGTCGGGCGATCTGATGGCCCATGTGCGCTACCCATCCGACCTGTTCAAGGTGCAGCGTGCCGTGCTCGGTCGCTACCACGTGACCGAGGCGAGCCCGTTCTACTCGCGCGAAGACGCCTGGACGACGCCGAAGGACCCGACGGCCGGCGCGAACACCGCGCTGCTGCAGCCGCCGTACTACCTGACGATGCAGATGCCCGGGCAGGACGCGCCCGCGTACTCGCTGTACTCGACGTTCATTCCCGAGGCACGAGGCGACGAGAGTCGCAACGTGCTGCGCGGCTACCTCGCCGTCGACTCCGATGCCGGGGCCGCCGACGGCGAACGCTCCGATGGCTACGGCAAGCTCAGGCTGCTGACCCTCCCCGAAGACGACAACGTGCCAGGGCCGGGTCAGGTGCAGGCGAAGTTCAACTCCGATCCGAGCGTCTCGCAGTCGCTGAACCTGCTGAAGCAGGGCCAGTCCGACGTCATCAACGGCAACCTGCTCACGGTGCCGGTCGGCGGCGGCCTGCTCTACGTGCAGCCGGTCTACGTGAAGTCGACGGGTGACACGAGCTACCCGCTGCTGCAGAAGGTGCTCGTCGCCTTCGGCGACCAGATCGCCTTCCAGGACACCCTCGACCAGGCGCTCGACGTGCTGTTCGGCGGCGACTCGGGTGCGTCGGCGGGCGACAACGAGGTGGAGCCGGGAGAGACCCCCGCGCCGGGTGACGGCGAGGGCGACGGCGGTTCTCCGACCTCGCCCGAGACGCCGAGCGACGAGATGCAGGCGCTGCTGAACCAGGCCGCGCAGGCGCTGAAGGACAAGCAGGCGGCGCTCGCCGAGGGCGACTGGGTGGCGTACGGCGCCGCAGACGCGAAGCTCGCCGAGACGATCTCGAAGATGATCGCGCTCACCGACGAGACGCAGGGCGGCACCGGCGGCACCGAGGATTCCGGCCGCGAATGAGCGTCGAACTGCGTGCGGGCGACTGGCTCGACGACAATCGGGCCGGGTGGGACGAGCGGGTCGGTGTGCACCTCGCGAGCACGTTCTACGACCAGGCGCCGCTCCGCGCGGGCGGGGGAGTGCTCGACCCGATCGCGCGAGCGGGCATCGAACGGCTCTTCCCCGAGGGGCTCGAGGGCGTGCGCGTGCTGCACCTGCAGTGCCACTTCGGCTCCGACTCGCTCTCGCTCGTGAACCGCGGGGCGAACGTCGTCGGCATCGACTTCTCGCCCGCGGCGGTCGCCGAGGCGCGGCGCATGGCCGCCGAGATCGGCGTCGCCGATCGCGCCCGATTCATCGAGGCGAACGTGTACGACGCGCGGCACATGCTGCCCGAGCCCGAGTCGTTCGACCTCGTGTTCGCAACGTGGGGCACCATCAACTGGCTGCCCGACGTCGCCGAGTGGGCGCGGATCGTCGCCTGGTACCTGAAGCCCGGCGGCCGCCTGTACTTCGCGGAGGGGCATCCGACCGCGATGGTCTTCGACGGCGACGACGGGCCCGGCGGTCTGCCGTCGATCAAGTACGCCTACCAGAGCGAGAAGCCCGAGGTCCTCGACGATCCCGGTGACTACGCCGACCCTGACGCGCGGCTCGAGCACGCGCGCACCTGGGAGTGGGCGCATCCGATCGACGAGGTGCTCGGCGCGCTCCGCGATGCGGGACTCGAGCTCGAGGCGTTCACCGAGCACTACTCGGTGCCGTGGAAGGTGTTCCCGGCGACGGTCGAGCTCGGCGAGGGCATGTTCGGCTGGCCGGCCGAACGCTGGCTGCCGCTCTCGTACGAGCTCGTCGCGCGCACTCCCTCGGCCGAGTAGCGCAGCGTCGGTCGAGTAGCGCAGCGTCTCGAGGCCACGGCAGCGTCGGTCGAGTAGCGCAGCGTATCGAGACCACGATCCCGAACAAAACGGATGCCTCGGAGCGAGTCCGCTCCGAGGCATCCGCTGTGCTCGGGGTGGATCAGTCGAGCGGACCCTCCTCGGCGGCACGCAGCGTGTCGCCGAGGGTCGAGCCGAGCTCATTGCGGTAGTCGCCCGAGAGGTCCCACCACATCGCACCGCCGAAGCCCTGTTCGGCGAGCCATTCGGCCTTCTGCTGCACCGACTTCGGGTCGTCGAGGCTCCACCACTGGCCGCTCACGGCGTCGTAGCGCCACGACGCGCCCAGCGCGGGGTCGTAGTACCCCTGTCCGATCGAGCGGATCTCGGAGTAGGGCTTCGTGCCGATCGAGGTCACGGTGGGGTCGGGCGTCCAGACGGCGCGGTCGCCGACGGTCACGTTCGTCCAGCCCTGACCGTAGGCCGGGATGCCGAGGTTCAGCTGATCGGGGCGGGCCCCTGCGGCGGTGTACAGGCCCACGGCGTTGTCGAGGGCGAGGCCCCAGTTGTTCGCCCCGTCGGGGTGGAGGTTGCCCTGGTGGCCGGTGTTGCCGGTCCATCCGCCCGCGTAGTCGTAGCCCTGGATGTTCAGGAAGTCGACGACCTCGAAGAGGCGCGGGTCGGTCCATCCGCCGGCGTTGGTGTTCCAGCCGCCGGCGGGGGCGAAGGCTGTGAGCAGGTAGTCCTCGCCGGTCTCGGCGCCGTAGGCGTCGAGCTGGCGGCGGAACTCCTCCATGAGTGCGAGGAAGTTCTCACGGTCGGCTGGGCTCGCGTTCGACGTCTCGCCGCCGTTGACCGGCCACTCCCAGTCGACGTCGATGCCGTCGAAGATGCCGGCGGCGACGCCCTCGCCGCCGAGGCCGCCGACCTTCGGCAGGTTGCCGCGCAGGTACACGTCGAGGCAGGAGGTGACGAGCTTCTCGCGGCTCTCGGCGGTGGCCGCAGCGGCCGAGAAGTGGTCGGACCAGGTCCAGCCGCCGAGCGAGATGAGCACCTTCGTGTCGGGGCTCGCCTGCTTGAGCTTCTTCAACTGGTTGAAGTTGCCGGCGAGGCGCTGGTGCCTGTTCTTCTGGTCGCGCTTGCCGTCGACCGAGTCCTGCGGCGAGACGAGACGCAGGTAGTCGTTGTACGCGTCGCCCTCGCCGGGCACGTCGGTGATCTCGCAGACGAGGTTCTCGGTGACGTTGCCGAAGGCGTAGTTGATGTGCGTGACGTCTTCGATGGCCCCGCTCTTCAGCAGGTCGGCGATCTGGAAGTCGCGCGTGACGGGGGTGTCGGCCATCAGGTAGCCGACGCTGCGGTACCCGTTGATCTCGCTCGGGCCCTCGGGCTGATGACGCGGGTGGGCGGTGGCGGGAGCGGTCGCCGCGGTGGCGATGAGCGCGGTTGCGGCGACGGCGACGGCCGCCCCGCGGAGCAGGGGGAGTGGTGACATGAATCCTCATCGATCGTGGTCCCGGCCGCCGCGATTACGGCGGTTGCGAGACGGTACCAAGCACAGCGACCGAAAAGAAAGAGTCTTAACAAAGGTTCGCGGATGCCACGGCCGAAGGCCCGCGCCTGCTGTGGAGACCTCCAAGCGAATCGGCCGTGCGTGCAGATACTGCACGTTCGGCGGGTCGATCGTCGGGCGAGGTCCGGTTGCGACCGTCGGCGGGTCTGGGCAGGGGCTCGATTGGACCGAGGCGGCTTCCCGTGCTAGTGTTTTCTCTTGTGCCGCGGGGTGGAGCAGTTCGGTAGCTCGCTGGGCTCATAACCCAGAGGTCGTAGGTTCAAATCCTGCCCCCGCAACAAAGAAAGGCTCCTGATCAGGTGTTTCACCCGATCAGGAGCCTTTTGTCTTGCCGGATCCGGCGCTGCCATGTGACGCGGGCGGGTGTGAATCCCGACGCGTCGTTCGCTCTGACGCCCAGGAGCGCCGTCCGGTTCGAGCTGCCCCCGATGCCGTGTAGACTCTTCCTTGTGACGCGGGGTGGAGCAGTTCGGTAGCTCGCTGGGCTCATAACCCAGAGGTCGTAGGTTCAAATCCTGCCCCCGCAACCAATGGCGCACTTGAGGAATCGAGTTTCGATTCTCGAAGAATCGCACTGAAGAGGCCGGTATCGAAGAAGTTCGGTACCGGCCTCTTGCTATTCGTGCGTGTTCCGTCTCGGCCGCTCTCAGCGGAGGTTCGTGCGCGAACTTGTGGTGCTGGGCCGCGTTACTGGGGCGGTGCTTGCGAGACCGGCTGCCGTCGAGGCAGCGGCCGGCCGGTTGCGTACTTCGGTCGACGCGCGCGGAGTGGGGGTGCTTCGGTGCGCTCGGCTTCCTGCGTACAGGAACGTCTCCGGCGATGTGCTGGCTCTAAACGGCTGTGAGCTGCCGCCAAACGTCTCCAAGCGTCGTGGAGGTGTCGCTCGAGTCGACTGATGAGCATGCGACGAGGAATTCCCGGGCCAGATCCGCGTCAGCGCCGAGAAGTTCAGTCAATCGTTGCCTTGTGTGTGTTCCGGTATAGCCGACCGACAGAAGTTCGAGGAACTCGGACGGCGCCTCCTCATGCTGCATCGCGTTCTGGATTTCGGCCGGGTATCTCTTGACAAGGCGCCGTAGCCATTCAGGCGTGACCCAGGCCGTCGACAGGATCGCCGCGCGGATCTCCTCATCCGGGTCAAGGAGCAGAGCCTCCGCAAGTGACTCGTCGATGTCATCACGACCAGCAACTCGACGACGTTCATGCACCGTCATCGACGACAGCGAGCCGACCTCCGGGAGTGGGCCGGTCGAATGAGACGTTCTATAGGCGGGGAATGACTCGTTCATAACCATCACATCACATGTACCACTTGCAGTACTGCAGTTGGGAAGAGCAGGGCGCGGTGAGTGTCCTCGACTTTGCCTTCTGCTCACTCGCCGGTGATGTCGGCGCCCGCGCCCGGCGCGTTCGCACAGCGCGTACCCGTCGCTCCGCCCGCGGCCTACGCTGGTGCCATGACGCACGGCACGGCTGCCCCCGACCACGAACCCGTGGCGCCCGACACCCGGCAGGGTGCCGAGACATCCGACGGCGACGAGCTCGCGATCGCGATCGCGCAGTTCGCACCACGGGCGGATGCCGCGGAGAACCTCGGCGAGATCGAGCGCCTCGCACGCCTCGCCGCGGGGCGCGGTGCGCGGCTCGTCGTGTTCCCCGAGTACTCGATGTACTTCACGCCCGAGCTCGGGCAGGAGATGGCCGACGCCGCCGAACCGCTCGAGGGCGGGTTCGTGCGGGCGCTCGGAGCCCTCGCGGGCGAGCTCGGCGTGCACCTCGTCGCGGGCGTGCTCGAGCGCATCCCGGGCGACGAGGCGCGCTTCTCGAACACCCTCGTGGCGCTCGACGACGGCGGGCGCCTCGTCGCGCGCTATCGCAAGCAGCACCTGTACGACGCGTTCGGGCAGCGCGAGTCCGATCGAGTCGTCGCCGGTGCGCTCGACGAGCCCGAGATCTTCGAGGTCGACGGCGTCTCGGTCGGCATGCAGACCTGTTACGACCTGCGGTTCCCCGAGGTCACCCGGGTCATCGTGGACGCCGGCGCCGACCTCGTGCTCGTGCCAGCCGAGTGGGTGCGCGGCCCGCTGAAGGAGCACCATTGGCGCACCCTCGCGCTGGCGCGCGCGATCGAGAACACGGTCTACCTCGCCGCGGCCGACCAGACCCCGCCGGTCGCGGTCGGGCAGAGCCTCGTCGTCGACCCGATGGGGGTCGAGCTCGCGGCGCTCGGCGAGCAGCCGGGCATCGCGGTCGCGTGGGTCTCGCGCGAGCGGATCGCGGCGGTGCGGCGCACGAACCCCGCGCTGTCGCTTCGACGCTACGGGGTCGTGCACCGCTGAGCGCGGACGGGGCGTTGCGCGCCGGTCAGCGCGGGCCGAGCGCCGCGAGCCGTGCCGAGGCCTCTTCGAGCACGGGCATGCGCTTGCAGAAGGCGAAGCGCACGAGGCTGCGGGAGGCGTCGTGCCGGTCGGCGTGCACGAACGCCGACACGGGCACCCCGACGACGCCCGCGAGCTCGGGCAGCCGTCGGCACAGCTCGGCCGCGTCGGAGAAGCCGAGCGGCGTGGCATCCGCGACGACGAAGTAGCCCGCCTGCGGGCGCGCGACCGCGAACCCGGCCTGCTCGAGCCCGGCGCTCAGCACGTCGCGCTTCGCGGCGAGGGCCGCGGCCGCGCCGGTGAAGAACGCGTCGGGCAGGCCGAGGCCGGTCGCGATCGCGGGCTGGAACGGCGCGCCGTTGACGTAGGTGAGGTACTGCTTGACGGCGAGCACGGCGGTGACGAGCGGCGCCGGCGCGGTGAGCCAGCCCACCTTCCAGCCAGTGGTCGAGAAGGTCTTGCCGCCCGAGGAGATCGAGATCGTGCGCTCACGGGCGCCCGGCAGCGTCGCGATCGGCCGGTGCGGCGCATCGAACGCGAGGTGTTCGTAGACCTCGTCGGTCACGATGAGCGCGTCATGCCGCTCGGCGAGTTCGACGATCGTCGTGAGCACCTCGTCGTCGAAGACCGCGCCGGTCGGGTTGTGCGGCGAGTTGACGATGACGAGCCGCGTGCGATCGGTGACCGCCCGGCGCAGCTCGTCGAGGTCGACGCGCCAGGATGCCCCGCCATCGGCCTGCTCCTCCGACACCCAGTGCAGGGGCACCGTCCGGTGCACGCCGCCCGCGCGGGCGATGAGCGCCGCGTAGGCGTCGTAGTACGGCTCGAAGGTGACGACCTCGTCGCCCCGGTCGACGAAGGCGAGCACGGTCGCGGCGAGCGCCTCGGTCGCGCCGGCCGTCACGAGCACCTCGGATGCCGCGTCGAACCCGAGTCCGTACCAGTGCGCCTGATGGGCGGCGATCGCCTCGCGGAGCACCGCGTGGCCGAGCCCGGGCGGGTACTGGTTGACCCCTTCGGCGATCGCGGCGCGAGCCGCCTCGAGCACCTCGACGGGGCCGTCCTCATCGGGGAAGCCCTGCCCGAGATTGATCGCTCCCGTGCGGGCTGCGAGGGCGCTCATCTCGGCGAAGATCGTCGCCGCGATACTGCCGTCGGCGCCGAGGAGGCCTGCTCCGGCGGCGGTGCGCTGCCACGGGCTGAGGCCCGGCGCGGGGGAGAAGTCGCTCATGCTCACACCGTACGCGAAGCCCCGCACGGGTACGCTGGCGCAGGGAATCGTCGCCTCGCACGGGTCGTTCGGACGAATCCCTGCTCGGTGATAGCAAGGACATAGGAACCGCCGATCCGGTGCACAGCTTGGCGAGGGATGCTGGCATCGCTTTGGAAGGAGCAGACATGACCGACACGACTGACGGCGCACAGGGCGAGGCCCGCGACGCCGAGGTCACCGAGGAGCTCACGGCTCCCGAGGCCAGCACCACCGAGACGACCGCCGCCGCGAGCACTGCCGCCGAAACGGCCACCACCGAGACCATCGCCGAGGCGCCCGAGGCTGCTGCCCCGGCCGCCGCCGAGGCGCCCGCCGCCGCTGCACCCGCTGCGGCTGCGACTCCTGCTGCTGCACCCGCCGCGGCTGCGACTCCCGCCGCTCCGGCGGCTCCTGCCGCTCCGGCGGCTCCCGCCGCTCCGGCGGCTCCTGCCGCTCCGGCGGCTCCCGCCGCGACCGGCACCGTGTACGAGCCGGGCCAGGCCCCGCAGCCGTACCACGCCCCGCAGTACACCAAGCAGGCGACGGCCGCCCCCGCCGCCCCGGAGACGGCCCCCACCGTTCCGGTCCCCGGGCAGGTCCCGCCGGCCTTCGGCGGCCCCCAGCCCGGCGCGACCCAGCCGACCACCCCGCTCGCGGGCGTTCCGCCGTACGGCACCGGCCCCGAGGCATCCACCGCGCCGGCCCAGAAGCCGCGCCGCGTCGGCCTCGGCGTCGCCGCCGCGATCGTGGCGGCCGCCCTCATCGGCGGCGCGTCGGGCGCGGGAATCACGGCCCTCGTCTCGGGCAACCAGAACGCGACCTCGACCTCGAGCTCGGGCACCGCGCAGAACATCGTCGTGAACGACACCGACCAGGTGACCGCCGTCACCGCCGTCGCCGCGAAGGCGAGCCCGAGCGTCGTGACCATCTCGGTCGCGGGCAACGAGGGCGCGGGCACCGGTTCGGGCATCATCCTCTCCGACGACGGCTACGTGCTGACGAACACCCACGTGGTGACGCTCGACGGCGCGACCGGCGACCCGACGATCCAGGTCAAGACGAACGACGGCCACCTCTACGAGGCCGAGCTCGTCGGCACCGACCCCCTCTCCGACCTCGCGGTCATCAAGCTCGTCGACGCCTCGGGCCTCACCCCGCTCGAGTTCGCCGACTCCGACCAGCTCAACGTCGGCGACACGGCGATCGCCATCGGCGCACCGCTCGGTCTCTCGGGCACCGTGACGAACGGCATCGTGAGCGCGCTCAACCGCTCGATCGACGTCGCCTCCTCGGCGGCGCCGTCGACCCCCGACGACGCGCAGGGCGACGAGGGCTCTGGCGAGGGCGAGGGCGACAACGGCCAGCAGGGCGGCGAGGGCGACAGCCCGTTCGACTTCTTCTTCGACATCCCCGAAGAGGGCGGCGGCCAGGCCCAGCAGCCGAGCGCGAACGCCGGACGCGTCTCGCTGCCGGTCATCCAGACCGACGCGGCGATCAACCCCGGCAACTCGGGCGGCGCGCTGCTCGACGCGCAGGGCAAGCTCATCGGCGTGAACGTCGCGATCCTCTCGGCCGGCGAGTCGGCCGAGGCGGGCAACATCGGCGTCGGCTTCGCCGTGCCGTCGAACCTCGCCGAGCGCATCGCCAAGGAGATCATCGAAGACGGCTCGGCCTCGCACGGCCTGCTCGGCGCGACGGTCACCTCGGCCGAGTCCGACGAGAAGAGCACCACCGTCGGCGCCCTCATCACCGAGGTCACCCCCGGTGGCGCGGCCGAGAAGGCCGGCCTCGAGGCGGGCGACGTCGTCACCGAGTTCAACGGCCTGCCGATCACCGACCAGACCGACCTCACCGCGCAGGTGCGGGCGCTCGCGGGCGGTGCCACGGCCGAGCTGACCGTCATCCGCGACGGCGAGACCCAGACGGTCGAGGTCACCCTCGACACGTACGAGGGCTGAGCCTGAACGGCACGGATGCCACGCGGCGGGGCCGGATCGGAATCGATCCGGCCCCGTTCGGCGTCTCCGGGAATGCCGCCCTCGGGAGCGCTGCTGCTAGGCTCGATCGACCCCAGCGCGAGTGAGGAACATGCCCGAGCACCACCCCGAGACGACCCCGTCGTCGCTCGTCGGCGTGTCGTACGTCATGCCCGTGCTCAACGACGTCGCGCACGTTCGCCAGGCGGTCGAATCGATTCTCGCGCAAGACTACGCCGGCCCCGTCGAGGTGCTCATCGCCCTCGGTCCGTCGATCGACGGCACGAACGAGCTCGTCACCGACCTCGCGTCGCGAGACGATCGCATCCGCGTGCTCGAGAACGCGGTCGGCTCGACCCCCGCGGGGCTCAACATCGGCATCCGCGCCGCGAGCTACCCGGTCGTCGTGCGCGTCGACTCGCACTCGATGCTGCCGCAGGACTACGCGCGAATCGCGGTCGAGACGCTCGAGCGCACCGGCGCCGACAACGTCGGCGGCATCATGGACGCGCGGGGCGAGACGCCGTTCGAGCGCGCCGTGGCCCTCGCTTACACGACGAAGGTCGGCCTCGGCGGTTCGGCGTTCCACGTCGGCGGCGCCGAGGGGCCCGCCGAGACGGTCTACCTGGGCGTCTTCCGGCGCGACGCGCTCGAACGCGTCGGCCTCTTCGACGAGACGATCAAGCGCGGCCAGGACTGGGAGCTCAACCGTCGCCTGCGCGAGACGGGCGGCACCGTCTGGTTCACGCCCGAGCTCGCGGTGACGTATCGCCCTCGCTCGAGCGTCGACCGGCTCGCCCGTCAGATGTTCTCGACGGGGCTCTGGCGCGGCGAGCTCGCGCGGCGCTTCCCCGCGTCGAACGGCATCCGCTACTTCATCCCGCCGGCGATGGTCGTCGGCGTGACCCTCGGCCTCCTGCTCGGCATCGGCGGCATCGTGCAGGCGCTGCTCGGCGCGACGCCGTGGCTCCTCCTCGGCTTCGTTGCGCCGGTCGTGTACCTGCTGTTCGTCGCCGCGGCGACGTTCTCGGCCGCGCGCGGGCGCGGTGCGAGCACGGCCGCATGGTTTCTCGTAGTGTTGCCGTGCATACATGTCACGTGGGGCATCGGCTTCGTGCTCGGCTATCTCTCGCTGACCAGCAACATCGCACGGCACACGGGAAGGTGAGCACGATGTCTGACGCCCGACCGGTGACGGTGCGGCCGGCGAGCATCGCCGAGCTGCGTGCCGTCGCCCAGCCGCCCGAGGTGCGCGGCCGGCGCAACGCCGAGCACTGGACGGCGTCGCTGTACCTGCGCCGTTTCTCGATCTACCTCACGTGGATGCTCTTGAAGACGCCGATCTCTGCGAACGGGGTCACGGGGCTCATGATCCTCGTCGGCTGGTCGACGGCCGCCGCGCTCCTGATTCCGGGCATCTGGGGCGCGCTCCTCGCGGTCGTGCTGGGCCAGCTGCAGATGCTCGTCGACTGCTGCGACGGCGAGGTCGCCCGCTGGCGGCGCACCTCCTCACCCGCCGGCGTCTTCCTCGACAAGGTCGGGCACTACACGACCGAGGCGCTGATCCCGCTCGCGCTCGGCCTGCGCGCGGCCGCGTACCCGCTCGAGTTCCCCGCCGACTTCCTCTGGACGACGATCGGCGCGCTCCTCGCCCTCGTGATCGTGCTCAACAAGGCGCTCAACGACATGGTGCACGTCGCCCGTGCGAACGCCGGGCTCGCGAAGCTCGCCGACACCCACGGCGAGACCGCGCCGCGCGGCGGCCTCGTCGCGAAGCTCCGCAAGGCGGCCAGGTTCCTGCCGTTCCATCGGCTGTACCACTCGGTCGAGCTCACGCTCATCGCCTTCGCGGCCGCCCTCGTCGGGCTCTTCGCCGGGCAGCCGGTCGTCGACCGCTTCGTCGTCGCCGCGCTCCTTCCGCTCGCCGTGCTGGCCGTGATCGGGCACTTCGTCGCGATCATGGCGTCCCGTCGTGTCCGTTCCTGAGACGAGCCCGGCTCCGCGCGTCGGCGTCGTGGTGCTCACGATGGGCAAGCGTCCCGACGAGCTCGCGCGAGGCATCCGCAGCGTGCTCGTGCAGCAGGGCGTCGAGACCGACGTGATCGTCGTCGGCAACGGCTGGGATCCTGCGACCGCCGAGCCCCCGCTGCCCGCGGGGGTGCGCACCCGTCACCTGCCCGAGAACCTCGGCATCCCCGCCGGCCGCAACGCGGGCGTCACCGAGGTGTCGGGCGAGGTCCTGTTCTTCCTCGACGACGACGCGTTCCTCCCGAGCGAGGCGTTCCTGGCCGACGGCGTCCGGCTGCTCGCCGAGCGGCCCGAGCTCGGCCTCGTCCAGCCGCGCGTCGTCGATCCGACGGGACTCGTCTCGCCGCGCCGCTGGATCCCGCGGATCCGAAAGGGCGACCCCGCGCACTCGAGTCCGGTCTTCTCGTGCTGGGAGGGCGCGGTGCTGATGCCGCGCGCGGCCTTCGACGAGGCCGGCGGCTGGGCCGACCCGTTCTTCTACGCGCACGAGGGCATCGAACTCGCCTGGCGCGTCTGGGACACGGGACGCATCGCCTGGTACGAGGGCTCGCTCGAGGCCGCCCATCCCGTCATCGACCCCGCGCGGCACTCGTACTACTTCCGCCTGAACGCCCGCAACCGGGTGTGGCTCGCCCGACGCAACCTGCCTGCGCTGCTCGTGCCGTTCTACGTCGGCTCGTGGACGGGCATCCAGATGCTGCGCTGGGCGCGACAGCCCGCCGCGCTCAAGGCCTGGTTCGGCGGCTGGGCGGCCGGGTGGCGGGAGTCTCCCGGCGAGCGTCGCCCGATGCGGTGGCGCACCGTCTGGCGGATGACGCGTGCCGGGCGGCCGCCGGTCGTCTGACCGCCGCTCGTCACGATCGGCCTTCGCTTTCGCCCGAGCGCCCGCAGCGCGGCATCCGCTCAGTCAGACCTCGCTACCCTTGGACGGTGGGATTGAGGAAAGACGCGCGACGCGCAGTGAAGCTCGCCAAAGACATCATGTGGTCCCGGCGTGCGCAGCGCGCGCTGAAGGCGAAGCTCGCCGAGCGGCCGCCGCTCGAGCCGCATCGCTTCAAGATCGGCGTGTACTTCGCCGACGGCAAGGTCAACCTGTACCAGTTGCGGCAGTGGTACGCACCGCTCGCCGAACTCGCCGAGACCCACCCCGTGCTGGTGCTCAGCCGGGCGTCGGGCGCCGCGCTGAAGCTCTTCGACGAGTCGCCGCTGCCCGTCGCCTACGTGCGCCGCGTGGCCGACCTCGAGCGGGTGATCCACGAGCAAGACCTGCACGTGATCCTCTACGTGAACCAGAACGCGAAGAACTTCCAGATGATGCGCTACGGTCGCCGCTGGCACGTGTTCGTCAACCACGGCGAGTCCGACAAGATGTACATGACCACGAACCAGTTCAAGGCGTACGACTACGCCCTGATCGCGGGCGACGCGGCCCGCGCGCGGCTCGACAAGGTGCTGTGGGACTACGACTTCGACAAGCGGGCGATCCCGATCGGGCGTCCGCAGGCCGACCACTACCTCGACGGCGCCCCGCTGCCGTACACGCCCGACGAGCGCGAGGTCGTGCTCTACGCGCCGACCTGGGAGGGCGACCGCGCAGCGGCGGCCTACGGCTCGATCGCCTCGCACGGCGTGGCACTCGTCGAGGGCCTGCTCGCGACCGGGCGGCACCGCGTCATCTATCGGCCGCACCCCCGCTCGGGCGTCGTCGACGAGGCCTATGCGGCGGCGAACAAGCGCATCATCCAGGCGATCGAGCAGGCGAACGCCGCCGACCCCGGGGCGCAGCACGTCTTCGACGACGGCCCCAAGCTCGGCTGGCAGCTCGCCGCCGCCGACGTCGCGATCGTCGACATCTCGGCGATGGTCTACGACCGGCTCGCGGCGGGCAAGCCGCTGCTGATCACCCGCCCGGCCAACCCGGCCGCGCAGATCGACACGGGCGGCTACCTGCAGGCCTGCGAGTGGCTCGTCGCCGGCGACGGAGCGGCGCTCGTCGCCAGGGTCGACGAGGTCGCGCACGACGCCGAGGCGCTCGCCCGCCTCGGCTACTGGGTCGAACGCTACTTCGGCGACACGACGCCGGGCGTCACGACCGCCCGATTCCATGCGGCGATCGACCACCTCATGGCCGAATGGGATCGCTTCGCGGCCCTGCACGCCGAGGACGGCGAGGTCGACGAGCACGACGAAGAGGGCGAGACCGACGACGAGGAGCTCGTCTAGCGATGTACCGGCGCGCCTCAGGGCTCGTTCGGCCGCGGGGCATCCGCCTCGATTGAACCGGCCCCGCCCTCGTGGACGTCACCCGGCTCGACCGGGTCGGTTGCATCGCGCCCGGCCGTGAGCTTCGCGAACGGCCGCTTCGCGGCGCGACCGACGGCACCGCCGACGATGCCCGCCGTGCGCGCGAGTCGCCGGCCGGTCGCGGTGACCACGGTCTCGTCGCCGCGGGGTTCGAGCTCGAGCGGGAGCACCGCGGGCGCCTGGCCGAAGGCCAGCCGGGACTGCGTCAGCACGCGACGCCCGAGCACGTGGTTGCCGATGCCGCCGATCGCGGCGCCGATGCCGAACGGGATCGCCTTGCCGATGATGCCCGCTCCGCCCTTCACGGCGAACTGCTTGATGAAGACCGAACGGAGCCGGTCGACGACGGTGCCCATGACGGCCTTCGGCAGGCTGTTGGTGATGAGCTCGCCCCAGTAGGCGTTGCGTGCGACGCCCGAGCCCGTCGCCTGACCGGCGAACTGGCGCACGAGGTCGCTGCCCTCCTGCCCGAGCATGAGCGTCATGACCAGCGCCCGGGCGCGCTCGGGGTTCTCGACGTGGATGCCGTGCACCTCGGCGACCGACTGCGCGAAGAGCGCGGTCGCCTCGAGGAACCCGGCCGTCTCGACGCCTGAGAGGGCGAGCGTGACGCCCGTGCCGATGCCGGGCACGACGGCGGTCGCGCCGACGGCGGCGCCGCCCGTCGTGACCGCGGCGAGGTAGCGGCGCTCGAGGATGCGCACGAGCTGGTCGGGGGTCGCGCCGGGTGCTCGACGGCGGATGCTCCGCAGATGCGCGACGACGATCGGACGCTGGATCGCGAGGGCGCGGTCGATCGCCCGCTCGACGCCATGGGCGCGACCCGCGTCGGCGGGCGAGCCGGTCGGCGACTCGGCGCCCTCGCGCGGGTCGTTCTGGCCCATCGAGGTGATCGAATGCACGCGGTCGGACATGGCGACGATCCTAGACGCCGCGACTGATTTTGCCCCCCAAAGTGAGGGTTTCTCTTGTCGACGGGGTCGGCAGCGGAGTAGAAACAGCTTCGGGCGCGCACACGACCCGTGCGCGCCGGGCTGCATCGACCCGGGGGGACTCTCATGCGCGCCCAGAATGACCTGAACCGTTCGACCTCGCATGCGGGAGGATCCGGTGACCCGCATCGCCGGCGCGGGCGACGCATCGCGTTCCGCGCGGTCGCCGTGGTCGGCGCCTGGGCGCTCGCCCTGACGGGCGCGGCGCAGGCGGCGTATGCCGAGCCGCTCGCGGCCGATCCCGACGACGTCGCGAAGCTCCGTGCCGGCATCGCCGCATTCGCCGAGGTCGCGCTCGGCGACTACGAGGACGTCGGTCCCTTGGCGGCCGCACTGCCGCTGGCCGACACCGCCCCGGGGGCGACGGTCGTCGATCCCGGCGCCGCGATGCAGCTCGCGGGCACCTTCGCGACGGGCGTCAAGTCTGCGCTGCTCGCACTCGACCCCGTGGCGACGACCGCCGATCTCATGGATGCCGTCGACGGCCTCGACGCAGACGTCGCCGGAACCCAGCTCGACGTGTCGACCGCGAACCTCGTCGACTCCGGCGAGACCCGCGGCTTCGACCTCACCATCCGGGCCACGCGTACGGTGGAATCGCCGCTCGCGATCGTCGATCCCGACGGCCCCGGGGGCGAACCGCTGCGACTCGTCACCGCGGAGGCCGACCCCGCCCCCTACGAACTCGCGTTCGAGTTCTCGGGCATCGTGCGCACCGACCCGCAGGGCGAGCGCTTCTGGCTCGACGCCACCGAGGGCGAGCCCGACGTGTCGTTCACCGCCGACCTCGCCGGCGACGGCGAGTTCGCGTTCCCCGGGGGCACTGCCGCAGTCGGCGTCGGAGACGTGGAGATCCTCGACGGCAGCACCGTGGACGTCTCAGCCGAGTGGACGGGAACCATCGACGACGTGAACGGCGACGGCCGGCTCGCCATGTTCGAGCCGCCCGCATTCGAGGGCGGCGACGAGACGCCCGGCGAGCTCACGATCCCCGCCGACCAGCTCACGACCTTCGCCGTCGACGGCAGTGCGACCGCCGACATCGGGTTCGGCTCCTCGCTGCTCGGCCTCGACGCCCTCGACCCGCCGTCGCTCGCGCTCGACGCCGATCTCGCGACCGACCCCGACCTGCTCGCCGTGCTCACCGCGAGCGAGGGCGACCTCGCCGCGTTCGAGGCCTTCACGCGCATCGGCCCCGCCGACCTCGTGTCGGGGCTCGTGCAGTACGGCACCCTCCTCCGTGCGCTGCAGCGGCACCCGTCGGTCAACGCCGAGCTGCCGCTCCTCAGCGGGACTCTCGCCGACCTCTACGACCTCGGCGGCGAGTTCGCCGCACTCGCCGAGTCGCTCATCACCGTGACACCGCCGTCCGGCGACGACCCCACCGACCCGGTCGATCCCGTGATCGAGATCGGGATCGCCACCGTCGGCGATCTCGCCGACGCGATCGAGGGTGCGATCACCGGCGTCGACGCCGAGATCACCCCGGTCTACGATCGCGACGACGCGTCGGTCGAGCTCGACTTCACGATCTCGACCGAGCTCGACGGCGTCGCGGAGACCGTGCTGCCGCCGCTCGACCCGAACCTGCCGGTGCCGCCGCCCGCGGCCCAACTCGCCTTCGGCGACCAGCTGCTCGACCAGACCGGACTGCGCGCGGTGACCGCCGGTGCCGAGCAGACGCCCGAGACCGACGTCGCGGTCGACATCGACCTGCCGATCGTGATCGACCTCGCCGAGGCCTCGAGCGAGGGAGCGGCGGGCGAGGACGACCCGTCCACCGCCGTCGTCGAGTTCGAGGACCCGATGGTCTACGAGCGGTTCGAGACCAGACTCGTCGACGGGGCCGAGGTTCGGCTGACGCAGGAGGTCGACGTCGACCTGGCGGGAAGCGGGCAGATCGGGTTCGTGCCCGCCGCCGTCACCGGAGGCTACGAACTCGACCAGGACGGCGGGTCGAGCACCACCGAAGCGGATGTCGACGCCGCCTCGGGCGGCGATACGACCCCGCGGCTGACCGAGCTGCTCTCGGGCCTCCACCCGCAGGGCGCGCAGCCTGCGAGCTATCCGGTCGCGGCGGCGACCCGTCACGGTACCGTCCAAGCCGCCCTCGAGGTGCACGGCCACGGCGCCGACCCCGCCCAGCACTTCACCGAGAACGCCGGCACGATCACCGTGGCGGGCACCGGCTTCGACCCGTCGAGCTTCACCGCGAGCGGCGGCAACGACGAGATGGCACTGCTGCGGTCGCTCGACGTCGACACCTCGGCTCCCTCGCGCCTGCTCGGGCGTGCGCTCGATGGTCTCGGCTCCGTCGTGGACGCCGTCGACTCGGTCGACTCGGCACTCGGCGGCGGCGCCACCGTGCCCTTCCTCAACCGCGGCATCGAGCGCCTCCTGCAGGACGTCACCGGACTGAAGGACGCCTACGACGAGTTCCGCGGCGGCGAGCTCCCCGTCGACCTCGCCGACTTCGAGACCGAGCTCGAGGCGGCTCTCGGGCTCGACGTCGGCTTCCGGCTGCGCGATCTCGACGACGGCTCCGACCTCGACCCGGTGCTCGTCATCGACCTCAGCGGTGAGAAGACCGACGCGATCGACGTGCCGCTCTCGCTCGCCGATGCGAGTATCCCCGCGATCGCCGGCGCCTCCGGCGCGGGCGAGCTCCACGCCGCGCTCGCGGCATCGCTCGAACTCGGCGTGGTCGTCGGGCTCGAGCCCGGCTCAGACCCGACCGAGCCGAAGCTGCTCGACTCGAGCCGGCTCGCCGTGACCGCCGAGGTCACCGAATCCTCGCCCGGTGCGACCGAGCTCGCCGTGCACCTCGGGCCGTTCAGCGCCCAGCTCGGCGACGCGGCGAACCAGACCGGACGGATCGCCGTCGGGGTGGAGTTCGCGCTCGGACGATCGGATGCGCCCGCACCCGGCGACCCGGCTGAGGCGCCGATGCCGGTGGCCGACTACTTCGCGGGCACGTTCGACTTCACGGCCGGCTCCCCGGAGGACGGCGGCTACGAGTGCGCCGCGCCCGGGCAAGTGCCCGTGACGGGTGCCTTCGGCTGCGCCGCGCTGCCGGTGCTGTACGACCCGGGCAGCGGACTGCAGACGCTCAGCGGGGCACCGCGCGCGACGCCGAGCGCCGACGACTACCTGACGGTGGCGATCGACGACCTCGCCGCCGCACCCGACGTCACCGCGCCCGCAGCGCTCGACTCGGTGCTCTCGAGCCTCGACTTCAGCTTCGACAGCCTGACCGACGGGCTGAAGTCGATCGGCATGCTGCTCGATCTCGCGATCAAGGCCAGTCAGGCGGGCGGCCGGCTGCCCGTCGTCGGCGAAGACCTCACGGCGCTCGCCGATGGGCTCGCCGACGTCAAGGCATTCCTCGACGACCCGCAGATCCCCGGCCTTCCGACGGCGAACGTCGACGACGCGGTCTACGGCCCGAACGGCATCCGCCAGGTGCTCGCCGACAAGCTCGTGGCCGCCGGAGTGCTGCGCGACGGCGACTACGGCGCGGTCGGCGCCTGGCCCGCCGAAGCGGCAGGGGACACCGTGCCGGGTGCCACCGACATCCGGGTCGTCGCCGTCTGCGACGACGGCGTCGGCGGCGAGGTCGTGTGCCCGTCGGGTGCCCCGCTCGCCGATCTCCTCGACCTGCGGATCGAACTCGAGCTCGGGCAGGGCGCGCGCACGATCAGCGGCGACGGGTGCCCCGATACGACCGCGTGCCCCGGCACCGCAGAGATCCCGCTCGACCTCGGCCTGCCCGGCCTGCCGCTCTCGCTCACCGGCAAGGTCACGGCGCAGGCCGGTTGGACCGTCGAGCTCGGCTTCGGCATCTCGCGCGATGACGGCTTCTACCTGCTCGACAACCCCGTGCCCGGCACCGGTGCCGCCGACCCCGAGAACGCCGACGGCCCGCAGGAGGTCCGTGTGAACCTCGGCGCCCACCTCACGGCAGCCACACCTATCGCAGGTCGCATCGGCTTCATCGGCATGGAGGCGACGGACAACGAGCCCGGCGGGGCCGCGAGCGGCGCGAGCCTCACCGCGCAGCTCGGGCTCGAGGCATCCGGTTGCGAGAACCTGGCCGCACCGTACGACGCCGGCGTCGTCGATGCGGCGCAGCACTGCACCGGCATCATCCCCATCGCGTCGTTCGTCTCGGGTGAGGTCGGCGACTTCCTCACCGAGCCGAGCATCACCGGCGGCATCCACCTCGACCTCGGCATCGACACGGGGATCTCGAGCGGGGAGACGTACAGCACCGTCAACAAGACCCTGCCGAGCTTCACCGCTGACTTCGTGCTCGACTGGAGCTTCGACGGCGACACGAGCTCGGATCCCACGATCGAACTCAACGACATCGGGGTGAAGGCCGGTGAGCTCTTCACGAAGATGTTCGGCGAGGTCATCGCGACGATCGACCCCATCATCGAGCCGATCGAACCGCTCCGCGAATTCCTGTTCTCGCCGATCCCGGTGATCAGCGATCTCTCCGAGCTCTTCGACGGACCGCCGGTGACGATGGTCGACCTCGCCGAGCTGACGGGGGCCGTCGACGTCTCACTGCTGAAGGACATCAACCAGGTGTTCGAGTTCCTCGAGCTCGCGAAGACGCTCGCGAACGGCGAGTCGATCGTGCTCGTGGAATCTCTCTCGCTCTCCGCGGACTCGGCGCGCGATGGCGCACCGCCGACACCGGACGAGGTCGAGGAGCTCTACGACGAGGACGCAGTCGAGAGCGAGGCCGGCTCGCCCGCGAAGAAGTCGGAGTTCGCATCGAAGGTCAAGGACCCGCTCGCCGACGACGGCAAGGCCGACGACTTCGATGCGCTCGGCGCCTCGACGGGCTCCGGCGACGCGTCCGACTTCAGCTACCCCGTGTTCGACGACCCGTCGTGCCTCGTGGGCCTCCTGCTCGGCAAGGACTGCGCGGTCGTCGAATGGCGGCCCGACCCGCTCACCGTGCAGATGGAGTACACGATGAGCTTCGGACCGTTCTTCGGGGTGCTCTACGTCACGATCGGCGGCGCGCTCGACGCGAAGGCCGAGATCGGCGCGGGCGTCTCGACGCGAGGCATCCGCATGCTCGGCGAGCAGCTGATCGGCGGCGACGGCATCACGCTCGACGCCGAGTCGATCGCGACGCCGTTCCTGCAGAGCCTGTACCTCACCGACCTCGACACCGAAGGCAAGGACATCGCCGAGTTCGAGGTCTCCGGCACGATCACGGCCGGCGCGAAGCTCGATATCTTCATCGCCGAGGCGGGCGTGCGCGGCGGCATCACGGCGACGTTCGGGCTCAACCTCAACGACACGCCCGAAGCCGACGGCCGCATGCACATCGACGAGATCATCGAGAAGTTCCCGACGCCGATCTGCCTCTTCGACATCGAGGGCAAGCTCGTCGCGTTCCTCGAGGTGTTCGCCGAGTTCGGGGTGTGTCCGTTCTGCTACTCCGACAGCTGGCGGCTCGCCGAGATCACGCTCTTCGAGTTCTCCTCCTCCTGCGCCGACAACGAGCCGGTGCTCGCCGAGGAGATCGGTGGATGGGTCGTGCTGAACGTCGGCCCGCGGGCCGGTGCCCGCACGGCGTTCACCGAGGTCGAGAACGAGAGCTTCACCGTGCGGCAGATGGCGGCCGAACCCGACGGAGACGGCGACTACCCGTTCATCGTCACGGCGTTCGGGTACAGCCAGCCCTACGAGGGCGTCGGAGTGAAGCTCGACTCCGGCACCGGCAACGACTCGTTCCTGTTCTCGGGATCCGGCGAGGGTGCCCAAGCGGGCGAGGACCCGGAGAACGAATCGAACGTCGGCGGAGACACCCCGCCCGACGACCCGAACCGCTGGCCGTTCACCGCGCCGGTCGGCGACGCCAGGCTCGGCACCGGCAACGACTCGATCGTGACCGGTTCGGGTGACGACGTCGTCGTCGGCGGCCCCGACGACGACACGATCACCCTCGGCGACGGCACGAACACCGCATCGGGCGACGAGGCCGACGGCACCGGCGAGGGCATCGACCAGATCACGGGCGGCGACGGCACCGACACGCTGCGCGGCGGCGGCAAGAACGACGTCATCGACGGCGGCCTCGGCGGCGACACGATCCGCGGTGACGCCGGCAACGACACCCTGCGCGGCGGCAAGGACAAGCTCAAAGTGCCTCCGGGCGCGCCGTTGCCCGAGGGCGTGCAGAACGAGCTCGACGGCATCGACACCATCATCGGCGGCGCCGGCAACGACACGGTGCTCGGCGGCAGCGGCGACGACCGCCTCTACGGCGACCAGGAGATCGCCGAGGACGTGAGCGACGAGTCGCCCGCCGCACAGCCCGGCGACGGCAACGACCGCGTCGAGGGCGAGGGCGGTGCCGACCGCATCTTCGGCGGCGGGCTCGACGACCTGCTCTTCGGCGGGTTCCGGCTCGTCGCGAGCGGAGTCGACGACTCGGCCGACCGCATCCAGGGCGGTGACGGCGCCGACCAGCTGTTCGGGTCGAACGGCGCCGACCTGCTCTACGGCGGGCGCGGCGCCGACACGATCAACGGCGAGGCCGGTGCCGACGAGGTGCACGGCCAGTCCGACGCCGACCCGGCGCTCAACGGCGGGACCGACGGCGACCGCCTGTGGGGCGGCCCGGGCGCCGACACGATCAACGGCGAGGCCGGCGACGACGAGCTCATCGGCGACGGCGACGGCGCGAGCGACGCGACGATGGGCGGCGACACGGCCGACGGCGGTGACGGCGCCGACCTCGTGCTCGGCGACAACGGCACCGTCGACGGTGCCGCCGGCGCCCGCGTGGCGCATCCGAGCGAGACCGTCGGCGTCGGCGACCCGTCGCTCGGCGGCGGTGCAGGGCCGGACCGTGTCTACGGCGAGGGCGGTGCCGACAACGCCTTCGGCGGTTCCGGGGCCGACCTCGTGCACGGCAACGGCGGCGCCGACCACCTCTTCGGCGAGACCGGCGACGACGAGGTCTGGGGCGACGCCGACGACGACTTCGGCTTCGGGGGCCCCGGCGGCGACGTGCTCTTCGGCAACGCCGGCAGCGACCAGCTGCACGGCCAGGAGGGCGGCGACCTCATCATCGGAGGCCACTACGGGGTGACCGGGCCCGATGCCGGTGACACGATGTACGGCGGCCCCGACGACGACCGTGCGTTCGGCGACGACGTCGACATCGACGGCGGCGCGAACGGCGTGCTCGACGCGCTCGACGCGGTCACGATCACCCCGTCGGGCGACCCGAGCACCTTCGGGCCCGATCTCGGCGACGGCGGCGCCGGCTCCGACGAGTTCCACGGGCAGGATGCCGCCGACCGGCTCTACGGCGCCGACGACTACGACCAGCTCTTCGGAGAGCTCGCGGGCGACCGCCTCATCGGCGGCGCCGGCCCAGACGACCTCGTCGGCGACCAGGGCGTCATCGCCCCACCCGCACGCCTCGTCGAGCCGCCCGCGGACGGCTGGCAGCCGCGCACGCCGAACGGATCACCGGTGACCGACATCACGCTCGTCGCCCCGACGATCGGCGGTGACGACCTCGTCTGGGGCGACTTCGACACCGTGGATGCCCCGTGGTCGACCGGCGGCGATGATCGCGGCTTCGGCGGCCACGGCACCGACACGCTGCGCGGCGGCCCCCACGACGACCACCTCGAGGGCAATGGCGGGCAGGACCGGATCTTCGGCTTCGACGAGGACTCGGACCATGTGTCCGACGGTGCCGACGACCTCCTCGGCGGCTCCTCGCCGGTCAACCCGCTCGCCGACCCGGAAGGCGCGAACAACGCGCTCGACGAGGGCGAGCTCGAGATGCAGGGCAACGGCGAGGACGACGTCATGACCGGCGACAACGCCGTGCTCACGAGGCATCCCGACCCCGACGACGCCGATGCGTGGCTGACCGACCCGGTGACCGGCGGGGTGTTCCGCGAGGTCGAGCTGCTCGACACCGAGAAGACCGGGGCGGACCTCGACGCCGTATCGGGCGGCGACTTCATGCTCGGCAACGACGAGAACGACCGGATGTTCGGCGAAGGCGGCAACGACCTCGTGCAGGGCAACGCGCACGACGACCTCGTCGAGGGCGACCAGGACGGCGACTGGCTCGAGGGCAACGCGGACGAGGACGACCTCGTCGGCGGCTCGAGCTTCCCCGACCAGCCCGACGCGGGCGACGTGCTCTGGGGCGGCGGCGGGGCCGATGTGCTCGCCGGCGACAACGCGTGCATCGTGCGCGATGTGCCCGGCATCGAGTTCGCGCCGAGTTCGTGCCCGGCGCTCGATGACCCGGCGCCCTCTGAGTTCCACTACGTCACGAGCCAGCTCGGCGTCGAGACGCGGCGCGGGCTCGTGTACCACGACCTCGACGGGCCGTTCCCGAGCGAGTTCGGTCGTGACATCCTGAACGGCGGTTCCGGCGTCGACGCCGAGTTCGGCCAGGACGGCGGCGATGCGCTCTTCGGCGACGGCGGCGCCGACTTCCAGCACGGCAACGGCGCCGCCGACATCGTGGTGGGCGACCGGCCGGTCGACGCCTACGGCGGGATCGAGCTGCCGCCCGAGGTCGGGGGAGTTCTGCCCGCGTTGCCGGCCGTCCCGGGCGGTCTGCCCGGTGCGCCGAGCGTCGGAGCCGATCTCATGGGGCCGGCTGAGGCCGACGGCCAGGACGACCAGTTCGGCGGTTCGAACCTCGCAGGCCACCGCGACGCGGGCGACTGGCTCTTCGGCGACGGCGAGGCCGACTTCCAGCTCGGTGACAACGGCGAGCTCAACCGCACCGTCGAGGGCGAGGGGTCGGACGCCGCGTACGCGGTGTACGAGGAGCGGTACCCCGACAACGACGCGCCCGACGACGGTTCGGCCGTGATCGAACGTGACGTCACTCGCTACGACGTGGGTGCGCCCGCTGCGGCCGGCGTCTGGGGCGCCGACCTCGTCTTCGGCGGCAACGGCACCAACCCGCTCATCTCGGCGGGGGCCGACGACGGCGACGACAGCCAGTGGGGCCAGGACGGCGACGACCGGCTGTTCGGCGAGGACGGCGACGACGACCAATTCGGCGAGCTCGGCGACGACACGATGTGGGGCGGCGCCGGCGAGGATGCGATGGTCGGCGACCGGGGCGGTGTGCAGACCCGGTTCGTCGAGACCGACGGCAGCGATGCCGGCGACCCCGACATCCTGACGCACACGAGCCAGGGCCCTCCGGGCATCAACCTCGGCGGACCCGATTCGGGCGCGCAGGACGCGGTGCTGCATCCCTTCGAAGCCCATCCGCTCTATCGCGGCACCTCGCTCACGCACGACCGCGACGGCTCGGTGCTCGTGAAGAACGGGCACGACGAGGGCGGAGCCGACCGCATGCGCGGTGGGCCGGGACACGACTCGATGCACGGCGGCGAGGGGGCCGACCTCATGAACGGCGACTCGGGCGGCGACTACGCCTACGGCGACGACGGCGCTGACGTCATGTGGGGCGGACGCGGCGACCCGGAGGTGGGGACCCCCGACCTGCCGGGCCGAAACGCCCCCGGTGAGGACGGCCAGTGGATCGACGTGCTCTTCGGCGGCTACGGGGCATCGACGAGCGAAGCGGGTGCGGACATCATCGATTACCAGCCGCGCTCCGGGGTCGACCCGGCGTCGTGGTTCGCGATGGTGCAGGCCTACGCCGATACCGCGCCGGAGGGCGCCGGCGCCGCCGGTCGCACCGAGACGCGCCAGCACCACCACGGCACCGACTGGCAGTACGGCGGGTGGGACCGTGACGTGCTGCAGGCGGATGTCTCGGCCAACGGCCCGAATGACGGCGACAAGCTGCTCGACTGGGGCGGGGCGTACAACCTGTACACGGCGTGCAACTCGGCGTACGGCGGCTGGAACGACGTGCGCAAGATCGACCCGAACAACATCGCCGGTCTCGAGAAGCTCGCCTACGTGACCGGTGCCAGGGCGGACTTCGACGGCGCGCCGACCCTCGGCGACGTGCAGGCGAGCGGCTCGGCCGCCCGCGAGGCCGCCATCGTCTACACGAAGGATCTCAAGAACAACACCGGCAAGGCGTTCTCGGGCACTCCGGGCCACTTCGAGAACTTCATCTGCACGTCCGACTGAGGAGGGATGCGCCCGCGCCGACGCCCGACGCGCCTGCGCCGACGCGCCGACGCCGACGCGCCGACGCCGACGCGCCTGCGCCGACGCGCCTGCGCCGACGCGCCTGCGCCGACGCGCTCAGCGAGTCGCCGAAAACTGCTCGAAATCCCGCCGTTTACATCGGTTTTCGGCGACTCGGCGGGTGCGGGACGGGGGCGGCGCGGCGGGGCGTGCGGCGTGCGGCGCGGCGGGGCGGAGGCGGCAGCGCGCGCGCCGTGCCTACTTGCCGGTGTCGTAGTCGCGGTTGTAGTGCTCGAGCACCTCGTCGATCGAGGCGTCGAGCACGAGCGCGCCCTTGTCGAGGTAGAGCCCGCGCGTGCAGAAGCGACGCAGGTCGCGCTCGTTGTGCGAGACGAAGAAGAGGGTGCGCCCGCCCGCGAGGAGCTCGTCGATGCGGCGGTAGCACTTCTCGCGGAAGGCCTTGTCGCCGACCGCGAGCACCTCGTCGACGAGCATGATGGGCTCCTCGAGCTGCGAGATCACGGCGAACGCGATGCGCACCTTCATGCCGCTCGAGAGGTGCTTGTACGGGGTGTCGAGGAAGTCGCCGATCTCGGCGAAGCCGATGATGTCGTCGAAACGCGCGTCGATCTGCGCCCGCGACATGCCGTGCAGGCCCGCGGTGAGGTACACGTTGTCGCGCACGGTGAGGTCGTCGACGAAGCCGCCGGTGATCTCGATGAGGGGGGCGACCCCGCCGGTGACGGTGACGGAGCCCTCGTCGGGCAGCATGACACCCGCGACGAGCTTCAGCAGGGTGGACTTGCCCTGGCCGTTGCGGCCGACGACCCCGATCGCCTCGCCCTGGCGCACGTCGAAGGAGACGTCGCGCAGCGCCCAGAACTCGCCGGGCCGGGTGCGGCGACGGCGCCCCGCCAAGAGGTCTTTGAACGAGCGCCGGCCGCGACGGTTGCGACGGAAGCGCACGCCGAGCCCGTCGACGCGGATGTCGAACGACTCGGGCGACTCCTGCCCGAGTTCGCGAACGGATGCCTCGGTCATCAGATCTCCTTCAGCACCTGACGCTCGGACAGACGGAAGATCCAGAGCCCGACGGCGAGGAACGCGAGCGACATCAGCGCCGCGACCGCCACCTCGAACCAGATCAGCTGCTCGGGGAAGAACGCGGCACGGTAGAGCGAGAAGATGCCCGACAGCGGGTTGAACGCCGCCCAGAACTGCATGCCCTCGGGCAGGTCGGTCGAGGCGTAGATGATCGGGGTCGCGTAGAAGAGGAAGCGGAGCACGAGCTTCACCGCCCGCTCGAGGTCGCGGAAGAACACGACGAGCGGGGCGACGATGAGGCAGACCCCGGCCGTCAGTACGGCCTGCAGGAGTACCGCGAGCGGGAAGTACACCACCTGCCAGTTGAGCTCTGCACCGAAGACGATCGCGAACAGCGCGAGCACCGGCAGTGCGAAGACGAACTCGATGCCCTTCGAGAGCACGATGCGGTTCACCCAGATCGTGCGCGGGATCATCGTCGAACGCACGAGCTTCGCGTCCTTCAGGAACGCGCGGGTCGAGTCGGAAACGGCCCCGTTGAACCACATCCACGGCAGCAGCGCGGAGAGCAGGAACACGATGTACGGATCGGTGCCGACGCCCTTGTCGAACACCTGCGTGAAGACGAACCAGTAGATGCCCGCCATGATGAGCGGGTCGAGCACCGACCAGACGTAACCGAGGGCGGAGGTCGAGTAGCGCACCTTGAGGTCCCGCGTCGTGAGCAGCCAGAGCGCATGCCGATATCTCGCGAACGGCGTCCGCTGCAGCGGATGCGCGTCTCGGTACGACACCGATGTTGTGCTCATCACGCCTCTCATCGTAGATGGCTCTCCGGGGTAGATTTGATGCAGACGGGTGGCGACGTGCCGAGCCCGACCCGGAAGGAATCGAGCGCCCCGTGCATCGCACCAGCACCCGCGTCATTCTCAGCTGTGCCGCGATCGGGGTCGGGGGTGGCCTCGTAGCCGCCGGTTCCGGGTACTTCGCGGGCCTCGTCGCCGGCATCGCGCCGATGCTCTACGGCATCACAATCGGCACGCACTTCCTGCCGAGCGCGGTCGCCCTGGCACTGCTGAAGCGCCCCGGCGTCGGCATCCTCACGGGATTCATCGCCGGCCTCGTCGGCGCGGCCTTCGCCCCGCACTGGATCCTGCGCTTCCTCGGCACCGGCCTGCTCGTCGGTGCGCTGCTCGAGCTGCCCTTCTTCCTCACGCGCTACAAGAACTGGTCTCCGTGGCTCTACTACGTGGCCGCGGGCGGCTCGGGGATCATCCTCGCGGTCGGCACCTTCATCGCCCTCGGTCCCGAGCACTACGCGCCGTGGTTCTGGGCGATCTACCTCGTCATGTTCGCGCTCAGCCCCGTGCTGTTCACCTGGCTCGGCCGGGTCATCGCCGCCTCGCTGTCGCGGGCGGGCGTCGCGCGCACCCTGCGCTGAGCGAGCCCCGACCGCGTCGCGGCCGGGTACGACGAAGGGCGGATGCCGCAGCATCCGCCCTTCGTCTCTTGCGCTGTGCGGTGCAGGTCACACGAAGTGGTTCGCACGCTCCAGGTCTTCGGCGAAGTCGATCTCGACCGCGTAGAGGTCGGAGACATCCATCGGCTCGACGAGGAGACCGTTCTTCTCGATCGCGAGCTCGAGGCCGCGCTCGAAGTAGTCCTGGTCGCCGACCCGCTGCAGGTGCGCGAGGAACGTGGCCTTGTCGCGGCCCGAGATGTAGTTGATGCCGACGGCCTCGCCCAGACCGCCCTTGACGGTCTTCGAGAGCTCCTTGATGTATCCCTCGGCGCTCGTCGTGTACTTCACCTCTTCGTCGGAGACCTTCGCCGTGTTCACCGTCACGAACGACTGGTCGCGCGCGATGAAGGGGAGGGCGCGGTCGAGGATGGCGGGGTCGAACACGACGTCGCCGTTCATCCACAGGACGCCGCCCGACTGCGAGGCCGCGAGGGCGCGCATGAGCGACTTCGAGGTGTTCGTCTGGTCGTACTCCTCGTTGTAGACGAAGGACGCCTGCGGGAACGCCTCGATGATGTGCTCGAGCTTGTAGCCGACGACGATCGTCACGTTGGCGTTCGCACCGAACGCGTGCTCGACGTTGTCGAACTGCTGGCGCATGATGGTGCGGCCGTCGCTGAGCTCGGTGAGGGGCTTGGGGAGGGATCGCCCGAGCCGGCTTCCCATGCCGGCCGCGAGAATCACGATCTGGGTGGTCACTGCATCTCCTTCGGTGGGTCGGATGCCCCCACCGGGCGACCTCGTTCTGCGGAGTTCGCCCGGAGTTCATCCGGAAGTTCACATGTGGACACGCCGTTATGCCGCAACCCAGCGTATCCGGGGGTGCTCGCGAGTCGCCATTCGGGGGCACCGGTCGTAGTGCGATCGTGATATGACGCACAGGGAATCCACAGTCAGGCGATCCTGCTCCCGAGGCGCGCTCGGCGGGCGGTCGTTGGTAGGTTGGCTTGGTGACTTCCGTTTCGCGCTCCGATCACGACGACGAAGCTGCCGAAGGCACCGGTGCGGGGGCGCCTCGAAAGAGCGGAACCGTGCCGGGAGCGTCGGACAGCGAGGCCTCGGGTGCCCGCAAGCGCGCCGCGAAGTCCTCCACGAAGACGATGACGCCCGCCGAACGGGCGGCCGCGCGATCGGCCGCCGCGAAGAAGGCTGCGGCGACCCGTCGGGCGAACAAGGCCGCGGCAGCCGAGGCGGCCGAGCAGGGCACCGTCGCCGAGACGATCGACTCGAAGCGCACCGGGGCGTCGAACGCCGCCTCCTCGGCCGCGCGCACCGCACGCGGCGCGGGGGCGAAGGCCGCCCGCACGGCACGCGGCTCTGCTGCGAAGAGCGCGGCGAGCACCCCCGACGACCGCAGCCGGGCGACGGCCGCGGCCAGCGCGCAGCGCCAGGCGCAGCGGCGCGTCGCCGCGTCGGTCACCACCGAGACCACTGCAGCCGAGCGCGCCCCGCGAAAGCCGGTCGACCAGACGATTCCCGCGACGACGAGCGAGCCGCCCGTCGTCGCCGAGCAGCACGAGCCCGGCCGCGACGAGATCGACGAGACCACCACCGACCGGCGCACGCCGGTGGCCGAGGTCCGTGCCGCCGCGGCCGCCGTCGCGGCGAGCGAGGCCGCCCAGGCTGAGGCCGCGGCGACCGAGGTCGAGACCGAGACGGCCGAGCCGACGCCCGCGCAGGCCGTTGAGCCCGAGCCCGTCGCTGAGCCCGAGCCAGAGCTCGAGCCAGAGTCCGAGCCGGTCGTCGAGCCCGTCGACGAGGCGGCTCTCGAGCCCGCCCCGGCCGACACGACGACGATCGACGAGACGGCGTCGGCCGAGGCATCCGCACCCCTCATCGCGGCCCAATCGGTCGCCGTGATCCCCGCGAAGAAGAACGCGGCACCCCGCAAGAAGCGCACGCTGCGCGTCGCTCGCCCGGCGCCGCCCGAGGGCACGCCGAACGTGCTCTCGATCACCGGCCTCGTCAAGCGCTTCGGCGAGAACACCGCCGTCGACGGCATCAGCCTCGATGTGCGGGCGGGGTCGTTCTTCGGCATCGTCGGGCCGAACGGCGCCGGCAAGACGACGACGCTCTCGATGATCACCGGCCTCCTGCGGCCCGATGCGGGCACCGTCCGCATCCACGACATCGACGCGTGGGCCGACCCGCACGCCGCGAAGCGCGCGACCGGCGTGCTGCCCGACCGGCTGCGGCTGTTCGACCGGCTGACCGGCGCGCAGCTCCTCTACTACTCGGGCGTGCTGCGCGGGCTCGACAATCGCACCGTGCGCGAGCGCAGCGCCGACCTCATCTCGGCCTTCGGCCTCGACGACGCCGTCGACCGGCTCGTCGCCGACTACTCGGCCGGCATGACCAAGAAGATCGCGCTCGCGTGCGCCATGATCCACTCGCCGCGGCTGCTCGTGCTCGACGAGCCGTTCGAGTCGGTCGACCCGGTGTCGGCGGCGAACCTCACCGAGATCCTCGAGCGCTACGTCGCCGGCGGCGGCACGGTCGTGCTCTCGAGCCACGGCATGGACCTGATCGAGCGCGTCTGCGACTCGGCCGCGATCATCGTCGCGGGCCGGGTGCTCGCGGCGGGCACGCTCGACGAGGTGCGGGCCGGGCACACCCTCGAAGACCGATTCGTCGAGCTCGCGGGCGGGCGCAAGGCAGCGGAAGGCATGGAATGGTTGCACAGTTTCTCCGACTGAAACTGCGCCTGCTGGCGAACATCTTCCGCCGCAGCACCTGGCAAGTGGTCGGCATCGTGCTCGGCCTCGTCTACGGACTGGGTCTCGCGCTGCTGCTCTTCCTCTCTCTCGTGGGGCTGCGCCTCGTCGACGACGTCGCGGTCATCCGCGATGTGCTCGTCGTGGCAGGGGCTGCGACCGTCGTCGGCTTCATCGTGTTCCCGCTCGTCTTCGGCACCGAAGACACGATGGACCCGCGGCGCTTCGCCTTCTTCGGCCTGCCCGATCGCACCCTCGCCCTGGCGCTCGCGGTCGCGGGGCTCATCGGCATCCCGGCGCTCGTGCTCGCGATCGTGCTGCTCGGCACCGTCGTCACGTGGTCGCGCGGCGTCGCCGAGACGATCCTCGCCCTCATCTCCGCGGCGCTCGCCTTCGCGACCTGCCTGCTGCTCGCCCGGGTGACGACGGCCCTCGCCTCGTTCCTGCTGTCGACGCGACGTGCGCGCGAGCTGATGGGCGTCATCGGCCTGCTGCTCATCGTGATGCTGTCGCCGATCATCGTCGTGCTCGTCACGCTCGACTGGGCGAACTCGGGGCTCGAGATCCTCGGCGTCCTCGGCGACATCCTCGGCTGGACCCCGTTCGGCGCCGTCTTCGCGGTGCCCGGCGACGCGGCCGCCGGCGCGTGGGGTCCGGCCATCCTCGAACTGCTGATCGCCGTCGCCACCCTCGGCGCGATCTGGCTCGCCTGGCAGGCGCTCGTCGCGAAGATGCTCGTCACCCCCGGTCGCGAGGCGTCGGCGAAGAGCTACCGCGGGCTCGGCTGGTTCGACCGGATGCCCCATGGTGCGACCGGTGCCGTCGCGGCGCGCAGCTTCACGTACTGGTTCCGCGACGCCCGCTACTGGGTGTCGATCGTCATGGTGCCGATCGTGCCCGTGCTCGTCATGGTGCCGCTCGGGGTCGCCGGGGTGCCGATGCAGTACCTCGGGCTCATCCCGGTGCCGCTCATGTGCCTGTTCCTCGGCTGGAGCCTGCACAACGACACCGCGTACGACTCGACGGCGATCTGGCTGCACATCACCTCCGGGGTGCGCGGCAACGCAGACCGGCTCGGTCGGCTCGTGCCGGTGCTCGTCGCGGGCGTGCTCGTGATCGGGCTCGGCAGCGCCGTCACGGTGTTCGTGCTGAACGACTGGCGTCTGCTGCCCTCGCTGCTCGGTGTGAGCACGGCCCTGCTGCTCGCGGGCCTCGGCGTCGGCTCGATCACCTCGGCGCGATTCCCGTACCCGGCGGTGAAGCCCGGCGACAGCCCGTTCCAGCAGCCGCAGTCGACCGGTGGCATCACCGCGCTCGTGCAGTCGCTCACGATGTTCGCCTCGGTGCTCGTCGCGGCTCCGGCGGCGTACTTCGCCGCGCTCGGCATCCTCGTCGATCCCGGCTGGCACGCGGCTGCCTTCGCCGCCGGAGTCGGCCTGGGCCTGCTGGTGCTCGTCGTCGGCGTGTGGTTCGGCGGGCGCGTGTTCGACGCCCGTGGACCCGAGATGATCGCCGCGGCGATCCGCGCGTGAGCGGCACGGTCGCGGCCGCGCAGGCCATCACCGCGTGATCGACGCGTAGAATCGAGCGCATGATCCACACCGTGCGCGCGAGCATCGCCGACCCCGGTCAGCCGGGTGGCGGCACCGACGTCCTCGACCGCGAACTCGAGAAGCTCCTCAACGAGGAGGCCATCGAGCCGGGCGACCACGAGCGCTTCTCGCACTACGTGCAGAAAGACAAGATCCTCGAGTCGGCGATCACGGGCAAGCCGGTGAAGGCGCTCTGCGGCAAGAAGTGGACCCCGGGTCGCGACCCCGAGAAGTTTCCGGTCTGCCCGAGCTGCAAAGAGATCTACGAGCGGATGAAGTCGGCGTAGTCCGCGTCGACGGCGGGTGTCGTCGCACCGGTCGGCGTCTCAGCGATACGTCGTCGGAATCACCGGTTCGCCGCGACCGAGCCGGAACGCCTCGATCGGCAGCTCCTGCATGACCTCGGCGCGGTGGGCTCGGGCGGCGGTCGTGCCGGCGGCGCCCAGGAATGCGGGGTCGACCTCGCCCTTCGAGACGAGCTGCACCATCAGCGGGCGCAGCCGGTCGCCCGCGTCGAACTCGGCCTCGCCGTCGGGGCCGTCGCCCACGAACACGAGCTCCTCGCGGGCGGTCCGCGTCGCGTCGAGGCGCCGTGCGGCGTTCTTGCGGCCGCCGACGCTGGCCTTCTGGGTCGACGCCTTCGCGACGGGGATCCATTCGCCGGCGTCGTCGCGCCGGGCGACGAGCTTGTAGACCATGCCGGCCGCGGGGAACCCTGACCCGGTGACGACCGCGGTGCCGACGCCGTAGGCGTCGACGGGGGCGCCCGAGAGGCCCGCGATCGTGAACTCGTCGAGGTCGCTCGTGACGGTGATGCGGGTGTCGACCGCGCCGAGCGAGTCGAGCTGCTCGCGCACCGCGGCGACGACGGTGGGCAGGTCGCCCGAGTCGATGCGCACGGCGCCGAGCTCGGGGCCGGCGACCTTCACCGCGAGTTCGACCCCGCGGGTGATGTCGTACGTATCGACGAGGAGGGTGGTCTTCGGCCCGAACGCCGTGACCTGGGCGCGGAACGCATCCTCTTCGCTGTCGTGCAGCAGGGTGAAGGCGTGGGCTGCGGTGCCCATCGTCGGGATGCCCCAGGTGCGGCCCGCCTCGAGGTTGGAGGTCGCATCGAAGCCGGCGATGTAGGCCGCACGGGCGGCGGCGATCGCGGCCCGTTCGCTCGTGCGGCGCGACCCCATCTCGGAGATCGGGCGGCCGAGCGCGACCGACACCATGCGCGCCGCGGCGCTCGCGACGGACGAGTCGTAGTTGAGGGTCGAGAGCACGATGGTCTCGAGCATGACCGCTTCGGCGAAGCTCGCCTGGATCGTCAGGAGCGGCGAGCCCGGGAAGTAGGCCTCGCCCTCGCGGTAGCCCCAGATGTCGCCCGTGAAGCGGTAGTCGGCGAGCCAGTCGATCGTCGCGGGGCGTACGACCTCGTGCTCGCGGAGCCACTCGAGCTCGGCGTCGTCGAAGCGGAACCGCTGCACGAGTTCGAGCAGGCGCCCCGTGCCGGCGACGACGCCATAGCGGCGGCCGTCGGGCAGGCGTCTCGCGAAGGCCTCGAAGAGGCTCTCGCGGTGGGCGGTGCCGTCGATCAGGGCGGCATCGACCATCGTGAGTTCGTAGCGGTCGGTGAAGAGGGCAGCTGAGCCGGTCACGGACTCGAGCCTACTGGGGCGCACGGGCGACGCAGGGGCATCCCGCCACCGCGTGCCGCCGACTCGCCTAAGCTTGAACCTCGTGACGGATGCGCCGATCGGAATCTTCGACTCGGGGGTCGGTGGACTCACCGTCGCCCGTGCCGTCAAAGACCAGCTGCCGAACGAGTCGATCCTCTACATCGGCGATCTCGAGCACTCGCCGTACGGGCCGAAGAAGATCGCCGACGTGCGCGGCTACGCCCTCGCCGTGCTCGACGACCTCGTCGCGCAGGGCGTGAAGATGCTCGTGATCGCCTGCAACACCGCGTCAGCGGCGATGCTGCGCGACGCCCGCGAACGCTACGACGTGCCGGTCGTCGAGGTGATCCAGCCCGCGGTGCGCCGCGCCGTCGCCGCGACGAAGACCGGCCGGGTCGGCGTGATCGGCACGCAGGGCACGATCTCGTCGCGCGCCTACGACGACGCCTTCGCCGCGGCCCCGCACCTCGAGCTCTTCTCGCGGGCCTGCCCGCGCTTCGTCGAGTTCGTCGAGGCGGGAGTCACCACCGGCGACGAACTGCTGGCCGTGGCCGAGGAGTACCTCGCGCCGCTGCGCCGTGCCGACATCGACACCCTCGTGCTCGGCTGCACCCACTACCCGTTCCTCAAGGGCGCCATCTCGTACGTCATGGGCGAGGGCGTCACCCTCGTCTCGAGCGACGTCGAGACCGCGAACGACGTCTACCGCGTGCTCGTGTCGAACGGCATGGAGCGTCGCGCCCCCGAACCGCCGAGCTACCGCTACGAGGCGACCGGCCGCTCGACGAGCGCCTTCCTCGACCTCGCCCACCGACTCATCGCCCCCGAGATCCCGAGCGTCGAGCTCGTGCAGACGGGAGCGGTCACCATCCCAGACCGAGAACAGCTCACACAGGAGAACCTATGACCGAGGCATCCGCCCCCGCGATCATCCGTGCCGACGGGCGCACCCCCGATCAGCTGCGCGAGGTGACCATCGAACGCGGCTGGAGCGCCCACGCCGAGGGCAGCGCGCTCATCTCGTTCGGCGGCACCAAGGTGCTCTGCACGGCGAGCTTCACGAACGGCGTGCCGCGCTGGCTCAACGGCAAGGGCAAGGGCTGGGTCACGGCCGAGTACGCGATGCTGCCGCGCGCGACGAACACGCGCAACGACCGCGAGAGCGTGAAGGGCCGCATCGGCGGCCGCACGCACGAGATCAGCCGCCTCATCGGTCGCAGCCTCCGCGCCGTCGTCGACATGAAGGCGCTCGGCGAGAACACCCTGCAGATCGACTGCGACGTGCTGCAGGCCGACGGCGGCACCCGCACCGCGGCGATCACCGGCGCCTACGTCGCGATGGCCGACGCCATCGAGTGGGCCCGCGGCCAGAAGTTCATCGGCCAGCGGTCGACCCCGCTCATCGACACCGTCTCGGCGGTCTCGGTCGGCATCATCGACGGCACGCCCATGCTCGACCTCGCCTACGTCGAGGACGTGCGCGCCGAGACCGACATGAACGTCGTCGCCACCGGCCGTGGACTCTTCGTCGAGGTGCAGGGCACCGCCGAAGGAGCGCCGTTCGACCGGCGCGAGCTCGACTCGCTGCTCGACCTGGCGCTCGCCGGCACCGCCTCGCTCACCGAGCTGCAGCGCGCCGCGCTCGCCGCATCGCTCGCGGCGGGGGAGTGAGCGTGGCCGCGGCGGGTTCCGGCGCGCTCGAGGTCGTGCTCGCGACCCACAACGCGCACAAGGTCGCCGAGTTCCAACGCATCCTGGGCGAGCGGATGCCGGGCATCACCGTGCTGCCCTACGACGGGCCCTCGCCCGTCGAAGACGGCACCAGCTTCGCCGAGAACGCGCTCATCAAGGCTCGTGCGGCTGCGGCGCACACGGGGCGCATCGCGCTCGCCGACGACTCGGGCATCACGGTCGACGTCATGGGCGGGGCGCCCGGCATCTTCTCGGCGCGCTGGGCCGGGCATTCTGCGGGCGACGTCGAGAACGTGAAGCTGCTGCTCGCGCAGCTCGGCGACGTGCGCCGGCCGAACCGCGGCGCCGCGTTCCACTGCACGATCGCGGTCGTGGTGCCGGCAGTGCTCGCCGGTGCAGCCGCGGACGGTTCGGCGGCCGGTGAGGAGTTCGTCGCCGAGGGGCTCTGGCGGGGCGCGCTCGCGTACGAGCCTCGCGGATCGCACGGATTCGGCTACGACCCCGTGTTCGAGCCCGAGGGGCGCGAGGTCACGGCGGCCGAACTGCTTCCCGAGCAGAAGAACGCGATCAGCCATCGTGCACGCGCCTTCGAGGCGCTCATCCCCGAGCTCGAGCGGATCGCCGGTCGGGTCAGGGCCACGGCCGAGTAGACCGGATCGGCCGGCCTCACCCCGTGATGAACGTCGTCACCCGGTCGGCGAAATCGTTGAACCCGGTGCCGGTGGTGAGCATCGCCCAGCCGTGGCCGACGCCGTCGTCGATGACCGTGACGTCGTCGCTCGCGGTCGCGTCGGCGAGCTGCTGCAGCTCGGCGGCGCCGACCGACGTGTCGCCGGGCGCGACCGCGAGCAGGAGCGGGGCCGTGAGCGCCGGCGCGTCGTCGAGCGAGTCGTAGCCGCGGAACGAGAGCGGCCCCGACAGGTCGACGACGCCGTCGAGCAGGCCGGCGCTGCCGTCGCGCCCGCCCGCGACGATCGCGGTGGTGCCGCCCATCGATGCACCGACCGCGACCACCCGCTCTGCACCGTTCTGGCGCGCCCACTCGGCGGCGGCGAGGATCGCGTCGGCGCCGTCGTCGACGACGTGGTTCGCGTCGCGGGGGCATTCGGTCTCGCCGTAACCGCAGGAGTTCACGAGCAGCACCTGCACGCCCTGCTCGGCGAGGGTCGAGGCGTAGGGCCAGAATCCGCATGCGTCCTGGTTGCGCTGGTGCGCGAAGATCGCGGTGGTCGTGCCCTCCCCGGCGACGCCGACGTCGAAGCGCGCGTCGCCGACGGGCAGCCACATCGCCGAGGAGTCGACGCCGGTGTCGCCGCAGCGCTCGGACGGCGACGTCGGCGCCGCGGCCGCCTCGCCGGTCTCGCTCGAGTTCGGGGAGGCGGCCGGCGGCTGCGAGGAGCCTGAGCCGGGATCGGCGGCGCATCCGGAGAGCGCGGCGGCGAGGCATCCGAGGAACAGGGCGACGGCGAGCGTTCGACGCGACGACATGCCCGGAAGCCTAGGGCCGAGCGGGTCGCGACCGCGACCCTCGGGCGCGAACCCGCTCGCCCGCTGAGAACGCGACTCATTCCTGATTGGGCCGAACCGCCCCGAAGGCCGCCTCACCCGACCTACGCTGGAGGGGACATGGCACACGATCACTCCCACGACCACGCCGCGACCGCGAACCGCACCCGACTCTGGATCGCGATCGCGATCATCGGCGCGTTCGTCGTCGTGCAGGTCGTCGGCGGCATCGTGAGCGGTTCGCTCGCCCTGCTCGCCGATGCCGGGCACATGACGAGCGACCTCATCGGCCTCGTCGTCGCGCTCGTCGCCGCGTTCGTCGCGGCGCGTCCGGCGACCGACCGGCAGACGTACGGATTCAGACGCGCTGAGGTGTTCGGGGCGCTCATCAACGGCGTCATCCTGATCGTCGTGGCGGTGAGCGTCACGCTCGGCGCGATCGACCGGCTCGTGACCGGGGCCGAGGGCGAGGCGCACGAGGTGCAGGGCGGCCTGATGCTCGTCGTCGCCGTCGTCGGCCTGGCCGCGAACATCGCCGCGATGCTCGTGCTGCGCGGCGGCGCGAAGGACTCGATCAACCTGCGCGGCGCCTACCTCGAGGTGCTCGGCGACACGATCGGCTCGGCGCTCGTGATCGTCGCCGCGGTCGTCATCCTGCTCACCGGGTGGAGCGCGGCCGACCCGATCGCCTCGCTCGGCATCGCGGTGCTGATCGTGCCGCGAGCGCTGTCGCTGCTGCGCGACGTCGTGCGGGTGCTCAGCGAGAGCGCGCCCGCCGAGACGGATGTCGCGGAGATCCGCGAGCACATCCTGCGCACGCCCGGCGTGGTCGCCGTGCACGATGTGCACGTGTGGCAGATCACCTCGGGGCAGCCGGTGTTCACGGCGCACGTCGAGGTCGAGTCGGAGGTCTTCGAGACGGGCCGCACGGGTGCGCTGCTCGACGAGCTCGGCGGATGCCTCAGCGAGCACTTCGACGTCGCGCACTCGACCTTCCAGCTCGAGCCCGGCGGCCGTGCCGAGCAGGAGCAGGGCTCGCACTGCTGAAGGTTCGCGTCACCGAACCGCGACGGCGCGACCGGGCGACGGCACGATCCGCCGACGAGCGCACGGCTCGAGAACGAGAAGAGCCCCGGGGCCGCAGACGGCGGCCCCGGGGCATCCTCGAGTCTTCGACGGTCAGTGCTCGTCGTGCTTCGGGCCCCGCTCGAAGACGTCGGCGTCGAGCACGAGCTGCTCGGCCTCCTCTTCGTCGGTGATGACGTCTTCGCCCGCGGCGGCCGCCTTCTTCGCCTTGTGGCGTTCGCTGAGGTAATGCCACAGCGTGACGAGCGCCGTGCCGCCGACGGCGGCGAGCAGGATCAGGTCGATGTACTCCTTCACGAGGTCGGCGACGAAGGGGATGAACCCGATCGCGTAGCCGAACATCGTGAGGCCGAAGCCCCAGAGCACCGCGCCGATGAAGTTGTAGAGGGTGTACTTGCCCTTGGGCATGTGGCCCACGCCCGCGGCGACCGGCGCGAAGGTGCGCACGATCGGCACGAATCGGGCGAGGATGATCGTGAGCCCGCCGAAGCGCTCGAAGAAGGCGTTGGTGCGTTCGACGTTCTTGACGCTGAACAGCCCCGACTCTTTGCGCTCGAAGATCGCGGGGCCGGCCTTGTGCCCGATGTAGTACCCGGCTTCACCGCCGAGGAACGCGGCGAGGCCGATGAGCAGCGCCACCCACCACACGCTGATGCCGAAGACGCCCTCGGGCGAGCCGGGCAGCGGGTGCGAGAGCAGGCCCGAGATCACGAGCAGGGTGTCGCCCGGCAGCAGGAAGCCGACGAGCAGGCCGGTCTCGGCGAAGACGATGCCGCACACGACGAGCAGGGCCCATGGGCCGGCCCCGGCGATGATCGTCTCGGGGTCGAGCCAGGGGATGAGTGCGGTGTGGACCATGTGCGGTGGCTCCAGTCGTCGGACCCGTCACCGTGCCGCAGGGCGCGGTGTGGTCAGCAGGCGGCGGGGTTTCGTTGCAGTTTACCGAGCGCTCGCCGAGCGCGGCATCCCGCTGCAGGATGACGCGGGCCTCACTCTGCGGAGTGACGGCCGCCGTGCGTGACGGGTCGCGGCGGGGCCTCAGGCCGCCAGTGCGTCGAAGATCGCACCGTTCAGGCGGAACGAGTTGCGCACCTCGTCGATGAGCGCGTCGACCTGCTCGGGCTCGAGCGCGAGGGCGTTCATGGCCTCGCGGTAGCCGCGCTTGTAGCGCACGACGCCCTCGTCGGCGGCGATGTCGAAGCGGTAGAAGGCGAGCTGCTCGGGCGTCGCACCGTAGTGGCGGGCCACGAGTCGCGCGATGGCCTGGCCGCCAGAGAGATCGCCGAGGTAGCGGGTGTAGTGGTGGGCGAGGTAGCGCACGTCGTCGTCGGCGAGGGCGCGGAGGTGCGCGGCGTACTCGGCGGTTGCTGGCAGTGCCGGGTGGGTCTCGCGCCAATCGGCGGCGCCGAGCGCCGCGAGGTCGGACTCGATGGCGGCCATGCGGGCGAGCTCGGGGTCGAAGACGGCGGGGTCGCCGGCGCGGATGCCACGGGCCTCGAGCGCCTCGTAGACCCAGGCGAACTGCGCGAGGTAGCGCGTGTAGTCGTCGAGCGTCAGCTCGCCGCCCATGAGCTCGGTGATGAAGCCGCGCGACTCGGTGGCGCGGTGGTCGTCGGCGGAGGCGGCGCGCACGAGCGCGGCCACGTCGAGCGGTTCGGCCGGGTCGAGCGGTTCGGCCGACTCGTGCTGGGCGCCGACGGAGCGCGGGGCGGCGGTGGTGGAGACGCTCGACATTTCGGTCCTTCGGGTGGAGGAGTTCGGCAGGTAAGGCTTACCTTACCGTGCATTGCTCGGGATTTCAGCACGCATGTCGGACGTCGGGCGTAACGTCGCCCGCATGCGCTACGGATTCATCTACCCGGGCAGCGATCCCGTCGTCGCGGTCGAACTCGCCGAACTCGCCGAGGCTCACGGCTGGCACGGTTTCTTCGTGTGGGAGGGCATCTGGGCGACCGACCCGTGGTCGGTGCTCGCCGCGTCGGCCATGCGCACTTCGCAGATCCGGCTCGGCACGATGCTCACCCCGGTGCCGCGTCGTCGTCCGTGGGAGCTCGCCGGCCAGACGGCGACGGTCGACCGGCTCTCGGGCGGGCGGGTCACGCTCTCGGTCGGACTCGGCGTGCCCGAATCGGCCGAAGACCGCTTCTGGATCTTCGAGCACGACCCCGGCCGACGCGTGCGCGCCGAACTGCTCGACGAGTCGCTCGAACTGCTGCCGAAGCTCTGGCGGGGCGAGCCGTTCGAGCACGAGGGGCCGCACTACACGGTGCGCCGCACCGACACGATGCTGCCGCTGCCGCCCGTGCAGCCGCGCATTCCGATCTGGGCCGTCGGGCTCTGGCCGCGGCCGAGGTCGATGCGACGCGTCGCGCGGCTCGACGGCTGGCTACCGAACTTCGCCCCGCCCGGAGAGGGCGCGGCCGGGCCCGATGCGCAGCGCGAACTCTTCACGCCCGAGATCGGCGCCGAGGCGATGGCCTGGATCACCGCCGAGCGCGAGCGGCTCGGCGTCGCCGCCGAGCCGTTCGACTGGGTGCAGGAGGGCACGACCGCGGGGCTCGACCCGATCGCCGACGCCGCCGCGGTGCGCCCCTGGGCCGAGGCCGGCGCGACCTGGTGGCTCGACACCGACTGGTCGGTGCCCGCCGAGCGCATCGAGCAGTATTCGCGCGAGCGGGTGGCGGCGGGGCCGCCGCGTATCGACTGAGCCGGCCGCGTCGGTCTACCAGACGGTGCCGCCCCCGACCGAGATGCCGCCCCACGTGAGCGCGATGAAGATCGCGGCGAACACGACGGGCGCGATGCCCGTGCCGCCCCGCGCGAGCCCCTTGAGGAGGCCGATCACGGCGAAGATCGCGGCGACGATCGAGAGGGCGCCGCCGAGGATCAGCCCGATGAACAGCGGGATGGGCATGAGCACGAGGCCGGCCAGCGCGAGCCAGAAAGCGGCCCAGGCAGCCGGATTGGAACGGCGTTCGAGAGAGGAGGACATGCTTCATTATCGGGTGCCCGCGAGTCGCAGTCCGCAGCATGCGCTGGGTCCTGGGAGTGCCACCGCCATCTCGCCGAGCTCGGGCGCCTGCCTCGGGGCCGGGAGCTCCTCGGGGCCGGATGACCGGCGGTACGGGTCAGGGCCCCGGGCTCGTGCGGCGCTCCAGGGCCTCGATGACGGTCTCGGCGATGTCGATGTCGTAGAGCCGCTCGATGCTCTGGAATCCGCCGGGACTCTCCGCGTTGATCTCCACCACCTGGCTGCCGATCACGTCGATGCCCACGAGGAACAATCCATCGGCGACGAGCTTGTCGCCCAGCGCCTCGACGATGCCGAGTTCGGTCTCACCGATCTCGATGGGTGCCGACCGACCACCGGTGCTGATGTTGGCGCGCGGGTCGTTGCCGGTGGGCACGCGTCGGAAGGCGCCCGGCCTGCCGTCGCGCTCGAGGATGCGGCCCTCCAGCAGGAAGATTCGAGCGTCGCCGTCCGCGGCTCCGTCGATGAACTCCTGGATGATGGCGTAGCCGTCCTGCAGGACGGCCTCCGTCATCTGTGCGAGGTTGGTCTCCTCCCGGCCCTCGATCATGAAGACGTTGCGGCCCTTGGCACCGTAGAGCGGTTTGACGACGCAGTGGCCGACTTCGTCGACGAACCGCTCGATCGCCGCTGCGTTTCGTGTCACCAGCGACCGTGGGCGGACCGTCTCGGGGAACTCCTCGAGGTAGAGCTTGCTGGTCGCTCGATGGAGGGTGTTCGGGTCGTTGACCACCGTGACACCTCGGGCCGCGAGCATCTGTCCGAACACCACGCCCATCGGGCTGGCCCACGGGCGCTCCTGCAGGTCATCGATCGACTCGTTGCGCAGGACGAGCACATCCAGGTCATCCATGATGATCCGCTCGGCGTCGCGCGCCTTGATCCCCTCCATGAAGCTCGCGAGGGTGTCGTCGCTCTTCCACCTCGCGGCGCGAGCCATGGCCGCGAGCAGTCCGTCGTCGCTGCCGAGCTCGACGTCCCCGACGCCGATGTACCAGGTCTCGTGCCCGCCCTTGGCTGCGGCCCTGGCGAGTCGGGTGGTCGTGTACTCGTCCACCTCGGTGTCGACGTCGTTGACCAGAAATGCAAGCCTCATGCCGCCACCTCTCCCTCGTACAGCTCAGTGACCGTCGCGCCCGCGCGCAGCCTCTCCAAGCGTGCTTGTGCGCCGGGCGCGTCCAGCCAGCGTGGCCGAACCCACGGCGCGCGGAGCACCTCGCGGTCGAGCAGGTCCTGCACCAATGGGATGTGGTCGAGCGCGAGCTTGCCGACGAGCAGTACCTCGAGGCTGCTGCCCTCGGCGAGGGCGTCGAGGATACGTGTGATCCCGCGCAGGTAGATCGCGTCCTTCACCGACCCGCCCCCCACGACGACGCGGATGGCGATGGACCAGGCGGTCCGTGCCGGTATGCGGTGGTCGGTCCGCAGTGACTCGAAGATGTCCAGGAAGTCGGCACCGTCGAGCATTCTGCCGACCGCGATCACTCGGGCCGCGAGCACGCGCAGTCGCCGCGGGTCCAGCCCGCCGGTCAGGTACTCGGCGAGCACGGCGAGGCCCTCCTGGGTCTCGTCGTAGCCGGGCAGGCCGATGGTCAGCAGCGTCAATGGCTGCCGGGCGCCGTTCTGGTAGGTGACCACGTGGGTGCCGACCTCGTGGTGCAACAACGGCTCGACCCGATCGGCGCGGAAGGCGGCGGACTCCGGGATGAGCAGGCGGCCGAACGACACCATCAGTTCGGAGATGTCGTCCCGCACCTCGACGCGGACCGGGAAGTCCGGGTACACGGCGCGGTAGCGCTCGAACTCCGCGCGGGCCGCGTCGGCGAACGCCCCGGCCGTGACGGTCTGTGTGCTGGGCGCCTGCGCGGGGATGGTCTCGAGCAGCTCCGCTGCCGCCGCAGCCAGCGGAGGTGCCACCGTTCCGTAGAGCTGGAGCGACCCGTACAGAAAGCGCGACGTGTCGCGGTCCTCCAGCGCGGTGATCTGTCGGGCGATCTCGTCCCGCTTCGCCCGGAAGAGCGTGTGCAATGCCGGGTCGTCCACGTTCTCGACCCGGAGGTCGTACAGCTCGCGCTGCGCCAGGTCGGGATCGAAGTCCAGTGGACGTAGTCGCAGGGTGGGGATCGTGCCGAAGTCGCTGCGTTCGAAGTCCGCCCACGCCTCCGCAGCGTTGAGCGGAGTGACGTTGACGAGCAGGTTCACGCGGCGCTCGATCTCGGTGAGCCGGGCGTCGATGTCGAGTGCGGGCGCCAGTCGCTCTGTCAGTGAGGACATCTCATCAACATACTCACGTGTTGCGGGGCGGCCCACCCCTTGACTCCTCGCCGGCCCCATGCGGGGATCTCGCCCAGGAGGCCGCTGAGGGCCTCGACGTCCCGGAGTTCTCGGGGTGGCCGAGGCCGCGTCTCCGTTCGTGCGGAAGGAGGGACTTGAACCCTCACGCCCGAAGGCACAGGAACCTAAATCCTGCGTGTCTGCCGATTTCACCACTCCCGCGAGTGCCCGAACAGTCTATGCGCGCAGCGCACCGCGTCGCGGTCGGAGCAGCAGCAGCACCGCGACGAGCAGCGCGGTGCCGACGAGTGCGATCGGCAGGTCGAGGAACCACTGCATCACGAGGAACGGCGGCACGATCGCGAGCACTGCCGCGGCCGCGGTGGCCGCCGGCGACGGCGCGCGGAACCCTTCGGGGATCGCGGTCGGCAGTCGTTCGAAGCGCACGAGCAGCGGCGCGATCGCGAACACGATGCCGAGCACGACGATGAGCGCGAGCGGGCGGCTGGCCCACCAGCCGGCGCTGCCGGGCTCGGGCGCCGCACCCGGGATGAGCAGCGAGAGCCCTTCGACGATGATGATCACCGGCAGGTGCCAGAGGTACACGGTCATGGCCCGGCTGCCGACGAGGTGCACGACCGCCTGCGCGGGGCGGCGACGCATGAGCGCGCTGAGCGGGCGGTGCAGGGCGCTCATCAGGCTGATCTGCGCGATGCCGAGGAGCGCGAGCGGCACCGTCGGCGGGTTGAGGTTCACCAGCATGTCGGGGGAGTACCACCCGGCCGCGACGAGCGGCCAGATGACGAGGTACGCGGCCGCGGCGATGCCGACGAGCGTCACCACGCGGCGTCGACGGAACCAGCCGTCGGAGTACCAGAAGCCGAGCTGCTGCACGAAGAGCCAGATGAAGAAGAGGTTCGCGAGGCCGATCTCGGCCACGTCCGTCGTGATGCGCAGCGCGTCGATCGCGACGGCACTGGCAGCGAGCACCACGAGCGTCGCGCGCGGAGCCCGCTCGTGCAGCTGCGACATCCATGGCACCGCGCACTGGGCGATGAGGAACGCCGCGAGGAACCAGAGCGGCGAACCCGTGCCGGTCGCGACCGTGTCGAGGAGGGCGGGGTCGACGCCGATGAGCGTCGCCGCGCCGAGCACGACCGAGAAGAAGACGAAGAGCGGCAGCGCCGGCCCGGCGAGGCGCAGCACGCGTCCGCGCACGAACGCGGTCGCGTCGCCGCCGCGGCGACGGAGGCTGCGCCATGCGGCGAGGGCGGTGAAGCCGCCGACGGCGAAGAAGAGGGGCATGATCTGCCCGAACCAGGTCGCCGCGGCGAACCACGGCTGCGCCTCGAGCGGACGCGAGACGACGAGCGAGCCGTCGGGTGCGTACCCGACGCCGATCATGAGCAGGTGGATGACGACGACGAGCAGGATGCACGCGACCCTGGCGAGGTCGACCACGAGGTCGCGCGAGGCGGCGGCGCGAGGGCTTCCCCCATCGCCCGTGCGGGCGGTGGTCGCGTCAGCGACGGGCGCGGGCGCGGAGGCGGGCTCTGGCGTCGACGGGGTCGATCGCGGCTCTGCGGTCATCGGTCTCCGGGTGCGGGTGGATCGGGTGAGCCGAGCCTAGCAACGGCGGCGCCCCGCCGCGGGTGTCGCGGAGGGGCGCCGGGCGCGTGTCAGGCGGGTCAGCGCGAGGTGCGCGACGCGTCGTGCCCGAAGAGCATGCGCGCGAGCACGAGCATCATCGCGATGAACGCGCCGACGACCGGCAGCGGTGCCCACCACCAGCCCACCGTGAAGCCGAGCACCGGCACGAGCACGAACGCGGTGAGCCAGATCACGGCCGAGTAGATGCCGAATCGGGCTGCCGCGGCCGGGTCCTCCTCGAAGCGGTTGCCCGCCCGGGCGGCGTCGCGGTGCAGGGTGAGCACCCAGGGCTTGTGCCGGTTGGTCTGGGTGGCGCCGAGGGCGCTCAGCACGGCGATCGCGACGACCACGAGCACCGCGGCGAGCACGAGCCACACGAGGTCGAGCCGCACCGCGACGACGGCCGCGAAGCCGAGCCCGGCGACGAGCAGGCCCGTCGCTGCACCGAAGAGCACGGCGCGACCGGTTGGCAGCGGGTAGTTCGTCGTCGTCTCCTGGTGGAGCGCGTCGCCCGTGATCACGCCGATCGCGAGGCCGAGCACCGCGGCGATCGCGATGAGGGCGCCGGTCGCGAGCGGCAGCAGCGGGGTGAGCCCGAGCACGAGCGTCACGAGGGCGGCGGCCGCCACGATGCCGAGCACCACGGTGCGCACCACGAAGGCGGGCTTCGGGCGCACGCGGTTGCGTTCGGCGAGTTCGGCGGCGGATGCCCCGGGGCGGGTGCCGCGGGTCGCGGGCGCCTGCCCCGTGGCATCCGCGTGGACGTCGGCTTCGCCCGAGGCCGCAGCGACGAGCTCGCGCACGTCGCCGAGCTCGTCGACCGCGCGGCGGGCCGCCTCGGCGGGGGTGGCGCCCGCGACCTCGAGCTCGGCGACCCGCGAGAGCAGGTTGTCGCGGATCTCCTCCTTCAGGTCTTGCGCCTCGGGGGTGGGGTCGATGCCCGCGAAGGCCTCGTCGAGGAGGCGGTGCACCTCGGTCGAGGTGCGGGGGCTGCGGTCGTTCATCGCAGTGAGCCTTTCGTGTTCGCCGGCGCCGGTTGGCTGCCGAGCAGGGAGTCGATGATGGTGCGGGTCGCGACCCAGCTCGCCACGTTCTGGCGGAAGGCGGCGCGGCCCGCGTCGGTGATGCGGTAGTACTTGCGGCGGCCGCCCTGCGACTCGTCGCCCCAGTACGCCTCGGCGAGGCCGTCGCGCACGAGCCGGCGGTAGCTGGCGTAGAGGGTGGCCTCTTTGATCTCGTAGCCGCCGCCGGTCGCGTCGCGGATGTGCTTGTAGATCTCGAAGCCGTAGCTGTCGTGCTCGCGCAGTACGCCGAGCACGATCGTGTCGGTGTGCCCGCGCAGCAGGTCGGCCGCGAAGGCGTCGCCGGATGCCGCTGAATCTTGGATCATGTCGAGTACTGTAACAGATCAAGTACTTGATTAGGAACCCTTTGTTCGTGATGACGACCCCAGTTCGAGAGGTCCTGAGGGAGCACGGGCGTGTTCGACCGCTATGGTGAGGCGAAACTCCTACTTGAGAGGGCTCGATGGCGTACATCCGCTCATTCACAGTTCACAACCTCGCCGGGCGAGGCGGTCGTATTCGTCGCGTTCTCGATCGCTATGTCAACGTCTTCTGGGGTCTAAACGGGACCGGCAAGACCACGCTCCTCAAGATCTTGGACTCTGCGCTGGCGAATGAGACGGAGGGGTTGGACTCCCTGCCATTCGACTCCGCTGAGGTTGTCTTCTTTGCAGAGGAATGGGGGATCGAGGTCAAGCGAACCTATGTTCAATCTCATGCGCCCGGTCTCATCGATCTAGAGGACGAGCTGTTTGATCTTGAGCCGAGCGGCGAGATTGACATCGCTCGTGCGAGCCGTGGCGCGGTGCCCGCCAAGTGGACGACGCGGGTGCTGAGCGGGCCCGAGATTCCGGGGCGTGCGCGAGAGGGTCATTTCGGTCACTCGTATCTTCCGATTTCGCGTGTTGTTGACCCGCGGGGTCGTGGCAATCGCTACCGCGACCCATATACGACGGCCGCAACAGGTCGCCCTTCGCCGGAACGCACCTTTGCACAGCAAGTCCGCCAAGTCTGGGGGAACTATGTTGCTCTCAGCAACGCCCGCATTCGAACGGTCCAACAGCAGGGTCTTGCGTCTGTTCTCGCGACTCTCTTTGGCGGTGCCTCTGGAGAGTTGGTTGAGCGGCAGATAGTCGACAGCCCGGACGAAGCCTACGAGGTCGTGACCAACTTCTTGCGCGAACAGGACCTCTATCTGAAGCTCGGGCGCAACGACTTCATCAACCGCTACGTGAAGTCGACAGAGAACCAGATGGTTGTCTCGCAGATCCAAGAGGTCTACGCACGCGTAGAGGAGGTGCTCGCCCCGCAGTTCGAACTGCAGGCCGTTATCGACGAGATGTATCTCGGCAACAAGCATCTAGTGCTCAATCAGCGTTCTGACGCGTTGCAGGTTGTCCTTGCAGACAAGCAAATCCCACTCGCTTCGCTTTCTTCCGGTGAGAAACAACTTCTGCAGGTGCTCTTGGCGGTTCTCTCTGCGGGTAGTTCGACGGTGATGATCGATGAACCTGAACTCTCATTGCACGTGGATTGGCAGCAGCGCTTGGTTGCGTCGATGCAACGCATCAACCCCCGAGCACAGTTGCTGCTCGCAACTCATTCACCGGAGGTGATGGTTGATGTCCCCGACCAGAGAGTCTTCGAACTATGAGTAAGTTGCGTCAGGACGCTCGGGCGTTTCGGCAACGCGTGAAGATGGGGCGGACACGCTTGTGGGTGCTAGTCGAGGGAGTTGATCACGATCGCTCCTTCTACGAGCGAGTAATCGAGGCATCGACAGAGCCAAGCCCACCGCGCTTTTCGGTTCGGCTTGCCCAGGACATTTCAATAGATGGGGTAGCGGCCGGTGGGAAGTCGCACGCTCTTGCGCTGTACCGGTTCTTTCATGAGTCCGATTCGCTCGTTCAGCAGAACGCCGAAGGGAAAGCGACCGTGTCGTTCTTCCTTGACCGCGACGACGACGATTTTGGGAGCGCGCTCGTCCAAAGCGACCATGTGATCTACACCAAACACTCGGACATTGAGGCTGAGATCTTTGCGAATGGGGACGCATATCGAGCTGTCGCGACAGCATTCGGCCTGGCCTACGCCGACGTGCGGAGAGTTGGCGAGCGTGTTGGAGAACCTCTTTCCGCGCTCGCTACCCTCTGGCGTGATTGGATCAGGCTCCGGCTGATTGCGATGGCCTGCGACACCGGCGCCGGCGCTCGATTTGCGCAGACTTCCAAGATCCACGCTGGGGCATACGGCACTCTGGATGATCGAGCGTTGGAGTCCCTCACCAAGGAACTCTCGAAAGGTGTCGATCAGGCGAAATGGGAGACAGATCTAGCCCGAGTGGACGCACACATTAATGCTGCGTTCGTCACTTCCCAACAAGGAACACTGGTGAAGGGAAAATGGATTGCGGGGTACCTGCGCTACGTCGTGAAGGCAGGTCTGCCCGATGAGCAGATCCGAACGAACGTTCGTGACCACTCGATCATCGTGGCGTGTCTGTCCTCGATCGACTTCGATGGGGGTTCTCTCGCCGCGTATTACAAACCGCAGATCGCACGGGCGCTAGCTGCTTGATTGCCCGGCAGGCGCCGATCGTGGTGATGGCGAGGTGGCGTTCGCTGCTCGGGCGAGGTTGCCGCCGGGGCATCCCTATCGCCTCGGGAATGCCCGGCGCCCGTGACTGCTTGACTTGAAGCATGACGATCGAGATCAACGACCACTTCACCCGCATCCTGAACGCGCCCGTGTTCGCCTTCCTCGGCACCACCCGCCCGAACGGCGAGGTGCAGGTGAACCCCATGTGGTTCGAGTTCGACGCCGACACGCAGACCATCCGCTTCACGCACACGACGAAGCGGGGCAAGTTCCGCAACCTGCAGCAGAACCCGGCGATGACGCTCGCGATGACCGACCCCGAGAACGCGCACAAGTACGTCGAGGTGCGCGGGCGCCTCGCCGAGGTCGTCCCCGACCCCGAGGGCGCCTTCTACGTGCACCTCGGCCAGCGCTACGGCGACGCCGACACCGCCGTCCCCGCCGATCACCCCGATCGGGTCATCCTCGTCATGCAGATCGAGAAGCTCAACGGTCGCTGATCGCCGCCAGGCGCCGGCGAACGCACCTCGACGCGCTCGCCGGCGCTAGGCTCGCGCACATGACCGAAGCCACGTGCGCGGTGCTCAGTGCGGTCTATCCGCTCGTGCTGATCACCGTGGTGCTCGAGCAGCGCTCGATCGATCTCGGCATCCGGCGCCGACGCTGGTTCAGGGCGGTCACGTTCACGATCGTCGCCGGCGCCCTGGTCGGGCTCGGTCTCAGCGTCATCGGCGTGCAGCTGCACGGGCTGGGGCCCGTTGCGGGCGTCGCGAACTGGCTCGTCGGCCTCATCGCGGTCGGCGGCCTGGGCTTCCTGCTGCTCAGCGTGCTCGCGACGCTCCAGGCCGAAGAGGACGCGGAGACGGACGCCGAGGCCGGTTGAGCCCGCCGCCGATTGAGCCCGCTGTCCGCCGAGGCGCAGCACCGTCGGCGCGTCAGCGCACTCAGCGGTGCCGGCGCGGCACGTAGCGCGGCACCCAGCGCAGCAGCGCCGCGGCGCCGATGAGGCCGACGACGCCCATCGTCGCGGCCGCCGCCATGATCGAGACGAGCGAGGTCACCCCCGCGACGACGAGCGGCGCGATCGCCTGCCCGGCGTCGCCGATCGTGCGATACGCGCCGAGGAACGGCGCCGGGTTCGCCTTCGGCGCGAGGTCGGCGCCGAGCGTCAGGATCACCCCGCTCGACAGCCCGTTCGCGACGCCGAAGAGCACCGCGACGCCCGTGAACCAGGCCACCGCGGCGGGCACGTCGTGCGTGAACGCGAGCACGAGGTGTCCGACCGCGAGCCCGACGATGCCGGGGATCGCGCTCCAGAGTCGGCCGAACCGGTCCATCACCTGGCCGCTCACGTAGAACAGCGCGAAGTCGATCGCCGCCGAGACGCCGATCACGAGTGCCGCCTGCTCGGGCGGCACGCCGATCGACACCGCCCACAGCGGCAGGATGATCGTGCGGCTCGCCCGGATCGCCGCGAGCAGCCCCACCCCGGTGCCGATGCGCGCGAGCACCCCGCGATGGGTCCTGATCGCGCGGAACACGCCGTGCGACGCGGCATCCGCCCCGCCCTGCCGCTCGCCCGGGGCGAGCGCGCCGTCGGCGAGCGCCGCCTCACCGGCCGGCGCAGCGGATGCCTCGCGCGCGAGCCGCGCCGCCCCGAACACCCGCTCGGGGTCGGGCAGCAGCACGAGCACGACGACGACCGCGAAGCAGCTGGCGACGAGCACCCAGAACACGGGCTCCGACGACCCGGCGAGCGCGATGATGCCCGCCGCGACGAACGGGCCGATCGCCCAGCCGGCACGGAACACCCCGGCGAGCGTCGACAGGGCGCGGGCGCGCACCCGCTCGGGCACGTAGCTCGTGAGGAACGCGTGCCGGGCGAGCCCGAACACCGCCGTCGCGAGCCCCAGCAGGAACACGCCGATGCCGAGCGCCCAGGTCGTGGGGGAGGCGAGGGCGACGAGCACGCCCGTCACGGCGAGCAGGGCCGCCCCGATCATCGCGTTGCGCTCGCCGATGCGGGCCACGAGCCATCCGGCGGGCAGGTCGCCCGCGAGCTCGCCGACCATGAGCATCGCCGCGATGAGGCCCGCGAGCGCGAGCGAGGCGCCGCGCTCGGTCGCGACGACCGGGATGACCGGGATGATCGCCCCCTCGCCGAGCGAGAAGAGCAGCGTTGGCAGGTAGGCCGGAAGGACGATGCCACGCCACGAGAACGAGGGCGTGGCGGTGGTCATCACCTCGACGCTACACCCGGTCGCCCCGCGACCCGGGTGCTCGCGCGAGGCATCCGCGTGAGCATCGGCCCCGCGCGCGACTAGGCTGGAGGGCGCCATGCTCGAACTTGACCTTGCGCCCGAGATCTCCGCACTCCGCGCCACCTTCAACGACATCCGCGCCGTCGTCGACGTCGATGCCCTCGAAGCCGACATCGCCCGCCTCTCCGAAGAGGCCGGTGCGCCCGACCTGTGGGACGACACGGCCAACGCGCAGAAGGTGACGAGCGCGCTCAGCCACCGCCAGGCCGAGCTCAAGAAGATCACCGACGTCGAGCAGCGCCTCGACGACCTCGACGTGCTCGTCGAGCTCGCGCTCGAGATGGACGACGAGGACAGCGCGAACGAGGCTCGCGCCGAGCTCGCGGCCCTGCAGAAGACGGTCGGCGACCTCGAAGTGCAGACCCTGCTCGACGGCGAGTACGACGAGCGCGGCGCGGTCGTCACGATCCGCTCGGGCGCAGGCGGCGACGACGCCACCGACTTCGCCGAGATGCTCATGCGCATGTACCTGCGCTGGGCCGAGCGTCACAACTACCCCGTGAAGGTGCTCGACACCTCCTACGCCGAGGGCGCGGGCATCAAGTCGGCGACCTTCGAGATCGACGCGCCGTACATCTACGGCACGCTCTCGGTCGAGGCCGGCACGCACCGCCTCGCGCGCATCAGCCCCTTCGGCGGCGCCGACAAGCGGCAGACGAGCTTCGCCGCGGTCGAGGTCATCCCGATCATGGAGGAGGCGAAGGAGGTCGAGATCCCCGAGAACGACATCCGCGTCGACGTCTTCCGCTCCTCGGGCCCCGGTGGCCAGTCGGTCAACACGACCGACTCCGCCGTGCGCATCACCCACATCCCGACCGGCCTCGTCGTGTCGATGCAGAACGAGAAGTCGCAGATCCAGAACCGCGCCGCGGCGATGCGGGTCCTCCAGACCCGACTCCTCCTGCAGAAGCGCGAAGAGGAGGCGGCGCAGAAGAAGGAGCTCGCGGGCACCATCACCGCGAGCTGGGGCGACCAGATGCGGTCCTACTTCCTCTACGGCCAGCAGCTCGTGAAGGACCTGCGCACCGGCTACGAGGTCGGCAACCCGGCCATCGTGTTCGACGGCGACCTCGACGGCCTCATCGCGGCCGGCATCAAGTGGCGCAAGCGCAAGGAAGACTGAGCGGCCGGTCGAGCGGGCCGCCGAGCGGGCCGCTCGTCCCGATCGGGTGGGCGGCGACACCGAAATCCGGTGTCGCTGCCCACTTTTGCGTTCGGCCTGCCTAGGCTCGAACACGATGATCCGCTTCGACTCCGTCACCAAGTCCTACTCCGGCCAATCGAGGCCAGCCCTGAACGACATCGGGGTCGAGATCCTGCGTGGCGAGTTCGTCTTCCTCGTGGGCGCGTCGGGTTCGGGCAAGTCCAGCTTCCTCCGGCTGATCCTCAAGGAGGAGAAGCCCACGAAGGGGCAGATCCACGTGCTCGGGCAGGACCTCGGCAAGATCTCGACGCGCAAGGTGCCGTACTTCCGGCGCGACCTCGGCGTCGTCTTCCAGGACTTCCGGCTGCTGCCGAACAAGTCGGTCTTCGAGAACGTCGCGTTCACCCTGCGGGTCATCGGCAAGTCGCGCGGCTTCATCCAGTCGGCGGTGCCCGAGACGCTGAAGCTCGTCGGTCTCGACGGCAAGGCCAAGCGCATGCCGCACGAGCTCTCGGGCGGTGAGCAGCAGCGCGTCGCGATCGCCCGGGCGATCGTCAACAAGCCGCAGATCCTGCTCGCCGACGAGCCGACCGGCAACCTCGACCCGGTGACGAGCGCGGGCATCATGACCCTCCTCGAGCGCATCAACGCGGGCGGCACGACGGTCGTCATGGCCACGCACGAGGCCGGCATCGTCGACCAGATGCGCCGCCGCGTCATCGAGCTCTCGGCGGGCGACATCGTGCGCGACGAGCGCAGCGCCGGCTACGACGGCCAGACCGTGCGCGACGTCGACTACGTTCCCGAGACCGGCGACGGCTCCGGCGATCCCGGCGCCGAGGTCGACGAGACGGATGCCACGGGGCGCGACGAGGCCGCGGCAGCGGGCGCCGCTGCGACCGCGGGCACGATGAGCACGATGGGCCACGCGGCCCCGAAGGTGACCCCCGAGATCATGCGCGATGCCGAGCCGCTCTACGTCGAGCCCGAGGCGACCGACGAGGTCACCGAGGCGGCCGCCGAGATCACGAAGGCCGCGACCGGGGCGATCGTGGTCGACCCCGAGAAGCTCGTGCCGAAGGGCGGCGGCAAGCCCGCGGCATCCGAACATCTGACCCTCGCCGAACGCCTCGGGCTCAGGGCTCCGGGAGGCCCCCGGGAAGGCGACGACGACCAGGAAGTGGGGCCGACGAAATGAGGATCGGTCTCGTGCTCGGCGAGGCGGCCAACGGCCTGCGTCGCAACGCCTCGATGGTGGTGTCGGTCGTGCTCGTCACCTTCATCTCGCTCACCTTCGTCGGCACTGCTGCGCTCCTGCAGCTGCAGATCGCCCAGATGAAGGGCTTCTGGTACGACCGCGCCCAGGTCGCCGTCTACCTCTGCACCGAACTGTCGACTGCCGAGGGCTGCATCGACGGCGAGGCGAGCGAGGAGCAGAAGGCCGCCGTCGAGGAGCAGCTCCGGAGCGACACGCTCGCCCCGTTCATCGACGAGTTCTACTTCGAGGACCACGAGCAGGCCTACGCGAACTTCCAGGAGCAGTTCGAGGGCACGCCGTCGGCCGACTACGTGACGCCCGAGGTGCTGCCCGAGGCCTTCTGGGTGAACCTCGTCGACCCCTCGCAGTCCGACGTCATCATCGAGAGCCTCGCGGGCAAGGAGGGGGTCGAGCAGGTCGTCGACCAACGCCGCTACCTCGACCCGATCTTCGACGCGCTGAACACCGCGAGCTACACCGCGATCGCGGTCGCGGTCGTGATGCTCGTCGCCGCGGCCCTGCTCATCGCGACGACGATCAGGCTCTCGGCGTTCTCGCGACGCCGCGAACTCGGCATCATGCGACTCGTCGGGGCGTCCAACCGGTTCATCCAGACGCCGTTCGTGCTCGAGGGCGTCTTCGCCGGACTCATCGGCTCGCTCCTCGCGGGCGGCGCGGTCGTGGCGATCGTGCAGGTCTTCGTGCAGGGCTACCTCGCCGAGAACCTCTCGTTCACCTTCGTGAGCCTCGGTGACGCCCTGCTCGTGGTGCCGCTGCTCGTGATCGTCGGCGTGCTGCTCGCCGCGGCCTCCGCGGGCATCGCGATCACCCGCTACCTGAAGGTCTGACGGAACCGGCTAGACTGAACGGCTGCCTCGGATGCCCGGGGCATCCGAGATTCGAATCGAAGGAGTCAGCCGTGCCCAGGGAAAGCGGTCAGAAGGTGGTGGCGACCAACCGCAAGGCCCGCCACGACTACACGATCGAGGACACCTACGAGGCCGGCATCGTGCTCTCTGGCACCGAGGTGAAGTCGCTGCGGCAGGGGCGTGCATCGCTCGTCGACGGCTACGCCTTCATCGACGGCGGCGAGCTCTGGCTCGACGCGGTGCACATCCCCGAGTACACCGAGGGCACGTGGAACAACCACGCCCCGCGACGCAAGCGCAAGCTGCTGCTGCACAAGCAGGAGATCGTGAAGATCAGCCACAAGACGAAAGAGGGCGGCTACACGCTCGTGCCGCTGTCGCTGTACTTCAAAGACGGCCGCGCGAAGGTCGAACTCGCGATCGCGAAGGGCAAGCGCGAGTACGACAAGCGTCAGGCGCTGCGCGAGCGCCAGGACAAGCGCGAGGCCGACCGGGCGATGTCGAGCCGCAAGAACCTCGGCGACTAGGCCCTCCCTCGCGGCGACCGCTCAGCTTCGGCGACGGCGGTGCGCGATAGGCTCGGCTCGATGAAGACGCAAGGCCGCATCCCCGTTCCCGGTACGTTCAACTTCCGCGACGTCGGCGGGCTGCCTGCGCGCGGCGGCGTGGTGCGCGACGGCGTGCTCTACCGATCCGACGGGCTGTACCGGCTCGGCGAGGCGGGCAAGTCCGAGCTCCGCCAGCTCGGGGTCGGCATCGTGATCGACCTGCGCGACGACAACGAGGCGAAGATGATGCCCGACGACCTCGACGGGCTCGAGGTCGAGGTGCTGCGGCTGCCCGTCTTCGAGGGGTCGGGGGCGTCGCAGGGCGCGGGGGGCATCTCGCTCGAGGCGCTCTACGAGCGCATCGTCACTCAGCATGCGAGCGTCGTCGTCTCCGCCATGCGCGAGATCGCGAGCGCGGGCGACCGCGCGGTGGTCGTGCACTGCACCGCCGGAAAGGACCGCACCGGCATCGTCGTCGCGCTCACGCTCATGGCCATCGGCGTCGACCGCGAGTCGGTCATCGACGACTACTCCCGCACCGAGGCGAACCTCGCGGGCGAGTGGCTCGAAGAGATGGTCGAGATGATCGGCCGGTACGGCGTGCCCGACACCCCCGAGCTGCGCACCCTCATGGGCGGTAGCCCGCGCGAGGCCATCGAGGGCGTGCTCGACACCGTCGAGCGGGCGCACGGCTCGACCCGCGAGTACCTGCTCGCCGCGGGCCTCCAGCTCGGCGAGCTCGCCGCGCTGGAGACCCTGCTCGTCGAGGTGCGCTGACCCCGAGGGTCAGACCGCCGCGGCCTCGAAGCGCGCTTCGACCGAGGCCTCGATCACGAGCTTCGCGGGCGCGAACTCGGCGCCCGAGCCGCCCGCCAGGTCGGCCGAGGCCGCCATCGCGAACATCCGCTCGCTGCGCGGCTGCGGCGCCGGATGCGCGGTGAGCAGGCCGGTGTCGGCCAGCTCGACCGGCACGGGGGAGCCGAGCCCCAGCGCCGACGCGTACACGCGGGCCTTCTCGAGCGCGTCGGCGACCGCGGCCCGCTGGGCGAGCTCCTGCACACGTCGGCGAGAGGCATCCGTCAACCGCCAGTCGATGCCTCCGATCGCGACGGTCTCGCCGACGCCGGCGCCGCTCACCCATTCGCCGAGCCGTTCGAGATCGGTGAAGACGATCTCGACCTCGGCGCTCGTCTGGTGCACGAGCGGCAGCTGCTTGCCCTCGTTGTTCCACGGGCGGTGCGACCAGACCCGCAGCTGGCCGGCCGACCAGGTGTCGAGGGCGCCGGCGGCCTCGATCTCGCGGACCTCGGCGATGAGGCGCTCGCGCGCCTCGGTGGTGCGGGCGAGCGCGGTGTCGCGGTCGGGTTCGGAGACGCCGACCGTGAGCGCCACGGCGCCGAGTTCGGGGTCGATGCGTTCTTCGGCGGTGCCGCGCACGGCGATGACGGTTGCCACAGAATCCTCCTGATGCCCGCTCGGGAATGGCGGAGCGGACGCGCCTGTTCTAGACTGTAAGGCCGGGCAGTCATCGAGAGGTGAATGCTCGCCGTGAATCGGGCTCGCCCGATCTTGAGAACTCCACAGCGTGCGACAACGGCCCGTCGAATTCTTCGACGTCACATGGGGATGATCGGTTTCGACATCGTCTGCGTACCCACGAGAAGCGGGCCGAGGATGCAGGGTTATCTCGTAAACGATCTCTGCGAAACAATAACTGCCAATAAGAAGCAGTCCGACTTCGCCCTCGCTGCCTAAGCGAGTCCGATAGTCCGTCAGTCCGGGTCTGTTCCCGCCCCGGTTGCTGGCGTCATCTAGGGAACTTGCTGCGCGTCGTCGCCTGAGCGACGTGCGGGACTCTTTCAGGCTGGGCCCGTCGACCTAGGTGCCTGTGGCAAAGGTCGGGGCCGAGCAGAACGCTTTCACAGGCTGCGCCCGGAGAAGGCGTGGAAACTCAGCGATGGACGGGGGTTCAATTCCCCCCATCTCCACACAGCACCGTCGAGGCACCGCCTCCGGCGGTCGAGTCGTTGTCGCACGTTGTGGGTTCGTCACCGTCGCTCAGTGCACCGTGTGCGGCCGCGTGCTCGCCCCTTGCGGAGACGTCGTTCGATTCCTCGCCGGTCGGTGGTGCCGGCCGTGTCAGTCGGTGAACGCGCCTCCGCAGTAGTCGCAGTCGCCATCGGGGCAGTACCACGGGGTGGGCTGGAGCTCGTCCATCATCGGATCCTTCGTCGGGCCTTCGCGTCGGGCGGGGGTCGCGTCGCGATGGTTGAAGATCCTGCCAGCCCACGCGCGGCACCGGAATGGCCGAGGTGGAGAAGTTCGCGCCGGCGATTCGCCACCGCGTCGAGTCGGCCGCCGCGACGCAATGACCGGTCGCGCCCGTCAGGGCTCGGATGCGCTCGCCCGCTCGCCCGCCCGCCCGTCCGTCGCGGCCCGGCTGGTTAGCATTGGCGCATGCCGTACCTCGCCGACCCAGCTCGCTACGACCGCATGCCCTACCGCCGCACCGGGCGCTCCGGCCTCAGGCTGCCCCTGCTCTCGCTCGGGCTCTGGCAGAACTTCGGCGACGATCGCGCCCTCGACACGCAGCGGGCGATCGTGCGCCGCGCGTTCGACCTCGGCATCACCCACTTCGACCTCGCCAACAACTACGGCCCGCCGTACGGCGCCGCCGAGGCGAACTTCGGGCGCCTGCTGGCAAGCGACCTCGCCCCCTACCGCGACGAGATCGTGGTCTCGACGAAGGCGGGCTGGGACATGTGGCCGGGCCCGTACGGGGTCGGCGCGAGCCGCAAGTACCTGATCTCGAGCCTCGACCGGTCGCTCGATCGTCTCGGCCTCGAGTACGTCGACATCTTCTACTCGCACCGCCCCGACCCGGGCACCCCGCTCGACGAGACCGCGGCGGCGCTCGACCACATCGTTCGCTCGGGCAAGGCGCTCTACGTGGGCATCTCGTCGTACGCCGCAGAGCCCTCGCGCGAGCTCGCCCGCCTGCTCGCCGAGCGCGGCACGCCCCTCACGATCCACCAGCCCTCCTATTCGATGCTCAACCGGTGGATCGAGACCGAGGGGCTGCTCGACGCGGCCGCCGACGACGGCTTCGGCGTGATCGGCTTCACCGCGCTCGCCCAGGGTCTGCTGACGGGCAAGTACCTCGGCGGCATCCCCGAGGGCTCGCGCGCCGCGAGCGACGGTTCGCTCGACCGCGGCATGCTCTCCGACGCGACGCTCGAGCGCCTCCGCGGCCTGGCTGCGATCGCCGAACGGCGCGGCCAGTCGCTCGCGCAGCTCGCGCTCGCGTGGGCGCTGCGCGACGAGCGGGTCACGAGCCTCGTGATCGGCGCCTCGAGCGTCGCCCAGCTCGAGGAGAACGTCGCGGCGCTCGACGGGCTCGAGTTCACCGCTGACGAGCTCGCGGACATCGATCGCTTCGCGGGCGACGCCGGCGTCGACCTCTGGGCGGATGCCCGTGGGGGCGGCCCGCTGCCGACGCTGCGGCCCTGAGCGGCCGGGGGAGCAGTTCGGGCGCATCGGAGGAGCCGGCCGGGAGCGCTCGCGAGTTCTGGAGCGCAGTGTCACCCGATGCGGCGTCGTCGCGTCGTCAGTCGCCTGCGGCGACGGCCCGCAGTCGCGCGGTCGCGAGCTCGACGGCGGGGTGCGTGCGCATCGACCGCTTCACCCGCAGCATGATGCGCCGTCGCGCACCCTCGTCGGCGATCGGCCGCATCACGACGCCCGGGGGCAGGTCGATCGCCCCGAGGCGCGGCAGCACCGTGATGCCGACGCCGTTGGCGACGTAGTCGAAGGCGCTCGTGTAGTCGGGCGCATGCAGGCGGAACCTCGGCGCGAAGCCGAGCCCCGCGCAGGCGGAGACGATGATCTCGCGGCAGGTGCCGTGGCTGTCGTCGTTGTCGATCCACTGCTCACCGTCGAGCTCGGCGAGGTCGACCGATCGGCGTTCGGCGAGCCGATGGCCTGCGGGCATGACGACGACGTAGCCCTCGGTGCGCAGCTCTTCGAGGTCGTAGCCGTCGGGCGAACCGTCGGCGACCGTCGGGTCGCGGTCGCCGCGCACCGACTCGGCCACGTACAGCTCGAGGTCGGGCTCGCCCGCCGCACGCCCCGGTCGCTCGATCATGCTGAGCTCGAGCCGCAGCAGCGGGAACTCCCGGCTGAGTTCGGCCACGATCGGCGGCAGCCAGGCGCGGTTGGCCGACATGAACGAGCTGAGGCGGAGCGTGCCGCTGCGCCCCGCGCGCAGGTCGTCGAGCGCGCCGTCGAAGTCGGCCAGGTGGTTGAGCACGCGGGCCGCCCGGTCGGCGACGGCGACGCCGGCCGAGGTCGGCACGATCCCGCGCCCGCGCCGTTCGACGAGCGTGAGACCGGTCTCGCGCTGCAGCGCACTGACGTGCTGGCTCACCGCAGAAGCGGTGTAGCCGAGTCGCTCGGCGGCTCGGTTGATCGAGCCGGTCTGCACGACGGCGCGGAAGATCTGGAGTCGGTGCGGGTCGACCATGGCTCGATCGTACAGTCATGCTGAATTGAAGCCAAGCATCGTTCACTTGTGCTGTCGTGATTCTCTCGACAGGCTTGAGGGATGCCACGCACCACCCCCGAACCCGCCGACACGATGTCGACTCCGACTCCGACTCCGAATCCGACCCGGACTCCGACTCCGGCGGCGACCCCGCCCGCCGTCCCCGCGGCTCCGCCCGCCGGTGCGAGCGACGCCGCCCGCTGGAAGGTGCTCGTCGCGATGCTCGTGGTGCTCGTGCTGTGGGCCTCGGCCTTCATCGCGATCCGCTTCGTCGGCGACGCGATCTCACCGGGGCCGCTCGCGCTCGGCCGCCAGCTCGTCGGCACGGTCGCGCTCGTCGCCGTCGCACTCATCCGACGACCGCCGCTGCCGCGCGGGCGAACGCTCGTTCTCGTCGCCGTCTACGGCGTGCTCTGGTTCGCCGGCTACACCCTCGTGCTGAACCTCGCCGAACGCCACCTCGACGCGGGCACGGCGGCGATGCTCGTGAACATCGCGCCGCTGCTCGTCGCCGTCGCCGCGGGGGTGTTCCTCAAGGAGGGGTTCCCGCGTTCGCTCGTCGTCGGACTGCTCGTCGCCTTCGCCGGCGTCGTGATCATCGCGACGGGCGGGGTGGGCGCGCACGTCGACATGCTCGGGATCGCCCTCGGCGTGCTCGCCGCAGTGCTCTACGCGCTCGGGGTGCTCGTGCAGAAGGTGGCGCTCCGCGAGGCCGACGCGCTGAGCGCCACCTGGGTGGGCTGTGCGATCGGTGCGGCCGTACTGCTGCCGTTCCTGCCGCAGACGGTCGTCGAGGTGGGCGCGGCGCCCGCCCCGGCCGTCTGGGCGATGGTCTACCTCGGCATCTTCCCGTCGGCGGTCGCGTTCCTCCTGTGGGCGTACGTGCTGAAGCGGAGTCCGGCCGGCGTCACCGCCTCGGCGACCCTCGCGGTGCCGGCGATCGTCGTGCTGCTCAGCTGGGCGCTGCTCGGCGAGCTGCCGACCGTGCTCGGTATGGTGGGCGGCGCGCTGTGCCTCATCGGCGTCGCGCTGAGCCGTCGCGCGTCGCGGCCGCGGCGGTCGTGACCGGCGCGCAGCGATGAGACGAGGATGCCGCGTGGCCGATCACGGATCGACCACGCGGCATCCTCGCGTCGATCAGCGGGCTGCGCCCTCGAGCGTGCCCGTGGTCTGCCCGGCGGGGTCGTAGATCATGCACGAGACGACGCGGTCGTCGAGCTGGGTCCAGCCCTCTTCGGTCGGCCGGTAGGCGTAGAACTCGAGCGTCGACTCCTCGTAGGCGAGCCCGACGAACTCGCCGAACTGGGCGTAGCAGCCCTCGTCGGCCTGGGTCTGCACCGCGTCGTCGCCCGGGTACTCGGTGCCGGTGAGGGTGAAGTCGTAGAAGACCTCTTCGTCGTGCGCCGTGTCGCACGGCACCACCGGCACCTCGCTCACGGTTTCGGCGGTCGCCTCGTTCAGGCAGTCGCCGACGCGGATGGCGAAGATGTCGGCGTCGCCTTCTTCGACGATCTCCTGCGTGGTCTCGTCGCGCTCGGGCTGCGGGGCGGGCGCGCCCAGCACGTCGCGGACGATGCTGCAGCCCGTCAGGGGGACGGCGACGGCGATCGCGGTGACGGCGACGGCGATGCGGGTGAGCGCGCGGCGCGCGGAGGAGTTCACGTGGTGGCCTTTCGGTCGTTCGGGTCGATTCGAGGATGATCCGGCTGGGCCATCGGGGCTCGGGAGCGCGCGGGCGGGCAGCGACGATCGAGTGCGGGCGGGCCGCGGTCGACGAGGGATCGCGGTCAGCCTATCGAGCGGCACCGACACGCGGTGTCCCGGCTCGCCGCACCGTCACAGCGCCGCGCGGAGCGCCGGAACCACCTCGGTCGCGATCAGTTCGAGGTGCTCGAGGTCGCGGAGGTCGACGAGCTGCAGATACACCCGATCGGCGCCGAGCTCGTGCAGCCGCAGGAGCTTCTCGACCGCGGCCTCGGGGGAGCCCGCGATGTTCACCTCGGCGAACTCGGCGGGGTGCTCGTCGATCGCGGCGAGCCGGCGCAGGTAGTCCCGGTCGTCGGCGGCGACGACCGTCGGCAACGCGACCGAGGTCGAAAGGGTGGCCGGGTCGCGGTCGACCTGCTCGCATGCGCGACGCACCCCGTCGAAGGCGCGGGCGATCTCGTCCTCAGATCGGAAGCCGAGGTTGAACTCCGTCGCGAACCGCGCCGCGAGCTGGGGCGTGCGTCGCGGGCCGGCGCCGCCGATGATGACGGGAACGCGCTGCTGCACGGGCTTCGGCAGCGCCGGGGAGCCGCTCAGGGCGTAGTGCTCGCCGGCGAAGTCGAAGTGCTCGCCGACGGGGGTCGACCAGAGCCCCGTGATCACCTCGAGCTGCTCCTCGAGGAGGTCGAAGCGCTTCGGCGGGAACGGCAGCCCGTACGCCGCGTGCTCCTCGGCGAACCATCCGGTGCCGAGGCCGAGCTCGACCCGCCCGCCCGACATCGCGTCGACCTGTGCGACCTGGATCGCGAGGAGCGAGGGGTGGCGGAACGTCGCCGACGACACGAGCGTGCCGAGTCGGATCCGGCTCGTCTCGCGGGCGAGCCCGGCGAGCGTGGTCCACGAATCGCTCGGGCCGGGCATGGCGTCGCCCGGGCCCATGCGCAGCAGGTGGTCGGAGCGGAACCAGCCGTCGAACCCGAGCCGCTCGGCCGCCTGCGCCTGGGCGAGCTGCTCGTCGTAGCTCGCGCCCTGCTGGGGCTCGGTGAAGATGCAGAGCTCCACCGCGATCAGGCCCGGTCGCCGAGCGCGTCGAGCACGGCGTCGTGCAGCAGCCCGTTCGTCGCGAGCGCACTGCCGTGCCACGGCCCCGGTTCGCCCGGGATCGAGGTGAACCGGCCGCCCGCCTCCTCGACGATGGGCACGAGGGCGGCGAGGTCGTAGGGCTTCACGTCGAACTCGCCCGTGATGTCGATGAGGCCCTCGGCGAGCAGCATGTACGACCACAGGTCGCCGTACGCCCGGTCGCGCCAGACTCGCTCGGCGAGGCTGAGCAGTCGGTCGAGGTAGCCGGCCTCGCGCCACTGCGCGATGCTCTGGAAGCTCAGCGATGCGTCGCCGAGCTCGGCCACGGATGACACGGAGATCGGCCGCGGGGCAGCGCCCGGGGCATCCGTGGTGAACGCACCGCCGCCTGCGGCGCCCCACCAGCGTCGGCCCATCGCCGGCGCGGAGGCGACGCCGACGACGGGAACGCCGTCGACCGCGAGCGAGATGAGCGCGCCCCAGACGGGGACGCCGCGCATGAAGTTCGAGGTGCCGTCGATGGGATCGATGATCCACTGGCGCGAGGAGTCGCCCTCGGTGCCGAACTCCTCGCCGAGGATGCCGTCGGCCGGGCGGGCCTCGGCGAGGCGTTCGCGGAGCGCACGCTCGACGGCGAGGTCGGCCTCGGTCACGAAGCTGCGGTCGGGCTTCGTCGATACGGAGAGGTCGGCGGCGCGGAATCGGGCCAGCGCGACGGTGTCGGCGAGGTCGGCGAGGTCGAGTGCGAGGGCGAGATCATCGGCGTAGGCGGTCACCGGATCAGGGTATCGGGCGGCGGTGAACGGGGCGTGTCGCGCTCGATTGGCGTTCGGCCCCGAACACCTGATAACGTAGTGCCTCGGTTCGGGTTGTGAACGAAACATCCGGATCATGCACCTCTAGCTCAATCGGCAGAGCAACTGACTCTTAATCAGTGGGTTCAGGGTTCAAGTCCCTGGGGGTGCACTGAAAGCCCCGATCCTCTCGCCAGGATCGGGGCTTTTTTCATGCGCGGCTTCCGCGAGCGTTCGCCGCGCGGTCAGGCCGGGCTCACGGCAGCATGGTTCCCCGCATCTGCCGCATCGACTTCTCGCGTTCGACGTCGGCCGAGTTCGCCGCGTTCGAGCCGTCGTCGGCCGGATGGCGGGGCCGAGGGGTGCCGCGGAACCGGGTGTACAGCCAATGCACGGAGGCCGCGGCGGTACGGATGCGGCCGCGGCCGCTGCCGCCGTGCCTCAGTCGTCGAAGCCGCGGGCGATGAGCGCCTCGCCGAGGTGGTCGGCGGTCTGCAGCGCACGCACGATGACCGGCACGGCGAGGGCGACGATCGAGCCCTCGGCGCCGCGCGCCCGGCGGGCCTCGAGCACCTCGCGCACGATGTCGGCGAGAAGGGGCACGCAGCGGATCGCGAGGGCGAGGGTGAGCCCGACGCGGTCGGCGTCGATCCAGCGGCGGAAGGGTCGCAACAGGGTCTGCATGGCGTCGAGCGTCGCGGTCACCGGGGTCGTGAGCGTGTAGAGCGCCGCGAGGGCGACGGCGATCACGAGTCGCAATGCCATCGTCGCCGCGGCCTCCCACCCGGCGAACAGCCACTGCACGGGCACCGCGAACGCGAGCACCCACAGGATCGGCGCGATCTGCCCCCAGACGGCGCGCGCCGGCAGCCCGGCCGGCAGGAACAGCAGCGCCGTCGCCACCGCGGCGACACCGAGTGCGAGCAACGAGCCCTGCAGCGCGACGACGGTGACGGCGACCGCGAGCAGCCCGAGCTTCACGAGCGCGGGGGCACGGTGCACGAGCGAGTCGCCGGGGTGGAAGACGCCGATCATCCGGTCGCACTCATCCGATCAGCGCCCGGTAGGCGGCGAGGGCGGGTAGGGGTTCGTCGTCGGCGACGACGCGGCCCGACTCCATCACGATCACGCGGTCGAAGTCGTCGAGCAGTTCGAGCTGGTGGCTCACCACGACGAGCTGCTGCTCGAGCGCGGCGAAGTGCTCGGCCACGAGCCTCGCGTTGCGGGCGTCGAGGAGCGTCGTCGGCTCGTCGGCGACCACGAGCGCCGGATCGGCGACGAGCACCGAGGCGAGCGCGAGCAGCTGCTTCTGCCCGCCCGAGAGCCGGTGGGCGGGCCGGTCCGCGAGCGCCGTCAGCCCGAAGCGCTCGAGCGTCGCCTCGACGCGCGCAGCGGCATCCTCGGCGGGCAGCTTGTGCCGGCGCAGGGTGAACGCGACGTCCTCTCTGACGGTGGGCATGACGATCTGGTTGTCGGCGTTCGTGAACACGAAGCCGACGCGGCGGCGCACCTCGCGGCCGCGGCGGGCGACGTCGAGCCCGTCGACCTCGACCCGGCCCGACTTCGGGGTGACGAGGCCGTTGATCATGCGGGCGAGCGTCGACTTGCCCGACCCGTTCGCGCCGACGATGCCGACGCGGTGCTCCGTGAGCGAGAGCGAGACGCCGTCGACGATCGGCTCGGCGCCGAAGTCGTGCGAGACGCGGTCGAACTCGATGCGGCTCATGCTGCACGCTCCACGATCATGGCGATGCCCTGACCGCCGCCGATCGAGCAGGCGGCGAGGCCCGGTCGATCGTCGTCGGCGCCCAGCATGCGCGCGGCGAGGCGCACGAGCAGCACCGCGCCGGATGCCCCCCACGGGTGTCCGAGCGCGATGGCGCCGCCGTCGGTGTTGATGACGCCCTCGTCGAGCGAGAGCGCGTCGCTCACGGCGAGCAGCTGCGCAGCGAAGGCTTCGGTGATCTCGACGAAGCCGAGGTCGCGGGCGGTGAGGCCGGCGCGATCGAGCGCGGCCGCGGCCGCGGGGGCGGCGCCGAGCCCGGGCAGCGCGGGGTCGCCGGCCGAGACCGCGGCGGCGCGCACGCGCAGGGCAGGCAGACCCAGCTCGCGGGCGAGCTCGGGCAGGGTCACGGCCATCGCGGCGGCACCGTCGGAGAAGCCGCACGAGTTGCCGGCGGTGACGGTCGCCTCGTGCGCTGCGCCATCGGCACGGGTCATGGATGCCTCGACGAACGCCGGGGCGACCCGAGCGAGTGTCGCCGCGCTCATCGCACGCGGCCGGTCGTCGCGCGCGATGCCGTCGACCGGCACCAGTTCGGCGTCGAAACGCCCCACGGCCTGCGCCTCGAGCGCGAGCCGGTGCGAGCGCTCGGCCCATGCGTCTTGGCGGGCGCGTGTGATGCCCTGCACGGCCGCGAGGTGATCGGCGGCGGGCCCCATGTCGGGGTCGGCGAAGCCGGGCGGCGCGAACGGGGCCCGGGTGTACCGCTCGCCGCTGCCCGGCCAGAGCCGGTGCGGTGCGGTCGACGCCGATTCGGCCCCGCCCGCGACGAGGAGGCGGGCGTCGCCCGCGCGCACCCGCGCGGCGGCCTGCATGACGGCGTCGAGGCCCGAGCCGCACTGCCGGTCGACGGTGACGCCAGGTACCGAAGTACCGAGCCCCGCACGAAGCGCCGCCACCCGGGCGAGGTCGCCGCCCGGGCCCATGCAGTTGCCGAGCACGACGTCGTCGATCGGCAGGCCGGCCGGAGCGAGCTCCGCGGCCACCGCGGCGAGCACGGGGGCGGCGAGTGCATCGACGGGGTGCGCGGCGAAGCCGCGGCCGGCGGTGCCGATCGGGGTGCGTCGCGCGGCGACGAGCACGGGCGAGGTGTTCATGCGGTCGAGCCCTCCGCTGAGGTGGTGAAGACGGGGGAGGAGGCAGTGGTGACGGCGGACGTGCCGAGCGCACCGCTCGCGAGCGCCGCCCGCACGGCTCCCCGGGCGACCTTGCCCGAGTCGGTGCGCGGGACCGCGCCGAAGAACCACCTGCGCGGCAGTTCGGCCGGCACGAGACGGTCGCGCGCAGCATCGACGACTGCCTGCCGTGTGGCGTCGCGGAGGCGGGCTGCCGCGGGCGCGTCGGAGCCGGAATCGGCGGGGTCGAGTTCGACGACCGCGACCACCCGCTCGCCGAGCAGTTCGTGCGGCTCGCCGACGACCGCCGCCGCGGCGACCCCGGGCAGCGAGGTCAGCACGGCCTCGACGTGTTCGGCGAGCACGGTGGCGCCCGCGGTCGTGATCGCCGCGTCGCCGCGCCCGAGCACGCGCAGGCGGCCGTCGGCCGCGGTCTCGGCGAGGTCGCCGACGGTGGCGAATCCGGTGGAGTCGCGGCGAAGCATCCCGCCGCCGATCGCGCCGAGCGCCAGATAAGGCGATCGCACCCAGAGTTCGCGCCCGGCCGCCGACTCGCGCAGCTCGAGCTCGGCGCCCGGGAACGGTTCGAGCCCGTCGCCCAGCCCGACTGCGACGAACGAGAGTTCGGCGGCGCCGTAGTACTCGACCAGGCGGAGCCGCGCGCCCGCGGCCTCGCGCAGCGACGCGCCAATCGCGGCACCGGCGACGACCGCGGTGCGCACGTCGAGCGCGTCGTCGAGGAGTCGCGCGAGCCGGGTGGGCGTCGCGTGCACGACGCTCGCGCCGCGAAGCTCGTCGCCCACCGACGCGCCGGCCCACAGCGCGTGCAGCGCCGCGTAGAGGTGCATCGAGACGTGCAGGGGGCCGGTGACCGCGATGCGGTCGGATGCCCCGATGCCGGCGATCTCCGCGAGCGGTGCAGCCGAGGCGAGCCAGGACTCCTCGGTGCGGGCGACGACGGTCGGCGCGGCACCCGAGGAACCCGAGGTGCGCAGCGCGAGCGCGGTGCCCTCGGGAAGCCGGCCCTCGAGGCCGGCCGCCTCCTCGGGGCCGCCGCCGACGAGCACGGGCCGCCCGCGCTCGAGTGCGGCCAGGACGGTCGTGATCAGCCGGGCGGGCGGCATGCCGGCGGGGCATCCGATGGGCCCGTCACCAGGCGGAAGCGAGGCTGCGGCGACCGCCGCGGCGAGCTCGCCCACGCGCACGACGTCGCCGCCGAACGCGAGGGCGGGCGCGCCCGGCGCTCCCCGCAGCCACTCGCTCATGCGGCGTCGACCGCCGGTGCCGAGGCGCCGCGGCGGGCCCACGGCCAGGCACGGGGCTCGATGAGCCCGGGCCAGGCGCGGTGCACGCCCTTCGCGACGAGCACCGTGACGACGACCTTCAGCACGTCGCCCGGGAGGAACACGGTCGCACCGACGATCGCCACGCCGAGCGGGGTGCCGGTGATCGCGGCGAAGACCGGAACACCGATGAGGTAGATCGCGACGATGCCGCCGAGGGCCGTCCAGAGCAGCGCGGGAACGACCCGGTAGCGGGGGAGCAGGCGCGCAGTCGCCCACCCGATCACGACGACGCCGAGCAGCCAGCCCGCGAGGTAGCCGACCGAGGGGCCGACGAAGACCCCGAGGCCGCCGCGGCCGCCCGAGAGCAGGGGCAGCCCGGCCGCGACGAGCGCGAGGAGCAGCAGCACCGAGAGGAAGCCCTTGCGCGCGCCGAGGACGGCGCCCGCGAGCATGACGCCGAGCGTCTGGAAGGTGATCGGCACGGCGGTGCCGCCGAGGTAGAGCGCGCCGGGCAGGCCGAGCGCGGCGATGAGCCCGGTGAACACGGCGATCTGGGCGAGGTCGCGCGCGGTGCCGCGTCGCTTCGGCGCTCGCTCGGTGGCGGATGCCTCGTCGGCGATCTCGGCGGACGGGGTGCTGCTCGGTGCGGTGCTCATCGGGTTCCCCTCTGGTGGCGTGGCGGGCGGACGGCCCGTGATTTCACGCTAGAAGGGCGGGGGAGTGCCCCGTCGGCTCAGCCGTACAAGAATGCACGGCCGATTTTGGAACGGCCCGGACTCGCCCGGCTCAGGCGGCCGCGCGCGTCTCGAGCTCGGTCATCGGCCCGATCATGCGCACTGCGGCGAGTTCGGACGCCTCGGCATCGACGGACTCGGTGGCCGTCTCGACCGAGTCGCTCGCGACGGGGTCGGCCCAGACGATGAGCGGTGCGGGCTCCCAGCCGAGGGCCATCGACTCTTCACCCGCGGGCACGACGACGGCGACCGAGTCGCGCTCGTCGAGGATCGCACGGGTGAGCTCGGCCGCGATCTGGTGCGTGAGCATCGCGTGGAAGATGCGATCGGTGTCGCCGTCGGAGCGACGGACCAGCGACCATCCGCCGCCCTGGCCGATGAACTCGGAGAGGCGGGCGTTCAGGAGTTCGAAGATGTGCTCGCCACGCAGGTCGGCCGCGGTCGGGCGCGGCGGAGTCGCGGCAGGAGCGGCAGCGTGTGCGGAGGCCTGGGCGGCAAGCCGTGCGCGGCGCCAGCGGCGGAACATCGGTGGCCCCTCTCGGTCGTGGTGCAGCGGGTACTGCGTCGTCTCGGGTCGTTCGTCCCAGTCTCGGGCACGGCGGCGCGGATTCCGAATGACACGCCGGGCGGGCGCGGCGTCGGCGCGCTATTCGCCGAGTTCGGTGCGCTTCGTCTCTTCGGCGACCGTGCCGATCGCGATCGCGAGGCTCGCGGCCCACGACACCCACATCAGCAGCAGGCGCCAGTCGCGCGGACCGTCGAGCGTGGTCTTTGCCACGCCGATCCCGCTGATGACGGCGCTGATCACGGCTCCGCTGAAGAGGTACTTGCGCATGTCCGCCACGCTACCGTGCGGTGAACACCGGCTGTGAGTCATCCGTGAATCTGACCGATCGTGCAGGATCTGACCGATCGGTCAATTACCGTCGAAGCATGCCCACCGATGCGACCCTCCCCTCGCGCGCCCGAGCCAGCGACGAACTGCTGCGCACCGCGCTCGAGCAATTCGCGACCGTCGGCTTCGCCGGCACCTCGCTGCAGCAGATCGCCGACCATGCCGGGTACTCGAAGTCGAGCGTGCTCTACCACTACGCCTCGAAGGAGGCGCTGCTCGAGGCCGCGATCACGCCGGCCATCGAACGCCTCGAGGCACTCGTCGACGACTTCGCCGAGGGGCGCCGTTCCGACGCCGCACGCGGCGTCTTCATCACGCGCTTCGTCGACCTGCTGCTCGGCGAGCGCCTCGCCGTGCACCTCTTCGTCAGCCAGGGGCACTCCCTCGGCGGCATCCCGATCGTCGAACGCGGCAACGCCGCGATCCGGGTGCTCGCCGATGCGATCTGCTCGGGCGCCACCCTCGTCGAGCAGATGCGGTTCGGCGTCGCCCTCGCGGGCGCGACGTACGCGCTCGTCGCCGGCGCCACGTTCTTCGACGACGTCGAGATGAGCGAACTCACGAACTCCCACGACGACGACGAGATGCGCGCCGCGCTCGTCGAGGTCGTCTCCGAACTCCTCCTCCCGGCCGACGGCCGCCAGACCCGATAGGCCCCGCCCATGGCTCTCCTCCTGCACCGCATCGGCCGCTTCGCGTACCGCCGCGCCTGGCTCGTCATCGTCACCTGGGTGCTCGCGCTCGGCGCCCTCCTCGGCGCCGGCCTCGGCCTCGGCGGGCAGCTGCAAGATTCGTTCGCCATCCCCGGCACCGAGTCCCAGACCGCGATCGACCAGCTCGCCGCCGTCTTCCCGCAGACCGCGGGCGCCTCGGCGAAGGCCGTGATCGAAGCGCCCGAGGGCGACACCGTCGACGCCCCCGACGCCCGCGCCGCCATCGAGGACATGGAGGCCGAACTCGAGGACCTCGACGGCATCGCGAGCGTGCTCGGCCCGTTCGACGAGTACGCGGGCGACCAGATCTCGGGCGACGAGCGCACCGCCTACATCCAGATCACCTTCGACGGTCAGGTCACCGACGTGACCCCCGAGATGCTCGACGCGGTCACGGCGACCGGCGAGCTCGGCCACGACGCGGGCCTCGAGGTCGCCTTCGGCGGCGACGTCTTCCAGGAGACGAGCTTCGGCCTCACCGTCACCGAGGTGTTCGGCGTGCTGTTCGCCGCCGTCGTGCTCATCATCACCTTCGGCTCGCTGCTCTCGGCGGGCATGCCGCTGCTCACCGCCCTCGTCGGCGTGGGCGCCGCCTCGGGCGGCATCCTCATCGTCGCGGCCTTCGGCACGGTGTCGTCGACCGCCCCGATGCTCGCCGTCATGATCGGACTCGCGGTCGGCATCGACTACGCGCTGTTCATCCTCTCGCGGCACCGCAATCAGCTCGCCCGCGGCCAAGATCCAGAGGACAGCGCCGCCGAGGCGGTGGCCACCGCCGGCGGTGCGGTCGTGTTCGCCGGGCTCACCGTCATCATCGCCCTGCTCGGCCTCCTCGTGGTCGGCATCCCGTTCCTCAGCGTCATGGGCGTCGGCGCCGCCTTCGCGGTGCTCATCGCCGTCATCGGCGCCGTCACCCTGCTGCCGGCGCTCCTCGGCGTCTTCGGCAAGCGACTCGCGCCGAAGCCCGGCAGCCGCGCGCACCGCCGCGCGAACGCGGCCGACGACGGCGGCAAGCCGACGATGGGTCGACGCTGGGTCGACCTCGTGCTGAAGGCCCCGGTCGTCTTCGTCGTGCTCGTCGTGGGCTTCCTCGGCGCCGCCGCGATCCCCGCCGCGAGCCTCGACCTCAACCTGCCGAACAACGCGGGCTCGCCGGGCTCCACCCAGCGCGAGGCCTACGAGATGATCGAGAGCGGCTTCGGCCCGGGCTACAACGGCCCGCTCATCGTGACCGTCGACATCACGCAGACGACCGACATCTTCGACGACCTCGACGCGATCGGCGCGCAGCTCGCCGAGCTCGACGACGTCGCCTACGTCGGCGAGGGGCTGCCGAACGAGACCGTCGACACCGCCATCATCCAGGTGGTGCCCGAGAGCGCCCCCGATACCCCCGAGACGAAGGCGCTCGTCGAGGAGATCCGCGAGCTCGCGCCCTCGATCGAGGCGGAGTTCGGCACCGCCATCGCCGTCACCGGCTACACCGCCGTCGCGATCGACATCTCGAACCGGCTCGCCGACGCGCTCATCCCGTTCGCGCTCATCGTCGTCGGGCTCTCGATCGTGCTGCTGCTCATGGTGTTCCGCTCGGTGTTCGTGCCGATCAAGGCGGCCCTCGGCTTCCTGTTGTCGGCGTTCGGCGCGATCGGCGTCACCGTGGCGATCTTCCAGTGGGGATGGTTCGCCGAACTGCTGCACGTCGAGCCGGGGCCGATCCTGAGCTTCCTGCCGATCCTGCTCATGGCGGTGCTCTTCGGGCTCGCCATGGACTACGAGGTGTTCCTCGTGTCGGGCATGCGCGAGGAGTACGTGAAGACGAAGGAGCCGCGGACCTCGATCGTGCACGGCTTCCAGCACGCCGCCCGCGTGGTCACGGCCGCCGCGCTCATCATGTTCTTCGTCTTCTTCGCCTTCGTGCCCGAGGGATCGGGGGTCATCAAGGGCATCGCGTTCGCGCTCGCGATCGGCGTCGCCTTCGATGCCTTCCTCGTGCGCATGACGCTCGTGCCCGCGGCCATGGCGCTCGCAGGCCGCGCCGCCTGGTGGCTGCCGAAGTGGCTCGCGCGGATCCTGCCCGACGTCGACATCGAGGGCGAGGGGCTGCGCGCCCACCTCGAGCAGGAGGAGTGGGCCGCCGCGCGGCCCGCCGCGATCAACGTCGACGAGGCCGTGTTCGGGCTCGCCGAGCGCCCCATCGGCCCGCTCTCGACCGAGGTGCCCGCCGGCGGCGTGCTCGTCGTGCGCGGCGAACCCGTCGACCGCCGCGTCGTCGCCGCGACCCTCGCCGGCCGCCTCGCGCCCGTCTCGGGACGCGTCGCCGTGCAGGGCACGCCGTTGCCGACCGGGCAGGGTCGCGTCATGCGCCACGTCGCGATGGCCGAGGTCGCCTCGGATGCCCCGACGGGCACCACGGTCGGAGAGCTCATCGCCGCACGACTCGATGCGACGAGGCCCTGGTACCGCCTCGGCGTCTCCGGCTCGCAGGTGCGCGACTGGACGGAGCGCGCGGCCCGTGCGCTCGCCGGCTCCGCGCCGCTCGCCTCGGGTGACGGCGCGCCCGTCGCAGCCGCCGCTCGTTTCGACGCCGACACCCCGCTCTCCTCGCTCGGCGCGGAGGCCCGCACGGTCGTGGCCGTCGCCGCCGCGCTCGCCGAGCGGCCGAAGCTCGTCGTGCTCGACCTCGACGACGAGCCCAGCGGGGCGAGCCCCGCGCTCTGGGCGGCGCTCGACGCCCTCGTGCCCGCGACGGTCACCCTGATCGTCGGCCTCGGCGCCGATGCGCCGGCACCCGATGCCTCGGTCGCGCTCGCCGCCCGTGGCATCCGCACCCTCGAACCCGTCTCGCGCAGCCTGGAGGCACACCGATGAGCACCCGACTCTCCCGCCTGTTCGGCTCGACCCCGGCGCAGCGCCGCACGCGCTTCGGCGTGCTCGTCGCCGCGGTCGTCGCCGTTCCGCTCGCCGTAGCCGGCCTCGTCTCGGGCGCCCTCGGCGGCGCGACCGACAACCTCGCCGAGATTCCGGCGGTCGTCGTGAACAACGACGAGATGGTCACCATGACGCTGCCCGACGGCACCGAGCAGCCGGTGCTGGCCGGTCGCCAGCTCGTCACCGAGCTCACCGGCGCCGACTCCGCCGGTTTCGCCTGGACGATCTCGAACGACGAGGAGGCCTCCGAGCTCCTCGCATCGGGCGACGCGTACGCCGTGCTGACGATCCCGTCCGACTTCTCGGAGTCGGTCACCTCGATCTCGGGCCAGGCGCCGACGCAGGCGAACCTCGACATCCGCACCGACGACGCGCACGGCTACCTCGCCGGTTCGGTCGCGCAGTCGGTCGGCGACGCGATGTCGACCGCGTTCGGCCGCGAGCTGACCGCCCAGTACCTCGAGGGCTTCTACACGAACCTCGCCCAGATGGGCGGCTCGCTCGGCGAGGCGGCCGACGGGGCGACGCAGCTCTCGAGCGGCATCGGCACGCTGTCGGGCGGGCTGGGCAAGCTCTCCGACGGCGTCGGGCAGGCGGCCTCGGGCGCATCGGATGCCGCGAGCGGCGCGTCGGCGTACGCCGACGGGGTGGCGCAGTACACCGACGGCGTCGACGGCATCGCGAGCGGGCTCGGCTCGTACTCGGCCGGCGTGACGAAGTACACGCAGGGGGTCGACGGGATCGCCGGCGGGCTTGCCGAGCTCTCGACGCAGACGAAGGACCTCGGGCGGCTCGGCACCGGTGTCGTCGACTACACGGCGGGCGTGACCTCGCTCTCGACGAACTACGACGCGCTCGAGCCCGGGCTGCTCGCCCTCATCGACCAGACGGTCTCCGGCGCGACCGGCGGACTCGCCGACTGCTCGACTGAGCCTTTGCCGGCGCAGCTCGCCGAGCTGTGCGCCATGCGCGACGGCGTCGTCGGCATCGGCGACGGCGCATCGGCTCTCTCTGCTTCGGGCACGGAGCTCGCGGCCGGTGCGGCCGGGCTCGCCCCGCTCCAGGGCGGCATCGCGCAGCTCTCGTCCGGCGCCTCGCAGCTCTCGGCCGGCTCGGCCGGCCTCCGCGACGGCGCCTCGGGGCTCGCCTCGGGCGCGCAGCAGCTGTCGGCCGGTTCGGCCGGCCTCAGCGACGGCGCGACGGGGCTCGCCTCGGGCATCGGCGAACTCGCCGGCGGCCTCGGCGAACTGCAGGCCGGTGCCGACGGAGCGACCGACGGCGCCACGAAGCTCGCCTCGGGCGCAGATGATCTCGCCGACGGCCTCGCCTCCGGCGCGAAGGAGGCGCAGCAGCTCGGCGACATCGATGCCGAGCAGACCGCCGACGTCGTCGCCGAACCCGTCACGGTCGACGCCACCCGCGACAACGAGATCGCCTCGACCGGGGGAGTGATCGGCATGCTGTTCGTGCCGATCGGCCTCTGGCTCGGCGCGATGGCGATGTTCCTCGTGTTCCGCCCGTTCGGGCGCGAGGCACTGCGGAGCACCGCCTCGACCGGCGGCCTCGTCTGGCGGGCGCTCGCCCGTGCCGGACTGCTCGCACTCGCGCAGGCCGTGGCCGTCGTGCTGCTGCTGCACGGCACGATGGGCGTCGCGTGGAACCTGCTGCCGCAGACGCTCGCATTCGCCGCGCTGCTCGCACTCGTGTTCACCGCGCTGCACGCCTTCTTGACGGTGTGGCTCGGGCGCGCGGGTCTGCTCGTCTCGCTCGTGCTCGTGGCGCTGCAGCTCACCGCAGCCGGCGGGCTCGTTCCGATCGAGGTGCTCGCGGGCCCCTATCAGGCGATCAGCCCGTTCCTGCCGCTCACCTGGGCGGTGCAGGGCATGCAGTCGATCATCGCGGGCGCGGCGGGCGGCGGAGTCGTCGCCGGCGCGGCCGGAGTGCTCGCGCTCTTCGGGCTCCTCGGAGTGGTCGGCACCGCGTTCGTCGTGGGCCGGCGCCGAGGCATCCGCTCGATCGGATTCGCGGCGACCGCGCTCGGCTGACGCCGGAGTCGGTCGAGCAACGACGAAGGAGCGTATCGAGACCACGGCAGGTGGTCTCGATACGCTTCGCTACTCGACCGACGGGGCCGGCGGCAGCGCCGCGATCGCGCTCACCTCGATGAGTGCGCCCGGCACCCCGAGCGCGCGCACCACCGCGGCGGTCACGAGCGGAGGGGCGCCTGGGCCGGCCAGGCGCGGCGCGATCGCGCCGTACGCCGCCCCGAGATCGGCGCCCTCGGCGATGAGCACCGTCCACTGCACGACGTCGGCGAGGCTCGCGCCGGCCGCCTCGAGCGCAATGCTCGCGTTGTCGATCGCCCGGACCGACTGCGCGGCGACGTCGACGGAGACGACGGCCCCCGTCTCGTCGACGCCGTTCTGGCCGCCGAGGTAGATCGTCGTCGCGCCGGGCGGCACGACGGCGACGTGGCTGAATGCGGGGCTCACGACGAGCCCTGCGGGTTGCAAGCGTGTGATCTCCATGTCTCGACGATCGCACCGACCGCCGACACCGCACTGTTAGCCTGAGGACAGCGCGAGGAGGGACATCCGCTCTATGAACGCCCCCGAACCATCACGCGACGACCTGTACGTCGATGCCGCCTACGACATGATCGTGGTCTCGAACCGCCTGCCCGTCGACTACCAGGCCGGGCCCGACGGCGAGACGCAGTGGAAGAGCTCGCCCGGCGGGCTCGTCACCGCACTCGAACCCGTCATGCGCGCCGCCGACGGCGCCTGGATCGGCTGGGCCGGCGTCGCCGACCGCGAGTTCGACCCGTTCGAGCACGACGGCATCTCGATCATCCCGGTTCCGCTCAGCGCCTCCGAGCTCGAGGAGTACTACGAGGGCTTCTCGAACGACACGCTCTGGCCGCTCTACCACGACGTGATCGCCCCGCCCTCGTTCCACCGCGAATGGTGGGACGCCTACGTGCGCGTCAACCGCCGCTTCGCCGAGGCCGCCGCGCGCGCGGCGTCGCCCGGCGCCGTCGTCTGGGTGCAGGACTACCAGCTGCAGCTCGTGCCGCGGATGCTCCGGGAGAGCCGCCCCGACCTCGTCATCGGCTTCTTCAACCACATTCCCTTTCCCGCATACGGCATCTACTCGCAGCTGCCGTGGCGTCGCCAGGTCATCGACGGTCTGCTCGGCGCCGACGTCATCGGCTTCCAGCGCGCGGCCGACGCGGGCAACTTCACCCGTGCGGTGCGTCGCCTGTTCGGCTACGCGACGCGGGGCAGCGTCATCGACGTGCCGGATGCCACGGGGGAGGTGCGGCACGTCGTCGCGCGGCACTTCCCGATCTCGATCGACGTCGCGGGCTTCGAGGAGATGGCCAGGCGCCCCGAGGTGCAGGCGCGGGCGCGCGAGATCCGCGCGAGCCTCGGCGACCCCGAGACGGTCATGCTCGGCGTCGACCGGCTCGACTACACGAAGGGCATCCGGCACCGGCTGAAGGCCTTCGGCGAGCTGTTGCGCGACGGACGTCTCACGGTCGAGCAGGCGACGCTCGTGCAGGTCGCGAGCCCGTCGCGCGAACGCGTCGAGACGTACCGGCAACTGCGCGACGAGATCGAGCTCATGGTGGGGCGCCTGAACGGCGACCACTCGACGCTCGGGCACGCGGCGATCGCCTACCTGCACCACGGCTACCCCCGCGAGGAGATGGTGGCGCTCTACCTCGCCGCGGACGTCATGCTCGTCACGGCCCTGCGCGACGGCATGAACCTCGTCGCGAAGGAGTACGTCGCCTGCCGTTTCGACGAGGACGGGGTGCTGCTGCTCAGCGAGTTCACGGGCGCCAGCGACGAGCTGCGTCAGGCGGTGCTCGTGAATCCCCACGACATCGAGGGCCTGAAGGACGCGATGGTCGAAGCCGCGTCGATGCCGAAGCGCGAGCGCACGCGCCGCATGCGGGCACTTCGCCGACGCGTGCGCGAGAACGACGTGGCGAACTGGTCGGCGAGCTTCCTGAAGACGCTGACCGGTGCCGGGATCATCGAACCGGGCGTGCCCGAGACGCTCGCCGCCGCCCTGCGGCGCATCGCCGGCACCGAGCGGCTGCTGATCGCCCTCGACTTCGACGGCACGCTCGCGCCGCTCGTCGATCGCCCCGAGGACGCACGGGCGACCGCTCGGGCCCGGGCCGCCGTCGAGCGGCTCGCCGCCTCAGACGACACCCGCGTCGCGATCGTCTCCGGGCGAGCGCTCGGGAGCCTGCGCGAGGTCGCCGATCCGCCACGCGGGGCGCTGCTCAGCGGCTCGCACGGCGTCGAGCTGCAGCTCGACGGCGGCGAGGTCATGATCGAGCTGCGCGACAGCGAGCTGGGCGAGCTGCGTCGGCTCGACGCCATCCTCGAAGAGGTCGCCGCGCGGGCCGACGGCGCCTGGGTCGAGCGGAAGCCCGCGGGCTTCGCGCTGCACACCCGCAAGGTGTCGCAGGCCGCCCGCGGCAGCGAGCTGCAGCGCGAGGCGCGCGAGCAGGTCGAGCAGGAGCTGCCCGAGCTCACCATGCGCGGCGGCAAGGGCGTCGTCGAGTTCTCGGTGCGCTCGAGCGACAAGGGGGAGGCGCTCACCCGGCTGCGCCAGCACGCCGGCGCGAGCGCCGTGGTCTACATCGGCGACGACGTCACCGACGAGGACGCCTTCGCCACGCTCGAGGGAGACGACGTCGGCGTCAAGGTCGGGCAGGGCAAGTCGCTCGCGACGCACCGGGTGCGCAGCCCCGACGACGTCGCCGAGCTGCTCGAGCGCCTGGCCGAGGAACGTGACACACAGCGCGGGGGCCCCTCGCGCTGGCCATAGACTCGATCCATGTCGGAGTTCGATCCCAAACCGCGTAGTCGTACTGTCACCGATGGCATCGAGGCCATGACGAGCCGGGGCATGCTCCGCGCCGTCGGCATGGGCGATGCCGATTGGGACAAGCCCCAGATCGGCATCGCGAGCTCGTGGAACGAGATCACGCCGTGCAACCTCTCGCTCGGCCGCCTCGCGCAGGCCGCGAAGGAGGGCGTGCACGGCGGCGGCGGGTACCCGCTGCAGTTCGGCACCGTCTCGGTCTCCGACGGCATCTCGATGGGCCACGAGGGCATGCACTTCTCGCTCGTCTCGCGCGAGGTCATCGCCGACTCGGTCGAGGTCGTCATGCAGGCCGAGCGCCTCGACGGCTCGGTGCTGCTCGCCGGCTGCGACAAGTCCATCCCCGGCATGCTCATGGCGGCGGCACGACTCGATCTCGCGAGCGTGTTCCTCTACGCCGGCTCGATCGCCCCCGGCTGGGTGCGCCTCTCCGACGGCACCGAGAAGGACATCACGATCATCGACTCCTTCGAGGCGGTGGGCGCGGTGAAGGCCGGCACGATGTCGGAGGAGGACGCCAAGCGCATCGAGTGCGCCTTCGCCCCCGGCGAGGGCGCCTGCGGCGGCATGTACACCGCGAACACCATGGCCTCCGTCGCCGAGGCCCTCGGCCTCTCGCTGCCGGGATCGGCGTCGCCCGCCTCGGCCGACCGCCGCCGCGACTACTACGCGCACCGTTCGGGCGAGGCCGTCGTGAACCTGCTGAACAAGGGCATCACCGCGCGGCAGATCCTCACGAAGCAGGCCTTCGAGAACGCGATCGCCGTGGGCATGGCGCTCGGCGGCTCGACCAACATCGTGCTGCACCTGCTCGCGATCGCCCGCGAGGCCGAGGTCGACCTCACCCTCGACGACTTCAATCGCATCGGCTCGAAGGTGCCGCACATCGGCGACCTCAAGCCCTTCGGCAAGTACGTCATGAACGACGTCGACCGTCGCGGCGGGGTGCCGGTGCTCATGAAGGCGCTGCTCGACGCGGGCCTCCTGCACGGCGACGTGCTCACCGTCACCGGCAAGACCATGGCAGAGAACCTCGCCGAGATGAACCTCCCCCCGCTCGACGGCGAGGTGCTGCACACCCTCGACGACCCGATCCACGAGACTGGCGGGCTCACGATCCTGCACGGCACGCTCGCACCCGAGGGCGCGGTCGTGAAGACGGCCGGCTTCGACGCGGCCGTGTTCGAGGGCCCCGCACGGGTCTTCGAGCGCGAGCGAGGCGCGATGGACGCGCTGACGAACGGCGAGATCAAGCACGGCGATGTCGTCGTGATCCGCTACGAAGGCCCGAAGGGCGGCCCCGGCATGCGCGAGATGCTGGCCATCACCGCGGCCATCAAGGGCGCCGGGCTCGGAAAAGATGTACTACTCTTGACGGACGGTCGATTCTCAGGCGGCACAACCGGCCTGTGCATCGGCCATCTGGCACCCGAAGCAGTAGACGCAGGTCCTATTGCTCTCGTGCGCGATGGTGATCTTATTCGGGTCGATATCGCAGCCCGGTCCATCGACCTACTTGTCGACGAGGCCGAGCTGGCCGCCCGCCGTGAAGGCTGGGCTCCGCTTCCCCCGCGCTACACCCGAGGCGTTCTCGCGAAGTACTCCAAGCTCGTGCGTTCCGCCGCTGAAGGCGCCACGACGGGCTGAGCGCTGCGCTTCCCGCACCCATCGCCCACCAGAACAGGAATCGAATGACCACGGAATCGACCCCCGTGCCGTCGCCCGCTGCAGTGCCGTCAGGCGCACCCGTGGAGATCACGGGCGCCGAGGCGGTCGTCCGTTCGCTCGAGATGCTCGGCATCACCGACGTGTTCGGACTCCCGGGCGGCGCCATCCTCCCCGTCTACGACCCGCTCTTCGAGAGCAAGAAGCTCCGGCACATCCTCGTGCGCCACGAGCAGGGCGGCGGTCACGCCGCGACCGGCTACGCCGCATCGAGCGGCAAGCTCGGCGTCACCATCGCGACCTCGGGCCCCGGCGCGACGAACCTCGTCACCGCCATCGCCGACGCGCACATGGACTCGGTGCCGATGCTCGCGATCACCGGCCAGGTGTTCTCGACGCTCATGGGCACCGACGCCTTCCAGGAGGCCGACATCGTCGGCATCACGATGCCGATCACGAAGCACTCCTTCCTCGTGAAAGACCCCGCGGAGATCCCCGCGACGATCGCCGCCGCGGTGCACATCGCGACGACGGGTCGGCCGGGCCCCGTGCTCGTCGACATCACGAAAGACGCCCAGCAGGCGAAGTTCTCGTTCCGCTGGCCCCCGAAGGTCGAGCTGCCCGGCTACCGTCCGATCACGAAGGCGCACGGCAAGCAGGTCACGGCCGCGGCCCAGCTGATCGCCGAGGCGAAGCGCCCCGTGCTGTACGTCGGCGGCGGCGTGATCCGGGCTCGCGCCTCCGACGAGCTGCTCACGCTCGCCGAGACGACGAAGGCCCCGGTCGTGACGACGCTCATGGCCCGCGGCGCGTTCCCCGACTCGCACCCGCAGCACCTCGGCATGCCCGGCATGCACGGCACGGTGCCTGCGGTGCTCGCGCTCCAGGAGTCCGACCTCATCGTCGCGCTCGGCGCCCGCTTCGACGACCGGGTGACCGGCAAGGCGGCGCTGTTCGCGCCGAACGCGAAGGTCGTGCACGTCGACATCGACCCGGCCGAGATCTCGAAGATCCGCACGGCCGACGTGCCGATCGTGGGCGACGCGAAAGAGGTGCTCGTCGACCTCACCGCGGCCTACCGCACCGTCACCGGCGGCACGGCCCCCGAGCTCGACGAATGGTGGGCGACGCTCGACGGCCTCCGCAGCGAGTTCCCGCTCGGCTTCACCGAGCCGCGCGACGGCCTGCTCGCACCGCAGTACGTGATCGAGCGCATCGGCCAGCTCACCGGCCCCGAGGGCGTCTACGCCGCGGGCGTCGGCCAGCACCAGATGTGGGCGGCGCAGTTCATCAAGTACGAGCGTCCGAACTCGTGGCTGAACTCGGGCGGTGCGGGCACCATGGGCTACGCGGTCCCCGCGGCCATGGGCGCGAAGGTCGCCGAGCCCGACCGCGTGGTCTGGGCGATCGACGGCGACGGCTGCTTCCAGATGACCAACCAGGAGCTCGCGACCTGCCGGCTGAACGACATCCCGATCAAGGTCGCGGTCATCAACAACTCCTCCCTCGGCATGGTGCGCCAGTGGCAGACCCTGTTCTACGACGGCCGGTACTCGAACACCGACCTGAACACCGGTCACGACACGGTGCGCATCCCCGACTTCGTCACCCTCGCCGAGGCGTACGGCGCCCTCGGCATCCGGGTGACGAAGAAAGAGGAGGTCGACGCCGCGATCAAGCTCGCGCTCGAGACGAACGATCGCCCCGTCGTGATCGACTTCGTCGTCTCGGCCGACGCGATGGTGTGGCCGATGGTGCCGCAGGGCGTGTCGAACAGCTACATCCAGTACGCCCGCGACCACTCGCCGGCCTTCAGCGAGGAGGACTGACCATGTCGACCCACGTGCTCTCGCTTCTCGTCGAGAACAAGCCCGGCCTGCTCACCCGCGTCGCGGGCCTCTTCGCCCGGCGCGGCTTCAACATCGAGTCACTCGCGGTGGGCCACTCCGAGATCGAGGGTCTCAGCCGCATCACGGTCGTCGTCGACGTCGAGGAGCTGCCGCTCGAGCAGGTGACGAAGCAGCTCAACAAGCTCATCAACGTCATCAAGATCGTCGAACTCGATCCCGCCCAGTCGGTGCAGCGCGAGCACCTGCTGATCAAGGTGCGGGTCGACAACACGACCCGTTCGCAAGTGCTCGAGGCCGTCAACCTCTTCCGTGCCCGCGTCGTCGACGTGTCGACCGACGCGCTCGTGATCGAGGTCACGGGCGACTCGGGCAAGACCCAGGCCCTGCTCAAGGTGCTCGAGCCCTACGGCATCAAGGAGATCGCCCAGTCCGGCCTCCTCGCGATCGGTCGCGGCGGCAAGTCCATCACCGAGCGCGTCTTCAAGAACTGAAACGGATGCCGCGGCGCGCGCCGCGGCGTCCCGCAACGCAACCCACACCAAGGAGAAACAGCAATGGCTGAGATGTATTACGACCAGGACGCCGACCTCTCGATCGTCCAGGGCAAGAAGGTCGCCGTCATCGGCTACGGCTCGCAGGGCCACGCCCACGCGCAGAACCTGCGCGACTCGGGCGTCGAGGTCGTCATCGGCCTCAAGGAGGGCTCGAAGTCGATCCAGAAGGCCGAAGAGGCCGGCTTCGAGGTCAAGAACGTCGCCGACGCGGCCGCATGGGCCGACGTCGTCGTCATCCTCGCGCCCGACCAGTACCAGCGCCACATCTACGCCGAGTCGGTGCGCGACAACCTCGTCGAGGGCAACGCGCTCGTCTTCGGCCACGGCTTCAACATCCGGTTCGGCTACATCGAGGCGCCCGCCGGCGTCGACGTCATCCTCGTCGCGCCGAAGGCACCCGGCCACACGGTGCGTCGCGAGTTCGTCGCCGGCCGTGGCATCCCCGACATCATCGCCGTCGAGCAGGACGCGACCGGCACCGCCTGGGACCTCGCGAAGTCGTACGCCAAGGGCATCGGCGGCACCCGTGCCGGCGTCATCAAGACGACCTTCACCGAAGAGACCGAGACCGACCTGTTCGGCGAGCAGGCCGTGCTCTGCGGCGGCACCTCGCAGCTCGTGCAGTACGGCTTCGAGACCCTCGTCGAGGCCGGCTACCAGCCCGAGATCGCCTACTTCGAGGTGCTCCACGAGCTGAAGCTCATCGTCGACCTCATGTGGGAGGGCGGCATCGCCAAGCAGCGCTGGTCGGTCTCCGACACGGCCGAGTACGGCGACTACGTGTCGGGCCCGCGCGTCATCGACCCGTCGGTCAAGGAGAACATGAAGGCGGTGCTCTCCGACATCCAGGACGGCACCTTCGCGAAGCGATTCATCGCCGACCAGGACAACGGCCAGAAGGAGTTCCTGGAGCTCCGTGCCAAGGGCGAGCAGCACCCGATCGAGACCACCGGCCGCGACCTGCGCAAGCTCTTCGCGTGGAACTCGTCGGACGACGACGACTACGTCGACGGCGAGGTCGCTCGCTGACGCTCGCGTCCTCACGCGTCGACGCAGTCGCGCGACACTGCGCCCATGGCGCACCGACTGCGTCGGCGCGGCCCGACGGCGAGGTCGCTCGCTGACGCACTCGTCGGTCGAGTAGGCGCGCAGCGCCCTATCGAGACCACGACGGCCCGCCCCGGTTCCTCCGGGGCGGGCCGTTCGCCGTCGTGCGCGAATGAGCACGGCGAATTCACCGTCCACCCCTTGTCGTGGCGGCCTCGCATGTGGTCGCATGGGGTGGCATGAGCGAACTCTCACACCGTCACCCCGAACCCGCCCCCCGCTGGTGCTCGTGCGCCGTCCCCGACGGGGACGCCGCGGCCCCGTCGTCCTCCGGCCTCTCACGACGCAACGTCCTCATCGGCATGTCGGCCGCCGGCGCCCTCGCGGCCGCCGGGTGGCCGGGGGTCGCGAACGCCGCGCCCGGCGACAAGTCGGTGACCATCACCGTCATGGGCACCTCCGACCTGCACACCAACGTCGTCAACTGGGACTACTACAAGGACGCAACGTACAGCGACAGCGCGGGCAACGCCGTCGGCCTCGCACGGGTCGCGAGCGTCGTGAAGCAGATCCGCGCCGACCGCGGCGCCGACCGCACGCTGCTGTTCGACGCGGGCGACACGATCCAGGGCACTCCGCTCGGCTTCTACTACGCGACGGTCGAGCCGGTCACCGAGACCGGCGCGACCCACCCGATGGCCGCGCAGATGAACGCCCTCGGCTACGACGCCGTCGCCCTCGGCAATCACGAGTTCAACTACGGCCTCGACTTCCTCGACCACTGGATCTCGCAGATGGACGCTCCGGTGCTCGCAGCGAACGCCGTGCACGCCGGGACGAAGGTGCCGCGGTACACCCCGTACACGATCACCACGCTGAAGGTGAAGGGCCGGCCGCCGATCCGGGTGGGGGTGCTCGGGCTCACGAACCCGGGCGTCGTGATCTGGGACAAGGCGAACGTCGACGGCCGCGTCGAGGTGCAGGGGCTCGTCGAGGCCGCGGCGCGCTGGGTGCCCGTGATGCGCTCGGAGGGTGCCGACATCGTCATCGTGAGCGCGCACTCCGGCGACAGCGGCACCTCGTCGTATTCGGGAGACCTCCCGGTCGAGAACGCGGCTGCGCTCGTCGCCGAACAGGTCGCCGGCATCGACGCCATCCTGTTCGGCCACGCGCACCGCGAGGTACCCGAGCGCTTCGTCACGAACCTCGCGACGGGCAAGCAGGTCATCATGAGCGAGCCGAAGAACTGGGGGCAGCGCGTGAGCGTCTTCGACCTCGGGCTCGAGTTCGAGCGGGGGCGGTGGCGCGTCGCGACGAGCACGGCGATGACGGTCAACACCAACACCGTCGTCGACGACCCCGAGTTCGTGGCGCTCGTGCGCGGGCAGCACGACGCGGTGGTCACCTACATGAACACCGCGGTCGCGAACTCGACCGAGGCGATGTCGGCGGCCGAGGCCTGCTGGAAGGACACGGCGATCCTCGACTACGTCAACGTGGTGCAGACCGAGACGGTGCGCGCCGCGGTCGCGGGCACCCCCGAGGCATCCCTGCCGATCGTCTCGATCGCCGCGCCCTTCAACCGCGCCGCGAGCTTCCCGGCCGGGCCGGTCACCATCAAGGATGTCGCGGGCCTGTACATCTACGACAACACGCTCATGGCCTCGGTGCTGACCGGCAAGCAGATCAGGGAATACCTCGAGTTCTCGGCCGAGTACTTCACGCTCGTCGCCCCCGACGCTCCGGTGGACCCCGCCGCGTGGACGAACGCCCCGACCCCGAGGGCGGCATTCACGCCCGACTACAACTACGACCAGTTCTCGGGCGTCGAGTACACGATCGACCTCTCGAAGCCGATCGGGCAGCGCATCTCGCCGCTCAGCTACGACGGCGCGCCGGTGGCCGACGACCAGCGGTTCCTCGTGGCCGTCAACAACTACCGGCAGTCGGGCGGCGGAGGATTCCCGCACATCGCCACGGCGCCGGTCGTGTACAACGCGCAGGTCGCGATCCGCGAGGCGATCGTGGCGTACGCCTCGGCGGCCGGAACGATCGACCCGCCGAGCTTCCACGTCGAGAACTGGAAGCTCGTGCGGAACGGCGTGCCGGTGTTCTGAGTGCCGGTACCCGGCCGACGGCATCTCGGATGAACGACGGCCCGCCCCGGAAGGGGCGGGCCGTCGTTCGCGGTCGGGGCGTGCTACTCCGCGGCCGGCGTCTCCTCCGTGGCATCCTCGTCGGAGGGCTCGTCGCCCTCGGCCGGCGCCTCATTGGCGGGGGCGTCGACGTCGGCCTTCACGGCGTCGACCTGCTCCTGCGTGTAGCCGCAGTAGTTGACGGCCTCGCGCTCCCAGTAGCTGACGAGGCGGTCCTTGCCGGCGGCGTGCGCCTGCGCGACCGTGCCCTTGTAGATGGTGCCGTCCTGCGATTCCTTGTTGACGTCGGGCACGTCCTCGCAGACGTGGAACACCTTGCCCGACTTCGTCCAGTAGACGAGGTCCTCGCCGGTGAGCTGCGCGACGATGTTCGACTCCTCGGTGTACTGCTCGACCGAGGGCGGGGCGTAGTCGACGCCGAGCGCGATGGCGCCGCCGCCGATCACGATCGCGATGATGCCGGCGAGCGCCTTCTGCTTGCCGTCCATGTCCTTGTTCGTGAAGATCAGGATGATCAGCGGCAGGAACGCGATGACCGCGATGATCGCGCCGAGCTGGTTCTGCACGAAGAAGCGGACCTTGTCCTCCTTCGAGGCCGGGTCGAGGCGGTTCGCCTGCTTCCAGAGCAGCGAGCCGCCGATCGCGAGCGCGCCGATCACGACGATGAGGGTGATCAGCAGCCACATGACCACCGGAACCTGCCGGAGCACCCAGAAGATCGTGAACGCCTCACCGGCGATGGCGAGCAGCCAGAGGCCGCCGGCGATCAGGCGGAACCGCGTCGCCTTCTGCTTCGCCTCGGGCGTCGGCGTCCAAGCGGGCGCCGCCGTCGTCGTCGTCGATCCCGCCTCCGCCTGCCCCGCGGGCGTCTCGACCCGTACGACCTTCTTCTTGCGCTGCTCTGCCACGTCGTCCCCTCATGATTGTGTGCCGCGATGAGCATATTGGACGGCGCGCACCCGGGGATAGTGGGTGTCGCGCTCGTGGGCCGGAGAGCCGAACGGCCCTGTTCAGCCGTCCGAGGCGCGGCTGAGGGACGCGCGGGTCAGGGCGAGTCGGGTCAGGCCGGCGGGATAGGGCAACTCCGCGGCGAGACCCTCGGCCGCGGTGAACCCGTTCTCTGCGAGGCGGTCCTCGCCGAGCATTGCGAGCGCGGCGGCGTGGACGATCCGGGCCTCGACCTCGGCGAGGCGCTCGCCGTGCGCTGCCGCCCTCGTGGACTCGCCGGCGGCGATCCGCTCGGCGGTGACCGCGTCGCCGAGGCCGAGATGTGCCTGCGCGACGGTCGTCGCCGAGTGGTGAGGCAGCGCTGCGAGCACTCGCAGGGCCTCGTCGTGCTCGCCGATGTCGACGAGCCACTCGGCACGCGTCTGACCGACTTCGTCGAGGGCCTGACGGTCGGATGACTCCTCAGCGACACCCTGGGCCCGATCGAGCAGGGGCAGCGGATCTTCGTGTCGTCGCATGCGCACTCGCGCGAGGGCGACGAGCGCGTACGGCGTCGACAGGCCGGCCTCGTCGGCGGGCGCGGCGACGGCCGCTTCCGCCAGAGCCTCGGCCTCGTCGATCTCATCGACGAGCAGGTGGAGCTCGGCGAGGTTCGCCTGCTCGAAGGCCAATGACAGCCGTTCACCGGATCGTGCGGCGAGCTCGAGCGCACGGCGCCCCGTCGCGAACGCCTCGGACAGCCGACCCGACCTGCGGGCCTGCTCGCGCTGGACCGACAGCACGGACGCGAGGATCTGCGGATCACCGTACGCTTCGGCGTGCGGAAGCGCCTCGTCCGCGACCGGACCCGCCTCGGCGATGCGCCCGTCGAGCGCGAGCGAGACCGCCTGGTACTGCAGCGCACGTGCGAACAGGCCGCGCCGCGCGGGCTCCGTCGTCCGCTGGGCGACGTCCAGGGCCCGACGCGCGAACTCGACCGCGTCGGCGTACCGCCCGGTCACGAGCAGGGCCCTGGTGTGGGCCAGATGGTGGCTCGTCGCGGCGAGCGCCCCCGTGTCGTTCGTGACCGGATCCGCATCGAGCACCGACAACGCCTCCTGCGGGGCCGCAGTGCTGATGACCACCTCCGCGATGCGGGCGGTCGCGAGGATCACGCCGTCTTGATCGCCGCGTCGCCGCAGCTCGCCGAGCGCGTCTCCGAGCACCGCGCGCGCCTCGTCGAACCGTCCGGTGCGCTGCAGCACGATGCTGCGGTCGAGGCGCACCCACGCCGCTTCGGCGCTCACCGCGTCGAGTCGGCTGATGAGTTCGGTGTAGTAGAGGTCGGCGGTGTCATTGGCGCTCAAGCTCGCCGCACGCTCGGCGGCGCGGCGGAGGTAGGTGGTCGCACGAGGGTCGTCGGCGCGGACGAGGTGCGTCGCGAGCGCATCGACGGCGTGCGGTCGACGACGCAGCACCACATCGGCATACGCGCTGTGCAGCACCTGACGGCGGACGGCGGAGAGTTCGTCATAGGTGGTCAGGCGGACGAGCGGGTGCTGGAACACGAGCCCGGGGACCGGTCGACCGTCGATGACGACGTCGCGCTCGAAGAGCACGGCTGAACCGAGGGCCGCATCGACCGCCTCCGCGGTCTCGCCCGTCGACAGCGGGGGGTGCAGCACCGTCGTCGCGACATCGACGACTTCGGCGATCGCGGCTTCGCCGCCGGCCGTCGCCACGACCTCGGCTACGCGGCGCGCGGCCATGGGCAGCCGCGCGAGGCGTGCGGCGACGAGTTGACGGACCCCGGTCGACGTCTGCGGGCGGTCGCCGAACGACGCCTCGGACTCCCGGGCCAGTTCGATCGCGAACAGGGGATGTCCGAGGGACAGCTCCCACACCCGTTCGGACGCATCGGCGCCGGCGATATCGGTGGCGAGCGCAAGGCAGTCCGCCCGGTCGAGCCGCGGCACCGTCAGCGTCGTCGCGAGCCCGTCGCGTTCGAGCGCGTCGAGCACCGCGCGCCGCGGATCGCCCGAGGCGAGCTCGTCGTCGCGCAGCGTGGCGATCGCACGCCACGGCGACCGTGAGGTCGTCGCTCGGCGGGCGAGGCTGACCAGCAGCTGGAGGGTGCCGAGATCTGCAGCATGCAGGTCGTCGAGCACGAGCAGCACCGGTGCCGACCCGGCGAGATCCTCCAGCAGTGCGGCGACCGCCTGGAAGAGGCGCCGGCGTTCGTCGTCGGGGCTGCGCTGCAGCTCGGGCGAGGTCGTGCCGAGGCTCGGGAGGAGCCCGGCGAGTTCGGGGTACTCACCGCCGACCCGGGCGCGCTCGACCGCGGAGCGGCCCGAGAGCCAGCCGTCGAGCGCTTCGACCACTGCGCCGTACGGCGCCTGCCCCTCGGTGTCGTGCCCGGCTCCCCAGAGCACGATCGCCCCGTTCTCGAGCGCCGCGCGGGCGGCCTCGGCGACGATGCGGGTCTTGCCGATGCCGGCCTCGCCCGCCACGAGCAGCACGCCCGGCGCGCCCGAGGCGCCGAGCCGCGCGATCGCATCGGCTCGACCCCGCACCGGCGTGGTGGGGGCGATTCGCAGCGCCGGTGGCGGAAGCACCGTGTCGTCGGCCGCCCGTACCGCGCTGCCGGGGGCCTCGAGCGCCCGCTGATGGAGCTGTTCGGTCTGCGGACCGGGGCGCACCCCCAGTTCTTCGTCGAGCGCTTCGCGACAGGCGTGGTACTGGTGGATCGCCTGACGCCGCAGCCCGAGCGACAGGTACGCCCGCATGATCGCGCGGTGGGCGCGCTCCTCGGCCGGGTGCTCGACGAGCACCTCGCGCGCCACGGCGATGGCGTCCTCGGCTCGCTCGGCGTCGAACAGCGCGTCGCCGAGCTGCAGCAGGATGCGCAGACGCGCCTGCGCGAGCCGGTTGCGCAGCGGCTCCGCCCAGGTCGCGTAGCGGTCTTCGGGGAGCAGCTCGTCGGCGAGCGCCTCGGCGGCCGCGGCCAGCTCGGGGATTCCGCCGGCGTCGAGCGCGGACGCGGCGAGCCGGTCGGCCGCCTCGGCGTCGATCCACACGGCGCCGGGGTCCAATCGAAGGAGGGTGCCGTCGCTCGTGAGGTAGCTAGACGGTCGCCGCGCCGCGAGCTCGGGTTCGAGGGCGCGACGCGCGGCGTGGAGCGCGACGCCGAGGCTGCGCGCAGCGGCCTCGGGCGAGGCATCCGGCCAGCACACGGCGATGAGCTCATCGCGATGCATCCGGTGGTCGGGGACGACGGCCAGCAGCTTCACCAGCGTGCGGGCGCTCGGTCGGGCCCATTGGTCCGGCGGCTGGACGCCGCCGTCGCGCGTCGCACGGAAGCCCCCGAGCAGGTGCAGACGCAAGCGTGGTGCGGCCGACGCATCGCCCGCATCCGCCGTGGCATCCGTCGCACTCGCCATGCCTCCGAGGGTAGTCGGCCGCAGACCGGCGTCGGCCCCTCCTCCCGAACGGGAGGAGGGGCCGACACGCTCGTGGAGGCGAGCCTCAGGGGGCGTCGATCGTGGCGAGCACGAACTGCCGCATCGCCGTGAACGGCGTCGAGTAGGCCGAGCCGAAGAGGCCCGCCGCCCGGTCGGTGCTGCGCAGGTCGAAGTTGAGCGACACCGCCTCGACGCGTCCGTCGCCGTCGAGGTCGGCGAGCGCGAGCTCGTTACCGGCGAGCACGTCGATCTCGGCCAGCGGAGCCAGGAACCCGGTCGACGGCTCGGTGAGCGACGACGCCCGGTAGGAGGTGAGCCCGCCCTCCGAACCGGCCACCACGATCCGCTCGCCATCGGGAGTCGTCGCGAAGCCGGCGTCCCGCATGGTCGCGACGGTGCGCATGACGTTGTCGTTCCCGTCGGCGCCGAACGTCGTGATCGTGCCGGTCGTCACCGCCATCAGGCCTTCGGGGCCGGTGAACCAGCCGCCGAGGTTGTGGGGGCCGCCGAGGCGAGCGGCGTGCAGCACCTCGCCGGTCCGTCCGTCGCGGACCTCCATGAACATCGCCACCGGGAGGGTCGGCGAGGGGCGGCTGAGCCACGTGTACACGACCGCGTGCCCGTCGGCGTACGGGATTTCGGGTGAGGCGAACGTCGCCGCCCGCTGCGTGGCACCGTAGATCGTGCCGTCGAGACCGAGATCGGCGGGCACGGAGGGGGTCTGGTTCCAGACGACGGAACCGTCGACCGCGTCGAGGGCGGTCGCCCCGAGCGTCACGTCCTCGGGCGCGAGCTCGAGCGAGCCGCGCGAGGAGTACTCGGCGTAGACCCGGCCGCTGCCGAGCGAGACATCGCCGAACACGACGTCATCGGCCGGCCGGTACTGCCACGCGAGCTTGCCGTCGCCGTGGAAGACCCGGACCGAGTCGGTCGACAGCACGAGCTCGGCCTTGTGATCGCCGTCGAGGTCGGCTGCGGCGACGGTGCGGACGAACTGCCCCGCGCCGTCGATCGTGCGGATGACCTTGCCGCTGTTCGCATCGACCACCGCGGCGGCGCTGTCGGCCGCGACGACGATCTCGTCGCGGCCGTCGCCGGTCGTGTCGGCGAGTACGAGCTGCTGCACCGAACCCGGGACGACGGCCGTCCACAGCGGCACGCGCTCCCCGGCGACGAGGGCTCGGCCGTCGTAGGCGAACAGACCCTGGGAGTTGCCGCCGACGATGAGGTCGTCGGCACCGTCGCCGTTGAGGTCGGTCGCGACCGCCGACGAGGAGTTCGCCTGGAGCGGGGTCACCCCGGACTGCTTGCCGGAGCCGAGGTTGTACGTGCGGATGTTCTGCAGCGCATCCACCGTCCGTACGCGGACCTCCTTGCCGTTCACGAGCAGCTGCGACCACAGCTGCGACGCCGCGGTGCCGGTGTGCTCCCACTTGACGGCACCATTGTTGCCCGCGAGGGCGGTGATGCGGCCGAACCAGCCGCTGCCGCGGTTCTCACCGGTGTCGGACTTCGCGTCGTCGCGAGCATTGACGACGACCCGCCCGTCGGCGATGGCGACGCCCCACGCGAGCGGGCCGTCGCTGTCGTTCGACGCGTCGCGCTTGACGGTACGGGTCCATCGCTGCGCTGCCGTGTCGCCGTCGAGTGCCCGGATCGTGGAGGCGTTGAAGGCCATCGACCCGTCGAGGGTGGCCTCGCTGACCACGATCTCGGATGCGCCGCCGTCGCCGAGGTCGCCGATCGCCGAGGCGAGGGGCATCGCGTTCACCCGTGTGTCGAGCACGGCACGCTCGCCGTCGGCGAGGGCGTACGACACGACCTGGTACTGCACGCCCTCGTTCGCGTCGGACTGCTCGAGCGCGATGAGGCGCTCGCGCGAGGCATCCAGACGCAGCTGGCGGGAGTACAGGCGGTCGGTCGCCGCCCACTTCACGCCGCCGTCGCGGCTGTCGATCACGATCGTGTTGCCGCTCGGAACCGCCGCGAGGGCATCCTTGCGGCGGTCCCATGACGCTGCCAGCAGGCCGTCGCCGATCGGCTCGAGGTCCGCCCAGCCCGACACCCTCGGAGCGTTCGGGTCGTAGGTCCACGTCGAAGCGACCTCGAGCGCGTCGCCCGCCACGTCGAACGTGAGACCGCTCATGGTCATCTTCGAGCCGGCCGGCGCGTTGACGTTGAAGACCGGCGAATCGGCGACGACGAGCGTGCCGTCGACGAGTTCGAGCGAGTACACGGCCGCGTAGAGCTTCGACCACAGGGTGCGGCCGTCGGCGCCGTCGACGATCGTCACGAACGTGCCGGTCGACGGCGTTCCGACCATCGGCCGGTAGGGGGTCGCGCCGACGCTCGCCGTGAACGCGAGGTCGGCCACGCCGTCGCCGGTGAGGTCGCCGGTGGCGAAGCCGTCTTCGGAGGCGGGCGTGAACGGCGACACCGCGTTGTAGCCGACCACGATCCGGGCCGGGTACGGCTCGATCTGCCACGGGCGCGCGGGCTTCACGCCCCAATCCGCGTACCACGACGTATTGTCGCGACGCCAGACCTCGGTGCCCTCGGCCGTCAGCCGCTGCACGATTCCGAGCGAGTCGATCGCGAGGTAGTCGTCGCCGGCACCGCCGATCGGCACCGTCTGCACCATTCCGTAGTCGCCTTCGAACGCCGCGCGAGCGGTGAGCTTCCACGAGGCAGGCGTCGCGGCATCGAGTTCGTTGCCGCCGGATGCCTCGGGGTCGGCGACCGTCTCGGTCTCGGTCTCGGTCTCCGACGGCGACGGCGCGTCGGTGCCCGTCGTGTCGTCGCGGTAGAGGTCGGCCTGGGCGCGAGCGGTGAGCTCGTCGACCTGCTCGGGCGTGAGCACGAGCAACTCATCCGTGCCGTCGGCCGCGAACGCGGGCGAGACCATGCCGAGGGTCATCGTGACCGCCGCGCACGCGGCGGCGATGCCGACTCCTCGGCGTTGTCTGCGGGTGAACATCATGCTGCCTTTCCGATGAAGGTGATGGCCGAGCCGTCCGTGACGACCGGCTCGTTGAAGGAGTACTGCAGGGCGTCGGTGCCGGTGAGGTTCTCGATGCCGATCGTCGCCGACGACCCGCGTTCGAGCGGGGAGCCCGCGACATCCTTGTACTGCAGGGTGATGTCGCCGGTCTTCTCGTCGAAGACGACTTCGAACGAGAGCCGGACGCCCGGGTCATCGGCGATCGCGGCGTTGTTCCAGACGATCGCGAAGCGACGCGCACCGGCGGTGCCGGTGGTCGCGGTCTGCACGCTCGACTTCTTGTCGATCACGAGGTCGTCCCAGTACGCGGCGATGATGCCGTTCGGCGCGGTCGCCGTCGGCAGGGCGCCGTTGGCGTAGTCGCCGATGCGGGGAGCGGCGAAGTTCACGAGGCCGTTCGTGGTCACGGAGGTCGAGGTGAACGTGGTTCCCGAGAACGAGACCGGGAACGGCAGCGCGATGGTCTTCGCGTCCTCGTCGCCCGAGATCGCGACCTTCGACACGCCCTTGATCCACGAGTAGCTCGCCGGGCGGCACGACGTCCCCGCCGCATCGGTGCGCGCGGGCAGATCGATGTCGTTCGCGGTGTCGGCCCCGACGATGAGTTCCGCGCGCGAGACGCCGTTGCAGAGCACCGGAGCGGCAGGCGCGGCCGCGAGCGAGAACGTGCCTTCGGCGACGTCGGGCAGCGTGTAACGGCCCTGCAGGTCGGTGGTCACGGCGGGTACCGGGGTGTTCTCGAGCGCGACGGTGACGCCGGCGAGCGGAGCGCCGACCACGTCGCGCACGATGCCCGTCACCGCGTGGTGCGCGACGGTGTCGAGCGCGAGGTCGTGCGTGGCATCGGAGCCGGCGGTCACCACGTAACCCGCATCGACGAGGGGCGCGTAGCCGTAGCCGCTCAGTTCGAAGGTGTACGTGCCGGCCGGCAGCACCGCGCGATAGGCGCCGCTCGCGTTGGTCGTCGTCGTGCGGTCGAACCCGTCGCCGGTGACGTGCACGGTGAGGTTCGGCAGCACGGCGCCGGTGGCGGAGTCGGTCGCGGTCCCGGTGATGATCGCGCGCGTGTGCGGTGCGGCGTCGACTGCGGCGAGCACGTCGAGCTTGCCGTCGCCCCAGACGTTGTTCCGTGCAGGGGTGCCGCCGCAGTGGGTGTCGTCGACGTCGCGCGCGGCGTCGTTCATCAGTGCCTGCGTGGCCTCGATGTCGCCGATGAGGCTCGGGGCCTCGGCCCAGAGCAGACCCACCGCTCCGGCGAGGTGCGGTGTCGCCATCGAGGTGCCGTTGAGCGCCTGGTAGCGATTGCCGGGGATGGCGGAGCGCACGTTCACGCCGGGGGCGGTGATGTCGGGACGGAGCGATCCGTCGACGGGCGAGGGCCCGAAGCCCGAGAACGAGGCGATGTTGCCGTTCGCGTCGTACGCGCCGACGCCGTAGACGTCGCCACGACCGCCGGGTGCGGCCGTCGTCGAGCAGGTCACGCCGTCGCCGTCGTTGCCGGCGGCGAACGCCTCGAAGATGCCGGCCGAGTTCCACGCCTTGATGAGGTCGAGGTAGAACCACTGGTCGTCGCTGCCGCCCCACGAGTTGTTGATGATGTCGGGGGAGAGGTCGGGACGGGGGTTCTGCCCGTTGTGATCGGTGGGCGCGAGCATCCACTGGCCGGCGAGCAGCAGGTACGCGTCGGTGCAGGAACGGCCCTCGCAGCCCTTCGCGGCGATCCAGGTCGCGCCCGGTGCGACGCCGATGCCGCCGGCGCCGACCATCGTTCCCATGGTGTGGGTGCCGTGGTTGTTGTTGTCGCACGGTGCGGCGGTGGTGCAGACCCCGGTCGGATCGAACCAGTTGTAGTCGTGCGAGAACGTGCCGTCTCCGAGGTTGCCGCGGTAGTTCGCGACGAGCGCGGGGTGGTCGTACTGCACGCCGCTGTCGATGTTCGCGATGACGATGCCCTCGCCGTCGACACCGTACTGCGACCAGACCTGCTCGGCCTTGATGTCGGCGATGCCCCATTCGACGGGCGTCTCGGCGGTGACGGACACGGCGTCGACGGCCGCTTCGGTCGACCCCTCGACCACGGTGGCGTCGAGTTCATAGCTCTGCTCGGGAACGATCTGCGCGACGTCCTTGCGGCTGGCGAGCTCTTCGATGAGGTCGACGTCCGACGAGGTGGCGCGGATCGTGTTCGCGATCCAGTACGGCTCGTACGACACGTCGTGCTTGTCGAGGAAGTTGCGGAGCGGCCGCTGCGTGCTCGCCGCGGTGGCGGTCAGCTCCTCGTAGGCGAGCGTCGCCTTCTTCTCGTGGCCCTTCGCCGTGCGAGCGCCCGAGAGGTCGGCCTTCTCGGCGAGCACGATGTAGAAGGCGCTCTCGTCGCCGTTCCGCGCCGCATCGAGTACGGACCGGTCGATCTTGTCGGCGCCGGCGTCGGCGGGTGCGGCGAGCGCCGGCGGCGCTGCGATGACGAACGCGGCCGCCGCGGCGGCGGCCGCCAGCGAGGCCAGCCACGCTCGGGCGGTTCTGTGCTTGTGCATGTCGAATTCCTTCAGGACGGTTGACGGCTCCGGTCCCGCGAACGGGCGACGACGTCGTCGAACGCGGGATGGCGGCACGCTATCGGCGCGCCCTTACTGGCGAATTACCGCCGGTCCCGCGGTGGCCGCCCGGCGCGAGCTCCGCGGCGGACCGGGCGTCGGGCCGTCGTGCGCCCGCTACGCTGTCGAGAATGGTCGCCCCCGCATTCCCCGTCGAGATCGCCGTCCAGGATGCCGCGGGCACGCGCATCGCCCTCGAGCAGGGGGCCGCGCGCATCGAGCTCTGCCAGGCGCTCGGGCTCGGCGGGCTGACTCCCTCGGCTGGGCTCGTCGAAGCCGCGGTCGAGTCGGCCCGCGACTTCGGTGCGACCGGCTTCGTGCACGTGCTCGTGCGCCCTCGCGGCGGCGGCTTCGTCTACGACGCCGACGAGCAGGAGACCATCCTCCGCGAGATCAGGGCGGCGGTCGCGGCCGGCGCGGACGGCGTCGTCGTCGGTGCGCTCACCGAACGGGGTGAGCTCGATCTCGACGCGATCGCCCGCTTCGCCGAGGCTGCGGGCGTCGCCGACGTCACGGTGCATCGGGCGGTGGATGCCTCGGTAGACCCCCTCGGCTCGGTCGCCGCGCTCGCCGGTCACGGCGTGCGGCGCGTGCTCACCTCGGGCGGTGCGCCCGACTGCCGTGCCGGGCTCGGCGTCCTCGTCGAGATGGCGGCCGCCGTGTCCGGCCGTCTCGAGATCATGGCGGGCGGCGGCGTGCAGCTCGCCGACATCCCGGCGCTCGCCGCGGCCGGCGTCGACGCGGTGCACCTCTCGGCGCGCGGCCGCGCGCTGCGGGGCGGCGCGAGCGGCCCCGGCGGCGGAGTCGACGGCTTCGACGAGACGGATGCGGCGCTCGTCGCCGCAGCGGTGGGAGCGGCCCGAACCGTCGAGCGCTGAGCCCGCCGCAGCCGGCCGCGCAGTCAGCACCACGGAGACGCCACGGGCCCCGGCGGATCACTCGATCCGCCGGGGCCCGTGCGTCGCTCTACTCCACCCCGTAGAGGTGCAGCACATACTGCTCGGTCTTCGTGCCGTGCGAATCCTCCGAGTTGATCCGCAGCGAGACGAGCTTGTCGGCCGCCGCAGTGTTGTCGACCAGGGCGACCCATTCGCCGTCGCGCTGGACGACGGGGACGTCGGTCCACTCGTGGTCCTCGATCGCGGTCGCGCCGTTCGGGGCGATCCGGTCGTACGACACCTGCGCGCTGAACTCGACGATCGCACCGGGGTCGTAGCCGTCCTGCCCGTGCAGGGTGACGCCGACCGGGAACTCCGCCGTGGCGGGCGCGAGGTTCAGCTCGTTCACCGGGGCGTCGTACCTCGGCAGCGCGATCGGCAGGGCCTGGATCGAGTCGCCTTCGGGGCGGCTCGTCTCGAAGGTGAACGTGCTGAGCGTGCCCAGCCCGAACGCCCACGACTCGTTGCGGCGGAGCCGGAGCTGGTTCACAACGAGCTGCAGTTCGGCGTCATCGGTGCCGACGTCGTACTGGCCGGACGGGAACGCCGACTGCGAGAGCGAAGTCCCGTTCTTGAACAGCTCCAGGTTTCCGACGTCGAAGAAGCCCGGTACGCCGACGCGGCCCTCGACCGTGTCCTGCCACTGCGGGAAGGAGAAGCCGACGATCGAGCCCTGCCGCTCCGCGATCCGCGCCGGCGAACCGTCGGGCTTCACGGCCATCGCGGTGTTGGTCGCCAGCTTGAACCACTCGGTCTCGGTCTCCTCCCCCCGGTCGTACGTGCGGATCGGGTCGAACCAGACCTCGGGGCGGGTGCGGAACCCGCCGCTCTGCGCGAGCTGCTGCCACGGCATGTCGGGCGAGTAGTAGGCCGTGCGTGTGCCGGGTGCGGCCACCCGGTCCCCGCTCGACGAGTAGAACGGCCCGGTGCCGTCGCTCGGGATGATCCGGCTCCATTCCTCGGCGGCCCAGGCCTTGCCCTGCGCGTACCAGTGCTCGGTCACGCTCGCCAGGCGATCGTCGCCGATGTCGTGCGACTGGTCGTCCGACACCCGGTCCTCCTCGGTGAACGCGAGGTTGTACACGTACGCGCTCGCCTCGGTGGCGACCGCCGGGTCGTACGCCCGCGCCGTGGTGCCGAACGTGAAGGTGCCGTTCCTGACGCGGTCGGTCGGGGCGGCGAACAGTGTCGGGTCGCCGCTCGCGAACACCGAGGCGCCGACCAGCCACCGGTCGTCCCAGCTGCGCTGGACGCCGAGCGATCCCGAGCGGATCACCGCCGGCCGGTCGCCGCTCACCGTCACCGGCTCGGCGTCGCGGGCATCGAGCGTCACCGTGGTGTCCTCGTCGAACGTGGCATCCGGGTCGCCGACGTACGCGTAGGCGAAGCTGCCGTCGTCGTTCGCCGTGCGGATGAACGACGTGAGGAAGTGGCTGCCCGCGCGAACGCGCAACTCGAGGTCGGCGCCCGTGAAGTAGTGCACGGCGCGACTCGGCTGATGCATGTCGGTGAGGTCGAGGTATCCCGACGTCGCCGCGGCGCCGCTGCGGTCGATGGCCTTCACGGTGACGGTCACGGTCTTCGGCTCGAGCCAGAAGCCGACGGCCGTCACGACCTCGACGCCCTTGCTGCTTCCGAGGCCGGTCGCCACGATGCGCCCGCCGATCTCGCCGTAGGCGCCGTCGCGCAGCTTGCCGGCGTTGGCGTTGGCGGTCACGTCGACCGTCGCGGACCCGCCCGCCGGCACGTCCACGATGCGCGAGCCGAGTTCGACCAGGTTCGAGGGTACCGACTCGCCGTCGGCGCCGGTCAGATCCTCGAGCTTGAGCTGCAGCTTCACCGCGTGGTCGGAGGTGTTCGTGTACGTCACCTGCTCGGTTGCTCGCTCGTCACGCCCGTGCGGCCAGTCGAAGCTGCCGAGCTCCACGCTCACATCGCTCGTGATCGTCGCGCCGATCGCCCCTGGGGCCCACAGCTCGCCGGTGCCCTGCTCGTAGACGGTGCCGTCCGCATCGGACTTCACGGCGCCGACGAGCGCCGCCTTGACCTGCTGGGCGGTCCAGTCGGGGTGCGCCTGTCGTACGAGCGCCGCGGCTCCCGCCACGTGCGGCGAGGCCATCGAGGTCCCCGACATCGCGACGTAGTCGACGCCGCCCGGGCTGTTGTTCTGGGCGCCGATGATCGCGACCCCGGGGGCGGCGATGTCGGGCTTGATGCGGTGGTTCTCGTACGTCGCGCCGCGACTCGAGAAGTCGGCGGTGGCTCCGTCGGCGTCGATCGCGCCGACCGTGAGCGCGCCCTCCGCACATCCCGGTGAACTGACGGTCTCGCGGAGCCCGTTGTTGCCGGCGGCGATCACGAACAGGGTGTTCGACTGCCGGCTGAGTGCTTCGGTCGCTGCCGAGATCGGATCCGTGCAGTCCGTCGCGGTGACGGAGCCGAGGCTCATGTTCACGACGTCGGCACCCTGGTCGACCGCCCATTCCATGCCGTCGATGATCCACGAGGCGAGCCCGCCGCTGCGTCCGAGGACCTTGCCGACGAGCAGGTCGGCGCCCGGTGCCATGCCCGTCTTCGACGCGTCGGCTGCACCCGAGCCGCCGACCGTCGAGGCGACGTGCGTACCGTGCCCGGCACGGTCCTCGACGCCCTCGCCGGTGAAGTCCTCGGTGGCGACGACGCGTCCCTCGAGGTCGGGGTGCGACGAGTCGTAGCCGGTGTCCAGCACGGCCACCGAGGTGCCCGTCCCGTCGAAGCCGAGATTCCACGCCGCCTGCGCTCCCGACTGCTCGACGCCGGTCGCCGGATCGAGCTCGAGCGCGGTGGCCTGCACCTTCGCGTCGAGCCAGATCTTCTTCACCTCGCCGGCCGAGCGCGCGTTCGCACCGATGAGCTGCGCGTAGGCGGCCGCGGCGCCGGTCTTGTCGAGCGAGACGGCGGTAGCGCCGATCGACTCGAGCTCGGTCTCGACGGTGAGACCGCTTGCGCCGCGAGCCTGTGCGACCGTGCCGTCGACGATGAGCGGCAGCGTCTCGCTGTGCGCGTCGTCGTAGCCCTGCGCGATCAGGCCGGTCACGTTGAAGAGCTCGGGGTCGAGGCGGTCGGCGGCGAGCGCGGGCTGCGCGTCGGCGGGGAACACGTAGAGCTCGCCCTCGATCAGGCGCGAGTAGTAGTCGCGTCCCGGCGGGAGCACCGCCGAGGGCGTGCCATCGGCCGCGGTGGAGACCAGGACCCGGTCGCCGTTGATGAGCGTCACCGCCTGAGCGGCGGCCGAGGCGGATGCCGCGCCGATGAGCTCGTCGGGCTCCTCGCCCGCGAGCGCCGTTGCTGGGATCTGTCCCGCTGCGAGGAAGCCGACCGCCATGACGGCGGCCAACCCTCCTGCGACCGGACCCGTGAATCTGGACATTTGTGACCTTTCCGGGGGTGATTTGCCGGGAGATGACACGAACGTGTCAGAGCTGAGTAGCATGCGCAATGACGGAAAAGTGTCATGACACTTCTCCGCCATGCATTGACGCGGGACCGGTGGCAGAAAGGTGCAACCATGCTGAGCGTGCTGGGTCTCGACGAATTGCAGGAGCGCGCCTACCGACGTCTGGTGCAGCTGCCCTCGGGCTCGGCGACGGAGGTCGCCGAGCACCTGCGGGTCGACCTGCCCGACGTCGTCGCCGCGCTCGAGTCGCTCGAGTCGATGGGGCTCGCCGCGCGGTCGGTCGCGAGCCCCGAGCACTTCACCGCCTCCCCGCCCGAGTTGGCGCTCGGCTCTTTGATCGTCGAGCGCCAGCAGGACATCAGGCGCGCCGAGCTCGAACTGCACGCACTCACCGAACTCTTCCGCGGCGCGGCGTCCGAGCGCGTGCACACCGACGTGATCGACGTGGTGCGCGGGCGGCAGGCGGTCGCCCAGCACTTCGCCCAGTTGCAGCGCGGCGCGCGGCGCGAGGTGTGCGCGCTCGTCAAACCCGAGGTCGCGGTCGTGACCGCCGAGGAGAACGTCGACGAGAAGGTCGCGCTCGATCGCGGAGTGACCTACAAGGTCGTCGTCGAGAAGCGCGCCTTCGAGCAGCCCGGCTTCTCGGAGATGGCCGCGGAGTCGGCGGCGGCCGGCGAGCAGATCCGCGTGGCCGAGTCGGTGCCGCTGCGCCTGCTCGTGACCGACCGCGAACTCGCGCTCCTGCCGCTCGTGCCCGACGAGACGGGCGGCAGCGAGGTCGGCGCGCTGCTCGTGCGGCCGAGCGGCCTGCTCGACGCGCTGCTCGCCCTGTTCGACCTGGTCTGGCAGCAGGCGAATCCGATCCACCTCGGGCCGGATGACTCGGCGACGCGCCCCGGCGCCGGCCTCGAGGAGATCGACCGCCACTTGCTGACGCTGCTCCAAGCAGGACTCACCGATCAGGCGATCGTCGGCCAGCTCGGCATGTCGCTCCGGACCGTCCAGCGACGCGTTCACCAGCTGATGGCCGAGGCCGGCGTGACGACCCGCTTCCAACTCGGGTCGACCGCGGCCCGTCGGGGATGGCTGCCGCGGGGTTGAGCGTGCTCGCTCACGTGACGACCCGGGCGTGCGCCCGTCCGCGCCCGTGGCATCCCGCTTGGCTAGGCTGGGGGCATGCGCCCCGACCCCGATGCCGACGACGACGCTCTGCGCTGGGAGGGCGACGACGACGCGACCCTCGCCCCCGGCTGGAAGGCCGTCGGCAATCCGGCTCCGCTGAAGCGCGGCGCGACTTCGGCGCCCGCCGCGGGCGACGACCGCACCGGCGCCGACGTCGATGCCGGTGACGGCGCCGAGGTCGACGACGACGGCGCAGCGCCGGCCGGCGCCGTACAGACCGGCTCGGTCGAACTCGTCGTCCTCGGCGTGCTCGGCGGGGTCTACCTGCTCTACACGATCGGCTGGATCATCACGGCGCTCCGCACGGCGACACCGGGCACGAGCGTCGTCGGCGACTTCATGTACGGGCTCGGCCTCTGGCTCGCGGTGCTCGCCGCGCCGCTCTGGTTCGTGCTCGCCCTGCGCGGCGCTCGCACCGCCCGCTCGCGGCTCGTCTGGCTCGCCGTCGGGGTCGTCGTGCTGGCCCCGCTGCCCTTCATCCTCGGAGTGACCGCATGACCGCCGCATCCCCAGCGCCCGCAGGGGCCGAGCCCGAGGCATCCGCCCCCGCGCCGAACCTGCCGCTCTGGCTCGACGCGGCCCTCGCCGTCGTGTTCGGGCTCTTCTACGCCTACGACGTGTGGGAGGTGGTCGAGAGCATCGTGCAACTGCTCGGCATCGGCCTCTCGTTCTCGGCCGCTGGCTGGGCCGTCATGATCGTCGCGCTGCTCGCCCCGCTCGCGTGCTTCGCGGCGGCGTTCGCGCTCGGGCGCCGCCGAGGCATCCTCGCGCGCATCGCGCTGTACTTCGCGGGCCTCTGCGTCTCGGCCGCGCTGTTCCTGAGCCTCACGGTGCTGCTCGGCCAGGTCGGCGGCGTCGTCGTCTGAGCCGTTCGCCCGCTCGGCGACGTCGCGAGCCGTCACAGTACGTGATGGCGCGCAACACTCCAGTAGGGTTGGCGGGGTAACGGCGCCCCCACTGGCGTAGGCGCTCCTCTCCGCGCGTCTTCCCGCGCGCATCGCTCCGAAGGAACCGTTCGTGTCAAAGCCGGTCGTGCTGATCGCCGAAGAACTCTCGCCCGCCACCGTCGACGCCCTCGGGCCCGACTTCGAGATCCGTCAGGTCGACGGCACCGATCGACCGGCGCTCCTGTCGTCGCTCGCCGATGCCGACGCCATCCTCATCCGCTCGGCGACCCAGGTCGACGCCGAGGCGATCGCCGCGGCCCCCAAGCTCAAGGTCGTCGCCCGCGCGGGCGTCGGCCTCGACAACGTCGACGTGAAGAGCGCGACGACGGCCGGCGTCATGGTCGTGAACGCGCCGACGTCGAACATCATCTCGGCCGCCGAGCTCACGATCGGGCACATCCTGAGCCTCGCCCGCCACATCCCGGCCGGGCACGTCTCGCTCTCGGCCGGCCAGTGGAAGCGCTCGTCGTACACGGGCACCGAGCTCTACGAGAAGACCGTCGGCATCATCGGCCTCGGCCGCATCGGCGCACTCATCACCGCACGCCTGCAGGCGTTCGGCATGGAGGTAATCGCCTACGACCCGTACATCACGGCGGCCCGCGCGCAGCAGCTCGGCGTGCAGACGGTCTCGCTCGACGAACTGCTCGAGCGCAGCGACTTCGTGACGATCCACATGCCGCGCACGCCCGAGACGCTCGGCATGATCGGCACCGAGCAGCTGCAGAAGATGAAGAAGACCGCCTACGTCGTGAACGTCGCCCGCGGCGGCCTCATCGACGAGCAGGCGCTCCACGACGCGCTCGTCGCCGGCGAGATCGCGGGCGCCGCCCTCGACGTCTTCGTGCAGGAGCCGCCCCAGGAGTCGCCCCTCATCGGCCTGCCGAACCTCATCGTCACCCCGCACCTCGGCGCCTCGACCGACGACGCGCAGGAGAAGGCGGGCATCTCGGTCGCCAAGTCGGTGCGTCTCGCGCTCGCCGGCGAGCTCGTGCCCGACGCGGTGAACGTCGCCGGCGGCGTCATCGACCCGTACGTCCGCCCCGGCATCCCGCTCGTCGAGAAGCTCGGCCAGCTGTTCTCGGGCCTCGCGCACGGCGAGCACGGCGGCCTCACGAGCCTCGACGTCGAGGTGCGCGGCGAGCTCGTCGACTACGACGTCAGCGTGCTGAAGCTCGCCGCGTTGAAGGGCGTGTTCACGAATGTCGTCTCCGAGTCGGTGTCGTACGTCAACGCGCCGCTCCTGGCCGAGCAGCGCGGCGTGCAGGTGCGGCTCATCACCGAGGCCGACAGCCCCGAGTACCGCAACGTCATCACCCTCCGCGGTGCCCTCGCCGACGGCACCCAGGTGTCGGTGTCGGGCACCCTGACCGGTCCGAAGCAGACCGAGAAGCTCGTCGGCATCGACGGCTACGACCTCGAGGTGCCGATCGCGAAGCACCACATCGTCATGAGCTACACCGACCGCCCCGGCATCGTCGCGGTCTACGGCCAGGAGTTCGGCGAGGCCGGCATCAACATCGCCGGCATGCAGATCGCCCGACGCGAGGCCGGCGGCACGGCGCTCAGCGTGCTCACGGTCGACTCGCCGGTGCCCGCCGAGGTGCTCGAGCGGGTTCGCCAGGCGATCGACGCGAAGGTCTTCGTCGAGATCGACATCACCGATTAGCGGTTCTCGTTCAGTCGGATGCCCCGGCGCGACGCCCTTCGCGGGTGCGCGCCGGGGCATCCGTCGTTCTGCGCGCGTGCTGCAAACCGTTCCGGGGGTCATTTTCCGCCATCTCGTTGGGGCATGCCCGAGAGAACTGGCTGAAAGTGACCCCGGGAGCGGGAGCGGGAGCGGGAGCGGGAGCCAGCCCCGGGAGCGGGAGCGGGAGCGGGAGCCGTGCCCGCTCAGCGCGCGGCGAGGCGCTCGAGCAGGGCGACGAGCGCGGTCAACTGCTCAGACGAGACGCCGACGCCGACGGCAGCCGCGGTCGAGTCGGCGAGGTCGCCGTCGACGGCTTCGGCGCGCAGCGCCGCGCGGTGGTAGAGCCCGTCGCCCATGAGGGTGACGGCGAGGGCGAGCGTCGGGTCGCCGACGTGTCCGGTGAGTGCGGCGAGCCAGCGGGTCTCGGCCTCGTCGAGCGCCCGACCCGCCTCGCGGTCGCCGCCCTGCGCCAGCCGGAGGATCGCCACGAAGGTGTGGTCGAGCGGGGTCTGGATGTCGAGCGATGAGCGAAGGAAGTACGCGATCGCCCCGTCGGGTGCCTCGTCGATGCGCACGAGGTCGTCGTCGACGAGCCGCAGCAGCCGCTCGACGAGGCCCGCGACGAGCGCCTGCTTCGAGCCGAAGTGGTAGAGCAGCCCGCCCTTCGAGACGCCTGCGGCGCGAGCGGTCGCGTCGAGCGTGGCGGTGCGCTCGCCGTCGGCGATGATGAGCCGCTCGAAGGCGTCGAGCACGGCTTCGCGGGCGGCGGGTGGGCGGGGCATGGCGTGATTCTCCCAGAGGTGCGGCGGTCGCGTGCAGGTCGACCGCACTGACGAAACTCGGCTGGTATCTGTTACTATACCAGCCGGACGGTATAGAAACTGAGTGAGAACATGACCGATCACACGGCCACCACGACCCCGACGACCGATTCGTCGCCCACCCCCACGACCGACGCGTCGCGTCGCGTCGCCGCGAAGCGCACCCGCCCGGCGACCCCCGCCGCCACGGGCCGCGCCCCGCGCCGCGCCTGGTTCGCGCTCGCCGTGCTCATGCTGCCCGCGCTCCTCGTGTCGATCGACAACACGGTGCTGAGCTTCGCGCTGCCCGAGATCTCGCGCGACCTCGCACCCACCGCGGCCCAGCAGCTCTGGATCATCGACGCCTACCCGCTCGTGCTCGCCGCCCTGCTCGTCGCGATGGGCAGCGCCGGCGACCGCTGGGGCCGTCGCCGCATGCTCATGATCGGGTCGATCGGCTTCGCCGTCGTCTCGGTCGGTGCGGCGTTCGCCCCGACCGCCGAGCTCCTCATCGCCGCGCGCGCCGCGCTCGGCTTCTTCGGCGCGATGCTCATGCCCTCGACGCTGTCGCTCCTGCGCTCGATCTTCACCGATCGCGAGCAGCGTCGTCTTGCGATCGCGATCTGGGCCTCGGCGTTCGCCGCGGGCAGCGCCCTCGGCCCGCTCGTCGGCGGCCTCCTGCTCGAGCATTTCGCCTGGGGCTCGGTGTTCCTGCTCGCAGTGCCGGTGCTCGTGCCGATGCTCGTGCTCGTACCCCTGCTCATCACCGAGAGCCGCGACCCGAACCCCGGCCGCATCGACGTCTGGAGCATCCTGCTCTCGCTCGCGACGATGGCGCCGATCGTCTTCGGCATCAAGCACCTCGCCACCGAGGGCTTCGACGCACTCGGGCCGCTCTTCATCGTCGCGGGCCTCGTGGCCGGGTGGCTGTTCGTGCGCCGGCAGCTCGCGAGCGAGGCGCCGATGCTCGACGTGCGCCTGTTCACCGTCGGACCGTTCGGCGGCGCCGTGCTCGTGAACCTGTTGAGCGTCGTCTCGCTGGTGGGCTTCCTGTTCTTCGTGTCGCAGCACCTGCAGATCATCGCGGGCCTCTCGCCGGTCGAGGCCGGGCTCGCGCTCCTGCCCGGGCTCGTCGCGATGATCATCGCCGGCCTCGCCGTGGTGCCGATCTCCCGGCGGGTGGCCCCGCGGCTGCTCGTGCCCGCGGCGCTGACGCTCTCGGCGGGCGGCTACCTCGTCGTCGCCTTCGGCGCCTCGGAGGGGTCGCTCGGCGCGGTCGTGCTCGCCTTCACGATGCTCGGTATCGGCATCGGCATGGCCGAGACGGTCTCGAACGAGCTCATCCTCTCGAGCGCACCGCCGTCGAAGGCGGGCGCGGCCTCAGCGGTCTCCGAGACGGCGTACGAGCTCGGCGCGGTGCTCGGCACCGCGGGCCTCGGCAGCATCATCGCGGCGCACTACGCGAGCGCCATCCGATTGCCCGATTCGCTCACCGCAGCGCAGATGGATGCCTCGCGCGAGACCCTCGCCGGCGCGGCGGTCGTGGCATCCGAACTGCCCGCGGCACAGGCCGAGGAACTCATGCGCGCGGCCGCGATCGCGTTCGACGGCGGCGTGCTGGTGACCTCGCTCATCGGCGTCGGCCTGATGGTCGCGGCGGCGACCATCGCGGCCCTCACCCTGCGCAACCCCTCGCACCACGACTGAGCGCCGGGTGACGTCCTGTCATGAATCGGGGCACGCCGGGCGACGGCAGTACGCTTGAGGGGCTTGTCGCACGAAGGAGTATTCATGGGTGGAACGGTCAAGCTCGCGGTCATTCCCGGTGACGGGATCGGCCCCGAGGTCGTCGGCGAGGCGCTGAAGGTGCTGGGCGCGGTCACGGCCGGGGGCGACACCGTCTTCGAGCAGACGCCGTTCTCGCTCGGTGCGGCCCGCTACCTCGAGACGGGCGACGTGCTCACCGACGGCGACCTCGACGCGATCAAGGAGCACGACGCGATCCTCCTCGGCGCCGTCGGGGGAGTGCCGGGCGACCCGCGCCTCGCGGGTGCGAACATCGAGCGCGGGCTCCTGCTGAAGCTCCGCTTCGAGCTCGACCACTACGTGAACCTGCGCCCGTCGGTGCTCCACCCCGGCGTCGTGAGCCCGCTCGCGAACCCCGGCGAGGTCGACTTCATCGTCGTGCGCGAGGGCACCGAGGGTCCGTACGTCGGCAACGGCGGTGCGATCCGCGTCGGCACCCCGGCCGAGGTCGCCAACGAGGTCTCGGTGAACACCGCCTACGGCGTCGAGCGGGTCGTGCGCTACGCCTTCGCCGCCGCGAACGCGCGCCCGCGCAAGAAGCTCACCCTCGTGCACAAGACCAACGTGCTCGTCTTCGCCGGCTCGTTGTGGAAGCGCACGGTCGACGCCGTGGCATCCGAGTACTCCGACGTGACCGTCGACTACCTGCACGTCGACGCCGCGACGATCTTCCTCGTCACCGATCCTGCTAGATTCGACGTCATCGTCACAGACAACCTCTTCGGCGACATCCTCACCGATCTGGCCGGCGCGATCAGCGGCGGCATCGGCCTCGCAGCCTCGGGCAACATCAACCCCGACGGCCGATTCCCCAGCATGTTCGAGCCGGTCCACGGTTCCGCACCCGACATCGCCGGGAAGGGCATCGCCGACCCGACCGCGGCCATCCTCTCCGTCGCCCTCCTGCTCGACCACCTCGGTCTCGCGGAGGCCTCGGCGAAGGTCTCGCGGGCGGTCGCCGCCGACATCGCCGAACGCGGCGGGGCGACGCGCACGACCTCCGAGGTCGGCGACGCGATCGCCGCCCGTATCGGCGCACTCGACTGATCACGCGCACTCGCATCGAAGGACACCTCATGACGATCAACCTCCCGCTCCAGGCCCCCTCCGCAGCCGGACTCATCTGGCAGACGGTCCGCAACGAGAACGCCAAGTCGCCCGAAGAACGCGAGGCGGTCCTCGCCGACCCGGGCTTCGGCAACCACTTCACCGACCACATGGTCGACGTGTGCTGGTCGGAGAAGGGCGGCTGGCACCGTCCCCGCGTCACGCCCTACGGCCCGATCCAGCTCGACCCGGCGGCCGCCGTGCTGCACTACGCGCAGGAGATCTTCGAGGGCATGAAGGCCTACCGGCACGCCGACGGCTCGATCTGGACCTTCCGCCCCGAGCAGAACGCGGCGCGCATGCAGCGTTCGGCCAAGCGCCTCGCGCTGCCCGAGCTGCCGAGCGACATCTTCATCGAGTCGCTGAAGAAGCTCATCGCGGTCGACGGCGACTGGGTGCCCTCGGCCCCCGAGACGAGCCTGTACCTGCGGCCGTTCATGTTCGCGAAGGAGGCGTTCCTCGGGGTGCGCCCGGCGAAGAAGGTCGCGTTCTACGTGATCGCGAGCCCCGCCGGCGCCTACTTCCACGGCGGCGTGCAGCCGGTGTCGATCTGGCTGTCGACGAACTACGCGCGGGCCGGAAAGGGCGGCACCGGCGCGGCGAAGACCGGCGGCAATTACGCGTCGAGCCTGCTGCCCCAGGCCGAGGCGGCCGAGCACGGCTGCCAGCAGGTGCTCTTCCTCGACGAGGGCAAGTACCTCGAGGAGCTCGGCGGCATGAACGTCGTGCTCGTCTACAAGGACGGCACGCTCGTGACCCCCGAGTCCGACTCGATCCTCGAGGGCATCACGCGCGACTCGGTGCTGCAGCTCGCGAAGGACCGCGGCCACACGGTCGAGAGCCGCAAGGTGACGATCGACGAGTGGCGCGAGGGCGCGGCATCCGGCGACATCGTGGGCGCCTTCGCCTGCGGCACCGCCGCGGTGGTCACGCCCATCGGGCGCCTCCTCGCCGAGGACTTCGAGATCGTGCACGAGGGCGATGCGGCCGCCGAGCTGGCCCTCTCGCTCCGCGAGGAGCTCACGGGCATCCAGTACGGGCGCGTGGAGGACCGGCACGGCTGGCTGCTCCGCCTCGACGCGTGAGCGAATCCCACCACGACGACGCGACGGCCGGATCGACCTCGATCCGGCCGTTCGTCGTCGCCGACACCGATGGCGTCGTCGCCCTGTGGCGCGCCGCGGGCCTCGTGAAGCCGTGGAACGACCCGCATCTCGACATCGAGCGCAAGCTGACGGTGCAGCCCGAGCTGTTCCTGGTGGCCGAGACGGTGTCGGCAGATGGCGGGCGCGAGCTCGTCGGCACGGCGATGGTCGGGTACGACGGGCATCGCGGCTGGGTGAACTACCTCGCCGTCGCAGATCCCGCGCGCGGCACCGGACTCGGCCGCCGGCTCATGGCCGAGGCCGAGCGCCTGCTCGTCGAGCGGGGATGCCCCAAGCTCAACCTGCAGGTGCGCACCTCGAACACCGAGGTGATCGCGTTCTACGAGCGGCTCGGGTACGTGATCGACGATGCGGTGAGCCTCGGCAAGCGGCTCATCCCCGACGCGCCGCGCTGACGCGCCGCGCACGCGCTGCGCCGCGCCCCGCACGCCCGCGTCCACATCCATCGAGTCGCCGAAAACCGTGCATCCTGGGTCCACCGACAGCGCTTTTCGGCGACTCGATGGCGTGGGCGGCCGGGTGAGCGGCCGGGAGGCCGGGCGGCTTCGCGGGCCCGCCCACGCCACCCGCCGATAGGCTTGCGGTCATGAAGATCGCGCGGTTCAGCCATGGTGAGACCATCTCGTTCGGCATCATCGACGAGGAGGAGCACGAGCTCGTCGTGCTGAAGGCCGACCCGATGTTCGCGGGCTACGAGCCGACCGGCGAGCGGGTGCCGCTCGCCGAGGCGAAGCTCCTCGCGCCGGTGATTCCGCGGTCGAAGGTCGTCGCGGTCGGCAAGAACTACCACGACCACGCCGCCGAGATGGGCGGCGAGGCCCCGGCAGAGCCGCTGCTCTTCCTGAAGCCGAACACCTCGGTGATCGGCCCCGACGACGCGATCGTGCTGCCGCCCCAGAGCGAGCGGGTCGAGCACGAGGGCGAGCTCGCCGTCGTGATCGGCCGCATCGCGAAGAACGTGAGCGAAGCCGATGCCGACAAGGTGATCTTCGGCTATACGATCGCCAACGACGTGACCGCCCGCGACCTGCAGCAGCGCGACGGCCAGTGGACCCGCGCGAAGGGCTTCGACTCGTTCTGCCCGCTCGGGCCGGTGATCTCGACCGACGTCGACTTCGTGAACGGCACCATCGAGACGAGCGTCAACGGCGTGCGCAAGCAGGAGGGGCGTCTCGCCGACCTCGTGCATTCGGTGCCCGCGATCGTCGCCCACGCCTCGAGCGTCTTCACGCTGCTGCCGGGCGACGTCATCCTCACCGGCACGCCGGCGGGCGTCGGCCCGATCGTCGACGGCGACACGGTCGAGGTCACGATCTCGGGCCTCGGGGTGCTCTCCAACCCGGTGCGTTCCGCGGGGTAGCGGGTCGACATGGGCGAGCAGCTCGCAGGGCAGGGCCCGGATGCCGCCGGCGGCGCCGCCGACCCCCTGACGATCGAGCCCGCGCCGGGTGACGGGCACCACGACCTCCGCGATCGCGACGACCTCACCGCGCTCATCGAGGCGTTCTACCTGCGGGCGTTCGCCGACCCGTTCATCGGGCCGATCTTCACCGACGTCGCGAAGATGGACCTCGCCCACCACTTGCCGATCATGTGCGACTTCTGGGAGTCGGTGCTCTTCGACGCCGGCACCTACCGGCGCGACGCGCTCGCCCTGCATGTCGCGCTCGACGCGAAGCACCCGCTCACCGAGACGCACTTCGACCGCTGGCTGGTGCTCTGGCGGCAGACCGTCGACGACGGGTTCACCGGCGAGGTCGCCGACCGTGCGAAGGTGCAGGCCGAGCGCATCGCCGCGTCGATCCGACGCCGCCTCGCCGGAGGCACCGGGTCGGCGTTCGAGACGATCACCACCCGCGAGCGGCTCGAGGCCGACGGCACGATCGACGGGCCGCGCGCCGACGGCTGAGCCACGGCACCGCCGGCTGCGCCGCCGCTCAGTGCCGCAGGTTCAGGTGCGCCGCGCTGCCGGTCACGGCATCGGCGGCGCGCGAGACATCCTCGTCGTCGTTCCAGAGATGGAACGCGACGCGTGCCCGACCTGCCCGACCCGACGCCACGAGCCCGGCGGCCGTCAGCGCCGCGAGGTCGCAGCCCGTCTCGTCGGGCCACGTGACGATCGCCGAGTTCGAGGCGGCGAGGCCGATCCGCTCGCGGAACGCGTTCGCCATCCCCACGTCGTACCGCTGGACAGCCGCCAGGTCGAGCGAGGCGGCGAAGCCGAGTGCGGCTTCGGCACCGGCCCAGGCGTGCCACGCGGGGGAGACCTCGAAGCGGCGGGCGCCGTCGGCGAGGTGCAGTTCGGGTCCGTAGCACGACGCCCAGGGGTCGTCGCCCGAGTACCAGCCGGCCGTGTGCGGGGTGAACGACTCGACCGCCCGGTCGGAGAACGCGGCGAAGGCGGCCCCGCGCGGTGCGCCGAGCCACTTGTAGGCGTGGCAGACGACGAGGTCGCCCGTGACGTGGTCGGTCGGCATCCAGCCGGTCGCCTGGGTGGTGTCGACGAGCGTCAGCGCGCCGGCGTCGCGGGCTGCGGCGGTGATGGATGCCTCGTCGGCGACCTCGCCGGTCGCCGACTGCACGAGCGAGTACGAGACGAGCCAGGTCGACGGGGTGACGGCGTCGGCGAGGGCGTCGAGCGGCACGTGGCGCACCTCGAGGTCGCCGCGCGCGAGAAAGGGTGCGACGACCGATGAGAAGTCGCCGTCGACGCACAGGATCTCTGCGCCGGCCGGGGCCGCGGCGGCCGCGAGCCCCGCGAACACCGAGACCTGCGAGCCGGTCGCGATGCGTGCGGGGGAGGTGCCGAGCAGGCTCGCGGCGTGCCCGCGGGCGCGCTCGAGGGCGGCCGAGTAGTCGGCGGCGCTCGCCGCGCCGAGCGACCAGCGCTCGAGGTCGCGGCGCACGGCGTCGCGGGTGACGTCGGCGGGCAGGCCGAGGGTGCAGGCGGCGAGGTAGCCGCGGCCGGCGGCGAATCGGTCTCGAAGCGGGTGCATGCCTCCAGCGTCGACCCGTTCGACTCATTCGACAAGTACCAGTGTTCGATGACATGCATAACCAACGCTTATGATGCTGCCATGTCGGATGCCTCGATCGAAGCCCTCGCGGCCGCACTCGACCTGCAGACGGTGCGGGTCGTTCGCCGCATCGCCGAGCACGGATCGCTCACCGCGGCCGCGACCTCGCTCGGCTACAGCCAGCCCGCGGTGAGCCAGCAGCTGCGCCGCTTCGAGGAGCGCACGGGCATCGCCCTCGTCGAACGCGTCGGCCGCGGCATCCGGCTCACCGAATCGGGGCGTGTGCTCGCCCGTCATGCCAACGCCGTAGCGACCGCCCTCGAGGCGGCCGCCGGCGAACTCGCCGAGCTCCGCGGGCTCCGCGCGGGGCGGGTGCGCCTCGTCGCCTTCCCCTCGGCGTCGGCGACCCTCGTGCCCCGGCTCATCGCCGCGCTCGCGGCGGAGCATCCGGGCGTCACCGTCACCTACGTCGAGGCCGAGCCGCCCGAGGCGGTCGCGGCCGTGCGCGCCGACCGCGCCGATGTCGCGATCACCTTCAGCTATCCGGGCGACCGCGACGACCCGCACCGCGCGAGCGCTCGCGGACTCGACGTGCGCGGCTACGGCGAGGAGCCGATGCAGCTCGTGCTCCCGGCGGGGCATCCGGCCGCGGCATCCGACCGCATCGAACTGGCCGCCCTCGGCGACGAGGCCTGGATCGCCGGCTGCCCGCGCTGCCGCGGGCACCTGCTCGAACTCGCGGATGCCGCGGGGTTCACGCCGCGCATCGCATTCGAGACCGACAACTTCGTCGCCGTCGAGGGCATGGTCGCGCAGGGCCTCGGGGTGGCGCTGCTGCCGGCGCTCGCGCTCGCGGCGTCCCCGAGGCATCCCGACGTCGTGGCCCGGCCGACCGCGCGCGCCGACGTGCGCTCCCTGCATCTCGTGACCGCCCAGGGCGCCGGGCGGGTGCCCGCCGTCGCGGCCACCCTCGCCGCGCTCGATGGCCTCACCGGCGAGCGCGCCGCGCGCGCCGCTCGGTAGCATTGAGGCGATGTCCGAGTCAGCTCACCCCTTCACCCAGGCCACCGGCAGCGATGTCCGTGTGCGCTTCTGCCCCTCACCGACCGGCACGCCGCACGTCGGCCTCGTGCGCACCGCCCTGTTCAACTGGGCCTACGCGCGTCACACCGGCGGCACCTTCGTGTTCCGCATCGAAGACACCGACGCCGCCCGCGACAGCGAAGAGAGCTACGAGCAACTGCTCGACGCGCTCACCTGGCTCGGCCTCGACTGGGACGAGGGCGTCGGCGTCGGCGGCCCCCACGAGCCGTACCGGCAGTCGCAGCGCGCCGGCATCTACGCCGAGGTCATCGAGAAGCTGAAGGCCTCGGGCCACGTGTACGAGAGCTACTCGACCGCTGAAGAGATCGATGCCCGCAACGAGGCCGCGGGCCGGCCGAAGCAGCTCGGCTACGACAACTTCGACCGCGATCTCACCGACGAGCAGAAGGCCGCGTTCCGCGCCGAGGGTCGCGAGCCCGCACTGCGCCTGCGCGTGCCGGAGGTCGACCTCGGCTTCGACGACCTCGTGCGCGGCGAGATCAGCTTCCCCGTGGGCAACACGATCGACTTCGTCGTGGTGCGCCCGAACGGCGCCCCGCTCTACACGCTCGTGAACCCTGTCGACGACGCCCTCATGGGCATCACGCACGTGCTGCGCGGTGAAGACCTGCTCTCGTCGACGCCGCGCCAGATCGCGCTGTACCACGCGCTCATCGACATCGGCGTGACCACCTTCGTGCCGCGCTTCGGCCACCTGCCCTACGTCATGGGCGAGGGCAACAAGAAGCTCTCGAAGCGCGACCCCGAGTCGAACCTGTTCCACCACCGCGACCGCGGCTTCATCCCCGAGGGGTTGCTCAACTACCTCGCGCTCCTCGGCTGGGGCTTCTCGGCCGACCGCGATGTGTTCAGCCGCGACGAGCTCGTCGCCGCGTTCGACGTCGAGAACGTCAACCCGAACCCGGCCCGCTTCGACCTGAAGAAGGCCGAGGCGATCAACGGCGACCACATCCGCCAGCTCGACGTCGCCGACTTCGCCGCGCGCACCGTGCCGTACCTGCAGTCCGCGGGTGCCGTCTCGACGCCGATCGCGCCCGGTGAGGAGGCGATCCTCGCCGAGGCCGCCCCCCTCGTGCAGGAGCGCATCAACCTGCTCGGCGAGGCGCCCGGCATGCTCGGCTTCCTCTTCACCGACGCCGACTCGCTCGAGTACGACGAGGCCGCCGTCGGCGCGCTGCCGGCCGACACGGCCGCGGTGCTCGCCGCAGCCCGCAACGCCCTCGACGCGCTGCCCGCCGAGGCGTGGGGCACCGCCGAGATCGAGGAGGCGCTGCGCGCCGCGCTCATCGACGGACTGGGCCTCAAGCCCCGCGTGGCCTTCGGCCCCGTGCGCACCGCAGTGTCGGGCCGCCGCGTCTCGCCGCCGCTGTTCGAGTCGATGCAGATCCTCGGCAAGGTCGACTCGCTCGCGCGCGTCGACCGGCTCGCGGCGCTCATCGGCTGACCTCCACGGTCTGCCGCAGCATCGCTGCACGTGACGGATGCCCCGGGGTTCGCCCCGGGGCATCCGTCGTCGGTGCCGGGTTCGCCCGACCGTCGGTCGAGGAGCGAGCGAAGCTCGTGCATCGAGACCCGTGCGGCCGCCGCGACCCGCCGAGTTCAGCTCAGTTTGGGAGTCTCCCGATAATCGGCTACAGTTGACTCTCGGCGCGGGGCTCCGGTTTCACGCCATTGGGGTATGGTGTAATTGGCAACACGGCTGATTCTGGTTCAGTTGTTCTTGGTTCGAGTCCAGGTACCCCAGCAGAGAGAAACCCCCGGTTCGCCGGGGGTTTTCGTGTTTCTCGGCTGGGGTCACGAGGCGCCCTCGGGTCGTTCATCGCCCTGGGCGGCGCGAGCGCGGCGCTCGGATCGCACCCGCGCAACTGCCGTCGCGGCGATCACGACGGCCGTTGCGATCAGTGCTGCGATGCCGGTCGTCACCGAATGCGGCTCGTCGGCGAGTCGGGCGACGGCGACCCAGCCGAGGCCCCAGCACAGCGACAGGGCGGGGGCGATGCGCCCGCCGCCCCAGAGCGCGAGTGCGACTCCGGCTGCGGCCGCGACGGCCAGCACGAGCACCGCCCAGATCTCGGGGTCGAGGCCGAAACCGTCGAAGCCGACGGCGACGAGCACCGCGGTGGCGTTGGCCGCGGTCGCGATGACGACCCATCCGAGGTACAAACCGATCGATCCGTCGGCGACGACCGCCTCGACCCGGTTCTTCGGGGGCGCGCTGCGCAGCACGACGAAGAGTCGGCAGAGCACGGCGAGGAGGACGACGATGATCGGCAGGCTGAGGACGAGGAGGTCGAGCTGCACGCTCGAGATCCAGACGGCGTTGAGCACCAGCGATGCGGTCACCCACCACCCGAGCCGGCGCTGGCGCTCGTCGTGGCGCTGGGCGGGAAGCGCCTGCCAGATCGCGTAGGCGAGCATCCCGGCGTAGATCACGCTCCAGATGCGGAACGCGCCGGTGCCGGGGGCGATCAGCGTCGAATCGGCGTCGAGCGCACCGCCGGCCGCGTCCTGGATCGGCGTGCCGACGACGACACCGGAGCCGATGAACGCCGCGACGATCGCGAGCACCGAACTGACGAGGACGACGACCTGCCTGGCGGCGTCGCGCGGACCGGCGGCATCGTGGATCGATGAGCGGGAAGCGGTGGCGGTCACGAGTGCATTCCTTCCGTCGCATTGCGGTGCTCCGTCAGCTTCGCATCCCGGCGGTCGGGCGTCAGCCCCGTTGACATCGCGACGCCTCCGCCCCGACTATGCACAAGAAGACTTGTACAAAAAGCCTTGTGCATCTATCGTGGTGCGCATGGAGACGACCCCCGACCCCGATGGCATCCGCGACATCGTCGACGCCGATGTGCTGAAGGCGTTCACGCATCCGCTGCGCAACCGCCTGTACGACCTGCTCGCCGTCGACGGGCCGGCGACCGTCTCGATGCTCGCCGAGCGGGCGGGCGTCGCGATCGGCAGCGTGAGCCACCACCTCGGCATCCTGGCCAGGGCGGGGCTCGTCGTCGAGGCGCCCGAACTCGCCCGCGACGCCCGCGAGCACTGGTGGCAGCGTGCGCAGCGCGGCATCCGCTGGTCGTCGTCGCGCCTCGCCGACCCGGCGGCGCGCACGATCGCCGACTCGCTCGAGGCGCAGATGCTCCAGGAGCAGCACGACCGGGCCCGGCAGTGGCTCGACGAGCGCGACGCGCGGCCCGAGTGGTCCGAGGTCGCGTTCGCGCACCAGTCGCGCCTCTGGCTCAGCCCCGCAGAGCTCGCCGAGCTCGACGAGGCGATCGTGGCCCTGGTCCGCTCGTACTCCGGGCGCGACCACGACGGGCGGGAGGCGGTGCTCATGTGGGCGCGCGCGTTCCCGAACCGGCCGTGAGCGTCGAGCAGGCCCGGCGCCCCGAGGGGGCTTCGGGTTCGGAGGTCGCGGAGGTGGTGCTGCGGGCCCCGGCGGCCCCTGCACGGGGCGCGGGCGGCGGGGGCCTTCGGCGCAACCGAGACTTCCTGCTGCTCTGGGCGGGGGAGGCGGCGTCGGTCACCGGCGCCGGGATGACCAGCGTGCTGCTGCCGCTCGTCGCCGTCGACCTCCTCGACGCCTCGGCGACGTGGATGGGTGTCATCGCCGCGGCCACCTGGCTGCCGTGGCTCGTCGTGGGGCTGCCCATCGGCGCATGGGTCGACGGCCGGTCGCCGCGCGGCGTGATGATCGGCGCGAACACGGTCTCGATGCTGGCGTACGCCTCGGTGCCCCTCGCCGCGATCATCGGCGTGCTGAACCTCTGGCAACTGGTCGTGGTCGCGCTCGTCGTCGGCACGGGCACGATCGCGTTCAGGTCCGCGTACACGAAACTGCTCGTGCGCATCGTGCCCGAGCACGATCGGCCGGTCGCCAACAGCCTGCTGTTCGGCACCGAGAATGCCGCCAACACGGTGGGGCCCGGGCTCGGCGGCCTCGTCGGCCAGCTCGTGGGCCCGGTGAAGGGCATGCTCGGCGAGGCGCTCGGACTCGCGATCTCGCTCGTCTGCCTCGTGCTGATGCGGCCGCACCTCGCGGCGTCGACGCCGCGTCGCGAGCCGCTCCGGGCGTCGGTGCGATCGGGGCTCCGGCTCGTGTTCGGCGACCGGCGGCTGCGGTTCTTCGCCCTCCAGGGGGCGGTCGCGAACTTCGGACTCATCGGTCAGCAGGCCGTCCTCGTGCTGTGGCTGAGTCGCGAACTGCAGCTCGACTCCGCCGTGATCGGCATCGTCTTCGCCGTCTCCTCGGTCGGCGGCATCGTCGGTGCGCTGGCCGCGCCCGCGCTCGGGCGCCTGCTCGGCGACGCCCGGGGTGTCAGCATCACGCTGACCGTCGCGGGGCTCATGCTGCCCCTGCTCGCCTTCGCGCAGCCCGGCCCGGTGCTCTGGATCGTGGTCTCGGCGAACGCCGTCGCCGTTGCGGGCATCGTCGCCGCGAACGTGCTGCGTCGCACCTGGGTGCAGTCGTACGTGCCCGAGCACATGCTCGCGCGGCAGAGCACGAGCGCGCAGCTCGTGAACTTCGCGGGCATGCCGATCGCGGGTGTGCTGGCCGGGGTGCTCGCCGAGCAGTGGGGGCCGGCGCCGGTGATCTTCGTCATGGGCGTCGTGGCGCTCGCCGCGAACGCCGCTTCGTGGCTGCAGCCCTGGCTCCGCCGGCGCGACCTCCCGCGCGGCACGGCTGCGATCGCGGAGGAGCGCTGAGCGCAACCTGTTCCGTTCACGCTTGACGTACTACGTCACACATAGTACGTTCGGGGGTGCATCACCCGAAGAGCCGAATGGAGGTCGTGATGATCAGTGCCGACGCGATCCGCGGGTACGTCGACCTCATGGTCCTGTCGCTGTTGCGGCAGCGGCCGTCGTACGCGTACGAGCTCGCACAGCAGATCCACTCCGTGACCGGCGCCGAGTACACGATCAAGCAGACCACGCTGTACTCCGCGGTCAAGCGCCTCGAAGGGGCGGGGCTCGTCACCTCGTACGCCGGGGCATCCGAGTCGGGCAAACCGCGCACCTACTACCGCATCACCGACGAGGGTCTCGCCCACCTCGAGCTGAAGGTCGCCGAGTGGCGCGACACGAAGTCGGTCGTCGACCGATTCATCGAAGGAGTCGAAGCATGAACGTCATCACCGCCTACCTCGAGACGATGTTCGGCGCCTACGCGCCGACCGCGAAGCTGCTCGAGGCGAAGGCCGAGCTGCACACGATGATGGAGGACGCCTACCACGGGTACCTCGCCCAGGGCCTGTCCGAGAACGAGGCCGTCGGCCGGGTCATCACCGAGTTCGGCAACCTCGACGAGCTCGCGCCGCAGCTCGGCATCAGCGCCGAGATCGCGCCTCCGGCGACGGTGCCCGCGGCGGCCGCCGTGCGCCCCGCAGTCGCCCGGCCCGCGCCGGTCACGCAGGAGGAGGCAGAGCGCTACGCCGAGGCGCGCCGCACGGGCGAGCCGCGCCTCGCGCTCGCGGTGGCGATGTTCGTCGTCTCGCCCGCGCCGCTCATCGCACTCGCGACGCTCACCGGCGGCGGCGCGATCGCCCTCGACCCTCAGGTGGGCGTGATGATCGGCCTCGCCTGTCTGCTCGTGATCGTGGCGGTCGCCGTCATGATGACGGTACAGCGAGGTCAGCAGCTCGAGCCGTTCGTGCGGCTCACCACGGGGGCGTTCACGAGATCGCCCGGCGTCGATCGGTGGGCGAGGAACCTCGCGGCCGAGGCGTCGCCCAGGCGCACGACCGCCCTGCAGATCTCGATCGGCCTCTGGATCCTCGCGGTGACCCCGGTGCTCGCCATGAGCCTGCTGGCCCCGAGCGAGGTCACGAACAGCTGGATCGGGGTCGCGGTCGCCGCGATGCTCGGCATCGTCGCCACCGGCCTGCTCATCTTCCTCCCGAGCAACTGGGCGACGTCGGTCGCCGAGACGCTCACCCAGGCCGAGGGCACCGAGGCCGGCGTCGGTGCCGACGGCCGCCGCAGCATCGTCGGGGTGATCTCGGCGTTCTACTGGCCGCTCGTCGTCGTCGCCTTCCTCGCCTGGAGCTTCATCGGCGGCGACTGGGGTCGCTCGTGGATCATCTGGCCGATCGCGGCCGTGCTCTTCGCGGCGATCTCCTCGGGCCTGCACGCGGTGGAGCGCTACCGAACCACCCGCGGGGAGGGCGCGCAGTAGCTGCGAACCGGGCGGACGGTCTGCGCCAGCAGCGTCGGCGGGCGCCGGTAGGGTCCTCGGTGGAGGCTGATGCCGAGCGCCTCCACCGAGCAGGGAGACCGCAGTGAGCGCAGAGATCACCCCCTTCGTCGTGGCCGACCGCGCCGCCTGGCGCGCCTGGCTCGATGCGAACGAAGACGCCTCCGACGGGGTCTGGCTGCTGCTCGCGAAGAAGGGCACCACCGAGCCGACGACGCTGAACTACGCCGAGGCCCTCGACGAGGCGCTCTGCAGCGGGTGGATCGACGGGCAGAAGCGCAGCCACGACGACGCCTGCTTTCTGCAGCGGTTCACGCCGCGGCGGCGCGCCTCGCTGTGGTCGCAGCGCAACATCGGGCTCGTCGAGCAGCTCGTCGGCGAGGGCCGCATGCGCGCGCGGGGGCAGGCCGAGATCGACCGCGCCAAGGCCGACGGACGCTGGGAGCGCGCCTACGCCGGTGCGGCCGCAGCACAGGTGCCCGACGATCTCGCGGCCGCGCTCGCCGCGTCACCCGCGGCAACCGAGCTCTTCGACCGCCTGAACGCCACGAACCGCTACGCCGTGCTCCACCGCATCATCACGGCACCGAGCGCGACGAGCCGGGCGAACCGACTCGCGAAGCTCGTCGGCGGCCTCGAACGGGGCGAGACGCCGTACCCGCAGTGAGTCGGCGCTCACCCGAGCGTCCGGGTCGACGTGAGCGTGAGACATCCGGCCGCACGAACGACCTGTTCGAGGGCGAGCCGGGCAGTGCTTTAGGATAGCCTTACCTGCCTGCTTCGGCCCGAAAGGTCCACCCCCAATGCGTCAGATTCTTCGCCGTGCCGTCGTGCCCGCGATCGCCGTCACCCTCCTGCTCACCGGTTGCGCTGCCGGCGAGACGAGCGGCACCGGTGAGGGCGAGCCCGCCGCCGACGGCGATGCCCTCGTCGTCTACAACGCCCAGCACGAGGAGCTGACCCAGGAGTGGGCCGACGCCTTCACGGACGAGACCGGCATCGAGGTCGTGCTGCGCAACGGCGACGACAGCGAACTCGGCAACCAGCTCGTGCAGGAGGGGGCCGCGTCGAAGGCGGACGTCTTCCTCACCGAGAACTCGCCCGCGATGTCGCTCGTCGAGGAGGCCGGCCTCTTCGCCCCCGTCGACGAGGCGACCCTCGCCCTCGTGCCCGAGCAGTACCGTCCGGCATCGGGCGCGTGGACGGGCATCGCCGCTCGCTCGACCGTGCTCGTCTACAACCCCGAGCTCATCGACGAGTCCGAGCTTCCGGCCTCGCTCCTCGACCTGCAGCAGCCCGAGTGGAAGGACCGCTGGGGCGCAGCGCCGGCGAAGGCCGACTTCCAGGCGATCGTCTCGGCGGTGCTCGAGACGCAGGGTGAAGACGGCGCGCGCGCCTGGCTCGAGGGCATGGCCGAAAACGCGGTCGAGTACCGCAACAACATCGTCACCATGAAGGCGGTCAACGCCGGCGAGGTGCCGGTCGGCATCATCTACCACTACTACTGGTACCGCGATCAGGATGCCGCGGCCGAAGACAGCGGCAACACGAAGCTGCACTACTTCGGCAAGCAGGATCCCGGTGCGTTCGTCAGCATCTCGGGCGGCGGCGTGCTGAAGAACGCGCAGCACCCCGATGAGGCCCAACAGTTCCTCGCGTTCATCGCGGGCGAGCAGGGCCAGCAGATCCTCGGCGAGGGCTACAGCTTCGAGTACCCGGTCGCCTCGGGCGTGCCCGCCAAGGCCGAGCTGCCTCCGCTCGAGACCCTCGACGCGCCGGTGATCGACCCGTCGTCGCTCAACGGCCCGAAGGTCATCGAACTCATGACGGAAGCCGGTCTGCTCTGACCACGACCGAGACCGCGCCGCCGACGGTCGCGACGCATCGGCGTCGGGCGCCCGTCGGCCTGGTCGTGATCGTCGCGGTGCTCGCCGCGGGCGCGCTCGTGCCGATCGCCTACGTCGTGCAGGCCGCATTCGCGATGGGCTGGGCCGAGCTCTCGGCGCTCGTGTTCCGCCCGAAGGTCGGCGAGCTGCTCGTCAACACCGTGCTGCTCGTCGTCATCGGCGTGCCGGCGAGCGTCGTGCTCGGCGTCGGTTCGGCCTGGCTCGTCGAGCGCACGGCCCTGCCGGCGCGGCGCCTCTTCGCCGTCGGCTTCGTCGCACCGCTCACCATTCCGGCGTTCGTCGCGAGCTACGGCTGGGCGAGCGCGATCCCCTCGATCAGCGGACTCTGGGGCGGCGTGCTCGTCGCCGTGCTCGCCTACTTCCCGCTCGTCTACCTGCCCGCGCTCGCGGCGATCCGCGGCCTCGACCCGGCGCTCGAAGAGTCGGCGAGAGCGCTCGGCATGGGCTCGTGGGGTGTGTTCGCCCGGGTCGTGCTGCCGCAGTTGCGGCTCGCGGTGCTCGGCGGTGCCCTCGTCGTCGCGCTGCACCTGCTCGCCGAGTACGGCGCCTTCGCCTTTCTGCGATTCGACACCTTCACGACCGCCATCGTCGTCGCGTACCAGGCGACCTTCGCCGGCCCGAACGCCGCGGCGCTCGGGCTCGTGCTCGCGGTGCTCTGCCTCGCCCTGCTCGCGCTCGAGTCGCTCGCGCGCGGCAGCGGCCGCGCCCGATACGCGCGGGTCGGCAGCGGTTCGTCCCACCCGCCCGCGCGACTCCCGCTCGGCAGGCTCGCCCCGCTCGCGGTCGCCGCGTCCACGGCCGTCGTCGTCGCGGCGACCGTCGTGCCGCTTGCGAGCGTCGTGCGCTGGCTCTTCGCGGCCGACGCATTCGAGTTCGCCGCGCTCGTGCCGGCGACCCTGCAGACCCTCGGCCTCGCGATCGGCGGCGCCGTCGGCGCGATCCTCGTCGCGCTGCCCTTCGCGTGGCTCTCGGTGCGCTACCCGGGGCGGCTCTCGCGTCTCCTCGAGGGGGCCGCCTATCTCGCGAGCAGCCTGCCGGCGATCATCGTCGCCCTCGCCCTCGTCGCCACGACGCTCGCCTTCGCGCCCGGGCTGTACCAGACCGCGTTCACCGTGATCGTCGCCTACGTCGTGATCTTCCTGCCTCGGGCGCTCGTGCCGTTGCGGGCGGGGCTCGCGCAGGTACCCGAATCGCTCGAGGAGGCGGCGCGCTCGCTCGGCCTCGCGCCCTGGACGGCCCGCCTGCGGGTCACCGCCCCGCTGCTGGTTCCGGCAGTCGCCGCGGGCGGCGCCCTCGTCGCGCTCGGTGCCGCGAACGAGCTCACCGCGACGCTCCTGCTGGCCCCGACGGGCACGCGCACCGTCGCGACCGGCTTCTGGTCCGCGGCATCCTCGCTCGACTACCCGGCTGCCGCACCGTACGCGGTACTGCTCGTACTGCTCTCGGTGCCTGCGGTCGCCCTCATGTTCGCCCACGCCACCCGACGGAGCCTCTGATGACCCTGCGTCTCGACCGCGTCACGAAGTCGTTCGGCAGCACCGAGGTGCTGCACGAGGTCTCGCTCGAGGTGCCCGACGGCACCCGGCTCGCGCTCGTCGGTTCCTCGGGCAGCGGCAAGAGCACGCTGCTGCGGCTCATCGCGGGCTTCGAGCGCCCCGATGCCGGCACGATCTCGCTCGACGGACGCGAACTCGCGAGCCCGTCGTCGGTGATGCCCGCGCACCGTCGCGGCATCGGCTACGTCGCCCAGGACGGCGCGCTCTTCCCCCATCTCTCGGTGGCGCGCAACATCGCTTTCGCACTGCCGCGGGGCGCCGGGCGAGCGGCACGGGTGCGCGAACTCATGGAGCTCGCCTCGCTCGACCCCGCCCTCGCCGACCGCATGCCGCACGAGCTCTCGGGCGGGCAGCAGCAGCGCGTCGCGCTGGCGCGGGCGCTCGCGCTGCGCCCCGGCGTGATCCTGCTCGACGAGCCGTTCAGCGCGCTCGACACGGGGCTGCGGTCGCAGACGCGCAGCGCCGTCATCGACGTGCTCGAGCGCAGCGGGGTGACTGCGGTGCTCGTCACCCACGATCAGGACGAGGCGCTCTCGTTCGGCCAGCAGGTCGGGGTGCTCGCAGGCGGTCGGCTCGTACAGGCGGGCGATCCGGCTGCCGTCTTCGACGCGCCGATCGATGCGGGTGTCGCCGAGTTCCTCGGCGACGTCGTGGTGGTGCCGGCGCGTTCGGCGGGCACCGACCTCGCCGACTGCGCATTCGGATGCCTCGCGGTGCGCCACGATCGCAGCGGCGGTGCCGAACGTGTCTGCGCGATGCTTCGGCCCGAGCAGCTGCGACTCGATCCGAGCGGGGGCGAGGGCAATGCGACCGTCGTCGCGGTGCGCCGCACGGGCGCCTCGGCCGAGCTGCGCCTGCGGCTCGGCGCCGCAGAGTTCCCGGTCGAGGTGACGCACCGCGTGCCGCTGCACGAGGCGGGCCGGTTCGAGCCCGGCTGCCCGGTGCGAGTCGCCGTCGACGGCGGCGTGGTGCTCTACCCCGAGGGCGATCAGCCCCCGACTGCGGCGACCGCACCGGTCGCCTGAACGGCGGCCCCGCCGTCGGCGGTGTGGCACGGTCGGCGTGAGCCGGCTCGGCGCGCTCCTGATCGGCGCGCCGTCGAGCGCGCTGCGAGGGCCGTCCGCGCGCGACCCGCGATCCGCGATGCGCGAACGCTCACGACGAGGTAGACGCGCCACGCGAGCACGCCGACCATGAGCGAGAGGAGCGTTCCGAGCCACGGCGCGCTCTGCTCGAACGGCGGATAGACCTGCCAGTGGGTGAGATAGATGAACATCGAGGCGCTCGCGAGCGTCGCGACGATCGGCACGATCACCCGCGGCAACGGCACCGCGCGAACCCAGATGAGGGCGAGGATCCCGCCCGCGACGATCGCCTCGCGGCCGGGCTCGCCGAAGAAGCCGAATGAGGTCGCGACGGCGATCGCCGAGACGAGCAGCCTGCGCGCGGTCGTGTCGGCGCGTGCGACGAGCCAGCCGAGGGCGATGAGCCAGACCACCACGGCCGCGCTGTACCGCTCGACGAACTCGGCCTGCGGGCCGGCGATCGCGAACCGCGCCGCGAGCGCGACCGCGAGTGCGCCGAGCGCGAAGCCGAAGGGGGCTCGGCGTTCGAGCCGGTCGACGGCTCGCACCGCGAAGAGCAGGGCCAGCCCGACGATGGTCCAGATCGCCGCTTCGAGGAACCAGAACTGCCACTGCTCGTTCCAGCGGCCGTCGCTCGGCACGAGGTTGTTCACGAGCAGCGCCGTCGTCGGCCGGTACTGCCCGGTGACGAGTGCGACGGCGCCGATCCAGAGCACCGCGGGCACCGCGATCTGCACCGCGCTGCGCGCGAGTCGACGCACTCTGGTCGACCCCGGCACCGCGGCGAGCTGGAACCTGGCGAGGTTGTAGCCGGCGACCGCGAGCAGCACGTGCGCGCCGCCCTTGAGCATGAACAGGTCGGCGTGGGTGCCGACGATCAGCACGATGGCCGCGGCGCGCAGCACCGCGGGCGTTTCGAGGCGCACCGCCCAGGGGCGGCGACGCCCGACGGTGCGGTTCCGGGGCGCGGAGCGCGGTTCGCATGCCACGGTCGTCGTGCTGCCCTCGACCCCGCCGCCCTCGTCGCCCCCGGCTCGCCGCGCACCGAGTTCGCCGAGCTCTCGCGCACTGAGCGTCGGCCACTCGCGGGGCAGCGCACCGAGCAGTTGTTCGAGTCGCAGCGACACCTCGATGTAGCTGAGCGAGTCGCCGCCGAGCCCGGCGAAGGAGTCGTCGGGCGAGGCGTTCGGCACGCCGAGCAGGGTCGCGAGGAGTTCGCGCACGCGTTCGGGGAGGTCATCGGAGGCCGCCGTCGTCGGATTCGTGCCGCCTGTGGCGGCCGCGGGGCCGAGCACGCGTTCGTGGTCGGCGGCGAAGCGCAGCAGGGCCGCGGTGTCGGGCTTGCCGCTCGCCGTGCGCGGGAACTCGGCGACCGCGTAGCCCACGACCGCGTGGGGCGGGAGCCCCGTGAGCGCAGCGACGCGCTCGCGAGCGGCGGCGACGAGTCGTTCGGCGGTCGCGAAGACGAGCAGCCGCTCGTCGTCGCTCGCGAGGCGCGCGGCGATCCCCTCCTCGGCGAGGAGCCGTTCGACGCGGTCGAGGTCGAGGCGCAGACCGAACACCTTCGCGAAGCGGTTCGCCCGCCCGACGACCTCGAACAGCCCGTCGTCGCGTCGTCGTGCGAGGTCGCCCGTACGGAGTTCGTGCACCGTGCGACCGAGCGCGAAGTCGGCCGGCCGTTCGGCGTAGCCGAGCATCACGTTCGGGCCCTCGTACACGAGTTCGCCGACGCCGTCGCCGAACGACGCGTCACCGGGCTGCGGGGGGCCGCTCGGAGCATCCGATTCGACGTCGCCGAGCGCGTCGATGCGCAGCCGACCGCCGGGGATCGGCAGGCCGATCGCCCCGGCGGCGCTCGCCGCGAGCGCGGGCGGCAGGTACGCCATGCGTGCCGTCGCCTCGGTCTGGCCGTACATGACGAACAGCTCGAAGCCGCGGCGCTCACCGAGCTCGGCGAACCGGCGCACCGCGTCGGGCGCGAGGCGCCCGCCGGCCTGGGTGAGGTAGCGCAGGCTCGGCAGCTCGCGTTCGGCGAAGCCGCCCGCTTCGAGCAGTTCGAAGGTGTACGGCACGCCCGCGAACGAGGTGATGCGGTGGTCGCTCGCCTCGCGCCAGAAGGTCTCGTCGGTCACCGAGCGATCGGTCAGCAGCAGGCTGGCGCCGGCGAGCAGGTGGCTGTTCACGACGGAGAGCCCGTAGCAGTACTGCAGCGGCAGCGTCGTGGCGGCACGGTCGGTGGGGGAGAGGCGCAGGTACTCGCCGATCGCGGCGGCGTTCGACCGGAGGTTCTCGGCGGAGAGGCGCACGAGCTTCGGTGATCCCGTCGAGCCCGAGGTGCTCGCGAGCAGGGCGAGATCGGGGTGGAACTCGTGGCGGCTGCCCGTTCGGCGTTCGATGAGGTTCCATCTGCTCGCCTCGGTGCCGGGTCGCGCGTCGCCGCTCGCGGCCGCGATCACGTCGGGGTCGAAGCGCTCGACGAGCGAGGCGAGATTGCGCTGTGCCGCTTCGTCGCCGGTCTCGCCGGCGATGAAGAGCACGGGATGGCCGCTCTCGACTGCGGCGAGGTAGGTGACGATCGGCTCGAGCGCGTTCGCGGCCTCGATCATCACGAGCCTGCGCGTGGTGCCGAGCTCGTGCCGACGCTGGGCGACCCGCTCGCCGAGCTCGGCGTAGTCGACGGTCCGACCCTGCGCGATGAGGGCAGGCGCGTCGGGGCGCCCGCCGAGCAGGGACAGCCCGACGGCGAGTGAGGTCGAGGGCATGGTGCTGGGCTTTCGGGGTGGGGGTCGGCGTCGAATTCGAGCGGGAGTTAGCTTAGCCTAACCAACCTCGTTCGATTCTCAGTCCACCTCGCTCGCGAAGGCGCCTGCGTGCGGCCGGGCGTGGGCCGTCCGCTGTCACCCGTCAGGCGCGCACAGCGCGATCCAACGGGGTGCGCGGCCGCTCGGCCGCGCACCCCGCAACCTCACGACAGCGCGACCGCCTTCGCCGCGCGCTCGCCCGAGGTGACGGCGCCGTTCAAGAACCCGTAGTACTCGACGCTCGTGTGCTCGCCCGCGAAGTGCACGTTACCCTCCGGCGTCTGTCCGACGCCGAACAGCTCGGTGTACTGGCCGGGTCGCTGGCAGGTGTACGCACCCTTCGACCAGCGGTTCGCCCACCAGAAGTCGCGGTACGCCTTGCCCGAGTACGCGGCGGTCACGCCGGGGTGGATCGGTTCGAGCTGCGCGAGCAGTCCCGCGACCTGCTGCGTGCTCGGCACGCCGAAGGCCGGCCCCGACCAGGCCTTCACCTGGTCGCCCGACGGGAAGAAGTTGAAGATGCCGGTCGGCAGCGGGTGCGAGGCGGTGTCGTCCCAGCCGCACTGGAAGCCCGACGGGTTCGTGTACGTCGAGCCGCCGTAGCCGTTCTCGACCCAGGGGCGGTGGTCGAGCTGCACGTGCACCTTCGCATTCGCGCCGAGCCCCAGCTCGTCGATCGCGCGCCGGGTGAGTGGCGAGAAGCCCGACTGGCTGAGATCGCAGTCTTTGAGGGTGGTGAAGGGCAGCGCGAGGATCACCCGGTCGACCGTCTTGTCGACCGTCGAGTTGCCGACCGCGAAGCTCAGCCGCACCGTGCCGTCGACGTTGCGCTTCACGGCGATGAGCTCGTGCCCGTAGCGCACCGCGTTCGCCGGCAGTTCGGCGATCATGCGGGTGACGATCTGGTCGTTTCCGCCGCGCACCACGTACTTCTCGTCGGCGCCGTTGACGGGCGAGAGGCTGTTCTGCCCGTTCCAGCCGAGCAGGTACACGAGGTTCAGCGCCGACTGCTCGTGCGACTCCAGTCCGTACTCCGCCATGACGTTCGAGCGCATGAGCTTCGCGAATCGGCTCGAGAGGCCGCCGGGCACTTTCTGGGCGAGCCAGTCGTCGACGCTCATGTTGTCGAGGGCGACCCCGGCGGCGGTGTGGGCGTCGAAGGTCTGGCAGTACGGGGCCGCGGCGAGATCGGCCTTCATGGCGCTGTAGACCTGACCCCAGTCGGCGTTGGCGTCGTCGTAGGAGTAGTCGGCGCCGTCGATCCAGTACTTGTCCTCCCAGCCGTTGTAGCTGCCGCCGTCGACGACGTCGATGGACAGACCGAGATTCGAGGCGAGGTTGCGGATCGCGTTGTGGTCGGTGTTGATGAGGGCACCGCCGTGCTCGACGACGATGCCCTCGTCGAAGTGGCCGCGCAGGCTGTAGCAGCGGCCGCCCGGGCGGGCGCTGCCCTCGTAGATCGTGCTCGCGATGCCCTTGGTCCGCCAGAGCCAATGGGCGGCACGCGTTCCGGCGAGGCCGGCACCGACGATCGCGACGCTCGGGGCGGGCGGCTTGGCGGTCGGGGCGGCGGCGAAGGCGGGCGCCGGCCCGGCCATCGCGAGCGCGGCACCCGCGCCGGCGACGCCGGCGACCCGCAGCGCGTCGCGGCGGCTGAGCGACGAGCGTTCGGCGGCGTCGGCCGAGGCGGATGCTGCGCGCTCGAGCACCTCGTCGACGGGGACCCCGGTGCGCTCGGCCTCGCCGTGCGCTCGGAGGATCCGCCCGAGTCGGGCGGTCTGCGGCGTGGTGCCGCGTCGGAAGACCATCATGGAGAACCTCACTGTCCGTATCGGTGGAGTGTTGCCTGACGTGGTGTTGCCGATGTTGCGGTGGTGCCGGTGGTGCCGGTGGTGCCGGTGGTGCCGATGTTGCCGATGTTGAGTTCGTGGGGCGGTGCCGTCGACGCGGCCCGTTCGCTTCCGCCTCAGTGCAGCAGGCGCTCCGCGACGAGTTCGCCGACCAAGAGTTCGGTGAGCACCGCGACGCGGGCGTCGTCGTCGTGCGCGTGGCGGATCGCGAACTCCGACCCGGGCAGTTCGCCGCCGACGGACGCCCATCGCGAGCCGCGCTCGCGCATCCACTCGAGCGCCTGCCCGTCCCAGTGCGAGCCGGCGAAGACGAGCGCACGGTAGTCCTGCGTCTTCGTGAGGTACACGTCGACGTGCGACCAGTCGCCCGTCTCCGAGGCGAAGGCGCCGCGCCGCGGCACCTCGCGCAGCATGAGCGCCGATTGCTGGGCGCTCGAGAGGCGTTCGGCTGGAGCCAGGGTCCATGCCCCGTCGGGCCCGGCGACGAGCTCGGTCGCGGCCTCGAGCCAGTCGGCGGATGACTCGAGCAGCCCCGCGTTCGCCGTGGCCGCCCGTCGCACGACCTCGGCGTCGAACCGGCCCGCGGGGTCGAGACCCGTCAGCGCGCCGAGCACCCCGTCGAGCACGGGGAACGTCGCCCGGAACGTGCGGCACGCGACCCCCGAGGCCTCGACCCCGGCGCCGAGCCCGACGACCGCGTCGGCCCGGGCGGCCAGCGCCGAGTCGGGGCGATTGGTGACCGCGATCAGCGGTGCCGCGCCGCGGTAGCGCTCGATGGCACGCAGCACCTCGACGCTGCCGCCCGTCGCCGACACCGCGACGACGGCCCGCCCCGGGGTCGGCGGCGGCAGCTCGTCGACGCTCGCCAGCTCGACCGTCGCATTCGCGCCGGCCGCACGGAACCGACGTGCGACGACGTCGGCGGCGTAGCGGCTCGAACCCATGCCGAGCACCACCACCGACGGGTGCTCACCGAGCCCGGCGCCGACGGCCGCGACCTCCTCGAGTCCCGGCAGGCCGGCATCCAGCGTGCCGGCGAGGCGCTCGAGCGTCTCGGGGATCAGTTCGAGGTCGGATCGGAAGGCGGCGGTGTCCATGGCAGCTCCTGGCGGTCGTTCGTCGAGGGGTGGCGGTGGGTGAGCGCGGCGTCGGGGGCGTACTGCCAGCGCGGCAGGAAGCGGGCCGCGTAGCGCAGCTCGGCGGCGAGCTGCTCGGCCTCGAACCCCGCGAGCAGGGTCGCGTCGAACAGCTCGGGACGCCGGAGCGCGTCGAGGTAGCCCGCGAGGAGCGCCGCTCGTGCTCGATCGGCCCACGCGAACGACGCCGGGTCGGCACGGCCGAGCCGCTTCTGCGCGACCGCCGCGACGAGGTCGACGGAGACGAGCAGGTGGGCGAGATCGCGGGCCGCGCTGTCGGGGCGGCCCCGCTCGGTCTCGTCGTGCTGCGGGTCGCCGTCGAAGTCGATCACGGTGTAGCGATCATCGGTCTCGCCGTGCTCGCCGGGGGAGCGGAGCACCTGCCCGAGGTGGAGGTCGCCGTGGATCGGGAAGACGAGGCCGGGCGCGCTCGCGGCGAGCGACGCGACGGCGGCTTCGAGCGAGGGCAGCCGGTTGCGAAGACGATCGCCGGCTGCGCCCCCCGTCTCGTCGACGGCGCCCGCGAGCGTCGCCGCGGCGCGGCGCACGCGCGCGTCGGGGGCACCGTCGGGCGCGGGGGATGCCTCGGCGGCGAGCGCCTCGTGGATCTCGGCGACGCGGCGGCCGAGCGTCGTCGGCCACTCGGGGTCGTCGCGCTGGCCGATCGTCACGGCGACGGCGTCGTCGACCGCCCAGGTCCAGCCGTCCTCGGCGCCGGGCAGGTAGTCGGTGACGACGGCGAGCACGCCGGTGCCGTGCACCGGGTGGCGCCAGCGGACGGTGCCGCGGAGGCGCTCGACCCCGCCGACCCCGGCCAGGTCGAGTCGTTCGAGCAGCCGGGCCGAGCGCTCGGCCGCCCCCCAGTTCGCGACGAGCTTGACGATGATCCGCTCGTCGACGATGACCGAGACGTTCGTCTGGTCGACCGTGATCGCGCGCTCTGCTGCGGTCTCGGGCGACACCGTGGCATCCACCGTCGCAGCGAGCGCGCGCGCGACGCCGTCGCCGGCCGCGACCCGGCGACCGTCGAGTCGCACGAGCCCGTCGGCGTCGACGGCGAGCGTTCGGCCGCCGATCGGAAGGAGTTCGCCACTGAGCATCGAATTCATTGAATTCGGATTGTAACTATTCCGCAACCCCCGGATATTCATTGAGCTGAAGTCATTGCGGTTTCTTGACGCGTGCTGCAAGAATCGCTCAACCTGCCCGTCGAAGTTCAGGAGTCACGATGTCGTACCCGTTCCGCCGTCTCGCCCTCGCCGGGGCGGCCGCCGGCCTGCTCGCCCTCACCGCCTGTTCGTCGGCCGATGCCGGCGGCGGCGAAGCGCTCGACCCCGAGGCCGACCTCAGCGAGCAGACGCTGACGGTCTCGATCTGGGCCGACTACTACCCCGAAGACCTCGCCGCCCAGTTCGAGGAGGCGACGGGCGTGAAGACCACGATCGTCAACCACACCACCAACGAGGACATCGTCGCGAAGCTCACCGCGAGCGCCGACTCGGGCATCGACGTCGCCTTCGTGTCGGGCCAGTACGCCCAGGCCCTCGGTGAGCAGGGCCTGCTCGCCGAACTCGACAAGGCGCTCATCCCGAACGAGAAGAACCTCTACCCCGAGGCGCTCGAGCTCGCCTACGACGAGGGCAACGTCTACTCCGAGCCCTACGCGTGGGGCACCACGGGCCTCTGCTACCGTCCCGATCTCACGGGCTTCGCGCCGACGTCGTGGAACGACCTGCTGGCCCCGAAGCCCGAACTCGTCGGCAAGACGACGATGCTCTCGACCGACCGCTGGCTCGCGATGCCCGCGCTGAAGGCGCTGGGCTACTCGGTCAACACCACCGACGACGCCGAGCTCGCCGAGGCTCAGGCCCAGCTGATCGAGACCAAGCCGACGCTGCTCGCCTACGACGACACGACGTTCTACTCGAAGCTCGTCTCGGGCGAGGCCGCGATGGTCGAAGCCTGGGACGGCTGGTGCAACTACGGCATCGCCGAAGACCCGACCATCGAGTTCGTCGTGCCCGACGAAGGTGCCGACCTGTGGGTCGACACCATGACGGTGCTCGAGTCGTCGCAGAACAAGGAGGCCGCGATGGCCTTCCTCAACTACATCCTCGACCCCGAGGTGCAGACCTGGGTCGCCGAGAACATCCTCTACAAGGTGCCCAACCAGGCCGCCATGGAGGCGCTCGACCCCGCCCTCCTCGAGTCGTACCCGACCCTCGGCATCACCGTCGACGAGCTCTTCGAGCAGGAGGTCATCGTCGACCTCGGCGAGGACTCGCTGAAGTACGTCGACCTCAACTCCGAGGTCCTGGCGACCAACTGATCCCCGTGACCACCACCTCCCACGAGGCGACCCCCGGCGTGCGCGCGAGCCGCGCGCGTCGGGGGCTCGCCCCCGTCCCGTTCCTGGCGCCGGGAATGATCTTCCTGATCGTCTTCATGGCGATCCCGGTCGGCCTGCTCGCGTTCTACACCTTCTTCAAGCGCGGCCGCTTCGGCGGGCTCGTCTTCGAGTTCACCCTCGACAACTGGGTGAAGCTCACCGAACCGCTCTACCTCGGCGTCATCGCCCAGTCGATCGGCATGGCGCTCGTCGTCACCCTGCTCGCGCTCGCGCTCGGCTACCCGATGGCCTATGCCATCGCCGGCCTCTCGCCCAAGTGGCGCACGGTCGCCCTCATCGCCGTCGTGCTGCCGTTCTGGACGAACTTCCTCGTGCGCACCTACGCCTGGATCCTGCTGCTGAACAACGCGGGACTGGTGAACCAGGCGCTGCAGGGCCTCGGCATCATCGACGACCCGATCAGCATGCTGTACACGCCGCAGGCGATCGCGATCGGGCTGCTGTACATGTACCTGCCGCTCATGGTGCTGCCGCTCTACGCGTCGCTGCAGCAGCTCGACCCCTCGCTGCGCGAGGCGGCGACGAACCTCGGCGCGAACCCGTGGCGGGCCTTCCGCACCGTCACCCTGCCGCTCTCGCTGCCGGGGGCGCTCACCGGTTGCGTCTTCGTCTTCGTGCCGGCCATGTCGAACTTCGTCATCCCCGAGCTCATCGGCGGCGGCAAGACGATCATGGTCGGCAACCTCGTGCGCGACCAGTTCTTCGAGGCGCGCGACTGGCCCTTCGGCGCGACGCTCGCGCTCCTGCTCACGATCATCCTCGTGCTCGTGATCGTCCTGCAGTCGGCGGTCTCGCGCCGCGTCACCGAAGGGGGCCGCCGTGGCTGACCCGATCACGCGACCGCGGCGTCGATTCCGCGGCATCCTCGTGCCCCTCTGGCTCGGCTACGTGTTCCTCTACCTGCCGATCCTCGTCGTCGTGATCATGAGCTTCAACGACTCCGAGAACCTGTTCGTGTGGCGCGGCTTCTCGCTGCGCTGGTACCCCGAGGTGTTCGCCGACGGCGCCCTCATGCAGGGACTCGGCAACACGCTCGTCGTCGCGACCGGGGCGACCGCGATCGCGACGGTGCTCGGCACGCTGCTCGCCTACGGGATCCAGCACTACACGCGCGGCGGCTTCGTGCGGGCGTTCGCGATCGCCCCGGCGATCCTGCCCGACCTGCTGCTCGGCATCGGCCTGCTCACGCTGTTCGCGCTGCTCGGCATCACACTCGGACTGCACTCGGTGATCCTCGCGCACGCAGTGTTCGCGACGGCCTTCGTCACCGCGATCGTGCTCGCCAGGATGGCGAGCATCGATCCGAGCCTCGAAGAGGCGTCGCGCGACCTCGGCGCCGGTCCCGTGCGCACCTTCCTCAAGGTGACGTTGCCGCAGCTCGCCCCGGGCATCGTGGCCGGCGCGCTGCTCGCGTTCACGCTCTCGCTCGACGAGTTCGTGATCGCCTTCTTCACGACGGCGCCGACCCAGCCCACGTTGCCGATCGTCATCTACTCGATGGTGCGCTTCGGGGTGACGCCCGAGGTCAACGCCCTCGCCACCCTGCTCCTCTTCGTGAGCGTCGTGACCGTGATCGCGGCGCAGCGTCTGACCCGACTGACTGGATCCTCGAAATGACCACTGCCCCTCTGCTCCGGGTCGACGGCGTGCGCGCCGTCTACGGCGACACGGTCGCCCTGCACGGCGTCTCGCTCGACATCGCCCACAACGAGTTCTTCGCGCTGCTCGGCCCCTCGGGCTGCGGCAAGACCACCCTGCTGCGCTCGATCGCGGGCTTCGAACGGCCGGCCGCAGGCCGTATCGAGCTCGAGGGCACCGACCTCCTGGGCATGCCGCCGCACCGGCGGCCCGTGAACATGATGTTCCAGAGCTACGCGCTCTTCCCGCACCTGAGCGTCGAGCGCAACGTCGCGTACGGTCTCGAGGCCGAAGGCGTCGGCGCCGCCGAGATCCGTCGCCGCGTCGGCGAGGTGATGGAGGCGGTGCGCCTCGCGCCGCTCGCCAAGCGCCGCCCCGGCCAGCTCTCGGGCGGGCAGCGGCAGCGCGTCGCGCTCGCCCGCGCCATCGTGAAGCGTCCGAAGCTGCTGCTGCTCGACGAGCCGCTCTCGGCGCTCGACCGGCAGGTGCGCGCCTCGATGCAGCTCGAGCTCAAGCGCCTGCAGCACGAGGTCGGCATGACCTTCGTGGTCGTCACCCACGACCAGGAGGAGGCCATGTCGATGGCCGATCGCATCGCGGTGCTGCGCGACGGCCGCCTCGAGCAGCTCGCGACACCGCAGGAGCTCTACCGCGCCCCGGCGAGCCGATTCGTGGCGTCGTTCATCGGCACGGCGAACCTCCTCGACGGCCGGGCGACGGCGGCGGGCATCGCCGTCGAGGGCCTCGGTGAGGTGCCCGTGCCGCACTCGCTCGCCGCAGGCGAGGACGCGACGCTCGTCGTGCGGCCCGAGCACGTGGTGCTGGCGCCGGTCGCGGGCGCGTCGTCGGCCGGTGTGCTCCGGGGCGAGGTCGTCGACACGTACTTCCTCGGCGGTGCGTCGACGGTCTCGATCGAGGTGGCGGGGCTGCCGGCCCCGATGCTCGCGACGGTGCCGGGCACGACCGAGTTCGCGCGCGGCGCGGGTGTCGAGCTCCGCTTCGGCGAGGCCTCGCTCGTCTCGCGGGATCCGGCCGAGCCCGGCTCGGTCGGCACGTCGATCCCGACGAGCGCGATGCCGGCGGTGCCCGCCGATCAGTCGGCGAGCGTGTGACCGGTCGCGAGCCTCGCGTACGCGAGCAGCAGTTCGCGGGCGCCGTCGTGATCGATGGTGGGATGCTTCGCCACGATCCGGTAGCCGTACGCGTCCTCGAGGGCGACGAGGTTGCGCGCGATGACGAGCGAGGGCTGCGCGAGTGCGAACAGGCCGCGCGCGGCGCCCTGCTCGAGCACGACCTGGTACATGCCGACCTGTCGGTCGTAGAGCGTCGTGAGCAGCGAGGCCATCAGCCCGTCGCGGCCGGCCGAGCCGCCGAGCTCGCAGAGCAGGCGCACCTCGGCGTCGTCGGGGCCGCTCGGCAGCCCCGAGGCGACGAGGGCGATGAGCCGGGCCACCGGGTCGTCGGGAAGGCTCTCGAGCATGCGCACGCGCTCCTCGTAGAAGCGCTCCATGCCGGCGCGGTTCGCCTCGAACATGAGCTCGTCGATGTCGGGGTAGTAGTAGAGCACCGCGCTCGAGGTGAGGCCGGCCTCCTCGGCGACGCGGTTCAGGCGAGCCCCTTCGGGGCCGTGCGCGGCGATCGCGCGCTGCGCGGCGGCGACGAGCTGGCTGCGTCGCTCCTCCTGGCGCTTCGGTCGGGCCATCGAGCACTCCTTCGTGCGAATCGAATTGTCTGTGCTGGTGCTCAATATTAGGGCGAAAGCTCTTGAAAAGTCTGGCAAACACGCGCCAGAATTCTCTAAACTCCGATACAAGAAACTCGTATGAGAGGTCGATGATGACTGACGGACGACTGACGATCCTGTTCATGCCCGAGAGCGCCTACGGGCCGACGAACAACTGCATCGGCATCGGGCACGCGCTGCTCGAGCGCGGCCACCGCGTCGTCTTCGCCGCCGAGCGCTCGTGGGAGGGCAAGCTCGCCGCACTCGGCTTCGAGGAGGACCTGGTCGACCTCGCGCCGCCCGCCGACGACGCCGACGACGCCGCCGAGCAGGACGCCGGGCAGTTCTGGAAGGACTACATCAGGGAGGTCTCGCCCGAGTTCCGCAAGACGACCGCCGAGCAGCTCGAGACGGTCACCCTCCCGATCTGGCAGGCGCTCGTCGACGGCGCGAAGTACTGCGAGCCGCAGCTGCACGCCATCATCGACCGCGTGCGCCCCGACGTCATCATCGAGGACAACGTGATCGCGTTCCCCGCCCTCGTCACCGCCGGCGTGCCGTTCGTGCGGATCGTGTCGTGCAACCCGCTCGAGGTGCCGGGCGACGAGATCGCTCCGGTGTTCTCGGGCCTCGCGGCCGAAGACCGGGCGGCGTGGCCGGCGTTCCGCGCCGAGTACGAGCGCACCCATCGGCAGCTCTGGCAAGAGTTCGACGCCTGGGTGCAGGAGCAGGGGGCGCCCGCGCTGCCCGAGCTCGAGTTCATCCACCACGGCGACGAGAACCTCTACGTCTACCCCGAGGTGCTCGACTACCACGGCGAGCGGCCGCTCGACGAGACCTGGCACCGCCTCGACTCCTCGGTGCGCCAGACCGAGCAGGCGCCCGCCGACCTGCCCGCCTCGTTCACCGACGGCAGCCGCCCGCTCGTCTACTTCAGCCTCGGCTCGCTCGGCTCGGCCGACGTCGAGCTCATGCAACGGGTCATCGCCGCGCTCGCCGACCAGCCGGTCAACGTGATCGTGTCGAAGGGGCCGCTGCACGGGGAGTTCGAGCTCGCCGACAACATGTGGGGCGCCGAGTTCCTGCCGCAGACCACGATCCTTCCGCTCGTCGACCTCGTCATCACCCACGGCGGCAACAACACGACGACCGAGGCACTGCATTTCGGCAAGCCGATGGTGCTGCTGCCGCTCTTCTGGGACCAGTACGACAACGCCCAGCGCGTGCACGAGCAGGGCTACGGCCTCCGGCTCGACCCGTACCGCTTCACGCCCGAGGAGCTCGCGGGAGCCGTGCGCTCCCTGCTCGACGACGTCGCACTGCGCGAGCGCGTCGCGGCCGCCGGCGCCGACATCCGGTCGCGCGACGGGCTATCGGCCGCGGCCGACGTGATCGAGCGCGTCGGCTCGCGGGAACGGGTGTGAGCGCGGTCGAGGCGCAGGCGCAGGTGCAGGCGGCCCTCGCCGACGCGGCGCCGCGACCCTACTGGACCGATCGCGCCGGCGACGGTGCTGCCGCTGCCAGGCCTGCGCTCACCGCCCCGGCCGACGCCGACCTCGTCGTCATCGGCGCCGGATTCACCGGCCTGTGGACGGCCTGGCGGGCGCTCGAACGCGACCCCGGGGCATCCGTCGTCGTGCTCGAGGCCGAGCGCGTCGCGCACGGCGCGACCGGTCGCAACGGCGGGTTCGTGTCGAGTTCGCTCACGCACGGGCTCACGCACGGCACGGCGATCTGGCCCGAGCAGGTCGGCGCCCTGCACGAAGAGGGCGAACGCAACCTCGACGAGCTCGTGACCACGATCGAGCGGGCGGGCATCGACTGCGCGCTGAGCCGAGCCGGCAAGACGACGCTCGCGATCGAGCCGTGGCAGCTCGACGGGCTTCGCGAGGCGCACGAGCTGGGGGCGCGGCACGGCGTCGAGCTCGAGCTGCAGGATCGCGACGAGGTGCAGGCCGACGTGCACTCGCCGAGCTATCTCGGCGGCCTGCGCGACCGCACGGGCACGGTGCTCATCGACCCCGCGCGGCTCGCCTGGGGCATGGCCGCCGAGCTCGAACGCCGCGGGGTGCGCATCTTCGAGGCATCCGCGGCCACCGGCATCGACCGGCAGGGCGAGGGGGTGCGCGTGCGCACCGCCCTCGGTCACGTCGATGCGCGGAACGCGGTCGTCGCGACCGCCGCCTATCCGTCGCCGCTCCGGCGACTCGGCAACTACATCATGCCGCTCTACGACCACGTGCTCATGACCGAGCCGCTCGACGAGGCGCAGCGCGCCGCAGTCGGCTGGGCCGAGGGGCAGGGACTCACCGATGCGGGCAACCAGTTCCACTACTACCGCCCCACCGCTGACGGGCGGATCCTGTTCGGCGGCTGGGACGCGGTCTACTACTTCGGCGGCAAGGTCGACGCGCGGCTCGAACAGCGCGAGGCCTCGCACGAACTGCTCGCACGGCACTTCTTCGAGACGTTCCCGCAGCTGGGCGGGCTGCGCTTCACGCACCGCTGGGCCGGCCCGATCGACTCGACCACCCGGTTCACGGCGGCATACGGCACGGCCCGCGGCGGCAGGGTCGCCTACGCGGTCGGGCACACCGGCCTCGGCGTGGGCGCATCGCGATTCTCGGCGGATGTCGCGCTCGACCTGCTGGCGGGGGAGCCGACCTCGAGGCTTCGGTACGACATCGTGCGGCGGCGGCCGTTCCCCATCCCGCCCGAGCCGCTGCGCAACCCGATCGTCCAGTTCACCCGGCGCTCGATCCTCGCGGCCGACGCGCACGAGGGGCGGCGCAACCTGTGGCTGCGCACGCTCGACCGCTTCGGCCTCGGGTTCAACTCCTGACCACCGGGCCTCCGGCCCGCTCGACCGCTCTCGAAAGGAGCACCTCATGACGACCGGCACCTTCATCGGGGAGTACCGCCCCGGCACCGGCGGCGACGCCGTCATCACGAACCCGGCCACCGAAGAGCAGGTCGCGGCGTTCACCGCCTCTGGCGTCGCCGACGTCGACGAGGCCGCGGCCGCGGCCCGCGCCGCGCAGCCCGCGTGGGCGGCGAAGACGCCGGGGGAGCGCTCGCTCGCGCTGCTGCGCCTCGCCGACGCGATCGAGGCCGACGCCGAACACCTCGCGAAGCTCGAGGTCGAGGATTCGGGCAAGCCCTGGACGACCGCCTTCGACGGCGAGCTGCCCTTCGGCATCGACAACCTCCGCTTCTTCGCGGGTGCGGCGCGATCGCTCGACGGCACCGGCGCGGGGTCGTTCTCGAACGGCTACACCTCGATCCTCACGCGGCGCCCCGTGGGCGTCGTCGCCGGCATCACGCCGTGGAACTTCCCGCTCATCATGGCGATCTGGAAGGCCGGCCCCGCGCTCGCCGCCGGCAACGCGGTGATCGTGAAGCCGGCGCCGGCCACGCCGCGCACGACACTGCGCTTCGCGGAGCTCGCCGTCGAGGCGGGACTTCCGGCCGGCATCTTCAACGTCGTCACGGGCGACGCCGAGGTCGGGCAGGCGCTCGTCACCCACCGCGAAGTCGACATGGTGAGCGTCACCGGCTCGACCCAGACGGGAAAGGCCGTCATGCGCGGCGCGGTCGACGGCGTGAAGCGCGTGCACCTCGAGCTGGGCGGCAAGGCGCCCGTCATCGTCTTCGCCGACGCCGACCTGGGCGCGATGGCCCAGGCCGTGACGATGGGAGCGACCTACAACTCGGGGCAGGACTGCACCGCGGCCACGCGCGTCTATCTCGAGCGCTCGGTCTACGACGACGGGGTCGCGGCGCTGCGGCAGGCGGTCGCCGGTGTGGTCGCGGGCGACCCGATGGACCCGGCGACCCATATCGGCCCGCTCGTCTCGCGGGCGCACCGCGAACGCGTCGAGGGCTTCGTCTCGCGGGCCGTCGCCGAGGGGGCCGAGGCGCTCGTCGGCGGTCGGTCGCTCGACGGCATCGGCTCGTACTACGCTCCGACCCTGCTCGTCGGCGCGGCCCAGTCGTCGGAGATCGTGCAGGGCGAGGTCTTCGGGCCGGTGCTCGTCGTGCTGCCCTTCGACGGCGAGGCCGAGGGCATCGCGCTCGCGAACGACAGCGCCTACGGGCTCGCCTCCTCGGTGTGGACGAGCGACGTCGGACGCGCGCTGCGCGTGAGCCAGTCGCTCGACGTCGGCGTCACCTGGGTGAACGACCACCTGCCGATCGCCTCGGAGGCGCCGCACGGCGGCGTGAAGGGCTCGGGCTTCGGCAAGGACATGTCGATCGAGCCGCTGCTCGACTATTCGGTCACACGGCACCTCATGATCCGGCACGCGCCGCCGCCCGAGACCAGCGGGTTCCGGCCGGCGTGAGCCGGCGGCCGGGTGCGCACGATGCGCAGATCCCCGGCGACGACGAAGCGACGATGACGATGACGATGACGATGACGAGGAGACGACGATGACGGGGCGGATCACGAAGGCGGTCATTCCTGCGGCGGGGTTGGGGACTCGGTTCCTGCCGGCGACGAAGGCGATGCCGAAGGAGATGCTGCCGGTGGTGGACAAGCCGGCGATCCAGTATGTGGTCGAGGAGGCGGTTGCGGCTGGTCTGACTGATGTGTTGATGATCACGGGTCGGAACAAGAACGCGTTGGAGAATCACTTCGATCGGGTCGCGGAGTTGGAGGCGACGCTGGAGCGGAAGGGTGATACCGCGAAGCTGCAGAAGGTGAACGAGTCGACTGATCTGGCGGACATGCATTATGTGCGGCAGGGTGACCCGTTGGGGCTCGGGCATGCGGTGCATCGGGC
>NZ_WBIQ01000009.1 GCF_009749405.1 Agromyces lapidis
GTGTTGATCGCGACCGGCGTCAACGCCGACGGCCGACGTGAGGTGCTCGGGCTGCGCGTGGCGACCAGTGAGACCGGCCCGGCGTGGAACACGTTCTTCGCCGACCTCGTCGCCCGCGGCCTGTCCGGTGTCCGGCTCGTGACCAGTGATGCGCATGCCGGGCTGGTCGAGGCGATCGCGGCGAACCTGCCCGGCGCAACCTGGCAGCGCTGCAGAACGCACTACGCAGCGAACCTGATGAGCGCGACGCCGAAGAGCATGTGGCCGGCCGTGAAAGCGATGCTGCACTCGGTCTACGACCAACCCAACGCCCAAGCGGTGCACGCCCAGTTCGACCGGCTCCTGGACTACGTCGACGGCAAACTGCCTGACGCGTTCGAGCACCTCGACGCAGCACGGGCCGACATCCTCGCGTTCACCGGGTTCCCCGAAGGGCTCTGGGCGCAGATATGGTCCAACAACCCGAACGAGCGCCTCAACCGTGAGATCCGCCGCCGCACCGACAGCGTCGGGATCTTCCCCAACCGCGACGCGATCATCCGCCTCGTCGGCGCCGTCCTGGCCGAGCAGACCGATGAATGGGCCGAAGGCCGCCGCTACCTCGGGCTCGACATCCTCGCCAGAAGCCGCCTCACCCTCGTCCCCGACACCCGAAACGAGGTAAGCACCGACACCGTCCTCGAACTCAGCGCCTAACCCATCAGAACGAAGGACACCGCGCTACACCACCACCAGGGACTTGACCGGAAGGGAGCTTCGCAACAGAAATCGTCGGCGCAGTCCGTTCAGCTCAGCGAGGACAGTCGAACGCTGTACCCAAAGTTCACGGTGGTGGGAATGATCGTTCCATGCGAGCAAGACCGCGATGACCGCGGAAGTGAGCGTCGTTGCGACGGCCAAGACGCCGCTCGTCACGTCATCGGATAGAACTGCACTTACTGCGCCGAGCACCGCGACGCCTCCGGTCAACACCGCTACCGCAATCGTGACACGCGAGGCTCGACGCTTGGCAGTCCTTCGTGCCTTCTTGTATTGGGCCTCGTATCCCGCCAGATAGTGTTCGACTAGCTCAGTCGGGGTGGAACCCCCCGGAGGCAGCGGGACGGAATCGATCCCACTCGGTTCCGATGCTCTGACCATCGCGTCATTCCCTTCTTGATCCGTGCGCCCAGACATACCTGTCACGCTGGCCACTTACGGGCGGAGAGTCCCCGGCAATCTTGGCACCCAAGTTGTCCCGGGCGATCCGCTTTTCGTCCAACATCGGGTGCTTCGACCATCACCGCCGGAGGTACCGCCACCAGATCGTTACGTCGAACGTCAGCCTGGTCCCGACAGCTCGCTTCCGCTCGTCAGCATACGTAAGAGGAAATGGCCCATGCTCTGGGCTCCTCAATGCGCCGTCGATGCACCCCGTCCACCGGCGTAGACCTGAGGCATCCCCGAGAAGTGAGGTGCCGTCATGGCCAAGGATCTCTTGATCACCCTCGAAGACCAGCCCGGCGAGGGGGCTCGACTCGGCGAGGCGCTCGGCAACGCGGGCGTCAACATCGAGGGTCTCTGCGCGATCATGGAGGGCGGTCGGGGCGCCGCCCACGTGCTCGTCGACGACGTCGCGGGCGCCAGGGCGGCGCTCGAGGGCGTCGGCATCACCGTCGATGCCGAGACCGACGTCATCGTCAGCCCGGCGCTGCCCGAGCCCGACCTCGACACACCGGGCGTGTTCGGCGGAATGGCTCGAGCCCTCGCCGAAGCCGGCATCAACATCTCGCTCGTCTACGTCGCCTCCCTAAACCGGATCGTGCTCGCGACGAGCGACAACCAGCGGGCCACGCAACTGCTGCCGTCGATGATGCAGTCCCCGCTACTGAGAGCGATACCGATCGCCCTCGCAGACTCAGTCAGCCCGGCTGGGCACGCTTGACGCGTCCCGCAATGCTTCGACATAACGGGCGATGATCTCCGGCCGCTCTTCGCCGAAGTATCGGGTCGGCATTGTCAGCGGCCGGAACGAGACGCGGATGGGCCGACTTTCAGATGTGATCAGGAGGTCGACCGACTGCGCCGTGCCGAGTGGATACTCGATCGTGCCGAGCTCGACGCCTTCGATAGCCGAACGAGGGATGGCCACGGCAGTCGAAAAGGCCCAACCCGAGAGGACGCGAATGCCGCTCGTGTCGGCGACGAGCAGACCATAGCCCTGGTTCGGCACATACGGTGCACGATGCCCAACAGCCTCGCCGGCCGCATCGAGTTGGTCCCGCAAACGAGCCGGCACGACGAACGGCATCACTGCTGCAGCCGGTGCGACTCGCTCAGCCGCACGAACTCGCGCCGCATGCTGCAACTCGAACCACATCAAGACCGCCGCCACGACGAACGTGAGGAAGCCCACCAGGCCGAGCGGCCAACCGCCTTCCCCCAGCGCGACAACGGCACCCGCCGCGATGACGCCGATGACGGCGGCGCCCACCCAGCCCGTCCACCACCATCCGCCACGCAGATACCTCGCGTGCGCGTCGATCTCCCTGACGGCGGCGTCACGCTTCGGGTCGGGTGTCACGCGATCACACTAATGCGGAGCCGATGTACTGAGGAATCTCCGCCGATTGGTGCGCTGGTCCCGCAGGCCGATTCAACGATTCCGCCGAAGGATTTCTGCACGGCGAGCACCCAAGCATTCGGCTCATCGTCAGACCTCGACGGCGACCCCGTCCACCAGCCACACCGCCCGGTCGTGCACTGACGCCGCCGACGCATCGAGTGCGTCGCGCAACCCCTGCTCGCCGTCGACGAAGTGCGACCAGCCGTCGTAGTGCGCGAACGTCGCGACGCGGGGAGCCGCGAGGCCGACGAGCTCCACGGCGTCGCGACCTCTCATCGTGTAGCGCAGCGGCCCGGTGACACCGAAGCGCACACCGCCCACGTTGGCGAGCATGACGTCGATCGAGAGCTCATCGGCGACGCGACGCAGCGGGCCGAAGAGCACCGTGTCGCCCGTGATCCAGATCGCGACCCGGTCTTCGCCCTGCCTGCGCACGGCGAACCCGATGACGTCGCCGACGATGGGGTGTGTCAGCGGCGGCCCGTGCCGGCACGGCGTCGCCGTGATCACGAGCGTTGGCAGCCCGGGGCGGGTGCCCGACAGCGTGACCGACTCCCCCGCCTCGAGCCCGTGCAGCCGATCGGCGGGCACCGCGCGCCCGGAGGCCGAGCCGCCGGGCCCGCCCGCCCCGAGTCGGCCGGCACCGCTCGCCGTGGTGACGACGGCGCCGACCGAGGGTAGCATCGCGCGGCCTGCGTCGTCGAGGTTGTCGGCATGATGGTCGTGGCTGACGAGGGCGACGTCGATCGGCCCGAGCTCGTCGACGCCGATCGCCGGGCCGGCCATCTTCGTCGAACCGGTGCCCCAGCCGAACGAGTAGTGCCGGCCGGCCGGGTCGAACGTGGGATCGACGAGCAGGCGCCAGCCGTCGAGCTCGACCAGCACGGTCGGGCCGCCGATGCGCGTCAGCTTCATGCAGCCAATTCCTTCATGCCACCGAATCCCCTCGGGTCCCTCATGCCGCGAAGTCCCTCATTGCGCGGACTCTACCGCCGGCTCCGCGCCCGCCGCCACGATCGACCCGGTCGAACCGGCGTGGGCGAGCGCCCACTCGAGCGCGTGGTCGGCGACCCCTCCCCACCGGGCCCCGCGCAGATCCGCCGTGGTGCCGCGTGGTCGTGGTGCCGTGGCCGGTGTGGGCGCAGTTCGCGCTCGCGCAGCTGACCGAGTGGACCATGAAGGTGCCGCTCGTCGCGAAAGCCCAGGTGCGCATGCTCGCCGAGGGCGTGACCGATGCCGCGCCGCCCGCGGCATCCGTGCCCGACGATCTGCGACCGCGGCGCAAGTTCACGGCCGAGCAGATTCGCGAGAGCCTGCCCGAGGCTGGCGGGTTCGGGTGGAAGGATCTGCGGGTCAGTCGCTGAGCGCCGTCAGCGCGGCTCGTGAACCCTCGCCAGAATCTCCAGGCTCTCCAAGAGTCGCTCGCGTTGTGCATCGCTCAACGGTGACAACAGTGCCGCCTGGGTCTCATCGATCGCGGCATCCAACTGATCGAGCGTACGTCTTCCGGCCCGCGTGATGGCGATCACCATGCGGCGTCGATCGTCGCTGCTCGGCCGTCGAGTGAGATCTCCGGCCGCCTCGAGATCACGAACGGTCTGGGTGACGTCACTCGGATCGAGGCCGGCATGGCGGCCGATCGCTGCCTGATGGAGTTCACCGAAGTGGTCGAGCGCCGCGAGCACGCGGAAGTCGTAGCCGCGTCTGCCACGTTCGGCGAACGCTGCCGCGAGCAACTGGTGCGAACGTTGCGTGACCATCGAGAGCCGCCATGTGGCGCGATGCGCGAAGCGAGGAGCGAGTTCGTCGGCCATGGCCTCACCGTAGCAGTTCGTTGACGCGGCCAACGTTTTTGAATATCGTTGGCGGCGCCAACGATATACGCCCAAGGAGATGCAATGCCATCGATCCCAGTACTCGACTCCACCATGCACTTCGAAGAGAGCGGCGAGGGCACGACGTTCGTGTTCCTCCACGGCAACCCCGGTTCCTCTCACCAATGGCGGAACGTCATCGATCGCGTCGGCGACGGGCATCTGCTCGCACCCGACCTCATCGGCATGGGGCGATCCGGCAAGCCAGACCTCGACTACCGATTCGCCGACCACGCGCGCTACCTCGACGAGTGGTTCGACGCCGTCGGCATCGAACGAGCGGTGCTCGTCGGCCACGATTGGGGCGGCGCGCTCGGGTTCGACTGGGCCACGCGGCATCCCGAGCGGGTACTCGGCGTCGCGTTCTTCGAGAGCATCGTGAAACCCATGGACTGGAGCGATCTCTCGCCGCAGGCGCGAGCCCGCTCCGAGTCGGTGCGCACACCGGGCGTCGGCGAGGAGCGCGTGCTGAGCACCGACGCCTTCATCCGTCAGGCCTTCACCGGTGGCGTGCTGGCGCCGGTCGAGGGTGCCGAGCTCGACGCATACCTGGCACCCTTCCCCACCCCCGAAAGCCGCATTCCCGTGCTCGCGTGGGCACGGCAAATGCCACTCGGCGGCGAACCGGCCGAACTCGTCGAGCGCATCGAGGCCTACGACCGGTGGCTCGCAACGAGCACCTCGGTGCCGAAGCTGCTGCTGACCTTCTCAGGCTCGCCGACCCTGCTCATCGACACTGCGATGACCGAGTGGTGCGCGGCCGCGATCGCCTCGCTCGAGATCGCCGACGGGGGGCGCGCCGGCCACCACGCACAGGAGGACCAGCCGGATGCGATCGCGGCCGCGATCGGGCAGTGGGCCGATCGGCACCGGCTGCGCTGACGCGACACTCCCTTCCCGATCGACGACGCCGAGCAGCTCATGCCGTCGAAAGCGGTGCGGCGCGACATCCGTTCTCGGACGCCGGAAGGACCTGCGCATCAGCGGCTGAGGGCGCTCGATGCCGAGAACGAGGTCATGGTCAGTCCCGCAGCGCCCGCCCACCCGCCGACCGCACAGCCTCGCCTCGTAGGCTGAGAGCGTGCCCCGTCTTCACGCAGAACCCGATCGCTCCAAGTGGGTGCCCGTCACCGACTCTCTCGGTTTCCGCGGTCGCCGCGCCCGCAAGCAGGCGATCGGCATGCTGCTGTCGCAGGCCAAGGGTCCGGATGCCACGGGGTCGAAGCGCGGCGGCGGTTTCAGTGCTTGGGCGATGAGTCAGGCCGTGCCGTTCCTGATGCGCAAGGCAGCGGGGCGTGTGCTCGTGTGGGTCTGGAAGGCCGAGCCCGATCTGCTCGTCGTGATGGCCCAGGTGCAGGCGGCGACACCCGAGATCCGCATCGCGCGAGCCTCGATGCCGATCGAGTACGACGACACCGAGGAGTTCCGTGGCACCTACCTCGGCGTGGGCGAGAAGCTCGTCATGCCGCTGCCGTCGGGTGGCCGCCCGCCGTTCGCCACGTACACCTGGGATCTCGGCACGCACCTCGTGACCGTCACGGCCGTGTGCAGCGACCGCGAACGATTCGGCACCGTCGTCGGTGCGGTCGACGAGCTCGCACGAGGCATCCGCATCGTCGACGACCTCACCGTCGGCGAATCGGCGCCCGTGCTGCGCATCGACCCCGCCTGAATCGCGTCGATGTCAGGTGCTCCGCCGCGGATCGCAGCGGAGCAGTATCGCGACGCGACCTCGCTCACAGCCGAACCCGCGGGGCGATGCAGTGCACGAGCACGGCGACGAAGCCGCCGACATCCGGACCGGCGAACTCGATGCGCCCCGGGGACTCAGCCGGCGTGACCCGCCCGCACCGCGGTCGGACGCTGAGTCGCTGCGGCCGAGTGCCGCACCGAACCCGGCGTCGTGCCGTGGTACCGCTTGAAGGCCCGACTGAACGCGGCCTCCGACGAGTAGCCGACCCGGCTCGAGATCACGGCGATCGGATCGATCGTGTGCACGAGTTCGGCGTGCGCCTGCTCGAGTCGCCACCCGGCGAGGTAGCGCATCGGCGGCTCGCCGACGAGCGTCGTGAACCGCTCGGCGAATGCCGACCGCGACATGTTCGACTGCCTGGCCAGCTCGACGAGCGACCAGTCCTCGTCGGGTCGAGCATGCATGCGCGCGAGCGCGTGACCGATCTGTCGGTCGCGCAGCCCGGCGAGCCACCCGGTCGCGTCGTGGTCGGCGTTGCGCAGCCACCATCGCAGCACCTGAATGACGAGCACGTCGGCGAGCCTGGTCATCACCGCCTCGCCGCCGGGCTCGATGACCTCGGCTTCACGCGCCAACAGCCGCAGCACCGCCTGGAAGGCGCCCGCCTCGCCGTCATCCCACGCGTCGACGCGAATGAGGTCGGGAAGCTCGGCGATCAAGCGCGCGGCGAGCGGGGCATCCACCCGAAGCGCCGCATAGGCGACCTGCGCCCGCTCGCCGCCACCGCCGAAACGCATGTGCTCGTACGTTTCGCTCAGCTGCTCGACGGGGATCTCGAAGAGCGGCGTCGACGCGGCATCGGCTTCGCTCAGCATTCGGTGCGGAAGTCCGCGTGTGATGAGCGCTGCGCTGCCGGCCTCGAGCAGGTGCCGCTCGTCGCCGATCTCGAGCACGCACCTGCCGGCCAAGACGACGGGCAACGTCATGTAGCCGTCGAGGCGTGGGAACTCGACGCCCCACGGGGCGGAGAGCTCGGCGCGGCAGTAGAGCGCGCCGGTGAACCGGAGCAGGTGCAGACCGTCGCCGAGTGGTTCGCCGGCGCCGGCGGCGCCGGCGTTCACGGCTGCTGCGGGTGCGCCTTCCCTCGTGCTGCGCGGATTGACCATGCGTCCACGCTGGCATGCCGAGGTCCCAGAAGTCCGAGTCCCTGGACGATCGGCATAGAAATGCGTACCCACAGCCATTGTTCGTCTCATTGGATGCCGCGAGGGTGGACGCACACCGACCGAAAGGACACCACCATGACCTCCACCACGACCTCCACCACGACCTCCACCACCGCCGTGATCGGCGCCACCGGAAAGACCGGGCGTCGCATCGCCGACCTGCTCGACGAGCGCGGCCAGACCACGCGCCGCCTCGCTCGCGGCACGAGCCCGGCCTTCGACTGGGAGCAGCCGGAGGGGTGGGCCCGCGCGCTCGAAGGCGTCGAGGGTCTGTATGCGGCCTACGTTCCCGACCTCGCCGTGCCCGGAGCCGACGACGACATCGCGCGTCTCATCGAGGTGGCACGCGGCGCCGGCGTTCGCCGCGTCGTACTGCTCTCGGGCCGTGGCGAAGACGGCGCCCGCGCCTGCGAAGAGCTCGTGCTGAACGCCCCGGGCATCGCGGGCACGGTCGTGCGCGCCAGCTGGTTCACGCAGAACTTCACCGAGGGGATGCTGCGTGGCGCGGTGGCGACCGGAGTGCTCGCGATGCCCGCCGGCGACGTGCGCGAGCCGTTCATCGACGTCGACGACATCGCCGCAGTCGCCGTCGAGGCACTCACCGGCGACGGCTACGCGGGTCGCGTGCTCGAGGTGACCGGGCCCGAGTCGCTGACGTTCGCCGAGGTCGCGAGCCTGCTCTCCACGGCCACCGGGCGAGAGATCGTCTACGTGCCCGTCACGTTCGACGAGTTCTTCGCCGCCGTCGCCGAAGAAGACGGCCCCGAGGTGGCGACGATGCTCACCGAGCTTTGCCGCGAGGTGCTCGACGGCCGCAACGAGGCCGCGACCGCCACGGTGGGCGAAGTGCTCGGGCGGCCGGCGCGCGAGGTGCGCACGGTGCTCGCCGAGGCATCCTTCGCCGGCGCGTGAGGCGATGCGGCGTTCGTTGACGACCTCCGAGGCCGCGCCATTCCTGCTCGAACAGGAGACCTCTCCGAACGAGTACCTCGTCAGGCCCGGCGCAGGCCCATCGACACGTAGTCCGTGAAACCCGCGCGCTTGGCGAACCTCACCGCACGACGGCGGGTCTCGATGAAGCCGAGCTTGCGGTAGAGCCCGAGTGCGGGGGCGTTCGTGTCTTTGATGTCGCGCAGCACGAACTCGTCGTACGGCAGCTCCAGCAGCTTGCGCATGAGTGCGGTGGCCACGCCCTTGCCCTGGTGCTCGGGCGCGGTCGTGACGAACCCGATCTCGGCGAGCCCGGCACGTGCACCGTCGTAGGCCCCGACGAACTGACTCCGGACGATCCGATAGCTGATCGCGCCACGTATCCGCCCGAGCGCTCGCTGGAACGGGCGCTTCTCGGGGGCGAAGCATTCCTGCGCGCCTTCGGTGACCGACGCGATCGCGGCCGGCTCACCGTCGACGAGCGCGACGTGGAACCGCTCCAAGATGACCATGTGCTCGAAGGCGTCGGCGAGCACACGCGGATCCTTGGAGAAGAACTCGAAGTCGTCGGCGAAGCCGTTCACGAGCACCTCGGTGATCTTTCGCCGGTACTCCTCGCCGAGTTCGTCGCCCCGCGTGATCTCGATCATCTCTCTGCTCCTCCTCTGAGTGTGCGCAGCACCAGGTCGATGTCGGGCTCGGGCAGCGCGTCGCCCAACGCGAAACTCATCATCGTGAGCCCGGTGAGCAAGGCGAAGTAGTTCGCCGTGACGCGAGCAGGATCGCCCGCCGCGAACTGCCCCGAGCGCTGTCCGCGGCGGACGAGGGCCGCGACCGCGTCCCAGAGCTCGCGCTGCGCCACGGCGAGCCGGCCGGCGGTTCCGACCGGGGTGTCGGTCGCGAAGCCGTGGTGCACCACCATGAAGAACTCGGCCGCCCCCTCGCCGTTCGCGAGATCGGCGAGGAACACCTCGGTGAACCCACGGATCTGCTCGAGCGGGTCGCCGTCGCCCGACAGGTGGGTCGCAGTCGCCCGGAGCCCGTCGGATGCCTGACCGAGGAGCGACTCGAACAGCTCCTCTTTGCTTGCATAGTGCCGGTAGATCGATCCGGCGCTGAACCCGGCCTCGGCGGCGATCTGGCGCATGTTCGAGTCTGCGAAGCCTCGTCGGGCGAAGACCCGAACGGCGGCGGTCTCGATCGCCTCGCGGGTCGTGGCCCTCATGGCCTCGTTCTGCTCCGCCGTCCGCGCCATCCGATGCACCCTTTCAATGAACTTTCGTTCATTATATGCGAAGCCGCCGACACCCGGTGAGGGCATCGGCGGCTTCGTCGCGAGCGGCGAGCGGCGGGCGACGGGCTCAGAGGCTGCGTGCCTCGATGTCGCCGTACGCGGTGGTCGCCGTGATGGCGAGCTCGGCGTCGGCGCCCTTGGTGTTGGTGAGCGAGTTCTGCACGCGGCCGTAGGTGGTGCCCGCATCGAGGGTCGCGGATGCCCCGCGCACGGCACCGACCGACAGGTTGCCGGCCTGCGCGCTCAGCACGACCGAGCCGCGCACGGCCTCGGCGATGCGGATGTCGCCCTTCTGGGTGCTGATCTCGGCCGGGCCGTTGAGGCGGCCGACCACGACGTCGCCGGCGAGTGCGGAGAGGCGCACGCTGTCGGCCTCGTCGATCTTGATCGCGCCGTTCGCGCCGTCGAACACGACCTCGCCGAGGCGACCGACTCCGCGGAACTCGGCGGCGGCCGCCTTCGCCTCGACGCGGGAGCCGGCGGGCAGCTGCACCGTGACCTCGACCGAGCCCGAGGGGCCGAGCAGCTGGTTGCCCGAGGGGGTCGCGATGCGCAGCACGCCGTCGCGGTAGTCGACGGTGGTCTCTTCGGCGACCTTGACGTCGCGGCTCTTCGAGGCGTTCGCGGGGCGGATCTCGACCGCGGTGTCGGCCCGGTCGGCGGCGATGACCTGCACGCGGCCTGCCGAGATGTCGAGCACTGCGGCGATGGGGGCGGGGGTGTCGAACTTCTGGACCATGATGATTCCTCTGCTGTCGGTGTTGCTTCCGTCGGTGTTTCTGATGTTGGTAACGCTACGTTGCGTTCACACATTGCACAACAACCGAATTGCAATTGTCGTAGGAAATCCCAGTTCATACGACATAAATCGTTGCAACGGTGCAGAATCTAATGCAACTCCCGTCGTCCTCATCGTTGCAATGGATAGGGAACGAACGTCATACTGGGGCATCCAGCCGACGAAGGAGGCCGACATGCCGGGAGGCAGGCTCACCCAGCACGAACGCCAGCAGATCTCGCTGGGCCTCGCCGACGACCTCGCGTACGCCGAGATCGCCCGGCGCCTCGATCGCCCCACCTCGACGATCACCCGCGAGGTGATGCGCAACGGCGGGCCGGCGGCCTACCGCGCCGACCTCGCCCAGCGGGCGACCGAGCGACGCACGCACCAGCGCAAGCCTGCGGCACCGCGCGGCCAGCAGGCGCCCCCGCAGGCCCACGGCCGCGACGCCGAGGCCGTGCACGAGTACGAGGAGGCGTTCATCACGATCCTCATGCAGTCGGGGCTCCCCCGCATGGCTGCCTCGGTGCTGACCTGCCTCTACACCTCCGACGCCGGCAGCCTGACCGCGGCCGAGCTCGTGCAGCGGCTCCAGGTGAGCCCTGCGTCGGTCTCGAAGGCGGTCGCGCTGCTCGAGAACGTCGGCCTCGTGCGCCGGGTCGTCGAGTCCGGCCGCCGCGAGCGCTACTCGGCCGACAACGACGCCTGGTACCAGTCGATGCTCGCCGCGGCGCGATCGAACGCCGAGCTGGCCGAGACCGCCCGCCGCGGTGTCAACGTGTTCGGACGCGAGACCCCGGCCGGCAACCGGCTGCAGAACATGGCCCGCTTCGTCGACTTCGTCGGCGAGAGCATCGCCCGCGCGGCCGAGCAGGCCAGGGACATCCTCTCGACGATGCCGGCGCCCGCGCCCGAACCCGAACCGACGTCGCGCGCCGATGCAGACCGGTCCGCCCCACCCGCCCGAGCCGAAGCCTAAGGACTCTCCGCCCCGTCCCCGTCCTGCAGGAACGCAAGCACCGCCGCGACCCGGCGATGCACGCCGGTCTCGGGCAGCCGCAGCTTCGTGAAGATCGCGTTGACGTGCTTCTCGACCGTCGACGTCGACAGGAAGAGCGCCTGCTCGATGCCCGCGTTCGTCTTGCCCACCGCCATCTCGCGCAGCACGTCGAGCTCGCGCGGCGACAGCGTCGCGAGCGGGCTCGACGCCCCGGCCGCGCTGCGGCGGCGCACCAGGGTGTCGACGATCAGCGGGTCGATCACCGAACCGCCCACGCACACCTCGCGCAGCGCGTGCACGAGGTCTTCGAGATCGCCGATGCGATCCTTCAGCACGTACCCGAGGCCTGCAGAGCCGTCGGCGAACAGGGCGAGCGCGTAGCTTTCGTCGGCGTGCTGCGACAGCACCACCACCCCGGTCTCGGGGTGCGCGGCGCGAATCGCGCGCGCCGCCTCGATGCCCTCCATGTGATGGCCGGGCGGCATGCGGATGTCGGTGAGCACCGCGTGCGGCGCAAGCCGCCGCACGGCGTCGAGCAGCTCGGTCGCGTTGCCGGTCGAGGCGACCACGTCGATCTCGCCCGAGTCCTCGAGCAGGCGCCGCAGCCCCTCGCGCACGAGGTAGTTGTCCTCGGCGATCACGACGCGCAGCACTCCCGACTCATCCAACGGCGGCGACCTCCGCTCCCGTCGCGGGGGCCACGCCGTCGACCGGCAGCTCGACGAGCAGGGTCGTTCCCGTCGGCTCGCCGGGCGAGACCCGCATCGTGCCGCGCAGCGCCGCGACCCGGTCGCGGATGTTCGCGAGCCCGCCGCTGGCCACCGACGCCGGCACCACCTCGCCCATGCCGCATCCGTCGTCGCTGATCGCGATGCGCAGGTGCCCGTCGTCGCGCGCCAGCCCGACCGAGGCGTGCGACGCGTTCGCATGCTTGGCCGTGTTCGCGAGCGCCTCGCGCACCACGTAGTAGGCGGTCGTCTCGACCTCGTCGGAGAAGCGCTCGGCGCGCACGCCCTCATCGGCCTCGACCGTCAACGGGATCGGGTACCGCGCGACCCCCGACTCGACCGCCGCGACGAGCCCGTTGTCGCTCAGCACCGGCGGGTGGATGCCCCGCGCGAGCTCGCGCAGGTCGGTGAGGGTCTCGCGGGCCTGATCCTGCAGTTCGGCCAGCTCGTCGGGCGTCAGCTCGCCGCGCTGCAGCCGGTTGCGGGCGAGCCGCAGCGCGGCGATCTGCGCCACCACGTCCTGCTGGATGCCGTCGTGCAGGTCGCGCTCGAGGCGTCGGCGCTCGTCGTCCTGCGCGGCGACGAGGCGCTCGCGCGACGCGGTCAGCTCGTCGAGCTGCTCGGCGAGCTGCTCGGTCAGGCGCACATTGGCCACGGATGCCGCGGCCTGGCCCGCGACCGTGCGCAGCAGCGCGCGTTCGGCGTCGCTGTACTCGCCGCGTCGCCGCGGGCCGAGCTCGATGCGGCCGAGCCGCTCGTCGCCGCGCATCAGGTCGCACGACTCGGCCGGCTCGGCGGCGAAGGCGCCCGAACCGCCGGAGCCGCCCGAGCCGCCCGGGCCGCCGGCGGTGACAGATCCGCCCGAGGCATCCACGTCGCCCGCGACGCCGACGGGCGCCGCGGCGAGCGCGCCGTCGGCCGTGGCGAGCCGGATCCGCACCCACGACGCGCCGAGCCCCTCGCGCACGGCCTCGGCCAGCCGGGTGAGCAGGTCGCGGGGCTCGACCGCCTGCTCGAGTCGAGCGCCGAGCTCGCTGAGCATCGTGAGCTGGCGGTCGCGGTCGCCGAAGACGGCGCGGAGGATCCACCGTTGCATCCAGGTGCGCAGCGGCAGCAGGCAGACGGCGAGGATGGTCGTGATGAGCACCGCCGGCACCACGCGCAGCTGCCCCGACAGCAGGATGGCGGGCGTCGCGACGGCGGCGGCGTAGACGACCGTGATGAGCAGGTTCGACGAGCGGGCGACGAGGCGACCCCGGTCGCCCGGCGCGATCTCGAACGCGCCCGAGCGCAGGATCCCGTGGATCGCGGCGATCGGCACCGCGATGAGCGAGGCGTAGACGAACAGGGCGATGATCCCGACGTCGGGCAGGAACGTCCACAGCGCGAACGCCACGACGGCGCCGGCGACGGTCAGCGCCATCACCCGCGTGCGTGCGCGCACCTCGGGCTCGCCGAAGAGGGCGCGGGAGGCGAGCACCGCCAGCCCGAGGGCGACGGCGGGCCAGGCCTGGTAGACGAGCAGGTGCACCGCGGGGGCGGCCCACTCGAGCCAGGGCACCACGTACGGGTTCGGGATTCCTTCGCCGCTGAAGCCGGCGTACGGCGACATCACCACGTGCGGCGTCGTGAGCAGCGTGAGCGGGCCGACGAGCATCGGCACCCAGAGGGTCGCGACGGCGACGCGCTGCCAGCGCCGCTCGACGACCCCGTCGGGGAACGTCGCGAAGACGATCAGGAACGCCGAGGTCGCCGTCGCGTCCGCCGTCAGCCCGAGCACGTTGAACAGCGGGAACCACGGCTCGACGACGATCTGCATGTTGCGCTGGATGAAGGTCTCGTACGCCGAGCCGACGAGCATCGCGGTCGCGGCGAGCGCGACGAGCACCGCGATGCGCGACGACGACACGGTGAGCAGCCACATGCCGAACACGAACAGCGGCAGCACGCCGAGCAACGGCCAGGCGAGGGCGTGATCGGCGTCGGCCTCGAGAAACCCGAGAACGACGACGACGTACCCCAGCGCGGCGACCCCGATCGGGCCGAGCGTCGCGAGGCACACCCACCTGCGTTGCACGGTTCCATGCTCCTCCTGTCGGGTCGATCGCGGGAGGGGGTCTTCCCCGGCATCCCTTGGCAGGCAGCCCCCATGCGCGGTGCGGCGCGCCGCCATGCGGCATCCGGCTGCCACCGTTCCGGCGCGCTCCGCGACCCGACAGCGTGAAGGGCGAGCGGATGCCACGCACCGGCGCCGCACGAAGGAGAAGGCATCATGCGCAAGCTCTACACCGGCCTCGCCTGGACCGTCGCGGGCGCCGTCGTCGTGCAGGCCGCCGCCATCGCGTTCGCGTTCGGCGGCATGCTGAACCTCGTCTCGGAGGGCGGGGTCGTCGACAAGGCGCTGCTCGAGAGCTTCCAGGCTGCGGGCGTCGGCGAACTCGGGTTCATGATCCACGGCCTCGTCGGAGGCATCCTCATCCCCCTCATCGCGCTCACCCTGCTCGTCGTCTCGTTCTTCGTGCGGGTGCGCGGCGCGAAGCTGTGGGCGGCGACGGTCTTCGGGCTCGTCGCCCTGCAGGTGGTGCTCGGGTTCTCGATCACCGACGTGCCGTACCTCGGGCTGATCCACGGGGCGAACGCCCTGGCCGTGGTGGCCGCGGCCTCGGTCGCCGCGCTGCGCGTTCGGCGCGGGCGCACGACCGACGCGGGCGAGGCGAGCGGCGCCCGCGCCACAGCCGAGTCGGCCGACGCGCCACCGGCATCCCCCGAGGGGGCGAGCCCCGATGCCGTCACGGCGTGAGCTCATCAGGCGGGTCGCCGTCGGCGTCGCGGTGGCGACCGCGCTCGGCGCCGGCGTGCTCGCGTGGAGCTCGACGCTGCTCGGCGAGTACTCGGTGATGTCGATGGGCGACGGCGCGGGCGGCGAGCACGACGGGCACTCGAACCACGTGCAGCGCGGCGGCGCGGTCGGCGGGGCGGCCGAGGCATCCGGAGCCTTCGCGGCCGGCGAGGTCGGCGTGACCTCGCTCACCGCCGACCCCGACCGCGCCGCCGACGTGCAGGTCGAGCTCGTCGCCCGGCAGCAGACCATCGACGTGCCGGGCGGACGCTCGGTCGAGGGGTACACCGTGAACGGCTCGTCGCCGGGGCCCGAACTGCGGGCGCGGCAGGGCGACCTCGTCGAGGTCGCGTTCGTGAACGAGTCGGTGGCGGCGGGGGCGACCCTGCACTGGCACGGCGTCGACGTGCCGAACGCGGCCGACGGCGTCGCCGGCATCACCCAGGACGCCGTACCGGTCGGCGGCCGCCATGTGTACCGCTTCATCGCCGAGGACGCCGGCACGTACTGGTACCACTCGCACCAGGTGTCGCACGAGCAGGTGCTGCGCGGACTGCTCGGCGCGCTCGTCATCGACCCCGCGACGCCGCCCGAGGCCGCGGCCGAACTCGACGTGACCGCACTGCTGCACGTCTACGGCGGCCAGCACACGCTGAACGGCCGCGTCGCCGACGAGCGCGTCGACGCGCCGCCCGGATCGACCGTGCGCGTACGCGTCATCAACACCGACCAGGGCACGGCGGCCGTGTGGTCCGAGGCGCAGTTCCGCGTCGTCGCGACCGACGGGCACGAGGTCACCGGGCCGACCGAGGTGGCCGGGCAGCGGCTGCTCATCCCCGCCGGCGGGCGAGCGGATGTCACGGTGCGGGCGCCGCAACATGGTGCGACCGGTGTGCACGTCGGCGGTGCGCGCCGCGTCGTGATCGGCGACCCCGAGGCATCCGCGCCGTCGGCGGTGCAGCCCTCGACGACCCTCGACCTGCTCGCCTACGGCACGCCGGCGCCGCTCGGGTTCGACCCGTCGTCACCCGACCGCGCCTACGACTACGCGATCGCCCGCCGGTTCGGCATCATCGACGGCCGCCCGGGCAACTTCTGGACGATCAACGGCCGCATGTTCCCCGACGTGCCCATGTTCCACGTGACCGAGGGCGACGTCGTCAGGATGCGCGTCGTCAACGAGTCGGGCGAGGTGCACCCGATGCACCTGCACGGACATCACATCGTGGTGCTCTCACGCGACGACGAGCCCGCCTCGGGCAGCCCGTGGTGGGTCGACTCACTCGACGTGCACCCCGGAGAGTCGTACGAGATCGCCTTCGTCGCCGACAACCCGGGCATCTGGAGCGACCACTGCCACACCCTCCCGCACGCGGTCGACGGCCTCATCGCCCACCTCATGTACGACGGCGTCACGACGCCGTTCACCATCAACGGGCGCGCGGGCAATCATCCCGAGTGATGCAGCCCGAAGCCGGCCTCAGCGAGCGTGCTCCCACGCCTGCTTCGCCCAGCCGATCAGTTCACGGTCGACGTCCTCGACCAGCCGGAGCTCGACGTGATGCATCCACGTCGACGCCGCAGGGTGCGCGACCTCCTTGAACCGCTCCGAATCCACGCGGTGCGGCAACGCGATCGACACCACCACCGGCACGTCCGACGCGAGGTACTGCTTCGGCGCCCAGGCGTAGGCGAAGCCCCGTCTGGCGCGAAAGGCGACCTGGCTCTTCGAGACCCGCACCTCGACCCCTTCGAGGCGCACGAGCGGTCGGGCGAACGCGCGGTAGATGGCCCGCGCCGTTTCGTCATCGGCGAAGAAGTCCTCGCCCTCGACCGGCTCGCTCATGTCGACCACGATATGCCGCCGCACGTGGTCGACGTCGTGCTGCCGTGGTGTTCACCCGCGGCCGAACCGTTCGAGCCGGCGAGCCGCTGAGCCGTTGGGCCGTTGAGCCGCTGAGCCGTTGGGCCGTTGAGCCGTTGAGCCGTTGAGCCGTTGGGCCGTTGACGCGTCGCGGACGCAGGCGTAGACCTGAAGCACCCGAGAAGTGAGGTGCCGTCATGGCGAAGGATCTCTTGATCACCCTCGAAGACCAGCCCGGCGAGGGGGCTCGACTCGGCGAGGCGCTCGGCAACGCGGGCGTCAACATCGAAGGGCTCTGCGCGATCATGGAGGGCGGTCGGGGCGCCGTCCACGTGCTCGTCGACGACGTCGCGGGAGCCAGGGCTGCGCTCGAGGGCGTCGGCATCACGGTCGATGCCGAGACCGACGTCATCGTCAGCCCGGCGCTGCCCGAGCCCGACCTCGACACACCGGGCGTATTCGGCGGCATGGCTCGAGCCCTCGCCGAAGCCGGCATCAACATCTCGCTCGTCTACGTGGCATCCCGAAACCGGATCGTGCTCGCGACGAGCGACAACCAGCGCGCCACGCAACTGCTGCAGTCGATGATGTAGCGACACGTCATCCCGTGGGGTGCTACCGCTCACCCCCGCAACCACCGCTGCCGCAACCACGCGCCGATCACGAACCGCGCGTCGTCGGCGTCGATGTCGATGCCGATCGACGCGGCGGCCCGCTTGAGGCGGTAGTGCACGGTGGCCCGGTGCACGCCGAGCTGCTCGGCGACCTCGGTGATGCGTTCGCCGTGGGCGACGTACGCCTCGAAGAGTTCGATGGTCTCGGGCGGCGCCGCGGCGAGGCGGCGCAGCGGATCGGGCAGCAGGTGCGGCGGCGGCTCCTGCGCGAGCAGGGTCGCGACGGAGGCGGCGATGGGGTCGGCAGTCCACGACGCCGATCTCCTCCCCCGCGATCGCGCCACCCGCACCGCCACAAGCGCCTGCTCGTACGACTCCCAGGCGTCCGCGAGCCCGTCGACCGGCGCACCGATGCCGACGACCGCGTCGAGCGGCTCGTGCACGTCCGCGGCATCCGCCTCGCGTACGATCGCCGCGACCATGCTGTCGATCGCCTCGGGCGTCGGCTCGTTGCGGAACCCGATGAGGATGAACGTGTCGGGCGTGCTCGGCACGAAGCTGTAGGCGTCGATCATCGGCGTCGTGATCGCGCGCAGCAGCACGCGCGAGATCACCTCGCGCGGCGGAGGTCCGCCCCACGGCGCCCACTCGGCGCCGAGCGAGAGGCAGAGCGCCACGAACCGGCGCGAGCGCGTGTACATGCCGAGGTCGACGAGCTCGCTCGCCGCATTGCTGCGGCTCGGCGCATCGGGGGTGAGCAGCCCGAGCATCTCCGACTCGACCTCAGCGTTCACGGCCTCGATCGACTGCGAGACGTTGACGAGCAGCGAACGCAGCGTCTCGACGGTCTCGGCGATGACGGATGCCTCGCTCGGCGTGAGCGGGCGCACGAGCGTGACCCAGAGAAAGCCGAGCACACCGTACCGCGACCGCAGCGTGATCGCGAGGCGCGCGTGCAGGCGGCGGGCGCGCAGCTCGGCCGCCAGTGCTTCGGTCGGGCACCGGGCGGTCAGGGTCTGCAGCCGGGCCGGGTCGAGGTCGTCGTAGTGCGCGCTGCTGGCGAGCAGCACGAACTCGGCGTCTTCGAGCACCACCGAGCGGTTCAGCGCCATCGCGAGCCGATCGACGGTCTCCTGCACGGTGTCGAACATCGGGCCTCCGCTACCTGGCCGGCGGGACGCCTCCGATCCTATGCCGCGCGCGTCGCCCGCCGCCGTCACACGACGAGCGCTCCGCCCTTCACCACGGCCGCGACCTCGGTGAAGCGGTGCACGTCGTCGAGGTGCGCGCCGGGCACGGCGACGAGGTCGGCGTAGCGGCCGGGCGCGAGGGCACCGACATCCATCGACCGGCCGAGGCAGTCGGCCGCCACGGACGTCGCGGACTGCAGCGCCTGCATCGGCGTCATGCCGAACTCGACGAACTCGGGCAGCTGTCCGGCGTTGAGCCCGTGCGGGAAGACGATCGCGTCGGTGCCGTACGCGATGCGCACCCCGGCCTCGATCGCGAGTCGAACTGACGCACGGGCCGACTCGCCCACGAGCGCGGTCTTCTCGCGAACGCCCGCCGGGTAGCCGTCGAGGTCGCCGTGGGCGTCGTCCCACTGCAGCAGGTAGGTGGTCGGCACGTAGTACGTGCCGTGCTCGAGCATGGCCGACATCGCGGCCTCGCCGAGCATGGTGCCGTGCTCGATGGTGCGGGCGCCCGCACGGATGGCCCGGAGCGCGCCCTCTTCGCCGTGCGCGTGCGCGGCGACGTAGAGGCCGTACAGCGCGGCCTCGTCGACGCACGCCCGCAGCTCGGCCTCGGTGTACTCGGGCGCGCCGGGCACGGTGCCCGCGGCGTAGACGGCGCCGGTCGCGATGACCTTGATCACGTCGGCGCCGCGGTGCGCGATGCGGCGCACCGCCGACCGCACCTCGTCGACCGAATCGGCCACGCCGAATCGGAACGACCGCGGCAGCTCGATGTCGACCGCGAGGTCGGTGATCTCGCCGCCGCCCGACGAGCACGTCACGTAAGCGCCGGCGCACACCATGCGCGGACCCTCGCAGATGCCGGAGTCGATCGCGTCGCGCAGGTCGCAGTCGACGAAGGCGCGGAAGCTGCCGACGTCGCGCACCGTCGTGAACCCGGCGCGCAGCGTGGCACGGGCGTTGCGCACGCCGAGCAGCGCATCGCGGGCGGGCGAACCGGTGAGGTACGGGCTGTAGCTGCCGCGCTCGAGCTCCCCGACGAGGTGGGTGTGCAGGTCGATGAGGCCGGGCGCGACGAGGTGGTCGCGCAGGTCGAGCACCTCGTTGCCGCTGCCGTGGCGCGAGGCCGACCAGGGCTCGACGGCGGCGATCCGCTCGCCGTCGAGGACGATCGCGTGGTCGGCGAGCACCTCGCCGGTGATCACGTCCGCGACGGCGCCGGCGCGGATGACACTGATGTGGTTCGTCGTGGTGGTCATCACAGCACCTCCACACCGTCGGTCGTGCCATCCGTCGCGATCAGTCGCTTGCCGAACGCGAACCGCACGAAGATCATGGCGACCGCCACGACGGCGCCGACCACGGCGAAGGCGGCGAAGTAGGCGGTCTCGTTCTCACCGGGCGAGAAGCCCTCGCCCGCGACGCCCGCTGCGGCGATGCCGATCGCGGCGCCCAGATAGTGCAGCGAGAGCATGCGCGTCTCGAAGCCGGCCGGAGCGACCGCGCTCGCGAGCGACAGGCCCGACGGCGACACCACCACATCGGAGGCGCCGAAGACGAACACGATGACGACGAGCACGATGATCGGCGTGAGCTCGCCCGTGCCCGAGGCCGCGGCGAGCCATCCCATCGCGAGTGCGCAGCCACCGAATGCGATGGCGAACTTGACCGCGAGCGACGGCTGGCGGTCGCCGAGAGCGCCCCACAGCGTCGCGAGGATCGGCGCGACGATGATCGTGCAGAGCGGCGCGATGCCGAGCACGGTCGACGGCGGCAACTCGATGCCGAAGACGACGCGGTCGGTGCTCGCCTCGGAGTGGATCGCGACCGTCGTATAGAGCTGCTGGTAGAGCATCGCGAACACAGCCGTCGCGCCGAAGAACGGCAGGTAGTGCAGGACTCGCCGCTTGTGCTCGCGGTCGAGGTCGCGCCGAGAGAACAGCTTCACGAACATTCCGGCGGCCAGCACGAGCGCGCCGAGTCCGACGATCGTCGACGGGTTCGATCCCGCCGCGACGGTGCCGATGATCGCCGCGACTCCGAGGGCGACGGCGAGGATCGGCCAGGCGAGCGCCCAGCCCTTCACGCCGTGGCCGTGCACGACGGGCGCGGTCGCCTCGGTGGAGCGGCGGAAGGGCAGGTACACGAGCAGCCCGATGAGGATCGCGACCGCCGAGGCGAGGAAACCGAGGCGGAATCCGACCTCCGACTGCAGCACTCCCGTGAGGGTGATGCCGACGAGGGCGCCGCCCGCGCTGCCGAGGTAGTAGACGGTGAAACCCGACTCGCGCTTCGATTCATGCGCGTTCAATGTGCCGCCGAGCACAGCGCCCTCGCTGACCCACATCGAGGCGGCGCCGAACGCGATGGCGATGAGGCCGGTCGCGAGACCGACCTCGCCGGGCACGGCGGCGAGCACGAGGTACCCGGCGAGCGCGAGCACCGCACCCCAGCGCAGGCCGCGGCCGGCGCCGAGCACGTTGTCGGCGAGCCAGCCCATGAAGATCGTCGCGAGGAACGTCGCGGCGCTGTACGTCGACACGATCGCGATCGCCACGTCGGTCGACAGCGCGAGGCCGCCCTCGGCGACGGCGAAGTACACGTAGTAGACGAGGATCGTCTGCATGCCGTAGAAGGCCAGTGCGTCGAACGCGGCGAAGCCGGCGACCGGGTACATGGTGCGCGGCAGTCCGAAGAACGTTCGCTGCGTCGGTGGGGCTGTCGGCGGGCTGCTGACGGTCATTGCGCCTCCATTGGAGCATCGGGGCCGCGGCGCGGCATCGGGGGTTGCCGAGAGTCAATCCGATCGTGATCGGCGCAGGTTTCGACATCCGTGGAAGTTCGCGCGCTGATCTGCGACGGATGTCGCAGGCGCGACCGCCGCCTCACGGCGACGATGGTCGGGTGACCAACGACGCCACCGAACTCCCCTTCACCCGTGCAGAGTACGACGATCGGCTCCGCCGTCTGCGCCGCGCCATGGCTGACACCGACGTCGACGTCGCGATCATCACCGCGCCCGACACGATGGCCTGGCTCACCGGCTACCGCAGCCGTTGGTACCGCCAGCACACCTCGACGTCGATGCCGCCGGCGCAGTGCATCGTCGTGCACGTCGAGGAGGGGCATCCCTTCATCATCGACGCCGGCTACCACGAGGAGCTCGCCCGCACCTCGACCGTGCTCGACGACATCCGCACCCTGCCGACCTCGAGCGAGACGCATGAGGCCTCGCTCGACGACTACGTGTCGTTCCTCGCCGAGCAGCTCCGCCCGTGGGCGGGCAGCCGCGTCGGCCTCGAGCGGTGGAGCTGCATCCCGAGTCCCGCGGTCGCCGACGTCGTCGACGCCATGCTCGAGGGCATCGGATGCCGGGTGGTCGATGTCACGCTGCCGTTCCGCGGCATCCGGCGTCTGAAGAGCCCCGCCGAGCTCGCGAAGATCGAACTCGCCCAGGCGGCGTGCGACGCCGGCATCCGCGCGATCCTCGCCGAGGCCACGCGCGACACGACCGAATTGGAGGCGTGGGCGCTCTACTCGCTCGGTATGGTGCGGGCGGGCGGCGAACCCGCCGTGCTGCATGAGACCGTCGCGGCCGGATCGTCGGTCTCGGCGCTGCACCGGCTGAGCGGGCGAACCCGACTCGGCTCAGGGCCGGTCGTGCACCCCGACATGGCGTCCGCGGTCGACGGCTATCACGCCCGTGCGACCCGACCGCTGATGTTCGGGGGCGTCTCCGACGAGAGCCGACGGCAGATCGCCATCGCCGCGGGGTCGTACGAGGTGGTCGCCGAGCACGGCACCGTCGGAGCATCCTGGCGGGGGCTGCTGACCGCGCTGCGCCGGTACTTCGTCGAGGCCGGGGTGTCGCCGGGTGCGGAGGGCGGCGTCGGCGGGTACGAGCTCGGGCTCTCGGTCGCACCCGGTGACTGGGTCGGCGAGTTCGCGTGGGCGATGGACGACGAGCGCGACGACGTGATCGAAGCCGGGCTCGTCACGAACTTCGAGTCGTGGACGTCGCTGATCCTCGTCGACACCGTCGTGTTCGAGGCATCCGGCCCGCGATTCTTGTCATCATTGCCGCGCGACGTGCTGGAGTTCGCGTGAATGCCCCCTGGACGCGGCAGTTCGACCTGCCCACCGCGACCGGATCGATCCGCGTGCGCGAATGGGGCGACCCCGCTGGCCCGCTCGTCGTCTTCCACCACGGCACGCCGAGCAGCTCGATCGCCGTGCCCGGCGGCTGGGCCGGGCCCGCGACCGCCGGCGTGCGGCTGTGCTCGTACGATCGCCCCGGCTACGGCGGCTCGCCGTCGACACCGGGGCGCACCGTCGCGGATGCCGCGGAGTGGAGCCGGCTCATCGCCGACGCGTGCGGGGCCGACCGCTTCGCGGTGATCGGCACCTCGGGCGGCGGACCGCACGCCGTCGCGACGGCGGCGCTGCTGCCCGATCGCGTCACGGCGCTCTGCGTCGACGTGGGGCTCGGGCCCGCCGGGTTCGGGTTCGACGGCGCGACGGAGATGGTGGCCGAGACGGTCGCCGAGATCTCGGCCGCCCGCGATGGTGATGCCGTGCTGCGCGAGCACCTGAGTTCGCTCGGCGACGGCGCTGACGCACTCGTCGACTGGTTCGAGCGGCTGCCCATGAGCGACCGCGAGGTGCTCGGCCGGCCCGAGGTGCAGCACGAAGAGGCCGTCGAGGCGACCGAGTGGGGCGCGCACGGCATCGACGGCTGGGTCGACGACGACCTCGCACTGTTCGCGAGGGAGTGGTCGTTCGACCCGAACAGAGTACGAGCGGCGACGCGACTCGTCTATGGCGGCGCCGACGTGCTCGTGCCCGCCTCGCACGGGCGCGCGTGGCTGATGCTGCTGCCGCACGCGGAGTTGCAGGTGGTGCCCGACGGCGGGCACTGGATGCGCGACCACGAGGTCGAACTGCTGCGATGGTGCGGGGCGGCGGTCGCCGTGTGAGGGGCACGTGCGTCAGCGTTCGGTCGGGACCGCGTAGAGCGAGGCATCCGCTGCCGACCACATGAAGACCCCGGCCGTCGCCACCGACAGCCCGAAGGGGATCGCGAGCAGCACGGCCGCCGTCTCGTCGCCGGACCCTGCGCGCGGAGTCGCCCATCGCCATGCCACCCGATTCAGATTCTGCCCCCATGCTGGCCCCGATCTCGTCGGATCGTCAACGGCGAGGCACGTCGGCCCCGGGTTCGATGGCGGATGTCGCGGCGCGCGACTTCTCCTCCACAGGGCGATTTGCGTCCGAACCATCCATAGGCAGAATGGCCGATCGTCAGCCATTTCCGACGCGCTGGAATGTCGGTGGGTGCGTGCAGGATGGAGACATGGAAGAGCCCCCGACCACCGCGCAGTCTGCGCAGTCTGCGCATGCGGCGCAGTCTGCGCATGCGGCGCAGTCTGCGCATGCGGCGCAGTCCGCGCTGCATGCGTTGCACGCGCTGGCCGCCCTCGAGCGCGACGTGGCGACGCTCCGCGAGGCGTGGGCCGGTGCGATGCCGGCATGGGGTGCGAACTTCGGGGCGGCGCAGGTCGACCTCGAGCAGATGAGCGATCCGGGCCTCGTGCGGGTCACCGATGCGCCCGCAAAGACGCGGCGCGACATCGACGCCGTGCTCGCCCGCGCCGCCGCAGAGGTCGCGAGACGATCCGGGCCCGAGTTCGGCGAGACCGGGCTCGCGAAGGCACAGGGATTCCACAATCCGACGCGGCTCCTCGCCGCGTCCACCGGGGCGTCGCGCACCGACGCGCAGCGGCTGATCGCCGTCGGTACCGCAACCGCCGAGCGGCCGACCTTCAGCGGCGAACGCGCGCCCTCACGGCATCCGCATGTGGCCGCCGCCCTCGCGACCGCGGCGATCGGACTCGAGGCGGCCTCCGCGATCACGTCCATGCTCGATCGTGCCTGGGCGCGGGCGGAGGCGTCGAGGGTCGACATCGTCGAAGCGGCGCTCGTCGACCTGGCGGCGCAGGTACCGCTCGAGACTCTCATCCGCGGAGTTCGCGAGGCCGAGGCGCGCCGCGATCCCGACGGCGGCGAACCCCGCGACGACGAGCTCCGCTCCGAGCGCTCACTGACGATGCGCGAAGACCGTCACGGCATGGTTCACTTGCATGCCCGACTCGACCCCGAGAGCGCTGCACCGGTCAAGGCCGCGATCGAGGCGCTCGTCAGCGACGCGCTGCGCCGACGCGATCCGGCCGGCGACCCCGCACCGGTCGTCGACGACCAGCGATCGATCCCTCAGATCCAGGTCGACGCGCTCGCCGCGCTCGCCCGCCACACGCTCGGGTGCACGCAGACCCTCGCGCCGCTCGCGAAGACCACGGTCGTCGTGCGGGTCGACCTCGACACGCTCGTGAACGACCTCGGGCATGCCCGCATCGACGGGCTCGACCAGCCCGTCTCGGCGTCCACGGCTCGCCGCATGGCCGCCGATGCCGAGCTCATCCCGGCCGTGCTCGGCGGCGAGAGCCTCCCGCTCGACCTCGGAAGAGCCGCCCGACTCTTCACCAGAGCGCAGCGCCTCGCCCTCGGCGAGCGCGACGGCGGCTGCGCCTCCTGCGGCCAGAACATCGCCTACGTCGAGGCGCACCACATCGACTGGTGGCAGCGAGATACCGGCCCGACCGACCTCTCGAACGGGGTGATGCTGTGCAGTTTCTGCCACCACCGCATCCACCGCGACGGGTGGCGGATCGACGCGGGCCCGAGCGAGGTGTGGTTCATTCCGCCACCGCACATCGACCCCGACCAGCTGCCCAGGCTCGGCGGGCGGGCGCGATTCGAGCTGCGCGAGAATCGGGCGGCGTGATTGCGTGCGGTTGCGACCGGTGGCTCCTGTGCGCCGAGTGCGCTGCGCTCCTGGGCGCGGCTTCCTTCGATCGCGCGCGGATGTCGCGGACTCGCCGAGCCGACCTCAGTGCCCAGGTCAGGTCATGGCGGCCGCCGACTCGGTGGCGACGCTGCGCACCGCGTCGAGCACCACCTGCAGCGCCGGCGAATCCGCTTGACTGCGCCGATGCACCGCCGAGACCCCGCGCGTCGAGGCGGGCCGTACCGTCGGAATCGCCACGAGATCGTCATGCAGCACCGGCCGCCCCATCCGAGGCACGAGTGCTACCCCGAGGCCGGCGCGCACGAGCTCGAGGTGGTTCTCGAACTCCATCGATTCGTGCACGATGCGCGGCGCATTCGAGACGCCGTCGAACAGGCGTCGCAGCCACTGCCGGCAGATCGTCGAGTCGAAGGTCGCGATCCACTCCTCGTCGGCGAGATCGACGGGTTCCAGTTCAGTGCGCCCGGCCAGCCGATGGTCGCGTCGCACGATCACGTCCGCGACATCCGTGAACAGGGGCGTCTCGACGAGGTGATCGGGCATCGCGAGGGCGACGCCGCCCCATCGGTGCACGATACCGAGGTCGCGCTGCCCCGACGCGACGAGCGCGATGGTCTCCCACGGCTCGCTCTCGCGCATCGGCACCCGCAGCTCGGGATGCTCCGCGCGCAGGCGCGGCAGCACCTCGACGAGGAGGCCGCGCACCGCGGTCGAGAACGCGCCGATGCGCACCTCGCCCGTGACCCTGCGGTCGGCGCTCCCGGTGCCACCGCCGCCGGCGAGGTGCAGGTCGGCCTCGAGGCGCTCGAGGTCGGCGAGCACGGTCGCCGACGAGGTGACGAGCTGCCGCCCGGCATCGGTGAGCACGACGCCGCGGCCGGCGCGCTCGAGCAAGGAGACGCGGGTGCCGCGCTCGAGCCGCTTGATCTGCTGCGACACCGCCGAGGGCGTGAAGCCGAGCGCGTCGGCTGCAGCCGCGACACTGCCGTTGGTGGCCACGGCGCGCAGCGCGACCACGGCCTCGAGATCGATCATGCAGCGATGCTACCGAATCAGAGATAGAAATCATCGCTGGTGTTTCCGGGTTCCCCGCGGTGAGGTGGAACCATGACGAGACGCGACATGCTGCTGGCCGCCATGGTTGCGACGCTGTGGGGCGTCAACTTCGTCGTGATCGACTGGGGCATGAAAGGCATCCCACCGCTGTTCTTCGTCGCGGTGCGATTCGCCCTCGTCGCGCTCGCGGTGGTCGTCGTGCCCCGTCCGCTCGCGAGCTGGAAGACCGTCGTCGGCGTCGGCCTGTTCATGAGTCTCGGCCAGTTCGCCCTGCTCTACACGTCGATCGCGCTCGGGCTGCAGCCCGGCATCGCGGCCCTGCTGCTGCAGGCGCAGGTCGTGCTGACGATCGTGGTGGCGGCGCTCGCCCTGCGCGAGCGCCCGAGCCGCATGCAGACGATCGGCGCGCTGGTCGGCACCGTCGGGCTCGGCGTCGTCGCGCTCGGTCGCGGCGGCGACGCACCGGCGATCGCGGTCGTGCTGTGCCTGCTCGCCGCGCTGTCGTGGGCGATCGGCAACGTCATCTCGCGCAAGGCCGGCCCGGTCGCTCCGGCGAAGCGCTTCGGCGCGCTGTCATTGACGGTGTGGTCGTCGCTCGTCGTGCCGCTGCCGGCGCTCGCGCTGTCCGCACTCATCGAGGGCCCCGACGCGATCGCCGGGGGCATCGCGGCGTTCGGCTGGCGCCCCATCGTCTCGACGCTCTATACGGCGGGGCTCTGCACCCTCGTCGGCTACGCGATCTTCAACGCGCTGCTCGCGCGCAATCGCCCGGCGTCGGTGGTGCCGTGGGTGCTGCTCGCGCCGGTGGTGGCGATGGCGTCGGCGGCGCTGCTGCTCGGGCAGATCCCGAACGTGTGGGAGACCGTCGGCGGGCTGGTGCTCGTCGCCGGGGTGTTCGTCGCGAACGCGCCGCTGCGGCGGCGCGCGGCGTCAGCGCTTGCCGCCGTCGACCCACCTCGTGTGCGCGCGAAGCCCGTGGAAGACGCCCTGACGGATCACCACGTAGAGAAGCAGTAGGCCGATGACGGTTGCAAGAATGATTGCCGCCCATGACGCGACCGTGACAAGAATCAACTGCTGTTCGACATCCACAACTGCCACCGTAGTGGCCCGAGGACTTCGCGTCCGACGCGTGTCCCGAGCCCCGAACGGAGGAGGACGCATTGCCCGATCGCCCCCGAGGCATCCCATCGGATACCGCGGCGGGTGCCGCACTGCTCGCGATCGCGCGAGGCGAGCGCGTTCCGTCGCACGCGATTCGCGAGCGCGGCCTCGTCGAGGCTGTTCCCGAGCTCGCCGCACTCGCGACGACCCCACAAGATCCGGAGTGGCATCCCGAGGGCGACGTACTCGTGCACTCATTGGGGGCGGCCGATCTCGCGGCCGCATACGCCGTCGAGCACGGGGTCGACGACGACCGCCGCGCGCTGCTCGTGTTCGCCGCGCTCTTCCACGACATCGGCAAGCCCGACACCACCCGCCGCAGAGACGGGCGCATCATCTCGTACGGCCACGCCGAGCGCGGCGCCCAGGTGATCCGGTCGATGGGGCGACGGCTGCGGCTCCCCCAGCCGCTCGTGATCGCGGCCGCCGCCATCGCCGAGACCCACATGGCGCCCGCCTCGGTGCAGGGCGAGCCCTCGGCGCGGGCGGTGCGCCGGCTCCGAGCACGTCTCGAGGAAGCCGGCACCTCGCTCGACGACTGGGCGGTCGTCGTGCGCTGCGACGGCGAGGCGCGCGGCTCGGCGGCGCGACCGGATGCCTCGGTGCCGTGGTTGCGCGTCGCGGGCACGCTCGATTGCTGAGACCCGGTTCCGAACCGTCGCCACCGCTTGCTAGCGTGGCCGGATGGAGGAGCAGCTCGCACCCGTCCTCGACCACCTCGACCGGGCCGACCCCGGCGAGATCGTCGGCGTCTACCGGTACGGCTCGGCCGAGTCGGGCGGGCTCCGCCCCGACAGCGACCTCGACGTCCTCGTGCTGACACGGCGCGCGCTCACCGCCGACGAGCGCGCGGCGCTGACGCGGGCACTGCTCGACGCGTCGAGCGGTTCGGCGCACCCTCTCGCGCTGTCCGACGGCAGCACGGGCCGCCCGCTCGAGCTCACGTGCGTGATCGTCGACGAGCACCGACGGTGGCCGGTACCGGCCGAGCACGACTTCCAGTACGGCGAGTGGCTGCGCGCCGACATCGAGGGCGGGCAGACGCTGGAGCCGACCAACGACCCCGACGTGCCGATCCTGCTCGCGACGGCGCAGACCGCGCACCGGGTGCTGCGCGGTCGCCCGCTCGCCGAGGTGCTCGACCGGGTGACGCAGGCGGAGCTGCGCGAGGCGATGCTCGCGAGCATCCCCGACATCCTCGGCGAGATCGTCGGCGACGAGCGCAACACGCTGCTCGCCTTCGCCCGCATCGTCACGACGCTGCGCACCGGCGAGATCGTGCCGAAGGATGTCGCGGCCGCGGCGGTGGCGGCCACGCTGGAGCCGAGCGACCGGGCACTGCTCGACCGCGCACGGGCGGGCTACCTCGGTGAGGCCGACGACGACTGGACCGGCCTCGGCGACGAGGTCACCGCGCTCGCCCACACGCTCGCGGCGCAGGCGCAGCGACTCGCAGCGGCCGACGGGATCGCGTAGCGGTATCAGGCTCTCGCGACCACATAGATGCTCGCGACGCGAGCGGGCCGACACCCGGGTGTAGCCTGCGAGCACCGCTGCGACCGGGCCTCGGCGCATCGAACCCCGCCACCGAGGAGCGACCCGTGCGCCTACGTGCCGTCGACATCGTCGACGTCTTCGTCTACCTCGTCGTGCTCGGGCTGTTCACCCAGTTCTTCCCCGCCGTCATCGCCGAGTCGTTCATCGTCTCGCTGCTCACGGCGGTGCTGTTCAAGGTCGCGCTCGAGGTCATCGCGGTCTTCAAGACGCGCATCCTCGATCGGGTGCGCACGTCGCGCACGCCCGCGCTCAAGACGCTGAACGCGGCCCATCTGCTGCTGCTCGGAGCGGGCAGCAAGTTCCTCATCCTGTGGCTCACCGGCCTGCTGTTCGGCGACGCGGTGCAGCTCGGCGGGTTCTTCTCGGTCACGCTGCTCATCATCGTGCTCATGGTCGCGCGTCTCGGCATCCGCCTGCTCATCGACGGCACCCGACCGCGCGACGGGAGCGCGTAGCCGCACGCGGCGAAGCGGCCTGCCACACTGGCAGGATGCCGAACGCACCGATCGACCACGACGCCGCGCTCACGATGTGGGCCGAGTACCGCGCCGCGCACCCGACGGTCGCGACCGACGCCGAGGCGCCGTCGGTCGAGCGGTTCGGCGACCACCCCGAGCTGACCGACGAACTGCTGAGGCTCGTGCGCGACGGCACGAAACGCGCGACCGCGACGCTCGTCGCCGAGTTCGAGGCCGAGGGGCAGGCGCTCCCCCGCGTCGGCAGCCACTGGATCGCGTGCGACTCGACCGGCGCACCCCGGGTCATCCTGCGCAGCACCGAGCTGCGCATCGGGCCGTTCACGAGCGTCGACGCGGAATTCGCGTACGACGAGGGCGAGGACGACCGCTCGCTCGACTCCTGGCGCGAGAACCACGCGCGGTACTGGCGACGCACGGCAGACGCCATCGGCATCGAATGGACCGAGCAGCACGAGGTCGTCTTCGAGCGCTTCGACGTGGTCTGGCCGCCCGAGGCCGCGAGCGCCGGGGCGGCGTAGTCGAGGCCCGCGCCGCTCGATCAGCCCACGGGCGAGCGCGCAGACCCGCCCCCAGTACAGGGGAAGCGACGGCCGCCCCGCGCCTCACTCGGGGCCCGCAGATGCCCCGTATCACGCGGGAATGCGGACTTCGAGGGCGGTCAGAGCCCGATGCGGCGCCGCGAACATTGCTCTGACCGGCGCGCGCCCCGAGGTGTAGATTCCGGTCATCGCACCCGGTGGCGGGCGCGGAACGCATCCGAACTGGGGGGTCACGATGCGAGACATCGACGAAGCTGTGGCGCGCTCGCGCGAGGTCGAGGACGAGGTGCTCGGCCGTCCCGACGTGCTGCGAATGGGCGTGGGATATCGCGAGCGGGGAGGCACGACGACCGATGAGGTCGTGATCCGCGTATACGTCGAGAAGAAGCTGCCGCTCGACGAACTGCCCGAGGAGCGGCGGATCCCGGCCGAGGTGAACGGCGTGCCGACCGACGTCATCGAGGCCCGGCCCGTGACCCTGGCCGACGTCAAGGGCTTCAAGGAGCGCCCGGTGCCGTGCGGCCTCGAGATCTCGCTCGTCGGCGCGAACACCGACCTCTACAGCGGCACGAGCGGCTGCTTCGTGAACAAGAACGGCAGCGACGGCGTCTACCTGCTGACCGCGGCCCACGTGCTGAGGAACCTGCACCACCAGATGATGGACGGGATCGTCTACCAGGCCGTGCCCGTCGGCTGGATCAACCGCGTCGCGCTCACGACCGACTCGATCTTCGGCGGCACCGTCGACGCGGGCGTCGCGAAGATGGACAGCGATGTCGGACACACGAACTACGTGTGGAAGATCGGCAACCTCACCGGATCGGCCGACCCCGTGCTCGGCAGTGCGGTCAAGAAGCACGGGCGCACCACCGACTACACCGCGGGCACCGTCAGCGCGGTCAACCTCACGATGGAACTCGAGGGCAAGACGTTCCGCGATCTCATCGAGGTCAGGCCGGATGCCGCGTACCCGACGTTCTGCGACGAGGGCGACTCGGGCTCACCGCTCGTCAACGGCCCGAACCAGATCATCGGCATCGTGATGGCGACCGATCGCTACTACGGCTACGCCTGCAGGATCGACCACGTCTTCGACGAGCTCGGTGTGACGCTCGCCGCCCTGCCGGGCGAGTGAGGCGGTTCGCACGCGTCACCCGGAGCGCAGTTCTTCCGCGATCGCTTCGCCGAGCACTCGCGCGCCCTGCTCAGTCGGATGCAACCCGTCGTACGACATCCCGTCGGCGAACCCGCCGTCGGCGCTGCGCAGGCCGGCCGACGCGTCGACGAACCGCCAACCCCGATCATCGGCGAGCGCCTCGAGTTGCTCGTTGTAGTTCACGGCAGCCTCGGGAAACACGCCCGCCGGCGGAATCGACGAGACAACGACCTCTGCGATGCCGACGGTCGCCACGATGCGATCGAGATTCGCCGCCGTCTCGGTGAACGGAACGCCGAAGGCGAGGTCGTTCGTTCCCGCGAGCACGACGAGCACGTCGGCGTCGTACGCGGTGACCGAGTCGGCCATGAGCGAGGTCTGCGCGCCCCACTCGGCCCAGCCGCCGGCGAACCCCACGCCCTCGTCGACCACGTACGCGGCCCACGACTCGCTGCCGAGGTCGCCGTTCGCGAGGTCGGGGCTGTTCGCATCGGTGATCGAGTCGCCGACGACGGCGAACGTCGCCGGCGTCTCGGTGCGGTCGGGCGAGGCGGATGCCACGGCAGAGCTCGTTCCACCCGTCGGCCCTGGACCCCCGCTCGACGAGCACGCGGCCAGGGCGAGGCACGCCAGCGCTGTTGCGGCGGCCGCGCGCCCGTGCCGCGCGACACGTCTCACCACGCGATCTGCCGAATCGCCCATGCTGCGAGTCTACGAATCAGCGGGCCGACGATCGGGTGAACGCTCGGCGGCCGATGCGCGCCGTGATTCGCGGCCGGTGTCGTCTGCTGCTGGCGGGCGGTCGCCGTCGCCACCGAGAAGGCGCCCGCCGACCGGGACCTCCCCATGGGCAGCCCTGCCCATTCTGGTGCTGCCGCCCCGTCGCTAGCCTCGGGACGAGTCGGCGGGGGCAACCGCTCCTGACGGAACCGCGATGAAGGGGAACACAGATGCGCGCACGAGTGATGAAGGCGTTGGCCGCAGTGGGGCTGAGCGTGGCGATGGTCGCGGGCGGTGCCGCGGTGTCGGCGAGCGCGACGCCCGACGTCTGGTACAAGATCACCGGGTACAGCCAGACCGAATGCCAGCGCATCCAGACCCAGTACCGCGGCTGGGGCGCTCGCATCTGGACCGCCTGCCACTACCGCTCGTACGACCAGAAGTGGGCGTTCTCGTACTACTGGATCAGCTGAGCGATCGGTGGATGCCGCGGTGCATTCGGTCATGACCGAACGCCGCGGCATCCGCGTGCTCAGGCCTGCCGACCCGACGGGCGCCGCGCGCCGAGGATCGCAGCGACCCCGAGCACGACGCAGAGCGGTCGGTAGACCCGCGCGTCGAGGTCGCGGAACCGGTCGCTCGGCTCGGGCAGGCCGAGCACGCGGCAGGCGGCAGGGCCGCCCACGACCGCTCGCGCGAGCAGGGCCGCTCCCGCGGCTCGGCGACCGGCCACGGCGATCGAACGGTCTCCCAGTGCACCACCGGCGACGATGCCGGCCGCCGTCGCGGCGACCGCCACCACCGCTGTCGGCAGCGGCGCCGGCGCGGCATCCGAGCCGACGACCGCCTCGGCGAGCTCGCGGCGGCTGCGGGCCGGCCAGCTCGATCCGCTCGCCCATGCGGCGTGCAGCGCACCGACCCCCACGAGCCCGAGCGCTGCGATGACTCTCGACGTTCCGACGACCGCTCCGGCGAACCTCACGGGTCCAGCCTAGGGGCGGGTGTGCGCCGCCTCACGCTCCGAATTCGCAGTGAGCGCTAGGGCTTCCGGCGAGTCGAGCGTAGATTGCGTTATATCGCGTTTCAGACCTGGCGGCGGCGTCGGGTCACGGCTCGACGAAGGCGGAGACATGAACGTGGATCACGAACGACGGCTCGTCGCGCGCGACGCACTCGGACGCACCGACGGGAGGTGGGAACCGTGGAGGTGCTGCTCTGGATGTTCATCGCGTTCCTGATCTTCGTCGCCGTCTCGATCACGACGGTCGTGCTCGTCCTGCGGGCGATCTACCGGCGGATCCGCCGGAACCGCGCGGTCGCCGCGACGGCGCTGCGCACGCGGGCCGGCTTCAGCCGGGGTCCGCGCCGAAAGGTGCTCGCGCTGCGCGTGCAGCTCGCCGACACGCTCGACAGCGGGCGGGCCGCGATCGATCTCGCCTCGCAGAGCGGCGGAGCGCACGGCGAACTGCCTCGGCTCTTCGCCCGCATCAGGGCCGAGGGCGAGGCGCTCGACCTGCAGCTGCGGCTGCTCGAGAGCGAGACCGACACTGCGGTGCTCGCGGGCGAACTGCCGCTCGCCGCCGATCGCGTCGAGCAGGTCGGCGCTCTCGTGCGCCGCCTGCGCGCTGCGGTCGCTTCGGGCCTCGCCGGCTCCACCGACGACACGCTCGGCACCCTCCACTCCGAGATGGAGCGGGAGGTCGCCGCGCTCGCCGCCGGGGTTCAGGAGCTGCAGCGCCTCAACCGCCGCGACGAGGTCGTCGCACCGCCCAGGCCGCCGGCACGACCGCAGACGCGTCCCGCGAGCGCCGTGCGCCGCCAGAATCCGACGTTCGACCTGAAGGAGAACCGACCATGAGCGACAACACCTCGCGCGTCCGCACCATCTTCCGCAGCAAGACCAAGAAGGCCCTCGACAAGATGGAGGACCCGCGCGAAACCCTCGACGACAGCTACGAGCAGCAGCTGAAACTGCTTCAGCAGGTGCGCCAGGCGGTCGCCGACGTCGCGACGGCGAAGAAGCGCGTCGATCTGCAGGGGCAGGAGATGGGCACCCGGTACCAGCGCCTCGGCGAGCAGGCCCGCGAGGCGATGGCGCAGGGGCGCGAGGACCTCGCCCGGGCGGCCCTCGAGCGTCGGGCCCTGCTCGAGTCCCAGGTCGCAAAGCTGCAGGACCAGTACAGCGCGATGCAGCAGCAGACCGCGCAGCTGCAGCAGCGCGAGCGCCAGCTCTCCGAGCAGGTCGCCGCGTTCCGCATCGAGAAGGAGACGATCAAGGCGACCTACACCGCCTCCGAAGCGCAGGTGAAGGCGAACGAGGCCGTCGCCGGCATCGGGTCGAGCATCGACGACGTCGGCGCCAGCCTCGAGCGCGCACGCGACCGGGTCTCGCAGATGCAGGCGCGCGCCGCCGCGACCGACGAACTGCTCGCGAGCGGGGCGCTGAAAGATCTCACCGCCGCCCCCGACGCCGACATCGAGCGCCAGCTCGCGGTGCTCTCGGCGAAGGCCGAGGTCGACCGCCAGCTGCAGGCGATGAAGCAGGACGCTCCGTCGGGTCGCAGCTCGCAGCAGCATCGCGAGGGCCCCGACGGGTGGTTGAGCATCGGGCAGGCGCCGAGCCAGTAGCGAATCGCGGGGGTTGCCCCGCCGCCGTCCGGGCTGCCACGATGCCAGAAACCTGACGTGACAGGAGACCCGATGCCCGACACGCTCGACCGGCCGACGGCCGCTGCACCCTCGACCCTGCCGGGTGCGGCGATCATCCGCCGAATCCGGGGAATGATCTTCTCGGCGCTGGGCACGGCGCTCGTCTACTCGATGATCGGCGCTGCGAGCAGGGGCGGCTGCGTGGGCGGCTCCGCCGCCGACGGCTTCATGGAGGTGAACGGCAGCCCCGCCGACATCACTCCGACGTGCGTGCAACTCAACCTGCGACCGAGCGCGATCGTGTTCGTCGCGATCGCGGTGACCGTCATCGTGGCGATCACGCTCGTCCTCCGACCCGCACGGACGGAGGCGTCCGCCCTCCGCATCATCGACCGCGCGGTCGTCGTCATGATCGCCGGCACACTCGTCTGGGCGGCGCTGACGATGGTCTCGTTCTTCGCGATCCCGCTCGACCCGCCGAGCCCGGGCGAGCCGTTCATGATCCCGTTCACGCTCGGCCATGTCGAGGTCGACCTCACTCCGTAGCCGGCTCGACGCGGTTCGACCGAGGGAGCGAGCCGAGGGTCTCGACGTGCGGCGCGCGCGGGCGCATCATGGCCCCATGACGACGCCGACCCTCACCGCGCAGCTCCGGCTCGACCTCAGGCATCGCCTGCGACCCATGTCGGGCCGCAACCCCGACGAACCGCATCGCGCCGTCACCCCGCTCGAGCTGCTCTACGACCTGACGTACGTCATCGCGTTCGCCGCCGCGGCCGACGAGCTCGCGCACGCGCTGTTCGTCGGCGAGGTCGGGTCCGGCATCGGCGCGTACCTCTTCGCCGTGTTCGGGGTGTCGTGGGCCTGGCTCAACTTCACGTGGTTCTCGTCGGCCTACGACAACGACGACGCGCTGGTGCGGGCGGCCGTCGTCGCGCAGATGGTCGGCGTCGTCATCTTCGTCTTCGGGCTGCCCGTCAGCTTCGAGGATGCCGCGCACGGAGGCAGCCCGAACAACATGCTGCTCGTCGCCGGCTACATCGTCATGCGCGTGCCGCTGATCGCGCTCTGGCTGCGCGCGGCGCGCGAGGATCCGACCCATCGGCGCACGTCCGTCGCGTACGCGGTCGTGATCACGGTGGCACAGCTCGGTTGGCTGCTCACGACCGTCCCCGGCATCCCCGCCGGTGCGACCGTCGTCGCGATCGTGGTGCTCGCGGCCGCCGAGCTCATCGCACCGCTCGTCATCGAGCGCCGCTACGGTCGGGCACCGTGGAACGCGGGCCACATCGCCGAGCGGTTCGGCCTGCTCACGCTCATCACGATCGGCGAGGTCATCGCGGGAACGGTCGCGGCGGTCGGCGCCCTGGTGGCGGAGCAGGGGTGGTCGGTCGCGGCGGTCGCCATCGTCGCGGCCGGGCTCGTGATCGCCGCCGGGCTGTGGTGGGCGTACTACCTGATTCCGTCGCGCACCATCCTCGAGCGCTGGCCCGAGCGCACCTGGGGCTGGCGCTACGTGCACCTGCCGCTCTTCGGGGCGATCGCCGCAGTCGGCGCCGGGCTCCACGTCGCCGCGCTCGGGGTCGAGCACCAGGAGCTCAGCCTGCTGCAGATCACCCTCGCACTCGCGGTGCCGGTCGCGTGCGTGGTCGTGCTCGTCTTCCTCATCTGGAGCGTGCTGATGCACTCGATGGACTTCACGCACGTGCCGCTGTTCATCTGCAACCTCGTGCCGCTCGTCGCCGCGGTGATCATCGCGGCCGTCGTCGACGCGGGGGCCCCGATCGACCTCGAGCCCGGCGGCGACCTAACCGCCCTCGTGACGGTGATCGGGCTGGTGTCGCTGTCGTGCGTCATCGAGGTCGTCGGCCACGAACTCGTCGGCTACTCGCACACACTGCAGGCGGCGAAGCGGCACCTGCTCGAGCCCGAGATCGACGAACGGCACGCCGAGGCCGAGGGCGCCGAGCCATCCGCCTGATCACTCGGCGCCCTCGGCGCCGAGCCCTTAGGCCCAGCCGAGCTCGCCGAGCTTCGCGTCGTCGAGCCCGAAGTAGTGCCCGATCTCGTGCACGAGCGTGATGCGCACCCGCGTGCGCAGGGCGTCGAGGTCGGCGCTGTGCGCCTGCATGTTGTTCTTGAACAGCGTGATGCGGTCGGGCAGTTCGCCGTAGCCGTAGACCCCACGCGTCTTCAGCGGGCGCCCGCCGTAGAGGCCGTAGAGCCGGGGACGCTCCCCCGGCGGCTGGTTCGCGATGAGGATCGCGACGTTCTCGACGCCGCGCACCATGTCGTCGGGCAGCGCGTCGAACACCTCGGAGACCATCTGCTCGAAGTCGTCGTCGGAGATCTCCACCATCTGCTCATTGTGCGCGCCCGGCGAGGGCGCGCGGCATCCGTTCTCTTGCAGCGAAGTCAGGCCGGGTCGCCCTGGGCCGGATGCCCTGTGCCCGCGTCGCTCTGCAGGAACGCGAGGACCGCGGCCACCCGCCGGTGCACACCCGACTCAGGGAGGCGCAGCTTCGTGAAGATCGCGTTCACGTGCTTCTCGACGGTCGAGGTCGACAGCAACAGCGCCTGTTCGATTCCGGCGTTCGTCTTGCCTGCAACCATCTCGCGCAGTACCTCGAGCTCGCGCGCCGAGAGCGTCTCGGAAGCCGAAGGTGCCGCGCCGTCCGTACGCCAGCCCGCGAAGACCCTCGACCTGCTCGCCTACGGATCACCAGCGCCGCTCGACTTCGACCCGGCTTCGCCCAATCGCTCCTGCGACTACGTCATCGCCCATCTCATGTACGACGGGGTCACGACGCCGTTCACCATCGACGGCGACGCCGACAACCGCCCCGATTGACCGCGCCGGTGCGGCTGCCCGGCTCAGTCGACGAGCGCCCCCGCTGAGAGGTTCGCGATCGCTCCGGTCATCGAGCGGGCACGGTCGGATGCCACGAACGCGAGGTAGTCCGCGACCTCTTCGAGCGTCGGCAGGCGGCCCAGCACCGTCATGCCCACCAGCCCGGTGAGCCATTCATCCATCGGGATGCCACCGGCCGCCGCGGTTCGGCCGAACATCGCTCCCGTGTACGACGTCGCGAGCGCGTCGGACATGGCGTGCGGCCGCACGCAGACCACCCGCACCCCGTCGGGTCCGAGCTCGCCGGCGAGCGCGCGCGAGAATCCCTCGAGCCCGGCCGACTGCGCCGCGTTGCCGAGGAGCCCACGCCCGGTGAGCCGCGCGCCCGGCGTCGAGATCGTGAGGATCACCCCGCTCCGCTGCGCGATCATGTGCCGCGCCACCGCCTTCGCGGTCGCGAAGTTCGTCTGCAGGTACCCGACCACGGGGTGCAGGTAGTCGTCGAGGGAGGTCTCGGCGATCGGCAGGCCCTGCACGTGGTCGAAGCCGACGGCATTGAGGGCGATGTCGATGCGGCCGGCGGCCTCGGCGACGTCGTCGACATGCCGCTCGACCGCGTCGGGGTCCATCGCGTCGACCACCGCGACCTCGACCTCAGCACCCTCTGCTCTCGCCGCGGATGCCGCAGCCTCGAGCCGAGGCAGGCTCCTCCCCGCGAGGTACAGCCGGGCGCCCTCGCGGGCGAACACCCGCGCTGCCGCGCCTCCGATCGAACCGCCACCGCCGTGGATCACGGCCACCTTGTTCTCGAGCAGCATGTCGCACCTCCCCTTCGCCTGAATTGCAACTCAATGGTTGCATATTGCGAAAAGAAGTGCAATCAATCGATTGCAGATCAACCCGAGCGCGGCCGGAGCACGATCACCGGGATCTCCCGATCGGTGATCCGCTCGTATCTCGAGAAACCCCGGGCCGTCGCCGTGATCTGCGCCCATGCGGCGGCACGCTCGGCACCGTGCAGCTGCTCGGCGACGACGTCGATGCGCCGCCCCGCGAACTCGATGCGCACCTGGTCGGGGTGCCCGGCGATGTTGTAGTACCAGGCGGGGTTCTGCGCGGCGCCGTTCGCCGACGCGACGATGTACCTCGCGCCGCCGCCCGCGGGGAACCATCGCACCGGCGTCACCCGCTCGAGGCCCGTCCGGCGACCGATCGTGACGAGCGCCAGCTTGGTGCCGCGACGATCGCCCTTGCGGCGGATGCGCTCGGCCATGCGCAGGTTGGCCCACCGCTCGAATCGGTTGCGGGCCGGCTGGTGCGCCCCGTGGGTTCCGTTCGACGTGTCGAATGCCATGGGATCGCCTCCTCCCGGTGGCGAATGCCGCTCACCCCAATCATCCCGCCGATTCCGCCTTGCCGCCGCACCGAGTTCCGCCGATTCGGCGTGCCGCTGCTCGCGCCGCGCGATGGGGAGCGGTGCCCATTCGTCTCCCGCTCCATCATCACTAGCCTCGGGTCGAACCGTCGGGGCGCCGCTCCGCACGGAAACCGCGATGAAGGGGAACACATGCGTGCACGGGTGACGAAGGCGCTGGCTGCCGTCGGGCTGAGCGTGGCGATGATCGCAGGCGGGGCTGCGATGTCGGCCAGCGCCGCCGAGGTCTGGTACAAGGTCACGGGATACAGCCAGTCCGAATGTCTGCGAGTCCAGAACCAGTACCGCGCCTCGGGAGCGCACATCGTGACGGCGTGCCACTACCGCTCGTACGACGGGAAGTGGGCGTTCGAGTATTCCGTGAGCTGACGACGAGCGACGGAAGGCCGCCTCCCGCTGGTGGCGAGTGCGGTCGCGTCGGTCATCCCGCCGTCGACGCGTGCCCGGCGCACGAAGTTCCGCCGATTCGGCGTGCCGGGCCGCCTAGACTCGCCGGATGACCGCCCCCGCCACCCGCCGCATCGAGCTGACGCTGCACAAGCCCTGGTTCGCGCTCTACTGGGGCGTCAAGCCGACCCTCGTCGTCGACGGCCGCGGCCAGCCGAGCCAGTGGGGCGTCGGCACCTGGCAGGTTCGCGCCGACGAGCGGGCCGTCATCGGCGCCTATCTCTTCAACCGGGTGTGGCGCTTCGGCGCGGCCGAGTTCGCGCTCGCGCCGGGGCATCCCGCTGCGCTCGTCTACCGGGCGCCCGCGCTGCCGTTCCTTCGCGGGCGCATCCGTCCCGCTGAAGAGGACCCGGGCGTAGGCTCGCCCACATGACCATTCAACGGATGGACAACGTCGGCATCGTCGTCGACGACCTCGATGCCGCGGTCGCCTTCTTCGTCGAACTGGGCATGGCCGTCGAGGGCCGCGCCCCCATCGAGGGCCCCTGGGCCGATCAGACCGTGGGGATCGACGGCGTCCGCAGCGAGATCGCCGTGCTCGTCACGCCCGACGGCCACGGCCGGCTCGAGCTCGCAAAGTACCTCGAGCCCGTGGCATCCGAGATGTCGCCGCCCAACCCGCCGCCGAACACCCTCGGACTGCACCGCGTGATGTTCGCCGTCGACGACGTCGACGACGCCGTCGCCCGCCTGCGCGGGCACGGCGCCGAGGTCCTCGGCGAGATCGCGAACTACGAGAACATCTACCGTCTCTGCTACCTGCGCGGCCCGGCCGGCATCATCGTGGCGCTCGCCGAACGGGTGGGCTGAGGGTCAGCCGAGCCCGGCGCGCTCCTCAGAGGCATCCCGCTCGCCCTCGACCGGGCGGTTCGAGAGGCCGACCGATCCCGCCCCCGGCTCGCCCTTCGACAGCGCAGCCGCCACCGCGACCGACTCGTCGACGTCGGGGTACTGCGGGCGCAGCTGCACGGGCTCGCGTCGGCGCTGCTCTCGCTTCGCCTTGCGCGACGAGGCGATGAGGTTCAGCGCCTCGACGAGGATCGCGAACGCCATCGGCGCGTAGATGAGGGCCTTGTCGATGTGCACGCCGAAGCCCTCGGCGATGAGGAACACGCCGATCAGCAGCAGGAACGACAGGGCGAGCATCTTCACGGTGGGGTGGCGGTTCACGAAGGTGAAGATGAAGCGCGCGGCGAAGAGCATGATGCCGAACGAGAGCACCACGACCGTGACGATCACGACGAGGTTCTCGGTCATGCCGACGGCCGTGATGACCGAGTCGAGCGAGAACACGATGTCGAGCGCGAGGATCTGCGCGAGCACCGAGCCGAAGGTGATGCGCTTGGGTGCCGAACCGTGCTCCTCCTCGGCCCCTTCGAGCTTGTGGTGGATCTCGGTGACGGCCTTGTAGACGAGGAAGAGACCGCCGGCGATGAGGATGAAGTCCTTCACCGAGAAGCCCATGCCCCACAGTTCGACGACATCCTCCTTCAACGTGATGATCCAGCCCGCGAAGAACACGAGCACCACGCGGATCACCATCGCGAGGGTCAGGCCGAGGTTGCGGGCCTTCGCCTGCTGCTCGACGGGCAGCTTCGACGCGAGGATCGAGATGAAGATCACGTTGTCGACGCCCAGCACGATCTCGAGCACGAACAGCGTGAGGAAGACGGCGATGAGGTCGGGGGTCAGGGCGAGGGAGAAGTCCACCCGTTCATCGTAGGGAGCCGCGGCCCCCGCGCCCCCGCCATTCCGGCGGGTCGCGACGGGCTACCGCGTGAGTTCGGCCTCCTCGTCGAGGTGACCGAGCTTGTACGGGTTCGCGATCGAGAAGATGCGGGTGATGCGCCCGCCCTCGACCTCGAAGCAGATCGCGCCCGCCAGCGCCCCGTCGATCTCGCCGCGGATCGCCGGATGCCCGTTCACCCAGGTCGGTCGCGCCTCGAACGGCAGGCCGAGCTTCGCGAGACCGCCGAGCAGGTAGCGGGCGATCTTGTCGGCGCCGACGATCGGCCGACGTGCGGCGCCCTTCACGAAGCCGCCGCCATCGGCGACGGAGACCACGTCGGGCGCGAGCACGTCCATGAGGCCCTGCAGGTCGCCCGAGTTCACCGCGGCGACGAAGCGGGCGACCACGGCCTCCTGCTCGGCGCGGTCGACCGCCACCCGCGGCCGCCGGGCGGCGACGTGCGCTTTCGCGCGGTGGGCGATCTGCCGCACGGCGGCGAGCGACTTGCCCACCGCATCGGCGATCTCGTCGTACGACACGTCGAACACCTCGCGCAGCACGAACACCGCGCGCTCGGTCGGCCCGAGCGTCTCGAGCACGGTCAGCATCGCGATCGACACGCTCTCGGCGAACTCCACGTCCTCCGCGACGTCGGGGCTCGTGAGCAGCGGCTCGGGCAGCCACTCCCCCACGTACGACTCGCGCCGGCGCGACCGGGTGCGCAGCTGGTTCAGCGCCTGGCGGGTGACGATCCGCACGAGGTACGCGCGCTCGTCGCGCACCTCCGTACGGTCGACGGTGTTCCACCGCAGCCACGACTCCTGCAGCACGTCCTCGGCGTCGGCCGCCGAGCCGAGCATCTCGTACGCGACGGTGAAGAGCAGGGCGCGGTGGGTGACGAACGGGTCGTCGGTCATGACGCCGAGCCTACGACCTCGGGCGCGGCATCCGCGGTCGCCGAGGCGATCGCGGTCGCCCGGGTCGCGAGCGGCGGCAGCTCGCACGAATCGGCGTAGCCCTCGGAGTGGATGCCGAGGGCGACGTTCATGCGCGAGCTCATGTTCATGAAGGCGACCTTCGCGGTGAGCTCGATGAGCGCGGCCGGGCCGAGTTCGTCGAGGAGCGCCGCCGACAGCTCGTCGGTGACAGCGGGCGGGGTCTGGCTCATCGCCTCGGCGTACTCCATGACGTTGCGTTCGAGCGGCGTGAACACGGATGCCTCGCGCCAGGCCGGCACCTGCCGGGCCTTCGCCTCGTCGAGGCCCTCGTTGTGCGCCTTGTAGTAGTTGAAGTCGAGGCACCAGCTGCAGCCGATGTACGCCGCCGTCGCCATCACCGCGTAGCTCGCGAGGTTCTCGTCGAGCTCGTCGAGCGCCTCGATCTTGCGGCCGATGCCCATCGACGCCCGCATGAGGGCGGGGTGGTGTGCGAGCACGCCCATCGAGTCGGGCACCCGGCCGATCATGCGCTTCGCTGCGACCTTCACGACCGTGCCGAAGACGCCGGTGAGCTCGGTCGGCGGAATGCGGGTCTGGGTGGTCATCGTGTCCTCCTGCGTTCGTCGACGGCCCGGGGTTCGGTTCCCGGGATCATCCCGTCGCACATGAAGACACCGGCCGGCGGGCGGGTGTGACATCCCTGCCGAAATCGATCCGGAGGTCGCACGAGCACCCGTCCTGCGGCGCCTACTCGACCGGCGGAACGGCCAGGTCGAGCACGATCGCCGCGGGGATCCGCTCGACCACCCGACGGAACGGCGCCTTGGCGAGGCCCTGCGCCTCGGTGCCGTCGATGATGCGCGGATGCACGAGCTCGACGTCGCGCGCCTTCCACCGCAGCGATGCGCCACCGGCCGCGACGACGTTGCGCGCCCAGTTCGTGCGGGCACCCCACGGCAGCCCGATCAGCACGATCGCCGTGCTCGTCGTCGGCACGACCGCGATCGGTGTCACGTAGGCGGTGCCGCTCTTGCGCCCCCGGTGACGGATCACCGCCCACAGCGGCATCCACCGCCGGCCGGCGAGCGCGCGGGCGACGGGCGCCGTCGCGTTCACCAGCCGACGCGGCGGTCCGCCCGAGGCCTTGGCACGGGGTGATCGTGGGTCGGAACGCAGTTCGTTCATGCAGAGGAGACGATCGAGCGGCCGTGAACGTGACATCCGCACTTGCCGTCACACCCGGCGCGGGTGGATCGTCTCAGTGAGATGACCGAATTCTCCGAACTGTGGACCGCGCACCGTCGCGTCGTGCGCGACGTCGCCTACCGGGTGCTCGGCTCCGTCGCCGACGCCGAGGATGTCACGCAGGAGACGTACCTCCGGCTGCTGGCCCGCGGAGACGAACCGCTCGACGACCCGCGCGCCTGGCTCGTGACGGTCGCGTCGCGACTCTCGATCGACCGGCTGCGGGCGCACGAGCACTCCCGCCGGGCGTACGTCGGCCCGTGGCTGCCCGAACCGATCGTGACCGACGAACGCACCCTGCCCGAGGACCGCGTCACGCTCGACGACTCCGTTCGCATGGCGCTGCTCGTCGTGCTCGAGCAGCTGACACCCGGCGAGCGCACCGCATTCCTGCTGCACGACGTGTTCGACCTCGGCTTCGCCCAGGTGGCCGAGGTGCTCGGGGTGAGCACGGCGAGCGCACGCCAGGCGGCCTCGCGGGCCCGCCGGCGCATCGCGGCGCATGGCGAGGCGAGGTTCTCGGTCCACGCGGCCGACGCCCGCCGGCTGTCGGAGCGGTTCGCACGCGCCGCCGCCGATGGCGACCTCGACGGCCTCATCTCGGCGCTCGCGGTCGACGCGCGGGGTCACTTCGATTCGGGCGGCTTCTACCCGGATGCCTCGACCGAGGTGCTCATCGGCGCCGAAACGATCGCACGGCGACTGCTCGCCGCCGTCGGCGGGCGGGGTCTCGACTTCGAGGCGGCCGAGGTGAACGCCGCCCCGGGCGTCGTCGTGCGACGACGCGGCCGAGTGGTCTCGGTGCTCGCGCTCGAATTCAGCGGCGAGCGGATCTCGGTCATCCATGGCATCGGCAACCCGACGAAGCTGGGGCACCTGCGCTGAGCCCGGGCACGCGGCGAGCTCACCCGCCGAGCGACCCGCGCCCTCACGCCGCGGCGTGGCAGAGGCGGCGACGCATCCACCCCGCGGCATCCGCCTGCGCGAGCTCGCCCGAACGGATCGCGCGGGCGAACTCGATCGCCTGCTCGCTCAGCCGGCCGTCAGCGGTGTCGGGCGTATCGCGCAGCACAATGACGGTCAGCCACCGTGCGAGCCGGCCGCCGATGCGGGCCGTGACGGCCACGGTGCCGGCGAAGTGGCGCGCCTGACCGTCGGTCTGGTCGTCGACCGCCCGATGGAAGCCGCGGCCGCGCAGGTGGTTGCGTCCACCGCGCGCCGCGTCGAACACCCACAGCGGCCCCCGCCGCACGCCGGCGATCCGCCCGAGCTCCGTGAGGAACCGCCGATTCGAGTAGCCGCGTACAGCAAGACGGGCGATCGAGTCGGCGAGGGCGGCGCAGGCGTCCATCCCCTCACTGTACGAGGGCCGCCGAGGCGATGACCTGCGCAAGATCTGCGGGGCGACTCCACATGGGCCAGTGGCCGGTGGGGAGGTCGACGAACTCGACCTGCGTCAGCCTGCCCACCTCGGCGAACATCGGATGGCCCGCGGCGGCCAGCTCCCGGATCTGGCCGCTCGAGATGGAGCAGCACACCAGCGTGGTGGGCACCTCGAGGCGCTCGTCGTCGCTGAGCGCGACGGCCTGGCGCAGCACGGGGCCGGGCTCGGGAACGGCCCGGCGACGGAACCGCTCGAGGTCGTCGGGGCTCAGCCCGTCGAGGCTCGCTTGCTCGGCGAGCGCCTCGAACGGGGGCAGGGGGAGCTCGTCGATCTCAGCGGTCGCATCGGGGGCGAAGACGCTGCCCGGCGCGAGCGGGCCGCTGTCGACCCACACCATGCGGCGCACCAGCTCGGGGTGCCGGTCGAGCACCATGCTGACCGGCGCGTTGGCGCCGCTGTGCGCGACGATCACCGCCGACCGCTCTCCGGTCGCGGCGTCCTGTGCCAGTGCCTGTTCGATCGCGTCCGCCTGCTCGTCCAGGGTCCTCGAGGAGCGCTGCGCGTCCTCGGGATCGAGCCCGGGCAGGGTCAGGCCGGTGGCGCGGTGTCCGGCTGCGCGCAGGTGTTCGACCACGTCGTCCCAGGCCCAGGCCCCAAGCCAGTGGCCGGGGATTAGGAAGATGGTCGGGTTCTGCTCTTCACTCGTCATGTCTTCGAGTCTTGCGGGCCGCACGGACAGCAGAGTGTCACTATTTCTGGCATGAATTTGAGATGATTCACTGGTGAAGCGAGCTGAGCGCCTCCACGCACTCTCGGAGATGTTGCGCCGCCAAGGGTCTCGCGGGTCGACCGCGGGTCGGATGGCGGCCGAGTTCGGCGTGTCGGTCCGCACCATCAAGCGAGACCTGGCCTCCCTCGAACGCAGCGGTGCGCCCCTGTGGTCCCGCCCGGGCCCCGGTGGGGGCTACGGTCTGGCCGAGATCGCCTCGCTTCGACCGGTCAGCCTGAGCCCCGCGCAGGCCGTCGCGATCCTGGCGGCGGTGTCCGCCGCGCCGGATGCCCCCTACGCCGACCTGGCCTCCGCTGGAATGCAGAAGATCCTCGACGTGCTCGATCCGGCCACCCGGGCCAGAGTTCGACGGCTGGCGGATCGTGTCTGGGTCGACGCGCCGCCCACGCCGAGGCGGGCGGTCAGGTCGGCGCTCGAAGAGGCCATGACCGAACAGCGGGTGGTCCGCATCCGCTACAGCTCCGCAGACGGCACGAACACGTCGCGCGACGTCGAACCGGTGCTGTTCGCATCGACCGGCGGACGGTGGTACCTGATCGGCTGGTGCCGACTGCGCAACGCGATGCGCTGGTTCGTGGTCGCGCGAGTCCAGCAGGCCCGGGTCACCGCGATGCCCTGCACGAGGCACACCGTCGAGGAGATCGGAGATCCACCCGAAACGGCGCGTCCGGTGCACGGACGCGGCGCCTGACCGACTCGAGCGACGTCGGCGGTCAGTCCCTCTCGCCGACCACCGGGGCGGGGCCCGCGGGCGGGGCCTCCGTGAGCGGCAGCGCATCGCCGAGGATCGGCGCGAGCGCCGATCGCGCGGGGCCGAGGTACCGGCCGAGTTCGGGCCGGCCGTAGCGGATCGGCACCGCGGCGGTGCCCTTCGCCGGGTACATCTCGAACTCGTCGCGCAGGGTGCCGAGGAAGTGCGGGCCGAGAGCTGGGGCAGCACCGGCGATGACGACCTCCTGCGGGTCGAGGAGCGCCGCCATGATGCGCAGTGCGCGCGAGAGGGCGCGGGCGCCGAACGCCATGCGCTCACGGGAATCGGCGGTCGAGGCGAGCAGACTCGTGTCGTGGCCGTCGAGTTCGTCGGTGTAGGCGTCGCCGAGCATCGCGCTCATCGAGGCCGCCGATTCGAGGCATCCCGACAGACCGCAGCGGCATGTCGCCCGTGCGCCCTCGAAGACGACCCGGACGTGACCGATCTCGCCCGCCCGACCGGTCGCACCCGACATGAGCGTGCCGCCGTTCGTGACCGCGGCGCCCACGCCCTCGCCGAGGTGCACCACCAGCCGGATCACTCCCTCGCCCGCATCGGCCGCCTCGGTCAGCGCCTCGGCGTCGACGTCGTTCACGACCGAGGTCGGGGCGTCGATGGCCTCCTCCAGCAGGCTCGCGAGCGGCACCCCGAACCAGCCGAGCTGCACGCTGTCGACGACGACGCCGTCGGCGGTGACCCCGGGCACCTGCACGCAGGCGGCGAGCACCCTCGGCTCGACGCCCTGCGTGATCTCGCGGACCGCGTCGACGACCGCCGAGACCTCGACCCCGTCCGAATGATCGACGCGGCGGCTCGCGACGGTGCGGCCGGTGAGGTCGACGAGGGCGGTGTCGATCGCGCGCGTGCGCACGACCGCGACGACGATGAGGTGGGTGTCGCCGTCGATCGCGAGGCGGGTCGCCCGCTTGCCGCCGGTGCTCTCGGCGGGGCCGGTCTCGGTGACGAGGCCGACCTCGATGAGCTCGGCGACGAGCGACGACGCGGTCGCCGAGGTGAGCCCGGTGCGCCGGGCGATCACCGCGCGGGTGACGGGGGCCGGTTCGCGTGCGATGAGGGCAAGCGCCCGCAGCAGGTTGTCGCGGCGGATCGCCGTCTGCGCGTCGAGCAGCCCGGTGCTCGCGAATCGACGCAGGAGAGCTGATCGGCGCTGCGGGCTGGCGGTGCTCACGGTCATCGTCTCCTCGATCGGGCGAAGCGGTCGCCGGCCGCGCTGCCGGGCACGAGAACATCTTGCCCCTTGACGCGTCCACAGCGATCGCCTAGGTTCGTCCCAACTTAGTTTACTAAGTCAATAAAGTGGGCCAGATGCACGGATCTCCTCCGTCGCACGAGTCCCGCGGTCGGGGATTGGCCGCGGGACTCCCGGCTCCGTCTGCGCGCCCTGCCGCCGATGCGCGGTGCTGCGCGCCGTCGGCGTGGCGACGACTCCGTGACTCGGTCGACACAACGATCGTCGAGAAGTTGGAGGCAATGATGCAATCAATTCGCAAGACGTTGGCCACGGCCGGAGTCTGCGCCGTCGCCCTGGCCGGGGTGCTCGTGCCGCTGCCGGCCGCTGCGACCCCGCCCGCGGGTGCGCTGCCGACCGTGAGCCCGACTCCGCAGTCGATCGACCGCGCCGGCAGCGACCTCAACGTGCCCGGACGGGTCGAGATCGTCGTCGACGACGGCACCGATGCCGCAGCGCTGGCGGAGCTGCGCGAGACCCTGACCGCGCACGGCGTCGACCGCATCGACGAACGCGCCAGCCGATCGGGCCGGGCCCCGCTCACGATCGAGCTGGGTGCGGCCTCGCGCAGCGACATCCGCTCGGTGCTCGGCGAGACGGAGGTCCCGACGCACGCCGAGGGCTACGCGATCCGCGCCGACGCGTCGGACGGCCCGCTCGGCACTGTCGCGCTCGGCGGCGTCGACGCGGCCGGCCAGTACTACGCCGTCAAGACCCTCGAGCAGCTCTTCGTGCCCAACGACGACGGCGGGTATCGCATCGCCGGCGCCTCGGTGAGCGACTTCCCCTCGATGCCGCTGCGCGGAACCATCGAGGGCTTCTACGGCAACCCGTGGACCCACGAGGAACGCCTCGACCAGCTCGAGTTCTACGGAGACGTCAAGGCGAACACCTACATCTACGCGCCGAAGGACGACCCCTACCACCGCGACAAGTGGAAGGAGCCGTACCCCGCCGACAAGCTCGCCGAGCTCGGCGAACTCGTGCAGACCGCGACCGACAACCACGTGCGGTTCACCTTCGCCCTCTCCCCGGGCAACACCGTCTGCTACTCGAGCGACGCCGACTACCAGGCGCTGACGGGCAAGCTGCAGCAGATGTACGACCTCGGGGTGCGGGCGTTCAACATCCCGCTCGACGACATCGACTACGGACGCTGGCACTGCGACGGCGACCGCACCGCGTTCGGCGCGCCGAGCGGGCGCACGGCCGGCATCGCCCAGGCGAGCTTCCTCGACCGGGTGCAGCGCGAGTTCGTCGAGACGCACGAGGGCGTGCAGCCGCTGCAGATGGTGCCGACCGAGTACTACAACACGAGCGACTCGGGCTACAAGACGGCGCTCCGCGGCATGGACGAGGACGTCGTCGTGATGTGGACCGGCGAGGGCGTCGTACCGCAGGAGGTCACCGTCGCGCAGGCGCAGAAGGCCGCGACCATGTTCGGCGGGCCGACCTTCCTCTGGGACAACTACCCGGTGAACGACTACGGCCAGACTTCGGGCCGCCTGCTGCTCGCGCCCTACGACAAGCGCGAGGCCGGCCTCGGCGAGTACCTCTCGGGCATCGTGTCGAACCCGATGAACCAGGCGGCCGCGAGCAAGATCGCGATCTTCGGCGTCGCCGACTTCACCTGGAACGACGAGGCGTACGACGCAGGGCACAACTGGTCGCAGGCGCTCCGCTACGTCGCGAACGGGGATGCCGCGACGACCGCTTCGCTGCGCGTCTTCGCCGACCTCAACCACCTCGCACCGAGCTTCGGGGCGCCGTGGCAGCCCCAGTCGCCCGGGCTGAACGCCCGGATCGCCGCATTCTGGGAGAGCTGGGAGGCCGGGGACAAGACCGGCGCGGTCGCCGAGCTGCGCGAGTACGCCGTCGCCATCGCCGACGCGCCCGACGCGATCCGCACCGGACCGACAGATGTGGCGTTCCTCGCCGACGCGAGCCCGTGGCTCGACGCGACGGCCCTCTGGGGCGCGTCGACCGTCGAACTGCTCGACGCCGTGCAGGCGAGGATCGACGGCGACGAGGCCTCCTCGACCGAGCTCGCGGCGTCGGCCAAGGCGACCGCCGCCGAGGCCGCAGCCGTCGTCGTCGACCCCGTCGACAACGCGTGGGGCAAGGCCAAGGTTCGTATCGCCGACGGCGTGCTCGACGTCTTCCACGGTCGCATCGCGTTCACGCTCGCGATGTGGGAGGCCGGCGACGTCGTCAACGTCGCCCCGAAGGGCACCGCGACGGCGTCGAGTGTCGAGGTGCCGCAGTTCGGCGCGCAGAACGTCAACGACGACAAGGCGACGACGCGCTGGGCCTCGGGCTACAGCGACGATTCGTGGGTGCAGGTGAAGCTCGCCGAGCCGACCGTCGTGCGCGGCGTCACGCTCAACTGGGAGTCGGCCTGCGCGAACGCGTACGAGCTGCAGACCTCGAACGACGGGGTGACGTGGACGACGATCCGCACGGTCGACGACTCGAGCTGCGGGCTCGACCTCTTCACCATCGACGAGGCCGACCCGGTGCAGTACGTGCGCATGCAGGGCATCGACCGCAAGACCACCTGGGGCTACTCGATCTGGGAGTTCGGCATCTATGCGGCGAGCTGAGGCTCGTCGCCCGATGAACGGCTGACCGGCTGACCCGGTGCCCTCCCGCTCGCTGCGAGCGGGAGGGCACCGCGCCGTCTCAGACCCACCCCGCCAGGTGCGGAACCTGCTCGACCACGAGCACGGCGGCGAGCACGATCATGGCGGCGCCCGACACCCGTGAGACGATGCGCATCGCCGCGGGACGGAGCCGCAGCACCGCCCGCGCACCGAGTGCGACGACCGTGTAGACGACGGCGCAGCAGGCCACGAAGATGAGCCCGAGCACCGCGAGCTGCACCGGAATGGGCCACGACCCCGAGGCATCCGTGAACTGGGGCAGCAGCACCACGAGCACGAGCAGGCCCTTCGGGTTGAGGCCGCTGACCCCCGCACCCTGCGCGAGACGGCGCCACGGGTGCTCGCCGCCGACCGGCGCGTCCACCGCGCCGGTGCCGGCGCCAGCGACGACCGGCGGATCGCGCAGCACGCGCACGCCGAGGTAGCCGAGGTAGGCGGCGGCGGCGAACGTCAGGGCGACGATCACCCAGGGCACCGCGGCGACCGCGGCGCCCACGCCGACCGCGACGGCGGCCACCGTCACGAGGTAGCCGAGCAGCACCCCGCCGAGCGAGGGCAGGATGCTCCGCCCGCTCGTGCCGGCCGCGATGAGATACGCCCAGTCCGGCCCCGGCAGGATCACCATGAGCGTCATCATGACCGAGCACGCGAGCAGCAGTTGCAGGTCCACGGCACCCCCTTCGGTCGAACAGCTCGACGGTACGTGAATCGTCGAGGCAGCCGCTGCCGAGTTCTACCTCTCAACGGGGGTGTTGTGGAATAATCTGCCCAATGGACGCCATAGATCGGAGAATCCTTGCCGAACTGCAGCGCGACGGCCGGCTGAGCCTCACCGAGCTCGCCGAGCGGGTGCAGCTCAGCATGTCGCCGACGCACCGGCGGCTGCGCGCCCTCGAGGAGTCGGGCGCGATCACCGGCTACCGGGCGAACATCGACGCCGAGCAGGTCGGGCTCGGCTTCGGCGCGCTCGTCTTCGTGACGATGGAGCAGGCGAATCGCGCCACCGTGCCGGCGTTCGACGCGGCGGTCGCCGAGATCCCCGAGGTGATCCAGGCGCTCCGCCTGTTCGGCGACCCCGACTACCTGCTGCGCGTCGCGGTCCGCGACCTCCAGGCGTACCAGCGACTGTGGGACGAGCAGCTCTCCGCATTGCCCGGAGTGCGACGCGTCGAGTCGACGCTCGTCATGAAGACGATCGTCGACGACCGACCGCTGCCGATCTGAACGCCCGTTCTGCCGGTCAGTCGAGCGGTGCGTACTTCGCGGCGATGATGCCCGAGTCGTACACCTCCGTGCTGAGCAGCCGCAGCCCGACCGGGTGCGGCGATCGCAGCCGGTCCTCGGCGTTGCCGACGATGAACGGGTGGATGCCGACGTGCACCTCGTCGACGAGCCCGGCGTCGACGAGGGCGGCCGCCACTCCCCCGTAGCCGTGCGAGACGATCGAGGAGTACCGGCCGCGGAGGCCCCGCACGGCCTTGGCGAGGTCGCCCTCGATGAGGGTGCAGTTCCAGTCGAGCGGGCCGGTCAGCGTGGTCGAGGCGACGAACTTCGGCAGCGCGTTGTAGTGCGCGGCGAAGCCGCGGTCGTCGGTCTGCGCCGGCCAGTACTCGCGGAAGAACTCGTAGCTGCGTCGCCCGAGCAGCACGGCGTCGGCGCCGAACACGAGTTCGTCGCTCGCTCGCTGCAGCCCCGGATCGTTCTCGTCGAACCAGTGCTCCATCTGGTCGAAGGCCCCGTCGAGCGTCATTTCGAAAGAGATCGTCACTTTGCCCATGCGTTCCAGCCTGCCCCGGCGTCAGGGTGATGTCACGGACGATCGGCCGAACTCCTCGCGCTGCCCGAAGAGTCCGTTCGGCGATCCCGCTACAGCGCCCCGGTCGCGGGCTTCTCGACGACCCTGCCGTCGCCCTCGAACACGAGCAGCCGGTCGGCGAGCTTGTCGACGAAGAAGCGGTCGTGCGACACGACGACGACCGCACCCGGGAAGTGCGTGAGGGCCCGCTCCATCACCTGCGTCGAGGTGATGTCGAGGTGGTTCGTGGGCTCGTCGAGCACGATCACCGCGGCGCCCGAGAGCAGGCACTGGGCGATCGCGACGCGGGCCCGCTGGCCGCCCGAGAGCGTGCCGATCTTCTGCTTCAGGTCGGCCTCCGAGAACTGCAGCATCGCGAGGAAGCGGCCGACGCTCTTCTTCGTCGCCGTGAACGCGAGCGAGTCGGGGTAGGCGTTCACCGCGTGACCGACGGTGTCGGTCAGGTCGAGCTCCGCGTACACACGGTTGTACGACACGAAGCGGGCGCCCTTCGCCCAGCGCACGCTGCCCGCATCGGGCGTCGTCTCCTCGGTCAGCACGTCGAGCAGCGTCGACTTGCCCGAGCCGTTCGAGCCGATCACGGCGACGCGGTCGCCGCGCTGCAGGTCGAACGAGACGCCATCGAAGAGCGGCGCGCCGCCGAAGCCCTTGCTGAGCCCGGTGACGGTGAGCAGGTCGTTCGAGACCTTCAGCCCGTCGTAGATCGAGGTGATGATCTGGTCGATGGGGCGCGGGGCCTGACGCTTCTTGATGTCGGCGAGCCGTCGGGCGACGGCGTTCGAGGGATTGCGGGCCGCCTCGCGGCGCGCGGTCGAGGCCGCCTGCTCGTAGGCGAGCAGTTCCTCCTCGTGGGCGAACTGCTTCTCGAGCATCTTCAGGCGCGACTGCTTCGCGTGCACGTACGCCGAATAGTCGCCCTCGTACTCCTGCAGGCGGTAGTTCTCGAGCTCGATGATGCGATCGACGACCCCGTCGAGGAACTGCCGGTCGTGCGAGACCACCAGCACGGCGCCCGCGAAACCCTGCAGCCAGTTCTCGATCCACTTCACTCCGTCGAGGTCGAGGAAGTTGGTGGGCTCGTCGAGCAGCAGCACGTCGGGCGCCTGCACGAGGATCTGCGCGAGCGCGGCCCGGTTGCGCCAACCGCCCGAGAGCCGGTCGACGGGCAGTCGCCGTCGCTCGGCGTCGAAGCCGAGCCGGGTGAGCACGGTGTCGATCGTCGTCTCGTAGGTCCATCCGCCGATGTGGTCCATGCGTTCGAACAGCTCGCCCTGCTCGGTGAGCAGGCGCGTCATCTCGTCGTCGCCCATCGGCTCGGCGAGCGCGAGCCCGATCTCGTCGAGGCGCGCCTGCGTCTCGTGCACGTCGGCGAAGTGCGCGCTCAGCGTCTGCTGGATGCTCTGCTCCCCGTCGAGCTCGGAGAACTGCGAGAAGTACCCGATCGTCGTGCCGAGCGTGACGTCGCGGGTGCCGCCGGTCGGCTCGCGCCGGCCGAGCACGACCTCGAGCAGGCTCGTCTTGCCCGTGCCGTTCTTGCCGATGAGGCCGACGCGGTCGCCCTGCTTGAGCTTCAGGAACGCCTCTTTCAGCACCGGTCGCCCGTCGAACTCGATGCTCACGTCGTTCAGGCGGATCAGGCTCACGAGGGTCCTCGGTTTCGGGGTGCGGTGCGGGTTTCGCGCGAAGCGCGAGAGACGGCGAGACGGATGCCTCGAGCCGGCGTCGAGTCTACCGAGCGGGCCTGCACTCCCGGCCGGACGTCTCACGCGGCCTCTCCGCGCGCTCCGCCGACCGGCCGGGTTGGCTAACGTGAGCAGTGACGGTCGCCGGGCCGCAGACGGGGGTCGGGATGGACGTCGCCGAGGTGCTGCTCAACGTGGGGCTCATGATCGCGCTCACGCTGGTCTTCCTGGCCGTGCTCACAGCGTTCGTGCGACGTGTGCTCGGGGTGCGCGTGGGGATCGTGCGCATCGTGATCGCGGGCTTCGTCGGCCTCGCCGCCGAGGTCGGGTTCGAGTCGCAGGTCGTCTGGGGCAAGCAGGAGTACAGCGCCGCGCTCCTGCCCGTTCAACTCGGCATCGTCATGTTCGCGTCGGTCGCGTTCCTCGTGCTCGCCGAGATCATCGTGCCGCCCGGCACGATCCAGCGGCCCGACCAGTGGCTGCCGTCGCTGCGGCGGAGCGCGGCGCGGACGCGGCGCTACAGCGAGATCTCGCGCATCGCGGTGCGCCACGGGCTCGTGCCCTTCCGGCCGAACACCGAGCCGACGGTCGCCGGCCGCGCCGAGCGCACCCGTCAGGCCGTCGCCCTGCGGGCCGCGCTCGAAGACGCCGGCGGTGCGTTCGTGAAGCTGGGTCAGGTGCTCTCGACCCGCAGCGACGTGCTGCCGCCCGAGTTCGTCGCCGAGCTCAGCCGGCTTCAGCAGCGAGTGCCGCCGGCCGAGTGGGGCGAGGTCCGCGCAGCGCTCGAGGCCGAGCTGGCCAGGCCGATCGGCGAGGTCTTCGCCGACTTCGACGACGTGCCGCTCGCCGCGGCATCCATCGGGCAGGTGCACCGCGCGACGCTCGCCTCGGGCGAGCCGGTCGCCGTGAAGGTGCAGCGGCCCGGCATCGTGCCGCTCGTCGACCGCGACCTCGACATCGTGCTGCGCGTCGCCGACCAGCTCGACAAGTCGACCGAGTGGGGGCGGTCGCTCGGCGTGCGCGGGCTCGCCGAAGCCTTCGCCGCGAACCTCCGCGAGGAGCTCGACTACCGCATCGAGGCGGCGAACATGGCGGCGATGCGCGCGACGCTGTCCGGGCATCCGGCGCCCGAGCGCGTCACCGTGCCCAGACACCATGCCGAGCTCAGCGGTGAGCGCGTGCTCGTCATGGACCTCGTCGAGGGCCGTACGCTGAGCGACCCGGGCACGCTGCAGGGCCGCTCCGACGACGAACGCGCCGAGCTGGCCGATCGCCTCTTCTCCTCGGCGATGTCGCAGATCATCGACGACGGCGTCTTCCACGCCGACCTGCACCCCGGAAACATCGTGGTCGCCGAGTCGGGTGAGATCGTGCTGCTCGACTTCGGGTCGATCGGACGTCTCGACTCCGAGCTCCGCCGCCAGATCGGCGAGGTGCTCCTCGCGTTCTACCGGGGCGACTCCCGCAGCTTCGGCGACGCGCTGCTCGGGCTCATCGAACTGCCCGACGACATCGACGAGGTCGCGCTCCGGCGGCAGATCGGGGCGTTCATGTCGCGCCGGCTCGGCCCCGGGGGCACGGTCGACGCGACCGTGGTGACCGAGATGGTGCGCCTCCTCGCCGAGAACCGCATCGCGGTGCCCGGCGACCTCGCCGCGGCCTTCCGCGCCGTCGGCACCCTCGAGGGGACGCTCCGGCTCATGAGCCCCCGGTTCAACCTCCTCACGGAGGCGGAGGGCTTCGCCAAGACCCGGGTTGCCGAGGCTGCTCGCCCGTCGGCGCTGTTCTCGACCGCCATCGACGAGATCGGCGGCCTGCTCCCGATCCTCCGCCGGATGCCGCGTCGCGCCGACCGCATCAGCGCGGCGCTCGCCGACGGACGTCTCTCGTTCAACGTGCGCCTGTTCGCCGACCGTCGCGACCGGTCGCTCGTGCGCGAACTCGTGAACCTCGTCGCGGTCGCATTCCTCGCGGGGGTGTTCGGCATCATGGCAGCGATGCTGCTCATCAGCGAGGGCGGGCCGCAGGTCGCGACCGACTTCTCGCTGTACCAGCTCTTCGGCTACCTCCTCGTGATCGTCTCGGGGCTGTTGACGCTCAAGGTGCTGTTCGACGTCTTCCGGCGGCGCTCGCCCTGATCGGCTCCCGCCTCGAACCCCACCGGGATGCGAGGATCGAACGCATGCCGACTCCGATGCCGACTCCGATGCCGACCCCGATCCCGATCGACCTCGACACCTGGCCCCGTCGCGAGTCCTTCGACCACTACCGCCACCGGGTGCCGTGCACCTACGCGATGACGGTCGAGCTCGAGGTGACCGCCTTCGTCGCCGCGCTGCGCACCTCGACCCGCAAGACCTACCCGGCGCAGATCTGGGCGATCGCGAACGTCGTCAACCGGCACCCCGAGTTCCGCATGACCCTCACCGACGACGGCGCACCGGCGACCTGGCCGGTCGTGCACCCCGCGTTCACCGTGTTCAATCCCGAACGCGAGACGTTCGCGGCGGTGTCGGCGCCGTACGACGCCGACTTCGCGCGCTTCCACGAGACGGCGGTCGAGGTGCTCGCCGACGCGGCGGCGGCCACCGAGATGTTCCCGCAGGGCGGCCTGCCCGCGAACGGCTTCGACGTGTCGAGCATCCCGTGGGCGAGCTTCACCGGCTTCACCCTGCAGATCGACGGCGGCACGAACCACTTCGCGCCGATCTTCGCGCTCGGTCGCTACGTCGAGCGCGACGGGCGCACCTTCCTCCCGTTCGCGGTGCAGATCCACCACGCCTCGGCCGACGGGTTCCACACCGCCCGCCTCATCGGCGAGCTCGAGCAGCTCTTCGCCGACCCCTCGTGGGTCGACGCCTGAGGCCTCCGGTTCAGGCGGCCTCGAACGTCACGCGCGGTTCGAGCCCGAGGAAGGCGGCGTAGCGCGACGCGGCATCCTCGATCGCCTGCCGCTCGCGCGCCGCGAGCTCCCGGTGAGGACGCAGCGAGAACGTGACCGCCTTCGCCGCGATCGTGCGCTTCATCGCGGCGACGAGCTGCGCGTCGACGAGGGCCATGCCGATCGCCGTCTCGCGAGCCCGCGGCACCACGCCCTCGGAGTCGATGACCCACCGCGAGTCCTGGTAGCCGCGGTACATCTCGTCGAGCACCTGCAGCAGGTGGCCGGCCGGTTCGGCCGCCTCGGCCGGCGCCGCCCCCGGAGCGTGCCAGAAGGTGCGCCCGTCGTGCTCGATCGACTCGAGCCGGTCGTCCGCGGCGGCGATGCCACGCCGCGCATCGGTCACCGTGAGCGTCGCCCAGTAGGCGAGGTCGCGTTCGGTCGCCGGCCCGTGCGAGGTGCAGTAGCGCGATGCGAGCTCGGCGAGCGCCTCGTCGCGATCGAACGGCCGGGCCGCCGGCACCCGCTCGCTCATGAGGGCGTAGCTGTGCTCGCCGCCGCGCGGTGCACCGCTGCACACGAGCCCCACCATCTCGAGCCGGCCGACCACCAGCATGAGCTGCTGCCCGGTCAGTTCGAACCCGCGGTCGGCGAGCGCTGCGGCGAGGTCGGCCCGCGTCTGATCGGGTGCCTCGCCGAGCGCCGACTCGACCGCGTCGGTGATCGCCGTCATGCGGTCGTCGAGCGCTTTCAACTGCTGGTCGAACACGGGCAGCACCCGGGGCGCCGTGAGTTCGAGGAGCCAGCGCACGTCGTCGGCGTGTACGTAGTGCCAGGTCGGACGGAGCACGTGGGTACGGATGACCCGACCGCTCTCGAGTGCTCGGGCGAGGTCGCTCGCCTCGGGTGACGGTGTGCGGGTCGCGACCGCCCATGCCGACTGCGACGGGTTCTCGGCCTGCACCGCGAGCAGCGACCGCACGACCTGCTCGGCATCGTCGGCCGGGGCGGTGAGCGACTGCGAGCGCAGCCGCCAGCGGGCGAGTTCGCGGTCGGTCGTCATCTCTGCAGCGTAGGGCGGGCCGCCGTCATGGGCCCGGTCACGCTCGGTGCCCACCCGCCTCGACCCGATTCCTCTGGGACGCTTGACTGGGACGCACGACCCACAATACGCTGCGAGCCATCGAGCAAGGAGGCTCACATGGCGCACCACGTTCACTCGAGATCCGCCGCAACACCGCTCGCCGACGGTCGGCGACGACGCTCCACCCGCTCCACCCGCTCCATCCTCGGCATCGCCGCGATCGGCGCACTGCTCTTCACCATTCCCGTCGCCCCGGCATCAGCCGCCGACGACTGGTGGGATGCCCCCAACCGCCCGGCCGTCGAGGTCGAGCTGAACGTCACCGGGGCCCCGATCACGTCCGCTCCCGGCGAAGAGGTGCGCGGCTTCATCGACTCGCACACGCACCTCAACTCGAACGAGGGCTTCGGCGGGCGCATGATCTGCGGCGCCCCGTTCTCGCCGAACGGCGTCGCCGACGCCCTGAAGGACTGCCCCGAGCACTACCCCGACGGCAGCGGCGCCCTGTTCGAGATGCTCACGAGCGACCCCGACGGCAAGCACGACCCCGTCGGATGGCCGACGTTCACGGACTGGCCGAAGACCACCTCGATGAGCCACCAGGCCTCGTACTACGCCTGGGTCGAACGTTCGTGGCGCGCGGGGCAGCGCGTGCTCGTCAACGACCTCGTCACGAACGGCGTGATCTGCTCGCTGCCGATCATGCCGAAGGACCGCTCGTGCGACGAGATGAGCGCGATCCGGCTCGAGGCGCAGAAGGTGCGCGAGATGGAGTCGTACATCGACGGCATCTACGGCGGGCCGGGCAAGGGCTTCTTCCGCATCGTGACGACGCCCGAGCAGGCGCGCGCGGTGATCGCGGAAGGCAAGCTCGCCGTCGTGCTCGGCGTCGAGATGAGCGAGCCGTTCGGCTGCAAGATGATCCTCGACGTCGCGCAGTGCTCGAAGGCCGACATCGACCGAGGGCTCGACGAGTTCGAGGCGCTCGGCATCTCGAGCATGTTCCTCTGCCACAAGTTCGACAACGCGCTCTGCGGGGTGCGCTTCGACACCGGCACGCAGGGCACGATCATCAACGTCGGCCAGTTCTACTCGACCGGCACCTACTGGCAGACCGAGGCGTGCACGGGCCCGCACCACGACAACCCGATCGGCAACGCCGAGGTGCCCGAAGAGCTGCCCGGCGCCGACCCGCCGACCTACCCCTCAGGGGCGCAGTGCAACACCCGCGGGCTCACCTCCCTCGGCGAGTACGCGCTGCGCGCGGTGATGTCGCGCAACATGATGGTCGAGATCGACCACATGAGCGTGAAGGCCGCGGGCCGCGCACTCGACCTTCTCGAGGCCGAGGACTACCCGGGTGTGCTGTCGAGCCACAGCTGGATGGACTCGAACTGGTCCGAGCGCCTGTACCGGCTCGGCGGGTTCAAGACCGGCTACCCGCACGACGCCGCGGGCTTCCTCGACGAGTGGCGCGACGGCGCCGCACTCCGCGAGCAGTACGGCAAGGCCTACGGCTTCGGCCTCGACTTCAACGGGGTCGGCAGCCATCCCGCCGGCGGCACCGCGCCGGTCGCGGTCTCGTACCCCTTCACCGCGGCCGACGGCAGCACCGTCGTCGACCGGCAGGTCAGCGGCCAGCGCACCTTCGACGTCAACACCGACGGGTTCGCCCACGCCGGCCTCACGCCCGACTACATCGAGCAGCTGCGGCTCGCCGGCGGCGGCGACGAGCTCGTCGACGAGCTGATGTCGGGCGCCGAGTCGTACCTGCAGACCTGGGAGGCGACGCGCACGCACGAGAGCGCGCAGAACCTCGCGACCGGCAAGGCGGCGACGTCGAGCTCGAATGAGTGGAACCCGTTCACGAGCTACGCCCCCGGGCGGGCGGTCGACGGTCGGAGCGACACCCGTTGGGCGAGCGGCAACTGGGGCACGAGTCCGCAGTGGCTGCGCGTCGACCTCGGCGAGTCGCAGCCGATCAGCCGGGTGACGGTGACGTGGGAGCGGTCGGCCGCGAAGGCGTACGAGGTGCAGCTCTCCGACGACGGCCAGAGCTGGCGCACCGTCTGGTCGACGACGAGCGGCGACGGCGGCCTCGACACCGCCGCGTTCGCGGCGACGAGCGCGCGGTACGTGCGCGTGCACTGCACCGATCGCACCACGAACTACGGGTACTCGATCTGGGAGCTCGGCGTCTTCGGCAGCTGATCGCGCGAGCACCGCGGGCCCGGCGACGTCGTCGTCGGGCCCGCAGTGCATCTCGTCGATCTCCGCGCCAGCACGGATGCTCCGCACTGATGCCGAACCCTACGCTGCCACCCATGAGCGGCTCGCCGTCGCACCACTACCTCGTCGCGCTCGCCGACGGGGGCGGCACCGTGCCCGTCGAGCTCGGCGTGGTGCGCCGGCTCGTCGAGCGCGGCCATCGGGTCACCGCGCTCGTCGACGAGTCGATGGCCGCGCCCAGCCGCGCGACGGGTGCGGCAGTGCACCCCTGGAGCGCCCGGCCGGGCACCGAGTTCCGCGACTGGGCGATCAGGAACCCCCTCGAGCTCGCGAAGAGCATGTCGGAGCACTACCTCTCGGGTCCGGCCGCCGGCCACGCGGCGGACACGCGCGCCGCCATCGACGCCGCACGCCCCGATCTCGTCGTGACGACGTTCTTCACCCTCGGTGCGATGATCGCCGCCGAGGCGCACGAAGTGCCGTTCGACGTGCTGATGCCCAACGTCTACATCGCGCCGGTGCCGGGTCGCCCGCCTGGGGGCGCGGGCATGCGGCCGATGCGCGGACCGCTCGGGGCGATGCGGGATCGCATGGCGAGCGCCGCGACCACGCGGCTGCTCGACCGCTACACCGTGGATCCGCTGAACGCGGTGCGGGCGCGGCACGGCCTCGACCGAATCGGGCACGTCTGGGATCAGGTGCACCGCGCGCGACGCGAACTCGTGCTGACGACCGCCGAGTTCGAGTTCGGCGGCGACTTCCCGCCGAACGTGCGCTTCGTCGGCCCGGTGCTCGACGACCCGGCCTGGGCCGCGCTCGTGCAGTTCGATCCGCCCGCGGGCGACGCCCCGCTCGTGCTGGTGTCGCTCTCGTCGACGTTCCAGAACCATGCCGACTGCCTGCAGCGCATCGCCGACGCGCTCGGCATGCTGCCGGTGCGCGGGGTCATCACGACGGGGCCGTCGATTCCGCCCGAACTCATCGAGGCGCCCGGCAACGCCGTCGTCGTGGCCTCCGCGCCGCATCGCGTGGCGATGCGCCATGCGAGCCTCGTCGTGACCCACGGCGGTCACGGCACGGTGATGAAGGCGCTCGCGGCCGGCCTGCCGCTCGTGGTCCTCCACCACGGACGCGATCAGGCCGACAACGCCGCCCGGGTCGTGACGCGGGGCGCCGGCGTCGCCGTGCCGCGTCGCGCGCCCGCCGACGAGATCGCCGCGGCGATCGAACGGGTGCTCCGCCACGAGCGCTACCGGGCGGCTGCGGTCCGACTCGGCGCGGCGATCAACCGGGATGTCGCGGCGAACACCCTGCTCGACGAACTCGAGCAGCTCGCCCCGCTCACAACCCCTCCGCGATCTCCTTGATCGCGGCCAGTCGGCGCTCCCACTCGCGGCCGACGGCGTCGAGGCGGGCCGCGGTCGCACTGAGTTCCGACCCGAGCACGCGGTAGCGCACCTCGCGGCCGACGCGCACCGGCTCGACGACGCCGACCTCCGCCAGCACGGCGAGGTGCTTGGCAATGGCCTGCCGGGTCACCGGCAGCCGCTCGGCGAGGGCGGACGCCGAGGCATCCCCCTCGCCGAGCGCCGCGAGGATGCTCCATCGCGTCTCGTCACCCAGGGCGGCGAACACGGGAACCAGCGTCGCAGTGCTCATGCGTCGCCCTCGAGCAGGGCGACGAGCTTGTCGAGTTCGAGGACCCAACCCTCGGCGTGGTCGGCCATGTTGGCGGCCGGGTCGCTCGTGCGGTCGAACCCGGTCTCGACGACCGTGAGTTCGGTGCCGCCGTCGACCTCGTCGAGGGTGAAGGTGAAGACGGTCGTCGTCGTCTCGTCGATCGCGCCGTGCGCGCGACGGGCCGCGTCGTCGTTGCCCCAGCGGTACGACACGCTGCGCGGGGGGTCGATCGTCTCGACGCGGATCGGGATCACGCCGTACCCGTCGAACGTCATCGTGCCGGCCGCGCCGACGCCGGCGCCGTCGAGCACCGTCTCCCCGAACCAGCGGGAGATGTGCTCGGGCTCGGTGACGGCGCGCCACACCTTGTCGACGGGGGCGCCGATGCGGATCGTGCGCCGTACCGTGAAGGCCCCTTCATCGACGACGGATGCCTCGTTGCGGGTCTGACTCACCATGATCGCGCTCCTTCCAGCGGGTGGTGCGGTGGATGTCTCGGCGATCGATCGATCACCTGCAACTCGATAGTTGCATAGCATCGAGACGAGCGCAACCCTTTGGTTGCATCCCGCTCAGCCCACCCGGAGCACCACGCTCCCCCGCTTGTGCCCGCCGTCGACGTGGCGATGCGCGTCGACGATCCCGTCGAAGCCCACGACGCGATCGACGACCGGCCGCAGCACCCCCGCCTCGGCGAGCGCGGCGAGCCGCTCCATGCCGGCGGCATCCATGCGGCCGCCCTCGTGATCGACGACGAGGCCGCTGCGGCGAGACTGCCGCTTCGCCCAGACCAGCCCGTGCAGGTCGAGGATGACGAGGAGCAGGGTGCCGCCCGGGCGGAGGAGGTGCGCGACCCGCTCGAAGGGGGCGTTGCCGACGCACTCGACGATCACGTCGTAGCGGGCCGCCTCGCCCGGCGCCGCGAAGTCCTGCTGCGTGTAGTCGATGACGCGCTCGGCGCCGAGCGAGCGCACGAGCTCGGCGTTGCGGCCGCTCGTCACCGCCGTCACCCGTGCGCCGCGGGCGGCGGCGAGCTGCACCGCCGCCGAGCCCACCGCACCGGAGGCGCCGTTCACGAGCACCTCGCTGCCCGGGACGATCTCGACGCGATCGAGGTAGCGCAGCGCGGTGTGCCCGCCGAACACGATCGCGGCGGCCTCCTCGAACGAGAGGTTCGCCGGCTTGCGCGCGACCTGGCCGTCGGCCGCGATCGTCACGAACTCGGCATGGCAGCCCATGCGCGAACCGCGCATGACGATCACCTCGTCGCCCACGGCGAAGCGCCCGACGCCCGAACCGACCGCCGCGACGACCCCCGCGGCATCCATGCCGAGCACCCGCACCTTCGGCCGGAACAGTCCGACCGTCGGCGCCACGAGCAGGCTGAAGCCGCGCGGCAGGCGACGCGAGCGCATCCGCTCGTCGGCGACGCTGACCGTCGAGGCGCGCACACGCACGAGCAGCTCGCCTGGGCCCGGCTCGGGGCGGGGCAGTTCGACGAGGCGCACGACCTCGGGCCCCCCGAATCGCTCGATGCGGGCGGCGCGCATCACCGTGCTCGATTCGGCGCGGGGCTCGCCTCCGTGACGCGGGTGCGTGGTCTGGTGGTGCGATCCGATGGACATGCGAAGCTCCCTTACGTCGTAAGTCTTACGTTGTAAGATACGCCGAGCGGGGAGGCGTGTCCAGACCTCCGCCGAGAAACCTGACGCTGTACGGTGAATCCATGCCGAGAACCGCCGAGCGCACCCCGCTCAGTCGCGAGCGCGTGCTGCAGACCGCCCTGCAGCTCGCCGACCGCGACGGCCTCGACCGGCTCACCATGCGTGCTCTCGCCGACGAACTCGGCGTCGAGGCGATGTCGATCTACTACCACCTGCCCAACAAGCCGGCGATCCTCGACGGCCTCATCGAGCAGGTCTTCGCCGAGATGGCGGCCGAGACGGGCGGCTTCGCGCCCCCGGCGACGAACGCCTCGAACTGGTCGGCCGTGCTGCGCTCGCGCATCCTCGACGCGCGCCGGGTGCTGCTGCGGCATCCTTGGGCCCCTGCCCTGATGAATGTGCGCGGCACCCCCGGCACCCTCGCGATCGGCTACGCCGACGGCATCGTCGGCATCATGCGCGGCGGCGGGCTCTCGCACGACCTCATCCACCACGGGCTGCACGCGATCGGCAGCCGCATGTACGGCTACGTGCAGGAGCTCAACGACGACAACGCCGCCGAGCCGCCCGCCGACCCCGTGCAGTTCGCCGCCCTCGCCCCGCACCTCGCCGCGATGCTCGCCGACGTCGTGCACGACGACCCCGACTCGACCCTGGGCTGGTGCGACGACCAGACCGAGTTCGAGTTCGGGCTCGACCTGCTGCTCGACGGCCTCGAACGCCGGCGGCTCGCCGAGGCACACTGAGCGCAAGGCTCACCCGAGACCTGCCCGGCTCCCTAGGCTGGGCGAGTGACCTCAGCGCCAGAACCAACCCGCCCTTCGCTCGCGAAGCAGCTGCTCTGGGGCGGGCTCGCGGTCGGCGTCGGCGTGCCGCTCTGCCTCGGCGCATGGATCGGACTCGTGCTCGCGGGCGACCGCCTCGGCTGGAGTCTCACCGCCGACGGGATCTTCGCGTGGCTCATGGCGGCGCTCGTCGCGCTCCTGCTCTGGCCGATCGCGATCCGCGGCTCGCAGCGTCAGTTCTGGCACTTCCGCGGCAGGCGGCCCGGCGAACCCGTCCGGTGGGGCGCCGAGCCGACCGCGCCCGTGCCGAAGGTCCGGCTGACGGCCGGCGACCGCTGGGTGCGAGCGGCGATCGCACTCGTCGGTGCGCTGAGCCTCCTCGCGATCTGCGGACCGCAGGCCGTGACGCTCGCACTCCTCGGGGCGCTCGACGCCGCGAGCGCCGGCGCCCGCTCCTGGTGGCTCGCACTGCAGCTCGGGGCGTTCATCGTGATGCTCGCCCTCGTCTTCCCGGTGCTCTGGGCGACCGAACGGGCGATCCGACGACGCCCCGACGACGACCCTGCCCGTGAACGGCTCGAGCTCGCGCAGAGCTGGTACCTCGGGGCGGCGCTCGCATGGGTGATGTGCGCCATCGTCGGGTTCCTCATCAGCTTCATGATCCTGCGGTACCTGGCGTACGTGTAGCGACCGGGGGCGCACGCGCACGCGCCCGGCCCCCGCACACCGCAGGCCCGGCGACGGGTCACGTCGCCGAGCCTGCGGCTCCCCCCGGGTCCCCCCTTTTGCTTCCCGCTGCGCCCCCTCAGCGCACGCTCTCGAGGAAGTTGCGCGTCCGCTGCCGCTGCGGGCGGTCGAGCACCTCCCCGGGCGGGCCCGCCTCCACGACGACACCGCCGTCCATGAAGACGACCTGGTCGGCGACGCCCCGGGCGAAGCCGATCTCGTGGGTGACGACGATCATCGTCATGCCGTCGTTCGCGAGTTCGCGCATGACGTCGAGCACGTCGCCGACGAGCTCGGGATCGAGCGCCGAGGTGGGCTCGTCGAAGAGCATGAGCTTCGGGTCCATCGCGAGCGCGCGGGCGATCGCGACGCGCTGCTGCTGACCGCCCGAGAGCTGCGACGGGTAGTGCCCGGCGAAGTCGGCGAGGCCGACGCGGTCGAGCAGTTCGCGCGCGCGCGCCTTCGCCTTCGCCCGCGGCACCCCGGCGATGCCGACCGGCGCCTCGGTGATGTTCTCGAGCGCCGTCAGGTGCGGGAAGAGGTTGAACTTCTGGAACACCATGCCGATGTCGCGACGCTGCCTGGCGATCTGCCGGGGCGTCATCTCGTGCGTGGTGTGGCCGGCCTGCCGGTAGCCGATGAGCTCGCCGTCGACGAGGATGCGACCGCCGTCGATCGACTCGAGGTGGTTGATGCACCGCAGCAGGGTCGACTTGCCCGAGCCCGAGGGCCCGAGCAGCACCGTCACGGTGCCCTCGGGCACCGCGAGCGAGACGTCGCGGAGCACCTGGTGGGCGCCGAAGCTCTTGCGCACCCGGCGGATCTCGACGAGCGCACGGGCATCGACCGCGGCACTCGCCGTGCCGGCTGCGGGAGGAGTGGTGGCGATGGTGTTCATACGGCGCTGACCGCCTTCGTCTCGGGCGCGGGCTCGACGGCCCGGCGCGTGGTGAACGTCGCCCGCAGCCGCTGCCACGGCGTCGGCGGGAGGGTGCGGCTCGAGCCGCGCCCGAAACGGCGCTCCAGGTAGTACTGCGGAATCGACAGGATGCTCGTCATCAGCAGGTACCAGAGGCTCGCGACGATGAGCAGCTCGACCTGCTTGAGGTTCTGCGACGAGATCACGGTCGCCTGCGTGTAGATCTCGAGCACCGCGATGACCGAGAGCAGCGAGGTGTTCTTCAGCATCGAGATGGTCTCGTTGCCCATCGGCGGGATGATGACGCGCATGGCCTGCGGCAGCAGCACCCGCCGGAAGGTGTAGAGCGGAGACATCCCGAGCGAGAACGCGGCCTCGCGCTGCCCCTCGTCGACCGAGAGCATGCCGGCGCGCACGATCTCCGAGGAGTATGCGGCCTGGTTGAGCGTCAGCGCGAGCAGGCCCGCGACCATGGCCGTGATCAGCACGTTCGTGTCGATCTGCCAGAACACGATGTCGGTGAACGGGATGCCGATGGTGAGCTGCTCGTAGAGCAGGCCGAGGTAGCCCCACAGCACGATCTGCACGAGCAGCGGCGTGCCGCGGAACGCCCACACGTAGCACCACGCGACGGAGGAGAGCACCGGGTTCGACGAGAGCCGCATCGCCGCGATGACGATCGCGAGGAGCGTCGAGACGATCATCGCGATGAGCGTGATCACGAGCGTCAGCACGACGCCGTCGAAGATGCGCGGGTCGACGAGGAACTGCCCGATCGCCGCGAAGTCGATGTTGGGGTTCGTCAGCACCGAGGTCAGGAATCCGGCGGCGAACAGCAGCACCACGGCCGCCCCGATCCATCGCCACGGGCGGCGCAGCGGGATCGCGCGCACGTCGTCGTCCGTGGCATCCGGTGCGACGGCGATGCCCTGCTCGGCGGGTGCCGCGGGTGCCGTCGTCATTGCGCCGCCCCCTGGTTCACCTCGGCCGACTCGACGGCGTAGGCGGCGATGTTGTTGCGCTCGAGCACCTGCTGGTAGGCGCCCTCGTCGATGAGCGCCTGCAGCGCCTGGCGCACGGCCTCGACGAGCTCGGCGTCCTCCTTGAGGATGCCGATGCCGCTGTACACCGGGTTGAAGCCCGCGGGGTTCTCGGGATCGCGCACGACGTCGAACGCCTCGCCGTCGTCGGTCGTCGCGGCGACGTACTCGGCCACGACGGCGTCGGCGACGTAGGCGTCGCTCTTGCCCGCGCGCAGTGCGGTCTGGGCGTCGAGGTCGCTCGGCAGCTCGGTGACGGTGACGGGGTCGCCGTCGCACTCCATCGCCCGCAGCAGCTCGCCCTGCACGGTCGCCTTCTGCACCGCGACGGTCTTGCCGCAGAGGTCCTGCTGCGTGGTGACGCCGACCTCGTTGCCCGCCTGCACGAGGATCGCGAAGCCGCCGTGCGTGTAGTCGACGAAGCTCAGCGTCTCCTGCCGCTCGGGGGTGTCGTTCATGCCGCTCATGATGAGGTCGTTCTTGTTCGCCTGCAGCGACGGGATCACCGAGTCGAAGGCCTGCTTGTTGAGCGACACGTCGATGCCGAGCTTCTGGCCGAGCAGGCGCGCGAGCTCGGGATCGAATCCGACGGGGCGGTTCGTCTCGTCGTACATCGCCATGGGCGGGAACGGGATGTCGAGGGCGATGTCGAGGCGGCCCTTCTCGACGAGCTCGTCCGGCAGCAGCGCGGTGAGCTTCGCGTCGACGGTCGTCGAGATCTCGTCGCCGGTGGGCAGCTCGGGGCCCTGGGCTGCGGAGGCGCCCGATCCGGCGCCCGAGCAGCCGGTCAGGGCGAGGGCGAGGGCGGCCGCGGCGGCCGTCGCGCCGACGAGGGTGGTGGTGCGTGCGTTCATCGGTGACTTCCTTGTCGTGGGGTGGGGTGGGGCGGGGGTGGGGGTGACGAAGACGAGCGGATGCCTCAGGCGAACGCCTCGGCGTCGGCCATCGCCGGCGCGTGCGTCGCGAGCAGGTCGTCGTAGCTCTCGCGGCGGGCGACGAGCCGGGCGTCGCCCTCGCGGGCGAAGACGATCGCGGGCTTGAGCGCGCCGTTGTAGTTGTTCGACATCGTGTACGCGTAGGCGCCGGTCGCGGCCATGACGACGAGGTCGCCGACGCGGGCGGGCGGCATGGGCGCGCCGTCGACGAGCAGGTCGCCCGATTCGCACTGCCGGCCGACGAGCTGCACGCTCTCGGTCCACGCTTCGTGGAGCCGGTCGGCGACGATCGCCTCGTAGCGCTGCTGGGTGAGCGCGATGTCCATCTGGTCGGCGAGGCCGCCGTCGACGGCGACGAAGGTGCGACCGGTGCGCTTGACCGTCGTGACCCGGTAGAGGGTGACGCCGGCGCGGGCGACGATCGAGCGGCCGGGTTCGATCATGAGCTTCGCATCGGCCGGCAGGTGCGCCCGCGCTGCGGCGACGATCGAGTCGAGGTAGGCGCCGACCTCGGGTGCCTCCTCCTCGTAGGTGTAGGCGATGCCGAGTCCGCCGCCGACGTCGTAGGTACCGAAGGTGCCGACGCCCGAGATCTTCTCGACGGCCTCGGCGAACTGCGCGACATCCAGGATCTGCGAACCGATGTGCAGGTGCACGCCCTCGAAGCGCATGAGCGGGTGGGCCTGCATGCGGGCGATCGCGCGCGCCGCCTGGTCGATGGGCAGGCCGAACTTCGAGTTCAGGCCGCCGGTCGCCTGCGAGGCGTGGGTCTTCGCCTCGACGCCGGGGATGACGCGCAGCAGCAGTCGCTGGGGCCGTTCGAGCAGGCGCTCGAGCCGGTCGAGCTCGTCGTCGTTGTCGACGATGATCGCGCCGATGCCGGCGTCGAGCGCCATGCGCAGTTCGGCGTCGGTCTTCGCGTTGCCGTGGAAGTAGAGGCGTTCGGGGTCGACGCCCGCGGCGAGCGCGAGCCGCAGTTCGCCGCCGCCGGCGATGTCGACCGCGAGCCCCTCCTCCTGCGCCAGGCGGTACATGCCGACCGCGGGCAGCGACTTCGAGGCGAAGAGCACCTCGGAGTTCGGCCAGCGTTCGCGCAGTCCGTCGATGAAGCGCCGGACCTGGCGGCGCAGGCCGGTCTCGTCGTAGACGTGCAGCGGGGTGCCGAAGCGCTCGGCGAGCTCGGTCACGGCGACGCCGCCGATCTCGAGCACGCCGTCGGCGTTCGCGGTCGCCTCCTCGGGCAGGATCCGCCAGAGTTCGCCCAGGCGGGTGCCGTCGGGTTCGGGCCGGTCCGTGGTCATGCTGTCCTCCTCGTGCGCGGCGCCTTCGCCGTCGACGGTGGCCAGCCTAGGAAGATCGACTCGGCGTTTGGTTGTCGATCTCAGATAGATTTGCGGTGTGGATGCAGGGATTTCTCCAAGCGGTGTGTTGCGCGCCTCCGCTCCTCGGGTGACGCTCGCGGAGCTCGTCGAACAGCTGGGCCCGCGCACCGCGACCCCGATCGGCGCGCTCGGCGTCGGGGTCGCGGTCACCGGCACCGAGTTCATCGACATCGTCGACGAGATGACGGATGCCCCGGGCACGCTGCTGCTCGCCCCCTCGACCGCCTCGCTCTCGACCGCACGCCTCGCGGCCATCGCCGCCGCCGCGGCCGAGCAGGGCGCAGCAGGGCTCGCCGTGAAGTGCAGCGCCGACCGGGTGTCCGCGCTCGCGGCGATCGCCGACGCCACGGGGCTGCCGATCGTGCGCGTCGCCGACCGCATCAGCTGGCGCCTCCTCGACGCGCAGCTCACGCACCTGCTCGGCGAGGCCGACGCTCCGCTCGCCGGCCCGCAGGGCCGGGGCGCCGAGCCCCTGTTCGCCATCGCGAACGAACTGGCCGAGTTCTTCGGCGGCTCGGTCGCCATCGAGGATCTGAGCCGCAACATCCTCGCCTACTCCTCGGTGCCCGGGCAGTTGATCGACGCGCTCCGCACCCACGGCATCCTCGCGAGGCAGGTGCCCGCCTCCCCCTACAACGACGACCAGTACCGCACCGTGCTGCGCTCCGATCACCCGATCAAGTACCCACGCCTCGGCGATGAGGAGCCCCGCGTCGCGTTCGCGATCCGCGCGGGCGCGCTGCCGCTCGGATCGATCTGGGCGATCGACGCCTCGGGCGAGGGGCCGACCACCCCCGAGCAGGAGGAGCGGATGCGGCGGGCGAGCGCCCTCGCGGGCGCCCACCTGCTCGACGACCTGCGCGCCCACGCGACCAACCAGCGCCCCCGTGAAGACCGGCTGCGCACCCTGCTCACGGGCATCGAGCTCACCGGCACCGAGTTCGCCGAGCTCGGCATCGACGAGGAGCGCGGCGCGGCCCTCCTCGCCATCGAGGTGCCGGGTGCCGGTCCGACGGCGATCGCGCAGCTGCGCTCGACCGCCATCCGCCATCTCGTGCTGCACCGGCCCGACGCCGTCGCCGTCGCCCATCGCGGGCGCGTCTACGCGCTCTTCGCCGCAGGGTCCGTCGACGAGGCGGTGCGCTCGGCCGAACCGCTATTGCCGCTCGTCGACCGCCTCGTGGGCGACGGCATCCGCATCGCCGTCTCGGGGCCTGCGCACCGCTCGGGCGATGTCGCAGGCGCGCGCGAGCTCGCCGACCGGCTGCTCGACACGGCCGCGCGCGCGAACGACCCGCGGTCCGGCCGCATCGTGACAGCGGCGGGGCTGCGGCCGCAGCTCGTGGTCGAGCGCGCCGCCGAGCTCTTCGCCGCCGCACCCGAACTGCGCGACCCCGCGATCGACGCGCTGCTCGCCGTCCGCGACGAGCACGAGGCATCCGCTGCGATCATCGAGACCCTGCTCACCTGGCTCGAGTGCTTCGGCAACGTGGCCCAGACGGCCGACCGGCTCGGCGTGCACGAGAACACCGTGCGCCACCGCCTGCGTCGCGCCGGCGAGGCGCACGGCCTCCGCCTCGAGCACGCCGACGACCGCCTCGCCGCCTGGTTGCAGCTGCGCGCGGCGGCGCGCTGAGCCCGAGAACGCGGCGCACCGCCCCGCACGACCGGCTGGGTGCTCAGCCCTCGAGCGGCGCCTCGGCGATCTCGCGGATGAAGCCGATCACGTGCTCGCGGAGCGCCTCGACGCGGCGGTCGCGGGCCGCCTCGACATCGAAGCCGAGGTACGCGACGGACGGGCGCTTGCGCGCGTTCGCCGAGCACTGGAAGTCGGCGCACACGAGCGTGCCCACCGTGCCGCCCTTGCGACCGGCGGCTCCGGCTCGACGCGCCACGAAGAAGAGCACGTCGTTCGGCAGGTGCACGTCCTCGCACCACGAGCACTGCGGCCGGGAGCGCAGCCGGCCCTCGGCGCGCTTCAGCATGACGCCGACGAGTTCGCCGCCGATCGGCGCCACGACGTAGGCGACGTTCGGCAGCTTGCGGTCGCGCCAGCCCAGGAAGTCGCGGCGATCCCAGTCGAGTTCGGCGAAGTCCGCCGGCAGGCTGAGTGCGGCGCGCTCGCGCACGCTGGCGTTGATGAACGATGCGCGGATCTGCGCGTCGGTGATGGGAAGCATGGAATCGGAACCTGTTCTTGTTCGCCGCCCCGACGGACGGCACGCTGACGTGAGGATGACCGGTCGCAGGCGCGACCGACCGAGGCCCGCGGCGTCGAACGCCACCGACCGAGGGCGGGGTCACCTGAGCGCGGCGCACGAAGCGCCCGCGACCCCCTCACGCCCGCGCACGATCGCGGGCCCGTCAGCACGATTCACAGTGCGGGATCTTACACGCCGGCGCACTGCACCTCCTCTCGACCGCCGAGGCCCACCGGCGTATCGTGGCCGCCGAAGCGATCAGCCGAACAAGGGGGTCACCGATGGCCGCGCTCTCACCGATCCAGCCGTGCCTGTGGTTCGACGACCAGGCGCGCGAGGCGATGGAGTACTACGTCGGGGTCTTCCCGAACTCGCGCATCACCCGTATCGACGAGTACCCCGACGAATCGCTCGATGAACACTTCGCGGGCATGTCGGGCAAGGTGCTCAACGGACAGTTCACGCTCGACGGTGTCGACTTCGTGTGCCTCGACGGCGGGCCGCTGTTCACCTTCAGCGAGTCGATCTCGTTCGTCGTCTCGTGCGCCGACCAGGCCGAGATCGACCACTACTGGGCCGCGCTCTCGCACGTGCCCGAGTCGGAGCAGTGCGGCTGGTGCAAGGACCGCTTCGGCGTCAGCTGGCAGGTCATCCCCGTGAACATGGGCGAGCTGACCCGGCGGCCTGCGCAGATCCAGGTCATGATGCGGCAGAAGAAGGTCGTGATCGCCGAGCTCGAGAACGCCTGAGGGAGGATCGGCGGCTCGGGATCGGCGGTCCGTTAGGCTCACCGCATGCCCCTCGCCGCGGTCCTGCTCTGCGTCGTCCTCGGGGTGCTCGCCGTGTTCCAGCTCGCGCTCGTGCTCGGCGCGCCGATCGGGCGCTTCGCGTGGGGCGGGCAGCACGAGGTGCTGCCGGTGCGCCTGCGCATCGGCAGCGCGGTGTCGATCGTGATCTACGCGCTCATCGCGGCGCTCGCGCTCGATCGCGCCGGGCTCGTCGACGTCGTGCCCGATGCGGTCTCGACCGTGGCGATGTGGGTCGTGTTCGGCTACTTCGTGCTCGGCATCGCGCTCAACGCGATCTCGCGCAGCCGAGCCGAGCGCCTCACGATGGCGCCGCTCAGCGCCGTGCTCGCCGTGCTGAGCCTCCTCGTCGCGCTCGGCTGAGGGGCCGGCAGCCTCGCCGCGCTCAGAGGTACTGCTTGAACCCCACATGGGATGCCTCGAAGCCGAGCCGCTCGTAGAAGCGATGCGCGTCGTCGCGGCGCGCATCCGAGGTCAGCTGCACGAGACGCGCGCCGTGTTCGCGACCGTGCTCGACCGCCCACCGGATCATCGCGGACCCGATTCCCGCCCCGCGCAGCGCATCCGCGACCCGCACGGCCTCGATCTGCATCCGGGTCGCGCCGCCGCGCGAGAGCCCCGGGATGAACGTGAGCTGCATCGTGCCGACGATCGCACCGCCCGGGTCTTCGACCGCCACCAGCAGCTGCGCCGGATCTTCGTCGATGACCTCGAACGCGCGACGGTAGCCGGCGAGCGTCTCGTCGTCGAACGCGAACTCGGCCGCGCGCAACGCGTCGGCTGCGATGAGGGCGACGAGCGCGTCGACGTCGTCACGGCGAGCGCGTCGAAGGGTGTACACCGCATCGGGGGCCTGGATCGTGGTGAAGCTCACCCGACCACGCTCTCATATCCGCGAAGAGCGCTCAGTACGTCTCCGCCGTCGCCGGCGGCACGTCGTCGATGATCACGTAGAGCTTGCGCACGGTCTCGTGCACGTCCCACACGCCGCGCCAGCCGCTCGGCGTCACGAGGGTGTCGCCGGCGCCGAAGGTCACGGGCTCCTCGCCCTCGACCTCGATGGTCACCCGCCCCGAGAGGAACTGGCACACCTCGGTGCAGCCCTCGCGCGTCGCGGCGAACCGGCCGGGCGAGCACTCCCAGTAGCCGACGTCGAGGCCGGCGGTCGCCCAGAGCGAGTCGGATGCCTCGAGCACTCCCTCGGTCAGCGCGGTCGGCTTCGGGGTGGCGGGCCCGAGGTCGCGCGCGATCGGCGCGAGCGCCGCGACGGTCGCCACGGCGGCGGGCTGGTCGGTCATGATTCCTCCTGGTTCAGTACCTGCGATACGGCTTCTGCAGGAAAAGTGTCACGATGCCCCCTGATTCGGGGCCGTCAGTGCATTTCTCCTGCAGAAGCAGCAACGGTGCTCAGCGCCCCGCGACGAGGTCGGCGACGCGGGCGATGGGCGAGGTCGTCGCCCGGCCGCGCTGCTCACCCCGGTCGGCGGCGTGGTAGGCGGTGTAGATCGCCTGCACGGCGAGCCAGCGCAGCGGTTCGATCTCCCACTTGCGCGCGCGATGGCCGACCCAGGGCAGTCGGGTGAGCTCGGTGTCGCGACCGAGCACGAGGTCGCGGAGCGTGCGCCCGGCGAGGTTCGTCGCGGTGACGCCCGTGCCCACGTAGCCGCCCGCCCAGCCGAGACCCGTCGCGGGGTCGTGGCCGACGGTCGCGGCCCAGTCGCGCGGCACGCCGAGCACGCCCGACCAGGCGTGGGCGATCGGGGCATCCGCCGCCTGGGGGAAGAACCGCGCGAGCAGTGCGCCGAGCCCCTCGATGGTGCGCTGCTGGGTCTCGCCGTCGCGGTCGACGTGCGAGCCGTAGCGGTAGGGCACGCCGCGGCCGCCGAACGCGATGCGGTCGTCGGCGGTGCGCTGCGCGTACATGTAGACGTGGGCGAAGTCGCCGAGGGTGTCGCGGCCGTTCCAGCCGATCTCGTCCCACACGGCCGGCGCGAGCGGCTCGGTCACGATGAGCGAGGAGTTCATCGGCAGCCAGGTGCGGTGCTCGCCGCGCAGATCGGGGGTGAATCCCTCGGTCGCGCGCAGCACGTGGGTCGCCCGCACGGTGCCGTGCTCGGTGCGGGCCTCGCCCGGCCGGATCTCGGTGACGGCGGTGCCCTCGTAGATGGTCACGCCGAGTCGTTCGACCGTCTCGGCGAGCCCCCTGACGAGCTTCGCGGGGTCGACGCGGGCGCAGTGCGGGTGCCAGATGCCGCCGAGGGCGCCGGCGACGTTGACCCGTGCGGCGCTCTCGCGGGCGTCGAGCAGTTCGACGTCGGTCGCCGGCCACGACTGCTCGTCGGCGGCGGCCGCCTTCAGACGCCCGAGCTGCGCGGGGTTCAGCGCGATGTTGAGCTCGCCGCCCTTGTGGATGTCGGCGGCGATGCCCTCGTCCGCGGCGACGGCGATGACCTCGTCGACGGTCTCGTTGAGGGCGCGCTGCTGGGCGATCGCCGCGTCGCGCCCGTGCTGCTTCACGTACTGCGCGCGCCCGCCGGTCACCGAGTTGGTGAGCCATCCGCCGTTGCGACCCGAGGCGCCGTACCCGGCGAAGCTGCGCTCGAGCACCGCGATGCGGAGGTCGGGCTGCTCGCGCTTCAGGTAGTACGCCGTCCAGAGGCCGGTGTAGCCGGCGCCGACGATCGCGACGTCGACGTCGAGGTCGCCGCCGAGCGCGGGGCGCTGCGCGGGCAGGCCGAGGTGCTGCCACCAGTACGAGACGCCGCCGTTCGCGGTCATGCGGGTTCCTCTTCCATCGGGTCGATCCACAGATGATAAAACAGTGTTTTGAAACGTACTGCCCGCCGTGGCAGGCTGTCAAACGACGAACGAAGGGGGTCGCCGTGCCGATCGAGGTCGACCAGGACGAACGCCTCGCCGACATCGCCCGCGCCACGGTCGAGGTCGCCCGCGAACGCGGCACGCGAGCGGTGACGCTGCGCGCCGTCGCCGAGCGGCTCGACCGCTCGACGGCCTACATCACGAACTTCGTGCCGTCGCGCGCGCACCTCATGGCGAACGCGCTCGACCACGCCCGCGCCCAGTGGGACGCGGAGCGCGCGGCCCACCTCGGCGAGCTGGTCGGCGTCGAACGCCTCGCCTCGCTCACCCGGTGGATGTGCACCTCCTCCCCCGAGGAGAACGTGCTGCGCAGCCTCTGGATCGAGGTCATCGCCGACGTGCGGGGCGCGAACCGACGCGCCTACGAGGTCGTCCGCGGGGTGACGGATGCCACCTACGGCAAGTTCCTCGCGGGCGCCGAGCACGTCGTGGCGGGCGGCGAGCCGGTCGACCGCGTCGCCGCGGCGCACATCGCCGACATCCTCTACCTGTACTGCCGGGGGTACGAGGTGAAGGCGGTCGAAGACCCCGAGGCGTGGACGGACGAGCGCGTGCAGGCCTCGCTCGAGGTGCTGCTCGGGGCGCTCGTGTTCGGCGACGACGTGGAGCGCTGACTCAGCTTCATCTTGGATACAAGTTGTATCCTTCCGGCATGGGCACGAAGCAGAGCACCCCCGAGTCCGCACCGAACCCGCAGAACGCGGCACGGCCCGGCCATGCGACCGCCCACGGCGCCGCACTCGAACGGCGACTCCGCCGCTCGAAGGTCCTGAACATCGTGCTCGGCATCGCGATCGCGTTCCTCCTCGTGGTCGTGATCGCGCAGAGCTTCCCGCAGTCGACCGTCGCCGCGGCCGGTCCCTCGGCGAGCACCGGCCCCGAGGCATCCGAGGCCGCCGGCTACGCCGAGAACCCCGCGATCGCCCTGCGCGACCCCGACGACCCCCTCGCCATCGGCGAGGTCGACGCGCCCGTCGTGCTCGTCGAGTGGGCCGACTTCCGCTGCCCGTACTGCGCGGTCTTCACGAACGAGACCCTGCCGGTCGTCCTCGACGAGTACGTCGAGACGGGGCTCGTGCGGTACGAGTTCCGCGACGTCGCCTTCTTCGGCGACGACTCGACCGCGGCCGCCGTCGCCGTCCGCGCCGCCGGCGAGCAGGGGCGCTTCGCCGAGTACCTCGAGGTCGTGTACGCCGCCGCCCCCGAGAAGGGCCACCCCGACATGCCGCGCGAGAAGCTCATCGGCTTCGCGAAGGAGGCGGGCGTGCCCGACCTCGCCGCGTTCGAGGCCGATCTCGACCGGGCCGACCTCCGCGACGCCGTCACCGCGAGCACCGCCCAGGCGCAGCAGCTCGGCGTCACCGGCGTGCCCTTCTTCGTCGCCGGCGACCAGGCGCTCTCGGGTGCGCAGCCGCTCGACGCCGTCCGATCCTTCCTCGACCAGCAGCTGCTCGCCGCAGGCGTCGACCCGGGCGAGCTGCCCACCGCAGGCTGACCCGCGGTGGACCTCGGCTTCGCCGGCGCGTTCATCGGCGGCATCCTCACCCTGCTGAGCCCGTGCTCGGTGATGCTGCTGCCCGCCTTCTTCGCCTACGCGTTCACCACCCCCACCCGCCTCATCGCCCGTACGGGGGTCTTCGCCCTCGGCCTCATGACGACCCTCGTGCCGGTCGGCATGCTCTCGGGCACCGTCGGGGCCTTCGTCAGCGCGAACCGCACGCTGCTCGTCACGATCGCCGCGGTCGTCGTGATCGCGCTCGGCCTCGTGCAGGCACTCGGGATCCCGCTGCCCTCGTTCAGCCGCGACACCGGCGCGGGAGACGATGCGGGCGAGGCCGGCTCCGTGGCATCCGTCTACCTGCTCGGCACCGTCTACGGGATCGCGGGTATCTGCGCCGGGCCCGTGCTCGGCTCGGTGCTGACCCTCGCCGCCCTCGGCGGCAGCCCCCTCTACGGCGCGCTCACGCTCGCGGTCTTCGCCCTCGGCATGACGGTGCCGCTCTTCGTGCTCGCGTTCGCCTGGTCGCGGTCGACGTGGGTGCGACGGCTCGTGCGCCCGCGGACGATCCGCATCGGCCGCTGGTCGAACACGTGGACGCAGCTCGTGGCCGGCCTCCTCGGCATCGGCCTCGGCGTGCTGCTCATCGTCACGGACGGCACCGCCGGACTCTCCGGGCTCCTCGGCGCCTCGCAGCAGTTCGAGATCGAGTCGAGCGCGCTGCGCCTGACCTCGGGCGTGCCCGACCTCGTGTTCGTCGGCATCGCGATCGCGATGCTCGTCGCGGTGTGGCTGCTGCACCACCGCGCCGCGCGGCGTGCGACCCGGACGACGGAGGACGCGCCGTCGACGCAGGCGGCGGGCGAGGCATGAGCCTCGCGGGTCGCGAAACGACGCGATCGGATGCGACGGGGCCCGCGAGCGGCCATGATGGGCGGGTGCCGACCATCGACAGCGCCGCCGAGCGAGCCTACGCCGCGACCCGTACGGCGATCCTCGACGGCACTCACCGCCCCGGCGCCATGCTGAGCGAGAACGAGCTCGCCGGGCGCCTCGGCATGAGCCGCACCCCGGTGCGCGCCGCCCTCGCCCGCCTCCAGGACGAGGGCTGGATCACGATCTACCCGAAACGAGGCGCCCTCGTGCGCGAGCTCGGAGCCCGTGAGATCGCCGACCTCGCCGACGCCCGCCTCATCCTCGAGGCGATGGGCGTGCAACGGGCGACGAGCGAGGTGCGCCGCGCACTCGCCGACCGTCTCGAACCCGAGCTCGACGCGCAGCGCGACGCGCTCGTCGCGCGCGACATCGACGGGTTCGTGGCGCTCACGATCGCGTTCCACCGCTCGTTCGTCGAGGCATCGGGCAACGCCGTGCTCGTCGAGATCGGCGACCGGCTGGCCGACCGGCAGCGGCTGCTGCTGAGCGCCCACCGCGACCTCCTCTTCGACCGCGTCGACGAGACGATCGCCGAGCACCGCGCCCTCATCGAGCGGCTGCGGGCCGACGACCCGGCGGGATTCGCCGAGGCGCTGCGCGCCCACATCATGGACACGCACGGCCCCGAGCTCGGACCGGTCTGAGCCCGGGGCCGTCGCGCCTCAGGCAGGCACCGCGACCGACGCGGGCTTCTTCTCGCGGATGAGGAACCCGAACGCGAGCGCGACGAAGAACATCAGCACGCCGTACACCGCCGCGGGCAGGCTCATCTCGACACTGCCGATGACGGTCTGCGCGATGACGATCGCGAGGGTCGCGTTGTGGATGCCGATCTCGAAGGAGCTCGCGACCGACTGCGCGCGCCCGACGCGCAGCAGCCGCGGCACCGCGAACCCGACGGCGAGGCTCAGCACGCAGAACAGCACGGTGATGAGCGCGAGCGTTCCGGCGTTCGCGAGGAGCAGCTCGAGGTTCGTCGCGATCGCACCGGCGATGACGACGACGAGGATGACCACGGAGGCGATGCGCACGGGCTTGTCCATGCGATCGGCGAAGGCCGGCTTCCACCACCGCACGAGCATGCCGAGCACGACCGGGCCGAGCACGATCGCGAACACCTCGATCGTCTTCGCGAACTGCAGCCCGAGCGCGTCGTCGCCCGGCAGGAAGTAGGCGATCGCGAGGTTCGTGATGAGCGGCAGCGTGAACACCGCGAGCACCGAGTTCACGGCCGTGAGCGAGATGTTGAGCGCGACGTCGCCGCGGAAGAGGTGGCTGTAGAGGTTCGCGGTCGTGCCGCCGGGGGATGCCGCGAGCAGCATCATGCCCACCGCCAGCACCGGCGGCAGCTGGAAGAGGAGCACCAGTCCGAGGCAGATGAGCGGCAGCAGCACGAGCTGGCAGGCGAGGGCGACGAGCACCGCCTTCGGCTGCTTCGCGACGCGGGTGAAGTCTCGCGGGGTGAGCGAGAGCCCGAGGCCGAACATGATGATGCCGAGCGCGACGGGCAGCCCGATCGTGGTCAAAGGACCCATGTGGTGATCACTCCTTCGTGATGACGGTGAGAGACAGTCTCGTGGACGCGCGGGCCGCTGTCACCAGCGAATTCCCGGTGCCGGAACGGGCCCGTGTCTGCGGGCGGTGGCAGGCTTGGTGCATGGCGATCGAAGTGCGGCCCGCGACGGTGTACGACGACGTCGCAGCGGTGATCGGGCCGAAGAAGCCGACGTCGAACGTGTGCTTCTGCCTGAGTTACCGGCTGCGCGCGTCGAAAGAGAATCTCGCCCTCGTCGGCCCCGCCCGCGGCGAGCGCGTGCGCGAACTGTGCGCGCAGACTCCCCCGCCGGGGGTGCTCGCCTACGACGGCGACGAACCCGTCGGGTGGGCTGCGGTGCATCCGCGTGCCGACACCGCCTTCGCGACGAACCGCAAGATCCCGCACGTCGACGAGCTCGACGTGTGGTCGGTCTGGTGCTTCCGCGTGCGCCCCGGCCATCGCGGCGAGGGCATCGCGCACCATCTGCTCGCCGGAGCGGTCGAGTTCGCACGGGCGAACGGCGCACCCGCGATCGAGGGCTACCCGGTCGACAACCGGGGAGCGAAGGTCGACCTCACGATGGCGTACGTCGGCACCCGCCGCTTGTTCGAGCAGGGCGGGTTCACGAAGGTCGCCGACACCGATTCGGTGCTCAACCGCTTTCCGCGCGTGCTGATGCGACTCGATCTCGCCTGAACCGGGCAGCTCGAACACCGGGGCTATACATCCGATCTTTAATCGGGCAGGATGAGCGACAGTCGCAGATTCACGATGAATCGCGACCATTCCGTACCGAAACACCAGATCAATGATGCTCCGGAGGTTCCCCCGCATGCTCGAACGCGAGATTCCGCGCCGTCGCGCCCTACAGCTCGGCGGGCTCGTCGCCCTGGCCCCGCTCGTGCCCCAGTTCCTCGCCGCCCAGCCCGCCGCCGCGCTCGTCGGCGCCCGGGCCACCGCCGCCGCAGGAGGGGGCATCCCGATTCCCGAACTCTCACCGAAGTCGCTCTGGTACGGCACCCCCGCCACCGACTGGGAGACGCAGGCGCTTCCGATCGGCAACGGCCGCCTGGGGGCGATGCTCTTCGGCAACCCCGACGAGGAGGTCGTGCAGTTCAACGAGCAGAGCCTCTGGGGCGGCCTCAACGACTACGACAACGCGCTCGCCGGCAAACCCGACGGCGCCTACGACACGAGCGTGACCGGCTTCGGCTCGTACCGCGACTTCGGCACCCTCACGATCGGATTCGGCGCGCGCCCGAAGGTCACCGCGCCGGGCGGCCCCTACAAGATCTGGGGCGCCGAAGACGTCGACAAGAGCTACGACGGCAACAGCCAGACGAAGTGGTGCATCGACGGTCCGCCCGCCCACGTGCTGTGGCAGGCCGAACTGCCGGCAGCGGCCGTGGTCACGTCGTACAGCCTGACGAGCGCGAACGACGTGCCCGCGCGCGACCCGCAGGAGTGGCGGGTGCTCGGTTCGAACGACGGCAGCACCTGGGCGACGCTCGACGCGCGCACCGGGGCGCCGTTCGAGCAGCGCTTCCAGACGAAGACCTACGAGTTCCAGAATGCGAACGCCTACCGCTTCTACCGCATCGACTTCGTGCCCAAGGCGGGCGTGAGCCACTTCCAGCTCTCCGAGATCGGGCTCGGCGGCGTCGAACTGGCGCAGGGCGGCAGCGTCTACATCTCGTCGCCCACGGGTCACGCCGATTCGCTCATGGGCAGCATCGACGGCGAGGCATCCACCGTCTGGCAGGTCGCCGACGCGGGGCCCGGCGCCGCGTGGCAGCTCGAGCTCGGCGCAAAGCGCGCGCTCACCGGCTACGTGCTGACGAGCGCGCCCGACGTGCCCGAGGCCGACCCGCGCGAGTGGGTGCTCGCGGCCTCGAACGACGGCGTCACCTGGAAGACGCTCGACACGAAGTCGGGCGTCGCGTTCGCCGCGCGCGGCGAGGCGAAGAGCTTCGCCTTCGCCAACTCGACCGCGTACTCGCACTACCGGCTGACGTTCACGGCTCCGGGCGCGTTCCGCCTCGCCGGGGTCGCCTTCACGGGCAGCGGCTACACGACCCGCGGACAGCGCGCGGTCGTCGGCTACCGCCGGGCGCTCGACCCCACGGTCGGCGTGCACTCCGCGCACTTCGCGACCGTCGCAGGCACGGTGCTGCGCGAGGCCTTCGCGAGCCGTGAGGCCGACGTCGTCGTGCTGCGGTACACGAGCGACACCGCAGGCGCACTGACCGGCACGATCGCCCTGGTCTCCGAGCAGGAGAACTCGCCGACCACGGTCGACGCGGCGGCCCGTCGCCTCGGCTTCGCGGGCACGATGGCCAACGACCTCAGCCACGCGGCGACGGTGCGCATCGCCGACACCGACGGCGACGTCACCGTCGACGGCGCGGGCCTCCGCGTGACCGGGGCGTCCACCATCACGCTCCTCCTCGACGCCCGCACCGACTACAAGCTCAGCGCCGCCGACGGCTGGCGCGGCGCCGCACCGCAGCCCGGCATCGACGCCGCGCTCGAGGCGGCCGGCGCGCGGAGCTTCGACGAGCTGCGCGACGAGCACGTCGCCCAGGTCTCGAAGCTCATGTCGCGTGCCGCGGTGCAGTGGGGCGAGACGGATGCCTCGGTGCTGGCGCTGCCCACGACCGCGCGCCTCGCGCGCTACGGCGCGGGCGAGGCCGACCCGACGCTCGAGCAGTCGATGTACGACTTCGGCCGCTACCTGCTGCTGAGCTCCTCGCGCCCCGGCGGGCTGCCCGCCAACCTGCAGGGCCTCTGGAACAACTCGAACCAGCCGGCGTGGGCGAGCGATTACCACACCAACATCAACGTGCAGATGAACTACTGGGGCGCCGAGACGACCGACCTGCCCGAGTCGCACGAGGCGCTCGTCGCGTTCGTGCAGCAGGTCGCGGTGCCGAGCCGGGTCGCCACGCGCAATGCCTTCGGCGAGAGCACCCGCGGCTGGACGGCCCGCACCTCGCAGAGCATCTTCGGCGGCAACTCGTGGGAGTGGAACACCGTTGCGAGCGCCTGGTACATGCAGCACGTGTACGAGCACTGGGCGTTCACGCAGGACAAGACGTACCTGCGCGACGTCGCCTACCCGCTGATCAAGGAGATCTGCGAGTTCTGGGAGGACCGCCTGAAGGAGCTGCCCGACGGCACCCTCGTGGCGCCCGACGGCTGGTCGCCCGAGCACGGCCCCCGCGAAGACGGCGTCATGTACGACCAGCAGATCATCTGGGATCTCTTCCAGAACTACCTCGACTGCGCCGACGCCCTCGACATCGACGCCGAGTACCGGGCGACGGTCGCCGAGCTGCAGTCCCGCCTGGCGCCGAACAAGATCGGCAGCTGGGGCCAGTTGCAGGAGTGGCAGGCCGATCGCGACAGCCCGACCGACATCCACCGCCACACCTCGCACCTCTTCGCGGTGTACCCGGGCCGGCAGATCACGCCCGAGTCGGCCGAGCTCGCGGCGGCGGCCCTCGTGTCGCTCAAGGCGCGCTGCGGCGAGAAGGAGGGCGTGCCGTTCACGGCGGGCACGGTCTCGGGCGACAGCCGTCGTTCGTGGACGTGGCCGTGGCGCACCGCGCTCTTCGCGCGGCTCGGCGATGCCGAGCGCGCCGGCATCATGCTGCGCGGCCTGCTCACCTACAACACGCTGTCGAACCTGTGGTGCAACCACCCGCCGTTCCAGCTCGACGGCAACTTCGGCATCACGGGCGCGATCGCCGAGATGCTGCTGCAGAGCCACGACGGCGTCATCCGGCTGCTGCCGGCGCTGCCCGCCGACTGGGCGGCCTCTGGCTCGTTCACGGGGCTCCGCGCCCGCGGCGGCTACTCGGTGAGCTGCGAGTGGCGCGACGGCGAGGTCGTCTCGTACGACGTCGTCGCCGACCGCGCCCCGAACATGTCGAACGTCACGGTCGTGATCGACGGCGAGCGGCGCAAGGTGAAGCCCGCGAACCCGAAGAACGGCAAGCCCATGCGCGAGCTCGGCCGGGCCGGCTGAGCCGCACTGCGGGTTCGTGAGCGAGGATGCCCCGGGCGAGAGCCCGGGGCATCCTCGTTCGTTGCGGGGGTGAAGGGCTCGCGGCGGCCGCGTCGATGCGCGAACATGGCGGCATGGACGTCATCGCCTGGCTGCTCGACGCCGACCCCGCGATCCGCTGGCAGGTACTGCTCGACCTGCAGGACGACGCCGACGGCGCCGCGGCCGAGCGGGCCCGCGTCGCCACCGAGGGCTGGGGTGCGAGGCTCCTCGCCCTCCAGGACGCCGACGGGTACTGGGGCGGCGAGGAGTACGGCGAGAAGGGCGACCGCCGCAGCACGATCTGGACGCTGCAGCTGCTGCGCCGGCTCGGCGTCGACCCCGAGGCATCCGCCGTGCGCGCCGCGATCGCCCGCGTGCGCGACGGCGTGGTGTGGCGCCGACACGGCGACCTGCCCTTCTTCCACGGCGAGGTCGAGGAGTGCGCGAACGGCGGCGTGCTCGCGCTCGCCTCGTACTTCGGCGTGCTCGGCGAGGGCAGCGACCGCATGGTGGCACGCCTCCTCGACGAGCAGCTCCCCGACGGCGGCTGGAACTGCGAGCCTCGCGAGGAGTCCGAGCGCTCGTCGTTCGACTCCACGATCTGCGTGCTCGAAGGGCTGCTGGCCTACGAGCAGGCGGTCGGCGACGACACCTCCGACGGCGACGCCTCCGCGGTGAGCGCGGCGCGGCGCCTCGGCGAGGAGTACCTGCTCGAACGGAACCTGTTCCGGCGCCGTTCGACCGGGGAGATCGTGCTGCCCCGCTATGCGAACCTCGCGTTCCCGCCGTACTGGTTCTACGACGTGCTGCGCGCCCTCGATCACTTCCGGGCGGCAGGCACGGCGCCCGATGCCCGCATCTCCCCCGCGGTCGACCTCCTGCTCGCGCAGCGCGCCGACGACGGACGATGGCGCGCGGGCATGCCATGGCACGGCGAGGTCCACTTCGCCGTCGACGCCCCCGAGGGCGAGCCGAGCCGGTGGAACACGCTGCGCGCGCTGCGCGTCCTGCGCTGGATCGACGCCGCCGCGGCCTGAGGCATGGAGCCTCGAGACGCGGCGAGCCGCCGCCGCAGCGGCGACCCGCTGAAGGCCGGCTGATCAGAGCATCGCGCCGACCAGCGCCTCCCCGAGCGGCGTGCGCAGGTGGAGCATCCGCGCCCCGTCGCGGGTCGAGACGATGAGCCCGCCCTCGCGCAGCACCGCGAGGTGGTGCGACGCCGTCGACACCGCGATGCCGTGATCGGCGGCGACCTGCGAGGTGGTTCGGGCGTCGCGTGCGGCGAGCAGGATCGCGGCACGGGCGGGTCCGATGAGCGCACCGAGCGCCGACGCGGTCGCTCCGGGGTCGCGTGCCCAGGTCTCGGTCACGCCCTGGGCGGGGTAGAACACGGTGGGCTGCGCGGGCGGCTCGGTGAGCACCATGCATCCGTACGACGACATGACCGAGGGCACGAGCACGAGCCCGCTGCCGCGACAGTCGAGCACTTCGTGGTGGAGGCGCAGTCCCACGCGCACGGCGTTCTCGTGCCAGACGATCGAGGGGTGCAGCTCGCCGGCCATCGCGGCGATGCCGGCGGTCGCCACCCGGCGCGATCGCACCGCGATGTCGGCGCGCAGCAGCCGCTCGAGCTGGGTCCACACCGGGGCGAGCACCGCGGCCCACACCTCGACCCAGGCGTCGGCGATCATCGCCCGCGCCCGCTCGGGCTCGGCGATCATCCGCAGGATCGCCTGCTGCCTCGCCCCGCTCGAACGCGGCACCATCTTGTGCAGGTCGACGAGCATCGGCGCGACCGGCGCCGCTCGGAGGCGCGCCGCCTCCTCATCGGGTTCGAGATCCCAGCCGGGCTCGGAGGTGAGGAAGTCGGGCATGTAGCCGTCGACCCCGATGAGCACGGCGAGCAGCTCGAAGGGTTCGCGCGGCAGGCGCCCGCGCACCGCTCGCAGCCAGCCCCACTGCAACGGATGCTCGGCCGGGCGCTGCAGCACGCGCACCGCGTGGCAGAGCTCGTGCCCCGGCGAGATGCCGAACCTGATCGCCGAGATATCCCCGGGGGCGAGTCCGAACTCCACGAAGTTTCGATTCACATCGAAACTCTAACGCTCGGGGATGCCTCGGGCGGAGGCTGTTCGCAGATCGAACCGGGGCGGTGCCGAGGCATCCGGCCCCTCGAACCGAACGAAGGAGCCACCGTGAACGCCGCCGAGATCACCCTCTCCCCCACCATGACGCCGCCCGAGACCCCGCGGGTCGTCTCCGCCGACGAACTCCGCATCGGCAGCGGCCGCACCCGCCGCTTCGTCGGCCTCGAGCACGGCGCGCGCATCTCGTACTTCTTCGTCGACAACGAGCCCGGCGAGGGCCCCGACCTGCACTGGCACCCCTACGCCGAGACGTGGATCGTGCTCGAGGGCATCGCGCGCATCACGGTCGGCGACACCGAGCTGATCGCCCGCGCCGGCGATACCGCGACGGCGCCGGCCGGAGTGTGGCACGGTTTCAAGAACGCCGGAGAGGGACGGCTGCAGCTCATCGGCATCCACGCTGCCGAGACCATCGTCCAGACCTGGGCCGACTAGCCCCGACCACGAGCACCACCGCACCACCGACCACCACCGAAGGAGCATCCGCATGTCGTTCCAGGCCTACCTCGACAACATCGAGACGAAGACCGGGCTCACCCCGCGCCAGCTCGTCGACCTCGCGCACGAACGCGGCTTCGACGAGACCACCAAGGCGACCCCGATCGTCGCCTGGCTCGCCGAGGACTACGGTCTCGGTCGCGGCCACGCGATGGCGCTCGTGCACGTCATCACGAAGGGCCCGCAGATCAGCGCCAAGCACGTCGGCACCGACGGCGTGCACCGTGACGCCACCGACACCCTCTGGCTCGACGGCAAGGCGACGAACCCGAACCCCTGACGTTGCGCGGCGGCGCGGCCCGGTTCAGCCGAGCCGCGCCGCGAGCCGCGAGCCGCGGAACTGCCCCACCGCGGCGAGCAGCACGATCAGCACGGCGAACACCCCGCAGGTGATGACCCCGAGCGGGCTCGCGAGCCACGCCTCGGGGGTCGGCGAGCCGGCGGCGATCACGAGCGCGCCGAGCCCCGCCGAGGCGTTGAAGGCGCCGTGCGCGAACACCGCGGGCCAGACCGAGGCCGTTCGGAGCCTGGTCCAGCCGAGCAGCACGCCGAAGAGGGTGCACGCGAGCATCATGAGCAGCACCCCGGTGCCGTCGGTCAGGCCGTAGTTGTAGCCGAGCAGGATGAGCGGGCTGTGCCAGAAACCCCAGAACGCCCCCGAGAGCAGCAGGGCCGGCCACACCCCGAGCGGGCGCAGGGCGGGCAGCAGCCACCCGCGCCAGCCGACCTCCTCGCCGAATGCGAGCGGGGCGTTGATGAGCGCCCCGACCGGGATCATCATGAACTGGGCCGCGACCACGAGACCCATGGGCGGCAGCGGCTGGCCCGGCGGCAGCTGTGCGGCGATCAGCTCGGTGAATCCCGAGAAGCCGACGAGGTCGAACTCCGCGAGCCCGAGCACCCCGACCACGACGAGCCCGGCGCCGACGATGAGCGGCATCGCGACGATCATCGCGAGGCTCGTGCCGATGGTGCGGCCGACCGGCCGCAGCGGCCACATGCCGAGTTCGCGCAGGATGTCACGTGCAGGGCGCCGGCCGCGGAGCATCCCGTCGACGACGATCGCGACGAACGTCGCCGCAGCCGGCGTCAGCATCATCGCCATCGCGATGAGCGGCAGCAGCGGGTCGTGGAGCCCCTGCCCGCGCGCCCACAGGGGTGCTGCGACGAGCCAGGCGAGCCCGCACGACACGACCGCGAACACGCCGACGGCCACCCACGGCACGCGCGCGCGCGGCTCGGGCTGCGGTGCGATGTCGGCTGCGGCTCGGGTCTCGATCTTCTCGCTCACCCGCCTCACGCTACCGAGCGCCGCCCCGCGGAGGATCCGCCGTGCGAGGGAGATCCTCCACAGGGGGTGCGGCGTTCTCCCGACAAGAAGGCCGTAGGCTCGATGGCACCGCCATTCCCGAGCTGCAGAGGAGTCAGCCAGCCATGAGCGACGCCGCGAACCTTGACGTCTTCAACCGCCGCGAGTCCGAGGTGCGTGGCTACGTGCGCTCGTTCCCGACCGTGTTCGACCGCGCGATCGGGTCGACGTTGATCGGCGCCGACGGCCGGGAGTACCTCGACTTCTTCGCGGGCGCCGGCGTCCTCAACTACGGGCACAACAACCCGCTGTTCACGCGTGCGCTCATCGAGTACCTCGAACGCGACGGCATCATCCACGGGCTCGACATGGCGACCTCGGCCAAGCAGGCGTTCATCGAGGCGTTCGAGCGGCACATCCTCGAGCCGCGCGGCCTCGACCACAAGCTGCAGTTCACCGGCCCGACCGGGGCCAACGCCGTCGAGGCGGCGCTCAAGGTCGCCCGCCAGGCGACCGGCCGTTCGACGGTCGTGGCGTTCACGAACGCGTTCCACGGGCTCAGCCTCGGCGCGCTCGCCGCGACCGGCAACAGCCACTACCGCGAGGCCGCGGGCGTCTCGCTCGACGACATCGTGCGCCTCCCCTACGACGGCTACCTCGGCGACGGCGTCGACACGCTCGACCTGTTCGAGAAGATGCTCGGCGACCCCGGTTCGGGCCTCGACCTGCCGGCCGCCGTCATCGTCGAAGCGGTGCAGGGCGAGGGCGGCATCAACGTCGCGAGCGTGCCGTGGCTCCAGCGCCTCCGCGCGATCACGGCAGAGCGCGGCATCCTGCTCATCCTCGACGAGATCCAGGCGGGCGTCGGCCGCACGGGCGCGTTCTTCGCGTTCGAGGCCGCAGGCATCGTGCCCGACCTCGTCACCGTCTCGAAGTCGATCTCGGGCTCGGGCCTGCCGATGTCGCTCGTGCTCCTGCGCCCCGAGGTCGACGTGTGGAAGCCCGGCGCCCACACCGGCACCTTCCGCGGCAACAACCTCGCCTTCGTCTCGGCGCGCGTCGCCCTCGAGAACTACTGGGCCGACGACGAGTTCGTCGACACGATCGCCCGCACCTCGTCGGTGCTCGCAGCAGAGCTCGAGGAGATCGCCGCGGCGAACCCCTCGCTCGGCCTCACGGTGCGCGGCCGCGGCCTCATGTACGGCCTCGTCTGCGAGGGCGACCCCACGCTCGCCGGCCGCATCTCGAAGGCGGCCTTCACGCGAGGCCTCGTCATCGAGACCTCGGGCGCCCACGACGAGGTGCTGAAGTTCCTGCCCGCGCTCACGATCGGCGAGGACGAGCTGCGTCGCGGCCTCGCGATCGTGCGCGAGAGCCTCGCCGCAGTGCTCGCGGCCTGATCGGGCGATCGTCGACGGCATGACCGAGACGGATGCCCCGGGCACGCTCCGCGTGCTCGGGGCCACCGTCGACGACGAGACCCGGTGCGTGCACTACCGCACCGAGCTCGACATCGTCGCGATCCGCTTCGCGTGCTGCGGCGAGTACTACCCCTGCCACGCCTGTCACGAGGAGGCCGCGGGCCATCCCGCCGAGCAGTGGCCGCTCGCCGAGCGCGGGCGCGAGGCGGTGCTCTGCGGCGTGTGCCGCGCCGAGCTGACGATCGACGCCTACCTCGCGGCCGACGCGTGCCCGGCGTGCGGCTCGCGCTTCAACGAGCGGTGCCGGCTGCACACGCACCTCTACTTCGAGACCGAGGCGCCCACGACCCGCAGCGTCGCGAGCGAGGGGTCGACCGCACCGCGCACGTAGCCGCCGGGGGTCGCGGCGATGCGCTGCAGGAACTCGACGACCTCGGCCGTGATCACCTCGCCCGGCAGCACGTTGGGGATGCCGGGCGGGTACGCGGCGAGCGCGTCGGTCGACACCCGACCGATCGCGTCGGCGGTCGGCACGGCCTCGCCCGCGGCGAAGAACGCGTCGCGGGGCAGCATCGCGAGGGGGCCCGGCTCGGGCAGGGCGACGGTCGCCTCCGCAGCGGCCGGCTCGCCACCGCCCTGTTCGGGCGCGAGCGCGTGCAGCGCCTCGACAATGCGGTCGACGTCGGGCACGACGCCCGCGCCGAGCACGGCGACGACGGCCGAGTCGGTGGCGATCTCGAAGGAGACGCCGTCGCGTTCGAGCCGGTCGCGCACGGTGTGGCCGTGCAGCCCGCCGCAGGCGACGTCGATCGAGACCCGCAAGGGATCGGCGTCGACGATGTCGGCGAAGTCGCCGAATCGGTCGCTCACGATGGCGAAGCGGCCGCGGCTCCGGATCTCGTCGCGCAGCCGGTCGGCGGCGCCGATGGACGCGGCGATGCGGGCCTCGCCGGTCTGCAGCGTCTCGCGCGCGAGGTCGAGCGAGGCGAGCAGCAGTGCACTCGCGCTCGTCGACTGGGTGAGGGTGAAGCCGCGCTCGACGAGCGGTTCGAGCTCGTCGGCGAAGGGCCCGTCGGCGAGGTGCAGCATGGCCGACTGGGTGAGGCTGCCGCCGAGCTTGTGCGTGCTCGAGATGACGAGGTCGGCGCCCTGGCGCACCGGGTTCTCGGGGAGATCGGGGTGGAAGCCGAAGTGCGCACCCCAGGCGGCATCGACGATGAGGGGGGCGCCCGCGGCATGCGCGACCTCGGCGATGGCGGGGATGTCGGCGACGGCTCCGAAGTAGCTCGGCGAGATGAGGTAGACCCCCTTGGGCCGCGCGACCCCGGCGAGCGCGGCACGGAGCACCTCGGGCGAGACGCCGTGGTTGATGCCGAGGACCGGATCGATCGAGGGCGAGACGAAGCTCGGCGAGAGCCCGGCGAGGATCACCCCGTCGGTGAACGAGGAGTGCGCGCTGCGCTGGCCGACGACGGGGTCGCCCGAGTCGCGGAACGCGCCGAGCGCGAGTGCGGCGATGCGGTTCGCCTGCGAGGCGCCGTTGGTGACGAACCACGTGCGCCGCGCGCTCCACGCCTCGGCGGCGAGCGTCAGCGCTTCGGCGAGCGGGTTGCCCGGACCCTTGTCGATGCCGGCGAGCAGCGGCGGCACGTCGCGTCGCAGCACCTCGGCGCCGAACCATTCGGTGAGCGCGGGGGCCGCTCCGGGGTCGGCCGCATGGCCGGGAACGTAGACCCGGGCCCGGTCGATCTCGGCGTAGCGGGCGACGGCGTCGGCGTAGGGAGTGGGCATGCCTCAAGCCTGCTCGATCGGGGATCGATACGGAATACCGATCCTTCTGGAATGATCGATAACCAGTATCGAACCCGTTCGAGGGAGGCGCGGTGATCGACCTCCGTCAGCTGCGTGCCCTGTGCGCGATCGCCGAACACGGCTCCGTGGCCGCGGCGGCTCGGGCGCTCGACTGGAGCCAGCCGACCGTGTCGCACCACCTCGCCGGGCTCGGCCGTGCCACGGGCGCCGTCGTCGTCGAGAGTTCGGCCGCAGGCACCTCGCTCACCACGGCGGGTCGCCTCTGGCTCCCGCACGCCTCCGCCATCGTCGATCGCGCCGACCGCGCGCTCGTCGAGGTCGCCGCGACCCTCGAGTCAGGGCGCCGCACCGTGCGCTTCGGCGTCTTCCCGACCGCGGCGGCCAGGCTGCTTCCGGGCCTCGTCGCGGCCCTCGACGCCGCCGGGCTCGTCCCCGACATCACGGAGGGTGAGCTCGACGTGCTCCACTCGGCGCTCGACCGGCTCGAGCTCGACGCCGCCGTGGTCTACGCCGCACCGGGGTCGCCCCGGCACGGCGGCCGTCGGTCCGGCTCGGGGGTGACGCGCACGCCGTTGTTCACCGAGCACTTCTCGCTCGTCGTGCCGTCCCTCCACCCGCTCGCCGGCTCCGCTGCGGTGCGGCTCGCCGAACTCTCGGGCGAACGCTGGGTGGTCGGCACGCTCGACGACGACCCGGTCGACGTCGCGTTCCGCTCGGCCGCCGTGCAGGCCGGATTCGAGCCGCTGCTCGGCCCCCGGAGCGACGACTACCGCGTCGTCGTCGAGTATGTGGCGGCCGGGCTCGGCCTCGCGTTCGTGCCCGAACTCGCCGTTCCCGTCGGCCGTGACGACCTCGTCGTGGTCGAGGTCGAGGGCCCGGTGCTCGCGCGCGAGGTCTCGCTCGCCACCGCACCGACCCTCGCCCCCGAACTGCGCGAGCTCATGGTGCGCGCACTCGCGTGACCGGCAGGTGCGGGTCGCCCGCGCCCACGAGGATCAGCCCAGTTCGGCCGCGCCCTGTTCGATCGCGGTGTCGGCGAGGTGCCGCGCCCCGTGGCTCAGCACCTTGACGACGACCCCGCGCCGGCGCAGCTCGCCGAGCGTGCGCAGCTCTTCGTCGACGTCGCGCCCCAACGCGTGCACGTTCGCCACGACGAGCACGTCGCCGCCGTGCAGGGTGCCGAAGAAGCGCGCGAGCCGCTGCTCCCACGATTCGCCGAGGTTCTCGGGGGCCGGGTAGCGGAAGTCGAGGATCTGCACCCCGAACGCGAGCAGGTCGTTCCGCTGCTCGAGGATCGGGGGCATGTCGTCGCGAGCGATGACCAGGCCGACGAGTCGTGAGCCCTCGGGCCGCGCCATCCACCAGTGGCCGTCGTGGCGCACCTCGACGAAGCACTCGGGGCACTCGGTCGGGGTGTGGGTCGACGGTCCCGTCTCGATCGTGGGATTCTCGTCGCTCATGGTCGTGCTCGCTCCTTGCAGGGTCGGCTTCATCGTACGCGTTCGGGCGGACATCGGGGCGGGAGGGCGCCCGCGCCTTGAGCTGACGACAGCGGGATGCGCCCGGTCGACGCCAGGCGTCTCAGTCCCTCGCGCCGAAGAACCCGATCGCCGCCTCGCGGAACACCCGCGACCCCGGCGCGTTGAAGTGATGGCGCCCGGGCAGCTCGACGAACTCGCCGTTCGGCGTCGCCGCAGCGAGGAGCCGCGACTCCTCGATGATCGCGTCCTTCGTGCCGGTCGCGAAGAGGATCCGCTGGCGCGGCGGCCTCGACACGTCGGGGTCGGCGTCGCCGCCGTGCCGCATGCCCTCGGCGAGCGCGATCAGCGCGAGCAGGTCGTTGCCCTCGACCCGTTCGGCCAGGGTCGCGTAGTTTCGCGTCACCGGGTCGTCGACGGGGGTGCCGTGCAGGGCGTACTCGCGCGCCTGCCCGATGTCGAGTCGCGCCAGCGGCCGTCCGTCGGGGATGCCGCCGAGCACGGCGCACTCGACGTGCTCGGGCGCCTGCACGGCGAGCTGCCAGCCCACGCGCGCGCCGAGCGAGTAGCCCGCGTAGCGCACGGTGTCGAGGAGGTAGGTGTCGAGCACGGTGACGAGGTCCTGCACGAGCGCCGACATCGCGTACTCGGCCGCCTCGCGCGGCTTGTCGCTCGCCCCGTGCCCGAGCTGGTCGACGCCGAGCACCCGGTACCCGGCGTTCAGGAGGTCGCGCACCCAACCGGTGTTCACCCAGTTGTCGCGGCAGCTCGATGCGAAGCCGTGCACCGCGAGCACCGTCGGCGACGACTCGTCGCCCCACGAGTACGTCGCGATGCGCCGCCCTTCCGCGGTCATCACGAACTGCGGGTCGGGCATTGCGGTCAGCTGCGGAAGCGAGGCATCCATGTCGGCCATTCTCCCGGTTCGCGGATGCCTCGCGCTGCACCTCGCTCGGTCGCGTCGCGCCGCCGCGGGCTCAGCCCTGGAAGTCCTCGGGGTCGACGTCGTCGAGGAACTCCTTGAACTCGGCGAGCTTCGCCTCGTCGTCGCGGCCCTCGTCGGCGCGGCCGCCCTCGGTCCCGCCGTCGTCCTCCCCCGCGAACTCGGCGGGGATTCCCGCGTCGTCGAGCACCTCGTCGGCGACGAAGATCGGCGCCGCGGCGCGCAGCGCCAGGGCCACCGCGTCCGACGGCCGCGCATCGACCACCTGCCGCCCGCTCGGGGTGGTGAGCGTGAGCTCGGCGTAGAAGGTGCCCGACTCGATGCGGGTCACGTCGACGCGCTCGATCCGCGCGTCGACGGTCGCGAAGAGCGTGGTGATGAGGTCGTGCGAGAGCGGTCGCGGCGCCCGCTCGCCCTCGAGGGCGATGAGGATCGAGGTCGCCTCCTGGGCGCCGATCCAGATCGGCAGCACCCGGGGAGCCCCGGGCTCGAGCTCGTCGTCGAGCGGCTTCAGCAGCACGAGGTGCTGCTGCGAGGCGTCGAGCGCGATACCGAGCACGCGGACCTGGACCATCTTTCGAGGGTAGGCGCGTTCACCGCTCGCCGACAGGGTGGTTCGCCGACGGGGTGGTACGCCGAGAGCGAGCACGCTGGCGCGGGTCCGCCGCCGGGCTCAGGATGGAACGATCCGGATCAGGCCGAAGGAGCACCGCATGACCGCATGGAACACCGACGAACTCGAGCGGATCGGCGCCGCCGAAGAGCTGAAGCTCGCCTCGTACCGCCCCGACGGCACGCTGCGCCCGTACGTCGTCATGTGGGTCGCCCGGGTCGGCGACGAGCTCTACACGCGCTCGGCGTACGGTCCCGACGCCGGCTGGTACCGGCGCGCCCTCGCGAGCGGCCGCGGTCGGATCCTCGCGGGCGGCGTCGAACGCGAGGTGCGCTTCGAACCAGGCGCCCCCGAGGCGAACGCGCCGCTCGACGCCGAGTACCACCGCAAGTACGACCGCTACGGCGAGAAGATCGTCGGCACGGTGGTCGGCGAGCACCGCTACGGCGTCACCGTGCGACTCGCCCCGTTCGAGGCGTAGCAGCACGACGCGCGGCTCGGGAAGAATGGCGGGATGCGCGCGGCGAACGTCGGCGCTGCTCCGAAGGGACCCGCATGACGAACGACGCCCGCCGCGAGGCATCCGCGAACCCGGCTGCGGACACGACGACGGCCGACCCGAACTGGTGGCGCCAGGCCGCGGTCTACCAGATCTACCCGCGCAGCTTCGCCGATGACAACGGCGACGGCATCGGCGACCTCGTCGGCATCACCTCGCGGGTGCCCTACCTCGCCGAGCTCGGCGTCGACGCGGTGTGGCTGAGCCCGTTCTACCCCTCGGCGCTCGCCGACGGCGGGTACGACGTCGACGACTACCGCGACGTCGACCCGAAGATCGGCACGCTCGCCGACTTCGACGAGATGGTCGCGGCGCTCCACGGCGCCGGCATCAAGGTGGTCGTCGACATCGTGCCGAACCACAGCTCCGACCGGCACGAGTGGTTCCGCGCGGCGCTCGCCGCCGGCCCGGGATCCCCCGAGCGCGAGCGCTACCTCTTCCGCGACGGGCGTGGCGCGAACGGCGAGCTGCCGCCGAACGCCTGGACCTCGATCTTCGGCGGCAGCGCGTGGGAACGCGTCACGGAGCCCGACGGCACGCCCGGCCAGTGGTACTTCCACCTCTTCGCGAAGGAGCAGCCCGACCTCAACTGGGAACTGCCCGAGGTGCACGAGGACTTCCGGCGCACCCTGCGGTTCTGGAGCGACCGCGGCGTCGACGGCTTCCGCGTCGATGTCGCGCACGGGCTCAAGAAAGACCTCGACGGCTCGCACGACGACCTCTCGACGATCCACCGCGCCGATCTGTTCGCCGACGGGTCGCACCCCCTCTGGGACCGCGACGACGTGCACGAGGTCTACGCAGAGTGGCGGCGGGTGTTCGACGAGTACAATCCGCCGCGCACGGCGGTCGCCGAGGCCTGGGTGCATGCCGACCGACGTGCCCGCTACGCCTCGCCCGAGGGGCTCGGCCAGGCGTTCAACTTCGACCTGCTGCAGGCCGGCTTCGACGCGGCGGGCTTCCGCGAGGTCATCGCGAAGAACCTCGCGGAGGCCGCCGCGACGGGCGCCTCGTCGACCTGGGTGTTCTCGAACCACGACGTCGTGCGGCACGCGACCCGCTACGGCCTGACGGTCGATTCGGGCGCGGTCGGCGGCACGCCGACCGGCGCGGAGGGCAAGGCCTGGCTGCTCGCGGGCGGCGACCCCGAGTTCGTCGACACCGCCCTCGGACTCCGCCGCGCCCGCGCGGCGACGCTGCTCATGCTGGCCCTGCCGGGGTCCGCGTACCTCTACCAGGGCGAGGAGCTCGGCCTGCCCGAAGTGGGCGAGATCCCCGACCTCGACCGGCAGGATCCGGTGTTCTTCCGCAACACCGGCGTCGAGGTCGGTCGAGACGGATGCCGCGTGCCACTGCCCTGGACGTCAGAGGGCACCTCGTTCGGATTCGGCCCCACGGGTGGCGCGGCGCCGCATCTGCCGCAGCCCGAGTGGTTCGCCGGCTTCGCCGTCGACGCCGAGGCGGGGGTGCCGGGCTCGACGCTCGAGCTCTACCGAGCGGCGTTGCGCCTCCGCCGCGAACTGCAGGGCGACGAGAAGCTCGAGTGGCTCGAGGCATCCGGGCCCTCGGTGCTCGCCTTCGCCCGGCCGGGCGGCTGGCGCTCCGTGACAAACTTCGGCGACGAGGCCGTGCCGCTGCCCGCGGGCGAGGTGCTCGTCGTGAGCGGGCCCCTGCCCGGCGATGGCACCCTGCCGGGCGCGACGACGGTCTGGCTGCGCTGACCCCGGGCCGTCGATTGGGCGGGCTCCGCCCCGTCAGCCGCGCGGGCCTCGCGAGGTGCGCCCCGCGCGCCACCAGACGACGATCGCGGCGATGACGCTGCCGATCATGACGACGCCGGCGATCATCGCGAACACGATGTAGCGCTGCTCGGTGACCTCGCCCTCGTAGGGCTGCGCGTCCGACCAGTAGAGCGAGGTCCTCACGAAGGCGAGCGCGAGGGCCCATCCCCCGATCCAGATCAGGGCTGCGAGCAGGCGCTGCTTCGTGCGTCGGGTCATCGCCATGGTGCGGGTGTGCTCCTTGTGTCGCGTGCTCGATCTCCGCGATGCGGGGGATCGCGCGCGGGCGTCGATGGGCCTGCGACCATCCTCCCCCCGATCCCCCCGAGGTGGCCGCAGGCCCGGCTCAGCGCTCCGAGTCGACCTCGTCGAGCGGATGCGTGGTGGTGGGGATCGCCCCGGTGAGCGGCTGGCCCTCGCGGAGCAGACGGCGACGACGGAGCATCCAGCACCCCCCGAGCACCGCGAACCAGATCGGGGCGGCGAGGAGCGCCGGGCGCGTCGACTCGCCGAGCAGCAGCGTCACGATGATGAACGCGAAGAACGCGAACACGAGCCACGGGGTGACCTTCGCGAAGGGCATGCGGAACGCCGAGGACGCGTGCTTCTCGGGATATCGGCGCTGGTACACGAGGTGGCTCGCGACGATCGAGCCCCAGGTGAAGAGCACGAGGGTCGCGCACACCGAGCTCACGAAGGTGAACGCCTGGACGACGCCGTCGCCGGCGTAGAGCAGCGGGATCGCCGCGAAGAGGAACACGCAGGTGAAGAAGACGGCGTTGCGCGGGATGAACCGGCGATCCACCTTCGCGAAGACGCGCGCGGCATGGCCGTCCTTCGCGAGGCCGAACAACATGCGCGTACCGGAATACAGTCCCGAGTTCGCGCTGGAGGCCGCCGAGGTGAGCACGACGAGGTTGATGGCGAAGGCCGCCGCCCCGAAGCCCGCGAGCAGCAGCGTCGAGGTGAACGGGCTCGTGCCCGCCTCGATCTGGTCCCAGGGGGTGATGCTCATGATGACGACCATCGCGCCGACGTAGAAGACGATGATGCGCACGACGATCGAGTTGATCGCCTTCGGCAGGTTGCGGCGCGGGTTCTGCGTCTCGGCGGCGGCGGTGCCGACGAGCTCGACGCCGATGAATGCGAACACGCCCATCTGGAAGCCCATGATGAAGCCGGAGGCACCGAGAGGGAACAGCCCGCCGTGCTCCCACAGGTTCGTGACCGAGGCCTGCACCCCGTCGGGGCTCGTGTAGCCGGTGACGATGAGCACGATGCCGACCGCGATGAGCCCGAGGATCGCGACGATCTTCACGATCGCGAACCAGAACTCGGTCTCGCCGAACCACTTCACCGGCTGCAGGTTCAGGATGGTCAGGCCGATCGCCGTGAGCAGCGCCGGCACCCAGACGGGGATGTCGGGGGCGAAGTACTGCGTGTACGCGGTGATCGCGACGATGTCGGCGACGCAGGCGACGACCCACGAGAACCAGTAGGTCCACGAGACGAAGAACCCGGCCCAGGGGCCGAGCATGTCCTTCGCGATGTCGCCGAAGGTCTTGTAGTGCAGGTTCGATAGCAGCAGCTCGCCGAGCGCCCGCATGATGAAGAACACGAAGACGCCGATGATCATGTACACGAAGATGATCGACGGCCCCGTGAGGCTGATGACGGTACCCGAGCCGAGGAAGAGCCCCGTGCCGATGGCGCCGCCGATCGCGATGAGCTGCAGGTGGCGGTTCTTCAGGCCGCGTTCGAGGTCGCGGGGCGGGGCGTCGGCCGGGGCGGCCGGCGCTGCGAGATCGGTCATGTCAGAGACTCCTTCGTCTGTGCGGGGGGGGGGGGGGATTGGGATGCTCGTGCGGACGCGCCGCGATCAGGACGGCCGCGATCAGACCGCGGCGACGACCCTCACCCGGTCGAGCCGGGGATCCACGCTGCCGCGCACATAACCCGACGCATCGGCGGCGGTGGCGCGGAGGAAATCGAGCACCTCACGGGTGAACGGTTCACCGGGAAGCACATTGGGGATACCAGGAGGATACGCGGCGAGCGCGTCAGCCGAAATTCGGCCGACCGCCTCCTCCCACGGGATCACCTCGGTTTCGCTGAGGAACGCGTCCTGCACGCTCATCGCGATCGGGGCGACGCGGGGCAGCTGACGGGGCTCGCTGAGGCTCTCGGGCACCTCCGGGAGGGCATGGAGCGCGGTGAGGAACCGGTCGACGTCGAGGCGGCTCGTCGCGCCGAGCAGCAGCAGGATCGCGGAGTGGGTCGAGAGCTCGACGACTACCCCGTGGTCGCGGATGAGCCGGTGGTGCGCCTCGCCGCCCGAGATGCCCCCGGCGCGGGTGTCGATGACGATCTTGAACGGGTCGAGGTCGACGGTGCCGTCGCTGAAGCGGATGTCGTCGCTCGCGTCGCGGAAGCGACCGCCCTCGCGGACGCCCCGGCGGATCGCCTCGGCGGCGTCGAGGGTCTCGCCGATGGAGCGCTCGCCGTCGACGACGAGCCGGCGGCGGGCCTCGTCGAGCGAGGCCATGAGCAGCGCGCTCGACGAGGTCGACTGGTACGAGCGGTGCACACGGTCGGCGAGCCCCTCGAGGCGCTGCCCGAACGGCCCTTCGCCGAGGAAGAGCATGGCCGACTGGGTGAGCGAGCCGCCGCCCTTGTGCGTGCTCGAGACGACGAGGTCGGCGCCGAGGCGGGCGGCGTTCGTCGGCAGGCCCGGGTGGAACCCGAAGTGGGCGCCCCACGCCTCGTCGACGATGAGCGGTACGCCATGGGCGTGCGCGACGCCGGCGATCGCGGTGATGTCGGAGACGGCGCCGAAGTAGCTCGGGCTCGTGAGGTAGACGGCCCCGCTGTCGGGGTGCGCGGTGAGTGCGGCGTCGACCTGCTCGGCGGTGAGCCCGTGCGAGGAGCCGAGGGCGCTGTCGACCGCGCCCTGGACGAAGTGGGCATCGATGCCGCCGTGCGCGATGCCGTCGATGACGCTCGAGTGCACGCCCCGCTGCACGACGAGCTCACGGCCGAGCGCACGGGCGACCATCGTCGCGATGTGGTTGCCCTGCGATGCGCCGTTGGTGAGGAACCAGGCACGGCGAGCGCCCCACGCGTCGGCCGCGAGCTCGAGCGAGCGGGCGAGCGGCGTCGGCTTCGCCGGGTTGATCATGCGCCAGCTGTCCTGGTCGATGCCGCTGAAGAGCATCGGCTTGTCCATGCGCAGCGCCTGCTCGCCGACGAACGAGGCGATCCCCGGGGCGTTCTCGGCGTGACCGTGGTGAGCGGGCACGTGGATGTGCTGCCAGTCCCCCGCGGCGAGCGCGCGAAGTGCGTCGGCGTACGGGACCTCGGTCTGCGTGGGGAGCTGCGTCGGTGCGGCGTGGAGCATGACGTTCAGGTTAGGAAGCAACTCATGACATGAGAAGTGGGTGAATCGTTACCGCAGCGACATACGCTCTATGAGTGATCTCGTTGCAGCAACTCCGCGTCATCCTCGCCGTGCGCGCGAACGGCAGCCTCACGAAGGCGGCGAACGCCCTGCACTACGGGGTGCCGACCGTCACGCACCACCTTGACGCCCTCGAATCGCGGCTCGGCGCGCAACTCGTCGAGCGGACGCCGCGGGGCGCCCGCCTGACTCCGATCGGCGAACTGCTCGCCGAGGAGGGCGAGCAGATCCTCGCGCGGGTCGCGCACGCCGAGCGGCTCGTCGCCACGTATCGGGATGCCGGCGCGATGACCCTCGTCGTCGGAACCTTCCCCTCGATCGGCGCGCGTCTGCTGCCAGAGGCGATCCGGGCGCTCCGGGAGTCGATGCACGTCGAGGTCGAACTCGTCGAGGGCGAACCGACCGAGCTCGTGCGCATGCTCGGCGAGGGCGCACTCCACGCGGCGCTCATCTACGACCTCGAGGGCGACCCGGCGTTCGACGCGCCCGATCTCGAGTCGACCCTGCTCATGTCCGAGCCGTTCCACGTGCTCGTTGGGGCGTCGAGCCCGCTCGCCGCCCTCGACGAGCTCGACCTCGGCGAGCTCGGCCGCAGCTGGATCGGCAGCCGCAACGACGACGAGGCATCCCAGCGGGTCCTCCGCCGCGCGAGCGCCGCACTCGGCCAGGAGCTGCACGTGTTCACCCGCACCGACGACCTCAACATGATCCACGGCCTCGTTGCGGCCGACCTCGCGGTCGCGCTCGCGGTGCCGTCGACCTTCGTGCCGGGGTTCGAGGTGGTGGTGCGACCGCCCGTCCAAGAGCTCGGGCTGCGCCGCCTCGCCTTCGTCACCCGCGGCGACGCGCAGCTTCCGGCACTCGCGCGCCTCCGCGACATCCTCGTCGACGCTTCTGCCGAACTCTCCCGGCAGACGACTGCACCCAGCGCGACCGCGCCCCGCTCGTAGGCGCCGTGCGGCGGGCGCCGCCCGGGCCCGGCTCAGGCGAAGACCAGCCATCCCGCACCGATCGCGAGCGCGATGACGCCGAGCACGAGGCTCGGGGCGAAGGGCTCGTGGCGGCGGACGTGAAGGCCCACGGCGACGGCCATCATGCCGGCGAGCGCGAAGGCCGCGATAGGGGTGAGCCAGGGGGCGATGCCGGTCGCGGCGGGCAGGATCATGCCGATCGCACCGATCACCTCGAGTGCGCCGATGCCCTTGAGCTGGGCGGGGTTCACGACCTCGACCCAGGCCATCTTCTCGCCGACGCGCTCGTAGGGGGTGACGACCTTCATCGTGCCGGCCATCACGAAGGCGAGGGCGAGCACGGCGGTGGCGATCCAGAGGGCGATGATCATGGGAGTCCCTTCTCGGTTACGATGAGTTCGTAACGCACGATCCGGTATCGTATGCCTCGAGGCCCCGGCACTTCTTCGTGCGAAACGCACCTCGAGGTGCGTAACGGGCCGAGCGAAAGGAGCCGCCCATGCCGACGCGATCCCCACGCGTCCTCGCCGCTCCGCCGATCGACGCACCCGTCGGGCACGAGGGCACCGCCGCATGCAGCGTCGACAACCCCGCGAGCGGACTCATCCGCGAGATCCTCTCGCGCGTCGGCGACAAGTGGAGCATGCTCGTCATCGGCGTGCTGCACGACGGCCCACTGCGCTTCACCGAACTGCAGCGCAAGATCGACGGCATCTCGCACCGCATGCTCACCCAGACGCTGCGCAGCCTCGAGCGCGACGGCCTCGTCACCCGCACGAGCTACCCCGAGATCCCACCGCGGGTCGAGTACGCGGCGACCCCGCTCGGCCGCTCGCTCTCCGAGCCCGTCATCGAGCTCGCCCGTTGGGCGGCGGCCCACCGCACCGACATCCTCGATGCCCGAGAGGCCTTCGACGCCGAGCGCTGAGCCGCCGCGCTGGCGATCGGCCGATCAGCCCACCAGGTCCGCGAACTCCTGTGCGACGCGCGCGACCTTGTCGACGTAGTCGTTGTCGTGGTTGTACGAGTACACCGCATCGCGCCAGCCCTCGGGGCTCGTCATCGAGCCCGCCGCGCAGAGGTAGCGCGCCGTCGTCAGCGCGGCGTCGTCGATCTGGTGCGGGTCGGCGACGTCGTCGCCGTTCGCATCGCTCGCCCACTTCGCCCACGTCGACGGGATGAACTGCATCGGCCCGACCGCCCGGTCCCAGGTGGTGTCGCCGTCGAGCACGCCGCCGTCGGTGTCGGCGATCTTCGCCACTCCGTCGCCGTCGAGCGCCCGGCCGATGATCGGCGGGGCCACGTCGCCCGACTCTCCGAGCACCGAATCGCCGTGGCGGCCGTGGTCCGACTCGATCGACCCGATCGCGGCGATCGTCGCCCAGTCGACGCCGCACTGCGGCTCCTCCTCGGCGAGCGCGACGTGCGCGAGCGTGTACGCCGAGAGCGCCCGCTCGGGGATCCCGGTGGCATCGGCCACCATCCCGAGCCAGTCGCCGTCGATCGCGGGCACCGGCAGCGACTCGTGGCCCGAGCCCGACAGCCCCGCCGGGTCGTCGGGCGTCGCGGTACCGCCGTCGGCCGAGTCGTCGCCGTCGCCCTGGTCGAGCTCGTCGGGCTGCGAGGTCGTCGGCGGCAGCGCGACGTACGAGCCGTACGCCGCGGGCGCGGCGAATCCGCCGGGGTTCCTGGCGGTGCCGATGAGGTTCACGGCGACGACCACGCCGACCACGAGTGCGACGACCCCGACGGCGGCGCCCAGGAAGAGTGCGACGCGGCCGATGGCCCGCCCCCAGCCGACCCGGGAGCGGGCTGACCGACGCTCGCCGCGATCGTCGGCGTCGAAATCGTCGTCCCAGGACATCGTTGCTCCGTTCGGGCGTCGGTTCAGGTGCCCGCGGGGCCGGCCCGGCCACTCGTTCGAGTGCGACTGCGGCGACCCCCAACCACAGTACGCGCCCGTCGCGGCCTCCGCGCGCATCGCGTGCCAGTCGGCTCTCGTGAATCGCCGCCCACCCGACTAGGCTCGGCCACGTCGGCACGTAGAAGGGCTGATTGAGAAATGTCGAAGGCACTCTCCGAAGATCAGCTCGCCATCGTGGCCGCCGTGCGCGAGTTCACCGCGGCCGAGCTCGCCCCGTTCGCGAACGAGCGCGACCAGACGAAGCACTTCCCGGTCGACACCCTCGAACGTGCCGGCCGGCTCGGTCTCGGCGGGGTCTACGTCGATGACGAATTCGGCGGTTCGTCACTGGGGCGGTTCACCGCGGCGCTCGTCTTCGAGGAGCTCGCCAGGGGCGACACGGCGATCGCCGCCTACCTGTCGATCCACAACATGGTCGCCTGGATGATCGACCGGTACGGCGATGACGCGCAGCGCGAGCGATGGCTGCCCGGCATGAGCTCGCTCGTCGACCGCGGCAGCTACTGCCTCACCGAGCCGTCGGCGGGATCCGATGCCGCGGCCGTCACGACCTCCGCGCGGCGCGAGGGCGAGGAGTACGTGCTGAACGGCGTCAAGCAGTTCATCTCGGGCGCGGGCTCGTCGGCGGTGTACCTGGTCTTCGCCCGCACCGGCGAGTCCGGATCCCGCGGGATCAGCGCGATCATCGTTCCCGGCGGGGCATCCGGCCTCTCCTTCGGCCCCGAAGAGAAGAAGATGGGCTGGAACGCCCAGCCGACCCGCCAGGTGGTGCTCGACGAGGTGCGCGTGCCCGTGCGCAACCGCCTCGGCGAGGAGGGCGACGGCTTCTCGATCGCGATGTCGGGGCTCGACGGCGGTCGGGTGAACATCGCGGCGTGCTCGCTCGGCGGCGCGCAATGGGCCCTCGACCGCACGCTGCGGTACGTCGGCGAGCGCGAGACCTTCGGGCGCCGGCTCGCCGAGCACCAGTCGGTCGCGTTCACCCTCGCCGACATGGCGACCGAACTCCATGCCGCTCGCCTGCTCGTGCACGACGCGGCCGCGGCGATCGACGCGCGCGACGCCGACGCCACCGCGCGATGCGCGATGGCCAAGCGGTTCGCGACCGATGCGGCGTTCACCGTCGCGAACAGCGCGCTGCAGCTCCACGGCGGGTACGGGTACCTGTCGGAGTACGGCATCGAGCGGGTCGTCCGCGACCTGCGCGTGCACCAGATCCTCGAGGGCACGAACGAGGTCATGCGCATGATCATCGCTCGACGGCTGTTCGGCGCGCGCTGAACGCGACGGCGCCGCTCTTCAGCTCGCGAGCAGTCCCGAGTGCAGCAGCTCGAGGTAGTTCGCGCTCACGCTCGATGCGGTGTGGCGGCCACCGGGCCGGTACCAGAACACGGTCGACCAGACCGCGTCGCGGATGAAGCGGAACGCGAGACGGGGATCGACCGAGTCGCGGAAGACGCCGTCGCACTGGCCCGCCGTGATCTGCTCGATCCAGAGCTCCTCGATGCGCGCGGCGCCGTCGACGAGGAACTCGAACCCGGGCTGGGTCATCAGGAACCCGGTCTCGTTCTGGTAGATCCTCACCTCATCGGGTCGCTGCTCGATCGTGAGGAACGCGTGCTCGATGAGCTGGTCGAGGTGCTCGCGGTGGCTGCCCCCGCTCGCGACGATGCGCTCGAAGTGCGAGAGCGTGTCATCCATGAAGGTACGCAGGATCTCCTGGAGCACCGCCTCCTTCGAGGCGAAGTGGTGGTACAGGCTGCCCGAGAGAATGCCGGCCTCGTCGGCGATGTCGCGCACGGTCGTCGACGAGTAGCCGCGCGAGGCGATCAGCCTCGTCGCGATCGCGATGATCTGCTCGCGCCGCGCGGAACCGTCGCCCACGTCAGCGCCCGCTGACCTTGCCGAACAGGCGTGCGATGGGGGCCAGAACGAGCGGACGCGCGGCGACCCACGCGGCGGCGATCACCGCGAGCGATCCGACGAAGATCCAGAATCCCGTCCAGTTCACGACGTCCTGGCTCGCGTACATGTGGTTGAGGTTGCGCAGCGCCCCGGTCGCGAACACGAGTCCGACGTGCACGATGATGAAGAGGACGAAGTAGAGCATCACCGGGAAGTGCACGGCACGGGCCCACTCGACCGGATAGATGCGATTGAGCGTCTTCGCGTTCTTCGGCCAGAGCCCCGACATGCGCACGCCGGTGATCGCCGCGAGGGGCGCAGCGAGGAACACGGTGACGAAGTAGGCGATCTGCTGCAGGCTGTTGTAGTTCACCCAGCCGTTCTCGGTCGGCCAGTCGAGCGAGAGGTACTGCAGGAGCGCCGAGATCGCGTTCGGGAAGACCTCCCAGCTGGTCGGCACGATCCGCATCCACTGTCCGGTCGCGAAGAGCAGCACGACGAACACGAGGCCGTTGACGAGCCACAGGATGTCGAGCGACTGGTGGAACCAGAGCGACAGGCTGATCTTGCGCTTGGCGTTCCACCGCGGCGACCAGAACGCGGTCGGCCGCTTCTGGGTTCGCACCTGCAGGCCCGATCGCATGATGAGCACGATCAGGAACACGTTGAAGAAGTGCTGCCAGCCGATCCACGCCGGAATGCCGACCGGGGCCGACTCGGGCAGGTGATACTCGCCCGGGTAGCGCGCGATGAAGTCCTGCATCGGCGCCAGGGCGAGCAGCCAGTTCACCACGACGACGACCCCGGTCGCGGCGAGCAGCAGCCCGAATCCGCCGATGGCGAGGCCTCCGGCCCATTCGGCACGCGTGTACGGCCCGTAGCGCTTCGGCCACGGCTCGGCGGCAGGGCGGGGGGATGCCGCGGCGACCGCCGCAGGACGAGGCTGCGTCATCGGGGTGCGCCGAGGCGCCGGTGCGGCGGAGGGCTCGGCGGGCGCGGCGGGCTCGGCCTCGACGGGAGCCGCCTCGACCACGGGTGCGACCTCGACGACCGGCGCCTCGACCGCGCGTTCGGGTCGGGCGGGCGCGATTCCGGCCGGGGGCCAGGGCTCACCGTCGGGGGTGCGCGGCAGCCCACGTCGCAGCGCGACGCCGGCTGCGACGGCACTCGTGCCGGCCGTCGCGGCAGCGGGAGCAGCGGCCGTCGGGACGTCCGCCGGAGCCGCCGGCACCGCCGGGGCGAACGCAGCCACGATGCCAGCAGCAGCAGCCGGCGCTGCGCCGGCCGGGGGCCACGGCTCGCCGCCGGACACGCGCGGCAGGCCTCGCCGCAGCGGACGCGTGGTCGCAGCGGCGGGAGCAGCGACCGCAGCGACCGCAGCGGCCGTCGCGGTCTCGGTCGACGACGCAGCAGGTGCCGACGGTTCGGCCGCTTCTGCAGCGACGACGACGGCAGCCGGCGCCTCGGCGGGAGGCGCTGCCGCCGCCCGCTCGGACACCGGCGGCCAGGGTTCGCCGCCCGAGATGCGGGGCAGCCCCTGCCGCGTCGTTCGCCCGTACGTCGCCATCGGCCGCTACGCCTTCCGCGCCTCGAGCGCGGCGATCAGCTGCGGCACGACCGTGAACAGGTCGCCCACGATGCCGAAGTCGGCGATCTCGAAGATCGGGGCGTCCGCGTCCTTGTTGATCGCGACGATCGTCTTCGCCGTCTGCATGCCGGCCCGGTGCTGGATCGCGCCCGAGATCCCGAGCGCGATGTAGAGCTGCGGCGATACCGAGACGCCGGTCTGGCCGACCTGGTACGACTGCGGCACATAGCCGGCGTCGACGGCGGCGCGCGAGGCGCCGACTGCGGCACCGAGCACATCGGCGAGCTGGTCGACGAGGGCGAACTGCTCCTCCGATCCGAGGCCGCGGCCGCCCGAGACGACCTTCGCCGCGCCGCGCAGCTCGGGGCGGGAGGAGGTGACGACCGCCTCGTCGACGCTGTCGATCACGGCTGCCCTGCGTGCGGATGCCGCGACCTCGAGCCGCTCGATCGAGACGGGCTGCGCCTCAGCTCGGGCATCGATCGCGCCCTCGCGAACGGTGATGACGGGAGCGCCCCAGGTCACTGCGGAGTCGACGTTGTAGGCACCGCCGTAGACCGAGTGGTGGGCGATGACGCCCTCGGCGTCGCGGGAGACGCCGACGGCGTCGACGGCGAGGCCCGAGCGCGAGCGCGCCGCGAACCGCGCCGCGATCTCGCGGCCCTCGATGGAGTTCGAGACGAGCACGGCGTCGGGCCGCACGAGCTCTGCGGCGGCGGCGAGGGCATCGGCGACGGGCACGGTCAGCTGCGCGCCGAGCTCGGTGGGCTCGGCGACGAGCACCCGGGCCGCGCCGAGCGCGGCCGCGTCGGATGCGAGCTGCTCGCCACCGGCGGCGACGATCAGGGCGACGGGGGTGCCGACGCCGGCGGCGGCGCCGAGCAGCCCTGCGGCGCTCTTGGTGAGCGCGCCCGAGGGCGTCGTGTCGAGCAGGACGAGGATCGAGTCGGCCGGGTAGTCAGTCATGGTCGATCCCCTTACGCGAGCCGGTTCTGGACGAGGTACTCGGCGAGGCGCTCGCCGGCGTCGCCCTCGTCGACGATCTTGGTGCCCGCCGTGCGCGGCGGCTTCTCGGCGAGCGAGATCATGATCGAGCGCGAGGCCTCGGTGGTCTCGGCGTCGACTCCGACCTCGGCGAGCGAGAGGGTCTCGAAGGGCTTCTTCTTGGCGGCCATGATGCCCTTGAAGTTCGGGAAACGCGCGTCGGGCAGGCGTTCGGTGATCGAGATCACGGCGGGCAGCGTCGCGGTGACCTGCATCGTGCCGTGGTCGCTGGCACGCTCGCCGCGCACCTCGCCCTCGGCGATCTCGACCGAGTTCAGGCTCGTCGCGTTCGGCACGTCGAGCAGCTCGGCGATCATCGCGGGGAGCACCCCGCCCGATCCGTCGGTCGACTCGTTGCCGGCGATCACCAGGTCGTACCCGATGTGCTGCAACGCCCCGGCGAGCGCTTCGGCGGTGAGACCGAGGTCGGCGCCGACGAGCGCCTCGTCGACGAGCTGCACGGCCGATGAGGCCCCCATCGCGAGGCCCTTGCGCACGGTCGCCGCCGCAGCCTCGGGCGACATCGAGAGCACGACCACCTCGGTGTCGGCGTGCCCGTCGGCGTAGGAGAGCGCCACCTCGAGGGCACGCTCGCCGATCTCGTCGAGCACGGTGTCGCTCGCCGCGCGATCGGCGAGGCCGGTCTCGAGGTTCAGCTTGCGGTCCCCGTAGGTGTCGGGGACCTCCTTGACCAGGACGACGATCTTCATTCCGCTCCTTCGACGAGAGACGATTCATCCTAACCAAGCACTTGCTTGCCTGAGAAGGGCACTGAATTGTGGGATGCCGCCAAAGCAGCCGGAGGGCTCGCCCGAGCCGCTCGTGGAACCCCCACAGTTTCGCTGGCCGGCACGGAGGGGCGGGGTTACGCTGCGGGCATGAGCGGATTCCGACCCCCTGTTGCAGACATCGCCTTCGCCCTCGAGCACGTCGTCGACTACGACGCCGTCGCGCAGCTGCCCGGCTACGAGCACGCCGACCTCGAGACGGTCACGGAGATCCTCGATGAGGCCGGCAACTTCATGACCGAGATGGTGGCCCCCACCAACCGTGCCGGCGACCTCGAGGGTTCGACGCTGAACCCCGACGGCACCGTCACCACGGCGACGGGCTTCAAGGAGGCCTACTCGGCCTACGTCGGCGCGGGCTGGGGCTCGGTGCCGCTGCCCGAGGAGTTCGGCGGCGGCGGGTTCCCGCGCACGGTCGGCCTCGCCCTCCAAGAGCTCATGACGACCGCGAACATGGCGTTCGCGCTGGCCCCGCTGCTCACGCAGGGCGCCATCGAGGCTCTGCTGCACTACGGCAGCGACGCGCAGAAGCAGCAGTGGCTGCCGAAGATGGTCTCGGGCGAGTGGACCGGCACCATGAACCTGACCGAGCCCCACGCAGGCTCCGACGTCGGCGCCCTCACGACGAAGGCCGTGAAGCGCGAGGACGGCACCTACGGCATCACCGGCCAGAAGATCTTCATCACCTTCGGCGACCACGACCTCAGCGAGCAGATCGTGCACCTCGTGCTCGCTCGCACGCCCGACGCCCCCGCCGGCACCAAGGGCATCTCGATCTTCATCGTGCCGAAGTTCCTCATGAACGAGGACGGCTCGATCGGCGAGCGCAACGGCGTGCACACCGTCGGCGTCGAGCACAAGATGGGCATCCACGGTTCGCCGACGTGCGTGCTCTCGTACGAGGACGCCACGGGCTACCTGGTCGGCGCCGAGAACATCGGCATGCGCATCATGTTCGTGATGATGAACAGCGCCCGCCTCTCGGTCGGCATGCAGGGCCTCGCCGTGTCGGAGCGCGCGTATCAGCAGTCGCTCGACTACGCGAGCGAGCGCATCCAGGGCCGCGCGATCGGCGCCACCGAGGACTCCCCCATCATCGACTTCCCCGATGTGCGCCGCATGCTGATGACGCAGAAGGCGTATATCGCCGCGATGCGCCGCATGATGCTGCTGACCGCGACGTACGCCGACGTGTCGACGCATCACCCCGATGCCGCGATCCGCGCCCGCGCGAACGAGATCGTCGGCCTGCTGACCCCGATCAGCAAGTCGTTCGGCACCGACCTCGGCAACGAGCTCACCTCGCTCGCGCTGCAGATCCACGGCGGCATGGGCTTCATCGAGGAGACGGGCGCCGCGCAGCACTACCGCGACGTGCGCATCGCCGCGATCTACGAGGGCACGAACGGCATCCAGGCCGCCGACCTCGTCGGCCGCAAGCTCCCCGTGCGCGACGGGGCATCCGCACTCGAATTCATCGCGACCATGCGCGAACTCGACGCCGACCTGGCCGCCGCGGGCGAGGAGTTCGCCTCGATCCGCGCCCAGCTGAACGCCCAGCTCGGCACGCTCGAGCAGACGACGGCGTGGATGCTCCGCACCGGCGCGACCGACCCGAACGCCGTGCTCTCGGGCTCGACCCCGTACCAGCGCATCTGGGGCCTCGTCGTCGGCGGCTGGCTGATGGCGAAGTCGGCGCTCGCCGCGCGCGGCCTCGACGCCGACGGCATCGCCGAGACGCAGCTGCCGCTCGCCCGCTTCTACGCCGAGCAGCTGCTGCCGCAGGCGGCCGGCCTCGCCAGTGCGGCGACCGCCGGCTCGCGCGACCTCTTCGCGCTCGACGCCGCCGCGCTCGGCGACGCGGTCGCCCGCGGGGCGCGCGTCTGACACCGCAAGAACATTCGGAGACGGAAGGCCCGGCCCCTCGATCGAGGTGCCGGGCCTTCCGGCGCTCAGCCCACAGGTTCCGCGCGGAGCCGAGACGGCTCAGCGCCGCGGGGTCCACCCGGGCGGCAACGGCCCGTCGATATCGGCGCGCTCGCGGTCGGCGGCCGCCGACCAGCCCTGCGCGGCATCCGTCGCATCGAAGCCGCCGCGAGCGACGCGGAACCCGACATCCTCGTGGTGCATGCGCGGGGCGCCGCCCCGGCGGGTCGAGGCGCGCACGCTCCACGCGTCGTCGGCGAAGCCGCCGCCGCGGAACACCCGGTAGTCGTCGTAGCGGGCGGGGTCGAGCAGGTCCCAGCACCACTCCCACACGTTTCCGAGCGTGTCGAACAGGCCGTTCAGGTTCGGCAGCCGGCCCCCGATCGGCTGCGGCGTGCCCACGCCGTCGGCGGCCGTCCAGGCGACCTCGGCGAGCGGACCGTAGTGCGGTCCGGTCGAGCCCGCCCGGCAGGCGAACTCCCACTCCGCCTCGGTGGGCAGCCGGTAGCCGTCGGAGTCGACGTGCCAGGCGACCTCCTCGCCGTCGAACGAGTACGCCGGGTCGAGGCCCTCCCACTCGGAGGCCGCGTTGCAGAACCGCACGGCGCGCAGCCAGCTGACGTCGCTCGCCGGTCGCCGCGGATGCTCGGCCGTCTCGCCGAGCAGCTCGCCGAGCTGCTCCTGCGTGACGGGGTAGACGCCGATCTCGAACGATTCGAGCTCGACGCTCCAGCGCACCTTGCGACGGGCGTCGTGCAGCGTGACCGAGCCCGCCTCGATGCGGGCGAGGTCGATGTCGGTCATCCGAGCAGTCTCGCACGGGCGGTACGCCACGGGCACCCGGCCCGGCACCACCTCGTGAGGTGTCGGGCCGGCATCGTCGGCCCAGATTCGACCGGTTCACCCGGTTTCGTCGACCCCGCTCGACCGGTTACCCCCGCGGCGGCTCCACCTCGTCGGCCGGCCGCATGGTCGCACCGGCCCGCGCGGCGAATCCGGCCGCGGTCGCCGCGATCGTGCGCTGCATGACCTCGACGGCCGCGGTCGGCGCGACGCCCACCGGTCGGGCGAGACTGATGGTGCGGTCGAGCGAGGCGGCGTCGAGCCTCACCGAACGCAGGCCGGGCCGGTCGATGAGCACCATCGCCGGCACGATCGCGACGCCGAGGCCGCGCTCGACGAACCGCAGCACGGCGTCCATCTCGGCACCCTCGAGCACCACCTCGGGAGCGAGCCCCGCCGCGGCGAAGGCGTGATCGGTCGCCGCGCGCAGGTCGTAGCTCGCGCTGAAGACGATCTGCGGCAGCTCGGCGACGTCGCCGAGCGTGATGCGGTCGTGCATCGTGAGCGGCGGGGCACCGGCCGACGAGATCACGACGAGCTCCTCCACGAGCAGGGGGGTCACGGTGAAGCGCTCGGCCGACGAGGCATCCGAGGTGGTGATCAACGCGAGGTCGAGCTCGCCGCCGGCGAGCTCGTCGAGGAGGCGCCGCGACCCGCGCTCCGAGAGGTGCAGTTCGATGCCCGGATGCTCCGCGTGGAACGCGCTGAGCACCTCGGCGACGAGGCTGATGCAGAGGGTCGGCGTGGCCCCGAGCCGCACCCGCCCGCGCTCGAGGCCGGCGAGCTCGGCGAGCTCCCTGCGCACCGATTCGGCGTCGGCGAGCATGCGTCGGGCGAGCGGCAGCAACGACTCGCCGGCGACCGTGAGGGTGCTGCCGCCGCGAGCTCGGTGGAACAGCTCGGCGCCGAGGTCCTGCTCGAGGGCGGCGATCTGGCGACTCAGCGAGGGCTGGGCGAGGTAGAGCTCTTCGGCGGCGCGGGTGAAGTTGCCGAACCGGGCCACCTCGACGAAGCCGCGCAGTTGTTCGAGGTTCATGACATATAGCGTACGCGCATCGTTGCTACATGAATGATGCATTGGAGTAATCGAACTCTCGAACCTACCGTTGAACGCATGACCACCTCAGTCAGCACCGCGTCAGAGCGGCAGATCTCCACCACCGTGCTCGTGATCGGCGCCGGGGGCTCGGGTCTGCGCGCCGCCATCGAGCTCGCCGAGGCGGGCGTCGACGTGCTCGCGCTCGGCAAGCGGCCCAGGCACGATGCCCACACCTCGCTCGCAGCCGGCGGCATCAACGCCGCCCTCGCCACCATGGACGCCGACGACAGTTGGCAGCAGCACGCCGCCGACACCCTGAAGGAGAGTTACCTGCTCGCCGACCCCCGCACGGTCGAGACGGTGACGAAGGGCGCGGCCCGCGGCATCGACGATCTCGAGCGCTACGGCATGCCGTTCGCCCGCGAGGCCGACGGTCGCATCTCGCAGCGGTTCTTCGGCGCGCACACCTACCGCCGCACCGCCTTCGCGGGCGACTACACCGGGCTCGAGATCCAGCGCACGCTCGTCAACCGGGCCACGCAGCTCGACATCCCGATCCTCGATACGGTCTACGTCACCCGCATCCTCGTGAACGACGACGGCACGGTGTTCGGCGCCTACGGCTTCGACCTCGACGACGGCACGCGCTACCTCATCCACGCCGACGCCGTCATCCTCGCCGCCGGCGGCCACAACCGCATCTGGCGTCGCACCTCATCTCGGCGCGACGAGAACACGGGCGACTCGTTCCGCCTGGCCGTCGAGGCGGGCGGCCGCCTCCGCGACCCCGAGCTCGTGCAGTTCCACCCCTCGGGCATCATCGAGCCCGAGAACGCGGCCGGCACCCTCATCTCCGAAGCCGCCCGCGGCGAGGGCGGCATCCTCACCAACGGCCTCGGCGAGCGCTTCATGCACGAGTACGACCCCGAGCGCCTCGAACTCTCGACCCGCGACCGCGTCGCCCTCGCCTGCTACACCGAGATCAAGGAGGGCCGCGGCACCGCCAATGGCGGTGTCTGGCTGGATGTCTCGCACCTGCCCCGCGAGACGATCATGCAGCGCCTCCCCCGTGTGTACCAGACCATGCTCGAGCTGCAGATGCTCGACATCACGACGCAGCCGATCGAGATCGCGCCGACCGCGCACTACTCGATGGGCGGCGTGTGGGTGCGCCCCGACGACCACGGCACGGATGTCCCGGGGCTCTACGCCATCGGCGAGGCATCCAGTGGTCTGCACGGCGCCAATCGCCTCGGCGGCAACTCGCTCATCGAGCTGCTCGTCTTCGGGCGCATCGTCGGCGAGGCCGCGGCCGCCTACTCGCGCTCGCTCGCGGCGCAGACTCGCTCGGCCGCCGCCGTGCAGACCGCCCGCGACGAGATCGACGCGCTGCTCACCGCCGACGGCACCGAGAACGTGCGAGCCCTCCAGCGGGTCATCCGCGACACGATGACCGAGCACGCCGGCGTCGTGCGCGACGAGCAGGGCCTCACCGCCGGGCTCGCCGAGCTCGACGCGATCGAGGCCCGCATGGCCGACCTCGGCGTGCACCCCGACATCGCCGGGTACCAGGACCTCGCACACGCCTTCGACCTCAAGTCGGCTGTGCTCGCGGCCCGCGCGACGCTCGAGGCGGCGCTCGAGCGCCGCGAGACCCGCGGCTGCCACAACCGCAGCGACTACCCGTCGACCGACCCCGAGCTGCAGGTGAACCTCGTCTGGTCGCCCGCGACCGGTGTGACGCGCGAGGAGATCCCGCCGATCCCGGCCGAGATCGCGGCCCTCATGCGCGATGAGGTCTCGGTGGCGGGCAAGCTCGTCGAGTAGCGGGCGTCGCTACGCGGAGCGGACCGCGCGCTCCACGAGCACCCGCACCTCGGAGACGAGCTCGTCGACCGGCCCCTCGACGGGCAGGCCCGGCGCGACGACGGTGATCGGCAGTGGCGCGACCGGCGAGGCGGGGGCGCCGAGCTCGCGGCGCCACCCCGCGATCTGCTCGGCCGAGGCGACGTAGACGATCCGGCCGAGCCCGGCCCAGGCGTGCGCCGCCGAGCACATCGGGCAGTGCTCCCCCGAGGTGTACACCGTGGCCGCCGCACGCTCGTCGACGGTCAGGTTCGTCGCGGCCCAGCGGGCGATCTCGAACTCGGGATGCCGCGTCGGATCGCCGGTGGTCTCCTCACGGTTGCGGTCGGCGAACCGGTCGACGCCGGCCGCGTCGACGAGCACCGACCCGAACGGGCCGTCACCGCCGGCGAGCGCTTCGCGGGCGAGCTCGACCGCGCGACGGAGATGGACGAGGTCGGCCTCTGAGATCGTCATGCACTCAAGCTTGGCGCGGGCGGGCGCCGATGGCGAGCGATAGCCTGACTTCCCACCCCCGACCCGCAACAGGAGATCCTTGTGAGCATTCAGCGCATCCAGCCCGGCCCCCGCATGAGCCAGGCCGTCGTCCACGGCGACACCGTCTACCTCGCCGGCCAGGTTGCCGAAGGCGCCACCGTCGTCGAGCAGAGCCGCGCTGCGCTGCAACGCGTCGACGAGCTGCTCGCGAGTGTCGGCAGCGACAAGTCGAAGCTGCTCAGCGTCACCATCTACCTCGCCGACATCGCGGACTTCGCCGACATGAACTCGGTCTGGGACGCCTGGGTCGACGGCGCCAACCCTCCCGCCCGCGCCACGGTCGAGGCGAAGCTCGCCACCCCCGACTACTTCGTCGAGTTCGCGGTCACGGCGGCGATCTGATCGCACGGCTCGCCGTCGAAGAGGGCCGGATGCCCCTCCCCCCGCCGTGGCGTGAGGAGGGGCATCCGGCCTTCTCGCACTGATTTGACGTGCCTCGAAATCGCGCGGAAGGATGTGCGAATGCCGCTTTTCGACCACCTCGGGCTCAGCGTCGAGGACCTGCCCCGCTCGATCGCCCAGTTCGACCCCGTGATGCAGGCGCTCGGCTGTACCCGCCAAGACGCCGACAACGGCGTCTCTTGGTACAAGGGCGAGGAGGAGCTGATCCTCTTCCCCGCGCGCGAACCCGGAACCGGCCCGCACCGCCACGGCCGCGTCGGCTGGCAGCACCTCGCGTTCCCCGTCGAATCGCGCGACGACGTCGACCGGCTGCACGCGATCGCCGTCGAGGCGGGCTGGACCTCGGTGCGCGAGCCGAAGCCGTACCCGCGCTTCAACGAGCGCTACTACGCGGCGTTCATCGAAGACGACAACGGCATCCGCTTCGAGTTCATGTTCAACCCGCCGAAGGAGTCCGTCGCGGGCTGACGCCGATCCTCGGTCCTAGGCCGGTCCTCGCCGCGTATGCACCATCCGCCAGTTGACGGGCGCCCAGCTGACCCCCTCGTCGAATGAGAAGTCCTGCTCCCAGACGGGGTTCGGACCGTCGGTGTCGAGCCAGCGGAATCGAGCGTGGAATGCGATGCCGCCGTGCTCAGCGGGGCCGATGAACGTGCCGACGCCGTCGACGAATCGGCCGCGCACCGGGTCGTCGAGCACCCCGGGGCGCGAGGCCGACGCCCACCAGATCGCCCACTCGTCGGTCTCGGGCGAGTAGAGGCGCAGCGAGTAACCATCGAAGGCCGTGCCGTCGGCGAGCGTGCCGCGAGTCTGGTCGGCATTGCCGAGGCCGCCGAGGATGCTCTCGACCTCGGCGATGCTCTCGAACTCGTCCCAGGTCGTGCAGTCTGGATCGAGTGAATCGGTCAGCCGCCGGTGATGCACCGACCAGTCGCCGAGGAGGAAGTCGAAATCCGTTGCGCTCATGATCGGACGATAGCGGCGGCGGCCGACATCCGATCTCACGCTCAGGTTCCGCTGCGGTCGTCGATGTAGACGCCGTCGACACCCGCGCTCGAGAGACCCCAGCAGCCACCCGATGGGGTCTTCTTCATGCGTTCGTCGGCGTCGGGATCTTCGTCGCCTGCATCTTCCTTCCGGCACTCATCCCGGCCGATGCATGGAGCTACCCGGTCTGGCTGGCATCCGCGCTCGCCATGCCGGTGCTCATCACCGGATGGATCGTCGTCGTGTCCCGAAAGTGGGGCACCGGCAACCTCATCCGCGACTACGGGCTGAGCTTCCGCTGGATCGACCTGCTCGGCATCCCGGTCGCCTTCGCGGCGATCTGGTACATCGAACCGATCGTCGTGTTCATCGCCCTGATGATCTTCGGCGACCCCGGCGGGCTCGAGACGAACGTGGTCGTCTCCCCCGAGCCGGCGGTGTGGCTGCCCGAGCTCATCCTGGCGGTGGTCGCTGCCCCGTTCATCGAGGAGGTCGTGTTCCGCGGCATGCTGCAGCCCTCGCTGAAGCGATGGTTCGACGGCGAGTGGCCCGACCCCGACCGCAGCGTCAGGGCGACGAACGGCGCGGTGCTCATCACGGCGGTGATCTTCTGCTCGCTCCATCTCCCGCAGATCATCGGCGGCGTCAACGGGGTGAGCCTCGCCGCGTCCACATTGTTCGCGGGCATCGTCTTCGGAACCCTCGCGATGGCGACCCGCCGAACCGCCCCCTCGATCGTCGTGCACGCGGCGTCGAACCTCGTCGCCACCGCCGGAGCGTACGGACTGATGGGCTGACTCGGCTGCTCCCACCTCGCTGGACATTACGTCCAATCGCGTCTCGCGAATTGGCCGCCGCGGCAAGCACGCCCTCCGTCGTCGTAGCGTAGTGTCTGTCCGCTCGATCAATGGCGACGACAGGAACCACGCATGACCTCCCCCGCTCTCGCAGCCCACCCCACGAAGCTCCGGCGATCCCTCGGCCTCTGGGCCATCGTCGGGTTGGGCCTCGGCTACATGACCCCAATGACGGTGTTCGACACCTTCGGCTACGTCTCGGACGAGAGCGGCGGCGTGGTGCCGCTCGCCTACCTCTTCGCGCTCGTCGTCATGCTCTTCACCGCGATCAGCTATGGCCGGATGACCCGCGTCTACCCGTCGGCGGGCTCCGCCTACACCTACGCCTCCGAGACGATCCACCCGAACTTCGGCTTCCTCGTCGGGTGGACGGCGCTGCTCGACTACCTCCTGCTGCCGCTCGTCAACGCACTGCTGCTGCGCCAGTACTTCGAGGCGTTCTTCCCCGATATCTCGGGCTGGGTGTGGGTCGGCGGCTACGTCGCCCTCATCACGCTCCTGAACCTGTGGAGCATCACCTCGACTTCGCGCGTGAACGCGACGCTCCTCATCTTCCAGGTGGTGCTCATCGTCGTGTTCATCGGCCTCGCGTGGGGTGCGCTCAACGCGGGTGCCGGCAATGGCACGCCGTTCAGCATCGAACCGCTGTACCACGCGAACGTGCAGATCGCGACGGTCGTCAGTGCGGCCACGATCGTCTGCTTCTCGTTCATCGGGTTCGACGCGATCACGATGTACACCGAGGAGGCGAAGGACGCGAACACCGTGCCCAAGGCGATCGTGCTCTCGCTGCTGATCGGCGGGGCGCTGTTCTTCGTCGCAGGGTGGTTCGCCCAGTCGCTCTTCCCCAGCGTCGAGGGGCTCACCGAGGGCACCGCGCTCCCCGAGCTCGCGTTCTCGGTCGGCGGCATGCTCTTCCAGATCCTGTTCGTCGCGGCGGCCGTCGCGGCGGTCGCCGCGTCGAGCCTCGCCTCGCACGCGAGCGTCTCGCGCATGCTCTACGTCATGGGCCGCAACAGCTCGGGCCCGATCGGCCGGCGGATGTCGTACGTGCACCCGCGGTTCCAGACTCCGGCGGTCGCGATCGTGTTCGTCGGCGTCGTCTCGCTCTTCGCCGCGGTCGCCGACCTCGACTTCGTGTTCTCGCTCATCAACTTCGGTGCGCTCATCGCGTTCACGGTCGTGAACGTCACGGTGATCCTGCACTTCGCGGTGCGCCGCCGCGAGGTGAAGACCGCGGGACAGATCGTGCGCAACATCCTGCTGCCCGTCATCGGCGTCGTGCTCACCGTGCTGCTCTGGGTGAACCTCAGCGGCGAGGCGATGATGTACGGCCTCATCTGGCTCGCCGTCGGCCTCGTCACGCTCCTCGTGATGACGCGGTTCTTCCGGCGGAAGCTCCGCATGTCGCTCGAGGAGGACGAGGTCATCGCGGAGGGCGACGAGGGCGCCGACGCGCTGCTCCCCGAGGATCGCGCGCTCCTCGACGCCGCCGACGGCACGTCGAACGACAAGTAGCGGATGCCGCGACGGCGGCTCGCGACGACCGGTGACCGTCAGCGCGGGTCGCCGCTCGTCGCCTCCGCCGCGACCGGCTCGGGCGGCACGATCGTGTGCGAGAACGACGCCGCGGCCGCCACCGCCTCGAACTGGCCCGAGTTCCGGCGCACGCGACGCGCGACGAGGAAGACGAGCCCGATGCCGAGCACGCACCAGATGCCCATCGAGATCGACGACCACGAGAACGCCTGCGCGAGGGCGGCGGATTCCGAGGCGCCGTCGGTGAGCTGTCGGGCGTTGACCCCGCTGTAGACCGACGCGACGATCGCCGTCATCACCGCCGCGCCCACGTAGCGCGCCATGTTCGACACGCCCGATGCCGCCCCGACCTCGCGCGGCTCGACGCTCGAGGTCGACAGCGACGAGCACGGGCCGTTCTGCAGGCTCATGCCCGCGGCGACGCCGACGAGCGGCAGCACGAACATGCCGTACCCCCACGAGTCGGTGACGAACGCGAGCACCGCGAACGAGGCCGACATGATCACGAAGCCGAGCACGATCGTCACGCGAACGCCGATGCGACCGACGATGGGCGTGATGAGCGGTGAGAGCACGACGGCGGCGGCCGCGACGGGGAGCGTCGCGAGCCCCGCCTGGAAGGCGTCCATCTCGAGTGCGGCCGGGTTCTGGAAGTAGAGGCTGACGACGTACATGATGCCGTTCACGGTGCCTGAGCCCAGCAGGATCGAGAGCGTCGCACCGACGAGCACCGTGTTGCGCAGCAGCTTCAGATCGAGCAGCGGTGCGGCGACGCGCCGCTCGACGAGCACGAACCCGATGGCCGCGGCGACCGTGATGGCGAAGCATCCGATCGTCTGCCAGGAGAGCCAGCCCCACGCGGTGCCGTTCGTGAGCGCGAAGATGAGGGGCGCCAGGGTCGCGGCGATGAGCACGGAGCCGACCAGATCGATCGAGCGCGGCTTCGACGGGTCCGAGGACTCCTTCACTCCGAGGAGGGTGATCGGGATGCACGCCGCGGCGATCGCGGCGTCGATCCAGAACAGGCCCTGCCAGCCGAGCGTCGAGGCGAGCAGGCCGCCCACGAGCGGGCCCGCCGCCGCGCCGACCGCGGATGCCGCGCCCCACAGCGTGACCGCGCGCAACTGCTCCTTCCCGGTGTTCGCCGCCGAGAGGAGGCTCATCCCGCAGGCGAGGATCGTCGCTCCCGCCGCGCCCTGGATGCATCGGCCCGCGATGACGCCGACGCCCTCCTGCGACAGGGCGATGAGCACGCACGACGCGATGAAGAGCACGAGGCCCCAGAAGAAGATGCGTCGCCGGCCGAACACGTCGCCGAGCGACCCCGACGTGACGATCACGGCCGCGCCCACGAGCGAGTACCCGGTCACGGCCCATTGCAGCGTGTCGGTCGGCGTGCCCGTGTCGGCCGAGATCGCCGGGATCAGGATCGACACCGCCGACGTGTTCGCGTTGACCACCAGCGCCGACACGCACGTCGCGATCAGCGCGGCGAGCGCCGCGCGCTTGGCCGCAACCGTCGCGGCGGAGCCGGCGACATCCACCGTTTCCCCCATGCGCTGTTCCTACCACCGGGCGGAGGGCGTGGACAAGAGGCGCGCGCAGCGCCGCCGGGCGCCGAGAATGGGAGCGTGACCGAACCCGCCGACTTCGTCGACCGCACGCTGCGGTACGAGGGCGACGAGTACCGTGCCGACGACGTGCGCGAGCAGCTCGGGCTCGACTCCTACGGCGCCTCGGTCGGCGCGGTGCGCGGCACGATCCGCGACGTGGGCAACCGCTACCGCGGGCTCGACCGCGATGCGATCACCGCGCTCGCGTCCGAGCTCTGGTCGGTGCCGGTCTTCGAGCGGCGCCTCGCCGCCGTCGTGCTGCTGCAGCGCAACGTGCGGATGCTCGGCAACGGCGACCTCACCCGCATCGAGGGGTTCCTGCGCGAGGCATCCGTCGACGCCCTCATCGAGCCGCTCATCGCCGACGTGCTGCGACCGCTCGTCGGCGGGCTCGGCGCCGGCGCCCGTCGCAGAGCCGACGGCGTGCTCGCCCGCTGGGCCGACGATCCGTCGCCCGCGCTCCGCAGGGCGGCTCGCGAGGCCACGCGCGGGGCCTGACCGTGACGGAGAATCCGCCCCTCGCCTGCGGAGATGCGCGTTGCCGGACTTCGTCGAACGGGAGGGTCGCATGGCGAGCACTGGCGACATGAGCCGGCGGCGCCAGGTCGACATCGACCAGGAGTCGATCGCCCAGGGCATGGCGAACGCCGGCGCCGGGCTCTTCCAGGGCATGCCGGTGTCGACCAGCCTGTCCGCGAGCTCGCTCAACGACCGCTCCGGCGCCCGCACCGGGCTGGCCTCGATCACCTCGGGCGCCACGGTTCTCCTGACGCTCCTCGTGCTCGCGCCGCTGTTCTCCGGCCTGCCGAAACCGGTCCTCGCCGCGCTCATCATCGAGGCGGTCGTGATGGGCATGATCAATGTCCCCGAGATGCGCCGCCTCGCCCGGGTGCAGCCGTTCGACTTCTGGATCGCCGTCGCCGCCATCGTCGGCACGCTGGCGTTCGGCGTCCTCGCCGGGGTCATGATCGGCATCGGACTGTCGATCATCTGGCTCATCGGCGTCGCCACGCACCGCAACATCGCGACCCTGGCGCGGGAGCCGGGCACGCAGGTGTTCCGCGACGTCGACGAGCACCCCGCCGACGAGCGCGTGCCCGGGGTCGTCGTGATCCGCATGGACGGCGGCCTGTTCTTCGCGACCTCCGACGCGCTGGAGGACCGCATCCGCGAGATCATCCACTCGACGCCCGACCTCACCGGGATCGTCCTCGACTGCGGCGGCATCAACTTCATCGACTCGCAGGGCTGCGCGAAGTTCAGCGACATCGTTGAGCTCGCGAAGGACTCCGCGGTCACCCTCCGCCTCGCCCGGGTGAAGCAGGTCGTGCGCGCCACGCTGGCGCGCGACGGCGTGCTGGAGCGGCTCGGCACGGACCGAATCCACGGCAACGTCGACCGCGCGGTCACGGCGCAGCTCGAGCATCCGGGGCAGCCGTCGGACGCCGGTGGCGCGGGCGACGGATGAGCGTCACGCTCGGCCCGGGAGCGGTACACAGCTGCATGACGTCGCCGGATGCTTCGTTCTGCACGGCGAACGACCTCCGGCGATGGCAGCGATCGGCACGTGAATCGCGATTCGCCCGATTGGCCTCACTCCGGTCTTCATAATTGCCGTCGGGGTACCGACGCCAATCGGAGAAGGATCACCCTTCTCCGACGGCCGCTCCGGTCTGAATCGTGCAGCCACGCGACGCGCTCTTCGCGAACAAGGTCGGCGCTCAACCCTAGGATTCGAGCGTGACGACTCAAACGCCCGAACTGAACGGGTCCGCGCTCGGACGCGACATCGGCAGCCGCGCACCCGCCGGACTCCCGCCGCAGGTTCTCGCGGACACGCTTCGGTCTGCGATCGCAGCGGCGGTACCGGCCGAATCAAAGCCGTACCCACCGAAGCCTCGCATGTGGCCGTGGTGGGTCGGATACGCCGGTCTATGGCTCTCGATGGTGCTGGTCTCACGCGTCGAGGTGGAGAACGGCAAGTTCCCGTACGAAGTTCGTGTGGCACTTGGAACGATTGCGATTGCTCTCGTTATCGGCGGTCTCGCTCTCTTCCTGACCGGCAAGGTCCGGAAGATGAACCACAAGACTCGGATCAGGGAGATCGACGAAGCCGCACGGGCAACCACAAGCACGCTCCGCGAGGAGGTAATGCAGTGGGCATGGGCTGAAGCGAACCGACCTGGTCGAATACCACCCACAGCCACCCTCCAACCAACCTGGCCTAGGCCTGCACCGCAGCCATATGGCGTGTCCCACCAAGGCGCTGAAGAACTCGCTGCTTCCTGGATGCGACACCTCGGCGCAGTGGACGCCGCAGTCACGCAATTCTCCGGCGACGGTGGTGTTGACGTCGTCTCCTATCGCTGCATTGCCCAGGTGAAGAACCTCGCCGCGAGCTCAACTGTCCCGGTAGCGCAGATCCGCGAACTCGCCGGCGTCGCCGCCCACGACGGCAGGCTGCCGATCTTCTTCACGAGCGGCTCGTACAGTTCGGGCGGCGTCGAGTTCGCAGACCGGGCGAAGATGGTGCTCTTCGTCTACGACGCTCGCCGTGGGACGCTCGCCCCCGCGAACGGGCTCGCGATCGTTGCGCTCCAGCACGGGCTCCATCCACGCATCTGAATCGCCCCGGCCAAGCAGAAAATCCTGGTTCTCACGGAGTTCGGCGAGCGCGGACAGAATCGCCATGTTCACCGCGATGACCTGTTCGGGGGCATCGGCTCGGACCCAGAGTTCATGAGGGGCATCACGCTGCGAACCACATCAGGGGATGGGTGTACCTTCATCGTGACGAGGAGGTCAGTTGGCACGACGAAGTACGACACCCGCGGATATCGCCACCCGGGCACACACAGAGGTGGACGATGTCCTGCTGATGATTTGGGATGCAGGAATCACCTATCCAAAGAGTGCGAACTCGGTTATCCGGCCGCAGGATGTGAGCCATGCAGAGCGTGCTTGCGGCCTCGCCACACCGAAAGAGAAGCTGAACGTCCAGTACTGGGTGACGCTGGATGGAGGTGACCGCGAGGCCTTCCTTGCACGCGCCGCCGATCTCGGAATTCACATCGGTACCGGCGCGCGCCGGCTTCCGAAGGGCGCACTTGCCAAACTCGATCGAGCGTACTCCCCAGTAACCGGGACACCGTCGCCAATTGCCGAAGCAGCACCCGCCGAGCAGATCAATCGCGAACAATTCGTCTGGCGGGACATCGGCCACCAGCGCGATCGAATACAGCACCTTGCTTCAGACGAAATCGAGAAAATCCATTGGGCGATTGCCGAAGACTTCCGAGACAGTTCTGACCCGATCTTCCCCGCCGGGGTCCGCGACGCAAACCTCCTCAGTAGCGCTGCGTCCCGCCCAATGACTGGCTCTGGCAATCACACGAAGTATGGCACTGTCGAACTCGCTGCGGGCGCGCTCATGCACTCCCTCGTGCACAATCATCCGTTCTACAACGGCAACAAGCGAACTGGGTTGGTCTCCATGCTTGTCGCCTTGGACCGCAACGGCTTCGTGATCACATGCGCTCAAGAAGATCTGTTCCGATGGACGCTTCGAGTTGCATCGCACCGGCTGAACACGCGCCGACTGCACGGGGACATTCACGACATTGAAGTATCCGAGATGGCGCGTTGGATCACCGATAACTCTCGATCCATTGACCGGGGAGAGCGTGTCATCACGTGGAGTGCGCTTCGACGACGGCTCATCGCTCACGGGTGCGAGATCCAATCGACCGGGAACCGTGGCGGGCGGGTAATCGTGAGCAGAGAAGTGCACGAACGACGGGGACTCCTTGGCCGGTCATCCCGGCTCAAGAAGTACACACTGCCATACGGCGGTGATGGCCGTCAGGTGGGGCGGGGGCACATCAAAGAATTGCGCCGTGAACTCCAGCTTTCCGAAGAGCACGGCGTGGATTCGGCGTCCTTCTATGGGACGGACCCTCTACCGGTCGACGGTTTCATTTCCCAGTACAGAAAGACACTCACACGTCTTGCAAAGATGTGAATACTCCCGACCGCGTACAGACGACGAGGGGTGGATGCCACGCGGCATCCACCCCTCACGTCAGAAAGCAGCAGGACTTAGAAGTCCCAGTCCTCGTCCTCCGTCACGACGGCCTTGCCGATGACGTACGATGAGCCCGACCCCGAGAAGAAGTCGTGGTTCTCGTCGGCGTTCGGCGAGAGCGCCGAGAGGATCGCCGGGTTCACGTCGGTGACCTGCTTCGGGAACATCGGCTCGTAGCCGAGGTTCATGAGGGCCTTGTTCGCGTTGTAGTGCAGGAACTTCTTGACGTCCTCGGTGAGGCCGACGCCGTCGTAGAGGTCCTGCGTGTACTGCACCTCGTTGTCGTAGAGCTCGTAGAGCAGCGAGAAGGTGTAGTCCTTCAGCTCGTCGCGCTCGGCCTGCGAGATGCGCTCGAGGCCCTTCTGGAACTTGTAGCCGATGTAGTACCCGTGCACGGCCTCGTCGCGGATGATGAGGCGGATCAGGTCGGCCGTGTTGGTGAGCTTCGCGCGGCTCGACCAGTACATCGGCAGGTAGAAGCCCGAGTAGAACAGGAAGCTCTCGAGCAGGGTCGAGGCGACCTTGCGCTTCAGCGGGGAGTCGCCCTGGTAGTACTCCATGACGATCGCGGCCTTCTTCTGAAGGTTCTCGTTCTCGACCGACCAGCGGAAGGCGTCGTCGATCTCCTTCGTCGAGCACAGCGTCGAGAAGATCGACGAGTAGCTCTTCGCGTGCACCGACTCCATGAACGCGATGTTCGTGTAGACGGCCTCTTCGTGCGGGGTGATCGCGTCGGGGATGAGCGAGACCGCACCGACCGTGCCCTGGATCGTGTCGAGCAGGGTGAGGCCGGTGAACACGCGCATCGTGAGGGTCTGCTCCTCGGGCGTCAGCGTGTTCCACGACTGGATGTCGTTCGACAGCGGCACCTTCTCGGGCAGCCAGAAGTTGTTCACCAGGCGGTTCCAGACCTCGAGGTCCTTGTCGTCCTGGATCCGGTTCCAGTTGATCGCGTTGACGTGGTCGACGAGCTTCAGCTTGCCGCCGACGTGCGCCGGGTCGTTGCTGGCCGAGTTGACCGGGTCGGTGAGGGTCATTTCTGTTCCTTCAAGAAGTGGGGCGGATGCCGCGTGGCTGATGGGTCTCGATACGCTTCGCTACTCGACCGGCGTCAGAGCATGCAGCTGACGCACTCCGTCATGTCCGTTCCCTCCAGCGCGAGCTGGCGCAGACGGATGTAGTAGATCGTCTTGATGCCCTTCTTCCACGCGTAGATCTGCGCGCGGTTGATGTCGCGGGTCGTCGCCGTGTCCTTGAAGAACAGGGTGAGCGAGAGGCCCTGGTCGACGTGCTGCGTCGCCGCGGCGTAGGTGTCGATGACCTTCTCGTAGCCGATCTCGTACGCGTCCTGGTAGTACTCGAGGTTGTCGTTCGTCATGAACGCCGCCGGGTAGTAGACGCGCCCGAGCTTGCCCTCCTTGCGGATCTCGATCTTCGAGGCGATCGGGTGGATCGACGCCGTCGAGTTGTTGATGTACGAGATCGAACCGGTCGGCGGCACCGCCTGCAGGTTCTGGTTGTAGATGCCGTGCTCCTGGATGGAGGCCTTGAGCTCCTGCCAGTCCTGCTGCGTCGGGATGTGCACCCCGGCGTCGGCGAAGAGCTGCGTGACCTTCGCGGTCTCGGGCACCCACGCGGCATCCGTGTACTTGTCGAAGAACTCGCCCGAGGCGTACTTCGAGTCGGCGAAGCCCTCGAAGGTCTCGCCGCGCTCGATCGAGATCTTGTTCGACGCGCGCAGCGCGTGGAACAGCACCGTGTAGAAGTAGATGTTCGTGAAGTCGATGCCCTCTTCGCTGCCGTAGAAGATGCGCTCGCGAGCGAGGTAGCCGTGCAGGTTCATCTGGCCGAGGCCGATGGCGTGCGACTTGTCGTTGCCATCTTCGATCGAACGCACCGAGGCGATGTGGCTCTGGTTCGACACCGAGGTGAGGCCGCGGATGGCCGTCTCGACGGTCTTGCCGAAGTCGGGCGAGTCCATCGTGAGGGCGATGTTCAGCGAACCGAGGTTGCAGCTGATGTCCTTGCCGATCTGGTCGTACGAGAGGTCTTCGTTGTACGTGGTCGGCGTGTTCACCTGCAGGATCTCGCTGCAGAGGTTCGACATGTTGATGCGGCCCTTGATCGGGTTCGCCTTGTTCACCGTGTCTTCGAACACGATGTAGGGGTAGCCCGACTCGAACTGGATCTCGGCGATCGTCTGGAAGAACTCGCGCGCGTTGATCTTCGTCTTCTTGATGCGCGGGTTGTCGACCATCTCGCGGTAGTGCTCGGTGATCGGCACGTCGCCGAAGGGCTTGCCGTAGACCTTCTCGACGTCGTACGGCGAGAACAGGTACATGTCTTCGTTGTTCTTCGCGAGCTCGAAGGTGATGTCGGGCACGACGACGCCGAGCGAGAGCGTCTTGATGCGGATCTTCTCGTCGGCGTTCTCGCGCTTGGTGTCGAGGAACCGCATGATGTCGGGGTGGTGCGCCGAGAGGTACACCGCACCGGCGCCCTGGCGGGCACCCAGCTGGTTCGCGTAGCTGAAGCTGTCTTCGAGCAGCTTCATCACGGGGATGATGCCCGAGGACTGGTTCTCGATCTGCTTGATCGGGGCACCCGACTCGCGCACGTTCGAGAGGAGCAGCGCCACGCCGCCGCCGCGCTTCGAGAGCTGCAGCGCCGAGTTGATGCCGCGGGCGATCGACTCCATGTTGTCTTCGATGCGGAGGAGGAAGCACGAGACGAGCTCGCCGCGCTGGGCCTTGCCCGTGTTGAGGAAGGTCGGGGTCGCCGGCTGGAAGCGGCCGCCGATGATCTCTTCGACCAGGTCGATCGCGAGCTGCTCGTCGCCCTGCGCGAGGCCGAGCGCGGTCATGACCACCCGGTCTTCGAAGCGCTCGAGGTAACGCTTGCCGTCGAAGGTCTTCAGCGTGTAGCTCGTGTAGTACTTGAACGCGCCGAGGAAGGTCTCGAAGCGGAACTTCTTCGAGTACGCCAGGTCGTTGAGCTTCTGGATGAACGCGAAGTCGTACTGCGCGATGACCTCGGGCTCGTAGTACTCCTTCTCGACGAGGTAGTCGAGACGCTCCTTCAGCGAGTGGAAGAAGACCGTGTTCTGGTTGACGTGCTGGAGGAAGTACTCGCGCGCCGCCTCGCGGTCCTTGTCGAACTGGATCTCGCCGTTCGCACCGTACAGGTTCAGCATCGCGTTGAGCGAGTGATAGTCCATCGCGGTGCGCGGGGCCTCCATGAGAGCTACGCCGTCCGTTGCTGCTGCTGACTTCGCCAAAATGCGTCCAATCCATCGTCGACGGCGCGAACGTCGTCTGGGGTTCCGAATACTTCGAAGCGGTAGAGGTGCGGCACCCCGGTCTTCGCGGCGATGATGTCGCCGGCCAGACCGAAGGCCGACCCGAAGTTGGTGTTGCCTGCGCTGATCACGCCTCGGATGAGTGCGCGATTGCGCTCGTCGTTGAGAAATCTGATGACCTGCTTCGGCACGGCGCCTTTGCCGTCGCCGCCGCCGTAGGTCGGCACGACGAGCACATAGGGCTCGTCGGCTTCGAGGGCCGGCTCGCGGGCGTGCAGCGGAATGCGCGCAGCCGGTCGGCCGAGCTTGTCGATGAAGCGCTTGGTGTTGCCCGAGACGCTCGAGAAGTAGACCAGTTTCGTCATGATCGTCTCCTTCGCGTTCCGGCTCACTCCGCGGTGTCGATGAACACCGAGCTCACCGGCCGCGATTACGCGAGGCGCGAGGCGAGCTCGTTGATCTTGTCGGGGCGGAAGCCCGACCAGTGGTCTTCGTCGGTGATCACGACGGGGGCCTGCAGGTAGCCGAGCTCCTTGACCTGGGCGAGCGCGTTCTCGTCGACCGAGAGGTCGAGCACCTCGTACTCGATGCCCTTGCTGTCGAGGGCGCGATACGTCGCGTTGCACTGGACGCAGGAAGGCTTCGTGTAGACCGTGACCGTCATGGTTTTCCCCTCGTTCTCGGGCTTTTCAAGGCCCATCCCCCGTATTGCTGATTGACGACTTCAATACTACATCTAGTGTCTGCCGAACTGAACCGCCACAACATGATGTAGTTACATTCATGTAGTTATCCACGGGGTTTTCCACCGGTTGTGAACAACGGATGTCGCGATGATCGGCCTGTTTGCTGGGGTGCCGCGCGGTTATCCACAGACGAACGAAAACGCGATCTCACGGTTGTGGATGAACGCCCCGGCGTGTCGCGATGCACGACACTTGGGGGCCCTCGAGCTCCGCCACCCCTACATGTGGTGTTGTAGCCCCCACCATGCCACCACCCACCGACATCGCGGCGTTGCGCGCGAGCGTGTCGGGGGGCCCGAACGGATCTCGGGTTGCCGCGTCACGATCCGGCAGCTCGCGCGTCTCTCAATGAGAGGCGGCACCCGAAGTCCCCCCGTCGACGAAGCGGGTGCCGTCTCGCTCGGCTCAGCCCTTCGCGGCCTTCGCCGCCGCCTTCGCCGCCTGCTTCGTGACACGCACCTTCGCGAGCGACTCGGGGCTCACGATGTCGGCCACTGAGGCGTAGGACCCCTCGTCGCCGTAGGCCCCGGCGGCCTCGCGCCAGCCCGGCGCCTCGAGGCCGCACTGCTTGCCGAGGAGCGCGAGGAAGATCTTCGCCTTCTGCTCGCCGAAGCCCGGCAGCGCCTTGAGTCGCTTCAGCACCTCGGCGCCGCTCGGCTCGCCCTGCGTCCAGATGGCGGCCGCGTCGCCGCCCCAGTCGTCGCGCACGGCCCCCGCGAGCGCCTGCACCCGAGCCGCCATCGACCCGGGGAACCGGTGCACCGCCGGCGTCTGCGTGAAGATCTCGGCGAACCGCTCGGGGTCGGTCGCGGCGATCGCGCCGGCGTCGATCGTGCCGAGCCGCTCGCGGATCTTCTCGGGCCCGGTGAACGCGGTCTCCATCGCGACCTGCTGATCGAGCAGCATGCCCGTGAGCAGCGCGAACGCGTCGTTCGAGAGCAGCTCGTCGGCCACCCGTTCCCCCGTGATGTGCAGTGCCATGCGTTCCATCCTCGCACCGGGGATCGGGTGCCGCCACAGGGTGCGGATATCGGCGGACAGTGCTGGAATGGGTCGGGTCCGAAAGCCCCGCACCTGCAACCCGAGATCCGAACGATTCCGAATTCAGATGATCAACGGAGGAGAGCCATGGCGCTCGAGATGGACGTCAAGATCGAACTCATCCACGTACCCGTCACCGATGTCGACCGCGCGAAGGCGTTCTACGTCGACCGGTGCGGCTTCAACGCCGACCACGACCAGCGCGTCAGCGACACACTGCGCTTCGTGCAGGTGACGCCGCCCGGCTCGGCCTGCTCGATCGCCTTCGGCGAGGGCATGGGCGGCACGATCGAGCCGGGCTCGCTCGACGTGATCCAGGCCGTGATCCCCGACGCCGACGCCGCGCTCGAGCAGCTGCGCGCGGCCGGCGTCGACGCGCAGGGGGTCGACGAGCAGGCCTGGGGGCGGTTCGTCACCTTCGCCGACCCCGACGGCAACCGCTGGACCCTGCAGCAGCTGCCCGACTGGTCGCAGCAGGCGCAGTGAGCACGGCGACGGCCCCCGCTCCGAAGAGCGGGGGCCGTCGTTCCGTGCCGTTCGGCGGGTGGGACTAGCCCGCCTGGTTCACGATGTCGAGGAGGTTCGGGTTGTTGGCGTACGCCTCGGCCGCGTTCGCCTTCGTCACGATCACCGGAGCGAGCAGGTACGCCGGAACGACCTTCACGCCGTTGTCGTACTGCTCGGTGTCGTTGACCTCGGCCTCCTCACCCTGCTGGAGCTGCTGGATCATCTTGATCGTCTGCTCCACGAGGAGGCTCGTGTCCTTGTTGATGGTCGAGTACTGCTCACCGGCCATGATCGACTTCACCGACTCGACCTCGGAGTCCTGACCGGTGACGGTCACCTTCGAGATGTCCTTGCCGGCCTGCTTGGTCGAGGTGATGATCGCGCGGGCGAGGTTGTCGTTCGGCGAGAGCACGCCGTCGACGTCCTTGTCCGCGTAGTTCGCGGCGAGCAGCGAGTCCATGCGGCTCTGCGCGTTCTCGGCCTCCCAGCCCTGGGTCGCGGTCTGCGCGATGTCGGTCTGACCCGAGACGACCACGAGCGTGCCGTCGTCGATCTTCGGCTGCAGCACCTCCATGGCGCCGTTGAAGAACACGGCCGAGTTCGCGTCGTCGGGCGAGCCCGAGAACAGCTCGATGTTCCACGGTGCCTCGTGGCCCGAACGCTCGGCGAGGCCGTCGAGCAGCGCCTGACCCTGAAGCTTGCCGACCTCGAAGTTGTCGAAGGCGACGTAGTAGTCGACGTTCGGCGTGTTCTCGATCAGGCGGTCGTACGCGATGATCTTGACGCCGGCGTCGGCGGCCTGCTGCAGCTGCGTGCCGAGCTGCTTGCCGTCCTTCGCGCCGATGACGATGACCTTCGCGCCGTTGGTGACCATGGCCGAGATCTGGTTCTGCTGCTCGGCGACGGTGTTCGAGGCCGGGGCGTACTGCACGTCGCCCTTGAAGCCGGCTTCGCGCAGGCCGTCCTCGAACAGCCCGCCCGCGAGCACCCAGTTCTCACTGGTCTTGTCGGGAAGGGCGATGCCGATCGTGGCGTCGGCGGCGAAACCGGCCGAGCCGGACTCGTCGCCGCCGGTCGAACCGCCGCGGTCGGACGAGCAGCCCGCGAGCGCGAGCGCCGCGACCGCTGCGACTGCTGCGGCCGCAAGAGTGAGCTTCTTCATTGATCATTCACTTTCTTGTTGGGATTGCTGACTTCTCTTGGAGGGGAAGGTTTGGGGTGGATGCCACGGCGGAGCGCCGGGGCATCCGTGCTCGCTCATCGGGAGCGGAGGTCGCTCGGCTGGGAGGACTCGTTGGACGCGACGCTCGGAGCGACCGCCGGGGGCTCGACCGGCCCCTCCGACTCGAGCTTCGCCTTGCGGCGGCTCGACCAGATTCCGAAGATCGACGGACCGCCCTGGCGCTTCGACCACACGTCGACCGCGACGGCGAGGAGCAGCACGAGGCCCTTGATGATCTGCACCACGTCGGCCCCGGCGCCGATGAGCTGGAGGCCGTTGTTGAGGAACGCCATCACGAGACCGCCGACGATCGAGCCGATCACGGTGCCGATGCCGCCCGAGACCGCCGCGCCGCCGATGAACACGGCGGCGATCGCGTCGAGCTCCCAGCCGTTGCCGTCCTGCGGACCCGAGGCCGTCGACCGTGCGACGAAGATCATGCCCGCCAGTGCCGCCAGCACCGACATGTTCATCATGACGAAGAAGTCGACGCGGCGGTCCTTGACGCCCGAGAGCGTCGCCGCGAGGCGGTTGCCGCCGACCGCGTAGATGTGACGGCCGAAGATCGTGTTGTTCGTGATGAACGAGTAGACGATCACGAGCACGACGAGGATGATGCCCGAGATGGGGAAGCTCGTGCCGGGGCGACCGGTCGCGAACAGCCACGCGGCCCAGAGGATCACGCCGGCGAGCACGACCACCTTGACGATGCTCACCCAGACGGGCGCCATCTCCGACCCCAGCTTCTTCTGGGTGCGGCGCAGGTGGAACTCGTTCCAGACGATCCAGCCGGCGCCGAGCACGCCGAGCAGCATCGTGAGCACGTTGAAGGCGAGCGGCAGCGCGAGCTCGGGCAGGTAGCCGGCGCCGATGATGCCGAACTCCTGGGGAACCGGGGTGGTGGTCGACTGGCCGATGAGCTGGTTGCCGCCGCGGAAGATGAGCATGCCCGCCAGCGTCACGATGAACGCCGGCACCCCGACGAACGCCACCCAGAAGCCCTGCCAGGCACCGATCGCAGCACCGACCGCGATGCCGAGCACGATCGCGAGCGGCCAGGGCAGGTTCCACTCGGCCATCGACTTCGCCACGATGATGCCGGTGAACGCCGCCACCGATCCGACCGAGAGGTCGATGTGGCCCATGATGATGACCATCACCATGCCGATCGCGAGGATCAGGATGTACGAGTACTGGTTGACGACGTTGATCAGGTTCGTCGGCGAGAGCGTGAGCCCGTTCGTCCAGATCTGGAAGATCACGATGATGACGATGAGGCTGCCGAGGATGCCGAACTGGCGGAGGGTGGACTGCCCGCCTCCGAAGACCTTGCGGATGTCGGCGAGACCGCCGCTCTTCTTCGGTGGGGTGCTCGCAGGGGTGCTCGCCGTGCTCATGCGTTCGCCTTCTTCTTCGCCGAGGTCATGCTGCGCATGAGCGCCTCGGGGTTCGCCTCTGATGCGGGGATGTTGTCGGTGATCTGGCCCTCGAAGACCGTGTAGATGCGGTCGGCGATGCCGAGCAGTTCGGGCAGCTCGCTCGAGATGAGGATGACGCCCTTGCCCTGCGCCGCGAGGGACTGGATGATCGTGTAGATCTCGTACTTCGCGCCCACGTCGATGCCGCGGGTGGGCTCGTCGAGGATGAGCAGGTCGGGGTCGGTGAACATCCACTTCGCCAGCACGACCTTCTGCTGGTTGCCGCCCGAGAGCTTCGAGACGCCCGTCTCGACGCTCGGCGTCTTGATGCGCAGCTGCTTGCGGTAGTCCTCGGCGATGCCGAACTCGCGCGAGTCGTCGATGACCCCGCGCTTCGCGATCTTCGAGAGCTTCGCCGCGACGATCGAGCGCTTGATGGTGTCGAGGAGGTTGAGGCCGAGCTGCTTGCGGTCCTCGCTGACGTAGGCGAGGCCGTGGTTGATCGCGGACTCGACGTCCTTCAGGACGATCTCCTTGCCGTCCTTCACGATCGTGCCCGAGATGTAGTTACCGTAGGAGCGGCCGAAGACGCTCATCGCGAGTTCGGTGCGCCCGGCCCCCATGAGCCCCGCGAGGCCCACGATCTCACCGCGACGCACGGTGAAGCTCGAGCCCTTGGCGACGAGGCGCTCGGGCACCTGCGGGTGCTGGATCGTCCAGTCCTTCACCTCGAAGAACACCTCGCCGATGTGCGGGGTGCGGTCGGGGAAGCGGCTCTCGAGCGAGCGACCGACCATGCCGCGGATGATGCGGTCCTCGTCGACCCCGCCGGCCTTCACGTCGAGCGTCTCGATCGTGTGGCCGTCGCGGATGATCGTGATCTCGTCGGCGATCTCCTCGATCTCGTTGAGCTTGTGGGAGATGATGATCGCCGTGATCCCCTTGCCCTTGAGGCCGCGGATCAGGTCGAGCAGGTGCTCCGAGTCGTCTTCGTTGAGCGCGGCGGTCGGCTCGTCGAGGATGAGCAGCTTCACGTCCTTCGCGAGCGCCTTCGCGATCTCGACGAGCTGCTGCTTGCCGACGCCGAGGTGCTTGATCTGCGTGTCGGGGTCTTCGTCGAGGCCGACCCTGGCGAGCAGGTCGATGGCGCGGAGCTTCGCCGCAGCCCAGTCGATGCGGCCGCCGCGCGCGATCTCGTTGCCGAGGAAGATGTTCTCGGTGATCGAGAGCTCGGGGATGAGGGCGAGCTCCTGGTGGATGATCGCGATGCCGGCCTGTTCGCTGGCACGGATGTCGCGGAACTGCACCTCTTCGCCGCGGAAGATGATCTCGCCCGTGTACGTGCCGTGCGGGTAGACGCCCGAGAGCACCTTCATGAGCGTGGACTTGCCGGCGCCGTTCTCGCCGCAGATCGCGTGGACTTCGGCGGGCATCACCGTGAGCGAGACCTCGGAAAGGGCCTTCACACCCGGGAACTCCTTGGTGATGGATCGCATCTCGAGGATCGGCGGCGCGCTCATCGGCGGCCTCTCGGAGCTGCGGTCATCATCGACGGGTACATTCGCGACCTCGGTGTCAGTGGTTCGGGACTCGATGTGACACGTGTGACCGTTCACATCGAGACCAATGGTGCATCCGACATGCGCCGCTGTCAAGCGCGGGTCGCAAACGGTCGTGGATCAGGCGCGCGCGACCGGGTGCCGCACCGGCGCCTCGGCCGTCGAACCGCGCACCACGAGACGCGGCACGATCTGCTCGACCTCGAGCACCTGCTCGCCGTGCAGCTGGTTCAGCAGCAGCGCGACCGCGCGCCTCCCGCTCTCGCGGTAGTCCTGGTACACGGTCGTGAGCGGCGGCCACACGTGCTGCGCGACGGGGATGTCGTCGAAGCCGACGACGCTGACGTCGCCGGGCACGTCGAGCCCGCCGTCTCGGAAGGCGTGCATGAGACCGATCGCCATCTGGTCGTTGGCCGCGAACACCGCGGTGAAGTCGCGGTGGCGAAGCAGCTCCCGGCCAGCGAAGTAGCCGAAGTCGGCGCTCCAGTCGCCGAGGATCGGCGGGTGCAGGTCGAGCTCTGCGTCGCCGATCGCGTCGAGGAAGCCGCGCATGCGCGCCTCCGCCTCGATCCAGTCCTGCGGGCCGGCGAGGTGCACGATCTCGCGGTGGCCGAGGTTGATCAGATGCTGGGTCGCCCGACGCGCGCCGGTCACCTGGTCGACCGAGAGCGCGAGGTGGTCGCTGCGGCCGGTCGACTGGAGGCTCACGAACGGCACCCCGACCGGCGCGCCTGCGAGCACCTCGAACACGCGCACCTGCGGAGCGATGACCACGAGCCCCTCGATCGCCTGCAGCATGAGGTGCTCGAGCGCGTCGGCGATGCCCTCGGGCGAGGCGTCGGCGATGTTCGCGGTGTTCACGTAGTAGCCGTGCTCGCGCGCCGCGTCCTCGATCGCGGCGATGCTCGTCGCGGGGCCGTACTCGGTGCTCGTCGAGGCGAGCACGCCGATCGTGTGCGAGCGGCTCGTGACGAGCGCCCGGGCGGCGCGGTTCGGCCGGTACTGCAGCGTCTCCATCGCGGCGAGCACGCGATCGCGGGTCTCGGGCCTGATGCTCGGGTGGTCGTTCAGCACCCGTGAGACGGTCTGGTGCGAGACCTCCGCGAGGCGCGCGACATCGCGGATGCTGGGCGCCCGCCCCTTGGGAGAATCAGGATTCACTGCCAGACCGATCGACGTCGATGTGCACGTTCACATCGAAGGTGATTCCATTATGCACGCCCGGCGCGATCGCACAATGCCGCCATGTGACAGTCACATCGCGGGGTCGATTCGATTCGACCGCCGCAGCCGACATCGTCGGCGAAGTCGAGTACGACAGCGAGCGGCACGAGTGGCGCCCGATCACCCCTGAAACCGACGGTTCAGAGAATGCCTAGACCTTGCGCTCGGTCCGCTGCGTCCCCGTCTCTCCTTCGAACCGCCAGGTCACGATCAGACGCTCCGGCCCCGATCCGAATCCCTTGAGAACGCTCGCCGAGAGATAGTCGCCATACTCGATGCGCTGCGGGACCTCTCCGTGGAGCCGGGTGAAGCCAGCCGCCTCGCCCGGCTCGACCTCCACCTGCTCGACGATGATGTGGCGACTCGAGGTGTTCTGGAAGGAGACCTTCTGCCCGCCGCCGGAGATTGCAGGGCTCCACGCGGGTGGCAGCGCCATCTCTTGGGCGTTCGCCTGCCGGTCGAGAGCTGCGTTGGCCTCTCGAGCGAGGGTCGCCGCCTCATCTCGCGCCCGTCTCGACTCATCGCGGGCGGCCTCAGCATCACGCCGCCCTTGAATGGCCGTGTTTGCCTGAACGAAAGCGATCACCGCCGAGGTAATCGCCGCAGCCGCACCAACACCAGTGACCCAGAGCATCGCCGCATCCATGCATCGAAGATATCGGGACGGGTGTCGGTGGCTGTCAGTAGTCTCGACGGACTCGCCACATCGCGCGCAGCCACTCCGATCCGAAAGGAGTGTCGTGAAGCTTCAGGAACTCCGCGACATCATCACCAACACCACCCCTGCCGATTGGGAACTGGTCACCCACGGCCCGTACTACCACGACGCATTCTCGACCGTAAGCGGCGGCGGGGGTGGCTTGCGCATCGAAGAGGCGCGAAGCCACGGGTCGAAGGTTGTGCTCCGCGACGACATCGACATCTCGATCGAGTGGGGCTTCACATGGGATGACGCGCGCGACCGCGGGGAGCTGTGGTGGCCGTGGGCGAAGTCGTTCCCGGACCCCAATGCCTACACCTTCTGGGTCGACATCTTCTACCGCGGTGCCCTCGTCGATCGCAACACGCTCGTCTCGGTCGACGGCGGCCGCGCTTACCTCCCCGTCGCCGACGCGGTCCGGATCGACGGTGGAAGCCCGATGGAGCCCGCCGAGTCGACGGATGCCTACGACTTCTACGTCGACGAGTGGGACTACGGCCTCGCGAGGACCGTGGACGGGTTCGGGCACAACGAGTTCGACAGCTACTTCGCTCGAGCCGGACTCAAGCGCCACCGCGACCGCTGACAGCACGACAACGCCCCGAGTTAGATCGGCTCGGGGCTTTGTGCTGCCAACGGTCCTCGAGTGTGCGGCGCCTGTCCGCCGATACTCGGTGGCGGGTACGACTGCACGCGAGTAGGCAACCCCCGCTGCCCAGGCCACAGGCATAAGGCCGAGGCTGACCTGAAGCACTCAATCCCACAAGCTGTCGGGGGCGCCTCATACCCTGGCACCATGAACCCGGAAACCTACAACGGAGCGCTCGGAGGCCCCGCACCTGTCGGCGCCGGCGACATCATCATCGCGAACTTCAACTCCGACGGCACGCCACAGGAGAAACTCAACCACGCCGGCGTGACCTACGAGCTCATCGGCAACAGCGACGCCGCAAACGGCTTCTACGACTACCGAGCCATCCCCGACACACCCAGCTGAACTACATACCTGTCATTCGATCAGGTACGGTGGAGCTTGCACAGGATGTGTGTGTCCACAACGAAACCCCCGGCCAGAAGGCACGGGGGTTTCGTCGTTCCTAGGCGTAGTACGCGGGGTCGACCTCGCGGAACACGGCAGGCGTCTCGACTTTCTCCAGGAACACTGCGATCCCGTGCGTCACCGGCGCGTGCTTTTCGTTCACTTCCCAGACGTCCGCCACCCTGTAGAACTTGCCGTGCAGCACGCCCTGCCCAACCACCGGCGGAAGCAGCGCGTACTCGTTCTGGAAGAGCACCTCGCCCTCGAAGTAGTACGTCACGAAGTACCGAGCTTCAGCAGACAACGTTCAGACCAACCTTCCTGCTCGCCCCACGTTGAGCCGAGCCCTACACACTCTCACTCGCCCCCGACATTCGAGCGAGCTCCAGAATCGGTCAGGCCGGTAGGTCGCAGCCGCTCAGTGGGCGGTCATGAGGCGGTGCTCGCAATTTGGGCGATCGTGAGCCCGACGCTCGGCAAGCTACCCAACGCGGCGACGCCCGCATCTCTGAATATGCCGGACGCCGCAGCCTTCCACTTCGACCGCATCTTCGTCGACTGACCCGCTGCCGCGAACAGCGCAATCCAAAGCCGCTGCGCGCCCTCAGCGAAGTCGAACGAACCCATCACGGCCTCGTCATCGAGCGCTGTTCGGATCTCCGTCACGAGCCGGTACACGTACTCCCGTAGTGATGGCGAGATCGACTCATCGGCTCCGAGTAGCTCCATCACCTGGTCAACCACGGCGCGCAGCTTCGCCTCCGGCTCCGGGTGCAGAACAGGCCGATCAAGGTCGAGCACGGTTGCGAGCGTGTCGAGGTGTGCGATCGGGTGTTCAGGGAACGCAGCCTCGCGCCCGAGCGCAGTTGTCCAAGCGTTCGGGTTGTTCAGGACTATCTTCGTCCATTCCACGTACGCAGCCCGATAGACGTTCACGTTGACGTTCTTCGCTTCGAGATAATCGAGGCTGTCTCCGATGGCTAGCAACAGCCGGAACGCCTCGAGGTGCTGATCCATCGCCACTGAGGGCGCCGAGTTCCACTCCCGCGCACTGTGCGCCGATGTGTGCCCGGTGTACGCATCGCTCCACCGGGCAAAGATCATCTGCAACCGCCGCGCCGGATTGGTCATCCCAGCAGACTATCGATCAACCTCTCGAACGTGTCGCAGGTGAGACCCCCGAACGAGGCCATGCGCCTCCGAAAAGGTAACGAGCCGGTGCCACGGGGTGCGACAGCCTATGGAAGGTCTCCCACAGCCAGCTGACCCGAAGTCACTAGACGTTCGTTCCAAAGCACTGCTCCTCGCCGAGTGTTGTGGACGATAGGGAGCACTTTCAGAATGGGGGTCGGAGTCATCTGTCCCAGCTTGACGAGTGCGTCGAAGGCGGAATCAAACCAGACGTGCAACTCCTCGTCGTCTTCCTCCGTCGCATAGAGGTCGATGAATGCCAGCGCTTCCGAGCGACGAAGGATCATCTCCTTCTCGACCTCGGCCACCGTGGTCTGCCATTGACCGAGATCATTGCTCGCGTATCGCTCCACAGCGGCGAGCGCGCGCAGCATGGCAAGGGCCACTTGCGACCGCTCGTCCTGCGCTCGACGATCGAGCTCCCGCGTGCGGTGCTCTTCATCGCGCGCCGCAGCCTCCGCCGCGATGGTTGTGGCCTTCCGCCCATTCATGTAGGCGAGCCAAGCCAACACCCCGGATGCGACCACCGAACACGCAGTGATGGCCACCATCCACCAGCCCGCCTCGGGGCGTCCGAACTCGACTGGAATCGCAAAGCTGATCACGTATTGAACCTACCGAGCCGCCAGGTTCCATCCCACCGAATCGCACCCGCCCCGTCTCGACGCACACCGCAGGGGGCAAGAGGCCCGACGAGGTGAACCCGAATGGCGCGACGCGGGACGCTCGACAGCAAACGCGTAGAGGCGCGGCGGCTCTTCGATCAGGGTCTGTCGTGTCGTGCGATCTCGAAGGAGCTGAAGTGTTCGCCGTCGACGGTGTCGCGGTGGGCTGACTCTGAGGGGTTGTCGTTCGACCGGTCGCAGACGGCGGCCGCGCTTGAGGCGCACAAGGTCGACCTCGCCGCCGAGCGCGTCCTGCTCACCGAGGAGATAATGGCCGCCGGCCGTCAGGTTCTCGCAGAGATCAAGGGTCCGGTCGTCGTATGCAACTTCGGCGGCAAGTACAAACCTCGATTCACCTCGATCCACCGATCCGGATGCCCGCCCCCGCTCCGGGGGCGATTTCCGCACGGAACCCCGAGGGAACGGGGTTCCGTCGCAGGGACCCGGTTCGGTCGCGATGGCGGACGCGCGAGCGTCGGGCCAGCGGGGCCGGCGAGCGCTCGCGGCGATCCGGCCGTCGGGCGGGCGATCGTTCAGCCGACGGATGCCACGGGGCGCGGGCGCACCCGCGGTGCGAGCACCACCGCGACGAGCGCGATGACGACCGTCACCGAGAAGTCGGCCGTGAACGCCGACGCCGCGACCGCGCTCGAGACGAGCGCCGTGACCGCGAGCGCCGACGATGCGCCGAGCGACTCGCCGATCGAGAGCGCGGCGCTGTTGAACCCCTGCGCCGAGACGGGCGAGAGACCGAGCACCGCGACCGAGTGACGGGGGTACATGAACCCCATCGCGGCGCCCGCCAGCGTCCACGCCACGAACGCGATCGCCGGGTGCAGGGTGAACGCCGCCACCGCGAGCACGCCGACGAGCGAGATCGTGAGCAGCACCGAGCCGATCATGACCGCCTGCGCGTTCGAGACGCGATCACCGAGGCGCCCCTGCAGCCACGACGCGACCGCCCAGCTGACCCCCGCGCCGGTGAGCACCGCGCCCGCGAGGCTCGCCGGGAAGTCGTAACGCTCCATGAAGAGGTACGGCAGGTAGATCTCGCTGCCGAAGAAGGCCCCGGCGACGATGAGGCGGAGCAGCACGGTCGCGGGCAGCCCGCGCGCGGCTCGCAGCGTGCCGGCCGGCAGCAGCGGCCGGGCCGCGACGACGATGAGCACGATCGCCACGGCGGCGACCACCCACCGCCACGGGTCGGCGAACTCCTTCGCCAGCGACAGCCCGAGAGCGGCGGCCGCCGTGAGCACGGCCCAGCCCACCCTGCCGATGCTCCACGCGACGGCCGGGTCGCCCTGGATCTTCTCGCGCACCCGCACGATCGGGGGCACGACCATCGCCGCCGCCGGGGCGACGAGCACGATGACGCCGAGGAACACCCAGTGCCAGCTGAACACCTCGGCGATGGCGCCCGCGACCGCGGGGCCGATGATCGAGGGGATCACCCACGCCGCGGCGAACCCGGCGAACACCCGGGCGCGCAGCGCGTCGGGGTAGACGCGCGCGACGATGACGTAGAGCGGCACGATCACGGCGGCACCCGAGAGCCCGTGCACGAAGCGGCCGATGATGAGTACCGTCATGTCGGTCGCGGTGCCGGCGATGAGGAGTCCGACGACGAACAGCACCGCCGCGGTGATGAGCGAGGGCAGCGGCCCCGAGCGGTCGGTCCAGTTGCCCGCGATCACCATGCCGACGATGCCGGCGGCGAGCGGCACGGCGAACGCGAGCGCGAAGAGCGCGACGCCGTCGAGGTCGCGGGCGACGATCGGCATGACCGTCGTGACCGCCATCGCCTCGAACGCCGCGAGGAAGATGAGCGAGAACATGCCGATCGAGAGCCAGCGGTACGGCGGCGACAGGGGCCCCTTCGCCTGGGCGGCGACGGCCTCCACGGTCTCGATCCCCCCGGTCTCGCGGGTCGGGATCGGCGTCTCGGCGGTCGGCTCACTCACCTGATCGAGCCTACGACCTCAAGGGCGCTTGAACTCAAGTCCCCCGCGCCCGCGGGTCGCTGCGCACCGCACCGGAACGACGCCCGGATCGTCACGGTCTTCCGCACGCCGCGGCGGCGCTGACGCCGATCTCGGCCGCGGCAGCGCCCGGGGAGATGATGTTCCAGTCCTCGTGCGAAGCGGTTTCGGGGACTCGGGGACGCTCCCGGTGCCGGTCCTGCTCTGGTGATCCCCGGGTGGAAGCCGAAGCACGTGCGAGGGGGATGCATCGAGCTCGCGGCTCAGAACTCCTCGTGCGTTTCGGGGTCGGCGCCCCAGATGCGCCCCCGCGAGAGTGCCGAGATCGCCGCGACCTCTTCGGCGCTGAGCGAGAAGCCGAACACGTCGAGGTTCTCGCGCCGACGCTCGGGGTCGGACGACTTCGGGATCGGCACGGCGTCGAGTTCGACGTGCCAGCGCAGCACGAGCTGCGCGGGGCTCACGCCGTGCGCGGCCGCGAGATCGACCACGACCGGCTCGCGCAGCAGTTCGGTGCGGCGTGCGAGCGGGCTCCAGCTCTCGGTGCGGATGTCGTGCTCGTCGTGGAAGGCGCGCAGCTCGTCCTGCGGGAAGTAGGGATGGAGTTCGACCTGGTTGACGACCGGGGCGACCCGCGTCTCGTCGATGAGCCGCTCGAGCATCGCGGGCGTGAAGTTCGAGACGCCGATCGCCCGCACGAGCCCCTTCTCGCGCAGTGAGATCATCGCGCGCCAGCTCTCGACGTACTTGTCGATGCGCGGCAGCGGCCAGTGGATGAGGTACAGGTCGACCCATTCGAGTCCGAGCCGCTTCCGCGACTCCTCGAAGCTCGCGAGCGTCTCGTCGAAGCCGTGGTGGCGACCGGGCAGCTTCGTCGTGATGACGAGGTCGCTGCGGTCGACGTCGGTGCGCTCGATCGCCTCGCCGACCGCCTCTTCGTTGCCGTAGTTGTAGGCGGTGTCGATGAGCCGGTAGCCGTCGGCGATGGCCGAGGTGATGGCGTCGATGCCGAGCTGGTCGTTCAGCCCGTAGGTGCCGAGCCCGATCGCGGGAATCGTGTTGCCGTCGCGAAGGGAATAGGCGGGAACGCTCATTCCTCAATACTCACGCACGCGCGGCCCTCACGCCACCGGACGCCCCGACGGGAGTTCTGCGAATGCGCGCACCGGGAAGGTGCCGAAGCCCTCGACGCGCGGCGGCACGGCCGTGAACCGTGCACCGTGCACGGGTACCCGCTCGAGCGCCGTCAGGTGCTCGATCACGTGCACCCCCGCCGCGAGCAGGATCGAGTGCGCCGGGCGCTCGCCCTCGGACTCGGCGTCGTCGATGTTGAGCGAGTCGATGCCGACCGCCGCGACTCGGGCCGAGACGAGGTGCCGCGCGCCGGCCTCGGTGAGGAAGGGCGCTCCCGTCGCGTACTCGGGACGCCCGAAGTGGCGGCTCCACCCCGTGTGCAGCAGCACGGCGGCACCGGCCAGCTCGCGATCGAAGAAGACCTCGGCGGGGATCCCGCGCCCCGTGGCATCCGACAGCCTGAACACCTCGGCCGGGAGGCCGACGAGCGTCTCGAGCGGCAGGCTCGCGAGATCGCCGCCGTCGGCGTAGCGGTGGAACGGGCTGTCGAGGTAGGTGCCGGTGTTGCCGATCATCGTGATGACGTCGAGCGCGAACTCGGTGCCCGGTGCGTAGTGCTCGCGGGATGCCTCGCGGGTGAGGTGCGGCGTGATCGTCGGCGCGGGCAGGCCGGGGTAGGTCACGAGACCGGCCGAGATCGGGTGGCTGAGGTCGACGAGCGCGGGGCGCCCCGCGCGAAGCCCGGCGGATGCTTCGCTCGCCGCCCCGCTCGCGGTGCCGGCCTCTGCGCCCACGCCCCGTGAACCGCGATGCGGCTCCGCGACGATCTCGAGGTTCGCGAGCGCGACCCGGCCGACGAGCGCGAGCCCGAGGTGCCGGACGAGCAGTTCGCCGATCTCCGCCTCGCCGAGGTCGGGCGAGGGCAGGTCGAGGCGGAACCCCTCCGCGCGCAGCCCTCCCCCGTTGACGAAGTCGATCTCGGCGTCGAAATGCGCGCGGTACTCGGTCATGCGTGCTGCTCCTGGGCGATGGGGGCGGGTGCGGGGTCAGTGGCGGAGCTCGCGACGACGGGGGCGTCGGACTCGTGATGGGCGCTCGTGCCGCCCGGAGCGCGCCTCGCCCGCCACCGGCGCACGACGGTCACGGCGACCGCGGCGAGCGCGAGCAACGCGGGCACCAGGAGGTTCGCCCAGGCGAGCGCCAGCAGGCCGACCGTCATCACGGTCGCGACGACCGCGAGCCACCAGCCGAACGACCAGCGGCGCAGCAGCAGGGTCGCGGCGAGCATGCCGGCGGCGTAGATCGCGACCATGTTGCTCGTGTGGATCAGGATGAAGCCCGAGAGGTCGAGATAGTTCGCGAGCATCAGCCCGTAGTAGATGAGGATGATCACCCCCGTCACGGCGAGCGCGCGGCGGGGCACCTCGCCGTCGGCGGCACCCTTCGCGAGGAAGCGCGGCAGGTCGCCGTCGCGGCCGAGCGCGGCGCCGAGCTTGCCGAACGCCGGCAGGTACGCGTTCATCACGCCGACCGTGACGATGCCCGCGATGATGGCGACGAGCACCGGGCCGATGCCGGGCGCAGTGGTCTCGACGAGGGCGAGCAGCGGCACCTGCCCGTCTCCGGCGCGGTCGCCGAGCACCGCGACGGTCACGAACTGGAGGGCCAGATAGGCGACGCCGACCACCGCGACCGCGATCGCCGTCGCGAGCGGGATGGTGCGGCGCGGGTTCTTGAACTCGCCCGCGATGTGGGTGCCGACCTCCCATCCGGCGAAGGCCCAGACGAAGAGGCTGATGGCGACGCCGACCCCAGCCCAGCCGTTCGGCAGGAAGGGCTGGAAGTTCGACGCCTCGGCCGCGGGGAAGGTCACGGCGACCACACCGACGACGACGGTGACGAGCAGGCCCGAGAGCACGAACTGCACCCATCCCGCGACGCGCACCCCGAACCAGTTCGCGATGTAGGGCGGCACGAACACCGCGAGGCCGATGAGCGGCACGGCAGAGCGGTCGATGCCGAGCACGGCGACGACGTACTCGCCGCCGAGCACCGCGAGCACCGGTGCGCCGATGCACACGCCGAAGTAGAACCAGTAGCCGGCCATGCGCGCCGCGGTGTCGCCGAGCGCGCGCCGAACGTAGCTCGCCACGCCGCCCGCGTCGGGATAGCGCGCCGCGAGCGCGGCGAAGGTGCCGGCGAGCGGGATGGAGAGCACGAGCACCGCCGCCACGGCCACGATCGAGGCGGGCCCGGCGGCCTTCGCGGCGAGGCCGGGCAGCACGAGGATGCCGGTGCCGAGCACACTCGCGATGTAGAGCGCCGTACCCTGACCGAGGCCGAGGGTGCCGCCGTGGTGCTCGCCGCTCGCGGCGTGCTGGGCCGCGGGTGCGGCGGTGTCGTTCGAAGTCACCCGCTCATTCTGGGGCATCCCGCCGACACGCCGCGATGGCTGGATCGACACACTTCATCGATATCCTGCCACTCGATGCAACGGCGATCCCCGGTGCGCCCCAGGGGCTGGCACGCACCGCGCCGACGGCGCCCTCGATCACCGCCCGCGCACCTGCGCGACCGCCGCCTCGCGATCGATGAACGACGTCAATTCGCTGATCGAGCCCATCAGCGGCGCCGGCACCACCACGAGCGTGTTCTTGTCGACCCCGACCTCGACGAGGGTCTGCAGGGTGCGCAACTGCAGGGCGAGCGGGTGCGACATCATCGTGTCGGACGCGACGCCGAGCTGCGTCGCCGCGAGCGCCTCGCCCTCGGCCGCGATGATCTTCGCGCGCTTCTCGCGCTCGGCCTCGGCCTGCTTGGCCATCGCCCGCTTCATCGAGTCGGGCAGCAGGATGTCCTTGAGCTCGACGAGCGTGACCTGCGCACCCCAGTCGACGGTGACCACGTCGAGGATCTCGCGGATGTTGACGTTGAGTTTCGCCGTCTCGGCGAGCGTCTCGTCGAGGTGGTGCTGGCCGACGACCTTGCGCAGGGTGGTCTGTGCGATCTGGTCGATCGCGGACTGCACGCTCTCGATGGCGATCACCGACTTCACCGGGTCGACGATGCGGTAGTACGCCACCGCCGAGACGCCGACGCTCACGTTGTCCTTCGTGATGATGCCCTGCGACTGGATCGGCACGGTGATGATGCGCAACGACACCTTCGTCATCACGTCGACGATCGGGATGATGAACCGGATGCCGGGATCGCGGACGTTGTGCAGCCGGCCGAATCGCAGCACGACGCCGCGCTCGTACTGCTTCACGATCTTCACCGACATGAAGAACAGCACGATCGCGAGCACGATCGCGATGACGAGGGTGATCCAGAGCCAGACCATGGCGCTCATCTCCTCGGCGCCGGTGACGTGCCGCGCGCCGTCACCTCCATTGTCGCACCCCGGGCGCACCCGGGCTCAGGAAGCGCTCGGCTCCGCGCCGCGGCCGCCGGAGACCGGCAGCCGCGCGACGGCGGTCGACGTCGGGAGAGCTACAGCCGTGCGAGCGTCTGGTCGATGTCGGCGAGCAGGTCGTCGACGTCCTCGATGCCGACCGAGAGCCGCACCACCGACTCGGGCACCTCGGCCTCGGTGCCCTTCACCGAGGCGTGCGTCATCTCCGAGGGGTAGTTCACGAGCGACTCGACCCCGCCGAGCGACTCGGCGAGCTGGAACAGCTCGGTCGACTCCGCGAAGCGACGCGCCGCCGCACCCCCGTCTGCGAGCGAGATCGACAGCATGCCGCCGAAGCCCGACATCTGACGGCCCGCGAGCTCGTGCCCCGGGTGCGACTCGAGCCCCGGGTAGTAGACGCGCTCGACGCCTGCGTGCTCGTCGAGGCGACGGGCGATCGCGAGCGCGTTCTGGCTGTGCCGCTGCATGCGGACCCCGAGGGTCTTGATGCCGCGAGAGGTGAGGAACGCGTCGAACGGACCCGACACGGCACCCGCCGCGAACTGGGTGAACCGCACCCGCTCGTGCACCTCGTCGAGGCGCTCGCCGGCGCCGAAGACGAGCGCCCCGCCGACCACGTCGGAGTGCCCGCCGAGGTACTTCGTCGTCGAGTGCACGACGACGTCGGCGCCGAGGGCGAGCGGCTGCTGCAGCGCCGGCGACGCGAAGGTGTTGTCGACGACCACGAGGAGGCCCGCCTCGTGTCCGAGCTCGGCGAGCGCCGTGACATCCGACACCTTCATGAGGGGGTTCGAGGGGGTCTCGATCCAGAGCACCTTCGTCGCGCCCGGCTCGATCGCGGCACGCATCGCGTCGACGTCGCTCGTGTCGACGGTCGAGTGGCGCACGCCCCAGTCGCCGAAGATGCGACGGATGAGTCGGTGGGTGCCGCCGTACACGTCGTTGCCGATCAGCACGTGGTCGCCGGGCTTCACGACCGTGCGCAGCAGCGCGTCCTCGGCGGCGAGGCCCGAGGCGAACGAGAGGCCGTGCGCGCCGCCCTCGAGCGCCGCGAGCTGGGTCTCGAGTGCGGTGCGCGTCGGGTTGCCGCCCCGCGAGTACTCGTAGCCGCCGCGGAGGCCGCCGATGCCGTCCTGGACGTAGGTCGAGGTCTGATAGATGGGCGGGATGACCGCGCCGGTCGTCGGGTCGAAGGCCTGGCCCGCGTGGATCGCGCGGGTGTCGAAGCGTGCGTCGTCGTGCATGGTGCGGTGCCTTTCGCGGATGTTTCAGGAATTCGGAGGCTGCTCAGGACGATTCGGCGGGAATCGTCCTGACTGGCGTGCGATCTCCTGAATCGGTGAGGATGGGTGTCTAGTGGGAGAGGTAGCCGAGCAGGTCGGTGCGGGTGATCACGCCGAGCGCCTTGCCGCCGTCGGTGACGAGCATCGCCGGCGCGCCGGCGAAGGCCTGGCGGGCCGACGCCACGGGCTCGGTCACGCCGATGAGCGGCAGGGGCTCGCCGACGACGGTGCTCACCTCGTCGGTGAGCTTCACCACCCCCGAGAACACCTGGTCGAGCAGCACCTCCTCATGCAGCGCGCCGAGCACCTCGCCGAGCACGACGGGCGGCTCGGCCGACAGCACGACGAGCTGCGAGACGCCGGTCTCGGTCATGCGGTCGATGGCCTCTTTCACGGTGTCGTTCGGGTGCACGTAGACGAGCGGGGCGGTGCGGTCGGCCTTCGCCGCGAGCAGTTCGGCGATGGTGTGCCCGGCGGGCGCGTTGCCGAAGCCGTAGGCGCGCATCCACTTGTCGTTGAAGATCTTGCCGAGGTACCCGCGGCCGCCGTCGGGCAGCAGCACGACGAAGACGTCGTCGGCGGTGACGCCGGGCGCCGCAGCGGCCTCGAGCGCCGCGACGACGGCCATGCCGCTCGAACCGCCCACGAGGATGCCCTCCTCACGGGCGAGGCGCCGGGTCATCGCGAACGAGTCGGCGTCGCTCACCGCGATGATCTCGTGCGGCACCGCCGGGTCGTACGCCGTCGGCCAGAAGTCCTCTCCCACGCCCTCGACGAAGTAGGGACGGCCCGTGCCGCCCGAGTAGACCGAGCCCTCGGGGTCGGCGCCGATGATGCGCACCCGGTCGTTCGACACCTCGCGCAGGTACCGCCCGGTGCCGGTGATCGTGCCGCCGGTGCCGACGCCCGCGACGAAGTGCGTCACCCGCCCGTCGGTGTCGCGCCAGATCTCTGGGCCCGTGGTCTCGTAGTGCGAGCGCGGCCCGTTCGGGTTCGAGTACTGGTCGGGCTTGAACGCCCCGGGGATCTCGCGGGCGAGCCGGTCGGAGACCCCGTAGTACGACTCGGGGCTGTCGGGCGCGACCGCGGTCGGCGTCACGACGACCTCGGCACCGTAGGCGGTGAGCACGTTGCGCTTGTCTTCTCCCACCTTGTCGGGGCACACGAACACGCAGCGGTAGCCGCGCTGCTGCGCGACGAGCGCAAGGCCGACCCCGGTGTTGCCGCTCGTCGGCTCGACGATCGTGCCGCCCGGCTTGAGCAGGCCGTCGCGCTCGGCGGCGTCGATGATGCGACCGGCGATCCGGTCCTTCGAGGAGCCGCCCGGGTTCAGGTACTCGAGCTTGACCAGCACCGTGGCATCCGTGACGCCCTTCGTGACGTGCTGGAGCTTGACGAGGGGCGTATCGCCGACGAGGTCGACGATGGATTCTGCGTACTTCATGGGTGTCCTTGCGTATCGGCCGCGGCTGCTCGGCCGGCGGTATGACGGGCGGCGAGAGATCGGGGCGAGTGTGCGTGCGTGGGGTCGGGAGACGTCGGCGTCAGCGACAACACAGCGAGAGGATCACGTGGTCAACTCTAGCCCCGCGGCGCGCAGCCTGTCACGATGACGATGGCAATGGCGCGAGGCGGATGCACCGTGCCGCATCCTCGAGCGCGATGCGGCGTTCTCCCAGCCGCATGCGTTCGTATGGTTCCTAGTCCCGCGACATCGACGGTGTTCCCCACACCGTCGGCGTCCCCGAATCGAGAGAGGCCCGCGTGAGCGCGACCCCGCCCATCCCCCCGAAGGCGAAGCAGCAGGCGAAGCAGCAGAGCGTCAAGGAGCAGCGCGCCGCCGAGCGCCAGCGCAAGCTCGAGGAGTTCCGCAAGAAGGAGGCGCGGGCGAAGCGCAATCGCAAGATCGTGCTCTGGTCGAGCGTCACCGGCGGCGTCGCCGTCATCGCGCTGCTGATCACCGCGATCGTGCTCACGCCGCAGCCCGCCAGCTACGGCGCCGGCGGCGACGGCGCGGCGATCGAGGGCGTCGAGACCTTCGAGAACGGCGCAGGCCACGTCGAGGGCGTCGTCGACTACGCGCAGACCCCTCCCGCGGGCGGCGAGCACAACCAGATGTGGCTGAACTGCGGCGTCTACGAGCAGCCCGTGCCGAACGAGAACGCGGTGCACTCGCTCGAGCACGGCGCGATCTGGGTCACCTACGACGCCGCGAAGGTCTCGGACGACGAGCTCGCGACCCTGAAGTCGAAGCTGCCCTCGAGCTACGTCGTGCTGTCGCCCTTCGAGGGGCTGCCCTCCCCCATCGTGCTGAGCGGCTGGAACTCGCAGCTCCAGCTCGACGACGCCGACGACCCGCGCATCGCCGCCTTCTTCGAGGAGTACTGGCAGAGCCAGAACGTGCCCGAGCCGGGCGCCTCCTGCACCGGCGCGTACGACGCGCCCGGCAAGGTGTCGTGACCGCACCCGAGACGGCGACGACCGCCGCCTCGTCCGCTGCGCCGCAGCCGCCGTCGCCCCGACGCGGTCCAGCCGGCCGAGGCGGGCGCGTCGCGGTCGTGGTCGTGGCCCTTCTCGCCGTCGTCGTCGTGGCGGTCGCTGCGTTCGCGTTCGGCCGGCTCTCGACCCTCGCCGAGCCGACGCCGACGACGACGAGCGCCGAAGCCGGCTTCGCGCGCGACATGCAGGTGCACCACCAGCAGGGCGTCGAGCTCGCGATGATCGTCCGCGACGAGACCTCCGACGAGGAGGTGCGGCTGCTCGCCTACGACATCGCGACCACGCAGGCCCAGCAGGCCGGGCAGATGTACGGCTGGCTCGCGAGCTGGGGGCTCTCGCAGGCGGGCCGCGAACCGTCGATGACGTGGATGACCCGGCCCGCCGCCGACGGCTCCGGCCATGCCTCGCACGGGGCCGACGGTTCCGGTGCCGACGAGTCCGGGGCCGACGGCACCCTGCACGAACCCGGTGCGCCGATGCCCGGACTCGCGACGCCCGCCCAGGTCGCCGAACTCCGTACACTCTCCGGAGTCGAGGCCGAGGTGCGGTTCCTCGAACTCATGATCGCCCACCACCGGGGTGCCGTCGACATGGCCGAGGCCGTGCTCGACCGCTCGTCGACCGAGGTCGTCGTGGCGCTCGCCCAGTCGATCGTCGACAGCCAGACGAGCGAGATCGAGCTCATGGAGTCGATGCTCGCCGAGCGCACGCCGCTCGTCGGATAGTCCCGGCAGAGCCGGCGGAGACCGGACGGACCTTCCGGGTTCCTGCATCACCGGTCGGGGCAGGCACCGCCCGCCGCACTCGACATGCGATCAGGTACGGTGTTCGGATGACGAGCGCCGTGGTCTTCGATATCGACGGTACGGTCTGCTTCGATGGCCGAACGATCCCTGCTGAAACGCTCGATGCGCTCCGTGAACTCACAACTCGTGAGCGAGTCGTGTTCGCGTCCGCTCGACCGATTCGCGACCTGCTTCCCGTCCTCCCTGCCGACCTGCAGCACCTCGACCTCATCGGCGGCAATGGGGCATTCACCCGCAGCGACGGGCGAACGACGACCGTTGGGATCGCGGCGAACGAGCGAGGCGTGGTCGACGCGCTGATCGAACGGCACGGTCTCGCTGCGCTCATCGACGGCGAGTGGGACTATTCGTTCTCCGGAGATCCGTCACATCGGATCTTCCGACAGCTCGACGCCGGCCGGCTCGCACGCAATGTACCGCGTGAAGAGCTCGACACGTACTCCAAAGTGGTGCTGTTCACGACCGCGGCTGAGGTCGTCGACGCGCTCAGGGCTTCCACGCTGTCGATTCACGTGCACCCCGATGAGGGCCTGGTCGACATCTCCGGTCCGAATGTCACGAAGCACGACGCGCTCCGGCGGCTCGGCATCGCGGATGGTTCGTACATCGCGTTCGGCAACGACACGAACGATGAGCGGCTTCTCCGTCACGCTGCGGTCAGCTACCGCGTCGGGTCCCACCCGGTGCTGGCCTTCGCCGATCACCACCTCGCTCCCGAACAGATCACGGAGACCATCGTCGGCCTTGCGTCGCCGCTGGCGGAGTTCGCCCCGCCTGCGTGAACTCTCGGACCCCGGTCTCACCGGGTGGAACCGGGTCGCACCGTCGCCGAGCCCGTCAACGCCGGTCGAGCGTTCCCCGCACGATCCCCGCAGACGCCACCGCGTCGGCCGCCGCCCGGCGACGCGTCTCGATCGCCTGGCCGATGTCGCGGGCGACCGCGGGGTTCGCATGCACGATCTCGTCGATCACCGCGAGCGGCATCACGAGCACCGTCGTCACCTCGGCGGCGGTCGCGCGCACGAACGAGGGCTCGCGCGTCAGCACCGTCTGGCCGACCGAGTCGCCCACGTCGGCGAGGCCCGACTCGATCGCCCCGCGATCGGTCACGACCGCGAGCCGGAGCCGACCGTCGACGACGACCCGCATCACGTCGGGCACGCGGTCGGGCTGCTGCACGATCTCGCCCGTGCCGTACCGCTCGAGCCGGCAGCTCGGGGCGAGGCGGGCACGGTCGTCGGCGCTCAGCCTGAACGCCGGGGCGACCTGCGCGAGGGCCTCGTCGAGCCGATCGGGTTCGGCGATCGGGTCGCTCGCGTCGCCGTCGAGCGAGAGCCCGCGCCGCCGGGCGGCGTACCAGAGCCAGGCGAGCAGCAGCGAGACCGCGGCGTCGGCCGTCGCAGGCCCCTGCACGGGCACGTCGACCTCGTACTTCGCCGCGCCGAGGTAGCGGGCCGACGGCGCCTCGCCGGTCATCCGCATCGGCAGCGTGCCAGCGACCTCGATGAGCAGTTCGATGACTTCGTGCGGCGGATCGTCCGTCGAGAACTGCACGGTGGTGCCGGCCCGATGCAGTTCGGTGGGCAGGCTGAGGTTCGTGAACGAGGCGCCCGCGAGCGAGGAGTTCGGCACGATCTGCACGCCCGCGCCCGTGTCGATGTGCACCGCCCGCCAGTTCACCTCGACGACCCGGCCGCGCACCCCCGCGGCGTCGAGCCAGTCGCCGAGCTTGAACGGCTGCTCGAAGAGCAGCAGGAGGCCCGAGATGATGCCGCCGACCGCATTCTGCAGCGCGAGGCCGATCACGATCGAGGTGACGCCGAGGGCCGCGATCAGGCCGCCGACGTCGGCGTTCCACACCCAGGAGAAGAGGATGGCGAGCCCCACGACCGTGAGCCCGAGCCGGCCGAGGTCGACGAAGATCGACGGGATCCGCTCGCGCCAGCTGCCCGGCTTCGCGTTCGCGAAGAGCGCGACGTTGAGCGCGCTCAGCACGAGCAGGATGACGAGGAAGCCGAGCACGGTCGCGACGACGCGTGCCCAGACCTGGTCGGCCGGCGACTGCACGGCGAAGACCAGGAGCCCGAACAGGGCGGCGACCGGCACCACCCAGTTGCGCAGCAGCCGTACGGGCTTCGCCGCGGCGCTGCCCCGCCGGGTCAGCCAGCCGAGCACCTCGGTGAGCACGACCAGCAGCAGCGGCACGCCCAGTGCGAGCACGATCGCCCACACGAGCCAGCCCGAGCCGAAGAGCTCCTCCACGACTACTCCACCCGCCAGACGGTCTCGTCGCCGCTCGCCGTCTCGATGGTGCCGGCCGACACGATCCGGGCGCCCTCGAGCATGCGGTCCTTGACCGCCTGGCTGACGTAGATGCCCGGGCTGCCGGTCACCCCGCGCACCCGGTAGGCGAGGTTCACCGCGTCGCCCCAGAGGTCGTAGGCGAGGCTCGTCCGGCCCACGAGCCCGCTCGTCACGCTTCCGCTCGACACCCCGGCGCGCAGTTCGAGGGATGCCTCGTGCTGCGCGTTGAAGCGCGAGATGACGCTGCGCAGCTCCACCGCGAAGTCGACCGCCCGGCGCACGTTGTCGACGCGGGGCACGATGAGTCCCGAGCTCGCGAGGTAGCCGTTGCGGAGGGTGCGCACCTTCTCGACGCCCGCCCGCTCGGCGGCTTCGTCGAAGCTGCGCATCAGGGTGTTCAGCTGCGCGAGCTCCTCCTCGTCGTCGAGCGTCGCGGCGTAGTCATCGAAGCCGACGAGCTCGGCGAAGATGACCGAGACGTCCTGGTGCACCTCCGCGATCGTCTCCTCGCCGTCGCGGTAGCGCTTCGCGACGGTCTCGGGCATGAGCGTGTGCAGCAGCCGCTCGTTCTCGTCTCGCTGCTCGTCGATGAGCTCCTGCTTGATGCGCAGGCTCGAGCTCATGTCGTTGAACGCGTTGCCGAGATCGCCGAACTCGTCGCGCGAGCCGGCGGGCACCTGCACCGACAGGTCGCCGCCCGCGACCCGGCGCACGGCGTCGGAGAGACGCCGGACGGGGCGGGTGAACACCTGGGCGAGCACCATCGAGAGCAGGCTCACCGCGAGCAGGATGGCGAGCGTCGAGATGACGAGGTTGCGGGTGAAGACGTCGACGGGCGCGAAAGCCTCGGAGGTGTCGATGCGGGCGACCGCGACCCAGTCCACGCCGTCGATCTCGACGGGCGTGTAGGCCGTGATGCCGTCGGTCCCGGTGTAGCCGATCGACTCGTTCGTGCCTGTCGCCCCCTCGAGCGCCCGCTCCACCGAGATCGAGTCGATCGGCTGCAGCAGCACCGTGCCGCCGACCTCGACGATGCGCTCGGCGACGTTCGGCGGCGTGCCGTTCGAGGTCACGGCCGTGACGTAGTCGTCGGGGTGCTCGACGAGCATCCGCGAGATGCTCCGCATGAGCCGGTCGCGGCCGACCACGAAGATCTCGCCGGTGTCGCCGAGTCCCTGCTCCTTCCAGCGCTCGTCGCCGGTGAGCGCATCGTTCACGATGCTCATCGGGATCTGGTACGCGAGCGCGCCGGTGATGGTCGTGTCGTTGCCGACCGGCGACACGATCCACAGCGAGGGCACGCCGAGCGACGGCTGGTACCGCTCGTAGTCGGTGGTGATCGCGGTGTTCACCGTGTTCGACGCGATCGCATCGCGATAGGCGCCGGCGAGCAGGCTGTTCTCGTAGGGCCCGTCGAGCACGTTCGTTCCGAGGTCGACACCGCCGTACGCCGAGTAGACGACGTTGCCCGAGGTGTCGAGCAGCAGCACGTCCTCGTAGTCGGAGGCGGCGACGATGCGCTGGAAGTAGTCGTGGAACCGGGCGCGCGCCGCGCTCCACGCGCTGCCGTCGCCCGCATCCATCACTGCATGGGCGGCGTCGTAGTCGCCGTCGAACGGCGCGGTGTAGTGCAGCTGCAGGTACCTGCCCGCCGACGAGTCGGGAACGAATCCGCCGCTCGCGAAGTCCTCACCGGTCGCCTCCTCGAGGCGCGGGATGAACCCCTCGTCGTAGAACTCCTGGAGCTCGGCCTCCTCCTCGGCGGTGAGCTCGACGTCCTGCAGCTCGGCCCACCCCGCGTTGAACGCCTTCGACGCCGTCTGCGCGCTGAGGTTGCGCGAATCGAGGGCGACCCCGGTCTGGACTCCCTCCATGACGCGCTCGAGCTCGCCGGTGCGGAGCTCGCGGATCGTGGTCAACTGGTCGATCGCGGCCGCCTTCAGCGACTCGCGGCCGCTCATGAAGCCGATCACCCCGACGATGATCGAGGAGACGAGGCTGACGCCGAGCAGCATGATCAACAGCTTCGACTGGATGCTGAGGCCGACCCGGCGCTGGCGGGCGGGCCTCGGTCGGGGCGCCGCCGATGCGGGTGGTGCTGCCTGCGGAGTCGGAGGCGGAGACCCGGTGTCCCCCGTTGCGGTCGTCGGCACATCGGTCTCGGTCGTCGACAAGCTCGCCCCCCTCGGCCCCCCGGCACGTAACGCTCCACACTCTATTGGGGTGTCCCCCACACGACGCAAGGGCGAATTCCGAGCGGGATCAGGGTTCGAGCGCCCCGGCCCCCTGCACCGGCCGCTCCTCCTGCTGGCGGTAGAGCGAGGCGTACACGCCGCCGGCATCGACGAGCTCGGCGTGCGTGCCGCGCTCGACGATGCGGCCGGCGACCACCACGAAGATGACGTCGGCGGCGACGACCGTCGAGAGGCGGTGCGCGATCGCGATGGTCGTGCGCCCGCGCGCCGCGTCGTCGAGGGCCTGCTGCACGACGCGCTCCGAGATGGTGTCGAGCGCGCTCGTCGCCTCGTCGAGCACGAGCACCGCCGGATCCTTGAGCAGCACGCGGGCGATCGCGATGCGCTGTTTCTCGCCGCCGGAGAGGCGGTAGCCGCGCTCGCCCACGACGGTGTCGTAGCCGTCGGGGAAGGAGGCGATCGTGTCGTGGATGTTCGCGGCCCTGGCCGCGGCCTCGAGCTCGGCGTCCGTGGCATCCGGCCTGGCGTATCGCAGGTTCTCGGCAATCGTCGCGTGGAACAGGTACGTCTCCTGGCTCACGATGCCGATGTGCGACATGAGCGACTCCTGCCGAAGCTCGCGCACATCGACGCCCGCGAAGCGCACGGTGCCCGAGGATGCCTCGTACAGCCGCGGCACGAGGTACGAGACCGTCGTCTTGCCGGCACCGCTCGGCCCCACGAATGCGGCGAACTGGCCGGGCTCGATCGTGAAGCTCACGCCGTCGAGCGTCGGGCGCGACTCGTCGTCGGCGTCGGGGTAGCGGAACGACACCTCGTCGAACTCGACGCGGCCGAGGGCGCCCCGCGTGCCGGGCACCTCGCCGACGTCGGCCGCACCGTCGGGCGCGACGCCGTGCCCGACCGGCACTTCGCGGGCCTCCGGTGCATCCGTGATCGTCGGGCGCAGGTCGAGGTACTCGAAGATGCGCGCGAACAGCGCGCTCGAGGTCTGCAGGTCGAGCGCGACGCGCATGAGCCCCATGAGCGGGAACAGCAGCCGCGCCTGCACGGTCGTGAACGCGACGATGGTGCCGGCGGTGAGGCCGGCGGTGCCGCCCGCGATGAGCCAGCCCGCCACCAGGTACACGATCGCGGGGATCGACGACATGAAGATGTTCACCATCGCGAAGAACCACTGGCCGGTCATCTGCTGCTTGACCTGGAGCCGGATCTGATTGCGGTTCTCCTCGGCGTAGCGCTCGATCTCGCTCCGCTGCCGCGTGAAGCTCTTCGACAGCAGGATGCCCGACACGCTCAGCGTCTCCTGCGTGATCGCCGTCATCTCCGACAGCGACTCCTGCGTCTTGCCCGCGATGCGCGCCCGCACCTGCCCGACCCGGCGCTGCGCGATCACCATGAACGGCATCAGCACGAGGGCGATGAGCGTCAGTTGCCAGTTCAGCAGCAGCATCGCGATGAACGCCGAGATGACGGTGACCGTGTTGCCGAGCACGCTCGACACGGTGTTCGTGAGCACGCCGGCGACGCCGCCGACGTCGTTCTGCAGGCGCGACTGGATGATGCCCGTCTTCGTGCGGGTGAAGAAGCTCAGCTCCATCGCCTGCAGGTGCGTGAACAGCCGCACGCGCAGGGTGCCCATGACGCTGTTGCCGATCGTGGCGGTGAGCCAGGTCTGCCAGACGCCGAGCAGCGCCGAGACGACGAACACCGCGATCATCGCGATGACGAGCCACATGAGCACCGGCAGGTTCGGTCCCGACACCGCTCCGCTCGCGTCGACCGGGAACAAGCCGTCGTCGAACGCGCGCTGGGTGAGCAGGGGCGGGATGATGGCGAGCGCCGCCCCGACGAGCACGAGCACGACCGTCGTGACGAGCGCACCCCGGTGCGGGGCGAAGAGCTCGGCGATGCGCCGCAACAGGTGCGGAATCTTCGGCGCCTCGGCGTTGGCCGCCCGCTGCGCCGACTCGTCGGAGGAGGCGATGCGCGTGCGCGCCGTGCCGTAGCGCCCGACCTGTGCGCCCCCGCCACCGCCCCCACCGCCGTGCATGCTCATGGCTTCACCCTACGACCGCGATCGCACCGGGCTGCCCTCGGTTCGCCTCGGGCGGAGCGGTCCGCCGCCGCAACGGCAGCACGGATGCCGCGTGGTCGACCACGCGGCATCCGGCTCCCCCTGCCCGTTGCGGGTCAGCCCTTCGTCGATCCGGCGAGCAGCCCGCGCACGAAGTAGCGCTGCAGGCTGAAGAACACGATGAGCGGCACGACGAGCGAGACGAAGGCCGCGGCCGTCAGGCGCTGCCAGGTCTGCCCCCGCTGGCCGGCGAGCTCGGCGAGGCGCTGCGTGAGCGGCGCGACGTCGGCGGTGCCGCCCGAGAACACGAGCGCGACGAGCAGGTCGTTCCAGACCCAGAGGAACTGGAAGATCGCGAACGACGCGAGGATCGGCACGGAGAGCGGCACCACGATGCGGAGGAAGATCTGGCCGTGCGTGGCCCCGTCGACGCGCGCGGCCTCCATGAGCTCGCGCGGGATCTCGGAGATGAAGTTGTGCAGCAGGAAGATCGCGAGCGGCAGACCGAAGATCGTGTGCGCGATCCACACCTGCACGTACGTCTCGTCGGGGATGATCGGCACGACGCCGTGCAGCCACTCCTGCGCGGGCTTCAGCGTCGTGGTGAAGATCTGGAGCAGCGGGATGAGCGCCATCTGCAGCGGCACGATCTGCAGCGCGAAGATGATCACGAACACCCAGTCGGCGAAGGGGAACTTGATCCAGGCGAGCGCGTAGGCGGCCATCGCGGCGAGGACCGTCGCGAAGACGACCACCGGGATCGTGATCGCGAGCGAGTTCACGAAGTACGAGCCGAGCTGGGGCGCCGACGACGACGCCGAGAACAGGACCTCGTTGTAGTTGTCGAGCGTCCAGCCCCAATTCTCGAACGCCGTCCACCAGCCCGTCGTGTTGATGAGTTCGGCGGGCCGGAACGAGGAGACGAACAGCCCGAAGGTCGGCACTGTCCACAGCACCGCGATGAGCAGGGCGAACGCGGTCCCCCGGCGCGAGGTCAGGCGGCGCTTGACGCGTGCCGCCTTCGTGCCGTCGAGGTTGTAGCCGCGCCGGGCGGCGGCGTCGAGCTCTCTCACGACAGCCCGGTCGGTCGAACCGGTGGTCTGGCTCATCGGATCTCCCTCTGCTTGCGGAGCACGCGGATGTTGTAGACCACGACCGGCACGACGAGCAGGAACAGCACCAGCGCGAGCGCTGCTCCGCGACCGGGCTCGGCCGCACGGAACGCCTGGGTGTACATCTCGTTCGCGATCACGCTCGTGTTGAAGTTGCCGCCGGTCATGACGCGCACGATGTCGAACACCTTGAGCGTCGCGATCGTGATCGTCGTGACCACGACGACGAGGCCGCCCCTGATGCCGGGCAGCGTCACGTTGCGGAACCGCTGCCAGTTGGTCGCCCCGTCGAGCTCGGCCGCCTCGAGCTGCTCGGAGGGGATGCCCTTGATCGATGCGGAGAGCACGACGACCGCGAAACCGGTCTGCACCCAGATCATGACGATGATGAGCAGGATCGTGTTGACGATCGGCTCCTGCAGCCAGAGCACCGGCTCTCCGCCGAACCAGACCACGACCTGGTTGAGCAGGCCGATCTGGGGCCTGGCGGCCGGGCGGTACTCGTAGACGAACTTCCAGATGATGCCCGCACCGACGAACGAGATCGCGACGGGCATGAACACGAGCGACTTGTAGATGCGCTCGCCGCGCGATCGGTCGATGAACACCGCGTAGGCGAGGCCCACCGCGGTCGAGAGCGTCGGCACGAGCACGACCCAGAGGATCGTGTTGCCGAGGGTCTGCAGCGCCTCGGGCTGGGTGAACATCCAGACGTAGTTGTCGAAGCCGATGAAGTCGCCGGCGCGATTGGTGAACGACGTGAAGGCGGTGCGCACCGCCGGGTAGAGCAGGCCCACCGCCAGCAGGATGCAGGCGGGGGCGAGGAACAGGACGAGCTGATACCAGTCACGACCGCGCTTGGGAGCACGGTCGATCAGGAAGAGGATCAGCCCGATGACGGCCGCGAAGATCGCGAGCCCGAGCAGGATCTGGAAGATCTTGCCGAGCAGGTCGGCTGTGGTCACCTCGAGGGCCTCCGATCGCAGAAGGATACGACGACGGTCCGGCGCGCCGCGACGCGCCGTGGGGTCGGAGCACCCCGGGGCCGCGCACGGCGCGACCCCGGGGCATCCGTCACTCCTGCGGCCAGCTCGCTTCGATGAAGTCGAGCGTGTCGGCCGTGCTCTTGCCGCCGATCCAGTCGACCATGCCGGTCCAGAACGTACCGGAACCGACCGCGGCGGGCATCACATCGGAGCCGTCGAAGCGGAACGTGGTGTTCGGGTCCTGCAGGAGGGCGACCGATGCCTTCAGCAGTTCGCTGCCCGCGTTCTCGGGGTCGAGCCCGGTGTTGGCGCTGATGACGCCGCCGAGGCTGACCCGCGAGTTCGCCCACTCGGGGCTCGACAGGTACGTCTGCACGGCCACGACCTCGTCGGTGTCGGCGAATGCCGCGACGATCTCGCCGCCGCCCGTGACCGCGTTGGCGCCGGCCTCGGTGCCCGGCAGCATGAACGCCCACACGTCGCCGTCTTCGGCGACCGTGGTGCCCTCGGGCCAGAAGCCCTCGTAGAACGAGGCCTGGTGGTGCATCGCGCAGGCGTTGTCCATGATGGGCAGGCCCGCGTCGCCGAAGTCGGTCGTCGCGATCGAGCGCACGTCGCCGAGACCGCCGTTGACGTTGTCGTCGGTGCGGATGAACTCGCCGACCGAGTCGAACGCCTCGGCGATCGCCGCGTCGTTGAACGGGATCTCGTGCGTCGTCCACTGGTCGTAGACCTCGGGGCCCGACATGCGGAGCACGAAGTCCTCGACCCAGTCGGTGCCGGGCCAGCCGGTCGCGACGCCGGAGGCGAAGCCGACGCACCACGGCTTGTCGACCGCGCCCGAATCGCGGATCTCGTCGGTCAGTGCGGCGAGCTCGTCGAGCGTCTCGGGCACCGCCCAGCCGTTCTCCTCGAAGAGCGTCGGCGAATACCAGATCCAGCCCTTGATGTTCGCCATCAGCGGGGCGCCGTACAGGGTGCCGTCGACGGTGCCGTAGGCGGCCCAGTCGTCGGACCAGTACTCGGCCACGTTGTCGGCGACCGCTTCGGGAGCGGGCAGCAGGTCGCCCTGCTGGGCGAGGCGCGCGATGAGGCCCGGCTGCGGGGTGATCCCGAGGTCGGGCGGGTTGCCGCCTTCGATGCGGACGTTGAGCTGCTCCTCGTACTGGTCGGAGCCCTCGTAGACGATGTCGATGCCGGTGCAGTTCTCGAAGTCGGCCCAGGACTGGTTCAGCAGTTCGGCCTCGGGGTCGAGGATCGTGCCGTAGACGTCGACCTCGGTGCCGTCGTCGAAGGCGCCGTAGGTCTCGTAGGGCCCGCAGTCCCCGGTCGCCGTTTCGTCGTTCGCGGTGTCGCCCGTGCAGGCCGTGAGCGTGAGACCGACCGCTGCGGCCACCACGACGGGGGCCATCAGACGGCGATGCCGTGTGAATCTCATGTCATCTCCTCGTTGAGTGTGGTGCAGGGCGGAGCCGGTAACCGGTTCCAGACCCCACGCTAGGCCAGGGGTACTGGCGTCCACAAGGGAACCGTGGTCACGAATCAGTCACCGTACAGACGTGCGGGTTCACTGTGCGAGAGCGCTCCCACGCGTCGTCGGGCGATTCTTCCGGAACCGGTTCCATCCCAAGCCGGTCTGCCACTAGGCTCGGCCCCGGAACTGCCCGACGGAGGGGGTTGCGGATGGCGGCCATCGGCGATGTCGCGCGCCTGGCGGGCGTGTCGAAGGCGACCGCCTCGCGAGCGCTCTCCGGAGGCGGCCACGTCGCCGCCGACACCCGCAGGCGGGTCGAGGCCGCGGCATCCGAGATCGGGTACATCGCCTCGCCCGCCGCCGCCAGCCTCGTCACCGGACGCACGAAGAACGTGGGCGTCGTCATCCCGATCGTGAACCGGTGGTTCTTCGGCGAGGTGCTCGAAGGCATCGAGCGCGCGCTGCTCTCAGCGGGGTACGACCTGACGCTCTACAACGTCGGCGAGCACGGTCCTGCGCGCGATCGGGTGTTCGAGTTCTTCCTCGCACGCAAGCGCGTCGACGCGGTCATCGCGATCGGCGTCGACCTCGCCGAGCACGAGGCGGCGAGACTCGCGCAGAGCGGCAAACCGCTCGTCTGCCTCGGCGGGCGCGGCGCCGTCGACGCCCGGCTCGCGATCGACGACCACGCCGTCGGCACGCTCGCCACCGAGCACCTCCTCGGCCTCGGCCACACCCGCATCGCGCACCTGGCGGGCCTCGACGCCGTGGCCGAGCCGGGCAGCGTGCCGGGCGAACGGCTGCGGGGCTATCTCGACGCGCTCGCCTCCGCCGGCCTCGCGCCGGGCGAGGGCCACGTCGTCGAGGCCGACACCACGATGCCGGCCGGATGCACCGGGGCGCTGCAGCTCCTCGGCCGGCCCGGCCCGCGCCCGACCGCGCTGTTCGCCGCCTCCGACGAGATGGCGATCGGGGCGATGATCGCCGCCGAGCGGCTCGGCATCGCGGTGCCCGGCGAGCTCTCGGTCATCGGCGTCGACGGCCACGAGTACGCCGAGATGTTCGGACTCACCACGGTCGAGCAGGCGCCGGGCGAGCAGGGCCGCCTCGCCGTCGACGCCGTGCTGCGCCTGCTCGGCGAGGGCGAGGTCGCCGACCCGCTCCCCGATTCGGGCGCCCCGCTGCCGACCCGCCTCGTGGTGCGCTCGAGCACGACCGCACCGCCGCGCGGCTGAGCGCGCGACACCGCCTCAGGCGGCATCGCCCACCGTGATCGCCTCGGCCTCGCGCTCGGACGCCCCGGCGCCGTGCTCGACCCGGTCGACCCGGCGCAGCGCGCGGTGACCCGCCACGACGACGAGGGCAGCGATGAGCACCGACCCGGCCGCTGCGTAGTACGGCGCCGACGGCGAGATCAGGTGCGCGAGCTCGGCGGCGGCGGGCGGGGCGAGGGCGCCGCCCAGGAACCGCACCGCGGAGTACGCGCTCGACGCCACGGATCGCTGGAGATCGGTCGCCTCCATCACGCACTCGGTGAGCACCGTGTTGAGCACGCCGAGCACGAGTCCGCCGACGACGATGCAGACGACGAGCGCCGTCGGATCCTCGATGAACAGCCCGGCCGCCACAAGGTCGAGCGAGAGCAGCGGCAGCGCGATCCACAGCACACGGGTGCGCGGCATCCTCGCCGTGAGCAGCGGGGCGACGAACACCGAGGTGATCGCGAGGGCGAGGCCCCAGCCGAAGAACGTGAACCCGAGTCCGAGGGCGTCGAACCCCAGGGGGAACGGGGAGTACGCGAGCAGCACGAAGAAGCCGATGTTGTAGAACAGGGCGGCCGCGGCGAGCACCGCGAGCGCAGGCTGGCGCAGCGCCCTGATCGGGGCGGAGAGCCTCGTCGGCTCGGGCCGGGCCGAGGCATCCCGTTCGTCCTTCAGGAAGACGACGATCGCGATGAAGCCGACGGCCATGAGCGCTGCGGTGCCGAAGAACGGGCCGCGCCAGCTGACGTGGCCGAGCAGGCCCCCGAGCAGCGGCCCGACCGCGATGCCGAGGCCGAGCGCCGCCTCGTAGAGGATGATCGCCGAGCCCGTGCCGCCTGCCGCGGCGCCGACGATCGTCGCGAGCGCGGTCGAGATGAACAGGGCGTTGCCGAGGCCCCACCCGGCGCGGAATCCGATGACCTCCTCGACGTTCTGCGAGAGGCCGGCGGCCGCGGCGAAGACGATGATGAGCGCGAGCCCGATGAGCAGCGTCTTCTTCGCGCCGATGCGGCTCGACAGCCAGCTCGTGCCGAGCATCGCGAGCCCGGTGATGAGCAGGTAGCTCGTGAAGAGCATCTCGGTCTCGGTCGGCGTCGCCTGCAGGCTCTCGGCGATCGCCGGCAGGATCGGGTCGACGAGGCCGATGCCCATGAACGCGATGACGCACGCGAAGGCGACGGCCCAGACGGCCTTCGGCTGCTTCAGGATCGATGCGGATGTCTCGTGGCTGGCGTGTGCGGTCACGCGGTCGGTGCTCCATTCCGCGCGGCGTCGTCCGCGCGCTCGATTCGGGTGCGGATGATCGCCACGGCGCGGGCGAGCGCCGCGCGCTCGTCGTCGGCGAGGTCGTCGAAGTAGAGGGCCATCTCGCCGGCGAGCTGCTCGCGCCAGTCGTCGAGCGCGGCGAGACCGCTGGGGTCGGCCGAGATGAGCCAGGCGCGTGCGTCGTTCGCGTCGGCGATGCGACGGATCCAGCCGCGCTCGTCGAGCGTGTGCACGAGCTTGGTCATCGTGGGCTGGCTGACCCGGCTGACCCGGGCGAGCTCGCCGAGGCGCATGGGGCCGAGGTCGCGCAGCACGGCGATCGTGCGCCAGACGGCGGGCGATTCGGCGGATGCGGTCGCGGCGGCGGCGAGGCGGGTGAGGCGGTGATTCACCGAGACGAGATCGCCGATGAGCGCGGTCAGGCCCGACGTGTCGGTGGAAGATTGCATAGCTCAACTATATAGCCGTGCTATCTATTTGTCGAGTGGCGTCCGAGTCGCCAGAAAGCGTTCGAACTTCGCCCTGGAATCACGGATTCTGGCGACTCGGGTCCGCGACGGCTCGGGAACGGCGCCGCGACCGAGCCCCGAAACGACGGATGCCCCGTGGTCGATGATCGACCACGGGGCATCCGTGTGCTTGGTGACGCAGGTCACCTCAAGCCGCGAGCGCCGAGAACCGGCGCACGGGATTACTTGAGGGTGACGGTGGCGCCGGCCTCCTCGAGGGCAGCCTTCGCCTTCTCGGCGGTCTCCTTGTTCGCGCCCTCGAGCACGGCCTTGGGAGCACCGTCGACGACGGCCTTGGCCTCGCCGAGGCCGAGCGAGGTGAGCTCGCGGACGGTCTTGATGACCTGGATCTTCTTGTCGCCGGCAGCCTCGAGGATGACGTCGAAGGAGTCCTTCTCCTCGACCTCTTCGGCAGCGCCCGCGCCGCCGGCGCCGGCAACGGCGACGGGAGCAGCAGCGGTGACCTCGAACTTCTCCTCGAACGCCTTCACGAACTCGCTGAGCTCGACAAGCGTGAGACCAGCGAACTGCTCGAGCAGCTCTTCGGTGGTGAGCTTCGCCATGATGTTTCTCCTAATGGTGGGGTTTTTGTAGAACGAGTCCGTCGGGCGCTTACGCGGCCTCGGCGGTCTCCAGCTTTTCGCGAAGCGCGTCGATGGTGGCGGCAGCCTTGCCCATCGTCGCCTTCATCATGCCCGCTGCCTTCGCAAGCAGAACCTCGCGGCTCTCGAGCGAGGCGTACTTGTTGACCTCGTCGGCGTCGAGGGTCTTGCCCTCGAAGACGCCGCCCTTGATCACAAGATTCGGGTTCGCCTTGGCGAAGTCACGCACGGCCTTGGCGGTGGCGACGAAGTCACCATGCACGAAGGCGACGGCGGACGGACCGGTGAGGTCGGCGTCCAGCGTCGTGATCCCCGCGTTGTTCGCGGCGATCTTGGTCAGCGTGTTCTTCACCACGGCGTAGTTCGCGTCCTGACGGATGCTGTTGCGCAGCTGCTTGAGCTGGGCAACCGTCAGGCCGCGGTATTCGGTCAGCAGAACGGCTGCAGAGCTCTCGAACAGGTTCGTGAGTTCGGCAACCGAGGCTTCCTTGTTCGCCATGGCCACTCCTTGTGTACTCAACGTGCATCACGGTGGCGATGCACGGCCTGGAGCGCTGGAAGCATGGGGAGAAAGAAAAAAGCTCCGGCGCAGTTGCGCGGAGCTCGGCCCGGATGACCCGGAAAGTCTTCGTCACACCTGCGCGGGCCCTTGCTTTCGCAAGACTTCGGTCGCGTTCACTCGTTTTCACGAGCACGCACGACAACCAGCGGTCTTCGGCTCCGTCAAGGGTAGCGGATGCCTCGGGCTCCGCCAAATCGGACGCCGCGCACGGTCGGACGACACCACGGGAATAGTTGACGAACATCGACAGTTGACGAAAGCAACGACTTTCTCTATAGTTGACCTTGATCAACTACTCATGCAAGGAACCTCTGTGACCTCCACGCTTCCGAACGACCTCGGGACGGCACGCACGCCGCGCCAGGTCTTCACCGCCCTCTCGGGCCTCATCATGGGCATGTTCGTCGCCGTGCTCTCGGGCACGGTCGTGTCGACCTCGATGCCCGTCATCATCGCCGACCTCGGCGGCGACCAGTCCGCCTACACCTGGGTCATCACGGCGAGCCTGCTCGCGACCGCCGTCTCCACGCCGATCTGGGGCAAGCTCGCCGACCTCGTCGACCGCAAGATGCTGCTGCAGATCGCGCTCGGCCTCTTCGTCGTCGGCACCGTCGTCGCCGGCTTCTCGCAGTCGACCGGCATGCTCATCGCCGTGCGCGTCGTGCAGGGCCTCGGCGCCGGCGGCCTCATGTCGCTCGTCATGATCGCGGTCGCCCTCATCATCTCGCCGCGCGAACGCGGCAAGTACATGGGCGTCGTCGGCGGCATCATGGCCCTCGCGACGATCGGCGGACCGCTGCTCGGCGGCGTCATCACCGACGCCTTCGGCTGGCGCGCCAACTTCTTCATCGGCGTGCCCTTCGCAGTCGCCGCGATCATCCTCATCCAGCGAACGCTGCACCTGCCGAAGCCGAACCGCGAGCGCGTGAAGATCGACTACCTCGGCGCGATCCTCCTCACCGTCGGCGTCTCGCTCCTCCTCATCTGGGTGTCGATGGGCGGCAACCAGTTCGAGTGGAACTCCGTCGAGAGCTTCGCCATCATCGGCGTCTCGGCCGCGGCGATCATCGGCTTCATCGTCACCGAGTTCCTCGTCGAGGAGCCCATCGTGCCGATGACCCTCTTCACGAACCGCACCTTCACCCTCTCGGTGATCGCGTCGATCTCGATCGGCGTGGCGATGTTCGCGACGAGCGTCTTCCTCGCGCAGTACTTCCAGCTCGCCCGCGGCGCCACCCCGACCGAGTCGGGCCTCATGACCATCCCGATGATCGTCGGCCAGATGGGTGCCTCGATCGGCATCGGCGCGCTCGTCAGCCGCTTCGGCAAGTGGAAGGGCTGGATGCTCCTCGGCTCCGTGCTGACCCTCGCCGGCGTGAGCCTGATGACCACGCTCCGCTACGACACCGACTTCACGCTCGTCTCGATCTACATGTTCGTGCTGGGCGCCGGCCTCGGCATGGTGATGCAGAACCTCACGCTCATCGTGCAGAACGACACCCCCGCGTCGCAGCTCGGCGCGGCGAGCTCGAACGTGAACTTCTTCCGGTCGATCGCCGGCACCATCGGCGTGACCGTCATGGGCTCGGTGCTCGCCACCCAGGTGACGAGCCACATCACCGACGGGCTCGCGAAGTTCACCCCCGCCTCGGCCGGCGAGGTCGATGCGCTGAAGTCGCTCGCGAGCGGCTCCCTGCCGAAGGTGTCCGAGCTCCCCGACACGATCCGCGTGATCGTCGAGGGCTCGTACGGCCGCGGCATCGCCGACGTCTTCCTCATCGCCGTGCCGCTCGCGATCGTCAGCCTCATCGCGATCGCGTTCCTGCCCAACAAGCCGCTGTCGACGAAGAACGCCGCGCAGACGCTGGCCGAGGAGGCCGAGCAGGTCGCGATCGACCTCGCCGAGGCCGAGATCGCGGCGCCGGTGACCTCGTCGATGCAGCTCGTCGACGGGTCGGATGACACGAGCGACCGCGGCGACGGGGCATCCGCCCGCGACGCCGGGGCCGAAGCCGCAGGCGCCCGCAAGTAGCATGAACGTCGTGACCGAGCCCACCGCCGACCCCGCCGCAGAGCCCACCGTCGACGAGGCGATCGCCCACGTGGAGGACCAGCTCTCCTTCGTCTTCGGCCGTGCCCGAACGGTGTGGAAGGAGGCGGCGCAGCACATCCACCCCGAGCTGAACCCTGCCGGGTACAAGCTGCTCGCGACGGTCGTCCGGCTCGGTTCGACGAACGCGCACGTGCTCACCGAGCTCTTCGACATGGACAAGAGCGTGGTGAGCCGTCAGATCCGGATGCTCGAGGAGGTCGGCCTCGTCGAGAGCCGGCCCGACGAGCGCGACGGGCGGGTGCGCGTGATCGTGCCCACGCCGCACGCGGTCGAGCGCATCACGGCGGTGCGGGCGCGCAACCAGTCGCGCCTGCACGCCGTGCTGCGCGAGCGCTCGGTCGCCGAGCTCGAGCTCTTCGCCGAGATGCTCGGCGGGCTCGCCGAGGCGTAGGCCCGCAGGCCGGCCGAGGAGCGGAGCGTATCGAGACCCTGTACGGGTCTCGATACGCTCCTTCGTCGCTCCTCGACCTCCGGAGGACTCAGCCCGCGTGCAGCGACTGCTGCAGCGCGCCCATGCCGCCGACGAGCGGCAGGTGCACCGTCGACTTCGACGGGTCGAGCGTGAGCGTCGTGCCCGGCGCCGGACGCACCGTGTACTCGTGATCGCTCGAGAGCACGACGAGCCCGATCTGCGAGCCGGCCGAGAACACGTAGTCCTTCGGCTCGAGCTCGAACGCGAAGTCGTACGACCGGCCGGGGGTGATCGGGTCGGTCACCGCGGCGGATTCGCGGTTCTCGACGTCCATCCACCCGCGGGTGATGATCTTCGGCGCGCCGGTCGTCGGGTACTCCACGAGCAGCGCCGTGAGGTTCGCCTTCGGCCGGTCGACCGAGAGGCGCAGCGACACCGAGGGCGTGCCGGAGAGGCGCATCTGCTCCCCCAGCACCTCGGTGCGGTACGCGAGGCGGTTCGGCGACGACGTCGCGGCGGCGAGGTCCGCCGCACGGAGGCTCGCGTCATCCACGAGGTCTTCGCTCGCCTTGCCGCCGGAACGCGACACCGCGATCGTGCCGACCCCGTCGGCCTCGGCCGCGCCGCCGAGCTTCAGCTTGACGTCGGCGGTCGCCGGGTCGGGCCACTCCGCGTACTCGGTGAGCGTCTTGTCCTCGCGCACGACGTAGGCCTTCGGCAGCGCCTCGACGCCGTTCTCGACGTCGTAGAGGTACCGGGTGAACCAACGGTTCAGCAGGGTGTCGTTCGGGTTGCCGCCGTGGCCGCCCTGGTGCAGGTAGATCTGGTGCGGCACGTCGTTCGCCTTGAGCTCCTCGTAGAGGTCGGCGGCGTTCTTCGTCATGACGTTCCAGTCGTTGAGCCCGTGCGCGACGAGGGTCGCGGCGCTGATCCGGTCGGCGTTCGCGAGGTAGTCGCGCTCGGCCCAGAAGGGGCTCTCGTCACCGGTGGCGCGGTCCTGGTTCGCCCGCAGCTCGTCGATGATCGGCTGGCAGATCTCCTGGTCGAAGCGGGTGTAGACGTAATCGGCGAGCACGTCGAGGTCTTCGCCCTGGTAGCCGCCGGGCGCCCGCACCGCACCGTTCGCGCGGTAGTAGTCGTACCAGTTCGAGATCGCCGAGACCGGCACGATCGCCTCGAGCCCCTCGACCCCGGTCGAGGCGACGCCGATCGGCAGCGTGCCGTTGTACGAGGTGCCGATCATGCCGACGCGGCCCGTGGTCCAGTCGGCGGCGACCTCGGTCGTGCGGTCGGGGCTCGTGTAGGCCGTCGCACGGCCGTTCAGCCAGTCGACGACGGCCTTGCCCGCCAGCGACTCGTTGGTGCCGCCCGAGGTGGGGCAGCCCTCCGACCAGCCGCTGCCGAAGCCCTCGGCGTGCACGACCGCGTAACCCCGGGGCACCCAGGTGCTCTCGAGCGAGCGCGAGATGGTCGGGCTCGTGCGGTTGCGCGGCACGTAGGCGGGCCACGGCTCCTTCTCGCTCGGCGGGTCGCCGATCTCGTGATCGACCGACCAGTTCGTGACCTGCGTGCCACCGGCGTAGTAGGGGCTCAGCTCCATGAGCACCGGAACGTCGAGGCCGGCCGACTCGGTCTCGGGAACCCGGCTCACGTCGATGTGCACGAGGTCGGGCAGGCCGTCGCGGTCGGAGTCGACCTCGCTCTCGACCCACGCCTCGTGGTTGATCCACTCGGCCGAGTTCTTGGTGAAGACGGCCTGCGAGAGACCGTCGACGAACGTCGGCTCTGCAGGCTCGGGGCTGGCGTACGCCGGCGACGCGATCGCGACGCCCGCGCAGGCGAGCGCGGCCGTCACGGCGACGGCGACGCGATGACCGCGTCGCCGCCCTGCGGTGGTAGGTACCGCTCGGATCATGCGGATGCTCCTTCGGTCGTGCCGGGGCCAGGGCCTCCACCCGCGCCGGGCGCGGTGCCACCGCCCCGTGGCTGCTCCACACGCTACGGGCGCGCGAGCACGACACGCCAGAGCGACCGGCGGCGGCGGGCAGCGGCGCGCGGGCGGCGCGCGACCGGCGGCGCTGCGCTACTCGACCGGCGACGACGGCGCGACCGGTGCCGTCGCGAGCGGCAGCTCCACCGTGAAGACCGTGCGCCCCGGCTCGCTCTCGACCTCGACCGTGCCGTGGTGCGCCTCGACCACGGCGCGCACGATGGCGAGGCCGAGGCCGGTCGACCCGGCGCGGCGCGAGCGCGAGGCATCCCCGCGTGCGAACCGCTCGAAGAGCGTGGCGCGCACCGTCTCGTCGATCCCGGGGCCGTCGTCGACGACCTGGAGGCGCACACGGTCGCCGACGACGCCGAGCCGGGCCACGACCTCGGTGCCGGCCGGCGTGTGCACCCACGCGTTCGCGAGGAGGTTCGTCAGCACCTGCCGCAGGCGGGCGTCGTCGCCCGAGACCTCGACGGCGTCGTCGGGCGCGTCGACCGACCAGTCGTGGTCGGGAGCGGCGGCCTGCGCATCGCCGACCGCGTCGACCACGATCGCGCGCAGGTCGACCCGCCCGTGCACGAGCTCGCGGCCCTCGTCGAGCCGCGCGAGCAGCAGCAGGTCCTCGACGAGTCCGGTCATGCGCAGCGACTCCGACTCGATCCGCGACAGCGCGTGCACGACGTCGTCGGGCAGCTGCCCGCCGTGCAGTCGCGTCAGTTCGGCGTAGCCCCGGATCGAGGCGAGCGGGGTGCGCAGTTCGTGCGAGGCGTCGGCGACGAAGCGACGCACCTTCTGCTCGCTCTGCTCGCGGGCGGTCAGGGCGGATGCCACGTGGCCGAGCATGCGGTTGAATGCGGAGCCGAGCCGTCCGACCTCGGTGCCGTCGTCGTCGACGTCGACCCGTTCGGCGAGCGCGACGTCGCCGCGGTCGAGCGGCAGTTCGGAGACGCGTTGCGCGGTCGCGGTGACGCGCTCGAGCGGACTGAGCGCCCTCGCGACGATGACCGAGCCGAGCCCCATCGCGACGACGAGCCCGGCGAGCGCGACGATCGTGATGGTCAGGGCGAGCTGCGAGCTGTCGGCGTTCACCTCGGCGAGCGGCAGGGCCAGCACGATGCGCACCCCCTCCCAGTCGGTCTGCTCGAGGGCGAGCGCGCGGTAGTCGCCGAGTTCGCCGACCCGGATCGAATGCGGTTCGCCGTCGGTCGGCACCCCGGCGAGCACCTCGGCGAGCTCGGCAGGCAGGTCGAGCACCCGGCCGCCCTCGGTGATGTAGCCGGCCCTCGTCTCGCCGTCGGCGGGCACGAGGGCGGCGAGGGTGCCCGCCTCCTGCCCGGGGATGTTGAGCACGAGGGAGGGCGCCGCCGAGGGGTCGCCGGGGAAGCCGGGCGGCTGGCCCGAGATGGCGAGGTTCGCACGCGAGATCGTCGAGTCGAGGTTCGCGTCGAGCCGCGCGACCGAGGAACTGTGGAACACGGCGACGCTCACGAGGCCGACGACCGCGCTCACGGCGACGAGGAGCGACGCGACGATGATGAGCAGCCGACGGCGGAGGGTCCACGGACGACCGCGGTGCGGCGCATCCGCCTCGTCGGCGACCGCGCCGACCGCGCCGGCCGCGACGGCGGCGCTCGCCTCGCGCGACGCTGCGGCGTGCCCCGGGTCGCCGGGCCGGGTCATCCGGCGGCCTTCAGCATGTACCCGGCGCCGCGGACCGTGTGGATCATGGGCGCCCGGCCGGCGTCGACCTTCTTGCGCAGGTACGAGATGTAGAGCTCGACGACCGACTCCTTGCCGCCGAAGTCGTACGACCACACCCGGTCGAGGATCTGCGCCTTCGAGAGCACGCGGCGGGGGTTGCGCATGAGGTAGCGCAGCAGCTCGAACTCGGTCGCGGTGAGCTCGATGGGCTCGCCGCCGCGCGCGACCTCGTACGAGTCCTCGTCGAGGGTGAGGTCGCCGACGGTGAGCACCGGGTCCTTCGCCTGGGCGAGCGTCAGGGTCGAGCGACGGATGAGGCCGCGCAGGCGCGCCACGACCTCCTCGAGGCTGAACGGCTTCGTGACGTAGTCGTCGCCGCCCGCGGTGAGCCCGGCGATGCGGTCGTCGAGCGAGTCCTTCGCGGTGAGGAACAGCACGGGCGTCTCGGTGCCGTCGGCGCGCACCCGCTGCAGCACCTCGAGCCCGTCGAAGTCGGGAAGCATGATGTCGAGCACGATCGCGTCGGGCCGGAACTCGCGGGCGATCTTGACCGCGGTCGCGCCGTCTCCGGCGGTGCGCACGTCCCAGCCCTCGTACTTCAGCGCCATCTTCAGCAGCTCGGTGAGCGAGTGCTCGTCGTCGACCACGAGCACCCGCACCATCGACCCGTCGCCCTTGGCGATGGCGGGAGCGCGATGGGATGCGGCGGCTGGGGTCGTGGTCATGGTTCCAGTATCCGCACCCGGCTATGCGTTTCCTATGGCTTTCATGGACGGATGCCCCGCGCCGCTCCGTCGCCGGGCGACGGCGCCTCGGCCGAGGGAGACAGGCAGATCATAGCCGCACCATCGGTCGGCCACAGCACGGCTGCCTAATGTCGCGATCGGCGCCCCGTCCGGGAACGCCCTCCCGCTCCGCTCCCGCCTCTTCCGACCCCCGAGGATGCTCATGTTCTTCACCTATCTCCGGCGCGAACTCGCCGGCCGCCGCAGGCAGACGGCGATCATCGCCATCGGCATGGCGCTCGCGATCGCGCTCGTCATCATCGTCGATTCCGTCGCCTCGGGCGTGAAGGCCGCGCAGGCCTCCGTGCTCGAGTCGGTCTACGGCGTCGGCACCGACATCACCGTCGCCCAGTCGCCCACCCCGCCCGGCGAGGGCGAGGGCGGCGGACCCAGATTCGAGTTCGACGCGGGCGCCGGCACCACGGCCGACGGCACCACCGAGCTCAGCCAGTCGCGGCTCAGCGCGGGCTTCGGCTCGAGCACCTTCGACGAGAGCGCGCTCGAGACCGTGCAGGGCATCGACAGCGTCGCGGCCACGGCCGCGACGCTGTCGCTCACCAACACGACCTTCAACGGCGAGATGCCCGACTTCGCTCAGATGCAGGGCTCCGACGGCGGGCCCGTCGCCGAGGAGGGCACCGGGCAGGCTGCTCCCCCGCAGGGCGGGCCCGACGGCGCGGGCGGCAGCGCCTTCGACGTCGACTCGTTCAGCGTGCTCGGCCTCGATCCCGCGGCCGACGCGGTCGGACCGCTGTCGGCCGTCTCGCTGACCGACGGCCGCGCGCTCGACGAGGGCGACACGGGCGAGCACGTCGCCGTGCTCGACGCCGACTACGCGACGAGCGCCGAGCTCACGATCGGCGACACGCTCGACCTCGGCGGTACCGAGTTCGAGATCGTCGGCACCGTGACCGCGAACGACGCCGACTCGGCGAGCGCGTCGAACGTCTACATCCCGCTCGACGTCGCCCAGACCCTCTCGGGCGAAGCGGGCATGATCTCGAGCATCTCGGTGCAGGCGGCCTCGTCGACCGACATCTCGCAGGTGCAGGCCGACATCGAGGCCGCTCTGCCCGACGCCACCGTGTCGACCCAGGAGGAGCTCGCCTCGAGCGTCTCGGGCTCGCTCGCGACGGCCTCGAGCCTCGTGGCGAACCTCGGCCTCTGGCTCTCGCTCGCCGTGCTCGTCGCGGCGTTCCTCATCGCCATCCTCTTCACCGTCTCGGGCGTCACCCGACGCACCCGCGAGTTCGGCACGCTGAAGGCGATCGGCTGGTCGAACCGCCGCGTCGTCGGCCAGGTCGCGGGCGAGTCGCTCGTGCAGGGCCTCATCGGCGGCGCCGCCGGCGTCGCGATCGGCCTGCTCGGCATCGCCGTCATCAATCTCATCGCGCCCACCCTCTCGGGCAGCGCATCGAGCGGCGGATTCGAGATGGCGGACCCCGGCGGCGGCCCCGGCGGAGCGACGGGCGGCGAAGCGACCGGCGGCGTGCGCGCGTTCGGCCCCATGGGGCAGACCGCCGCGGCGACGACCGAGATCGCCCTCAACGCCCCCGTCACGGTGTCGGTGATCGCCATCGCCGTCGGCATCGCCGTGCTCGGCGGCCTGCTCGCCGGTGCGATCGGCGGCTGGCGCGCCGCACGCCTCCGCCCCGCCGAAGCGCTCCGGAGCGTCGGATGACCGGCATCGCCTCCCCCGCCGGCGGCGTCCACCGCATCGACACACGACCCACCGAGGACACCATGTACACACTCACCAAGCTCACGAAGACGTACCGGCAGGGCGACCGCACGGTGCACGCCCTGAAGAACGTCGACCTCTCGATCGGGGCGGGCGAGCACGTCGCGATCCAGGGGCCGACCGGTGGCGGCAAGACGACGCTGCTGCAGATGCTCGGCGGGCTCGACCGGCCGACGTCCGGCACCATCAGCATCGGCGAAGACGAGATCTCGAAGATGCCCGATGCGAAGCTCGCGAAGATCCGCGCGAAGGAGATCGGGTTCGTCTTCCAGAACTTCAACCTGATCCCGACGCTCACGGCGCAGGAGAACGTCGAGACGGCGCTCGAACCGCTCGGCGTCCCCGGCGCGCAGCGGGCGGAGCGCGCCGCCGCGGCGCTCGCGGCCGTCGGACTCGCGGACCGGGCCGCCCACCTGCCGAGCGAGCTCTCCGGCGGTCAGCAGCAGCGGGTCGCGATCGCCCGTGCGCTCGTGAAGGAGCCCGAGGTGCTGCTCGCGGACGAGCCGACCGGGGCCCTCGACGAGGAGACCCGTGACGAGATCCTCGAGATCCTCGAGGGGATCCGCCGCGAGCGCGGGCTGACGCTCGTCGTCGTCACGCACGACTCGGCGGTCGCCCGCCGCGCCGAGCGCCGCCTGCACCTCGCGGCGGGCACGGTCACCGAACGCTGAGGTGCACGGGCGGATGCCCCGGCCGCGCGTGCGGCCGGGGCATCCGCCATGCCGTCGCCGAGCAAGGAGTGAACACCCACCGAACCCACGTACGGTGGATCGGGTGGATGACGTGAGCGAGACCGGCCGGGTGGCCGAGGCGACCCCCGAGGTCGCGGAGCCGTCGGCGCCGCGCCCCTCGGCGCGTGCCGACCGGCGGGTGTACCTGCGCCGGCGCCTGGTCGTGGGCGGTGCGCTCGTCGTGGTGCTCGCGCTCATCGCCTGGGGCGTCGCGGCCATCGTCATCGCGGCCACGGCGCCGCGCGGGCCGGGCACGCAGGGCGGCGACGGCAGCCACCCGAACGCGGCCGCCCTCGAGCTCGACCCCGAACTGCCCGCTCCGGTGCTGCGCCAGCTCGAATACGTGCGCGCGCACTGGGACGCCGACGAGAGCGAGCGCTACGGCGTGCTCGGCGACGACGACTGCGTGAACTTCACCTCGCAGTCCCTCATCGAGCGCGGCTGGCTGCCCGACGAGGAGTGGTGGTACTCGGAGGACGGAGACCCCTACGCGGCGAGCGCGGCCTGGCGCTCGTCGACGGTGTTCCGCGACTACCTCGCCGCCCACCCCGAGCGGGCGACGCCGCTCGACGACGCGCAGCGCGCGCAGGTCAAGCCTGGCGACATCGTGCAGTTCGACTGGGACGCCTCGGGCGACCGCGACCACACGGCGATCGTCACGGCGGTCATCGAGGACGATAACGGGAACGTCGACGTCTTCTACGGCGGGCACACGGATGCCACGTGGGACCGCTCGGTCGACGACCACCCGAGGCATCCCGAGACGCAGGTCTTCTACTGGAGCATCATCGGCTGACCCACCGGCCCGGCCGCTGCAGACGGCTCAGAGCCGCTCGAAGTCGTACTCCTGGAACTCCGCGACCTCGGGCACCCACCGGCCCTCGACGAAGCCGACGTGCGCGGGGTGCGCGTTGTAGGCGTCGTACGCGGCCTGATCGGCGAACACCATGCCGAAGCGATGCGTGAAGGCGCTCTTCGGGCTGACCTGCCGGCTGATCGCGAAGTCGGCGACCCCGGGAATGCCGGTGAGGGTCTCGCGCGCGGTCGCGAAGAACTCCTGCTCGGCGGCGGAACCCGGCTCATGGACGAGCCGGAAGACGACGGTGTGCTCGATCGACATGCGGCGGCTCCTACTGGTTCGAGAAGGCGGCGTCGAAGGAGGCGGTCGGCCGCGGGAACAGCTTCGAGCGGATGAACCCGACGGCCTCGGCCGCGCCGTGCAGCCGATCCATGCCGGCGTCCTCCCACTCGACCGAGATCGGGCCGGTGTAGCCGATCGCGTCGAGCGCGCGGAATGCGTCCTCCCAGGGCACATCGCCGTGCCCCGTGGAGACGAAGTCCCAGCCGCGCCGCGGGTCGCCCCACGGCAGGTGCGAGCCGAGGACCCCCGGCCGGCCGGTCGCGGGCCGCATCCTCGTGTCCTTGCAGTCGACGTGGTAGATCCGGTCCTGGAAGTCCCAGATGAAGCCGACCGGGTCGATGCCCTGCCACATCATGTGCGACGGGTCCCAGTTGAAGCCGAACGCCGCGCGGCGGTCGATCGCCTCGAGGCTGCGCACGCTCGTCCAGTAGTCGTACGCGATCTCGGAGGGGTGCACCTCGTGCGCGAAGCGCACGCCCTCGGCGTCGAACACGTCGAGGATGGGGTTCCAGCGGTTCGCGAAGTCCTCGTAGCCGGCGTCGATGACCGAGGCCGGCACGGGCGGGAACATCGCCACGTACGGCCAGATCGACGAGCCGGTGAAGCCGACGACGGTGTCGACGCCGAGCGCGCGGGCGACCCGCGCCGCCCGCTTCATGTCGTCGGCGGCACGTTGCCTGACACCCTCGGGATCGCCGTCGCCCCAGGTGTACGGGCGCACGATCGCCTCGTGCCTGAAGTCGATCGGGTCGTCGCACACCGCTTGCCCGGTGAGGTGGTTCGAGATGGCGTACACCGACAGCCCGTGCCGCTTCAGGATCTCCTGGCGCTCGGCCAGGTACCCGGGCTCCTCCTCGGCGAGCTTCAGGTCGAGGTGGTCGCCCGAGCAGGCGATCTCGAGGCCGTCGTAACCCCACTCGGCGGCGAGGCGCGCGACCTCGCCGAAGGGCAGGTCGGCCCACTGGCCGGTGAAGAGCGTGACGGGGTGGGTGGCGGTCATGCCGGGTTCCTTTCGTCTTGCAGCGCGGTCAGGTAGCGGATGCTGCGCGCCGCCAGTTCGTCCTGCGAGGGGGCGAGGGGGCGCCAGACCGAGGCTGCGACCGCGATCGTCGCGTTCTCGCCGGTGAAGCTCTCGAGCCCGAGCGCCCCCGCGTACCCGACGTCGTCGAGCGCGTCGAGGAACGCGGGCCAGTCGAGGTGGTCGTCGCCGACGGCGCCGCGATCGTTGCCGCACACCTGCACGTAGGCGAGGTGCGGGCCTGCGGCGCGGATCGCCTCGCCGATCGACTTCTCCTCGATGTTCAGGTGGTAGCTGTCGAGGGCGAGCCCGAGGCCGGGGCCGAGCAGCGGCCCGAGGGCCTCGAGCGCCTGCTCGACCGTGTTCACGAGACTCGTCTCGTAGCGGTTCAGGGGTTCGATCGCGAGCCGGATGCCACGTGCCTCCGCCTGCCGGACGAGGGGCGCGAGGCTCGCACGCAGCTCGCGGTACCGGGCTTCGCGCTCCTCGGCGTCCATGCGCCAGGCGCGGCCGGTGGCCGCCGTGAAGGGACCCGCGACGACCGGGGAGCCGAGCCGCTCGGCGACGCCGAGGCAGTGCACGAGGTAGTTCTGGGTGGCGACGATCTCGGAGCCGGGGGCCGCGACGAGGTTGCGGCCGGGGCCCATCGCGCCGATCACGATCGGGGCGAGGCGCTGCTCGGCCAGCACCTCGGCCGCGGCATCCGCCGACCAGTCGCCGGGGCTCTCGACCGGCAGCTCGATCGCGCCGAAACCGAGCTCGGCCGCCTTCGCGGCGAGCGCGGGCAGGTTCTCATCGGTGAGGGGCGAAGCCCACACCCAGGTGTTGACGCCGATGGTGCGGCGCATGCTGCCTCCTTGCAGAACTCCGTCGGTGCGAGCGTATCGAGGTCTGCCGGTCGAGTAGCGAAGCGTATCGTGACCACCATCACGCGCGTGGTCTCGATACGCTCCTTCGTCGCTACTCGACCGACGGATCAGGGGTTACGGAACGATCCGGTCCTCCCAGACCTGCGGGTAGCCCGGCAGGTCCTCGCCGCCGAACTTCGCGTAGTGGCCGTCGGGCATGTTCTCGTTGAGGGCGAGGTACTCGTCGACCTCCTCGGCGGTGATCGGCGACTGGGGCAGCACCCACTCGCTCGGCACCTCTTCGCCGGCGAAGATCTTCTGCACGGCGAGGAGCGGCGTGCGCCACTGGAAGTTCGAGTACACCGGCGCGAGGCCCGTGAGCCCGGTCTCCTTCCACTTGCGGAGGAAGCTCATCTCGTCTTCGCCCGTCATGACGGGGTAGTCGACGCCGGCGTCCTCGAACGCCTCGATGGCGGCGACGGCGCCGTCGCCGGCGTCCATCCAGATGCCCTGGACGTCGCCCTTGGCGAGCTCGTCGGAGATGATCTTCTTGATTTCCGCCGGGTCGGCCCCGGTGAAGTAGTCGACGGCCTCGATGCCGGCCTCGTCGAACAGCTTCTCGGCCGCGGCCCAGCGCTGTTCGAGCACGTCGACGCCCGGCAGGATGCGCAGCGCCACGACCTTGTCGCCCTCGTCGAGCTCGTCGATGAGGAACTCGGCCGTGTCGATGCCCCACGCGAATCCGCCGATGGGGTGGATGAACGTGACCGGGCAGTCGGTCTGCACGCCGCGGTCGAACACGATCACCGGCTTGCCGGTGTCGCAGGCGCGCTCGACGGCCGGCGTCATCGCCGCCGTGGAGTTCGGCGAGATGATGAAGACGTCGCAGCCGCCCTCCTCGATGAAGTAGTCGATGTCGGCGATCTGCGTGTCATCGGAGTCCTGTGCATCGCGCGTCTCCATCTCGCTGATCACACCGGCCTCCTGCAGCACCTCCAGCTGCTGGTTCATCGTGATCCAGCCGGTCGTGCGCCAGGGGTTCGAGATCGAGGCGTTGGCGAAGCACGCCTTCTTGGCGCCCTCCGCGGCGAACTCCGAGGTGTCGACCATCTCGGCGTTGATGTGCTGCAGCCAGGGCTGCCCTTCGGGGCCTTCGGGCACGACGTCGCGCTCGGCGTCCTGCTTGTCGAAGAGCTCCTGGTCGAACCACTCGACCGACTCCTCCGTGGCGGCGTCCTCCGTCGGAGCGGCCACATTGGGGTCGGTGGTGCAGCCTGCCATCGTCAGCAGCGCGAGGGCGCCGACCATTGCGGATGCCACCGTATACCTGCGTCGCATCACGAACCTCCCTTGGTTTCGTTGTCAGCCCTCGACGTCGAGGGAATGGGTGCAGGGCGAGCGGATGCCTCGGCATCGCGCTCCTCCGCCGGTGCCGGCGAAGTCTGGGTCGCCGCGTCGGGCGAGGTCTGGGTCGCCGCGTCGGGCGAGGTCTGGCTCGGGGCATCCGATGATGCCTCGATGCCGCGCCCTCGACGGCGCGAGCGGAACGTCGTCGCCGAGTAGGCGACGGCGAGGATGATGATCGCGCCCTGCACCGCGTCGCGGTACGTCGAGGGCACGCCGGCGAAGTTCAGCACGGTGAAGAGCGCTTCGAGGGCGAAGGCGCCCGCGGCCGCCGCGACCACCCAGCCGCGGCCGCCGCCGAGCACGACGCCGCCGAGCACGACCGCGGTGATCGCGATGAACTCGTAGCCGCGCCCGACCGAGGGGTGCACGCCCGCATAGCCGACGAGCAGCACACCCGCGACCGTCGCCGAGAGGGAGGAGATCATGAACGTCGACGTCTTCACCCACCAGTTGCGGGTGCCCGAGAAGCGCGCGGTCGTCGGGTTGTCGCCGAGGGCGATGATCGTGCGCCCGAAGGGCCGCTTCGAGAACCAGATCGCGGCGGCGAGCACCGCGGCGAGCACGACGACCGACCAGGGGAGGATGTCGATGACCGGGATGCCGCGGATGCCGCCGCGGCCGATCTCGCGGAACCCGTCGGCGGGGTTGCCGGTCGCGGCGCCGCCGGTCCAGTAGAGGGTGCCGCCGAGCAGAGCGAGCATCATGCCGAGGGTGACGATGAAGCTCGGCACCTTGAGCAGCGTGACGATGAGGCCGTTGACGAGGCCGATGAAGGCGCCGAACGCGAGCATGAGCAGGAGCACGGGCAGCGACTTCGCCTCGTCCTGGCCGATCAGGTTGCCGGCGATCACGACCTGCGCGGTCACGACCGAGCCCATCGAGAGGTCGAACTCGCCGCCCACGATGACGAAGTACTGGCCGATCGCCACGATCGCGACGGGGGCGACGCGCTGGATGAACCTGATGAACTGGCCGGGCTCGGCGAACGACGGGTTCAGCACCGCGATGGCGATGAGCAGCACGATGAGGAGGAGGAACACGGCGCCGCGGGGGCTCACGAGGGTGCGGCCGAGTCGGGCGAGGCGGGCCCCCGCGCTCGGGCGATCGGATGTCACGGCGCTCATGCCGCGCCTCCCTTCGGTGCGTCGACGGCGGCGGGTTCGGCGGCTGCGGGCGGCTCGGCCCCCGCGGTGAATCTCGGCCGTCGCCGGTCGAGGGAGCGGCTCGTGTACACGGCGACCGCCGCGACGATGACGACGCCGCGCACGACGTCCTTCAGGAACGGGTTCACTTGCATGACGCTCATCACGTTGTCGACGACCGCGAAGATCGCGACGCCGCCGATGGTCCCCCAGATCGAGCCGCGGCCGCCCATGAGCAGGGTGCCGCCGAGCACGACCGCGGCGATCGAGAGCAGGTCGTAGCCGCCCTGGGTGCCGACGACGGGACTGCCGACGCCGAGCCGGCTCGCGAGGAGGAGTCCGGCGAGGGCCGCGGTCACCGAGCACAGCACGTGCGCGACGATGAGCGGGCGTGCGGTGCGGATGCCCGAGAGCCGGGCCACCTGCTCGTTGCCGCCGACCGCGAACATGTGGTTGCCGGTGCGGGTGCGGGCGAGGAAGAAGGCCGCACCGAGCGCGACGGCGAGCATGAGCAGCGTCGACACGGGCACCGGTCCGACGCCGGTGGCGCCGATCAGCTGGAACTCCCACGGCACCTGCCCGCTCGTGCCCTTGTAGTTCGTGTCGAGGTAGCCCTTGATGATGAGCCCCGTGCCGAGCGTCGCGATGAAGCCGTTCACCTTGAGCTTCGTGACGATGAGCCCGTTCGTGAGACCGATGAGCGCCGCCACCACGAGCACCACGAGCACCGCGAACGGGATGTTCGCCGGGTTGCCGGCCATGAGGTCGGCCGCGATGAGGCTCGAGAGGCTCACGACGTAAGGCACCGAGAGGTCGAGCGAGGCGCAGAGGATCACGAGCGTCTGGCCGATGGCGACGAAGCCGAGCACGCTCATGCCGGTGAGGATGTCGCGGATGTTGCCCGCGCTGAAGAAGTTGCGGCCGACCGAGGCGACGAGGATCGCGCCGATGACGATGACGGCGACGAGGGCGATGCCGACGATGAGGCTCGAGTCGAGCCGGCGGCGGGAGCCCGAGCGGCGCGGGGCCCGGGTGGGGGTCGCGGTGCTCATCGCAGCTCCTCTCCCCCGACGCGCAGTGTTCCGGTGGCGGCCCCGAGGATGGTCGCCTCGTCGCTGCGCGCCGGCAGCTCGGCCGAGGCGCGACCGTCGTGCATGACGATGATGCGGTCGGACATGCCGATCACCTCGGGGAGCTCTGACGAGATCATGAGGATGGCGACCCCTTCTTTCGCGAGTCGTCGCATGAGGGTGTAGACGGCGACCTTCGCGCCGACGTCGATGCCCCGGGTCGGCTCGTCGAGCAGCACCACGCGGGGCTTCGTGGCGAGCCACTTCGCGAGCACGACCTTCTGCTGGTTGCCGCCCGAGAGGTACTGCACCTCCTGGTCGAGACCCCGCGAGGCGAGCTCGAGCGAGGAGAGGACCCCCGGCAGTTCGCGCCGGGTGTCGCGGGTGCGCCGGGAGAACACCGAGCGGATGACGAGGAGCGCGTTGTCGGTGATCGACTGGTTGAGCGCGAGCCCCTGGGCCTTGCGGTCCTCGGTGATCAGGGCGAGGCCCCGCTTCACCGCCTGCCGGGCCGAACCGAGTCGCACGGTCTCGCCGTCGAGGCGCATCTCGCCGCGGGTGAACGGCGCGATGCCGAAGACGCCTTCGACGAGTTCGGTGCGGCCCGAGCCCTGGAGGCCCGCCACACCGACGATCTCGCCCGCGCGGAGCTCGAGGTCGACGCCGTCGACGTAGGCGTTGCCCACCCCGCGCAGCTCGAGCCGGGGCTCGCCGAGCACCGTGCCCGCCTCGGCCTCGGGGAAGTACGCCGAGATCGGCCGGCCGACCATGCGGCGCACGAGCTCGTCGGTGTCGAGCTCATCAGCCGGACCGCTCGAGACGAGCGCGCCGTCCTTCAGCACGGTGATCGTGTCGCAGAGGTCGAAGATCTCTTTCAGGCGGTGCGAGACGTAGAGGATCGCGACCCCGCGCGCCTGCAGCCGTCGCACGATCGTGTAGAGCAGCTCGACCTCGTGGTCGGCGAGGGCGGCGGTCGGCTCGTCCATCTGGATCACGCGGGCGTCGACCGAGAGCGCCTTCACGATCTCGACGATCTGCTGCTCGGCGACCGTGAGGGTGCGCACCGGGGCATCCGCCTCGATCGAGTCGATGCCGAGCTCGGCGAGCAGCGCCCGGGTCTCGGCGAGCATCGCCTTCTTGTCGACGAGGCCGCGGCGCTTGGGCTCGCGACCGAGGAAGACGTTCTGCGCGACGGTGCGCTCGGGCAGCAGGTTGAACTCCTGGAAGACGGTGGCGAGGCCCTGCCGCGCGGCCTGCACCGGGTGGCTGAACTCGACCTCGGTGCCGCCGAGGGTGACCGTGCCGGCGTCGCGTTCGTACACGCCCGCGAGGATCTTCATGAACGTCGACTTGCCGGCGCCGTTCTCGCCGACGAGGCCGTGCACCTCGCCCGCGCGAAGCGTGAGCCCCACGCCGTGCAGCACGGTGACGCCGAAGAACGACTTCTCGAGGCCCTCGGCCACGAGCACCGCTTCGCCGCTCATGCGGGCACCTCCACCCAGTCGCGTCGTTCGGCCGAGGCGAGCACCGCTTCGGTGACCTGCGCGGCGCGCAGCCCGTCGGCGAAGCTCGGAAGCCCGTCGGGCGCGGCACCGTCGATCGCGGCGTAGGCGTCGGCGACGAAGGCGTTGAACGCGTCCTGATAGCCCATCGGGTGCCCGGCGGGCACGATCGCGAGGCGGGCGGCGTCGGCGCTCAGGCGACTCGCGTCGCGCTCGATGACGCTGGATGCCCCGGTGCGGCCGAGCCACAGGGTGTCGGGCCGCTCCTGCTCGAAGCGCACGCTCGCGTCGGTGCCGGCGAGCTCGATCGAGAGGGCGTTCTTGCGGCCCGGGGCGACCTGCGAGACGAGCAGGGTGCCGAGTGCGCCCGAGTCGAGTTCGACGACGAGGGCGACCAGGTCTTCGGTCTCGATGCCCGAGTGCGTGGCGCGGTCGGCGTAGACGGTGCGGCTCGCGGCGTTCAGCCGCACGATGCGCTCGCCGGCGACGAACTCCACGAGGTCGACGAGGTGCGAGCCGATGTCGGCGAACGCCCGCGAGGGGCCGCCGACGGCCCGGTCGACCCGCCAGTCGTCGTCGTGCGGAGCGGCGAGCCAGTCTTGCAGGTAGGCGCCGTGCACGCTGAGCAGGCGCCCGGCCTCGCCGGCGGCGACCCGCGCCCGCGCTTCGCGCGCCATGGGGTGGAAGCGGTAGACGAACGGCACTGCGGCGACGAGGCCCCGCGCGTCGGCGAGTGCGACGAGGTCGGCTGCGTCGGCCGCGGTGGTGGCGAGCGGCTTCTCGCAGATCACGTGCTTGCCGGCCTCGAGCGCCGCCCTGGCGAAGCCCGCATGGGTCGCGTTCGGGGTGCAGATATGCACGACCTCGACGGCCGGGTCGGCGAGCATCGCCTCGAGCGACTCGAATGCGGCGCCCAGCCCGAGTCGCTCGACCGCTGCGGCAGCCCGCTCGGGTGAGGAGGAGGCGGCGCCGACGAGTTCGGCCCGGGCAGCTCTGGCCGCACGCGAGTGCACGGCGGCCATGAAGCCGCCTCCGACGAAGCCGGCACGTTTCGTGCGGGCTGGGGCGGTGACGTCCGTTGTCATGGGGACATGCTGACACATACCCGACAGCTTTTGCTAGTCCTTCGGCAAAAGTTGTTCGTTCGAGATCATCATGTCGTGTGAGCCATTGGCGAAGTCGGTGTGCTTTACTCAGTGGCATGGTCGACATCAGCCGCGGATCGGCGCTCGGAACCTCGGGGGCGAGCGAGCTGTTCCAGCTGCTGCGCGACGGCGCCCCTCGCACGCGCGCCTCACTCGCCCAATCGACGGGCCTCGCCCGCTCGACGATCGCCGCGCGGGTCGACGAGCTCATGCGCCTCGGCCTGGTCTCGCCCGTCGCCGACGCAGCCTCGACCGGCGGCAGGCCCCCCTCGCAGTTCGCACTGAACCCGGCGGCCCGCATCGTGCTCGCCGCCGACCTCGGCGCCTCGCACGCCACCCTCGCCGTCACCGACCTCGCCGGCACCGTGCTCGCCGAGCACTCGCAGCGCATGGACATCGCCCAGGGCCCCGAGCCCGTGCTCGGCTGGATGGTCGAGCAGGGACTCGCCCTGATCGAGGGCCTCGGCCGCGACCGGCACGAGCTCGTCGCGATCGGCATCGGCGTGCCCGGCCCCGTCGAGCACTCGACCGGCCGCCCCGTGAACCCGCCCATCATGCCCGGATGGGACCGCTTCGACGTGCCCGGCTGGGTGCAGCAGCACCTCGAGGTGCCCGTGCTCGTCGACAACGACGTCAACATCATGGCGCTCGGCGAGCAGGCCATCGCCTGGCCGCAGACCGAGCACCTGATGTTCGTGAAGGTCGCGACCGGCATCGGCTCGGGCATCATCTCGGGCGGCCTGCTGCAGCGCGGCGCCCAGGGCATCGCGGGCGACATCGGGCACATCCGCGTCGCCCGCGGCAGCGAGGTGCCCTGCCACTGCGGCAATCGCGGATGCCTCGAGGCGCTCGCCTCCGGCCCCGCCATCGCGCGGGCGCTCCGCGAGCAGGGACTCGACGCGGCATCCGGCAGCGACGTCGTCGAGCTCGTCAAGCGCGGCGACATCGACGCGATCCAGGCCGTGCGTCAGGCCGGCCGCGACATCGGCGAGGTGCTGACCGCCTGCGTGAGTTTCGTGAACCCCTCGGTCATCGCGATCGGCGGCTCCATGGCGCGCGCCGGCGAGCACCTCATCGCGGGCGTCCGCGAGGTCGTCTACACGCGGTCGATGCCACTCGCGACCGAGCACCTCGCGATCGTGCAGTCGGCCGCGGCCGAGAACGCGGCCGTGCTGGGCGCGGCCATGCTCGCCATCCACCACGCGCTCTCGCCCGAGGGCATCGACGCGCTCGCCGCGCGCTGAGCCGGGGATCTCCGGCGGCCTCACGGCCGCCTGCGCTCCGCGCCCGGCCGCCGCGGCGTCCCCGCGCGCGATCCAGGCATCCTGAACCGCGCACGGGCGCCCGCTGACCGGTCGCGACGAACCTTCAGAATCGCAGCTCGCGCAGGTAGTCGTACCCGACCTCGGCGGTCTGCAGCGGCGTGACGTCGGGGGTGTCGTTCTCGACGATGTACTCCTCGACGGCGTGAGCCCGGAAGATCCGCCCGAAGTCGATCGTGCCGGTGCCGAGGTCGGCCATGTCGCCGCCCACGTGCCGGTCCTTCACGTGGAACTGACGCACGCGCTGCGGCGCCTGGTCGATCACGTCGATCGCGAACTGCTCGGGATCGGCGGCGCCGTCGCCGCTCTCGATGCCGCCGGTGACGACCCAGTAGAGGTCGGCCTCGAGGTGCACGAGCGCGGGGTCGAGCCGCTCGGTGAGCACCTGCCACGGCGTGAGCCCGCCGCCGAGGTCGGTCGTGAACTCGTGCGCGTGGTTGTGGTAGCCGTAGGCGATCCCGTACGACGCGGCGGCCTGCGCCTCGGCGTTCATCGTGTCGGCGAGCTGCTGCCAGTCGGCGAGCGCACCCGAGGCGAAGTACGGCACGTTGAGGTACCGCTGGCCGAGCGTCGCCGCGTTCTCGAGCTTCTGCTCGAGGGCGGCGGCATCGGACGAGGGGCCGTCGTGCGACGACGTCGCCCGGATGCCGATCTCGTCGTAGAACGACCGCAGTTGCGCGGCAGTGCGGCCGAAGTACCCGAGCGCCTGCTCGACCCGCGGGTAGCCGAGGTCCGCGATCGCGCGGAGCGTCGTGTCGTAGTCGCCGGGGCCCCATGGGGCGCCGAGCGCCTCGCGCACCGTCCACAGCTGGAGGCTGATCTTGCCGGGCGGCACCGGCTTCCACGGCTTCTTCGCGACGTCCGCCACGGCGGGCGTCGTGCCTGCGGAGAGGGTCGCCGCCGCGGCCGCCGCGCCGAATGCGCCGAGGAGGAGCCCGCGCCGGCTCACCCCGCGCTCCTGCAGTGATGCGCGAAGCGCGCCCTTCCCATCATGTCCGTAGCACATGCTGTTCCCTTCCCACTCATCGTCGAGAGTTCCGTGCTCGAACACTGTCGCCTACTTTTGTCGTCGCGTCAATCAAAAGTCGCTTGCGACGCCCGCAGAAGTCGTGTGAGAGGCATCCGAACGATCGCGCTGCGGAGCGAAGCGGGCAGGGGCGACCGAGGCGGGACCGGCAGGGCGAGCCCGGGGATGGAGAGACGGAAGGCCGAGCCCGCGGGCTACCGCGACGCGCCGAGCCAGACGACGAACGCGGCGAGCGCGAGCAGGTTGCCGACCACCCCGGCCCAGAACACGCGGCGGAATCTGCGCTTGCGCGTCTTGTGCCGGAACAGCTGCTGCGCCGCGAGCGCCCCCGGCCATCCGCCGACGAGGTCGACGAGGTGCAGCGTGCGTTCGGGCACCCGGCCCGCGCCCCGCCGCGCCGCCGCCTTGTCGATCCCGTAGGCCGCGAACGCGACGATCGACAACCCCCCGTACCAGGCGCCGACCCACCACGGCACCGCCGCGAGCACAAGGGCGCCGAGGAGCACCAGCGCGAAGCCGACGAGCACCCCCCAGCTGAGCGTCGCGGGCAGCGGACGCGAGAGGTCGCGGTCGCCCTGGGCGGCGCGGGAGGGCCCGCGCGGCACCGTTCTCGAATCACCTGCCATTCCGTCGATCGTACGGCGCATGGAGGCGGCGGCGAGTACGCTCGGAGGGTGCCAGAACCCTTCGCCCTCTTCGATCTCGAGGGTGACACGTGGGCGCCGCCGGCCGAGCCACGCCCGAGGCATCCGCATGAGACCCGCATCGTCGCCGACTCGGGCGACCGTGTGGCGTGGCTGCGTGCGCGGGCGCAGGGCATCACCGCGACCGATGCGGCCAAGCTCGCCACCCGCGACTCGGTGCGCACCGCCGCGCACGAGAAGCTGCACGGCGCCCGTCGCAGCTTCGGCGGCAGCCGCTACACCGACCACGGGCGCGCCCGCGAACCCGTGATCGCCGAGTGGGTCCGCCAGACCCACGGGCTCGCGCCGTCCACGCTGCTGTTCCACTCCGAGTTCGAGCGCCGGCACCTCGCGACCCCCGACGGCCTGGGCGTCGCCGCGAACGGCTCGCTCGAGCTGTGCGAGATCAAGACGACGTCGAAGCCGTGGCGCGGCATCCCCCGCGGCTACCTCCGGCAGGTCTGGTGGCAGCAGTACGTGCTCGGCGCCGAGCGCACCCTCGTCGTCTGGGAGGAGCACGCCGACTTCGTGCCCGTGGCCGACGAGCCGAAGTCCCGCTGGGTCGACCGCGACGACGACCAGATCGAGATCCTCGTCGGTCTTGCGAACGAATTGCTGCAGGCGATCCGTCCGAACCCGGGCGACGTCGACCCGCGGGCGGTCTATCGCCCGGGGGCGCTCGCGTGACGACGCTCCTGCTGCACGGCCTCGGCGCCGATCGCAGGCAGCCGCTCGAACTCCTCGCGCCCGTCGTGCGCCAGGTCGCGGGCGATGACGAGCTCGTCATCGCCCCCGACGTCCGCGCCCACGGGGGCTATCTCACGGTCGGCGAGCCCGCCGACTTCGCGCTCGACCGCCTTGCGGCCGAGATCGCGACGACGGTCCGCGAGCAGTTCGAGGAGTCCACTGGGCGCCCCCTCGACGACGGCGAGCCGCTCACCGTGCTCGGCATCTCGATGGGCGCGGCGATCGCGTTGCGGCTCGCCCTCGACGAGCTGCTGCCGATCGATCGCGCGGTGTTCGTTCGGCCGGCCTTCGACGATCGCTCGCTGCCCGACAACCTGCGGGTCTTCCCCGTCATCGGGCAGTTGCTCGTCGACGCCGGGGCTGCGGGTGCGGCCGAGTTCCGCGAACGCGAGATCTTCCACCGCATCGCAGCCGAGTCGCCGGCGGGGGCGAAGGGGCTGCTCTCGCAGTTCACCTCGCCCGATGCCGCGCGGCGCGCGATGCGACTCATCGAGATCCCCCGCAACCGCGCCTTCGTGGACGACGGCGAACTCGCCCGGCTCGCACCTCGAGGCATCCGCTCGCTCGTCGTCGCGGCCCCTCGCGACCCCGTGCACCCGGTGCCGATCGCCGAACGCTGGGCCATCGGACTCGAGGCACCCCTCGTGATGCTCACCGCTCGCGACGACGGCCAGGCGCGGCAGAACGCGGTGCTCGGCCGGCAGCTCGCGCGCTGGCTCGAGGCGAGCGACGCCCGGCGGGGAACCCGGGGCTGACGCCGTGGCCGGCGCGACTCAGCCGGCGGTCGGGGTCATCGCGCGGTCGTCGGCGGCCGGCTCCTCCACGGCTGCCCGCCGCCCGAGCATGGTGAGCCCGACGACGCCCGAACCGACCAGCAGGATGAACGCGGCGATGGCGATGACGTACACGGTGACGCCGTCGTATCCGACACCGGGACTCACCTCGGGGTTGAGGAACGGGTACGGGTACCAACCGGTGACCGCCCCGCGGAGCATCGTGTAGACCACCCAGACGACGGGGAACGCCGCGATCCACCAGAAGCGGCTCCACGGGATGCGGCCCCGGCCCGGCGCGAGCACCCAGTCGAGCACGAGGTAGAGCGGCGCCCACACGTGCAGGATCTCGTTCGACCACGGCAGGGTGGTGGCCTGGTCGAGCGAGATGTCGCGAAGCAGCAGGTTGTAGACGACGAGCGTCGTCGCCATGTAGGTGGTCGCGCAGGCGCGCACGAGGTCGAAGAGGGGCGGGTCGCTCGCCCGGCGGAAGGCGTACGCGGCGCCGACGAGCAGCACGATCGCGGCGACCCCGTTCGAGAGGATGGTGAAGAAGCTGAAGAAGTTCACGACGAAGGCCGTGGGGTCGGGAACCATCGACAGGCTCTTCGCGAACTGCCCGACGATGGCCACGATGATCGCCGCGGCCGCCAGCACCCGCAGCACTCCGAAAGTCCGACGCACGATCCACCCTCCCGGTCGCCCTGCGACGACACTCCTCGCAGCATAGCCACGGCGGGCAGAATGGAGCGAGACCTACGACGGAAGGCACGGGGAATGCAGGCGGAGACGGCGCAGGAGACGATGCAGGCGTTGGTGATCGACCGCACCGGCGAAGCCGAGGAGCTGCACCTCGCCGAGGTGCAGCGCCCGCTGCGCATCAGCGACGAGGTGCTCGTACGCGTCGTGGCCGCGAGCGTGAACCCGATCGACGTGAAGACCCGGGCCGGCCGAGGCACCTCGGCGGCGATCGGCCGCTACCCCGCGGTGCTGGGGCACGACTTCGCGGGCGTCGTCGAGCAGGTGCCGTACGCCGCGCACCCCCTGCGGCCTGGCGACCGGGTGTACGGCATGGTGCGGGTGCCGCGAATGCCGGGCACCCACGCCGAGTACACGACGGTGAGCTCGATGAGCCTCGCCCCGATGCCCGCCTCGCTCGACTTCGCCCACGCCGCGGCGGTGCCGCTCGCGGCGCTCACCGCGTGGGGCGCCGTGGTCGACACCGCGCGGGTGCACGACGGCCAGCGGGTGCTGATCCACGCCGGTGCGGGCGGGGTCGGGCATTTCGCCGTGCAGTTCGCGGCGTACTTCGGCGCGACCGTCACGACGACCGCCTCGCCGCGCAACGCCGAGTTCCTGCGCGCGCTCGGCGCGCATCGCGTCGTCGACTACACGAGCGAACGCTTCGAAGAGGTCGCGCGCGACCAGGACGTCGTGATCGACCTCATCGGCAACGTGAAGGATGCCACGGGCACGCGCTCGCTCGACGCGCTGCGCCCGGGCGGGCTCATCGTGACGGTGCCCACCGGCTCGTGGCCGACCATGCGCGACGAGGCCAAGGCCCGTGGCATCCGTGCCACCGGCTACGTCGTCTCGCCCGATGCGCGCACCCTCGCGGTGATCACGCGCCTCATCGACGACGGCGCGGTGCGGGTGCATCTCGACCGCGTACTGCCGCTGGCCGAGGGCGCCGAGGCGCACCGGCTGATCGAGGCCGGGCACGTGCGCGGCAAGCTCGTGCTGCGGGTCGCCCCCGACCCCGCCTGAGGGGCGAACGGGGGCGGCAGCGCGGCGGGATCAGCCGCGCGAGCGGGTCACCCATGCACCCCCGCCGATGATCGCGGTCGCGAGCCTCAGCAGTACGGCGTGCTTGTCGGTCGCGGGCGACATGAGCAGCACGATGCATGCACCGCCGCCATCGGGCCACGGCAGCGCGACTTCGAGGACGCTGGCCCGTCCGCCGGGCGAAGCGGGCTCGAGGGGCTCGGCCGTGCGCACGACGCCGAACTCGGCGCCGTCGACCAAGAACGGCGCGATCGATTCGTCGACGCGGCCGTCCTCGGCCGGGGCACGCGCGGTCGCGTGGTCGGCCCCAGGCCGCCAGTACCTGGCGAACAGCACGGGCGTCGCCGCCGCCGAGAGGTCGACGGTCGTTCCGACCTCGCGCGCACCGGCGGCCCCCGCCACGCGGCCGATCATCGCCTCGAGCCACGCGAACGAGCCGGCGCGCTCGGCGCGAGGCATCCGTCGCCGTTCGCCTCGCAACTGCCTGACCGCGTGCTTCGGGTACTCGAGCACGTCGCCCGCCGGAATTCGCGTCCAGCCGCGCAGGGGCACCGCGAGCCGGAAGTCGACGACCTCGTCGGAGCCGGTCGCCGAGCCCGTACGAGCCGTCGGCGCACCGGCGGCCGCGCTCGCAGAGCCACCGGCGAGCCAGGCGACCTCGTCGTCATCGGACCGCGAACGGAGCGACTCGAGCACGGCATCGACGGGGGCGGCCACCGGGTGCGGGCCGGCCGGGTCGAACACCACGCGGGCGATGCGGTCGCGATACTGCTCGAGGAACGGGGCGAGCGACACGCCCCGCCGGAGGTCGAACTCGCGGGCGGGGCCTCCGAAGCGTCGCGGTCGAGCTCCATGCTTCGCAGCGCATCGACCGCGCCGCCGATCGCACCGGCGACCTCGAGGTACTCGAGCCCTCCGTTGCGCACCCGGTCGGGGTCGCCGGGAATCGGGTCACGGCCCAGCCCGAGCGCCGACCAGCCGGCGGGACGGCTCACTGCGCGCCCTCGAGTGCAGCGGCGTACTCGGTGTCGAGCTGCGAGAACGCCTCGGAGATGCCCGATGCAGCCTCGGCGAGGGTGCCGATGTTCTCGACCATGGCCTCGCGGGTGTCGTCCCATTCGTCGGCGAAGTCGATGAGGGCATCGGCGAGGCCGTCGTGGCCGACGGCGTCGGCGAGCGAGCGCGAGTTGTTCGAGGCGTGCTCGAGCTCGTGCTTCACGGCGGTCAGCTGCCGTCCGGCCTCCTCGAGCCGCTCGAGATCGAGTTCGACGCCGTCTCCCATGGTTCCCCCTCGGTGTGCCGGTCGACCTGATACGGGACGCCGGACAGGCTGCGCCGGTTCGGCTCGACCGACGATGGGGAGCGCTCCCCATGTGCGTCGGTCACCCCACGGGAGCTCGGAGCGGCGACAGCGAGACCATGACGGAACGCGTGCGCATCCCGCCGACGACCGGGCGACGCTCGGTGAACGTCGCCTCGATCTCGACCGGCCCGCGCTGCGCACGTTCGAGTTCGGCGCGTTCGGCCGAGGTGTACATGACCCGGGTGCCCTCGCGCTCGTCGGCGAGGCACTCGAGGCTCGTGCGACCCGCGACCGTGGGTCCGACCCGCACGCGCCGGCTCCGGCCGTCGACGAGGCCCGAGACCTCGAAGGTCGACGCCCGGATCGCCTCGTTCTGCGCTCGCAGGCGCTCGCGCAGCGTCTCCGCCTCCCGCCGGGCGTCCGCGAGCGAGGCCGCAGGGAAGAACGCGCCGAGGGGGCGCAATCGCCCGTCGAGGTCGGTGCGCCCGTCGCGCGGCGGGGCCGAATCGGCGTCGCCGTCGACCGCGAAGACCTCTTCGTCGGCGCGGTGCCTGATGTGGAGATACCCGTCGAGCCCTCCCCCGGCGACGGTGACCCGAGACCAACACCCGCCCGCGACATCCTCGGTGCGCTCGATCTCGGCGGCGCCCGAGCCGTCCGGGGCGTAGAGCGCAGAGCGTACGACGAAGTCGAGGTCGCGAACGCGGGTCATGCGTTCACCCTACGCGCGAGGCGCGGCTCGCGCCCGGGCCCGCCTGAGACGCAGCCTGCACCTCGGGTCACCGCCCCGCCGCGAGCAATGACGCGCCGAGCTCGCTGCGCAGGTAGAGCACGCTGTGCCCGTACCGGGTCGAGACGACGAGGCCCGCGTCGCGAAGCACTCTCAGGTGCTGGTTGACGGCCGAGGCGGTCACGCCGAAGCGCACGCCGAGCTCGGTCGACGACGCGGGGTCGCCGAGCGCCGAGAGCAGCCGGGCCCGGGTCTCGCCGAGCACCGCGGCCACGGCGGCCGGGTTCGCGACGTGCTCGGCCTCCCAGAGGGCGCCCTGGCCGCGGGCCGGGTACATGATCATGGGCGGGCCGTCGCCGACCGGCGCAGAGCCGCGACGGGTGAACATGGTCGGCACGAGCGTGAGGCCGAGGCCGTCGATCGGCTGCACCCGGTCGTTCGGGTCTCTGAGGCGCACCCTGACGACGCCGCCCTCGTAGTCGACCGTGCCCGAGATGCCGTTGAGCATCGCGGCGAGGCCCTGCTGCGCGATCTGCCGCCCCCGGTAGACCACGTCGGCCTCGAGCACGGCGCGCATGCGCGGCCAGTAGGGCTCGAAGGTCGCGGCCCAGAGCTCGTCGAGTGCATCGGCGAGCCGGCGGATCGCGGCGCGCGGCGACCCGGCGAAGACCTCGGGAATGCGACCGTGCACGGCCACGAGGTCGCGCTCGAACTCGGCGGGCGAGATCGAGCGCAGCGCCGCCATCTCGTCGTCGAGGCGGGTGAGCGGGCTCGTCGGCCTGGGGTTCAGGAAGTCGGGGGTCCAGAGCCGGTCGTCGATGAGGCCGGTGAGCGCGTCGAGGTCGAGCTCGGCGCGCGCGGCCTCGGTGCGCCGGAGCCAGGGCAGCTGCAGGGGGAAGCGCGACGGGTCGCGGATGGCGCGGAGCGAGAGCCCCAGCTCGCACAACGGCGAGATGCCGAAACGCACCGCCGCGACATCCGCCTCATTCAGCACGTAGCTCAACATGAAGCAGAACGCTACATCAATTTCGAAGGCGTCGCCGCCTCTGACAGAACTGTCTCGTGAGCCCTACCTCCCCGCCCGGCACCGCACCAGCCTCCCCCGACACCGGCGCGACCCCCGCGGTCGACGCGAGCCCCGCCGACTCCGGCCCGCGGCCGAACTTCTTCGCCCGCCTCGCGGCCTCGGTCGCCGACCCGGTGCTCCGCATCCTCGTCGGCGCCACGCTCATCTCGCGACTCGGCCGCGGCATCTTCCTCACCGTCACCGTGCTCTACTTCACGCTCATCGTCGGCCTCACCCCCGGCGAGGTCGCGATCGTGCTCGCTGCGGCGAGCGGGGCGGGCGTGATCGCGTCCTTCGCGGGCGGCTGGCTCACCGACCGGTTCAGTGCGAAGCGGCTCATCATCCTGTTCACCGCGATCGAGGGCGTCGCGCTCATCGCCTACGTCTTCGCCGGCGACTTCGTCACGGCACTCGTGATCGCCGTCGTCTGCGGGCTCTTCGAGCAGGGTGCGAACTCGACCCGATCGGCGATCATCGCCCGGGCCTTCACGGGCGAGTCGCGGGTGCACGCCCGGGCGGTCCTCCGCACCGTGACGAACGTGTCGATCGCCGTCGGCTCGGGGCTCGGCGCGATCGCCCTCGCCCTCGGCACCGCCGAGGCCTACCGGGGGCTCATCATCGGCGCCGGAGTGCTCTACCTGCTCGGCCTGTTCCAGCTCGTGCGCCTTCCCGCCCGCGTCGACGCCCCGGCCCGCGCCGCCGTCGCCGAGGTCGTCACCGCGACCGGCTCGGTGGATGCCGCGGCCACGGCCGAGGCGATCGCGAGCGAGCGGCGCGACTGGCGCTCGCATTCGCCCTGGCGCGACCCCCGCTACCTCTGGCTCACCGCGCTCAGCGCGATCTTCGGCATGCAGTTCGGTGTCGGCGAGCTCGGCGTGCCGCTCTGGATCACCCGCGAGACCGACGCGCCCGAAGTGCTCATCGCCGCACTGCTGATCCTCAACACGGTCATCGTGGTGGTCTTCCAGGTGCCGATGTCGCGCGGCACCCACGACCTGCGGGTCGCCGGCCGCGTCTCGGCGATCGCCGCCTGGCTGATGGCCGGCGCGTGCCTGGTCTACGCCGCCGCGGCGGGACTGCCGACCGGATTCGCGATCGCGGTGCTGGTGATCGCGGCGACCGCCCACGCGTTCGCCGAGGTGCTCTCGCAGGCCGGCGGCTGGGGCCTCAGCTTCGAGCTGGCCGACCCCGTGCGGGCGGGCACCTACCAGGGCGTCTTCGGCATGGGGTACTCGGTCGGCGCCCTCGCCGCGCCGCTCGTCGTCAACGCCACCGCGATCACGCACGGCCTCGTGGGGTGGGCCTCGCTCGCGGCGATCTTCCTCGCCTCGGGACTCGGCACGTGGTGGATCGCGCGGCGGGCCGCCGCCGTGGCATGATCGGCGCATGGCCGAGCACCGTGCGCAGCTGACCGCCCACTCCGAGGACGGCCGATCGTTCACGATCCCGGATGCCTCGGGCACGCCCTTCATCGCGGGCACGCTGCTGCTCGTGACGACGGCCAGGGGCCGCATGCTCGCCCTCGTCGAGGCGCGTGAGCTGACCGCCGCCGACGACGACGCCGAGGCGCTGCACGGGCGCCTCCTCGGCGAGATCGACGGCGACCGCTTCGACCAGCGCGGCGGCGCGCCGTTCACGGGCGGCACCGTCGAGGTCGCCGATGCCGCGACGATCGACCTCGTGCACGCAGCGATGGGGGCGACGCTCGAGATCGGCGTGAACCTCAGCCCGCCGATCCGCCCGGCGCTGCTGCTCGCGCACCGCTTCAACCGTCACACCTTCTGGTGCGGGCAGAGCGGATCGGGCAAGACCTATGCGCTCGGCGTCGTGCTCGAGCAGCTCATCGCGCACACCGCGCTGCCCGTCGTGGTCTTCGACCCGAACTCCGACTTCGTGCGGCTCGGCGAGCTGAACCCCGGTGCGAGCGGCGACACCGCCGAGCTGCTGCGCGAGCGCGACATCCGCGTGCTCCGCCCGAGCACCCCGGGCGCCGAGCCGCTGCGCGCCCGGTTCCCCTCGCTCAGCATGGCGGCGAAGGCCGCGGTGCTGCGCCTCGACCCCGTCGCCGACCGCGAGGAGTTCAACGCGGTCGTGCATCTCAGCGACACGCTCAGCGCGAGCGAGCCCGACCAGGTGCTCCCCGCGCTCCTCGGCTCCGACGACCCCGCGCGGCGGGCGCTGGGCCTGCGCATCGAGAACATGGGGCTCCTGAAATGGGAGGTCTGGGCGGGGCGCGACCGCGAGGCGACGCTCGTCGTCGACGAACGGGCGGATGCCACGGTGCTCGACCTCGGCGGATTCTCGACGCCCGACCAGCACCTCGTCGTCGCCCTCTCGGTGCTCGACGAACTGTGGGAGCGGCGCGAGGAGCGTCGGCCGGCCCTGCTCGTCATCGACGAGGCGCACAACCTCTGCTCGCCCGAACTGACCTCGCCGCTCGCCGTCGCGGTGCGCGAGCGCATCGTGCAGATCGCCGCGGAGGGGCGCAAGTTCGGCCTCTGGCTGCTGCTCTCGACGCAGCGGCCGTCGAAGGTGCATCCGAGCATCATCTCCCAGTGCGACAACCTCGCACTCATGAAGATGAGCTCGCCCATCGACCTCGACGGGCTCGCCACCTACTTCGGCTACGCGCCGACCGCGCTCATCGAACGATCACCGTGGTTCCGCCAGGGCGAGGCGCTGTTCGCCGGGGGCTTCACGCCGGCGCCGATGCTCCTCACGATGAATGCGAGGCTGACCCCCGAAGGCGGCGGCGACGTCGGCGTGCCGCTGCGCTGAGGCCGCGCTGCGTCACTCCGCCGCGAGCGCGAGCGGCTGCGCGAGCGGCTGCGCGAGCGGCTGCGCGAGCACCCAGTCGTCCTCGACCCGGCCGCCGACGGTGAAGTGCTTGCGCCCCGCCTTCACGAAGCCCTGCTTCTCGTAGAAGCGGATCGCCCGCGCGTTCTCCTCGTTGACGCCGAGCCAGCAGGCGACGGCTCCCGCGGCGCGCGCCGCTTCGAGCGTCGCCGCCATGAGCGGCGCGGCAACGCCGCGGCCGTGCTCGCCGGCGCGCGTGTAGAACTTGCTGAGCTCGACGGCGGGCCTGCCTGCGACGACGGCCGCGGCATCCGCATCGCCCGGTTCGCCGCCGACGAGCATGCTGTACCCGATGAGCGATGCGGATGCCCCGCGGCCCCGCTCTGCGACGAGCACCCGCCGCTCGGCGTCCGCGAGGTACGCAGAGAAGTGCTCGGGCCGGAAGTGCCGCTCGATGAAGTCGGCGATCGCCTCGGGCGTGGTGTGCGGCGGGCAGGCCAGCGGGAAGGTTTCGGCGGCGAGGCCCGCGAGCGTGTCGACGTCGCCGGCGGTCGCGGGTCGGATCACGAGCGCGGTCACCTCGCGATTCTGCCAGAGCGACGCGCGGCCGCGAGAAGCGCGACACCCCGTTTCAGGAAGACGGAAGCCCGTCAGGACGCATTCCCGAGTATCGTCCTGACAGGCATCCGAGATCCTGAAACCGTGCGACGGGCGAGCGCCTGCATGGACCGCGGTGACCCGTCACGACGAACGGGCCTCCCCGACCGCTGCACCTCCGGGGTCGCCGGATGCGGTCGGGAAGGCCCTGGTCGTCGCCGGGCCGAGCCTCAGAGGAAGCGCGCGTACGCCCCCACGGTGAGGAACGTCGGGAACTCGGGCTCGAGGGCCACGGTGCGGAACACCGAGATCGCGTCGTCGAAGCGGTCGCCCTCGAAGCGGGGAAGCTCGGCGACGGCCGCCGCCATGAGGCGCACGATCGAGGTCTGGTCGATGCGCGTGCCCTCGGCGGTGACGGTGTTCTCGTTCAACCACTGCCAGAGCTGCGAGCGCGAGATCTCGGCGGTCGCGGCATCCTCCATGAGGTTGTCGATCGCCGCGGCGCCGACGCCGCGCAGCCACGACTCGATGTAGCGGATCGCGATCGAGATGTTGTCGCGCACCCCGCCCTCGGTGACCTCGCCGCCGATCGACGGGATGTCGAGCAGCTGCGCCGCCGTCACCTGCACGTCGTCGCGCAGGCGGTCGACCTGATTCGGCCGGTCGCCGAGCACCGCGTCGAACTCGGCGCGTGCGGTGGGGATCAGGTCGGGGTGGGCGACCCACGTGCCGTCGAAGCCGTCGCCCGCCTCGCGGCGCTTGTCGGCCGAGACCGCGGCGAGCGCGCGCTCGGTCACCTCGGGGTCGCGGCGGTTCGGGATGAACGCGCTCATGCCCCCGATCGCGTGCGCACCGCGCTTGTGGCAGGTCTGCACCAGCAGTTCGGTGTAGGCCCGCATGAAGGGCACCGTCATCGTGATGGCCTTGCGGTCGGGCATGACCCAGCGGCGCCCCCGCGAGCGGAAGGTCTTCACGATCGAGAAGATGTAGTCCCAACGGCCGGCGTTGAGGCCGGCGCAGTGGTCGCGCAGCTCGTAGAGGATCTCGTCCATCTGGAACGCGGCCTGGATCGTCTCGATCAGCACCGTCGCACGCACCGTCCCCTGCGGGATGCCGAGGGCGTCCTGCGCGTAGACGAAGATGTCGTTCCAGAGCTTCGCCTCGCGGTACGACTCGAGCTTCGGCAGGTAGAAGTACGGTCCGCGGCCTGCGGCGATGAGCGCCTGCGCGTTGTGGAAGAAGTACAGCCCGAAGTCGACGAGCGAGCCCGAGGCGTGCATCGCACGGCCCGCGCGGTCGTGGAACTTCAGGTGCTTCTCGACGAGGTGCCAGCCGCGCGGACGCATCACGATCGTCGGCGTCTCCGCGGCGGTGACACGGTACTCCTTGCCCTCGGGGCTCGTGTACTCGAGCTCGCCCCTGAGGAAGTCGAAGAGGCTCAGCTGCCCCTCGATGACGTTCGCCCAGGTGGGGCTCGTGGCGTCCTCCTGGTCGGCGAGCCACACCTTCGCACCCGAGTTCAGTGCGTTGATCGCCATCTTGCGGTCGGTCGGCCCGGTGATCTCGACGCGGCGGTCCTCGAGGCCGGGGGCGGCGCCCGCGACCCTCCAGGTGGTGTCGTTCCGGATCCACTCCGTCTCGGGCAGGAACTTCGGGTCGCGGCCGTTCGCGGCGTCGACGCGGGTCTGCAGGCGCTCGGCGAGCAGCTCGTGGCGGGTGCCGGCGAAGCGGTCGTGCAGTTCGGCGAGGAAGGCGAGCGCCTCGGGCGTGAGGATCTCGTCGTAGCGCGCGCCGAGCGGCGCGGTGACCTCGATGCGCGGTTCGACGGTCTGGAAGCTCCCCGTTGCGGGGCGCGGGGTGGATGCCTCGGACGCGCGTGCGGGCGGGGCATCCGTTCGTTCGATGATCAGGGTGTTCATGGTGTCGTCTCCTCCGGTTCGCCGGCGGGCGGTGCTCAGCACCGCCCGCTCGGCTGGCGGCTCAGTGGTTGAACTGTTCTTCCTCGGTCGATCCGACGAGGGCGAGGGTTGCGCTGTTGGGGTTCAGCGCGGTGGCGATCTGATCGAAGTAGCCGGTGCCGACCTCGCGCTGGTGGCGCGTGGCGGTGTAGCCGGCAGCCTCCGAGGCGAATTCGGCCTCCTGGAGTTCGACGTAGGCCGACATGTGACGCTCGTTGTAGTCCTTGGCGAGCGTGAACATGCCGTGGTTCAGGGAGTGGAAGCCCGCGAGGGTGATGAACTGGAACGCGTAGCCCATCGACGCGAGCTCGCGCTGGAACTTCGCGATCTGGTCGTCGTCGAGGTGGCTCTTCCAGTTGAAGCTCGGCGAGCAGTTGTACGAGAGGCGCTTGCCCGGGAACTTCGCGTGCACGGCCTCGGCGAAGCGGCGCGCGAGCTCGAGGTCGGGCTCGGCCGACTCGACCCAGAGCAGGTCGGCGTACTCGGCGTAGGCGAGACCGCGGGCGATGACCGGCTCGATGCCGTTCTGCACGTTGTAGAAGCCTTCGGCGGTGCGCTCACCGGTGACGAAGGGCTTGTCGCGCTCGTCGTGGTCGCTCGTGAGGAGGGTCGCGGCGAGCGCGTCGGTGCGGGCGATGATGATCGACGGCACGCCGGCGACGTCGGCCGCGAGGCGGGCCGCGTTGATGGTGCGGATGTGCTGGCCGGTGGGGATCAGCACCTTGCCGCCCATGTGGCCGCACTTCTTCTCGCTCGCCAGCTGGTCCTCCCAGTGCACACCTGCCGCACCGGCCTCGATCATCTGGTGCATGAGCTCGTAGGCGTTGAGCGGACCGCCGAAGCCGGCCTCGGCGTCGGCGACGATGGGGGCCATCCAGTCGCTGATGCCGGTCTGCGACTCGTTGCCCTGCTCGATCTGGCCGGTGCGCAGCAGCGCGTTGTTGATGCGGCGCACGACCGCCGGCACCGAGTTCGCGGGGTAGAGCGACTGGTCGGGGTAGGTCTGGCCCGAGAGGTTGGCGTCGGCGGCGACCTGCCAGCCCGAGAGGTAGATGGCCTTGAGGCCCGCGCGCACCTGCTGCACCGCCTGGTTGCCGGTGAGGGCGCCGAGCGCGGCCGACCACTCGGGGTCCTCCATGCGCTCGAAGGCGTTGCCGGTGTTCTTCTGGATGTTCTCCCAGAGCTTCTCGGCGCCGCGCTTGGCGAGCGTGCGCTCCTCGCGGACCGGGCCGCGGAGGGCGATGACGTCTTCGGCGGTGTAGTCGCGCTTCACACCCTCCCAGCGGGGGTCCGCGTCCCACTCGAGCTGCAGCTCGGCCGCGGTCTGGGTCTGGTCGCCGGGGCGGTTGGGGGTGCTCATCGTCGTGCTCCTTCGGTGCTGCGGGTGCGTTCTCCGGATGCCTCGTGGCGGGTCATCCGTTCGTCCTGAACCCATGCTGCGCCTGCCGCGACCGACCCGACCGGCGTTTCGGGGGGTGAACTTCTGCAGAAGTTCTGCGACGCGGAAGAAGCATGGCCCCACGGGTCGGCGGCGTCAACCGCTCGACCGCGCTCGACCGCGCACCGCTCGCGTGATACCTTGCAGTTCTAGGTATCTAGCAGTACAAGGTATGGAGGCGCGCATGCGCATCGGCAAGGACCTCGTCGCGGCGGCCGCGACCCCGGTCGTGCTCGGCATCCTCGCCGAGGGCGAGTCGTACGGCTACGCGATCCTGCAGCGCATCACCGCGCTCTCCGATGGCGAGCTCGAGTGGAGCGACGGCATGCTCTACCCACTGCTGCACCGGCTCGAGCGCCTCGGGCACGTGCACTCGGAGTGGCGCCAGGCCGATTCGGGCCGCCCGCGCAAGCAGTACCGGCTGAGCGAGCAGGGCGCAGCGGTGCTCGCCGAGCAGCGCAGGCAGTGGTCGGTCGTCGGCGACGTGCTGAGCAAGGTCTGGCCCGACGACGGCGGCCCGCGACTGCGCCTCGCCCTCGGGGAGGCCTGACATGCCCATCGACGCACCCCGCGACCTGCCCACCGATCTCGACGCGCTCTTCGCCTCGTGGCGCAGGTGGATGCAGCGCCACGACGCCGTGAACGCCGCCGACCTCGCCGAACTCGAGAGCCACCTCTCCGACGCCGTCGACCACTTCGTCGCCGTGGGACTCGCGCCCGACGAGGCATTCCTCGTGGCGGTGAAGCGCCTCGGCGCCACCGACGAGCTGTCGCGCGAGTACGCCCGCGAGCACTCCGAGCGGCTCTGGAAGCAGCTCGCGCTGACGGGCGACGGCGCCGCGGACGACGCCGAGCAGGAGGACGCGGGCCGACCGCTCGCATTCCACCGGCGGGCGAACGGCCTCGCCGTCGCGCTGGGGCTCGGCGCCGGGGCGGGCCTCGCCGTGAAGGCCGTGAACCTCGCGACCGACGACCCCTCGCAGGTCGTGCTGAACAGCGCTGTCATCGTGCTGCCGTTCCTCGCGCTCTGGTTCGCGTGGCGCCGGCGGCCCTCGCTCGGCATGCTCGCGATCGTGGGCGCCGTCTTCCTCGGCACCGGGCTCGCGCTGAACCTCTACCCGTTCGCGGTCCCCCAGCCGGCGGTCGGCACCGAGATCGCCGGGATCGCCGCGGCGACCGAGATCATCGCGATGCTCGGCTCGTTCGTCGCGCTCTGGCTCACCGTCGGCCTCGCGTACGCCGGCGACGGCTGGCGCGACGAGCGCACACGCATGGACTTCATCAGGTTCAGCGGCGAGTGGTTCGTCTACTACCTGCTGATCGCGCTCGGCGGCGGCGCGCTCTCCGCCCTGACCGTCGCGGTGTTCTCGTCGATCGGCGTCGACGTGGCGCAGTTCGTCGGCGAATGGGTGCTGCCGCTCGGCGCGGCGGGCGCGGTGCTCGTCGCGGCATGGCTCGTCGGGGCCAAGCAGCGCGTGATCGAGAACATCGCGCCGGTGCTCACGAAGGTCTTCACCCCGCTGTTCACGCTCATGCTGCTCGCGCTCGTCGTGGCCGCGATCATGCAGTGGAACCTCGTGGACGTGAGCCGCGACCTGCTCATCGCCTTCGACCTCGTGCTCGTCGTGGTCGTCGGTCTGCTCGTCTACTCGATCTCGGCCCGCGATCCGCTGCTCGCCCCGGGCTGGTACGACCGGCTGCAGGCCCTGATGCTCGCGAGCGCCCTCGTGCTCGACGCGATCGTGCTCGTCGCGATGATCGGGCGCACGGGCGAGTTCGGCTTCAGCGCGAACAAGACCGCCTCGCTCGGGGTGAACCTGATCCTGCTCGTCAACCTCGCCTGGGCCCTGCGCCTGCAGCTCGGCTTCCTGCGCCGCCGAACCGGCTTCGCCGCGCTCGAACGGTGGCAGACCGCGATGCTCCCGGTGTACTTCGCCTGGGCCGCGATCCTCGTGGTCGTCTTCCCGCCGGTGTTCGACTTCGCCTGAGCGAGGCGGGCGGCGCCGACGAGCCGTCCGCTCCGCTCGGCGTCACCGCGGGAGGCGCACGACCGCTCGCAGGCCCCCGCCCGCTCGCGGCGAGAGTTCGAGCTCGGCCCCATGGCGTGCCGCGATCGCCGCGACGATCGAGAGGCCGAGCCCACGGCCTCGGTCGGCCGCGTCGCGCGTGCGCCCGCCGCCCCGCGTGAACGGCGCGGTGAGGGTCGCTACGGTCGCGGCATCGAGCTCGGTCCCGCTGTTCTCGACCCGGAGGAGGGGCATCGGCCCCGTGGCATCCGTCGTCACCGTCACGAAACCGCCCCGCTCGTTGTGACGGATCGCGTTCTGCACGAGGTTGACGGCGAGCTGTCGCAGCAGCACCTCGTCGCCCTCGACGAACGACGTCCCTGGCGCAGCCGACCGCGTCAGCCGCACTCCCGCCGCTTCCGCCTCGGCTCGCGACTCGTCGACGACGGATGCCGCGACGGCGGCGAGGTCGACCGGTCCGAAGGCGCCGGACTCCGTCGACTCGAGCTCGGAGAGGTCGAGCAGCGCCTCGACGGTCGCGATGCTCCGTTCGTTCATCTCCCGCAGCCGCTCGAGCAGCTGCGCGTCGGCCGTCGCCCGAGCGTTCAGCGCCACGTCGAGCATCGTCCGCGTCGTCGCGAGCGGGGTGCGCAGCTCGTGCGAGGCGTTCGCGGCGAAGCGTCGATCGGCGTTCGCCGAGCGCTCGAGCGCATCGAGCATGCCGTCGAAGGTGTCGGCGAGATCGGTGATCTCGTCGCGCGGCCCGGCGAGGGCGATGCGGTGGTCGAGGTGACCGCGCGAGGCGCGATGCGCGGCGACGTTCACCTCCTGGAGCGGGCGCAGCATCCGGCCGGCGACGAACCAACCGGCCCAGGCGCCGCCGGCCGCGAGCAGTGCGAGCGCGCCCACCGACACCCAGAGCAGCAGCTGCAGGATGTCGGCGCGCGAACTCACGACGACGGCCGCCTCGGTCGAGGCGGCGAGGAGCCCCGGGTCGGAGAGCGGCTCGGCGGGCACCGCGAATCCGGTCGGCACGTCGGCGGGGGTCGCCTGCATCGCCGGCGTCATCGTCGACGCCGGCGTCGAGGCGGACGTCGAGGCGAACTCGTAGCTCGGCACCAGACCGACGACGAACGCGACGATCACGAGCAGCACGGCCCCGGCGGTGGTGAGCAGCAGGGCGTACGTCAGCGCCAGCCGCGCGCGCACGGTCAGGCGGTAGGTACGGGGCACGGATGCGACGGGCTCAGCCATGCGCCACGTCGATCGCGTAGCCCGAGCCGGGGTCGGTGCGGATCATCCACGGCTCGCCGAGCTTGCGCCGGAGGGTCGAGATCGTCACCTTCACCGAGTTCGTGAACGGGTTCGCGTTCTCGTCCCACGCCTTCTCGAGCAGCGTCTCGGCGCTCACGACGCCGCCGCCGGCGCGCATCAGCACTTCGAGCACCGAGAACTCCTTGCGGCTGAGGCGAACGAAGCGCCCGTCGCGGAAGACCTCGCGCCGGAACGGGTCGAGCGTCACCCCGGCGGCCTCGAGCTGCGGCGGCAGCGCCGAGAACCGGCGGCGTCCGAGCGCGCGCACGCGCGCCACGAGCTCGGGGAACTCGAACGGCTTCGCCAGGTAGTCGTCGGCGCCGAGCTCGAAGCCCTCGACCTTGTCGCCCAACCGACGGGCCGCCGTGAGCATGAGGATCGCCGGGCGCGTCTCGCGCGCCACGAGCATGCGGCACACCTCGTCGCCGTGCACGCCGGGGAGATCACGGTCGAGCAGCACGACGTCGTACTCGTTGACGTCGATGCTGAAGAGCGCGGATTCGCCGTCGGCGGCGACATCCGCGGCGATCGCCTCGAGCGCGAGCCCCGCGCGCACCGCCTCGGCGAGGTAGGGCTCATCCTCCACGATCAGCACGCGCACGATTCCACTTCCTTCGGTCTGCGGCATCCGGAGGTTCCATCACACCCCGCGGGGCATAAGGAAAAGGTCAGTGCCACCTTTTACCTCACTACGACCGCGCTGGGAGTGTGCTGGGACCCGCGCACGATCACCGCGCGATCGAAAGGACACCCCGATGACCACACGAACTTCCCGCGGCGCCCGCGCCCGTCTCGCCCTCACCGGCATCGGCCTGCTGCTCGCCCTCACGGCGTGCACCGGCGCACCGAGCGGCGGCGACTCCGCCGAGCTGAAGTCGGGCGGCGAGGACGCCGCCTACGAGGAGTGGTCGGCCGACTTCGTCTCCTGCATGAAGGACGAGGGCGTCGACATCCAGATGGCCACGGCATCGGGCGGCGGCGACACGAGCGATTCGAGCGATGCCGTCGATCCCGACGAGATCGATCCCGAGGCGATGGCCGCGGCCGAGCGCACGTGCATCGACAAGCTCGGCGAGCCGCCCGCCGTACCCGGCATGCCCGACGCCGAGGAGATGAACGAGGCCACGCTGCGCTTCTCCGCGTGCATGCGCGACCGCGGCTACGACTACCCCGATCCCGAGATCTCGGCCGACGGCTCGGTCGGCATGACCGAGGCGATGTCGATCGACGAGTTCGACCCCGCCGACATCGACGCCTGCACCGAGCAGGCCGACTACCCGAAGATGGAGCAGTAGTGGCGAGCGAGCAGTCGACGACGACGACGGATGCCACGGCCACCTCGCCGACCCGACGTCGCCGTGCCCCCTGGCTCATCGCAGGCGCCGGCATCGCCGTGCTCGGCATCGCCGGCGGAGTGCTCGCGGCGACCATTCCCGCGCCGGCTGCGGATGACCGCGATGAGAAGCGGGCCACCGAGGTCGCGACCACGCCCGTCACGCGCGGCGACCTCACCGAGCGGGTCCGGCTGACGGGGCGCCTCGGCTACGGCGGATCGAGGGAGCTCGGCACGAGCCTCGGAGGGACGATCACCTGGCTGCCCGGCGTCGGCACGGTGCTCGATCGCGGCGCCACGATCTTCCGCGTCGACGACGACCCCGTCGTGCTGTTCCTCGGCGAACTGCCGGCGTGGCGGGCGTTCTCCGAGGGCATGGAGGACGGGCCCGACGTGCGGCAGCTCGAGGAGAACCTCGCGGCCCTCGGATTCTTCGACCGCGAGCCCGACGAGGAGTTCGCCTGGTCGACCGCGGCGGCGATCGAGGACTGGCAGGAGTCACTCGGGCTCGAGGAGACGGGCGCGATCGACCTCGGCCGCATCGTCTTCGCTCCCGAGTCGCTGCGCGTCGCCGAGCAGAAGCTGAAGCCGGGATCCCCGGCCGGTTCCGCCGTGATCTCCGTCACCGGCACGGCGAAGCGCGTGAGCGTCTTCCTCGCGCCGAATCTCGAGTCGATCGCGCCCGTCGGCACGAAGGTGCAGATCACGCTGCCGGGAGGCGCCACGGCGCCGGGCACGGTGAGCGCCGTCGGCACGCCGGTCGAGCAGGACGACGACGAGGGCGGCAAGAAGCTGAAGCTGCCGGTCACGATCACGCTCGACGATGCAGCCGCCGCGGACGGGCTCGACGATGTCGGGGTGAGCGGAGAGCTCACCGCGGTGCGTCGGGAGGACGCGCTCATGGTGCCCGTCACCGCGCTCCTCGCCCGCACGGGCGGCGGATTCTCGGTCGAGGTCGTGACGAAGGGCGAGGTCGCCGCCGTTCCGGTCGAACTCGGGCTGTTCGCCGACGGGCTCGTCGAGGTCACCGACGGCGAGCTCGAGGCGGGCGACGAGGTCGTGGTGCCGGAATGAGCGCCCCGCTGATCCGGATGCGGTCGGTGTCCCGCACGTACGGCTCGCCGCCCACGGTCGCGCTCTCGCACGCCGACCTCGACGTGGATCGCGGCGAGATGCTCGCGATCGTCGGGCCGAGCGGCTCGGGCAAGTCGACGCTCCTGAATCTCATGGGCACGCTCGATCGGCCGAGTTCCGGCGAGATCCGCATCGACGGCCACGACACCGGCGCGATGAGCGACGCCGAGCTCTCGGGGCTCAGAGCGCACACCATCGGGTTCGTGTTCCAGCAGTACCACCTCGCCGAGGGAGTGACCGCGCTCGACAACGTCGCGACGGGCCTGCTGTACACGGGCGCACCGAAGGCCGAGCGGCGGGCGCGCGCCGCCGCCGCGCTCGAGCGCGTCGGCCTGGCGCCCCGCGCCCGCCATCGTCCGAACGAACTGTCGGGCGGTGAGCGTCAACGTGTCGCGATCGCACGGGCGGTGGTGGGCGAACCGGCCCTCCTCCTCGCCGACGAGCCGACCGGTGCGCTCGACACCCGCTCGGGCGAGACCGTGGTGTCGATCCTCGCCGAGCTCAACGCGGGGGGCACGACCGTCGTCGTCATCACGCACGATCTGCAGGTCGCGGAGCGGATGCCCCGCCGCGTCGGCATCCGCGACGGTGTGCTGTCGACGGGCGCGGGCGTCCTCGCCGGAGCCGGATCGTGAACGGCCTGCGCTCCCGGCTGCGTCCGAGCGACCTCCTCTCGCTCGGCCTGCACGGGCTCCGCGCACGTCCGATGCGCGCCGTGCTCTCGGCGCTCGGCATCGCCATCGGGATCGCGGCGATGGTCGCGGTCGTCGGCATCTCGACGTCGAGCGAGGCGCTCGTGAAGCAGCGGCTCGCCTCGCTCGGCACGAACCTGCTCACCGCGTCGGCCGGGTCGGACTTCTTCGGGCAGGACGCCGAGCTCCCGCCCGATGCGATCGACCGCGTGCGCCGGGTGGAGGGTGTCGAGCGGGCGAGCTGGACCGCCTCGCTCTCCGAAGTGCACGTCTACCGCAACCAGATGATCGACCGAGGTGCGACCGGCGGACTCACGGTCGCCGTCGCCGATCTCGAACTGCTCGAGGCGACCGGTACCGAGCTCGGCTCCGGCGTCTGGCTCAACCGGGCGACCGAGCAGTTCCCGGTGGCGGTGCTCGGCGCTGCCGCGGCCGAACGGCTCGGCATCGTCACGATCGGCAGTGCGATCGAGATCGGGGGTCGCCAGTTCACCGTCGCCGGCATCCTCGACCGATCGCCCCTCGCTCCCGAACTCGACTCCGTCGCGCTCATCGGCGCGCCGGTCGCGACCGAGCACTTCGACTTCGGGGGCTCGCCGTCGGTCATCTACGAGCGCTCCGACGACGACCTCGTGGCCGAGGTGCGAGCCCTGCTCCCGGCGACGATCAACCCCGAGTCGCCGACCCAGGTGAAGGTCAGCCGACCCTCGGACGCGCTCGCCGCGAAGAACACGATCGATCAGGCCTTCACCGGACTGCTCGTGGGCGTCGGGTCCATCGCCCTGCTCGTCGGCGGCATCGGCGTCGCGAACACGATGGTGATCTCCGTGCTCGAACGCCGACAGGAGATCGGCCTGCGCCGCTCGCTCGGGGCGACCCGCAGGCACGTCCGCTCGCAGTTCCTCGTCGAGGCGATCCTGCTGGCGCTCTGCGGCGGCATCGCCGGCACGGCGATCGGCTGGGCGATCACGGCGGTCGTCGCCGGGGCCAACGGATGGCCCGTCGCGGTGCCGATCGCGGTGCTCGCGGCCGCGGTCGGGGCGACGGTCGCCGTCGGCGCGGTCGCCGGCGCGTTGCCCGCGGCCCGTGCGGCGCGCACCTCGCCGACGGCCGCGCTCAGCACCTGATCCGGGCGGGGGCGCCGACCGACCAGACGGACTGTCAGGTCACCGCGCCCCCGTCCGATGGTTCGTCTCATTCGCCGGGCACCGCGTTGCGCCCGCCCTGACGCGGGGATTGAATGGCCTCTGCGCGATGGCGCGCGAGTGAACAGGAGGCGTCGCCAGTGACCCAGGCATCCACGATCGAGGCGGAATCGGGGACGGCTCCCGAACCCGTGACATCCCGCGGTGAGGCACCCGGAACGGTCGTCATCGACACCGTCACGAAGCGCTACGGCGATTCGACGGCCGTCGACGGCCTCTCGCTCACGATCGAGGCCGGCGAGTTCATCTCGCTGCTCGGCCCCTCAGGATGCGGCAAGACCACGACGCTGCGCATGATCGCCGGCTTCGAGGAGCCCGACGCCGGCGACATCCGCGTCTCGGGCCGTTCCCTGCTCGGCGTGCCGCCGTACCGCCGCGACGTCAACACCGTGTTCCAGGCCTACGCCCTCTTCCCGCACATGTCGGTGGCCGAGAACGTCGCCTACGGGCTGCAGCAGAAGCGCACCCCGAAGTCCGAGATCCGCGACCGGGTCGTCGACGCCCTCGACCTCGCCCAGATGCGCGGATTCGCCGACCGCAAGCCCACCCAGCTCTCGGGCGGCCAGCAGCAGCGGGTCGCGCTCGCCCGCGCCCTCGTGAACCGCCCCTCGGTGCTGCTCCTCGACGAGCCGCTCGGCGCCCTCGACCGGCAGCTGCGCGAAGAGATGCAGCTCGAGCTGAAGCTGCTGCAGTCGCGCCTCGGCATCACCTTCGTCTTCGTCACGCACGACCAGGGCGAGGCCCTCTCGATGAGCGACCGCATCGCGATCATGCGCAGCGGACGCATCGAGCAGCTCGCCGACGCCGACACGGTCTACGCCCGACCCGCCTCGGCCTACGTCGCGGCCTTCGTGGGGCAGCAGAACTTCTTCCGAGGCGCCGTCGCCGAGCGCGGCGCCGCCGTCGACTCGGCCCACGCCCTCGTGCGCGGCGCCTCGCCCGCGCTCCAGGAGGGCACCGCCGGCCTCGCGGCCGTGCGCCCCGAGTTCGTGAGCATCGACGCGGATGCCTCGGCCGATGCCTCCGGCGCGGTGAACACCGCCCGGGGCACCCTCATCGGCGTCTCGCACCTCGGCGAGACCATGCAGTACCTCGTGCGGCTCGGCGACGACCAGAGCCTCATCGCCCGCCGCCCCTCCCCCGAGGCGCCCCAGCTCGCGGTGGGCGACGCGGTCGTCTGCTCGTGGCGCGCCGAGAGCGTGCTCCTCTTCCCGGCCGACGATGCGGCGAGCGCGGGCGGCTACGTCGCGCCGCCGACGGCCTGAACGCCCGAGGAGCCACGATGTCATCCGAAGAGATCCGAATCCTCGCGCCCGCGGGCGCGGCCAAGACCATCCGCCGGGAGCTCTCGCGGCGCCGCTTCCTGAGTTTCGCCGCCGCGGCTGGCTCGGCCGGGCTGCTCGCCGCCTGCGCGCCGAACGGTTCGCCCGCCACCGTGCAGGCCTCCGGCGGCCCGCTCGAGAGCAAGCTGTCGATCTACACCTGGGGCGACTACGACGCACCCGATGTGCTCGACGCCTTCACCGCCGACCTCGGCCCGAAGATCTCGCTCAGCGCCTTCAACTCGAACGAGGAGATGGTGGCGAAACTCGTCGGCGCGCGGGGCACGAGCGGCTACGACATCGTCGTGCCGACCGGCACGTTCGTCGCGCAGATGGCCGAGCACGGGCTGCTGGCCAAGCTCAACCACGACCTCATCCCGAACCTGAAGCACGTCGACCCGGCGTTCCTCGGCCGCACCTGGGACCCCGACAACGAGTACTCGATCTGCAAGGCGTGGGGCACGACCGGCTTCGTCTACGACGTCACCCTGATCGACCGCGAGCTGAAGGACTGGAACGACTTCATCGACGCCGCGAAGAACGAGGCGAGCGGCAAGACCTCGCTCCTCGACGACCCGTCGGAGCTCACCGGGCTCTACTTCTGGGCGAACGGCATCCCGTGGACCACGACCGATCCCGAGCACCTCGACGCCGCTGAGGAGTTCCTCGTCGACCTCGCGCCGCACATCTCGGCGTTCGACTCCTACCCCGGCGGCAGCGCCATCCCTCAGGCGACGCAGATGCTCATGCAGTCGTACAACGGCGACGCCCGACTCGGCATGCTCGAGAGCCCCGACCCCGATCGCTGGAAGTTCGTGCTCGGCTCACCGGCGACCGAGATCTGGATGGACAACTGGGCGATCGCCGCAGGTGCTCCGAACCCCGAGGCCGCGCACGCGTTCATCGACTACGTGCTCTCCCCCGAGAATGCGCTCGCCGAACTCGACTACATCGGATACGACACCGGCGCGAAGGGCATCCAGCAGGTGGCCGCCGATGCCGGCCTGCCGATGCTCGACCTCGTGTTCTACTCCCCCGAGCAGCTCGCGACCATGCACGAGGGCGAACTGACCGAGGCGCAGGAACGCGTCGTGCAGATCTGGAACACGACGAAGGCGGCGGCTGGTGCGTAGACGACTCCCCGGATTCCTGCTCGCGGCGCCCGCCTGGGCGTGGCTCACGATCTTCTTCGTCGCACCCGTGGCGATGGTCGTGTGGTTCAGCTTCGGCTACAAGCCGAGCATCTTCGCCACCCAGGCCACCGACAAGCTCTCGTTCGACCGCTACGCCGAGGTGTTCAGCCCGACGTTCTTCGCGACGTTCCAGAACACGCTGTGGGTCGGCGTCGCCGGCACCGTCCTGTGCTTCCTGATCGGGCTCCCGGTCGCGTACTGGATGGCCGTGAAGGCGCCGCCGTCGCGGCGCGGCCTCCTCATCGCCCTCGTGATGGTGCCGTTCTGGACGAACTTCCTCGTGCGCACGATCGGCTGGCAGGTCATCCTCTCGCCCGAGGGCTGGATCTCGACGGCGCTGCAGACGGTCGGCTTCGAGCCCCTCGCGATCCTGAACACGCGCGGCGCAGTGCTCCTCGGCGTCGTCTACAACTACCTGCCGCTCATGATCCTGCCGCTGTTCGTCGCATTCGACCGGGTCAACGGGCCGTTGCGCGAGGCCTCGAAGGACCTCGGCGCCGGCAAGTGGACGACCTTCTTCCGCATCACCCTGCCGCTCGCCCAGCCCGGCATCGTCGCGGGCGTGCTGCTCGTCTTCATTCCGCTCATGGGCGACTACATCACCGCCACGGTGCTCGGCGGGGCGAAGGGCAACATGGTCGGCCAGCTCGTCGCGAGCCAGTTCCAGACCGCGCAGAACTGGGCGCTCGGCTCCGCCATGGCGGTCGTGCTGATCTTCGTCATCCTCCTCACCGTCGCCATCGGCGCCGGCATCGTGTGGCTCGTCACCCTGCCGATCAGGGCGAGCCACCGCCTCGTGATCGGTGCGCCGGCCGCCGCGCCGGCATCCGTTTCGATTCGAGAGGAGGTCGCGGCATGAGTGCTCCAGCAGCGCAGCGACAGGTGCGACGGCCGCGCAGGGCGTGGTCGGATGTCGCGTTCAACGTGTGGGGCATCCTGGTGATGGTCTTCCTGTTCGCCCCCATCGCGGTGATCATCGTCTCCTCGTTCAACGTCGGGCGACTGCTGGTCTCGTGGGACCACTTCGGATTCGACTCGTTCCTCGCACTGCTCGCGAAGCCGGCGATCCGCGACGCGGTCTGGATCTCGGTGCAGACTGGCTTCATCGCCGCCCTCGTCGCCACGGCGCTCGGCACCCTCGCGGGCATCGCGATGGCGCGGCATCCGGGCAAGTGGGTGTGGTGGTTCATGGGACTGCTGCTGCTCGTCTCGGTGACACCCGAGATCGTCGACGCCGTCGCGCTGCTGCCGTGGACCGTCTTCCTCGGCCAGGACCTCGGCATGTCGATCTTCAACGACGGCATCGTGCGCCTCGTGATCGGCCACTCGCTGTTCTCGATCACGGTCGTCTCGTACCTCGTGCGCGCGAGGCTCGTGGGCCAGGAGGCGCAGCTCGAGGAGGCCTCGGCCGACCTGTATGCGACGCCGACCCGCACGTTCCGCAAGGTCACCCTGCCGCTCGCCATGCCGGCGGTCTTCGCCGGATTCATGCTGTCGTTCACCTTCAGCCTCGACAACACGGTCATCGCGGCATTCGTCTCGGTCTCGGGGTCGACGCCGTGGCCGGTCTACGTGCTGAGCGCGCTGCGCAGCGGCCTGAAGCCCGAGATCGCAGCGGTCTCGACGATCATGCTCGTGCTCACGCTCATCGCACTCGGCCTCGTCGCGCTCGTGCTGCGGCGGGCGGGAGACTCGGCGGCCGACATCGCCCGCACGATGGCGGGCAGCTGAGCATTCCGCGACCAGTACGCGAAACGGGGGCGCACCGATCGGTGCGCCCCCGTTTCGCGTACGTCGTGCGTCAGGCGCAGACGGTGGTGAGCTCGGTGATGCCCTCGGTGAGCGCGGTGAGGTGGTCGCCCATGGCCGAGACGTCGGCGTTCGCCGGGTCGGCGAGCATGCCGTCGACGTAGGTGACGTACTCGGTCATCGCGGTGGCGGCGCTGTCGGCGGCGGCCTTCACCTCGGTGTTGCTGATCTGGGCGGCGGTCTCGCTGACCGTCTGCTCGGCACCCTTGAACGCCTCGAGCGCGGCGGCCGGGTCGCTCGTGTCGACCGACGAGAGGCCCTCGAGCTCGGTCAGCGTGGTCTTCACCAGCTCGCAGGCCTCCTCCTTCGACTGGTCGGCGGCGGGTGCGGCGGCGTCGGTCTTGGCGTCGCCCTTCGAGCCGGCGTCGGCCGCCGGAGCGCCCGCAGCGCAGCCGGTGAGCAGGAGTGCGAGCAGCGCGAACGAGGCGGCGGCGAGCGGACGTGATGCAGTCATCGTGATGATTCCCCTAAAAGAACGGTCCCGGGTCGATCCCGGGCCCCCGGTACATCAAAGCAGTCGCCGCCCACAACGGGAAATGGGGAGGGCTGCCCGTCGTCGGCATCGCGGACGCCCGCGGATCGGGGACGCCCGGCGCGCTCAGCCGTAGCGCGCGGCGAGGGCGGCGCCGAGCCCGGCGAGCCGGTCGCGCAGGCTCGCGGGCTCGACCACCTCGGCCTCACTGGCCCACGCGGCGAGGCGCCGTTCGAGCACCTGCTCGCTCGGAGCCGAGACGCGCAGCCGGACGCGGCCGTCGGCCTCGGCATCGCCGTCGGCGCTGCTGCCGGTGACCCACCCCCTGAACTCCTCCGCGACCCCGGCGTCGACGAGCACCGTCGCCTCGGCCCGGTGCCGTGCCGTGTTCGCCGCCGCCCGCAGCGCCGCCCATTCGGCGTCGAGGTCGAACGGAGCAGAGCGCTCGAAACGCTCGTCCTCGACGACGACGTCGGCCATGCGGTCGACCCGGTAGCTCCGTCGCCGAGCGTCCACGGGAACGCCCTCGCCGACCGGAGCCTCGGCGCCATGATCACCGACGACATCGGCGATCAGGTACCAGATGCCGCGCGTCTCGATGAGCCCGAGCGGGCGCACCCTGCGCATCGCGGCCTCGCCGCCCCATCTCGTGTAGGCGAACCTGGCGACGCGCCGCTCGAGCACCGCCTGCTGCAGGAGCTCGACCGCGCGGGGCGGTCGCGACGCGGGGGCATCCCAACCGCCCGAGTCGACGATCACCGCCTCGGCGGCCGCCTCGGCGTCGGCGCGGAAGGTCGCGGGCAACGCCCTGAGCACCTTGCGCAGCGCCGAGCGCGCCGCCTCGCTCTCACCGGCGCGCGGCCCGAGGAGGAGGAAGAGCGCCCGCGCCTCCGAGGCGGTGAAGCCGCTCAGGTCGGTGCGGCCCTCGCCGAGCAGCCGCCATCCCCCGCCGCGACCGGGCTGCGGATAGACGGGGATGCCCGCGGCCGAGAGCGCTTCGAGGTCGCGACGGGCGGTCGCGACCGAGATCTCGAGCTCGTCGGCGAGCTGGCGGGCGGTGACCCGACCGCGCGCCTGCATGACGAGGAGGGTGGCCACGAGCCGGTCTGCGCGCATGTTCCGATTCTCCTCGTAAAAGTAGTCAGAAGGTGAGCACTTCTGCGTTCGATCATAGAACATCGGCGACGACGGGTCGCCGGAATCACCGAAGGAGAACCCCATGCTGCGAGGCATCGCGACCGTCAACTGCTACGTCGAGGACCCGGCCGCCGCCGCCGCCTGGTACACCGAGGTGCTCGGCATCGAGCCGTACTTCTCGCGCCCCGGCCCCGACGGGCGCCCCGCGTACGTCGAGTTCCGGATCGGCGACCACCAGCAGGAGCTCGGCTTCATCGACCGCCGGTTCGCCCCGGCCGGGCTGGCCGGCGATGCGGCCGGACGTGTGGGCGGAGCCCTCGTGCACTGGCACGTCGACGAGCTCGAGACCGCCGTCGCACGGCTCGTCGAGCTCGGCGCCACCCCGCTCCTGCCGATCACCGAGCACGGCCCCGGCTTCGTGACCGCGTCGGTCGTCGATCCCTTCGGCAACGTGCTCGGGGTGATGACGAACGTGCACTACCTCGACATGCTCGCCGGGCCCGCGCGCGACGAACTCGTGCAGGAGGGGTGACACCGGCCCTCCGCCCGCCGGTCAGGCGGCGGACTCCTCCCGCCCGACGACCTCGTCGATGACGCTCTCGTGCGCGGGCCGCCAGCCGAGCCCCCGCGCCTTCGCGCCGTCGGCCTGCTGGTCGAGCAGGAGTGCGTCGGCGAACTCCGGGCCGAGGCGCGAGCGCGAGGCATCCGCCCCCTCGGCGACGACGCCGGCGGCAGCGCCCTGCGCCACGACGGCCTCGGCGACCGTGCGCACGGTCGTGGGCGAGCCGTCGCTGCCGATGATGCGGCCGAGGGCGCGGTCGTGCTCGAGTGCGAGCCGGTAGAGGCGGGCGAGGTCGTCGACGTGCACCCACGTCCAGTGCTGCTCGCCGTCGCCGAGGAGCAGGATCCGGCCCTCGGCGTCGCGCGGCGCCTCGGTGACGAGCTGCACGAGTCCGCGGTCGTCGCCGTAGACGACGCCGGGCGCGATGATCGTCGCCGAGACGGATGACTCGAGCAGCCGCTCCTCGATCGGCACGCGCCAGGCGACGAGCGCGGGCGCATCGGGCCGGCCGTCGTCGTCGAGCGCGTCGCCGGCGCCGTACGCCCAGATGCCGCCGGTGTGCACGTAGCGGCGGGCGGTGCCGCCGAAGGCCCCGAGCACGGCGTCGACGATCGCGGCGTCGAAGGCCGCGGCGTCCGACGCCGGCGCGGCCGCGTGCACCGCGCCGTCGGCGTCGGCGAGCAGCGGCGCGAGCCACGCGGCATCCGTCGCATCGCCGATCGCGGCGGTCGCGCCGCGCGCCGCGACCGCCTCGGCGGCGCGCTCGCTGCGCACGACCGCGACGACCTCGTGGCCGTGCTCGACGAGCTCCTCGAGCACGGCCGATCCGATGTACCCGGTTCCCCCGGTCAGTAGAATCCTCATGCCTGCGACGCTACGGAGCCGACGCCGGTTACTTCAACGGAACTTCCCTCGAGGGAAGCACGAGCCGTCATCGGGGGTCGGATGCCGCAACACCACGTCACCACGACGCCCGCCACCTCGATCGCGCCTCCCCCCGACGACGTGGAACGCGACGTGCTCTCGCCCGACTGCCCGAGCCGGGTGATCCTCAGCCGCATCGGGGAGCGCTGGACGATGTTCGTCATCCTCGCCCTCTCGCGCGCCGGAACGCTGCGGTTCACCGAGCTGCGGGCCACGGTCGGCGAGGTCACCCCGAAGGTGCTCACCGAGACGCTGCGCGCGCTCGAGGCCGACGGGCTCGTCGAACGTCGCGCCTACGCCGACTCCCCGCCGCGCGTCGAGTACTCGCTCACGCCGCTCGGCACCTCCCTGCTCGAGCCGATCGCCGCGATGCGCGAATGGGCGGAGCAGCATGTCCCCGAGGTGCTCGCCTCCCGCGAGCGCGCCACGGGCTGACGGCGCGACGGCGCGACGGCGCGACGGCGCCAATCTCGGCATCTCGGCTGCCATTCCGGCGGGCGCGGTCGGAATCGGCGCGCAACGTCGCGACGGCGCTCGTTACATTGGGCGAGTGACCCGAGCGCTCATCATCATCGACATCCAGCAGGACTACTTCCCCGGCGGCCGGCACCCGCTCGTCGGCCCTGACGCGGCCGCGGCGGCCGCGGCCCGGCTGCTCGCCGCCTGGCGCGAGCGCGGCGAACCGGTCGTGCACGTGCAGCACATCTGGGACGCCCCCGACGCGGCGTTCTTCCAGCCGGGCACGCCGGGGGTCGAGATCCACCCCGCGGTCGCGCCGCTCGCCGGCGAGCCGCTCGTCACGAAGGCGAATCCGAACTCGTTCCTCGAGACCGAGCTCGACGAGCGGCTGCGCGCACTCGCCCCCGACGAGCTCGTCATCGCGGGCATGATGTCGAGCATGTGCGTCGACGCGACGGTGCGCGCGGCGGCCGACGCCGGCTACCGGGTGACCGTCGCCCACGACGCCTGCGCCGCCCCCGACCTCGAGTTCGGCGGGGTCCTCGTGCCGGGCGCGCAGGTGCACGCGGCCTTCATGGCGGCGCTCGACGGCAGCTACGCCGCGGTCGCGAGCGCCGAGGAGATCATCGCGCAGGGTGAGCACTTCGCCGATTCTTCGCGGCCGAGGCATCCGTTTCACTGACCAGACCTCGTTCACAACGCATCGCTCGCAGAACTTCTGCGATTCTTCCGTTTGCGTGAACCGTCGGCGCGTGTGACCATCGAAGGCATGATCACCGTCGATGCCACCGCCGAAGCCGCCGAGCAGCTCGACGCGCTCACGCTCGGCCGGCGCATCCGCGACCGTCGCACCGCCCGAGGACTGACCCTCGGCGAGCTCGCCCGCGCCATCGACCGGGCGCCGTCGCAGGTGAGCGCCATCGAGAACGGCAAGCGCGAACCGCGCCTCTCGATGCTGCGCACGATCGCGCTCGCACTCGGTACCACGGTCGACGAACTGCTGCGCAGCGACGCCCCGAACGAGCGGGTCGCCCTCGAGATCGCCGTCGAGCGCGCGCAGCGCGGCCCCGTGTTCGCCGCCCTCGGACTCGACCCGTTCCGCGTCGCGAAGACGATGAACGACCAGACCCTGCAGACGATCCTCGCCCTGCACAACGAGATCGACCGCCTCCACCGCGAGCGCGCGGCCACCCCCGAGGAGGCGCGCCGCGCCAACGCCGAGCTCCGGGCCGAGATGCGCGCCCGCGACAACTTCTACCCCGAGCTCGAGCAGAAGGCGGCCGAGCTCCTCGAGGCCGTCGGGCACACCGGCGGCCCGGTGTCGCACCAGCTCGTCGCCGACATGGCGAGCCACCTCGGCTACTCGCTGCACTACGTCGGCGACCTGCCGCACTCGACGCGATCGGTGACCGACAAGCACCACGGACGCATCTACCTCCCGACGCAGCAGTCGCCCTCGCGCGATTCGCGCTCGCCCATCCTGCAGGCGCTCTCGAGCCACCTCCTCGGCCACGAGGAGCCGGAGAACTACGGCGACTTCCTGCGCCAGCGCATCGAGACGAACTACCTGACGGCCGCGCTCCTGCTGCCCGAGCAGGCGGCCGTGCGCTTCCTCTCCGAGGCGAAGAACCTGCGTCGCATCTCGATGGAGGACCTGCGCGACGCCTTCGCCGTCTCGTACGAGACCGCAGCCCACCGCTTCACGAACCTCGCGACCGCCCGCCTCGACATCCCCGTGCACTTCACGAAGGTGCACGAGTCGGGCACGATCATCAAGGCGTACGAGAACGACCGGGTGCGCTTCCCGAGCGACGCGCTCGGCGCGATCGAGGGCACCACGATGTGCCGCAACTGGACGGCGCGCACCGTCTTCGACGTCGAGGACCGCTACAGCCCGTGGTACCAGTACACCGACACCCCGTCGGGCACCTTCTGGTGCACCTCGCGCATCGAGAAGGCGAAAGAGGGCGAGTACTCGGTGTCGGTGGGCGTGCCGTTCGAGCACGTCAAGTGGTTCCGAGGGCGAGAGACACCCCATCGTGCGGTGTCGCGATGCCCCGACCCCGCGTGCTGCCAGGCCCCGTCGGGCCTCGCCGAGAAGTGGGCGGATGCCTCGTGGCCCGCCGCACGCACGCCGACCTCGCTGCTGGCGGCACTGCCGACCGGCACGTTCCCCGGGGTCGACCAGACCGAGGTCTTCCAGTTCCTCGAGGCGCACGCCCCCCGCTGAGCCGGCGCGAGGCGGCCGGCGACGGGCGGCACCCCGCAGAATCGCCCGGGCGGACCGGCACGAGTCCGGCCCGCCCGGGCGTCGGTCGAACGGCTCAGCTCGCCGCCTTGCGGAGCTCCTTGCCGTGCACCGTGAGCGCGTAGATCACGAGGATGTCGAGCACGATGACGATGAGCGACCACCACGGCTGCGACGGCAGCAGGAAGAGCTGGCCGATCGCGTTCACGATCGCGAGGATGATCGCCACCACGCGCGCCCAGGTCGCACCGGCGAACAGAGCCAGCGAAGCCAGGATCAGCGCGATGCCGATGATCATGTGCCACCAGCCCCAGCCCGAGACATCCATGAGGAACAGGCCCTCGTTCGTCAGGAAGTACGCGCTGTCGGGGCCGATGATGGCCATGAGGCCGTAGATCGCGTCGAAGATGCCCGCGACGAGCAGCATGATCGCCGCGAAGTACCCCCAACCGACCCAGCCGGTCGTTTCGGTGTCGCTCATGTCGATTCCTCCCAGTGGATTCGGCGGGCGCGCACCGCGTCCGTCGTGGTCACGCTAGTGAGCGGCCGGAGCCCGTTTCATCATGCAGTTCGCGTGAATCGCGATCGCCGCGCGACGCGGACGCGGACGCCGCAGCCGTCATTCGCCTGATCTGCATGATGCGGGGGCCCCTGGGAGGGGGTGGAATCGGGGGACCGATTGGAGCCCGGCCATGGATCACCTGGAACTGCTGCGTCGCCTGGCGATCGACGACGACCGGCTCTCGGGCGAGGGCGTCGCCGAGTCCGAGGCCGGGCCGTTGCGCTCGAAGCCGCTCGCCCTCGCCCGTCTCGGCGCGCTCTGCGGCGTCGGCGGCACCGATGCCTCATTCTCCTCGGCAGCCGACGCGGCGATCCGGGCGGGCTCGACGGCGCCCGAACTCGTGCAGCTCATCGTCTCGCTGGTGCCGGTCATCGGCATGCCGCGCGCGGTGGCGGCGGCCCAGCATCTCGCGGTGGCGCTCGGCCTCGACCTCGAGACCTTCGTGACCGCCGACGACTGAGGCTCAGCCGAGGAGGCGGAGCTCCTGCGCCCGTTCGACGGCCGCACCCCTCGTCGTCACGCGCAGCTTGCGGTAGATCGACCCGAGCTGCGAGCTCACGGTGTTGCGGGAGACGAACAACCGATCGCCGATCTCTCCGATCGTCAGGTGGGTCTGCAGGTACGGCAGCAGTCGGAGCTCGGCCGGCGTGAGCGGCGAGGCGCCGAGCGCGTCGCGCGACTGCTCCATCGAGGAACGCAGCTCGGCGACGTCGTCGAGGAGCGTGCCGAGGCCGGAGCGCACCCGGAGGAGGTCGTCGACCTCCTCCAGCAGATGCGCCGCCGTCGAGCCGTCGCCGAGCGCGACGAAGGCGCGGGCGAGTTCGAGGCGGACCTTCACCGCGAGGACCGGGATCACGTGGGTGCAGAGTCCCCGGTCGCGCATCGCGCGGGCGAGCAGGCGCTTCGCAGCGGCGGCGTCGTGCCGGCGGATCGCGACGCGGGCGCCCACCGCGAGCACGAGCGTCGTGGTCGCGTAGCCGTCCATGCCGTGCTCGGCGATCGCCGTCAACCCCCGATCGACGTGACGGTCGGCCTTCGCGACGTCGCCTCGGTCGAGTGCGATGATCGCGAGCTCGCCCTCGCTCAGCGCGAGCGAGTCGGCGTTGCCGAAGAGCTCTGCCTGGCCCGACGCCCGTTCGAACGCCTCGATCGCCCCCTCCGTCTCGCCCGCGAGCAACCGGGTCCACCCGATGAGGTGCAGCGCCTGGTCGTACCACAGGCTCGACGGCGACTCCGAGGCGAGCGCGAAGGCCGCGTCGGCCGTGGCCGCGGCGAGCCCGTCGCGCCACATGATCGCCCGCACCATCGCACGGGCCGAGTCGTAGTTCGGCAGCCCGAACTCGGCTGGGCCGTCGTATTCGATGCGGTCGAAGAGCCGGGCCCAGCCGTCGGCTTCCGCCGCGTGCCCGTCGAGGATGGCGCGCAGGCCCGCCAGCACGACGAGCGGCGGGTACCCGGCGATCGCCTCCTGGCCGAGTTCGTGCATCCATCGCGCCACCGCGGCGAGCTCGCCGGCTTGATAGGCGCCCAGCGCACGCTCGGCGACGAGCCGCACGGACCGCCGCCGATCGCCCGCCGCGAGCAGATGCTCGATCGCGAACGCGACCTCGCCGTGCTGCTCGCACCACGCCGCCGCCCTGCGGTGGAGCTCGGGGCCCTCGCCCGGCTCGACCCGGTCGAACTCGGCGAGCAGGAACTCGCGGAACAACTGGTGGTACCGGTAGTCGCCGCGACGCCGGTCGATCGGCACCAGGAAGAGCCCGCGGTGCTCGAGCTCGCTCAGGCGGGCTCGCGAATCGTCGCGGGCGAGCACCGCGTCGCAGCATCCGGCGGAGAGGTGCTCGAGCAGGGCGGTGCGCCGCAGGAACGACTGGTCGTCGGCGTCGAGCGCGCGGAAGCAGGCCCGGTAGAGATAGTCGGCGACGAAGCGGTCGTCGCCGTCGATGTCGACCGGATGGCCGCCGTCGCGCGCGGCGAGTGCGGCGAGCGCGATCCCCGTCGGCCATCCCTCGGTGTGCGCGACAAGACGCGCCAGGTCCTCGTCGTCCGCCGCGGCTTCGAGGGTGTCGAACACCCGTCGGGCGTCGCCCGCGTCGAGGCGCAGCTGATCGGCTCCGATCTCGACGACCTCCCCGCCGAGACGCAGGCGCGAGAGGAACTCCGGTACCCGCCGACTCGCCATGACCACCTGCGACCCCGTCGGGATACGTGCGAGCGCGACCTCGAGCGCGTCCTGGCAGGCGGGCGTCGCGGCCTCGTGGACGTCGTCGAGCACGAGCACGAACGGCGAGTCGACGAGCTCGATCGCGGCGGCGAGCATCGGGGCCGCCCGGCCGAGCACCGCGGGGCCGGTCATGGGGAGCGCGGCGACGGCGGCCAGCCGCTCGTCGCCGGGCACCGCGCGGTCGAACGCACGGGCCAGCAGGTTGATGAGCGCCGAGGGGTCGTTGTCGAAGCGGTCGAGCGAGACCCAGACGATCACGCGATCATCGAGTTCCGCCCATTCGCGCAGCAGCGTCGACTTGCCGTACCCGGCCGGCGCCGCGAGGCTCACGAGCGAAGCGCGCGACGCCCGGGCGCGATCGATGAGACGCCGGCGGCTCACCCCGCCGCCGCGACCGCGCGGCGGCGCGAACTTCGACGAGGCGGGCTCGTCACCCGCTCGCGACGAAGCGTCCTCGTGCACGGTCGTCAGTCCGCCCATAACCGGAGTCTAGGGAGTCCGCGCGCCGAACCCCCGCACGACACCTTGTCCGGACCACCTCCGAACTCGCGACAGCGCGAGGTGGCGGACCCTCGCCCCTGCGGGCGAGGATGGTGGGACCAACCATCGCATCGGAGTGATATCCCGTGGGCACCACCGTCTTCGAACGACGCATCCCCCAGCCCTCCGTCATCGAGCACGCGCTCGGTGGCACCTCGCATTCGACCTTCTGGATCGACGACCTGCCCGAGGCGCTGAAGCCCTCGCGGCCGAAGCTCGTCGGCACCGCGGTCGCCGACCTCGTCGTCGTCGGCGGCGGCTACACCGGCCTCTGGACGGCGCTGCTCGCCAAGGACCGCAATCCCGATGCGCACGTCGTCATCGTCGAGGCGAAGCGGGTCGGCTGGGCGGCCTCGGGCCGCAACGGCGGCTTCTGCGAGGCGAGCCTCACGCACGGCCACGAGAACGGCATGGCGCGCTGGCCGAAGGAGATGGAGACGCTCGACCGGCTCGGTCTCGAAAACCTCGACGCGATCGAGGCGGCCGAGGCGAAGTACGGCATGGACTTCCAGTTCGAGCGCACCGGGCAGCTCGCACCGGCCGTCGAAGAGCACCAGGTCGAATGGCTGCAGGAGTGGTACGCCGAGGGCACCGCTCGGGGCGAGGAGGGGCTCGTCTACCTCGACCAGGCCGCGATGCAGGCCTCGGTCGCCTCGCCGACCTATCTCGCGGGCGTCTGGGAGCAGCGCACCAACGGCATGCTGCACCCGGCCCGCCTCGCCGCGGAGCTCGCCCGCGTCGCCGAAGAGCACGGCGTCGAGATCTTCGAGCACTCCCCCGTGCGCCGCCTCGAGACGCCGGGCTCGACGGGTGCGGTCAGCGTCGTCACCGACGGCGGCCGCGTCGACGCGAAGCACGCGGTGCTCGCGACGAACGTGTTCCCGTCGCTGCTGAAGCGCAACCGGCTCATGACCGTGCCGGTCTACGACTACGTGCTCATGACCGAGCCGCTCTCGGCGCAGCAGCTGGCCGACATCGGCTGGAACGACCGCCAGGGCATCGGCGACATGGCGAACCAGTTCCACTACTACCGCCTCTCGAAGGACAACCGCATCCTCTTCGGCGGGTACGACGCCATCTACAACTACGGTCGCAAGGTGCGCGAGTCGTACGAGCACCGGCCCGAGAGCTGGCAGCGGCTCGCGAGCCACTTCTTCACGACCTTCCCGCAGCTCGAGGGGCTGAAGTTCAGCCACCAGTGGGCGGGCGCGATCGACACGAGCACGCAGTTCACCGCGTTCTTCGGCACGGCCCGCGACCACCGCGTCGCCTACGCCGCGGGCTTCACGGGGCTCGGCGTGGGTTCGACGCGCTTCGCCGCCGAGACGATGCTCGACCTGCTCGAGCGCCGCGAGAACGAGCGCACCTCGCTCGAGATGGTGCGCAAGCGCCCGCTGCCCTTCCCGCCCGAGCCGGCCGCCGCGATCGGCATCAACGCGACCCGATGGTCGCTCGATCGCGCCGACCACAACCGGGGCAAGCGCAACGTGCTGCTGAAGACGCTCGACGCGCTCGGCCTGGGGTTCGACTCGTGAGCGGCGACGAGACGCGCGCGGCCGACGCGGTGCTCCGGCTCGTCGCCGGCGCACTGACGGATGCCACGGGGCTCGCCCTCGAACACGAGCCCGTGCCGGCCGAGCAGGTCGTCGCCGGCAGTCCGACGACGGCCTACCTCGCGCTCGACGAGTCCGAGGCGGGCGAGATCGGCGTCTGGGAGATGTCGGTCGGCGCCATGCGCGACGTCGAGGTCGACGAGGTCTTCGTCGTGCTCGCCGGGGCCGCGACGGTCGAGTTCGAGTCGGCCGCGTCCGACGGGCTGCACCGCAGCCCGATCGTGCTCGCGCCGGGTTCGGTGGTGCGGCTCGAGGCCGGCATGCGCACCGTCTGGACGGTGCGCGAGAACCTGCGCAAGGTATTCATCTCGCGCTGAGGCGCGACGGAGGAGGATCACCCATGACGAAGTATCGAGTACAGAACCCCGCCACCGGCGAGATCGTCGAGACCTTCGAGGTCGCGACCGACGCGCAGATCGAGCAGACCCTCGCTGCAGCCGACGCCGCCTACCGTGAATGGCGCGAACGCAGCGTGCAGGAGCGCGCCGCGGCGGTCAAGCGCGTGGCCGAGCTCTTCGAGGAGCGCAAGGACGAGCTCGCCCGGCTCATCGCGGTCGAGATGGGCAAGTCGATCGCCGAGTCGCTCGACGAGGTCGAGTTCGCCCGCTCGATCATCGAGTACTACGCGGTGCACGGGCCGAGCCTGATCACCGACCACGAGATCCCGTCGACGATCCCCGGCAAGGCGATCATCGAGCAGCTGCCCGTGGGGGCGCTCCTCGGCGTCATGCCGTGGAACTTCCCGTACTACCAGGTCGCCCGCTTCGCGGCGCCGAACCTGGTGCTCGGCAACACGATCATCCTGAAGCACGCCGACATCTGCGCCCGCTCGGCGCTGACGATCCAGGAGATCATGGAGGAGGCCGGGGTTCCGGTCGGCGGCTACCAGAACGTCTTCGCCTCGCACGAGCAGATCGCGAGCATGATCGCCGACCCCCGCGTGCAGGGCGTCTCCCTCACGGGTTCCGAGCGCGCCGGGGCCATCATCGGCGAGCAGGCCGGCCGGCACCTGAAGAAGTGCGTGCTCGAGCTCGGTGGTATCGACCCGATGGTCGTGCTCGACGCCGACGACGTCGCGGGCGTCGCGAAGGCGGCGTGGGACTTCCGCGTCTACAACGGCGGCCAGGTCTGCAACTCGAACAAGCGGCTCATCGTGATGGACGACATCTACGACGAGTTCGTCGCCGAGCTGCGCCGTCTCGCCACCGGCCTCGAGCCCGGCGACCAGCTCGACCTCCGCGAGGGGCAGTACGCCCCCATGTCGTCCCGCGCCGCCGCCGAGACGGTGCACGCCCAGGTGCAGAAGGCCGTCGCCGAGGGCGCGACCCTCGAGGCGGGCGGCGTCCTCTCCGACGGGCCCGGCGCGTACTACTCGCCCGCGGTGCTGACCGGGGTGCCCCGCGACTCCGAGTCGTACGGCGAAGAGCTGTTCGGACCGGTCGCGACCGTCTACCGGGTGCACAGCGACGAGGAGGCCCTCGAGCTCGCCAACGACTGCGCGCTGGGCCTCGGCGGCTCGGTGTTCTCGACCGACGAGGCTCGCGCCGCCCGGGTCGCCTCGCGCCTGGAGGTCGGGATGACCCACGTCAACACGATCGCCGCCGAGGCCGCCGAGCTGCCCTTCGGCGGCGTGAAGCGCTCGGGCTTCGGACGCGAGATGGGCCCGGTCGGCATCGGCGAGTTCGCCAACCGCCGTCTCTCCTTCGTCGCGAGGTAGTCGACCGCAAGACCCGAACGGGCCCGCCGGCGAACTCGCCGGCGGGCCCGTTCTCGTCTCGGGCCGACCTCGTCGGGTCTCAGCAGGGACCCGCGATGCGGATCAGCCGCAGAACTCCTTCGGCACGCCCGCGCGCTCCTGCACGCCGATCATCACGACCGTGTCGTCCTCGACGAGGAAGTTGACGTAGCCGCTCGCATCATCGCCCACGGCGTAGCCGAACGACTCCGCGGCGGGCTGGTTCGTCGGCTCGAGCTCGGGGTAGGCCGCGGTGAGCTCGTCCATGGTCGAGCCGAGCTCGATGCCCGCCTCGGTCGCGGGCGACGCAGGCAGGACGCCGTCTGCGTCGGGCCGCCCGTTCGCCCAGACGGCGGAGACCTCGTCGACGCCCTCGGGGTGGATCACGAGCAGCGTCGCCGCCCCGTCGGCCGAAAGCGCGATCCTGCCGGGGCAGTACTCGTCGGTCTCGAACGCCGTGAGGCCGGCGAGCGTCGCTTCGGCCGGTGCTCCCCGCTGGATCGGCCCCATGCCGCCGGTGGTGATGGTCCACGTCGTCACGTCGGCAGGGTCGACGGGCGCGGCCGACGGCGTCGCCGACGGGGTCCCGATCACGGTGGGTTCCGCCGAGGGGGCGGGGTTCGTCGGCTCCTCGCTGGCCGCTTCGCCGGGCGCGGCGCAGCCGGAGAGGGCGAACATCGCGATCGCGGCGATGCCGAGGGCGATCGACGACCGGGCGAACCGGCGGCTCCGTGACATGGGTGCTCCTTCAGGTCATGCGGAGGAACCGCCTGCTTCACGCTAACGACAGGAGCACGCGAATCGGCAGCGTCGAACGATATCGCTTCGATAACGCCCGCGGCGCGCTCAGGCGACGACTGCCCCGGCCCGGTCGATCGCGCCGGGCACCGGGCCCGCCGGCTCGATGCGGAAGGTCGAGGTGAATCGCGCGAGCAGCTCGGCATCGCCGACGAACGAGGCCGGGGATGCCCCGCCGACGAGCAGCGCGCGGAGCGGGCCCGGCGCGAGCTCGAGTTCGAGCACGGCCTGGGGCACCGGCTCGAGCGCCGAGCGGCGCGGCTGAGGCAGCGCGCCCGGGCCGACCGGGGCGACGTCGAGGGCCGCGCCGATGACGATGGCCGACACCGAGACCGCCGACCCGTCGTCGGCCACGTGCAGCACGTACTCGGTGGGCGGCAGCGACGCCGCGGCATCCCGCCGGAACGCCGCGCGCAGCGCGAAGGCGATGGAGTCGGCGCTCAACGTCTCGCCGTCGCCGGGCTCGCCCAGCAGCGACCACCCCCAGCGCTCGAGGGCGACGACGACGGGCTCGAGGCCCCTCCCGAGCTCGGTGAGTTCGTAGCCGCCGCGCACGCTCGGCACCCGGCGCAGGACGCCCGCCTCCTGCAGCTCCTTCAGCCGGTCGCTCAGGATGTTCGTCGGGATGCGCGGCAGCCCGGCCTTCAGATCTCCGTATCGGCGCGCGCCGACGAGCAGGTCGCGGACGATGAGCAGCGCCCACCGGTCCCCGACCCGCTCGAGTGCGCGGGCGGCTCCCCCGTACTGGCCGAAGCCGCGCGCGCCGCGGGTCGCCATCCGGTCAGGCCGTGGCCGACTGCGCGGCCTGGGCCTGGTCGGCCAGGTAGGCCTCGGGGCCCTGTTCGGCGGCCGCCTGCTCCATGAACAGGAACTCGAGCACGTTGCCGTCGGGGTCTTCGAGGTCGCGCGAGTACATGAAGCCGTAGTCCTGCGCGTCGCGCGGCTCGGTACCTCCGGCGGCGAGGCCCTTCGCGAGCACCGCGTCGACCTCGTCGCGCGACTCGCGGCTGAGGGCGATGAGCGCCTGCGCGTGCGTCTTCGTGTCGATGATCTGCTTCTCGGTGAAGGTGCCGAGGTACTCGCGGGTGAGCACCATGAAGTAGATGTTGTCGCTGAACACCACGCAGGCGGCGTTCTCGTCGGTGAAGAGCGGGTTGATGGTGAACCCGAGGGCCTCGTAGAACGCCTTCGAGCGGTCGAGGTCGTTGGTGGGCAGGTTCACGAAGATGCTGGTCGCGGTCATGATCGCCTCCGAGGGATCGTCAGTGTCGTGTTCGGGTGCTTCGAGTCCCAGCTTGCTCTTTGCAAGTTCACTTGTCAATAGCAAGTGAGTAGTTCTTCCCCATCCCGTGCAGGGCTCGCCCGGGCATCGCCCGATCCCGGATCAGCGCAACGCGCTGCGCCGCACGAGCAGCGCGAGGTGCAGCGCCGTGAGCGTCTCGCCGTCGTCGAGATCCACCCCGAGCAGCTGCCCGATGAGCGACAGCCGCTGGTAGAACACCGACCTCGACAGGTGCGACGCGCCCGCGGCGGCGGTGCGATTGCCGGGGTGCGCGAGCGTCGCGGCGAGCACGTCGAGCAGGTCGCCGCCGCGGGCGAGGTCGTACTCGATGAGCGGCGCGAGCATCTGCTCGCTGTGCCGCAACAGCCGATGATCGTCGCGCAGCGAGGTCACGAGCCGGATCAGCGGGCGGTCCTCCGCCCGACGGATCACGAGTCCCCGCCGCGAGCGGGCACCGGGTGCGCGCGCCAGGTCGATCGCCTCCTGCACCGAGCCCAGCAGCCCGTCGAGCCCCGACGCCGCCTGCCCGACCGAGAGCACCAGATGCTCGGGGGATGCCTCGTCGCCGACCAGGGCCCGGGCGAACTCGCTCGCGGTCGCATCGGCGAACTGCGCCCCCGCCGGGAGCGACAGCAGCACGACGCTCGCCTGGGTCTGCCTCGGCCAGCCCGGCGCCGCCCCGGCGAGCGCACGGCCGCCGAACGCCTGGGCCGCGGCATCCGCCCGCGGCGCCGTGACCGGCGCGCCCGTGACGACGAGGCCGTGCAGCGTCGCGCCCTCGACCGGCAGGCCCGCGGCGCCGAGCCGCGCCGCCGCCGCGGGCAGCCCCGCGAACCGCCCCTCGAGCAGTCCGTCGATGAGCCGCTGCCGCCCCGCGCGCACCCACTCGTCGGCGTCGTCGCCGTCGGCCAGGCGCCCGAGCGCGAGCGCGATCGCCCCCTGCTCGAGCACGCCGGTACGGCCGGCCGGATGCGCCGGCCCGGGCAGTGCGATGAGGTGGCCCCACCGGATGCCCCGCGCCTCGACGGGCACGATCAGCCATTCGCCGGGGCTGCGGTGGGCCTGACGGGAACGCTGCTCCCAGTTCGCGAACAGCGCCTCCTCGGCCCCGGCCGGAACCTCGGCGGCGACCACCTCGTAGGCGAGGTTCTCGAGCACGACGGGCGACCCGAGCGTCTGCGCGAGCTGCGCGACGATGTAGTCGGCGGGCGAACCGCGCAGGCTCAGCGCGGTGAAGCGCTCGCGCACCTCGTCGCGGGCGCGGAGGGCGGTCGTCTGCTCGGAGATGATCCGACTGTGCACCGCCTCGGTCAGGGCGACGAACTTCACCTCGCGGTGCAGCGCGATGAGCGCGAGCCCGCGATCGCGCGCCGCCTGCTCGACGACCGCGGGCACGTAGCGGTAGTGCACGCCGAGCTCGAGCACGAGGCCGGCGAGGCCGGCGTCGACGAGGCCCGAGATGAAGTCGTGGAGCTCGTCGGGGTCGGTCGGCCAGCCCGAGCCGGTCGACAGCAGCAGCTCGCCGCCGTCGAGCAGCCGGGCGACGCCCGCACTGTCGGAGACGTGCACCCAGCGCACCCGGGCGTCGAGCGCCCCGTCATCGCCCGACAGCACCTCGGGCACGCCCGCCGCGACCGCTGGGAGCGCCAGGATCTCGCGCACCGTCGGCAGGGCCGCACCGTCGTCGGCCGCGCCCGCCACCACCCCGCTCCGGGCGTCCGGACGATCCGTTCGGATCGACTGATCTTCGCGACGATCTGGCACCGCTTCACTCTCTTCGGCTCTGCAACACTGGGAATCAGAAGCTTAGCCGAGCGTCGGCCATTCTGTCTGAACGCCCCGAATGCACTGCCCGGAAGGACCAGCCATGAGTATCACCGAGACCGCATCGTCGCCCACTTCGAACGCCGAAGTCCCGGCGATCGGGCACTGGATCGACGGCGCGCTGCGTGCGTCGACCTCTGGTCGCACCGCCCCGGTCTACAACCCCGCCACCGGCGCCGTGCGCGCCGAGGTCGCGCTCGCCGACCAGGCCGAGATCGACGCGGCGCTCGCCTCGGCCCAGGCCGGCTACGAGGTGTGGAGCGGCTACTCGATCGCGAAGCGCCAGACCGTGATGTTCGCGTTCCGCGAGCTGCTCAACTCGCGCAAGGGCGAACTCGCCGCGATCATCACGGCCGAGCACGGCAAGGTGCTCTCCGACGCCATGGGCGAGATCCTCCGCGGCCAGGAGGTCGTCGAACTCGCGACCGGGTTCCCGCACCTGATCAAGGGTGCGTTCTCCGAGAACGCCTCGTCGGGCATCGACGTCTACTCGCTGAAGCAGCCGCTCGGCGTCGTCGGCATCATCAGCCCCTTCAACTTCCCCGCGATGGTGCCGATGTGGTTCTTCCCCATCGCGATCGCCGCCGGCAACGCGGTCGTCCTGAAGCCGAGCGAGAAGGACCCCTCGGCGGCGCTCTGGCTGGCCGAGCTCTGGAAGGAGGCGGGGCTCCCCGACGGCGTCTTCACCGTGCTGCAGGGCGACAAGCTCGCCGTCGACGGGCTGCTCACCTCGCCGATCGTGCAGTCGATCTCGTTCGTCGGCTCGACGCCGATCGCGCAGTACATCTACGAGACCGCCTCGAAGCACGGCAAGCGCGTGCAGGCGCTCGGCGGCGCGAAGAACCACATGCTCGTGCTCCCCGACGCCGACCTCGACCTCGTCGCCGACCAGGCCGTGAACGCCGGCTACGGCGCGGCCGGCGAGCGCTGCATGGCGATCTCCGTCGTGCTGGCGGTCGAGCCCGTCGCCGACGAACTGATCGCCAAGGTCACCGAGCGCATCGCGAAGCTGAAGATCGGCAACGGGGCCGGCGTCGACGCCGGTGACGGCACGCTCAGTGAGCCCGACATGGGCCCGCTGATCACCGACGTGCACCGCGACAAGGTGTCTTCGTACGTCGACATCGCAGAGGCCGACGGCGCGAAGATCGTGGTCGACGGCCGCGGCTTCACCGTCGACGGCCACGAGGACGGCTTCTTCTTCGGCCCGACCCTGATCGACGACGTGCCCACGACCTCGCGCGCCTACACCGAGGAGATCTTCGGCCCGGTGCTCTCGATCGTGCGCGTCGCGAGCTACGACGAGGGCCTCGACCTCATCAACTCGGGCCAGTTCGGCAACGGCACCGCCATCTTCACGAACGACGGCGGCGCGGCCCGGCGCTTCCAGAACGAGGTGCAGGTGGGCATGATCGGCATCAACGTGCCGATCCCCGTGCCGGTCGCCTACCACTCGTTCGGCGGATGGAAGCAGTCGCTGTTCGGCGACTCGAAGGCGTACGGCACGCACGGCTTCGACTTCTTCACCCGCGAGAAGGCCATCACGAGCCGCTGGCTCGACCCGGCCACGCGCAACGACAGCAGCCACACCGGCATCAACCTGGGCTTCCCCCAGAACCACTGATCTCGCGAGGAGCCATCACATGACCGACACCGCCATCGACCCGATCGACACCGCCACCGCGGTGTACGCCGACCGCCACGGCGCCGTGCACGCGCTGCCCGACGCCGCCGCCGACGCGCAGGTGCGCGCCGACGACCGGGCGCACGTCTTCCACTCCTGGAGCGCGCAGGCCCTCATCGACCCGCTGCCGATCGCCGCGGGCGAGGGCGCGACGTTCTGGGACTACCACGGCAACGCGTACCTCGACTTCTCGTCGCAGCTCGTGAACCTGAACCTCGGGCACCAGCACCCCGACCTCGTCGCCGCCATCCAGCAGCAGGCCGGGCGTCTCGCGACGATCCAGCCCTCGATGGCGTCCGACGTGCGCGGCGAGCTCGCCCGCCGCATCGCCGAGGTCGCCCCGGGCGATCTCGACAAGGTGTTCTTCACGAACGGCGGCGCCGACGCCAACGAGTACGCGGTGCGCATGGCGCGCGCCGTGACGGGCCGCCGCAAGGTGCTCTCGATGTACCGCAGCTACCACGGCGGCACCGCCACCGCGATCTCGCTCACGGGCGATCCGCGCCGCTGGGCGAACGAGCCCAGCGACGGTTCGGTCGCGCACTTCTTCGGCCCGTACGAGTACCGCTCGGCCTGGGGCTCGACCTCGCCCGAAGAGGAGGCGCAGCGCGCGCTCGCCCATCTCGAGCAGGTCATCGTGCTCGAGGGCGCGTCGACCGTCGCCGCACTCATCCTCGAGACGGTGGTCGGCACGAACGGCGTGCTCGTGCCGCCGCCCGGCTACCTCGAGGGCGTTCGCGCGCTCTGCGACAAGTACGGCATCGTCTACATCGCCGACGAGGTCATGGTCGGATTCGGACGCATCGGCGAGTGGTTCGCGGTGAACCGCTTCGGCGTCACGCCCGACCTCATCACCTTCGCGAAGGGCGTCAACTCGGGCTACGCCCCGCTCGGCGGCGTCGTGATCTCGCAGAAGATCGCCTCGCACTTCGACACCGTGGCCTTCATGGGCGGCCTGACCTACTCGGGCCACCCGCTCGCCTGCGCTCCCGGCGTCGCGACGTTCGAGGTGTTCGAGCGCGACGGCATCCTCGAGCGCGTGCGCGACCTCGGCGAGCGCGTGGTCGGCCCCCGCCTCCGCGAGATCGCCGCGAAGCACCCCTCGGTCGGCGAGGTGCGCGGCGTGGGCCTGTTCTGGGCGATCGAGCTCGTGAAGGATGCCTCGACGCGCGAGCCGCTCGTGCCGTTCAACGCCGCAGGCGCCGACGCGGCGCCCATGGGCGCGGTCGCGGCCGCCTGCAAGCGGGCCGGCCTCTGGCCGTTCGTGCACTTCAACCGGCTGCACGTCGCCCCGCCGCTCGTGATCAGCGAGGAGGAGCTCGTGCGCGGCCTCGACATCATCGACGAGGCGCTCACGGTCGCCGACGGGTACGTCACCGCGTAGCCGTCGCACCACTCGAACCGGATCGCCCGCATCTGCATGGATGCGGGCGATCCGTCGTCTCCGGCCGTGAGGCGCGCGCCGTCGCCGCAGCCCGGCGACCGCAGGGGCGCCATCCGGATAGCCTGAGGGCATGCGAGTGCGGGCTGGCGGGAGCGGCGTGAGCCGCCGCGGGTTCCTCGCCGCCGCGCTCGCCGGCACCGCGACCGTCGTGCTCGCGAGCTGCACCGAACCGCAGCCGACTCCCAGCCCACCGCCGACCGGTACGCCGACACCCTCCCCGACGCCCTCCCCCGCGCCGACGCCGTCACCCGTCCCCGAACCGCTCGCGCTGCGCCGCTCCCGCTGGGGCGCCGACCCCTTCGCCCGTGGGGCCTTCGGCTTCGACGCGGCGGGCAGCACCGACGAGCTGCGCAAGGCACTCGCGCAGCCCGTCGCCGAACGCGTGTTCTTCGCGGGCGAGGCCTGCGACACCGAGGCGCCCGGCACCCTGCAGGGCGCCCGCAGCTCGGGCGCCCGCGCCGCGTCCCTCGTGCTCGATCTCGCGGAACCCGGCGAACGGGTCGCCGTGATCGGCGCAGGGCTCGCCGGGCTCACGGCCGCCCGCGAGCTCGCCGACCGAGACCTCGAGGTCGTCGTCATCGAAGCCAGGGACCGCATCGGCGGACGCATCGACACGGTCGATGCCGACGGCTTCGACGGCCCCATCGAACTCGGCGCGCTCGTCGTCGGCAGCGCGGTGCTCCGGGCGGCGCTGCCCGACTCGGTCGCGCTGCTGCCGATCGCCGCCCCCGAGGACGCGCGCACGGCGGCCGGCACGACGGTGGCCATCCCCACCACCGGCCCCGATGCGATCGCCGCGGCGCAGGCGTGGGCCGCGGCGCAGCCCGAGGCCCGTGCCCGTCAGCTCTCGCTCGCGACCGCGCTCGTCGAGTCGGGCACGAGCGCCTCCCTCTCGACCGCGCCCGACGCGACGGGGGTCTCGCCCGCGGCCTGGCTCGCCCACTCGGTGACGAGCGGGGTCGGGGTCGAGACGGGGGCGACGGCGAACCGCGTCGCGGCCCTCGCCGATCTCGGCCCGGGAGCCGCGGCGGCCGGACCCGGAATCGGCGCCGACCCCGACGCACCCGCTGGGACCTCTCCGACGCTCGCCCGCGGCCTCGCCGGCGCCCTCGACGCCGACGCCGACGCGCTCGACATCGCCGTCATGAGCGTCGTCACCCGCATCGCCTACGACGAGCGCCGGGTGAGCCTGCGCCTCGACTCGGGCGAGTCGCTCACCGTCGACCGCGTGGTCGTGACGGTCCCCCTCGGCGTGCTGAAGACCGACACGCTGCAGTTCTCCCCCGCCCTGCCGCTCCTGCACCAGCGCGCGATCTCCCGCCTCGGCGTCGGCCTCGTCGACACGGTGTGGCTGCGCTTCGACGACGCGTTCTGGCGCAGCCCGAACGGCGACGCCGACTCGAACGACGCCGGCGCCGAGGCATCCGTCGCGGTGCTGACCGTCGTCGGCGAGACCCCGAGCGTCGCCGCCTGGCTCGACGCGGGCGGTCCCGACGGCGAGCCGGTGCTCGTCGGGCTCATCGCAGCGACGCAGGCCGAACGTCTCGAGGCGCTCGACGACGAGGCGTTCCGGGCCGCGGTGCTCGCCGATCTCGTGCCCTTCGCCACAGCCGGCGGTTGACCGCCACGAGGCCCGCGGTCAGGCTCACGAAGATGACGAGCACGAGGGCGCAGTAGAGCGCGACGCCGACCGGTCCGCCGACCTGCGCCTCGTCGAGGAAGAAGTACGGATACCAGCCGACGTCGGCGCCGCGCACGAGCGTGTACCCGAGCCACACCGAGGGGAAGACGAGCACCCAGCCGACGGTCGCCCATGGCACGCGCGGGTTCACCGCCATGATGCTGTCGGCGGTCCAGGCGACGACGGCGAGCGCCGGGACGACGAAGTGGAGCAGCGTGTCGGACCAGGGCACGTCGACGCGGTAGTCGCGCGTCGAGGCCTGGGTGACGATGACCCCGAACACGATGCCCGAGACCAGCACGTACACGGTCACCATCGTGCGCAGCACGCCGAGCCACGCCGGGTCTCGCGGCGCGAGGAGCGCGAAGGCGCCGGCGATGCCGAGCGTCACGACCGCGAGGAACGCCGACTGCACCGTGAAGTAGCTGAAGAAGTTCGCGGTCGCGAAGAAGCGGAACCCGAGCACGTACTCGAAGTTGCCGATGAGGGCCACGATCTCGAGTGCCGCGATCGCGAGCCGGAAGACGCCGAGCGTCCGCCGCGCGCGCAGTGGACCCGCGTCGTCCGGTGAACGCGGGCCCGCCATGACTCCACGCTAGCCGCCCCCGCCGGCCGGTCGAGTAGCGACGAAGGAGCGTATCGAGACCTCCGCCCTGACCTCGAGCCTCAGTCGAGCGGACGCAGGATCCGCTGCAGGAACCGCCGCGTGCGCTCCTCGCGCGGCGCGGTGAACAACTGCCCGGGCGCCCCGCGCTCGACCACGACGCCGCCGTCCATGAACAGCACCTCGTCGGCGGCCTGCCGCGCGAACCCCAGCTCGTGGGTGACGACGACCATCGTCCAGCCCTCGTCGGCGAGCTCCTTGATGACCTGCAGCACCTCGCCCACGAGCTCGGGGTCGAGCGCGCTCGTCGGCTCGTCGAAGAGCAGCAGCTGCGGCTTCAGCGCGAGCGCGCGCACGATACCGACGCGCTGCTGCTGCCCGCCCGACAGTTCGAAGGGGTAGGCGTCGTGCTTCTCGGCGAGGCCGACGCGATCGAGCAGGGCGGATGCCTCGGCCTCGGCCCGCGCCTTCGGCACCTTCTGCACCCGCACCGGGCCCTCGATGACGTTCTGCAGCACGGTCATGTGCGGAAAGAGGTTGTGCTGCTGGAACACCATCGCCGAGCGGTCGCGGAGCGCGAAGCGCTCGGCCTTCGAGATCGGCGTCGAGAAGTCGAGCGACGGCCCGCCCGCGATCGAGACCGTGCCGCCGTCGGGCGTCTCGAGGCCGTTGAGCGAGCGCAGCACGGTCGTCTTGCCCGATCCGCTCGGGCCGATCAGCACGACGACCTCGCCGCGGCGCACCTCGAGGTCGATCGACCGCAGCACCTCGTTGTCGCCGAACGACTTGCGGATGCCGCGGGCTTCGAGCAGCACGCTGTCGTCGGGTGTCTGGCCGGGGGCGAGCGGGTCGGCGCCCGCGGCATCCGAGCCGTTCGCCGCGCCGCCGTTCGCCGCACCGTCGTTCGCCGACCGCTCGTGATCAGTGGGCGACATAGCGGTCCAATCTCTTCTCGATCAGGTTCTGTCCGCTCGAGAGCACCAGGCAGAAGAGCCAGTAGATGAGCGCCGCCTCGATGTAGACGAGCAGGAACTCCCGGCTGAACGCCGCGATCTCCTGCGCCACCCGGAACATCTCGGTGACGAGGATGAGCGAGGCGAGCGAGGTGTCCTTCACGAGCGAGATGAAGGTGTTCGACAGGGGCGGTACCGAGACGCGCGCCGCCTGCGGCAGGATCAGCCGGGTGAGCGTCGTGCCCGGCGACATGCCGATCGTGTAGCCCGCCTCCCACTGCCCCTTCGGCACCGAGAGGATGGCCGCCCTGATCACCTCGGCGGCGTATCCGCCGACGTTGAGCGAGAACGCGATGATCGCGCTCGGCCACGGGTCGATCGTGATGCCGATCGAGGGCATGCCGTAGAAGATCACGAACAGCTGCACGAGCAACGGGGTGCCGCGGATCACCGAGATGTAGAACCTCGCGATGCCGCTCACCACCCGGTTGCGGCTGATGCGCATGAGCGCGACCCCGAGCGCGAGCAGGAGCCCGAGCGCGAACGAGGCCAGCGCGAGCGGGATGGTGCCGCTGAGGCCGCCCCAGAGCAGTGGCCAGAACGAGTCGAGCACGAGTTGCCAGTCGGTCATCGCCTCACCGCCTTCCGAGATACGGCGGATGCCGCGTCACCCCATGATTCCACCGGGGGTGTTCCCCGTGCGAACCAGGGGCGGAACGCGGCATCCGCCCGTCGATCAGGTGAGCGCTACTGCGAGACGTCCTCGCCGAAGTACTTCTCGCCGAGCTCGGCGAGCACGCCCTCCTCGCGGAGTTCGGCGAGCGCCTCGTCGACGGCCTTCACGAGGGCGGTCTTGTCCTTCGTGAAGGTGAGGGCGCTCTCGCTCGGGTCGGTCTCGGCCACGACCGCGAGCTTCGCGTCGGGCGTCTGCTTCACGTAGTCGAGGTAGGTGAGCTTGTCGTTGACCGTCGCGTCGACGCGGCCCTGCTCGAGGAGCGCGACGGCCTGCGCCCAGCCCTCGACGGCTTCGACGTTCGCGCCCGCGTCGACGGCGAGCTGGTAGAAGTTGCTCGTCAGCGACTGCGCGGTGGTCTTGCCCTTCAGGTCCTCGAAGCTCGAGATCGAGTCGTCGCCCTCGTTGACGACGACGACGCTCGGCGACACGGTGTAGGGCGTCGAGAAGAGGTAGTCCTCTTCCCGGTCGGGGTTGATCGACACCTGGTTGGCGATCACGTCGAAGCGGCCGGCGTCGAGGCCCGCGAAGATGGCGTCCCACTGGGTCTCTTCGAAGGCGATCTCGAGGCCGAGCTTGTCGGCGACGGCCTCGGCGACCTCGACGTCGTAGCCGACGAGCTCGCCCGCGCCGCCCTCGTGATAGGTGAACGGAGGGTAGGTGCCCTCGGTCGCGACCGTGAGGGTGCCCGCGTTCACGAGCCCGAACTCGTCGTCGCCGGCGGCCGAGTCGCTCGCGGCCGGGGCGCTCGACGAGCAGGCGGCGAGGGCGACGACCGCGAGGGAGGCGGCGGCGAGGCCGAGCAGGGTGCGGGCACGGGGTGCGCGGGACATGGGGGCTCCGTTCGTGGGGAGGGATGCGGGCCGCAGATGGCGGCGATACGATGCGGTCGAGTCCATCACGGACCGACCCTCAGGGGAAACGGCGTTACCCCGCGTTGCATTCCCCGCTCGCACCAGCATCCCGTGCTCCCCCGCTGCTTCTGCAGGAAAATGGGCGCGATGGTCGGCTGTCAACCCATCTCAGTGCAATTCTCCTGCAGAAGCCTCGGCCTCGTCAGGGATGGCGCAGCACCCCGTCCTCCCGGCGGGGCACGCCGAGCGGGTTGCCGTCGGCGAGCTCGGCCGGCAGCACGGCGGCCGGGGCATCCTGCCAGGCGACGGGAGTCAGCCATCTGCGGATCGCGCTCGCGCCGACCGAGGTGTGCACCGAGGCGGTCGTGGCGGGCCATCCGCCGCCGTGGTGCTGGCCCCACGCGATCGCGACGCCGGTCGGCCAGCCGTTGAAGACGAGGCGACCGGCGACCGGTTCGAGCACCGCGGCGAGCGCGGTCACGTCCTCGCCGGGCGCGTGGTGGATCGACGCGGTGAGCGAGCCCTCGAGCGCGGCGAGCGCTTCAGCGAGTCCGGCGTCGTCGGCGTAGCGCACCAGCAGCGTGAGCGGGCCGAAGCACTCCTCGAGGAAGGTCTCTCGGGCCGCGACGAACGCCTCGGTGCTCGTCGAGACGACGACGGGTGCGGCGACGTCGGCCGCGCGCGCACCCGCGAAGACGAGCTCGACGTCGGCGCGCTCGGCCAGCTCGACCGAGCCGCGGTCGAACGCCGCCGCGATGCCGTCGGTCAGCAGGCGCTGCGGTGCGGCGTCGCCGAGCGCGGCCACGAGCGCGTCCTCGATGCCCGACCCCTCGGGCACGAACACCAGGCCGGGCTTCGTGCAGTACTGGCCGCCGTCGCGGGTGAACGACCCGGCGAGGCCGGCCGCGATCGCCTCGGCGCCGGGCCCGGCGTCCGAGACCGCGGCCGGCGTCACGACGACGGGGTTGAGCGAGCCCAGCTCGCCGTAGAACGGGATCGGCTCGGGGCGTGCGGCGGCGAGGTCGAAGAGGGCTCGGCCGCCGCGGGTCGAGCCGGTGAAGCCGACCGCAGTGACGCGCGGGTGCTGCACGAGTGCGAGGCCCGCCTCCATGCCCTCGACGAGTTGCAGCGCGCCCGCGGGTCCGCCCGCCGCGGCGAGTGCCTCGTGCGCGATCTCGGTGATGCGGCGCGAGAGCCGGGGGTGGCCGGGGTGGGCCTTCACGACCACGGGGCACCCGGCGGCGAACGCCGAGGCCGTGTCGTTGCCGAGCACCGAGAACGCGAACGGGAAGTTCGAGGCCGCGAACACGCCGACGACGCCGAGCGGGCGGAGCATCCGCCGCAGTTCGGGGCGCGGCGGCAGGAGTGAGGCGTCGGGCGAGTCGATCGTCGCCTCGAGGTAGGAGCCCTCGTCGATGACGCCGGCGAAGAACCGCAGCTGGGTCGCGGTGCGCGTGACCTCGCCGCCGAGGCGTGCGGCCGAGAGATGGGTCTCCTCGCCCGCGAGCGCGACGAGTTCGTCGCGGTGCGACTCGACGGCGTCGGCGATCGCGACGAGCCAGCTGCCCCGCTCGGCGCGGCTCGAACGCCCGAGGCCGGACGCCCCTGCGACCCGTACCGCGAGCTCGACGGCCGCGGCGGCCGACAGCGCGACGCGATCATCGCGCCCGAACGCCGGCTCGTCCCGCGGTGCGATCCCCGTGGCATCCCTGTTCGTCATCGTGAACCCTTCTCGTTCGTCACTGCGCTCGCCGCTGCCGAGCCGCCCTCAGAAGGCGTTGAGGCCCGTGAGCTCGCGCCCGAGGATCAACTGGTGGATCTCGTCGGTGCCCTCGTAGGTGCGCACCGACTCGAGGTTGGCCGCGTGCCGCATGACGGGCCACGCGTTCGTGATGCCGTCGCCGGCGAGGATGGCCCGCGCCTCGTGCGCGATCGCGAGCGCCTCGCGCACGCTGTTGAGCTTGCCGACCGAGATCTGGGCGGGCGTGAGGGCTCCGCGCTCCTTGAGCCGGCCGAGGTGCAGCGCCAGCAGGATGCCCTTCTCGACCTCGAGGAACATGTCGGCGAGCTTCGCCTGGATGAGCTGGTTCGCGCCGATCGGCTTGCCGAACACCTCGCGCGAGGTCGAGCGCGAGATCGCGGCCTCGAGGCAGGATCGCGCGGCGCCCATCGCGCCCCACACGATGCCGTAGCGCGCCTCGTTGAGGCAGCCGAACGGGCCGCTCAGTCCGCGCGCCCCGGGCAGGATCGCGTCGTCGCCGACGCGGACGCCGTCGAGCTCGATGTCGCACTGCACCGAGGCGCGCATCGACAGCTTGCCGTCGATCGGCGTCGCCGTGAAGCCGGGCGTCGAGGTCGGCACGAGGAATCCGCGCACCGCGCTGCCGCCCTCGCCGAACGCGCCGGAGGGGTCGTCGACCTTGGCCCAGACCACGGCCACGTCGGCGAGCGAGGCGAGCCCGATCCAGCGCTTCGCGCCGTCGATCACCCAGCCGTCGCCGTCGCGGCGCGCGGTCGTCGTCATGCCGGCGGGGTCGCTGCCGCCCTGCGGCTCGGTGAGGGCGAAGCAGCCGACGAGGTCGCCCGCGGCCATGCCGGGCAGCCACCGGTTCTTCTGCTCCTCGGAGCCGTACTTGTGGATCGCGCTCATCGCGAGCGAGCCCTGCACCGACACGAAGGTGCGCCAGCCCGAGTCGGCGGCCTCGAGCTCGAGGCAGACGAGGCCGTACGAGACGGCGCCGGCCCCGGCGCATCCGTAGCCCTTCAGGTGCATGCCGAGGAACCCGAGGTCGCCGAGCTCCTTCACGAACTCGCGACGGAAGTGCTTCTGCTCGAAGTCCTCCTCGATCACCGGGAGCAGCCGCTCCTGTGCGAAGGTGCGCGCCTTCTGCTGCCACGTGCGCTCCTCCTCGCTGAGGAGGGCGTCGAAGTCGAAGACCTGGTCGATGCTGGGGGCGGTGGTCATGCGCGGGGTCCTTTCGAGGGGTCGGCGGTGAGGTCGGATGTCACGGTGTGCCAGTCGGCGCCCGCGTGCTGGTCGAGCCGGGGCGGCGGGGTCAGGTAGCGGGCGCGGGCCGAGGAGAGCCGGATCGGGTTCGCCACGGTGCGGCTGCCGTCGATCTCGGCGACGGGTTCGAGGCCGAGCGACTCGGCGAACGCGATCGCCTCGGCGACGTCGTTCACGAGTCCGGCTGGCACGCCGGCCGCGCTGAACCGTTCGGCCCAAGCGGCGGCGCGGCCGACGGCGAGGGCGCCCTCGATCTCGGCCCGGAGGTGCTCGCGGTGGGCCACGCGCGCCTCGTTCGTCGCGTAGCGCTCGTCGTCGGCGAGCCCGGGCAGGCCGAGGATCGCGGCGAGCGCGCGGAACTGCTTGTCGTTGCCGACGGCGATGACGAGATCGCGGTCGGCGGCGGGGAACACCGCGTACGGCGCGATCGACGGGTGCTGGTTGCCGAGCCGGCGCGGCGCGCGGCCGGTGACGAGGGTCGAGGCGGCCTGGTTCGTGAGCGCCGAGAGCAGGCTCTGCATGAGGTTGATCTCGACGTGCGCGCCGACGCCCGTGCGATCGCGGTCGCGCAGCGCGAGCAGGATGCCGGCGAGCGCGTTCTGCGCGCACAGCACGTCGACCAGGGCGACGCCCGCCTTCGAGGGTTCGCCCTCGGGCTCGCCGGTGATCGACATGAGGCCGCCGACCGCCTGCACGAGGAGGTCGTAGCCCGCGAGCCCGGCGCCCTCGCCCGCACCGAAGCCCGTGATCGAGCAGTAGACGACGCCCGGGTTCGCGGCGCGCACGGCCTCGGGGTCGAGGCCGAAGCGACGCATCACCCCGGGCCGGAAGTTCTCGATGACGACATCGGCCGTGGCCGCCAGGCGGCGCGCCTCGGCGAGGCCCTCCTCGCTCGCGAGGTCGAGGGCGACCGAGCGCTTGTTGCGGTTGACGCTGCCGAAGTAGCTCGCGGTGCCGTTGGCGTCGACCGGCGGCTTCCAGTGCCGGGTGTCGTCGCCCGCGGGCGGCTCGATCTTGATGACGTCGGCGCCGTAGTCGGCGAGCATCATCGTCGCGTAGGGGCCGGCGAGCACGCGCGAGAAGTCGGCGACGCGGAGCCCGGCGAGCACTCCGTCGCGCGCGCCGCGCGGCGCGGCACCGGTCGTCGTGTCGGGTCGCTCGTGCATGGGTCATCCGCCTTCGCATGTGCCGGCCGTTCGGCCTCGCTCCATTCATCCTATAGTGAATCTTTTTTGCGCGCGGCGCCACTCGGCCCGGGCTCGCTCGGCTATCGTGAACGCATGGAATCGAGGGTGGGCCCCGGCGCGCGCGAAGCCGTGTTCGCCCAGCTCGCCGACGCGGGTCGAGCCGAACAGGTCGCACAGCGCCTCATCGACGGCATCGTGCTCGGCGTGCTCGACCCCGGTGAGCGCCTCCCGAGCGAGCCCGAGCTCGCCCGTCGTTTCGGCGTCGCCCTCATCACCGTGCGCGAGGGGCTCGGCATCCTCCGCGAGGCCGGACTCGTCGAGACCCGCCGCGGTCGCGACGGCGGCAGCTTCGTCGTGCACGACGACGCCGAGCACCGCACGCTGCTCACCGCGCGGCTGCGTGGGCTCGCCCAGGTCGAGCTCAGCGACATGGCGGTCTACTTCGGCGCGATCCTCGCCGGGGCGGCCGAGCGCGCCGCCGAACGCGCGAGCGACCCCGAGGCGAGCCGCCTCTCGGCGTGGCTCGACTCCGCGGACTTCGGCACCGCGGCGAGCGCCCGCACGAACCAGGGCGGCTTCTTCCTCGAGCTCGCCGTGCTCAGCCAGTCCGCCCGGCTCGTCCGCGAGCAGATCCGCCTGCAGGCCGAGTTCGGCCCGCTGCTGCTCCTCGGCCTCGACGACGCCGACGCCCGTGCCGAGGCGGCCGCGGCCGACCGCCGCATCGTGCGCGCCGTCACGACCCATCGCCCGGCGCGGGCCCGTGAGGCCGCCGGCGTGCTCGTCACGGCGCTCTCGGCCAGCCTCCTCGCCGCCAAGGCCCGAGTCGAACGCGGAGGCGGTCTCGATGACCACGACTGAGCAGCTCACCCCGGTCGCCGACGCCGTCGGCGAGGTCTTCGCGCGGGTCTTCGACCAGCTCGCCGCCTGGCGCACCCCGATCGAGGCGATGATCGCCCGCTCCTCCGCCTCGGGCGGCGAGGTGCGGCCGGCCGAGCTCGACCAGACCGTCGCCGACCTCGTGATCCCCCGGCTCGTCGAGCCCGACGCGCTGCTCACCGGCGCGGGGTTCATCGCCGACGGCGAGATCGTGCGCGGACGCGAGGTGCACTTCGCCTGGTGGCTCGGACCGCTCGACGACAACCCCGTGCTCGGCTCGACCGACGGCCCGACGAGGCTCGACCTCTCGACCCGCGGCTACACCGAGTACCTCCGCGACTTCCGCGCGCTCGAGTGGTACCGCATTCCCGCGACGACCCGCCACGCGCACGTGACGGGGCCGTTCGTCGACCACCTCTGCACCTGCGACTACATCCTCACGCTCACCATGCCCGTGCACGGAGAAGGGGGCGAGCGCATGGTCGGCGTCGTCGGCGCCGACATCTCGGTGCGGCGGCTCGAGCGCGAGCTGCTCGCCCGGTTCCTCGGCGTCGAGGTGCCGCTCGCGCTCGTGAACGCCGACGGCCGGGTGGTGCTCTCGACCGAGCCGACCCTGCAGGTCGGGCAGCTCGCGGATGCCGCGGCGCCGGCCTCGCTCGACTGCCCGGGCACGCCGTTCCGCGTGCTCGTCGAGCCCGCACCCACCGATCGCTGAGGGCGGAATCCCGAACCCGAGCATCCGCTGAGCACGGGTCGAGAAGAATCATCCGTTGTTATATCTTTGACGGACGAGCGTATGCACCGCGGCAGACGACCCCTCCGACAGGCCCCGGCCGACTGGCGTGCGTGCCCCGAGAAGGAGAATCCCCATGCCCTATGCCGTGACCAACCCCGCCACCGGCGAGGTCGTCAAGAGCTTCGACACCATCACCGATGAGGCGCTCCAGGCCGCGATCGCCTCGGCCGACGAGGCCCACCGCGGCTGGTCGAAGCAGTCGACCGTCGCCGAGCGCGCCGCCCTCATCCGCCGCGTCGCCGAGCTGCACAACGAGCGCGTCGACGAGCTCGCCGACATCATCGTGCGCGAGATGGGCAAGCCGCGCGAGCAGGCCGTCGGCGAGGTCGAGTTCTCGGCCGCGATCTACGAGTACTACGCCGACAACGCCGAGGCGCTGCTGAAGGACGAGCAGATCGACCTGCTCGCAGGAGAGGGATCGGCGCTCATCCGTCGTTCGTCGCTCGGCGTGCTGCTCGGCATCATGCCGTGGAACTTCCCGTACTACCAGGTCGCCCGCTTCGCCGGCCCGAACCTCATCATCGGCAACACGATCCTGCTGAAGCACGCCGAGCAGTGCCCCGAGTCGGCGGCCGCGATCGAGCGCATCTTCCTCGACGCCGGCTTCCCCGAGGGCGCCTACGTCAACCTGTACGCCTCGCACGCGCAGATCGAGACCGTGATCGCCGACCGCCGCGTGCAGGGCGTCTCGCTGACGGGCTCCGAGCGCGCCGGCGCGATCGTCGCCGAGATCGCCGGCCGTCACCTCAAGAAGGTCGTGCTCGAGCTCGGCGGCTCCGACCCCTTCATCCTGCTCTCGACCGACGACCTCGACGCCACCGTCGAGGCGGCGACCTTCGCCCGCGTCGACAACAACGGCCAGGCCTGCAACGCGGCGAAGCGCTTCATCGTCGTCGAAGACCTCTACGAGCCGTTCCTCGAGAAGTTCACGGCCGCCATGAACGCGGTCGAAGAGGGTGACCCCGCCTCCGACGGCACGGCACTCGGCCCGCTCTCGTCGGCGAAGGCCGCCGAGGGGCTCGCCGAGCAGGTCGAGCGCGCGGTCGCGCAGGGCGCGACGCTGCACTCGGGCGGCAAGAAGAACGGCAACTACTACTCGGCCACGATCCTCACCGACGTGCAGCCCGGCTCCGACGCGTTCCACGAGGAGTTCTTCGGCCCGGTCGCGCAGGTCTTCAAGGTCGCCGACGAGCAGGCCGCGATCGAGCTCGCGAACGACACCCCGTTCGGCCTCGGCTCGTACGTCTTCACGACCGACGCCGAGCAGGCCCTGCGCGTCGCCGACCGCATCGAGGCCGGCATGGTCTTCGTGAACCTGGTCGGCGCCGACGGCGCCGAGCTGCCCTTCGGCGGCGTGAAGCGCTCGGGCTCGGGTCGCGAGCTCGGCCGCTTCGGCGCCGACGAGTTCGTCAACAAGAAGATGATCCGCATCGGCTGATCACCGCCTCACGATCGGATGCCCCGGGGTTCGCCCCGGGGCATCCGTCGTCACACGACCGCGCCCCCTTCACGGGAGGCGGGTCAGCGCCGCTTCTTGTCGAGCTGGGCGTCGATCTGCGCGATGCGCTCGGCGAAGATGCGGCGCAGCAGCTCGTCGGGCACCGGATGCTCCGCCGTGAACTGCAGGGCCCCCGGCGACCACCTCAGGCCCGCCGCATCGAGCTCGGCCGCGAGCCCAGGCAGGATCTGCCCGCTGAACGGGTAGAGCCCGAGGTGCTGCTTGGCCTCGAGCGCCGCAACGAGCGCCTTGTCGCGGTGCAGCAGGGCGGGCATGCCGTAGCTCTCGCCCTCGACGGCGTCGGGCGAGAGTTCGCGGGCGACCGCGATGACGTGTTCGAGTGCGACGCGGTTCTCACCCTCGCGTTCGGCGAGGTAGTCGGTGACGGTTCCCATGCCCGCATCCTGCCACGGAGCCCGCCGCGCGGCATCCGAAATAAATCATCCGGTGCTATAGCTTTAGCGCCGCAGGTATGGCTATGCTGGCCCGTACCGTGCGCCTGCTGGGTGGGGTGGGCGCGAGATCAACGTCGATCGAAAGGGCACCATGCCAGCAGAACCCACGCCGAACCAGCTCGGCGACGACGAACACCTGAAGGTCCTCGGCTACGAGGGATCGTTCAACCGCTCGATGAGCCTCTGGGCGAACTTCGCCCTCGGCTTCACCTACCTCTCCCCGCTCGTCGGCGTCTACTCGCTCTTCGCCGTCGCACTCACCATCGGCGGCCCGCCCTCGATCTGGTGGATCGTCATCGTCGGCGCCGGACAGCTCCTCGTCTCGCTCGTGTTCGGCGAGGTCGTCTCGCAGTACCCGATCCACGGCGGCGTCTACCCGTGGGCCCGCCGCCTCTGGGGCCGCCGCTACGCCTGGATGGCCGCGTGGGTCTACATCTGGGCCATGATCGTCACGATCACCTCGGTCGCCGAGTTCGGCTCGGGCTTCGTCGCGAGCCTGTTCGAGCTCGAGCTCACTCCGACGATCAACCTCGCGATCACGCTCGCGCTGCTCGTGCTCGCGTTCGTCTTCAACTTCTCGGGCACGAAGACCCTCGCCCGGGTCGCGCAGATCGGCCTCGCCGCCGAGCTCGTCGGCGTCATCGGCCTGGGCCTCTACCTGCTGATCTTCCAGCGCAAGCAGGAGTTCAGCGTCTTCTTCGACACCATGGGCGTCGAAGGCGACGGAAGCTACCTCACCGCGTTCATGGGGGCCGCCCTCGCCGGGCTCTTCCTCTTCTACGGGTTCGAGGCCTGCGGCGACGTCGCCGAGGAGGTGTCGAACCCCGCCCGCCGCATCCCCAAGGCGATGACGATGACGATCCTCGTGGGCGGCGTCTCGGCCCTGTTCTCCTTCGGGGGCTACGTGCTCGCCGCCCCCGACCTCGCGTCGATCGTCGCGGGCGACGACCCCGACCCGATCCCCCACATCCTCGAGTCGACGCTCGGCCCGGTGGGCGCGAAGCTGTTCCTCGTCGTCGCCGTCACCGCGTTCATCTCGTGCGTGCTGAGCCTGCAGGCGGCCGCGAGCCGACTGCTCTTCTCGTTCGCCCGCGACGGCATGATCCCTGGCCACCGCTGGCTCGCGAAGGTGTCGGAGAAGAACAAGGTGCCGACCAACGCGCTCATCGTGGCCTGCACGGTGCCGGCGCTCCTCGCGGTGCTCATCTTCCTGAACGACGGCCTGCTGCTGCCCATCACCTCGTTCGCGGTGCTCGGCATCTACGTCGCGTTCCAGATGGTGGTGCTCGCCTCACTCCGACAGCGCCTCAAGGGCTGGCGGCCGGCCGGCCCCTTCTCGCTCGGAGCCTGGGGCCTCATCGTCAACATCCTGGCGCTCGCCTACGGCGTGTTCGCCATGGTGCTGCTCGCGACGCCGGGTGCGACGGGCGACTTCTTCACCGACTACGTGGTGCTCATCGGTCTCGGCGTCGTCGCGATCTCGGGCGCGCTCTACCTGTTCATCGCCCGCCCCGACCGCAAGTCCGACGCCCCCGCGGGCGACGCGATCGCGGTCGCCGACGAGATCCGCACCCGCACGGGCGCGACCGCCGCGGTGGACGCACCCGCCGCCCGCTGAGCGACGGCGCCGCGAGCTCGAACGAGGGCGGTCCCGGGCAGTGCCCCGGGCCGCCCTCGCCGCCGTTCGCGGGATAGGGTGAGCGGATGATCCGACGGCATGTGGTGGTGAACGGCCTCGTGCAGGGCGTCGGCTACCGCTATCTCGCCCGCAAGCACGCCGTTCGGCTCGCCGTCACGGGCTGGGTGCGCAACCTCCCCGACGGCTCCGTCGAGGCCGAGGTGCAGGGTGCGGACGCCGCGGTGCACGAGATGCTCCGCCGGCTCGAGGCCGGCCCGCCGGGCGCGCGCGTCACGGGGCTCGTCGTCACCGAGCTCGATCCGCGCGACGACGAGGGCTTCCGCATCATCCGCTGACCCGCGAGCGCCTCACTCCCGGCAGAAGCCCGCGCAGCCGGCTCATTGACCGCATGATCGCGCGGACGTACCGTTGGAGTGACCCCCGAATGGGAGCCACCGACCTTGAGGAGGCTGGTTTCTATGAAGAAATGGACTCGCTGGGAAGACTGGGTCGCGATCGCCGCCGGTGCCGTGGCGATGCTCTCGACGCTGTTCGTTCCCCCGATGGGCGCCTCGGTCGCCCTGATGCTCGTCTTGGGCGCCCTGCTGATCATCTCCGGTGTCGTCAATCTCGCCGCACCGGGCATGGTCGCGATGGAGTACATCCAGGCCGCGCTCGGCGCCCTGCTCATCCTCTCGCCGTGGATGGGCGGCTACGCCGACGCGATGACGTTCGGGGCCGCCTGGATGTCGTGGATCTGCGGTGCCGTCGCGCTCGTCGTCGCCCTGCTCGCCGTCCGGCCGAGCATGCAGGCCCACCACGACGCCGTTCCGCACTGATCCGCTGCGCAGCGCGCGCAGACGACGAAGGCCCCGCCGGCGAACCGGCGGGGCCTTCTCGGAGTTCGGGCCGCGCTGCGCGCGCCCGGTCACCGGGTCGTTCAGATGGCGTTGACGTCCAGCGGGATGCCGGGGCCGAACGTGGTCGACACGGCGCCCTTCTGGATGTAGCGGCCCTTCGAGCTCGACGGCTTCAGACGCAGGACCTCTTCGAGGGCCGCCTTCGCGTTCTCTTCGAGCTGCTCGGTCGTGAACGAGGCCTTGCCGACGACGAAGTGCACGTTGGCGTGCTTGTCGACGCGGAACTCGATCTTGCCGCCCTTGATGTCGGAGACGGCCTGGCCCACGTTCGGGGTCACGGTGCCGGTCTTCGGGTTCGGCATGAGGCCGCGGGGGCCGAGCACCTTGCCGAGACGGCCGACCTGGCCCATGAGCTCGGGGGTCGAGACCGCCGAGTCGAACGCGGTGTAGCCGCCGGCGACCTTCTCGATGAGCTCGGCGCCGCCGACCTCGTCGGCGCCCGCCGCGATCGCGGCCTCGGCCGCAGGGCCGGTCGCGAACACGATGACGCGGGCGGTCTTGCCGGTGCCGTGCGGAAGGATGACGGTGCCGCGCACCATCTGGTCGGCCTTGCGGGGGTCGACGCCGAGCTTCAGCGCGACCTCGACGGTCGAGTCGAACTTCGCCGAGCCGGTCTCCTTCGCGAGGGCCACGGCCTCGCTCGGGGTGTAGAACTTGCCGTCTTCGATCTTCTCGGCCGCGGCGCGGTAGGCCTTGGACTTCTGTGCCATGTTGCTTCTCCTTGAGAGAGTGTGGTCATCTGCGCCTGGCGGGCGCTGCCACTGATGCTGAGTTCTGAGGAGCGGAGATCAGACGAGCTCCGCCGCGGCCTTATTCGACCGTGATGCCCATCGAGCGGGCGGTGCCCGCGATGATCTTCGACGCGGCGTCGAGGTCGTTCGCGTTGAGGTCGGCCATCTTCTGCTCGGCGATCGCGCGGACCTGGTCCTGCGTGAGCTTGCCGACCTTGGTGGTGTGCGGGACGCCAGAACCCTTGGCGACGCCGGCGGCCTTCTTGATGAGCTCGGCGGCGGGCGGGGTCTTCAGGATGAAGGTGAACGAGCGGTCTTCGTAGACCGTGATCTCGACGGGGATCACATTGCCGCGCTGCGACTCGGTCGCCGCGTTGTAGGCCTTGCAGAACTCCATGATGTTCACGCCGTGCTGACCAAGGGCCGGACCGATGGGCGGTGCGGGGTTGGCGGCGCCGGCGTTGATCTGAAGCTTGATCAGACCAGTGACCTTCTTCTTCGGTGCCATGATTTCTCTCTTTCTGTTCGAACGCCCCGATCGGGGCACTCTCCCGCACGCCCGGCCGTTCCGGGATGCGGTGATCTGTGTGTGCTCGGCGGGAGGCCGACACAGCACAACCCCCCGAGTATACCGGTGGGTCGGCTGGGTGCCGGGTGAGAACCCTAGAGCTTGGTGACCTGGTCGAAGCTGAGCTCGACCGGGGTCTCGCGCTCGAAGAGCGAGACGAGCACGGTGAGCTTGCCGCTCTCGGGCTTGATCTCGCTGATCGTGCCGGGCAGGCCCGCGAACGAGCCGTCCTTGATGGTGATCGTCTCGCCGACCTCGAAGTCGACCTCGGCGGGGATCTGGCGGGCGGCACCGGTGGCGGCGCCGGCCTTCGCACCCTTGGCGGGCGCGACGTCCTTGATCTCGACGAGGCTCTTCAGCATGCCGAAGGCCTCCTCGAAGCGGAGGGGGGTCGGGTTGTGCGCGTTGCCCACGAAGCCGGTGACGCCGGGCGTGTGGCGGATGACCGACCAGCTCTCCTCGTTCAGCTCCATGCGCACGAGCACGTAGCTGGGGATGCGGACGCGGGTGACCATCTTGCGCTGGCCGTTCTTGATCTCGACCACGTCTTCCATCGGCACTTCGACCTGGTAGATGTAGTCGGCCATCGCCATCGACTCGCGTCGCTGCTCGATGTTCGCCTTCACGCGGCGCTCGAAGCCCGCGTACGAGTGGATGACGTACCACTTGCCCGGGAGGAAGCGCAGCTCGGCGCGGAACTCCTCGTACGGGTCGAATTCGGTGTCGGCCTCTTCTTCGACGGCCTCGAGTGCGGCCTCTGCCTCGTCGGCGGAGTCGATGTCGAGTGCGTCGTCGACGATCGCGTCGGCCTCGGGGTCGTTCGCCTCGGCGAGCGAGTCGAGCACGGCGTCGAGGTCGACGTCGTTGCCCTCGTCGTCGACGATGTGCACGGCCACGTGCTCGGCCGACTCGGAGGACTGCTCCTCGTGCTCGTTGACGTTGCCCGTCTGCGCCTCGTCGTCTTCGGCCGACTGCTCTGCAGCGGTGGCCCAATCGACGTCGTCGTGCTCAGTCCTTGACAATTCTCGATCCTTCTCTTCGTGCGCCTACGGCGAACGGGTTGGCGAGCCGAAGGCCTCGATCAGACCCCGGTCGTTCCGAAGACGTACAGCACCAGCCACCCGAACAGCTGGTCGAGGCCCCAGACGAGCGCCATCATGATGATGACGAACACCAGCACCACGACCGTGAAGCTGAAGAGCTCCTTCCGCGTGGGGGTGACGACCTTCTTCAGCTCAGCGATGACCTGCCGGATGAACAGGGCGATGCGCGAAAAGGGATTCCGACGCGCGGCGCGGTCGCGCTTCGCGTTGGCGACGACGTCCTCACTCGGTTCGTCGATTACTTTTCGTGCCACCTCGTACACCTTTCGTGGGCCGGCAATCACTGCCGGCTCGCAGGGCGGACAGGACTCGAACCTGCAACCTGCGGTTTTGGAGACCGCTGCTCTACCAATTGAGCCACCGCCCTCGGGCCCTGTTGCGAGGGCACCTCGGAGTCACCGCCTCGACTCCATGCACCCGAAATCTGGATTTCGGGCGCAGTGAAGTTTTGCCGAGGAAAGCAACATCGAACAGTCTATGCGACGCGAGCGGCTCGCGCGAACCGACGCCTACATTGGGTTCATGACCCTCGATCGCGCCGCCCGCCGCACCCCCGAGCCGAGCTCGAGCGTCGAGGTCGTCGGGGAGCACTCGCAGTTCCGCCTCGACCTCGAACGCATCCGATTCTCGCCCTACTTCTCGCGGCTCTCGGCCGTCACCCAGGTCATCGCGCAGCCGGGTGCGGGCCCGCTCATCCACAACCGGCTGACCCACTCCATCAAGGTCACCGCCGTCGCGCGCGCGATCGCGGTCGGCTTCGCGGATGCCTCGTCGCCGGCCCATGCGCTCGCGGCCAGGCACGGCTGCGACGCCGTCGTCGTGCAGGCCGCGGCGAGCGCCCACGACCTGGGGCACCCGCCGTTCGGGCACCTCGGCGAGCGCGTGCTCGACCGGCTCGCCCGCGAGACGCTCGGCCTCGACGACGGGTTCGAGGGCAACGCCCAGAGCTACCGCATCATCGCGACCCTCGACGTCAGCACCGCGGCATCCCATGGACTGAACCTCACCGCCGCGGTGCGCTCGGCGATCGCGAAGTACCCGTGGACCCGCTTCGCGACGACCGCGCCGTTCCCCGACGGCGGGCTGCCGCGCGGCATGCGCCTCGTCGACGGCGAGGCGGTGGCGACGAAGTTCTCGGCCTACGGCCTCGACGCGGCCGATCTCGCGGCGGCGCGCACGGGCCTGCCGCCGATGGTGCAGTCGCTCGAGTGCTCGGTGATGGACACCGCCGACGACATCGCCTACTCGATCCACGACGTCGACGACTTCTACCGGGCGGGCCTGCTGAGCCACGGTGCGGTCGCGCGCGAGTTCCGCGGTTGGGTGGAGGGCTGGAGCAAGCTGCGCCGGCTCGGCGACGAGGAGCTCGCCTCCCGCAGCGCGCCGGCGGGCGCCGCCCTCGAGGCGCTCCGCCGCAAGCTCGGCGCGAGCGACGCCTGGATCGCCGACGACGACGCCTTCGCCGCCGCGGTCGACACCGTCGCCGACGATCTCGTCGACGGCCTGCTCGCGACGCCCTTCGACGGCTCGATCGCGTCGGAGCGCGCCCTCTCCTCGTTCACGAACCGCTGGATCGGTCACCTGCAGACCTCGGTCGTGCCCGCCCCTGAGGGGGTCGCCCGCACGGGGCTCGTCGCGCTCGACCGCGGTGCGTGGCACGAGGTCGAGATCCTGAAGTTCGTGCACCGGCACTTCATCCTCGATCGGGCCGACATCGCCATGTACCAGCGCGGCCTCAGCCGAGTGCTGACGCGGGCCGTCAAGGGCCTCACCGCGTGGGTGACCGACGACTACGACCGGCACCGCGTGCCGCAGCGGCTGAAGGAGCTCGTCGACATCGCGATCGCCGGGTACGAGCTCGTGCGGGTCGCCCGGCCAGACGGCGTGCCCGTGCCCGACGCGGGCGCGGTGCGCCGGCTCGGCGTCGGCCGCGGCGTCGTCGACTACGTCGCCTCCCTCTCCGACGACCAGGCGCTCGCGGTCTCCGAGGCGATCGACGGCCGCCCCGACCGCTTGTGGGACATCGGCCAGAACCTCTGATCCGCTCGGCGATTCACCTGATCAGAACCGTGATCCACTCCCGCTGAGTGCTCGAGATGAGTAGCATGTGGCTCAGCACCACCATCACGCATCATCACGCGGGGCGCCGTAAGGCTCGACCCCCGGCAAAGCAGGGAGTGGGCTCATGAGTGGAACGCAGACCGGGGAAGCCCGGCCTACCGGGTGGGTCGGTTGGGGGGCGTTCGCGGGGATCATGCTGATCGTCGCGGGCGGCTTCGACCTCCTCTACGGATTCATCGCGCTGTTCATGTCCGACAGCGCCTACTTCGTCACCTCGCAGGGCGGACTGCTGCTCTTCGACGTGCAGGGCTGGGGCTGGTGGCACGTCATCAGCGGCGCGCTGCTGATCCTCGTCGGCGCCGTGCTCTTCACCGGAGCGACGTGGGCGCGCGTCGTGGCGGTGATCCTCGTGATCGTGAACGCCCTCGGTCAGCTCGCGCTGCTCCCGGTGCAGCCCTGGTGGTCGCTCATCGTGCTGACCCTCGACATCCTCGTGATCTACGCGCTCACGGTGCACGGCAAGGAGCTCGCACACCTCGGCTGAACGGCCGCCATCTCCGGATGGATTGCGCCGCGTCACCGCCTGTCATCAGCGGCGCGCGCGCCGTAGGCTGGTTGCCGTGACCGAACGCGCCCGTCTCTCCGCCCGCATCGCCGCCATCGCCGAGTCCGCGACCCTGAAGGTCGACGCGAAGGCGAAGGCCCTCCAGGCCGAGGGCCGCCCGGTCATCTCGTACGCCGCAGGCGAGCCCGACTTCGCGACGCCCGAGCACATCGTCGAGGCAGCCCTCGCCGCGACGCGCGACCCGAAGAACTACCGCTACACGCCCGCGGCGGGCCTGCCCGAGCTGCGCGAGGCGATCGCCGCGAAGACGCTGCGCGACTCGGGCCTCGAGGTCTCCCCCGGCCAGGTCGTCGTGACGAACGGCGGCAAGCAGGCGGTCTACCAGGCGTTCCAGGTGCTGCTCGACGAGGGCGACGAGGTGCTCGTGCCCGCCCCCTACTGGACCACGTACCCCGAGGCGATCAAGCTCGCCGGCGGCACGCAGGTCGACGTCTTCGCCGGCAGCGACCAGGGCTACCTGGTCACCGTCGAGCAGCTCGAGGCCGCACGCACCGAGCGCACCAAGGTGCTGCTGTTCGTCTCGCCGTCGAACCCGACCGGCGCCGTCTACTCGCCCGAGCAGACACGTGCGATCGGCGAATGGGCCCTCGAGCACGGCATCTGGGTCGTCTCCGACGAGATCTACCAGAACCTCACCTACGGCCCGCTCGACTCCGAGGTCGGCAGCGCCGCCCCGCGCGCCGTCTCGATCGTCGAGGCCGTGCCCGGCCTCGCGAACCAGACGATCCTCGTCAACGGCGTCGCGAAGACCTACGCGATGACCGGCTGGCGCCTCGGCTGGATGGTCGGCCCCGCCGACGTCATCAAGGGCGCCGCGAACCTGCAGTCGCACCTCTCGTCGAACGTGTCGAACATCTCGCAGCGCGCCGCGATCGCCGCCCTCACGGGCCCGCAGGAGCCGGTCGAGCAGATGCGCCGGGCGTTCGACCGCCGCCGCCGCCTGATCGTCGCCGAGCTCTCGAAGATCGACGGCATGACGGTGCCCGTGCCCGAGGGCGCGTTCTACGTCTACCCCGATGTGACCGGCCTCCTCGGCCGCGAGTGGGGCGGCGTCACCCCGACGAGTTCGCTCGAGCTCGCCGACCTGATCCTCGACCAGGCCGAGGTCGCCGCGGTGCCGGGCGAGGCGTTCGGGCCGAGCGGCTTCCTGCGGTTCAGCTACGCGCTCGGCGACGAGCCGCTGCTCGAGGGCGTGCAGCGCCTGCAGCGCCTCTTCGGCTAGCGTCCGTCGCGGCTCGCTTGGGGTCGGGTCAGCCCACCCGGCAGACGACGTAGGCCGCGAAGTACCTCGGGCTCCGATCGGGTTCGATCCGCTCGACCTCGATCCGCCAGCCGATCGGCAGGGTGGAACCGGCGCTCCCCGCGACCGGCCCGTCGTCGACCGCCCGCAGTCCGCTGCCCGAGCCGAGACGTCCGCCGCCCATCGCGAGCTCGCCGCGCTCGCAATACGCGACCGCGGAGCCCGCGCTGTCGTACGACCCGAGCACCTCCTGGGCTTCGCGGACGACGAGGTCGCCACGGAGGTCGCCGGCGTGCGTGTCCGGCGTCTCGGGCACCTCCGGCTCGACCGTCGCCCCGCTCGAGGTGGCCACCTGCAGGCCGACGAGGGTCCCGACGCCGTATCCGGCGGCGACTGCGGTGATGGTGGCTGCGGCGACCATCGCCGCGACCACCCAGATCTTCATGCGCAGCTCCTCGCCAAGCCGGCGGCTCCTCGCCCGGGTCGCCTGAGACGCTAGCGCAGGCTCCGGCCGACGGCGTGCGTGCCAGCACTGGACTCCGCATGCGTGCCAGCACTGGAGTCTCGCCGACCGGCGCGCTCAGACCAGCGTGTTCCTGGCCTCGCGCGCGAGTTCGTCGGCCACGGCGTCGAGCAGGGGCGAGCTGAGGTTCCACTGCTGCCAGTGGAGCGGGACGCCGACGGGCGCGCCGCCGAGGCGCACGAGCTCGCCGCGCTCGAGCTCGGCCGACGACTGGAACTCGGGCAGCATGCCCCAGCCGAGCCCGAGCTTCACGGCGCTCGCGAAGTCGTTCGACGCGGGCACGTAGTGCCGTGGGGCGCGCTCGGGATCGAATCCGGCGGCCTGCAGTGCATCGTGCTGCAGATGGTCGCGACGATCGAAGTCGACGAGCGGTGCGTGCGCCAACCAGGCGGGCAGCGTGGATGCCACGGAACCCGCCTTGCGGGATTCGCCGTGCCCGGCCGACCACCGGGCGAGGTACGCCGGCGTCGCCACGGCCTCGTAGCGCATGACGCCGAGGGGGCGCACGAGGCATCCGGCCACCGGGGTGGCCTGCGAGGTGACCGCTCCCATGACGGTGCCCGACTCGAGGAGGCCGGCGGTGAAGTCCTGGTCGTCTCGATGCAGGTCGAACACGACGGGGTGCACCAGCGCGACGCGGGCGAGCGCGGGCAGGAACCAGGTGGCGAGCGAGTCGGCGTTGACCGCGAGCGGGATCGTCACGTGGCGCGGAGCGGCGGCGGGCTGGCCGCTGCGGGCGGCGGGGCCGCCCGCGTGATCGGCGTCGAGCCCGAACTCGGCGAGCGCGTCGTGTTCGAGCAGCGCCAACTGGCGGGCGAGCCGCACGACGGCGGCACCCGCCTCGGTCGCCCGCGCGGGCTTCGAGCGCACGACGAGCACCCTGCCGAGCTGCTGCTCGAGGGTCTTCACCCGTTGCGACACCGCCGACGGGGTGAGCCGCAGCCGCCGGGCGGCCGCGTCGAAGGTGCCTTCGTCGATGACGGCGGCGAGCGTGCGGGCGAGGTCGAGCGGAATCTGCATCTGAAGCAAGGCTAATGGTTCTGAAGGATCTTGAGCTGGATTCAGGTGAATTCGGCTCATAGCCTCGTTCCATGCCCCTCTCCTCCGTGCTCGCCGGCTTCGGCCTCGGCCTCTCGCTCATCGTCGCGATCGGTGCGCAGAACGTATTCGTGCTGCGCCAGGGCATCCGTCGCGAGCACGTCTTCGCGGTCGCGGCGATCTGCGCCGTGAGCGACCTCGTGCTCATCATCGTGGGCGTCTCGGGCATCGGCGCCGTGCTCGGCGCCGTGCCGTGGCTCGTCGAGGTGATCCGCTGGGTCGGCGCCGCGTTCCTCGTCGGCTACGGGCTGCTCGCGGCCCGGCGTGCGCTGAGGGCCGGCGGTGAGGCGCTCGTCACCGGCGAGGCGGCGACGGACGCCCTGGAATCCGCGGACGCGGGGGCCGGGACTCCCGCCGCGTCCGCGGATTCCAGGGCGCCCTTCGGCCCGGCGGCACCTGCGACGGTGCTCGCGCCGACACGCACCCGACCGGCCCGATCGACCCTCGCCGCAGCGGTGCTCACCTGTCTCGCCCTCACCTGGCTGAACCCGCACGTCTACCTCGACACCGTGTTCCTGCTCGGGTCGGTGGCGAACAGCCACGGCGACGGGCGATGGGCGTTCGCCGCGGGCGCGGGGGCCGCGAGCCTCGTCTGGTTCTTCGCCCTCGCGTACGGCGCGCGCCTGCTCGGCCGGGTGCTCGCGACCCCGCGGGCCTGGCGCATCCTCGACGGCGTGATCGCGGTCGTCATGTTCGCCATCGCGGCTTCGCTCGTGCTGCCCCACTGATCGGGAATAGCGGGTCGCCCCCGCCCGTGCTACCGTTTCCGACATCGTGAGCACCAACACCTGTCGCTGCTGTCGCCGCTAGGCGGTCGTCTCCCCGACGACCCCAGGGCGCGATTCCCCGCGCCGCCGACCGCAGCCCCGTGCTCACGCCGCATCCGACGCGTCCGCGTCAGGTCCGTGGCATCCCGCTCGAACCGATCTCGCATCGACCTCGAACCGGGATGCCGCAGTGCCGACGTCAACGGATGCCGGGGCCGCCGCGTCGTCGGCGCACCATCCGGCACTCGAAAGGACCATCCCATGTCCGGCATCCCCGTTCTCGACCTCTCACTGCTCAACGGCACGACCGAGCAGCAGGCGAAGTTCCGCGACGACCTCCGTCGCGCGACGCACGAGGTCGGCTTCTTCTCGCTCATCGGCCACGGCGTGCCGACCGAGCTCATCGACCGGGCCTACGCGGCGGCGCGAGCCTTCTTCGCGCTCCCCGAGTCGCACAAGCTCGCGATCGAGAACGTCACGAGCCCGCACTTCCGCGGCTATACGCGCATGGGCGGCGAACGCACGCTCGGACGCGTCGACATCCGCGAGCAGATCGACCTCGGCGCCGAGCGCCCGGCCGTTGCGATGACCGCCGACGCCCCCGACTACTGGATCCTCGAGGGACCGAACCTGTGGCCCGAGGCGCTGCCCGAACTTCGGGCGGTCTCCGAGGAGTGGATCGCCCGGCTCGACGAGGTCGGCATGCGCCTCCTCCGCACCTGGGCGGAGGCCCTCGGCGCGGCGCCGGACACCTTCGACGCCGCCTTCGAACGCCCCTCTCCGTACCTCAAGATCGTGCGCTACCCCGGCGTCTCGGCCGAGCAGCCCGCCCAGGGCGTCGGCGCCCACAAGGACCTCGGCGTGCTCACGCTGCTCTCGGTCGAGGACGGCAAGGCCGGCCTGCAGGTCGAGAAGGACGGCGAGTGGATCGACGTCGTCGCCCCGTCCGGTGCGTTCATCGTGAACATCGGCGAGCTGCTCGAGATCGCCACCGACGGCTACCTCAAGGCGACCAAGCACCGCGTGGTCTCGCCCGCGCCCGGCACCGAGCGCATCTCGATCCCCTACTTCCACGGGCCGGCGCTCGACGCGGTGATCCCGACGGTCGAGCTCGCTCCCGAGCTCGCCGCCGAGGCGCCGGGAATCACCCGGGACCCGGCGAACCCCCTGCACGCCGTGTTCGGCGAGAACTGGCTGAAGAGCCGGCTCCGCGCCCACCCGAACGTCGTCGAGGCGCAGCACCCGAGGCTCCTCGTCGGCGCCTGACCCGGGGTGGAGAGAGCGCCGCTCGCTCGCGAGCTCGCGTGGGGTGTCGAAAACCGCTTCCGCCGTTCGTCGTACCTGCGTAGCGTGATCGAGAGAGAGGATTCCACCATGGAATACGCGCTGTTGTACGCAGAGGGCGCGGACGCCCTGCCCTACGTCGCCGCCGACGACAACGTCGGCGAGTGGGTCGACGAGGTCGTCGCGCGCGGCGTCTCCGAGTTCGGCGAGCGACTGCGCCCCGAGCAGGATGCCACGACCGTGCGTGTGCGGGGCGGCGAGCTGCTCGTGAGCGACGGACCGTTCACCGAATCGAAGGAGTCGATCGGCGGGTTCGACGTCATCGACGCCCGCGACCTCGACGAGGCGATCGAGATCGCTTCGCGGCACCCGGTCGCGTCGTTCGGGCGCGTCGAGGTGCGTCCCTTCGTGCGATGGCCCGGCGCGGAGCCGGGCGCCCGTATCGTGCCCGCCGGTTTCGCAGAGCGGGAGCCGGCGGGCAGGCGGTACCTCCTGCTCGTGATCGTCGACCCCGCAGGTGAGCGTCCCGCGGGCGACGGCGACGCCGGTGACGACGACCCCGAGGCGTGGGTGACCGAGATGGACGGCCGCGGCGTGCGTCTCTTCGGCGAGGTGCTGCGCGGCCCCGAGGATGCCACCTTCGTGCGCCGGAGGGACGGCGAAGTGCTCGTCGCCGACGGGCCCTTCACCGAGGCGAAGGAGTGGATCGCGGGCTTCGACCTGCTCGAGGTGGCCGACCTCGCCGAGGCGATCGAGGTCGCGTCGAAGCATCCGATGGCCCGTGGCGGAACGCTCGAGCTGCGCCCGCTGTGGCCGTTCGACCCGCACGAGGACCACGTCGAACGGGTCGAGCGCGAGGCGGCCGAGGTCGCGGTGCGACTCGAGCCCCGGTCCGCCGAGGTCGTCGGAGCGGCCGCGGGGGCGGGGTCCTGACGCGGGCCGGCGGCGCGCACGGCACGCCCGACGCGGCTCCGCCCGAGGAGGGCGGGGCCGTTCCGGCCGACGTCGAGCGGGCGCTCCGCGATGCGTTCGACGGCGAGTGGGCACGGGTCGTCGCGACCCTCATCCGCGCGACCGGCGACTGGGACGTCGCGGAGGAGGCCGCGGCCGGGGCGTTCGAGCGGGCGACGGCGACCTGGCCGCGCGACGGGGTGCCGCGCACCCCCGGCGCATGGCTCACGACGACCGCACGCCGCATCGCGCTCGATCGGCTGCGTCGACGCGGCGTCGAGGCCGAGAAGGTGAGGGAGTGGCTGATGGATGCCCGTGCGGACGGAAGCCTCGACGGCCCCGCCGACCCGGGCGAGGTCGTCGCGCACGGCGAGGACCCGGCGTGGGACGACCGGCTCCGCCTCGTCTTCACGTGCGCGCACCCGGCGCTGCCGATGGAGGCGCGGGTCGCACTCACGCTGCGCACCGTCGGCGGGCTGGAGACCCGCGAGATCGCCAGGGCGTTCCTCGTTCCCGAGTCGACGATGGGCCAGCGCATCGCTCGCGCGAAGCGCAAGATCCGGAACGCCGGGATCCCCTACCGGGTGCCGCCGCCCGAGGCGCTGCCCGAACGGCTCGGCGGCGTGCTCGCTGTCGTCTACCTGATCGCGAACGAGGGCTACCTCGCGTCGTCGGGCGATCGGCTGCAGCGCCTCGACCTCACGGGCGAGGCGATCCGGCTGGCCCGGCTCGTCGTCTCGCTCATGCCCGACTCCGACGAGGCCGGCGCCCTGCTCGCCCTGCTCCTGCTCCAGCACGCGCGCGCCGCCGCGCGCGTGGACGCGGCGGGAGACCTCGTGCCCCTCGCCGAGCAGGACCGGTCCCGGTGGGACGCGGACGAGATCGACGAGGGGCTCGCCCTCCTCGACCGCACGAGCCCGGCAGCCGAAGCGGCGCGAACGCTCGCCGGGCCGTACCGCCTGCAGGCCGAGATCCAGGCGGTGCACGCCAGGGCGACGACCGCCGAGGCGACGGACTGGCCCGGGATCGTCGCCTGCTACGACGCGCTCGCGGCGCTCACCGACTCGCCGTTCGTGCGGCTCAACCGGGCCGTCGCCATCGGCGAGGCCGAGGGCGGCACCGCGGCGCTCGTCGCCCTCGCGGGCCTCGAGGCCGACGGGCGCCTCGCGGAGTACCACCTCCTGCCCGCGGCGCAGGCGGAGTTCCTGCGCCGCGCGGGCCGGCTCGCCGAGGCATCCGAGCGCTATCGGGCCGCCATCGCGCTCGCGCCGACGGCGCCCGAGGTGCGGTTCCTCGAGCGCCGCCTCGCGAACGTCGACGACCCTACTTCGACACCGTGAACGACTGGCTCGCGGTGCCTGCGAACCATCCCGAGACGGTCGCCCGCAGCGTGTAGGCGCCCTTCGGGACACCGACCGCGAAGCCGCACGAGACGTCGACGCTGCCGCCGGCGGCGCCCCTGGCGGGCTTCGGCGTGCCGAGGGCCGGGACGCACGTCGCGACGATCGATCCACCGGACTCGAGCACGATCCGCACGTCGTCGGGAGCCACGTGAGAGAGGTCGCCCCAACTGCGGTCGGCGGCCTCGGTGATCTTCGCCCGCACTGCGAACGCCGGCGCCGCACCCGTCGGCTTGGCGGCCTTCACCGACTTGGCCGCATCGATGACCACGACCGCCTGCTCGGGCACGACGGTGAGGCTCGCGGATGCCTCGGCGCAGGCCTCCTCGGCATCGCACGCCGTGACCGTCAACGGGTACTCGCCCGGCTCGGCGGTCGCGACACCCGAGATCGTGCCGCTCGCACCGGTGCTCGAGAAGGCGAGCCCGGCGGGCAACCCGTCGACCGCGAGGGTCACGCCGGTTCTGCCGTCCTCGGGGTCGAGGGCGGAGACGTCGAACGACGCCGCGTCGGAGTAGGTGGCGGCCATCGGCACGGTGCTGATGACGGGCGGCAGGTTCGGCGGGGTCAGCGTGATCGTGAAGGTCACCGGCTCGCTCGTCGCGTCGTTCGGCGCCTCAGCGGCGCCGTCATCGGCGAGCACGACCTCGAGGTCGGTCTCACCGGGCGCGACGGGCGTGTACGTCAACGTGCCGTCCGCGGAGACCGCCGGCTGGCCGTCGGGCGCGAACAACGAGGCGTCCTGCGGGGTCACCTGGAACTCGAGCGTCTGCCCGCTCTCGTTCGCCGGCCCGGCGCTGATGCCGGTCGCCCAGCCGGGCACGCTGCGCGCGACGCCGTCGGCCACCTGCTGCTGGTCGTCGCCGCCGGTGAAGGCCGGCGCGTCGTTCACGGGCCGGACGTCGAAGTCGATCGTGCCGGTCGCCGACCCGGAGGCGTCGCAGTCGGGTCCGGGCACGCCGCAGCCCGACGGTGCGCCCTGGTCGGACACCTCGTACGTGATCGAGTCCGGTCCGACGTAGTCGGCGTCGGGAATGTACTTCAGCTGCGAGCCGCTCCTCGAGAACTCGCCGTTCACCGGTTCGCCGCCCTCCATGACGACGAAGCCGAGGTCGGCGTCGGACGTCTCGGCGTCGCCGGCGAGCTCCGTGAGGTCGATGATGATCTCGCCGTCCTCGTCGAGTTCGCGCACCGCGTCCTCGGCGGTCGGCGCCGCGTTCACCCACGCGACCTCGGCGCTCGTCGTCTCGACGTCGGTGCCGCCGTCGCCGTCGTCGGCGGTCACGGTGATCTCGTAGCTGCCGCCCGAGGCGTACTCGTGCGTCGCGCCGAAGTAGCCGCAGACCGGCGGTGCCGTGAACGGCGACAGGCACCTGAGGTCGGGCTCGAGCGGCGGTGTCGGGCAGGTCGTGTCGTCGTCGATGCCGCAACCCGTCGGGATCACCGTCGGCTCCGTCTCGTCGCCCCAGTCGATCGTGACGGTGCCGGTGTCGGCGCCCGGATCGGTGACCTTGCCGCTCAGGCGCAACTCGTCGCCGGGGCTTCCCTCGAGCAGCGACACGTTGCCGACGCAGAGGACCACTCCGCCGGGGTCGCAGTGCGGCCCGATCGCGAGACTCGGCGGCGCGTTCGCGACGCGGGCGGACGTGTCCTTCCACACGCTGGCCGCGCCGTCGGAGACGATCATCGACACCGGGAACGCCGCCGCATCACCCGCCGCGTCATCGGCGTACCGGTGCGTGAACTCGAAGTAGAGCGGCCCGTCGAACTGCGGACAGTCGCCGATGCAGCCGGTGTTCCAGGTCGGCTCCACGGCGAAGGGGCACTCGTCGCCGTCGCACGGGTAGATCCCGGTCGTCGTCGATCCGTCGCCCCAGTCGATCGTGAAGGTCCCCGCATCGAATTCGGGGTCGCTGATCGAGCCGCGCAACTGCGCCGTCTCGCCCTCGATGAGGTCGCGGTCGTCGAGGTCGCCGATGCAGACGACGTTCGGCTGCGACGAGTCGCAGAAGGGCCGCAGCATGATCGCCGGTGCGTCGTTCAGCCCGATGACCCGGATCGAGACGGTACCGGTATCGCCGCCCGCCGAGTACTCAAAGGCGTCGTCGCCCGCGAAGTCCGCATCGGGCGTGTACCAGAACGCCCCGTCGGCACCGAGCAGCACGGTTCCGTGATCGGGTTGCGACACGAGGGTCGCCGCATCGGATGCAGCGGGCTCGTCGTCGTTCGCGAGCACGCCCGTCGCCCCAGGCACGACCAGCTGTTCGTCCTCGTGCCAGTCGTAGACGTCGTCGACCGCGTCGTCGGCGACGACCGTCACCGTCGCCCGCGCGTACCCGAGCCTGCCGCCGGCATCGCGCACCTCGTAGAGGAAGATCGCCTCGCCCGTGTAGTCGGCCTCGGGCGTGTACTTCACGACGCCGTCGCCGATCACGGCCCACTCGCCGTGCAGGTAGTTGTCCCAACCGACCGGCGCGCACAGGTGCGCGTTGCACGGATCCTTGGCGAGTGACGACCGTACGAGATCGCCGTCGCCGTCGTAGTCGTTCGCGGCGAGGTCGATCGTGATGGCCGTGTCCTCTTCGGTTGTGGCGGTGTCGTTGACCGGTTTCGGGGCGTCGGCGACCTCCGAGACGACGAAGTACGCGCTCACCGGGTTCGACGGGCCGTCGATCACGTTGTTCGCCACGTAGTAGGTGAAGTGGTCGATTCCGGTGAAGTCGGGGTCGGGCGTGTACGTCATCTGGGTGATGTAGTAGTTGAACGGCACGCCGGGGATGAACGGCGTCCAGCTGACGTCGAGGGTGCCGTGCGCGGTGCGGACTGGGGTCTGGTTCTGGAACAGGGCCCCGCTCACATAGGTGACGTACGCCGCATTCGCATCGTTCGCGCGGAGTTCGCCGCTCGTGACGGTGACCGACCCGTCTTCGACGACGTCGATCTTGTCGGGCGACCCCGCCGGCACATCGGGGGGCGGCGGATCGACCACGTGGATGGTCACCTTCGCATAGTGATCGGGCTCCGGCCCCAAGGACGGTTGCAGGCCCGTCGGCGTCTCGCCCCAGGCACGATACGCGAAGTAGTCGGTGCCGGTGAATCCGGGCGGCGGCGTGTAGATGAACGACCCGTTCGCGCTGACCGACGTGAGCGTGCCGCCCGCGGCGGTCTCCTTCGAGGCGAACGTCCCGACGGCCTGCGCGGTGAAGACCACCGGGAACCGGGACGCGATGAAGCCGACTTCGCTGTTGCGGTTGCCGAGCACGTCGTTGTCGAGCACGCCGCAGGTGAAGCCGCAGACGAACTTGCCGACCTCGAGCGGCGTATCCGTATACGCCGTGTAGCTGTCGTTCTGCGTTCGCATCTGGTCGACCGCCGGGATGCTCACCGTCGCCGGATTCGAGCACGGCGCGCCGACCGCGTCGCGCGCGTACACGTACTGGAAGCTGTCGGCGCCGAAGTAGCCGTCCTGCGGCACGTAGTCGAACGTGCCGTCCTCGTGAAGCGTGAAGGACTTCGCGTGGTCGGGCCCGCGCCAGAGCACGGCCCGAGTGCTGTAGTTCAGCACCGGCTCCTTCTCGTCGGTGAAGCCGACGTATCTCCAGTCGTTCTCGAGCACGCCGACTGCGGAGCCGTACACCCCGAGGGGGAGCGTGTTGTACAACGGCGGAGGCGAGAAGCGGACGGCGAGTTCGTCGCGGTCGTAGACGTCGTCGGTCGCGCCGACGTTGTTGTTGCCGAGCCACCCGTCGAAGGTGCCGTAGTAGCAGTCGACCGACGGGTTCGGCACATGAGTGGCCGCCGCGGGTGACGCCGACCCGACGATCATCACGGCACCGAGGGTTGCGGCGAGCGCCGTCACGACGGCGAGCGCGAGCGAGCGCGGGGAGCGAGGCATCGGAAGTCCCCCATCTCCGGTGCACGGTCGGGTCGTCCGCGGCGCCGGTCGCCGCCCACGTTATTCCCTCGGCCGCTCGACAGTCACCCCCAGTTGGGGTGGGCATCCACCGACCGGTGGATGCCGGAAATCGACCCGTTGGACGCTGCCGCCCGGGCGAGCCGCCTGCCACGCTGGAGCCATGACGACGAACGAGACGGCCGTGCGCGTGCGGGAGCTCCGCAAGCAGTACGGCCAGAAGACCGCGGTCGACGGGGTGAGCTTCGACATCAGCCCCGGTGAGACCTTCGCGCTGCTCGGGCCGAACGGCGCAGGCAAGTCGACCACCATCGAGATCCTCGAGGGGTATCGCAGCCGCACCGGCGGCGAGGTGAGCGTGCTCGGCATCGACCCGGCGAAGGGCGGCCTCGGCTGGAAGGCGCGGCTCGGCATCGTGCTGCAGACGACCGGCGAGACCGGTCTCGTCACCGTGGCCGAGCAGCTGAAGCACTTCGCCGGGTTCTACCCGAACCCCCGCGACGTCGACGAGGTCATCGCGGCCGTGGGGCTCGAGGCGCAGGCGAAGACGCGCATCGCGAAGCTCTCGGGCGGGCAGCAGCGGCGCGTCGACGTCGCGCTCGGCATCATCGGGCGCCCCGAGCTGCTCTTCCTCGACGAGCCGACGACGGGCTTCGACCCCGAGGCCAGGCGCCGCTTCTGGGAGGTCATCCGAGGGCTCAAGGCCGAGGGCACCACGATCCTGCTCACGACCCACTACCTCGACGAGGCCGCGCAGCTCGCCGACCGGGCCGGGGTCATCGCCGCGGGCCGGCTCGTCGACCTCGGCGGCATCGACGAGATCGGCGGCGCCGCCGCCCGCGTGCCGCTCGTGCGCTGGCGCGACGCGGGCGGCGTGCTCCACGAGGAGCGCACCCACGAGCCGGGCCGGGTCGTGGCCGCGGTCGTGGCATCCTCGGGCGGCGAGCCCGACGGCCTCGAGGTGATCCGTCCGAGCCTCGAGGACATCTACCTGCAACTCGTGCGCAGCGTCGAGGGCGCTGCCGAACCCGAGGAGGTGCTCGCATGAGCACGGTCGCCCTTGGCGCTTCGCGCATCGGCTACGAGACGAAGACGTACTTCCGCTCGATCGACACCCTGTTCTTCACGTTCCTCTTCCCGTTCGTGATGCTCGCGATCTTCTCCGCCGCGTTCAGCGCGCAGGGCGAGGTCGGCCCTCCCGGGGCCGAGATCTCGATCGCCGCGTACTACCTCCCGGGCATGATCGCCGCCGGCATCCTGCTGTCTGGCGTGCAGAACCTCGCGGTCGACATCGCCTTGGAGAAGAGCAACGGCACGCTCAAGCGCCTCGGCGGCACGCCGCTGTCGCCGGTCGGCTACTTCCTCGGCAAGATCGGCCAGGTCTTCGTGACCGGCACGCTGCAGGCGGCGCTGCTCATCCTCGCCGGATGGCTCGTGCTCGGCATCGAGCTGCCCACCGAACCTGAGAAGTGGTTCACCTTCGCCTGGGTGTTCGTGCTCGGCCTCGTGACCTGCGCCCTCGTCGGCATCGCCCTCTCGGCGGTGCCGCGCAGCGGCAAGAGCGCGACCGCCGTGGTGATCCCGATCGTGCTGCTGCTGCAGTTCATCTCGGGCGTGTACCTGCAGTGGAACATGCTGCCGAGTTGGCTGCAGGACATCGCGAGCCTCTTCCCCCTCAAGTGGATCGCGCAGGGCATGCGGTACGTGTTCCTGCCCGAGGGCTGGGAGGTGCTCGAGCAGAACGAGTCGTGGAACCTGACCGGCGTCGCGATCGCGCTCGGCATCTGGCTCGTGGTCGGGCTCGTGATCAGCCGGATCACGTTCCGCTGGATCCGGCGGGATGCGTGAACTCCCACTGCACGGGGCCCGCGAGCGATCGCGGTCCCCGCGCTCGCCCCGTGAGAGCATGACGGCATGCTGAACCGCCGCTGGTGGGATCTCGGGGCGCTCGCGGTCGCCGCGGTGACCGTGCTCTTCGGGCTCGCCGAACCGCCCTACGGCCCCGGCGACTGGGGCGCATGGGCGGTCGCCGGCGTGTTCCTGGTGCTCTACTTCGCCTACCTCCGCGGCGGCATCGGCGGCGAGGATGCGACGCGCCACGTCGTCATCACCATCGTGCTCGCGGTCGTCGTCGGCACGGGCGTCGCCTACGACCCGAGCGCGTCGATCCTGCAGGCCTTCGCCTACCCCTTCATCTGGATCACCGCCCCGTCGACCCGGCGCGCGATCATCGCGAACGTGGTGATCGCGCTCGCACTGCTCGCCGGGTATCTGGTGCACTTCGGCCTCGGCGCCTGGCTCGCGGGCCTCACCGTCGCCGGGCTCTCGCTCGGCTTCAGCATCGCCCTCGGCCTCTGGATCACCCACATCGCGTCGATCGGCGAGGAGCGGGCCCGGCTCTTCGACGAGCTGCAGGCCGCGCAGGGCCAGCTCGCGGCGATGCACCGCGAGGCCGGGGTCAATGAGGAGCGCGCGCGGCTCGCCCGCGAGATCCACGACACGATCGCGCAGAGCCTCACCGGCCTCGTGATGGTGGCCCAGCGCACCGAGAACCGGCTCGCGACCGTCGAGGGCGCGGCGGCGGTCGCCGCGCGTGGAGACGTCGAGCTCATCGAGCAGATGGCGCGCGAGGCGCTCACCGAGGCGCGCGGACTCGTCGCCTCGCTCATGCCGGTCTCGGCCGACGGCGGCCTCGCCGCCGCGCTCGGTCGGCTCGGCGCCGCCTTCGAACGCGAGACGGGGGTGCGGGTGGGCATCGAGGCGGATGCCACGGGGCTCGACCGCGAGCTCGAGGTGGTGCTGCTGCGGTGCGCCCAGGAGGGGCTCGCGAACGTGCGCAAGCACGCGCAGGCGAGCCGGGCGCAGATCGGGGTGACGGCGTACGTCGACCGGGTGGAGCTGACCGTGCGCGACGACGGCGTCGGCCCCGGCGCGCGGACCGGCGATCCGGCGGCGCCCGGCGGCTTCGGGCTGGCGGGCCTGCGCGACCGCGCGGCGCTCGTCGGCGGGGCGTTCGAGTTCGGTGCGGCCGAGGGCGGCGGTTCGCTGCTGCGGGTGACCGTGCCGCGGAAGGAGCAGGGATGAATCCGATCCGCGTCGTCGTGGCCGACGACCATCCGATCGTGCGGGCGGGCATCGTCGGGCTGCTCGGCACGGCCGCCGGCATCGAGGTCGTCGGGGAGGCGTCGAACGGGGCGGAGGCGGTGGAGCTGGCGCGCGCGGAGCATCCCGACCTCGTGCTCATGGACCTGCGCATGCCCGGCGTCGACGGCGCCTCGGCGACCGCCGAGATCGTCGCTGGGGTGCCGGGCACCCGGGTGCTCGTGCTGACCACCTACGAGTCCGACGAGCACATCCTGTCGGCGATCGAGGCGGGCGCCGGCGGGTACCTCCTGAAGGCGGCGCCGCAGGAGGAGATCCTCGCGGGGATCCGCGCGGTGGCGGGCGGCGAGACCGTGCTCGCGCCGTCGATCGCGGCGAAGCTCGTCGCCCGCGTGCGCGCGGGTGCCGCGGAGACCGCGGATGCCGCGCCCTCGCTGTCGCCGCGCGAGCTCGAGGTGCTGCGCCTGGTCGCTTCGGGCCGCTCGAACCCCGAGATCGCGCGCGAGCTGTTCATCGGCGAGGCGACGGTGAAGACGCACCTGCTGCACGCCTTCGAGAAGCTCGAGGTGAACGACCGCACCCGCGCCGTGACCCGGGCGATGGAGCTCGGGCTCCTCTAGATTTTGCACTCCGAATGAAATAGTGCAAAATTGCACTCCATGGGCGAGAGTGCAACGAAAACAGACGGCGTGCGCGCGCAACGCCGCGAGCGCACGCGCCGCGAACTCACTCGGCAGGCGCGCCTGCTCACCATGGAGCACGGCCTCAACGGATTCACCGTCGAAGAGCTCTGCGAACGCGTCGGGGTCTCCCGCCGCACCTTCTTCAACTACTTCCACGCGAAGGACGACGCGGTCATCGGCCACCGCGACGACACCCTCGACGAACAGGCCCTCACCGAGTTCGTGAACGCGCGCCCGAGCGGGGCGACCGGCATCTCGTCGACGCTCATGCCCGACCTCGTCGCCCTCGCTGTCGCGAGCATCCCCTTCGACGACGAACACCTCGACGACGAGCCCAACCCCGAGATGCTCGTCGAACGCGAGCCGCAGCTGCTGCCGAAGTTCATGCGCGAGGGCGCCGAGCTCGAGCGCAGGATGACCGGCGTCATCGAATTCCGCGAAGGGCTCGAGGCGGGCGACCCGCGCGCGGCCATGGCGGTGCAGCTCATCGGCACGCTCGTGCGCGCATCGGCCGCCCGCTACTTCGCCCCCGGCAGCACCACCCACTTCGGCGCACTGCTCGTCGACTCGCTCGACGCGGCACGCGCCCTCTTCTCCCCCACCCCCGAAGGAACCGAATGACCACCGCACCGCCCGCCCCGGCCGCGCCGCTGCTCCTCACGAAGCGGCGCATCTGGATCATCTTCTCGGCGCTCATCGCCGGCATGCTGCTCTCGAGCCTCGACCAGACCATCGTCTCGACCGCGATGCCGACGATCGTCGGCGAGCTCGGCGGCGTCGAGCACCAGGCGTGGATCACCACGGCCTACCTCCTCGCCACCACCATCGTCATGCCGATCTACGGCAAGTTCGGCGACGTGCTCGGGCGGCGCAACCTCTTCCTCATCGCGATCGCGCTGTTCACCGTGGCCTCGATCGGCGCCGCGTTCGCCCCGACCTTCTGGGCCTTCGTCGCGTTCCGTGCGATGCAGGGCCTCGGCGGCGGCGGGCTCATGATCCTCTCGCAGGCGATCATCGCCGACATCGTCCCGGCCTCCGAGCGCGGCAAGTACATGGGCCCGCTCGGCGCCATCTTCGGCCTCTCGGCCGTGGCCGGCCCCCTGCTCGGCGGCTACTTCGTCGACCACCTCACCTGGCAGTGGGCGTTCTACATCAACATCCCGATCGGCATCGCCGCGTTCGCGATCGCGTGGTTCACGCTGACCCTGCCGAGCAAGAAGGCGACGCACCGCATCGACGTGCTCGGCGTCATGCTGCTCTCGGCCGCGACGGTCTGCCTCATCTTCTTCACCGACTTCGGCGGCAGCGCCGAGCACGGCTGGGACGCGATCGAGACCTGGGCGTGGGGCGTCGGCCTCCTCGCCGCCGCGTGCGTGTTCGTCTGGGTCGAGGCACGCGCGGAGGACCCGATCATCCCGCTGTCGCTCTTCAAGAACCCCGTCTTCATCAACGCCACCGCGATCGGATTCACGCTCGGCATCGGCATGTTCTCGGCCATCGCGTTCGTGCCGACCTTCCTGCAGATGTCGTCGGGCACCTCGGCGACGGCGTCGGGCCTGCTGATGCTGCCGATGATGGCCGGCATGATGGGCACCTCGATCTGGTCGGGCATCGCGATCTCGAAGTCGGGCCGCTACCGCGCCTATCCGATCGCGGGAACGCTCGTGACGGCGGCGGCCATGCTCGCCATGACGACGCTCTCGGCCGACACCCCCATCTGGCTGATCTGCGTGTACCTGTTCGTGTTCGGCGCGGGCCTCGGCCTCATCATGCAGGTCGTGGTGCTCGTGGTGCAGAACGCCGTGCCGGCCACCCAGGTGGGCACCGCGACCAGCACGAACAACTACTTCCGCGAGGTCGGCGCCTCGCTCGGCGTCGCGATCTTCGGCGCGATGTTCACGACGCGCCTCTCCGAGAACCTCACGAAGATCTTCACGGACGCCGGGGCCAGCGCCTCGCAGGCCGGCGACGCCATGTCGACCCTCGACCCCCAGGCGCTCTCGGAGCTGCCCGATCCCATGCGCGACGCGATCGTGACGGCGTACGCCGACTCGCTCGCGCCCGTGTTCTGGTACCTCATCCCGTTCATCCTCGCGGCGTTCGTGCTCGCGTTGTTCCTCAAGCAGATCCCGCTCTCCGACGAGGCCGGCATGGTCGCCCGCGGCGAGGCGGTCGCCGGCGACGAGGCGGATGCCGCGGAGCGGGCGCTGCGCGAGGGCGGCGGCACCGTGGTGACCGGGCCCGCCGAGGACGGGGAGACCGTCTCGTCGGCGACGGGGTCGACGCCCGCTCAGGGCTGACGGGCGTGCATCCGGTCGGGTGCATGCGGATTCGCCTACGCTTGACGTGGCGTCCGCATGCACCGCTGGAACGACGGGCCGAGCCAGTCGTCGGCGCATGCCGATGACCTCGAGAGGCTCGCATGACCCCGTTCGAAGACCGCCCCTGGCTCGCGCACTACGCCGAGGGCGTGCCGCACACCATCGAGGAGCCGTCGCAGACCCTCGTCGACATGATCGACGACGCGGTCGGCCGGTTCCGCCGCCGCACCGCGCTCGAGTTCTTCGGGGCGGAGACGAGCTACGGCGAGCTCGGCGAGCAGATCGCCCGCGCCGCCGAGGGGTTGCGCCGCCTCGGCGTCGAGGCGGGCGACCGCGTGGCGATCGTGCTGCCGAACTGCCCGCAGCACGTCGTCGCGTTCTACGCGGTGCTGCGGCTCGGCGCGATCGTCGTCGAGCACAACCCGCTCTACACGCCGCCCGAGCTGCGGCACCAGTTCGAGGACCATGGGGCGAAGGTCGCGATCGTCTGGAACTCGGTGGCCGACACGGTCGCGGAGTTCCCCGGCGACATCCGGCCGGCCCACATCGTCGCAATCGACCTGACGCGCGCCTTCCCGCTCGGCAAGCGCCTGGCGCTCCGGCTGCCGATCCCGCGGGCGCGCCGCTCGCGAGCGGCGCTCACGACGACGCCGACCGCGCGCGGCCTCGTCGCGTGGGAGCGGCTCACCTCGCGGCGCGCGCTCTCGAAGCGGCACCCGCGCCCCGCGATCGACGACACCGCGGTGCTGCAGTACACGAGCGGCACCACCGGCAGACCCAAGGGCGCGGTGCTGAGCCATCGCAACCTGCGGGCGAACGCGATGCAGGGCCGCGCCTGGGTGCCGGGCCTCGCCGAGGGCGAGGAGGTCTTCTTCGGGGTGCTGCCACTGTTCCACGCCTACGGCATGACCCTCTGCCTCACCTTCGCCATGAGCATCGGTGCGCGGCTCGTGCTGTTCCCGACGTTCGACTCGAAGCTCGTGCTCGACGCCGCACGGCATTCACCGCCGACGTTCCTGCCGGCGGTGCCGCCGATCTACGACCGCCTCGTGCGGGACGCCGTGAAGCAGCCGCGCGCGCTCCGCAGCATCCGATTCGCCATCTCGGGCGCCATGAGCCTGCCGATCGCGACCGTCGACCTGTGGGAGAACGCGACCGGCGGGCTGCTCGTCGAAGGCTACGGCATGACCGAGTCCTCGCCGATCACGCTCGGCAACCCGATGGGCCCGACCCGTCGGCCGGGCACGGTCGGCGTGCCGTTCCCGAGCACCGAGATCCGCGTCGTCGACCCCGACGACCCCGAGGTCGACCTCCCGCAGGGCGAGGCCGGCGAGCTGCTGGTGCGCGGGCCGCAGGTGTTCCAGGGCTACTGGCGGCGCCCCGCCGAGACCGCTGAGACACTGCTGCCGGGCGGCTGGCTGCGCACCGGCGACATCGTGCGCGTCTCGGGCGACGGCTTCGTCACGATCGTCGATCGCCGCAAGGAGCTCATCATCACGGGCGGATTCAACGTCTCGCCGTCGGAGGTCGAGGTGGCGCTGCTCGCGCATCCCGACGTGCGCGGGGCGGCCGTCGTGGGTCTTCCCGGTCGCTCGGGCGGTGAGGTCGTCGCGGCCGGCGTCGAGCTCCGCGAGGGCGCGGTCTTCGACGAGACGGCGCTGCGCGACTTCTGCCGGGCGAGCCTCACGCCCTACAAGGTGCCGAAGCGCATCGAGCCCTTCGACGAGCTGCCGCGGTCGCTCATCGGCAAGGTGCTGCGCCGCGAGGTGCGCGATGCGCTCCTCGACCGTGTCGGGTAGTCGGGGTCAGAGCGGGGTCGAGCAAGCCCGAGCGCGTTCGAGCGCCGGTCGATCGAACAGTTCGAGGCGAGTCGCCGACTCGACCCGGACGAACTCGCGCAGCAGCCCGCGGGCGATCCGAGCGAGCTCGTCGGCCTCACCGCCGCCGCGTCCGAGGTCGGTCGTGACGAGCAGCTCGAGGGGCGCATCGGGGTCGGACTCGTCGCGGCGCATCACCCGCACCTCGGTCGCATCGCGCTTGGCGAACGCCCGCAGCAGTGCACGGCGCCGCAGAGCGAGCCGATCGAGCACTGGCAACTCGTCGAACGTCACGCGTCCCGGTGCTCGCACGACCGCACCGTGCGTTTCGGTGAAGTCGGCGAGGGCATCGGCGACGACCGCCTTCTTCGTCGTGCCGAGCAGGTACGCGAGATCGGTCAGCGCGCGGTGCGTGTCGGCGTCGACCCTGATCGAGACGTCGGGCATGTCGTCATTCCTCTCGGAGCCATCGGCGACGCATCGCTGCGCAGCCGGGGACCTTCCGTCCGCAGGACCGGTGGTGGTGCAGCGTTGCGGCGCGATCTTCCGAGGAGATACTGCCCCGGCCGGGTCGCGGCGCGCGTGGCCGAGTCGACGGCGGCGACGAGGAGAGGAGATCGCAACCTGGGGAGGAGCGGTGCGCGACGACTCGACGGGCACGGGATGCCTCAGAGCAGGCGCCGCGCGTTCGCCCACGCCGTCAGCTCGTGACGGCTCGAGAGCTGCAGCTTGCGCAGCACCGCCGAGACGTGCGTCTCGACCGTCTTCGTCGAGATGAAGAGCTCGGCGGCGACCTCCTTATAGGCGTAGCCGCGGGCGATCAGCCGCATGACCTCCTGCTCGCGAGCAGAGAGCCGGTCGAGCTCGTCGCTCGCCTGCGCCGTCTCGCCGACCGCGGCGCCGAAGGCGTCGAGCACGAATCCGGCGAGCTTCGGCGAGAACACCGCATCGCCGCCCGCGACGGCGTGCACCGCTCGGCTGACATCGGCGCCCGAGGAACCCTTCGTGATGTACCCGCGGGCCCCGGCGCGGATCACGCCGACGACGTCCTCGGCCTTGTCCGAGACCGAGAGCGCGAGGAACTTCGTGCCCGGTACGGCGTTCGCCGCACGCCGGATCACCTCTGCCCCGCCGCTCGTGCCCGCGGGCACGGCGACCCCGGGAAGGTGCACGTCGAGCAGGACGACGTCGGGCGCGGCATCCGTCACCCGCGCGACCGCCGACTCGACGTCGTGCGCCTCACCGACGACCTCGATCGTGTCGTCGAGGTCGGCCTTCAGGCCCGACCGGAAGATCGAGTGGTCGTCGACCACGACGACCCGCACGCGTTCAGCCACGGCCCGCCTCCCCGTTCACGCGCTCGGCCGGGAAGCGCAGGCGCACCTCGGTGCCGACCCCGCCCGCGCCCGGCGCGACGGAGCCCGAGCCGCCGGCCCGGCGCATCCGCCCGATGATCGACTCGCGCACGCCGAGCCGGTCGCCCGGCACCTCGGCGAGGCTGAACCCCGGCCCGCGATCGCGCACGAACACCTCGACCGCCTCGTGACTCGACTCCACGTACACCGACACCTCTCCCCCGGCGTGGCGCGCCGCGTTCAACATCGCCTCGCGGGCCGCCGCCGCGAGTTCGCCGCTCGCCCGCTCGCGGATCTCGCCCACCACGACGACGTCGACCGTCACCGCGTGGTCGATCTCGAGCGCCGCCCCGAAGTCGCGGAGGTCGGTGCCGAGATCGCTGTCGGCCGGGGTGTCGCCCGCGAAGAGCCAGTCGCGGAGCTCCCGCTCCTGCGCGCGGGCGATGCGGGCGACCTCGCTCGTCGCCCCGGCTCGGTTCTGGATGAGCGCGAGCGTCTGCAGCACCGAGTCGTGCAGGTGCGCGGCGATCTCGCTGCGCTGCTCCTCGCGGATGCGCTTCGTGCGTTCGTCGCTCAGCTCGCGCCACTGTGCGAGCAGGGTCGGCAGGTAGACGAGGCCGATGCCGACGAGCGCGGCGAACGCGGCGACGAAGGTCGGCACCGGGTACCACGACGCGGTCGGCCCGAGCACGAGGGCGAGCGCCGTCACGGCGAGCAGCAGGGTCGCGACGGTGCGGATCGCGAGTTCGGCCCGCGGCCCGCGCTCGGGGTCGGGGCGGTCGACGAGCGTCGCCCACGCCCCGGCGCCGACGGCCAGCGCGACCCCGGCGGCGACGAGGCCGAGCCAGGCGATGAGGCCCTCGCCGCCCGATTCGACGACGCGCCCCGGGGTCGCCCACGCGACGATGAGGCACACCGTCGAGGCGACGATCAGGATCCACGCGACCGGCGCACTCCGGGTGGGCTTCTCCTCGCCCTCCTGCCACGGGGTGAGCGTCCACAGCCACAGGTAGAGCAGCAGGCCGGCGCCGCTCACGAGGCTCGTCACGACGAAGGCCGCGCGCACGATCCAGACCGGCCAGCCGAGGTGGTCGGCGAGCCCGGCCGCGGTGCCCGTCGCGAGGCAGGCGCGCGGGCGCGACATCCTCGGCGGCGCCTCGGCGGTCGCCGACGCGGCCCTCTCCGGCACCGTGCGCTGCTCCATGACTGCAATCCAAGCAGACGGCCGGGCCACGACCACGGGTGGGGGCGCCGTCCTCAGGGTCGAATCAGGGATCCACCCCATGGCGGGCGACCCGCCGCGGCTGCCAGCATCGAAGCATGGAGACGAACCAGACCGCCCCAGGGGCCGGCCCAGCGCCGGAGGATGTGCAGGGGGACTCCACGTCCGCCGGCCAGCAGGCCGACGGGGCGGCCGGTTCGTCTCCGAACCCGATGAGCGGCCCGGATGCCACGGGCCCCGGCTTCTACGCCTGGCTCCGCCGGCTCGGGGTGCCGCGGCGGGCCGGCTGGCTCGGCGGCGTCTGCGCCGGCGTCGGCGCCCGACTCGGCATCGACCCGATCATCGTGCGCGGCATCGTCGTCGTGCTCGCGGTGCTCGGGGCCCCGTTCGTGCTCGTGTACGCGATCGCCTGGATGCTGCTGCCCGACGTCGAGGGCGAGATCCACCTCGAGCGGCTCACCCGCGGCATCGTCGACCCCGCGGTCGTCGGCATCGCGGTGATGGGCGTCATCGGCTTCATCCCCCTCGTGCAGGGCGGATGGCTCGGCTGGCGCTGGTGGCCCGACTGGCAGGTGTCCGACCCGATCTTCGGGTTCAACCTCACGTGGCCGCTGCGCGTCATCTGGGCGCTGCTCGTCGTCGGTGCAATCGTCTGGTTCGTCGTCTGGCTCGCTCGTCGGGCCTCCGCAGGCTCCCCGGTCGGCGGTGCGGCGCGAATGGCTTCCGCGCCGGGCGCCGCCGACTCGGGGCTCAGCGCGACCGGTGCCGCGCACCAGGGCGCACCGGCCGCAGGCCCCGCATCGGGTCCGGCCGTCGCCGCCTTCGCGGCCGGCTCGGTCTCGGCCGGGGCATCCGCCGCCGCCATGCCGCCCGCGGGCGCCGAACCGCCGGTGCCCGCCGAAGGCGCCGACGCGGCCGCGATCGCCGACTGGCGAGCCCAGCACGAGGCGTGGCGCCTCTCGCACGCCGAGTGGAAGGCCGGTCAGGCCGAAGCCGACCGCGCCGCCCGCGAACAGGCCGCCGAGGAGGCACGGGCGCGCTCCCTCGAGTTCCAGGCCCAGGCGGCGGCCGCCCGCGCCGCCCGCAGGGCGAGCCGCCCCCGTGCGAGCGCGGCCTACGTGTTCACCCTGCTCGGCATCGCCGTCGTGATCGGCGCCATCACGGCGATCTGGGCCTACGGCGCCCCGGAGACCTCGGCGTTCAGCGCCGCGATCGCACTCGCCGCCGCGACCCTCGTGCTCTCGCTCGGCATGGTCGTCGCCGCACTCCGGCGCCGTCGCAGCGGCATCCTCGCGACGATCACGGCGGCGAGCCTCGTGGCGATGCTCGTGAGCACCGCGGTGTCGGCCTTCGCCCCGTACGGCACGCTCATCGGCCCTACCCAGTCGATCTCGCTCGGCTACCCGCAGCAGCTCCTGCAGCCCGTCGGCGACGCATATGTCTCAACCGGCTCGTACGACGGCTACCCGAACGATGCGCAGGTGATCACCCTGACCCAGGGCACGGGCGATACCTACATCTCGGTCGACCCGAACACGTCGATCGTGCTCGACGCGACCGAGGCGGGGGCCATCACGTACACCGTCTGGGGCGCCGACGGCACTCCGTCGCAGCGGCAGTTCGGCGACGTCGACGACCGCGTCCTGGTGCTCGGCGATGTGGCGGCCGACGACACCGAGGGCGCCTCGGCCGACGCGCGCCTCGTCCTCCGCCAGAACTCCGGCTCGGTCTTCATCGATGTCAACGAATGAACGGAGCGAACATGCCCGAACCCACGCCCGACGAGCGCCGCGACGACGCCGAGCGGCTCGCCGAGACGACCCGTCTCGACGCCACCGCCCGTCTCGACGACGACACCGAGACGCCGGCCTTCGACCGGGTGCTCGCCGACGAAACCCCCCTCACACCCGCGCCCTCGCCCGCGCCCGGCTTCCCGGCCGCCGCGACCGCCACCGCGCCGATCGGCGAGGCCGCGGCGACGAGCACGCCGCTCCCCCGGCCGACCATCCGCTGGGGCGCCCTCGTCTGGGCGCTCCTGTTCGGCACGATCGCCGGGTTCACGCTCTGGACGCTCGTCGACCTGCAGCACCGCGACGAGGTGCTCTTCTGGATCGCCGCCGTGCCGATGCAGCTCGTGCCGCTCTACCTGCTCGCAGCGGCCGGCGTCGTCGTCGCGCTCTTCGGCGTCGTCGGGCTCATCCGCCGGGGCGAGCGCCAGCGCCGCGCCGCACGAGGCTGACTCGCCGCGGCGTCTGCCCGGCTCGAGCACTCACCAGACGGGCAGCTCGCGGTCGCCGAGCGGCGTGAGCTCGGCGGGCATCGGCCAGGCGAGCTCGAACCGCATGAGCGGGATGTCGATCGCGCCGAAGTCGTCCTTCTTGACCAGGATGCGATCGGTGCTCACCTCGGTGATGCGCACCCGCAGCTCTGCACCGTCGTCGAGCCGAAGCACGTACGGGTCGGCGAGGTAGCCGATGCCGTGCGCCTCGAGCTGCTCTTCACCCGAGAGCCAGTCGACGGCGCCGCCGAGCTCGCGACCGAGCAGGTCGATCGGCACGAAGCCCTCGCCCTCGGGGCGCAGCCAGCCGACGAGCTCACCGTCGGGGCGGCGATGTTCGATGAAGTCGGTGCGGTCCACCCGTTCGACGATAGCCCGCTCCGGCACGCCGCTCGCGCACTCCTCGGCAGGTTCTTCGCCGTGAGGACGGTTCGAACCGGCCTCGGCGCGCCGAACGTCACTCAGCCGCGCCGGGCTAGAGTTCGACGCCCACGAGCACGGGCTCGGGCCGCAGCACGATGCCGAACTCGGCCTGCACCCGCTGCTGCACGAAGCGCGCGAGCTGTGCGAGCTCGTCGGCGCTCGCACCGCCGCGGTTCGTGAGCGCGAGGGTGTGCTTCGACGAGATCGCGGCGCGCGATCCCGGCAGGGCGAACCCGCGCGAGATGCCCGAGTGCTCGATCAGCCACGCCGCCGAGAGCTTCACGAGGGCTCCGGGGCCTGCGGCCGCGGCCGGCGTCTCGAGGTCGGATGCCTCGAGCTCGGCCTGCAGGGCGAGGAACGCGTCGAGCGGGGTGCCGGAGGCGATCGTCGCGAGCGGCGTGACCTCGTCGGGCTCGTCGGGCTCGAGGTACCAGCGCGGGGCGTCGGCGGGCATCGCGCGGGCCGTGCGCTCGGTCACGATCGGGTTCGTGAAGAACGAGCCGGCGCTGACCGAATCGAGGTCGTCCGGGTCGAGCACCATGCCCTTCGAGGCGCGCAGCGCGAGCACCGTCTCGCGCACCCGGGCGATCGGCACCCGGTCGCCGAGCTGCGCGTGCAGGGCGCCGGCGAGCTGGGCGTAGGCGATGGGCTGCCCCGGCGCCTCGCCGAGCACTGCCAGCTCCGAGGCGGTGTCGTGCAGCTCGAGCTCGACCGAGACGACGATGCCGCGGAGCCCCTGCTTCAGCACCGAGGTGCGGTAGCCGAGCTCGAGCTCCTCGGCCGTCATGCGCCGCGGGCGCTCGGCGCCCTCGTCGAGGAACTCGATCGCGACAAGCGTCGAGGCGAGCTCCTGCCCGTAGGCGCCGATGTTCTGCACGGGTGCTGCGCCGACCGAGCCCGGGATGCCCGAGAGCGCCTCGAGGCCCGAGTAGCCGTGCTCGACCGTCCAGGCGACGAGGTCGTCCCACACTTCGCCGGCCTGCACGCGGAGGCGCGCGATGTCGTCAGTGCCGCCGTCTCGCGGCAGCACCTCGATGCCCTTGGTCGCGACGCGGATGACGGTGCCGTCGAATCCGTCGTCGCCGACGAGCAGGTTCGAGCCGCCGCCGAGCGCGAGCCACGGGTCATCCGACGACCAGGCCGCGGTGGCGAGGTCGACGAGGTCGCGCTGCGTCGTCGCGGTGACGAGCCGGGTGATCGGCCCGCCGACCTGCAGGGTCGTGAGCTCCGAGAACGAGGTGGCGCTGCTCATGTCAGCCGAGCGCGACGCGAACCTGCGCCTTGCCGAGCACGGTGTCGTCGCCGAGCTTGACGGTGAGGTCGATGCGGGCGACGGTCGCCTGCTCGTCGAGCTGGCCGACCTTGGCCGAGACGGTGACGAGGGCGCCGTCGACGGGGTCGACGACGACCGGTCGGGTGAACCGCACCTGGTAGTCGGCGACGCGGCCGGGGTCGCCGGCCCAGTCGACGACCGGCTGCACGGCGAAGCCCATCGTGAGCATGCCGTGGGCGAGCACGCCCGGCAGGCCGACCGACGCGGCGACGTCGTCGCGGTAGTGGATCGGGTTGAAGTCGCCCGAGGCGCCGGCGTAGCGCACCAGCGAGTCACGGGTGAGCGGGAACTCGCGCTCGGCGACCACGTCGCCGACGGCGAGGGAGGCGAAGTCGGGGGCGGCCATCAGTCTTCTCCTCGGATGACGAGCGTCGAGATCGCCGTGACGACGTGCTCGCCCGCGGCATCGGTGATCGCCGTCTCGGCGGTCACCATCGAGTGGGCGCCGAGGCTCTTCACGCTCGCGACCGTGAGGGTCGCGGTGAGCAGGTCGCCCGCGACGATCGGCCGGGTCGAGGTGAAGCGCTGGTCGCCGTGAACCACGCGCGAGAAGTCGATGCCCGCGTCGGAGTCGGCGAGCAGCTGGGCGAGCGAGTGCTCCTGCACGACGACGGCGAAGGTCGGCGGTGCGACGACGTCGGCGTAGCCGGCGGCCGCGGCGGCCTCGGGATCGAGGTTGATCGGGTTCGTCGCGAACACGGCGCGGGCGAACTCGCGCACCTTCTCACGACCGACGAGGTACGGCTCGGTGGACGGGTAGACCCGCCCCTGCAGCTCGGGGTTCACAGACACCCGGCCAGTCTATTCGGGGCGGGTCGACCGGTCAGCGCTTGCCGCCGCCGAGCAGGCCCCCGAGCAGGTCGCCGAGGCCGCCGCCCGAGCTCGAACCGCCGGAGCCGCCCGAGCCGCCGCCGAGCAGCCCGCCGAGCAGCCCGCCGAGGTCGATGCCGCCGGCCGAGCCCCCCGAGCCCGAGCCCGAGCCGCCGCCGAGCAGCCCGCCGAGCAGGTCGCCGATGCCGCCGCCCGAGGCCTCGCTTTCGGCCGGTGCGGCCTGCTTCTGCTGGAACTGCTTCGCGAGGAAGCTCATCACGATCGGCGCGAGGATCGGCAGGAGTTGCCCGATGAGGTCACCGGCGCCGCCTCCCTGCTTCGTGTCGAGCGCCTTCACGACCTGGTCGGTGTTGCCGCCGAAGACGTTCTTCACGATCTTCTCGCCGTCGGCCTCGTCGACGTCGGCGAGCTTCACCCCGCCCTCGACGAGCTTCGGGTCGTGCTTCGCGACGGCCTTCTCGAGCGAGGCCGCACCGGCCGGGTCGGCTGCATTGGCGCCCATGCCGGCGAGCAGCGCGGGCAGCGCATCGCCGACGGCCTGCTTCGCAGTGGCCTCGTCGACGCCGAGCTTCGCGGCGATGTCGCCGATCGGAAGGTCGGCGATGATGTCGTCGATTGCAGCCATTCGGGTTCCCCATTTCTGCGCGCCCGCCGTCGGGGCGCCGCGGCTTCACGGTATCGGGCGGGACGGCGCCTGCGGAAGAGGCACCCCGACGGAACCCGGCCGGGCCGTCCGCCCGGGCGGTCGCCGTCGGCTCAGTCGCCCTGCAGCCGCACAAGCCGCAGTCGCAGCGCATCGAGGACGAGCTCGAGGCCGAGCTCGAAGACCCGGTCGGAGCGCGCGTCGCCGCGCTCCGCCGAGGCGATGAGCCGGTCGAGACTCCGCGTCGGCGCGCCGGGCTGCCAGATGTCGTCGGGCGAGGCGTAGTCGAGCCCGAAGCCGAGGGCGAACGCGTCGAGCACCGCGACGACGGAGAGCACCTCGTCGTCGGGGAAGCCGCCCTCGACGAGCGCGGACGCGAGGGCGTCATAGCTCGCGATCACGGTGTCGTCGGTGATCGTCTTGCCGACGAGCAGCGGCACGATCGCCGGGTGCTCGGCGTAGAGCCGGCGCAGGCCCTGCATCGTGGCGACGACGACCTCGTCCCAGGCGCCCGTGGGGAGCTCGGGCAGGTACCGGTGGCCGAGGCGACCGCGCATGAGCTCGATGATGCCATCGCGTCCGTCGACGTGGTTGTAGAGCGACGAGGGGGTGACGCCGAGACTGCGGGCGAGCGCGTTGACGCCGAAGGCGGCGCCCGAGTCGACGAGGTCGATCGCGGCGTCGGCGATGCGATCGGCCGACAGCAGCGGCACCTTCGGCCTCGCCATGCGCACTCCTCGGGTCGGTCGCTCGGGTTCGAGCAGCCAGGTCAGCCTACGCGGATGCCCCGGGCCGGGGTTTCGCGATCAGAACTCACGATGCATAATAAACGAACACTATTCGTTTAATGCGGCGCCCCGCCGCATCCTCCGGCACACCGCAGTGCCCCGACCCCCACGGAGCCCCGATGTCGCACTCCGACCTCAGCGCACGCGTTCCGCTGCGCCTGCCCACCGCGACCGCGACCTTCGCGATCGCCATCGCCGGTTACCTCGGCGTCAACCTCTCCCCGTACATGATCACGGCCCTGCAGACCGCGCTCGACGCCGACCTGCTCACCGCGAGCTGGATCGTCACGGGCGCCCTCCTCGCCACCGCGATCGTCGGCCTCGCGATGGCGCCGCTCTGCGCCGGCCCCCGCCGGCTGCTCGTCGCCCGGGCCGGCCTCGCCCTCGGCGTCGTCGGCTTCGGCGCGGCGGCGCTCGTGCCCGAACCCGGCGTCGTCGTCGGCGGGCTGCTCGTCGGTGGGGCCGGCGCCGGCGGCGCGGTCGCCGCGGCGGGCGCCGCGCTCGCGGCGTTCCGCAACCCCGACCGGGTCGCGGGCTTCAACGGACTCGCGAACCGCGGCGTCATCACCATCGTGCTCCTCGTCATCCCGCTCATCGGCCTCGCCCCGATCGACGTCTTCGGCGCGCTCGCGCTCTTCAGCCTCATCGGCATCGTCGTGAGCGGCTGGCTGCCCGCCGCGCCCGTGCATGCACCGCGGGCCGGCGCCGCGGTCGCCGAGGCCGTGCCGGTCGAGGTGCCGCCGACCGGCGCAGTGCGCGCCATGCCCGAGCGCAGCCCCGCCACGACCCGCCTCGTCGCGATCGCCGGGTTCACGCTCCTCGTGACCTTCGCGCTCTGGGCCGCGAGCGAGGACTCGCTCTGGGCGATGGCCGGGTCGATGGGCGCCGAGCAGGCCGGGCTCACCCCCGAGGGCCTCGGGCTCGCCCTCAGCGGCGCGACCGCCGGCGGACTCGTCGGCTCGGTGCTGCTCATGATCGTCGGCGACCGCTTCGGACGCGCGCTCCCGCTCGGCATCCTGCTCGCGCTCGGTGGCATCCTGAAGATCGTGGAGGGCTTCACGAGCGACGAGACGAGCTTCATCGTCGTGTTCATCGCCTGGAACACCGTCTACGCCCTCGCCTTCATGTACTTCGTCTCGACCTCGGCGGCGCTCGACGCCGACGGCCGCTGGTCCGGCCCGCTGCTCGCCGTCTACCTCGTCGGCTCGAGCCTCACCCCGGTCATCGGTGCGGCGCTCGTCGGGGTGCTCGGCTACCAGGGCTTCGCGGTCGCCCTCGGCATCGCGAGCTTCGTGCTCGCCGTGCCGGCGGTCGCCGTCGCCCGACTGTCCACCCGCCTGCAGCGCGCCGAGGCCGACCCGTCGGCCGGCGCGCGGCCCGAGGCATCCACCCCCACCCAGGAGGTCACCGCATGAGCCGAACGCTCGTCACGAACGCCCGCATCTTCACCGCGAACCGGCCCGGCGACGGCGCCGAATGGGCCGAGTCGCTCGTCGTCGACGGCGAGACGCTCGCCTACGTCGGGGATGCCGCGGGCGCGGCCCTGGCCGCCGGCCCCGACGCCGAGGTGCAGGACCTCGGCGGCCGCCTCGTGATGCCCGGCTTCCTCGACGTGCACACGCACCTGCACATGCTCGGCGACGCGCTCGGCCGGGTGCAGCTGCGCGACGCCGACGACCTCGGCGAGATCCAGGCGCGCCTCCGCGCGGGCCGCGATGCCGACCCCGAGGCACCGCGACTCCTCGGCGTCTCGTGGCTGTTCGACTCGGTGCCCGGCGGCGCGCCCACCCGGCAGATGATCGACGAGGTCGTCGCCGACGTGCCCGTCTACCTCGACGCGAACGACCTGCACTCGACCTGGGTGAACAGCGCCGCCCTCACCGAGCTCGGCATCACCCGCGACACCCCCGACCCGATCGGCGGACGCATCGGGCGCGACGCCGACGGCGAACCCGACGGCATGCTCTACGAGACGGCGACGCAGTTCTTCGTGTGGCGGTTCCTCGCCGAGCAGACGACCGAGGCCGACCGCGACGCCGCCGTCGAACGCGCACTCGACGCCTACCTCGCGGCGGGCGTCACCGGCGCCGCCGACATGGCGTTCGGCGAGCTCGAGCTCGCCTCGATCGAGCGCGTCGTCGCGCGACGCGGCGGGCTGCCCTTCCACCTCGTCGCGTACTGGCTCATCGACAACACGGGCGACGACGAGCAGAACCTGGCGCAGGTCGCACGAGCCGCCGAACTGGCGCAGCGGTCGGATGCCACGGGGGTTCGCATCGTGGGCATCAAGCTCATCACCGACGGGGTGATCGACGCGTGCACCGCCGCCATGAAGGAGCCCTACGCCGACGGCTCGAACGAGGATCCGATCTGGCCGTACGATCGCATGGCCCCGGTCGTCGCCGCCGCCGACGCCGCCGGACTGCAGATCGCCCTGCACGCGATCGGCGACCTCGCGAGCGAATCGGCGCTCGACGCCCTCGAGCATGCGGCGGAGGTGAACGGCGACCTGTCCCGCCGCCACCGCATCGAGCACCTCGAGTACGCCGCCCCAGGCACGGCCGAGCGCATGGCCCGCCTCGGGGTCACCGCCTCGATGCAGCCCGTGCACTGCGACCCCGCGGTCATGGACAACTGGATCGCGCAGCTCGGCGACACCCGCGCCGACCGCGGCTTCGCCTGGAGCGAGTACCGCGACGCCGGGGCGCTGCTCGCGTTCTCGACCGATGCGCCGACGGCGCCGCACGAGGCCCTGGCGAACCTCTACATCGCCGCGACCCGGCGCTCGGCGCTCGACCACTCGCTCGAGGCACTGACGCCGCAGTACGCCCTGCCGCTCGGCGAGGCCGTCGGCCATGCGACCCGCGACGCCGCCGCGTCGATCCGCGAGGGGCACCTGCGCGGCCGCCTCGCCGAAGGGCTCGCGGCCGACTTCGCCGTGCTCGACGCCGACCCGTTCGCGGCGGGCGATGCGGCACTGCTCACCGCCCGGGTCATCCGCACCGTGGTCGGCGGCCGCACCGCCTACGAGGCGTAGGGGTCTCGGGTCCCCGGGCCTCGGTCCCGGCTCGGTCCCGGCTCGATCCCTGGTCTCGGTCCCTGGTCTCGGTCCCTGGCGTCGGTCCCGGCTCGGTCCTTGGTCTGGCCCCTGGTCTCGTCGGCCCTCCATGCCCAGGCGCCGATTGAGCACGCGTGGTGCAGGGCAATCCTTCGGTGCTGTGCCAGTTCCGCCTCATGATGAGGCGCAACTGGCACAGCTCATCGGGCCATCTGCGCCCACCGGAGAACGCACGCCCGAGAACGCCCGCCGGAGAACGCACGCCCGAGAACGCCCGCCGGAGAGAGCGCCCGGCGGAGAAACGGCGGCCGAGAGAACTCCGGCCGGAGAGTGTGCCCACCGGAGAACGCCCACCGGAGAACGCCAGCCGGAGAGAGCACCCCCGGGCATGGGCCCTCGGCGCTCCGGATGGCGCGCACCGGAGAGCGGGCACCGCACCCCACGGGACCGCCGCGCAACGGACGGAAGGACCGCGCGCGGGCCACGCGCACGAACGAGGCCGCCCCCTGGTGTCGCAGGGGGCGGCCTCGTCGTACGTACGGAGGGGACGCGGGCGTCACTCCTCCGCGACCGCGCGCGAGAGCGTCTCGCCGCGGAAGTAGGCCGGGCGCTTCCAGCTCTGCCAGAACATGATCACGACGCCCGTGAGCAGGATCACCATGCCGAGCACGAACACGAGGCCGACACCGAGGATGTTCGAGCCCGAGCCGTAGGCCGGGTCCATGCTGTCGATGAGGGTCGTGAAGAACAGCACCGTGAGGATGAGCCCGCCGACGAACGGCGCGAACAGCCGGAAGAAGAAGTCGCGGCCCGAGCGGAACCAGGTCTTGCGGAAGTACCAGACGCACGCGAACGCCGTGATGCCGTAGTAGAAGCAGATCATCATGCCGAGCGTCGTGATCGTGTCCCACAGCACGTCCTCGCTGACGAAGCGCATGACCGTGTAGAACACGGCCGCGACGATCGCCGCGACCACGGTCGCGTAGCCGGGCGTGAAGAAGCGCGGGCTCACGCGCGCGAACTTCTCGGGCAGCGCGCCGTAGTGGCCCATGGCGAGCAGCGTGCGCGCGGGCGACACGAAGGTCGACTGCAGCGAGGCCGCCGAGCTCGAGAGCACCGCGAGCGACATGAGGATCGCGAGCGGGCCGAGGACTGGGCCCGCGAGGTAGAAGAACGCGTTCTCCTGGATGTCCTCGTTGCCGAGGCCGACGCCCTCGGTGCCGACGCCCGCGAAGGCGAGCGAGCCCATCGCGACGAAGAGGTAGATCGCGACGACGATCGTGACAGTCAGGGTCGCCGCACGTCCGGGCGTGGTGCGCGAGCCCTTCGTCTCCTCGTTCATCGTGAGCGTGACGTCCCAGCCCCAGAACACGAACAGCGAGACCGAGAGGCCCGCGACGACGGCCGAGAACGAGCCGACCTCGAAGGGGTTGAACCAGCTGAGCTCGACGGGAGTCGCGTCGAACGCGGTGCCGTTCGCGACGTGCCAGAACGCGGCGACGCCGAAGCCGATCATGACGAGCAGCTGGAACCCGACGAGCCAGTACTGCACCTTCTGGGTGGTCTGCATGTCGCGGTACGAGATGAGCGTCGCGCCGAGGATGAACACGAGGCACGTGGCGACGTTCACGAACGGGTTGCCGACGAGGGCGGCCACGGCCGCGCCGTCGCCGCCGAAGAAGTCGACGAGCTGCGAGACCGCGAGGTAGAAGAACTCGACCGCGATGCCCGCGAGGTTCGAGAGCACCACCACCGTCGCCGCGATGAGGCCCCAGCCGCCCATCCAGCCGAGCCACGGGCCGAACGCCCGCGTCGCCCAGGTGAACGAGGTGCCCGAGTCGGGCATCGCGTTGTTGAGCTCGCGGTAGCCGAACGCGACGAGCAGCATCGGGATGAACCCGAGCAGGAAGATCGCGGGCAGCTGCGTGCCCACCTCGGCGACCGTCGGGCCGAGCGCCCCCGTCAGCGTGTACGCCGGCGCGATGCACGAGATGCCGATGACGATCGCGCCGATCAGGCCGACCGATCCTGCCGAGAGGCCCTTCTTCGAGAGGCCCGTGTCGGACCCGTCGACGGACGCGCTCGCGGTGGTGAGCGGCGCGTGCGGTTCGGAGTGGTGGGGGTGCGTCATTGCGGAGTCTTTCAGTTGTTGGGTCGCGGCACGACGATCATCGGCACCGGCAGCTCGCGGAGCATCTTCGAGCCGGTGGACCCGAGGAACAGGCGGCTCGGGGTCGCGAGCCGGCTCGACCCGACGAGCACGATCTCGCCGGCGTGCCAGTCGAGTCCGCGCACCGACTCCTCGATCGAGGAGCCGGTCGCGGTGGAGACGGTCGCCTCGACGCCGTCGGGCAGCGCCCGCTGCGCCTCGGCGAGCACCTCGTCGGCGTGGGCGGTGCTGGTGAGGTCGGCGAGCTCCTCGTCCATGCCGTTCGGCAGGTCGATGGGCACGAGCGAGAGCAGGCGCAGCGGCGCGTGGGTCGCGCGCCCAAGGCGAACGGATGCCTCGAGCACGGCGCTCGCCCCGGCGCGCAGGCCGATCGCCGCGGTGATGCGGGTGACGCCGAGCGAGGTCGGCACCTCGCGGGAGCCCGCGGGCGCGAGCGCGACCGGGACATCCGCGGCGTGCAGCAGCGCGCTCGCGACCGAACCGATGCGCGCGCGCCCGAGCGCGGCGCCGCGGGCCGAACCGACCACGATGAGCGACGCGCCGAACTCGTGCGCGGCGTCGACGAGTCCCTCGGCGAACGACTCGGCGTAGCGGATGTGCAGCGACTGCTCGATGTCGTCGCCGATCTTCGCGCTCGCCTCGGCCAGCCAGCGCTGCGAGCGCGCCTTGACGTGCCGCTCGTAGCCGGGGTCGCGGGGGACGACGCCGCCGCGGGCCTCGATGGGCAGGATCATGACGACCTCGAGGAAGGCCTCGGTCGCCCCGGCGAGCCGTGCGCCGAACGCGAGCGCGTCGGCACCCGAGTCGTCGGCCGTGTAGCCGACGACGATGCGGATCGATTCGGACATCGTGGGGACTCCGCTCAGCTCGCGAGACTCTGCTCGTTGAGAATCTGCTCGGCGACGAGGCGGCCCATGCGGATCGCACCGTCGACGTGCTGGTAGCCCTTGCCGGCCATGTCGGAGCAGGCGAAGTGGATCGGGCCGACGTTCTTGCGCAGGTCGGCGCCATAGCGGGCGAGGCCGCCCATGTCGAAGCTCGCGGCGTACGCGCCGCGCGTCCACTCCTCGCTGCCCCAGTCGCTCTCGTAGTAGACGACGGGGTCGAGTGCCTCGGGGCCGTAGTAGTGCGAGAGCGACTCGAGGATCTTCGCCTTCCGCTCCTCGGCGGAGAGGGCGAAGACGCCGTCGGCCTCCTCGTCGGAGACGAAGCCGACGAGGGTGCCGCGGGTGTCGCCGTGGTTCGTGTTGTCGTACGCCTCGTGCGAGAGCTCGTAGGGGCTGAACGCGGTGCCCGAGAGGCCCTGCTCGCGCCAGAACGGCGTCTCGTAGACGGCGTGCACCTTGATGACGAAGCCCATCGAGAGGTGCTGGTGCAGCTGGTGCTGACGGCGGGGCAGCGGCGGCTCGTACGAGATGCGGCTGTAGAGGATCGGCGGCACGGCGAGGATGACGCGCTTGGCGTGCACCTCGATCGAGTCGGTGACGGCGACGACGCCCTCGGCGAGGTCGTCGGGGTTCCAGCGGATCTTGCGCACCGGCTGGTTCAGGCGCACGGCGTCGCCGAGCTTCGCGGCGAGGCCGAGCGGCACCTGCTGGAGGCCGCCGACGACGCGGGCGTCGAGGATGAAGTCGGCGTCGACGAGGTTCGAGAACGAGCCGGCCGACGCGGCCATGAGCAGGGCCTGCAGCGCGCTGAACGCGTGCGTCGGCTTCGTGAGCATCGCACCGGCGATGAACATGCCGATGTTGAGCTTCGCCTCCTCGTCGTCGGTCTGCGTGCCGAGCCACTCGGCGAACGAGATCTCGTCGAGCTCCTTCGCGCGCGGGTGCTCCCACGGGGCGTCGGGGTCGATCTCGGCGACGAGCGCGTCGAGCTTCTCGATGAGGCCGACGATCTCGCCCTCGGTCTTCGCCGGAACCGGGAAGATCTCGCCCTCGAACAGGCGCCGCTCGCCGTCCTCCGCGATGTAGACGTTCTTGCCCTCGCGGTAGCGCGTGTAGGTCTCGAGGCCGAGCTCGGCGAGCGTCTCGATCAGGGCGTCCTGGTCGGGCGAGACCCACTGGCCGCCGATCTCGAGCATGGCGCCGTCGACGTCGCCGGTCCAGAGGCGCCCGCCGACGCGGTCGCGGGCCTCGAGCACGACGACCGATTCGCCGGCGTCCTTCAGCTTGTTGGCGGCGGTGAGGCCTGCGGCCCCCGCGCCGACGATGACGACGTCGGTCTCGATGCGTTCCATGATCTTCTTCGTTTCGCTTTCGCTTGCGGTTCGTGGGGCTCGCGCCCGAAAAGAGGCGAGCGGATGCCACGGGCTCGGCCGGTGGCATCCGCTCGCATCGCTCAGCTCACCGGGATGAGCGTGTACTTGGTGTCGAGGTACTCGTGGATGCCCTCTGCGCCGCCCTCGCGGCCGATGCCCGACTGCTTGATGCCGCCGAAGGGGGCCGCCGCGTTCGAGACGAGGCCGGTGTTGAGGCCCATCATGCCCGTGGCGAGCTTCTCGATCATGCGCTGGCCGCGCGCCAGGTCCTGCGTGAAGACGTAGGAGACGAGGCCGTACTCGGTGTCGTTGGCGAGGCGCACCGCTTCGTCTTCGGTCGAGAAGGTGGTGATGCCGAGCACCGGACCGAAGATCTCCTCCTTGAGGAGTCGGGCGTCGGCCGAGACGTCGCCGAGCACCGTCGGCGCGTAGAACGTGCCCGCGCCGTCGATGACGGTGCCGCCGGTGAGGATCTTCGCGCCCTTGCCGACCGCGTCCTGCACGAGCTCGTCGGTCGTGGCGACCGCCTTGTCGTCGATCAGCGGGCCGATGTTGACGCCGTCCTCGGTGCCGCGGCCGACCGAGAAGCCGGCGACGCGCTCGGCGACCCGCTTCGAGAACTCGGCGGCGACCGACTCGTGCACGATGAAGCGGTTGGCCGCGGTGCACGCCTGGCCGATGTTGCGGAACTTCGCGAGCATCGCGCCGTCGACCGCCTTGTCGAGGTCGGCGTCGCCGAACACGACGAACGGGGCGTTGCCGCCGAGCTCCATCGAGGTGCGCAGGATGCCGGTGGCCGCCTGCTTCATGAGGGCGCGGCCGACGCCGGTCGAGCCGGTGAAGCTGAGCTTGCGCAGGCGCGGGTCCTCGATGATCGGGCCCGAGACGGCCGAGGAGGTCGAGGTCGCGATGACGTTCACGACGCCCTTGGGCAGGCCCACCTCTTCGAGCAGCTGCACGAACGCGATCGTCGTGAGCGGCGTGAGTGCCGGGGGCTTGATGACGACGGTGCAGCCGGCCGCGAGCGCAGGGGCGATCTTGCGGGTCGCCATCGCGAGCGGGAAGTTCCACGGGGTGATGAAGAACGAGGGGCCGACGGGGCGCTGCGAGACGACCATGTGGCCGGTGCCCTCGGGGTTCAGGCCGTAGCGGCCCGAGATGCGCACGGCCTCCTCGCTGAACCAGCGCAGGAACTCGCCGCCGTAGGCGACCTCGCCGCGCGCCTCGGCGAGGGGCTTGCCCATCTCGAGGGTCATGAGGAGCGCGAACTCCTCCTTGCGCTCCTGCAGCAGGTCGAAGGCGCGGCGCAGCAGCTCGCCGCGGACGCGGGGGGCGGTGGCCGCCCACTCGTCCTGCGCGGCGACGGCCGCGTCGAGGGCCTTGAGGCCGTCGGCCACCGAGGCGTCGGCGATCTCCTTGATGGTGTCGCCCGTGGCGGGGTCGACGACGGCGAGGGTCTTGCCGCCCTCGGCCGGCACCCATTCGCCGGCGATGAAGAGGCCGGTCTCGACCTTGTCGAGCACCGAGGCTTCCAGCGTTGCGTTCGTCATGTGTGACTTCCCGTTCGATGATTCGTGCAGTTCGTGCAGTGTGCTGCGGGTGCGGATGTCTCCGAGTCGCCCGCTTCCGTGCGAAGACGGGCGACTCGGGGAGGAAGGTGTCGGGTCAGGGGTAGAGGCCGCGCAGCTTGTGCGCTTCGGCGACCCGCTCGACCGCGAGCGCGGTGGCGGCGGTGCGGAGCGACAGGCCCCGCGAGGTCGCATAGCCGAGCACGTGCTGCCACGAGCTGAGCATCCGCTCCTCCAGTCTGGCCTCGACTTCGTCGACGCGCCACCAGTAGGCCTGGTTCGCCTGCACCCACTCGAAGTACGAGACGATCACGCCGCCCGCGTTCGCGAGGATGTCGGGGACGACGAGGATGCCGCGCTCGCGCATGATGCGGTCGGCCGCCGGCGTGGTCGGGCCGTTGGCGCCCTCGACGATGACCTTGGCCTGCACCCGTGCGGCGTTGCCCTCGTGCAGCACGCCCTCGACGGCGGCCGGCACGAGCAGGTCGACCTCGAGTTCGAGCAGGGCCGCGCCGTCGAGCGCCTCGGCGCCGGCGAAGCCGACGACCGCTCCGGTCTCGCGGACGTGGGCGCTGAGCGCCTCGATGTCGAGGCCGGCGGCGTTGAAGACGGCGCCGTACTGGTCGCTCACGGCCTGCACGGTGACGCCCGCCTCCGTGAGGAACCGCGCGGCATCCGCGCCCACCTTGCCGAAGCCCTGCACGGCCGCGGTGGCCTGCGACTGGGTGATGCCGGCGTGGCGGAGGGCGGCGAGCGCGATGTGCGTGACCCCACGCGACGTCGCGCTCGCGCGCCCCTGTGATCCGCCGAGCGCGATCGGCTTGCCGGTCACGATGCCGGGCACCGTGAAGCCGCTGTTCACGGAGTAGGTGTCCATGATCCAGGCCATCGTCTGCTCGTCGGTGCCGATGTCGGGCGCGGGGATGTCGCGCTCCGGGCCGATGATCGGCAGGATCTCGCTCGTGTAGCGACGGGTCACGCGCTCGAGCTCGGCCGTGGAGTGCTCGCGGGGGTCGATCGCGATGCCGCCCTTCGCGCCGCCGTACGGCACGTCGAGCAGGGCGCACTTCCAGGTCATCCACATGGCGAGCGCCCGCACCTCGTCGATGTCGACGTTCGGCGCGTAGCGCAGGCCGCCCTTGGCGGGGCCGCGGCTGAAGTTGTGCTGCACGCGGTAGCCCGTGAACAGCACCGTCTCACCCGAGTCGCGGCGCAGCGGCACCGCGACCGTGAGCTCGCGACGCGGGGTCGCGAGCATCTGGTGGGTGCCCTCGGAGAAGCCGAGCAGCCCGATGGCCTCGGCCAGCTGCGAGCGCGCGTCGGCCAGCGGGGTGGAGATGGGGGCGACGACGTTGTCGATCACGGTGCTCATGCCTGCTTGAGACCCTCTGCGATCACGCCGAGGCCCTCGATGAGGAGCTCGTCGGAGATGGTGAGCGGCGGCAGGAAGCGGATCACGTTGCCGTAGGTGCCGCACGTGAGCAGGATGACGCCCTGCTCGTGGGCGAACTTCGCGACCGCGTTCGTGAGCGCGGCGTCGGGAGCACCGGTGGCGGGGTCGACGAGCTCGATCGCGACCATGGCGCCGCGACCGCGGACGTCGCCGATGCGGGGGTCGGCCGTGCGCAGCGCGTTGAGGCGCCCGATGAGCACCGAGCCGATCTCCTTCGCGCGCTCGACGAGGCCGTCCTGCTCGTAGGTCTCGATCGTCGCGAGCGCGGCGGCGCAGGCGAGGGGCGAGCCCGCGTAGGTGCCGCCGAGGCCGCCGGCCATGGCGGAGTCCATGATCTCGGCGCGACCGGTGACGGCCGACAGCGGCAGGCCGCCGGCGATGCCCTTGGCGGTGACGATGACATCGGGAACGATGCCCTCGTGCTCGCTCGCGAACCAGGCGCCCGTGCGGGCGAAGCCGGTCTGCACCTCGTCGGCGATGAAGACGACGCCGTTCTTGTTCGCCCACTCGACGAGCGCGGCGAGGAACCCGGTGGCGGGCACGATGAAGCCGCCCTCGCCCTGGATGGGCTCGATGATGATCGCGGCGAGGTTCTCGACGCCGACCTGCTTCTCGATCTGGAGGATCGCGCGGGCCGCGGCCTCACGGCCGTCGAGGCCGCCGTCGCGGAACGGGTAGCTGAGGGGGGCGCGGTACACCTCGGGGGCGAACGGGCCGAAGCCGCTCTTGTACGGGATGTTCTTCGCGGTGAGCCCCATGGTGAGGTTCGTGCGGCCGTGGTAGGCGTGGTCGAACGCGACGACGGCCTGCTTCTTCGTGTAGTGACGGGCGATCTTGATCGCGTTCTCGACGGCCTCGGCGCCCGAGTTGAACAGGGCCGAGCGCTTCTCGTGGTCGCCGGGGGTGAGCTCGTTGAGCTTCTCGGCGACGGCGACGTAGCCCTCGTACGGCGAGACGGTGAAGCAGGTGTGGGTGAAGGCGTTCAGCTGCGCCGCGACGGCGTCGACGACGCGCGGGGCCGAGTTGCCGACACCGGTGACGGCGATGCCCGAGCCGAGGTCGATGAGCGAGTTGCCGTCGGCGTCGACGACGACGCCGCCGCCTGCGGCGACGACCGAGATGGGCAGGGTGTGGCCGACGCCGGCCGCGACGGCCTGCGCCTTGCGGGCGATGAGCTCCTGCGAGCGGGGGCCGGGGATGGCCGTGACGAGACGGCGCTCCTGGGCGAGTGCGGGGCCGCCGGGGGTGGTGGTGGCCGGGGTGTCGACGAGGGTCATGGCTGCTCCGATGCAATGTGACGACGGTGGCTGATGCGTCGATGGTAGGTCGGGCGGCACGGATGCCTCGGCGCCCGCGTGTACACGAAGCATCCACTTCTTGGACGCTGCGTACAACGCGAACACCCGGCTTCTGCAGGAGAAATGACGCGAGACGCCGTGTCAGGCGACCATCGTGACGAATTTCCTGCAGAAGCCGGGTGTCGGGCCAGAGGGTCTCAGCGACCGGCGAGCTCCCGTTGCTCTTCGAGCTCCTGCGCCGCGACCGCGCGCGTCGCGGGGGCGGGCGGCTCGTTCGACGGCGCCGCCGTCCGCGCACCGAGCCCCGGGATCGCCGAGCGACGACGAGCCCGGCCGATCGCGCGCAGCGACACCGCCCACTGCAGCCCGTAGCCGATGAGGAACACCAGCAGGGTGAAGATGAGCGCCATCGCCGCTCCCTGGTCGGGCTGGTAGAGCTGTGCCGAACGCGGGCTGATCATCGCGTACATGTACACCGACAACGGCCGCGACTCGGGCGTCGCGAGAAACGCCGGCAGTGTGAACTCGTTCGTGCCGAGGATGAACATCTGGATCCACACCGCGAAAACCGTCGGCATGAGCAGCGGCGTCACGATGCGACGGAAGCCCTCGAGGGGGCTCGCGCCGCTCACGACCGCCGCCTCCTCGAGCTCCTTGCGGATCTGCAGCGTCGCGCTGTAGCTCGAGCGGTACGCGATCGACACCCGGTACGAGTACGCGATCACGAGCGCCGCGATCGTGCCGGCGAGCGGGATCACCGGGTTGATCACGAGGAAGGTGAGGAACATCGCGAAGCCCGCGATGACCGCGGGGATCGCGACCGAGGAGGAGGCGAAGAGATCCATGGCCCTTGCGCCCGGGGTGCGTCGACCGCGCGCGATGCCGTAGGCGAGCACCGTCGCCGCGACGCACGCGATCGTCGCGCTGGCGGCCGCGATGAGGAGCGTCCGCCCGAGCGACGCCCAGAACTCGCCGTCGGCGAGCACCTCGCCGAAGGCGGTGAAGTGCGTCTGCGTGGCGAGCGCCTCGAACGAGAACGCGATCGGGTACGGCGTGATCGCCGACCAGAGCAGGGCGAACATCGGTAGGACGGCGGTGAGCAGCACGAAGACGAAGATGGCGAGGAGCACCGGCGCCTTCCAGCCGCCGAGCTTCATGGTCGTCGGCCGGAACCCCTTGCCCGAGATCGAGGCGCGGCGCTCCGCGCTACGGGTCGCCCGGAGGTAGATCACGAAGGCGATCGTCGTGATCACGAGGAACACGCAGCCCCACGCCGCGGCGAGCCCGTACTGCGGCAGTTCGCCGGCGCCCGCGCTGATGAGGTTCCAGAGCTTCAGGGCGAAGATGTCCTTGCCCGCCTCCTGGCCGAACAGCAGCGGGATCTCGAGGCTGCCGAGGCCGAGGATGCCGGTGAGCACGGCGACGCCGAGGAGGCCCGGCCAGAGCATCGGCAGGGTCACCCGTCGCAGGGTCTGCCCCCACGACGCGCCCGACACCCGTGCCGACTCCTCGAGCGAGCCGTCCATCGAGGTGAGGATCGGCACGATCATGAGGAACGGGAACGTCACGTTCGTGAGCGACTGCACGACCGTCATCGTCGCGAACGAGTAGGGGTCGATGACGAGGTCGCCGGGTAGCAGCCGCAGCAGCTGGTTCAGCACGCCCGACTCGGGCGAGAGCATGAGCTGGTACGCCTGCGCCTTGACGATGGGCGGGATGATGAACGGCACCACGACGAGCACCGAGATCACCCGCCTGAACGGGATGTCGGTGCGCACCGTGACCCACGCGAGGCCGAAGGCGAGCAGCAGCGAGATGATCGTCGAACCGCCGACGAAGACGGCGGTCGAGCCGAGCACCGACCAGAAGTCCTCGCGCAGCTCCCAGAGGGTGACGAAGTTGTCGACCGACCACTTCGCGCTCGACACGCCGAACGGCAGGAACGGACCACGGAACGCCGTGATGACCTGCACGGCGAGCGGGATCGCGAGGAGGAGGGTGATCACCGCTCCTGCGACGATCGTCGCGATCTTCATTCCGGTCGGCCGGGTTCGCCCGGCCGTCGTGGTCCGTCCTGCCGTCGACATGCGGTTATCCGTTCAGTGCCGCGTCGGCGGCGTTGATCATCGCGATCCAGTCGTCGCGGTTCTCGGGCGACTCGATGTTCGTCGTGCCCTCGAGGCCCGCGAGCAGCGCGTCGGCGTTCGTCTTCATGAGGCCGGTCGCCTCGTCGAACACCGAGGTCGGCAGCCCCGCGTACGGCACCTGCGTGGTCGAGAACTGCTCGTCGGTCATGCGGAGGTTGAGCCACTCGGGGTTGAAGGCGTTCCAGAGCACCCACAGCATGCCGCCGGCCTGGTTCTTCGCGTCGACGTTCACGCCCGAGAACTGCGCGAACACCGGGCCGTTCTCGTACGGCTGCACCGTGAGGCTCGGGTTCGGGTTGAACAGGGTCTGGCCGAGCGCGATCGGCACGTCGCCGTTCGAGAGCGGCGAGTCCTGGTCCTCGAGCACCTGGAGAGTGCCCGACGACTTCAGCTGGCCGATGAGGTCGACCATCGCGTCTTCGCCGTCGGCCATGCCGACGCCCGAGAACACGTTCGCGTTGTAGCTCGCGACCGAGACCTTGCCCGTGTACTCGGGGGCGAGCAGTCCGTCGAGCGTCGCGGGGGCTTCGATCTCGTCGGTGTTCACCTGCATGAGCGAGCCGTTGACACTGTCGGGCAGCATGCCGGGCGAACCGAGGGTGAGGAACTCCTCTGGCACGCCGAACTTCGTCCACTCGACGTCGGCCCAGTAGCCCTCGTCGGTCATCGCGGCCGAGGAGACGATCGAGCCCGAGATCACGTCGGTGTTGCGGGCCCCGGTGGCCTTGGCCGAGATGATCGCTGACGACAGGTTGTAGGTGAGCCCCTGGGTCTCGATCTTCAGGTCGGGGTAGCTCTTGTTGAACTCGGCGATGACCTCGGGCGAGAGCTCGTACCAGTCCCAGATCACGAGGCGACCGCCGTCGGTCTCCTTGGCCTGTTCGTAGAGGGCGTCCATCTGCTCGTCGATCGCAGGCCAGATGTCCTCGTAGAAGTTCTCGCAGCGGGTCACGGGGCCGACCTCGACGGCCTCGCAGGCGCCGGCCTGCGCTGCGTCACCGGACGGTTCGACGGCCTGCGGGGTCGACGACGGGGTGCTGCACGAGCTGAGCAGCAGCATGCCGGTCGCGGCGAGCGCGATGAGGCCGCTGCGGGCTGTGGGTGTCTTCATGATCCTGGTGTCCTCTCTGACGTGGATCTCTGGGTGGGACGGTGCGGGTGGAGCGGGGACGGTGCGATGGAGCGGGTGGAGCGACCTTTCCTGCGCGATGGGGTGGCTAGCCCGCGAGCACGCGGCAGGCGTGCGGCGCGAGTTCGAGCACGATCTCGCTGCCGTTCGCGGGCGAGTCGAGGGGGGCGCCGCGGGCGACGATCGTGCCGACGACGGTCTCGCCGGCGAGGATCTGGGCTTCGTACTCGACGATCTCGCCGAGGAACTCGACCCGCACGACGCGGGCGGGCAGCAGGTTCGGGCGGTCGGGCGCCGTCTCGTGCCAGCGCACGCTCTCGGGGCGGAAGGTGACGGTGACCTCGTCGCCGATTCCGACCCCGTCGGGGCACGGGGTCGCGAGGCGCGTGCCGAAGGCCTCGACGAGCACCTCGCCCGCGCCGCCGCGCTCGCGCACGACCGCGGGGATCATGTTGACCCGGCCCACGAAGTCGGCGACGAAGCGGTCGGCCGGCCGGTAGTAGAGGTCGCGGGGCGCCGCCTCCTGCACGATGCGACCCTGGTTCATCACGGCGACGCGGTCCGACATCGAGAGCGCCTCCGACTGGTCGTGCGTGACGTAGAGCGCCGTGATGCCGAGCCGCTGCTGAAGGCTGCGCAGCTCGTTGCGCATCGTGTCGCGGAGCTTCGCGTCGAGGTTCGAGAGCGGCTCGTCGAGCAGCAGCAGCCGGGGCCGGTGCGCGAGCGCCCTGGCGAGGGCGAGCCGTTGCTGCTGGCCGCCCGAGAGCGCGGTGGCCGGCCGGTTCGCGTAGGCGTCGAGCTGCACGAGCTCGAGCGCCTCCATGGCCCGGGCCCGCGCCTCCTTCTTCGGAAGCTTGCCGCTCGACACCTGCAGGGGGAACACGGCGTTGGCGAAGACCGTCATGTGCGGCCAGATCGCGTAGTTCTGGAACACCATGCCGACGTCGCGCTTGTCGGGCGGCATGTGCTCGGTGCCGGTCGAGAGCACCTTGTCGTCGAGCGTGATCCGCCCCCCGTTGCTCGTCTCGAGGCCGGCGACGCAGCGGAGCGTCGTGGTCTTGCCGCACCCTGAGGGCCCGAGGAGCGAGGTGAAGGTGCCCGGCTCGATGGTGAAGCTGACGCCCTTCACCACGGGCACCGCGCCGCCGTCGAGCTCGTACTGCTTCTCGAGGCCGTCGACGACGAGGCGGCCGCCTCCGTGTGCTGCAGTAGTCATGCGTCCACTCCTTGGCGATTTCTGTATTCTGGATCCGATTGAAGGGCGAGGATGCCCCGCCGGGATCGGGCCGCGGGCATCAGCGCGGGCCCGCCTGCGTCGGCGCCTCGGCGCGGGGGTCCGCCGCGGCCGGGGCGCCCCAGCCGACCGTGACCTTCGGCTTGGCGAAGAAGAGCACCACGAGCGCGCAGAGCGCGAACGCGCCGACCGCCAGCCACAGCGACTGGGCCATCGCCGTCGAGAACCCGCCGACCGCAGCCTCGGGCAGCGCTCCGACCGCCCCGGGTGCGAGCTGCTCGGCGCCGGCGCCCGGCAGCTGCGCGGCGAGGGTGAACCCCATGAGCGCGGCGATCGCCGCCGAGCCGAGCACCGAACCGAGCTGGCGGGTCATCGTGTAGACGCCCGAGCCGGCGCCGGCCTGCGCCCGCGGCAGGTTGCGCGTCGCGGTCGAGGCGAGCGGTGCGAAGACGCCCGAGATGCCGAACCCGAGCAGCGCCGAGGGAAGGAGCAGCAGCCAGTACGGGACATCCGGCCCGATGAGCACGCTGTACCAGGCGAGCGCGAGCGCCGAGAGCGACAGCCCGGCGAGCGCGACCCACTTCGGGTCGATCCGGTCGCTGAACCGGCCGACGAGGGGGGCGAGCACGCCCGAGATGACCGCCATCGGCACGAGCATGAGCGCCGCCTGCGTCGGCGTGAGCCCGCGCCCCACCTGGAAGTAGAACGCGAGGGGCAGCGGCATCGCCGTCATCGCGACGCCGACGAGCGAGATCGCGACGTTCGACAGCGAGAAGTTGCGGTCGCGGAAGAGCCCGAGCGGCAGCAGCGGCTCAGCCTTGTTGAACGCCTGCCAGACGACGAAGCCCGCGAGCACGACCAGGCCCGCGACGATGAGCCCCCAGACCGTGATCGGTCCGACGATCACGCCCCAGTCGTACGTCCCGCCCTCCTGGATCCCGAAGACCAGGAGGAACATGCCGATGGCGCTCAACGCGACGCCGAGCCAGTCGAAGCGGTGCGCGTGCGTCTCGAGGTCGGGAACGAGTCGCCACGCCGCGACGAACGCGACGACGCCGACCGGGAGGTTCACGAAGAACACCCACTGCCAGCCGAGCGAGTCGACGAGCACGCCGCCGAGGATCGGACCGACGAGCGTCGCGACTCCGGCAACCGAGCCCCAGAGCCCCATCGCGGCACCGCGCTGGGTCGGCGGGAAGACGCGGGTGATGACCGCCATCGTCTGCGGGGTCATCAGCGCGGCGCCGAGCCCCTGCACTGCGCGTGCCGCGATGAGCGTCGTGATGTCACCGGAGAGTCCGCACCAGAGCGAGGCCAGCGTGAACACCACGAGCCCGACGAGGTAGACCCGCTTCGGGCCGAAGCGGTCGCCCAGCCGGCCCGTGATGAGCAGCGGCACCGCATACGCGAGCAGGTACGCGCTCGTCACCCAGATCACCGCGGTGAGGTCGGTGTCGAGGTCGGCGAGGATCGCCGGGTTCGCGATCGACACGATCGTCGTGTCGACGAGGATCATGAAGAACCCGATGACGAGCGCCCAGAGGGCGGGCCACGGTCTGGCGGTCTGGTTCATGGTCGGCTTTCGCAGGGGGAGGTCACGGGCCGGGGGTGCGGTTCAGCTCGCAGCGGATGGCTCGCCAGGCAGCCCGACGACGGGCTCGCCGAGCAGCGGCGTCGAGACCGCGTAGATGCCGTGGTTCGCGAAGAGCCAGATCAGGTTGCGGTCCCACTCGACGAAGATGCCGTGCACGGGCGCCGCGAGGTCGTCGTCGTCCTTCAGGCCCATCGGGGGCACGAAGTATGCACCGACCTTCGGGTCCTCGGGGTCTCGGACGTCGAAGATCTGCAGCCCCGCCGCATAGAAGGCGTAGGGGATCACGCCGCCGTGCGGGGTGCCCGTGTTGGTGAAGTAGCCCGAGCGCTTCGGCCCGAACGAACCGCGACGCTGCGCCCAGTCGGTGAACGCGGCCTCGGCGGGCGGCATCGGGCGCGGCATCGTGCGCACCACCCGCGGATTCGCCGGGTCGGAGACGTCGATCTGGTAGATCTCCTTCGCCGGCTCGTAGCAGTCGGTGTTCATCGGGTAGCCCGAGACGTAGACGTAGCCGGTCTCCTCGACCTGGGTCGTGTCGACGTTGTCGCCCTCGGTGCCGGCGACGCTCGTCGGCAGTTCGCACCATCCGACGTGGTGGATGTTCGAGGGGTCCGAGACGTCGAGCACGAAGAAGCCCTGGCCGCCCTGGGCGGCGTAGCCGTACTTCCACCCCGACTCGACCGAGCGCGGCATGAAGATGCCCATGCGCGAGCCGAACCACGAGGTCTTGTTGTTCCAGCGGTCGTTGCCCGCGAGGTACTCGGAGTCGTCCTCCTCTCCGGCGCGGGAGCCCGGCACCCACCACTGCGAGAGCAGCTCGGGATTCGCCGGGTCGCTGACGTCGTACGCCGCGTGGCCGGCGGTCCAGAGCGTCGTGCGGTAGGGCTGGTTCGTGAAGGTGTTGTCGGGCGCGGTCGCGACGAAGAGGTACTTGTCGCCGTAGTAGACCGGCAGGTCGAGCACGCCGTTGCCCTCCTGGATCTCGTCGGGCCCGTGGTCCGGGTCGGTCGAGACCTCCGTGAGGAGCGTCCAGTCGCGGGGGCTCGGCCCGTTCATCTCCCAGGTGCGGAAGCCGCGCAGGCCCTCCCACTCCTTCAGCTGCCCCTCGACGGTGTCGTCGAGCCACTTGTTGGCGACGCGCCCCTTGAGGAAGTAGCGCGGGGTCTCGCTCGCCTGGATCGCGATGTGCTTGCCGAGCCGCTCGTTCCACTGCACGGTGGTCGCGCCGAACTGCGGGCGCGGGTCTGCCCAGCCCCACTGCTCCTCATCGACGATCTTCAGGTCGCGCGGGTCGGTGATGTCGTAGAGCTTCCAGTGGTTGCCGCCGCCGTAGTGCAGCATGTAGCGGGTGCCGTCGAGGTCGTAGATGCACTGCCACGAGTGGCTCGTGTTCACGACGATCGGGTAGAACGCCTCGGCGGTCGCGTTGAGGGCGTACGTCTCGGGGTCGCGATAGTCGAGCTGGCCCGGCCAGTCGACGAACACGTCGCGGGGAACCGACGGGGTGGACTCGGGCGGCAGGAAGCTGCCGTCGGGCTGCATGCCCCAGGTGCCGGGCTCGGGATCGCGGGGTTCGCCGTCGACGCGCTCGAAGTCCTCGGGGCGGTACTTCTTCGCGTCGGGAACGTAGGGAGAGCCGGCCATGTCGCCTCCATTGGCAGCTGGAACAGAGATCGTCGCGACGCGGTGCGTCGTCCCCATCAGCGTCGCCAGAAGTTGCGATGCCGTCCAATATCTATTCGGCTCGCAGCCATGACCGTTCAGGCATACCGACCGAACTGCTGCGCCTCGTGCTCGGCGTGCTCGCGCTCGAACTCCGCGAGGCGCGCACCCTCGACCCTGAGGTGTTCGAGCAGGGCCGAGGCCGCCGCCGACGGGGCCCGGTCGGTGAGCCGCGTGACCCCGACCGCGCGCCTGATCGAGCTCAGCGGCGTCGGCAGGATGCGGAGCTCGCGGTCGTCGACGGCGATGAACATCGGCAGCGCGGCGATGACGTCGGTCGAGACGAGGAGGTTGCGCAGCGTCAGCATCGAGGTGCACTCCACCCGGTCGGCCGGCAGCGGCAGCCCCTCGTGGAAGAAGACGGCCTCGAGCTCGGCGCGCAGCGCCGTCTGCGCCACGGGGAAGATCCACGGGTAGCTCACGAGCTGGGCGAGCGCGGTCGTCGGGCCGTCGTGCACGGGATGCCCCGCCCGCGCGACGAGCCGGATCGGTTCGAGATGCAGCCGCTCCTGCTCGAGCCGAACGGGCACGCTCGACGAGAGCCGGCCGACGGTGAGGTCGAGGTCGCCCGCGAGCAGCAGCTGCTGCAGGGTGTCGGGCGTGCCCTCGCGGACGACGACGGTGAGGCGCGGATGCTCGGCCTTGAGCCCCGCGATCGCCCGGGGCAGCAGCAGGTTCGATCCGGCCAGGTGCGTGCCGACGGTCACCGTGCCGAGCTGGCCCGACTGCAGCAGCCGCACCTCCTCGCCCGCGATGCGCAGCTCGGCGAGCACCGATCGGGCGCGTTCGATGAACGGCCGTCCGTACTCCGTCGGCGTGACGCCCCGGGGCAGTCGTTCGAACAGCGGCACCCCGAGCAGGTCCTCGACCTCGCGCAGCCCGCGGGTCACGACGGGCTGCGTGATGTGGAGCGCCTCGGCGGCGCGCACGAGGGTGCCCTCGTCGGCGATGGCGGCGACGAGGACGAGGTGCCGGATCTTGAGTCGGCCATCGAGGAGTCGGTCAGTGCTCATGCCACCGAACCATAGCCGAATGGGCATGGCAGTGCGGCAACTCGGCATTTGTCGGCATCCCGCCCGGTTCCTAACCTGAAGCCATGTCCTCCCCGACGTCACCGGCGACGATCGCCCTGCCGACCAAGCCGACGCCTCGCGCGCCCCGCCAGATCCGCAACTTCATCGACGGCGAGTTCGTCGACGGAATCCGGGGCTTCGACAAGCTCGATCCCGTCGACGGGTCGCTCGTCGGGCAGGTGCACGAGGCGGGCCGAGTCGAGGTCGACCGTGCCGTTGCCGCCGCGCGCGCCGCGCTCGACGGGCCGTGGGGCCGCATGTCGGTGATCGAGCGCACGCGCCTCCTGCGGCGCATCGCCGACGTCATCGACCGCCGGGCCGAGGAGCTCGTCGCGGCCGAGGTCGGCGACACGGGCAAGCCCGAGACCCTCGCCCGCGACCTCGACGTGGCCAGGGCGGCCATGAACTTCCGCTCGTTCGCCGACACCGTCGCGGCGGCCGGGCTCGACTCGTTCCTCACCGAGCTGCCCGACGGGCGCCGGGCGCTGAACTACGCCGTGCGCAAGCCGCTCGGCGTCGTCGCGGTCATCGTGCCGTGGAACCTGCCGCTGCTGCTGCTCACCTGGAAGCTCGCCCCGGCGCTCGCCGCGGGCAACACCGTCGTCGTGAAGCCCTCGGAGGAGACGCCGTCGTCGGCGACGATGCTCGCCGAGATCCTCGCCGAGGCCGGGCTGCCGGCCGGCGTCGTCAACGTCGTGCACGGCTTCGGCGCCGGCTCGGCCGGGGCGTTCCTCACGGAGCATCCCGGCATCGACGGCGTCACCTTCACCGGCGAGTCCTCGACCGGTTCGGCCATCATGCGCGCGGTCGCGCCGCGGGTGCGCCCCGTGTCGTTCGAGCTCGGCGGCAAGAACGCCGCCGTCGTCTTCGCCGACGCCGACCTCGACGCCGCCGTCGCGGGCCTCGCCCGCTCGACCTACCTCAACACGGGGCAGGTGTGCCTCTGCACCGAGCGCATCTACATCGAGCGCGCGGTCTTCGACGACGTCGCCGCCGGCCTCGCCGAGCAGGCGCGCCGACTGCGCCTCGGCCGCCCCGAGAACCCCGCCACCACGACCGGGCCCCTCATCTCGCACGCGCACCGCGAGAAGGTCCGCTCCTACCTCGACCTGGCCGTGGCCGAGGGCGCGACGGTGCTCGCCGGCGGCGGCATCCCGACCCTCGGTGACGGCCTCGACGGCGGCTCGTGGATCGAACCGACCCTCTGGACCGGCCTCGACAACTCGCACCGCACCGTGCGCGAGGAGATCTTCGGCCCGGTCGCAGCCCTCATCCCCTTCGACACCGAAGAGGAGGCGATCGCGCTCGCGAACGACACCGACTACGGGCTCGCCGCGGTGACGTGGACGAGCGACCTGACCCGCGGGCACCGGGTCGCGCAGCGCATGCGCGTCGGCATGTCGTGGGTCAACACCTGGTACCTGCGCGACCTCCGCAGCCCCTTCGGCGGCGTGGGCCTCTCCGGCATCGGCCGCGAGGGCGGCCACCACTCGCTCGAGTTCTACACCGAGCCGACGAACGTGTGCGTGCAGCTGTGATGGGCGACGCGACGGCCGCGGCACTGCACGCCGCCGAGGAGCGGCTGCACGCGGCTGCCCGCGACGGCCTCGCCTGTTCGCCCGTGCGCGAGCTCATCGGCGAGACCGACCAGGATGCGGCCTACGCCGTGCAGTCGCTCGGCATCGCGCGCCGGCTCGCCGAGGGACGGCGGATCGTCGGCCGCAAGATCGGCCTCACCTCACCCGCGGTGCAGGCGCAGTTCGGCGTGTTCACGCCCGACTACGGCGTGCTGCTCGACGACATGGTCTTCGCCGACCGCGAGCCGATCGACCTCGGGCGCTTCCTGCAGCCCCGCGTCGAGGCCGAGGTCGCCTTCGTGCTCGGCCGCGACCTCGACTCCCCCACGACGCACGTCGCCGAGGTGCTCGCCGCCACCGAGTTCGTGCTCCCGGCGATCGAGGTCGTCGACTCCCGCATCGCCGGCTGGGACATCCGCATCACCGACACGATCGCCGACAACGCCTCGAGCGGGGCGATCGTGCTCGGCACCGCGCCGCGCCGGATCGAGGGCCTCGACCTCGCCGAGCTCGGCATGCGCCTCGACCACGAGGGCGAGCCGGTCTCGACCGGGTCGGGCGCCGCATGCCTCGGCAGCCCCGTCATCGCCGTCGCCTGGCTCGCCCGTGAGGTCGCCCGGCACGGGCGGCCGCTCCGCGCGGGCGAGATCGTGCTCTCGGGCGCGCTCGGGCCGATGGTCGCGGCGAGCGCGGGGGTCTTCCACGCCCGCCTCGACGGGCTCGGCGAGGTGCGTGCCGACTTCACGACGACCGCTCTCGAAGGAGCCGCAGCATGACCACCGCCGTCGCCATCATCGGTTCGGGCAACATCGGCACCGACCTCCTGATCAAGGTCAAGCGCCTCTCGTCGACCCTGCACGTGGCCGCCATGGCCGGCATCGACGTCGACTCCGACGGGCTCGCGCGGGCGCGACGGCTCGGCGTCGCGACGACCCACGAGGGCGTCGACGGGCTCGTCGCGATGCCCGAGTTCGAGGGCGTCGAGCTCGTCTTCGACGCGACCTCGGCGGGGGCGCACGCGCGCAACGACGCGATCGTGCGCGATCGCGGCCGCCTGATGGTCGACCTGACCCCGGCCGCGATCGGGCCCTACGTCGTGCCCGTCGTGAACCTCGGCGACGAGCTCGACGCCACGAACGTGAACATGGTGACGTGCGGCGGCCAGGCCACCGTGCCGATGGTCGCGGCCGTCTCGCGCGTTGCGCCGGTGGCGTACGCCGAGATCGTCGCGTCGATCTCGTCGCGCTCGGCGGGCCCGGGCACCCGGGCGAACATCGACGAGTTCACCGAGACGACGGCGAGGGCGCTCGAGGTGATCGGCGGCGCCGAGCGCGGCAAGGCGATCATCGTGCTGAACCCGGCCGACCCGCCGCTCATCATGCGCGACACGGTCTACTGCCTCGTCGAGGACGGGGGCGACCGCGCCCCGCTCGACGAGGGTGCCGTCCGCGACTCGGTCGCCGCGATGGTCGCCGAGGTGCAGGGCTACGTCGGCGGCTACCGGCTGAAGCAGGAGGTGCAGTTCGACCGCGTCGACGAGCCCTACGTGCCCGCGCTCGACCGGCCGTTCCGCGGCACTCGCGTCACCGTCCTCCTCGAGGTCGCGGGCGCCGGCCACTACCTGCCCGAGTACGCGGGCAACCTCGACATCATGACCTCGGCGGCGCTGCGCACGGCCGAACGGCTCGTCGCCGCGCGGAACGGAGCCACGGCATGACCGCCAACGCCGCCGAGACCGCGTCCACGCCGGCGCCGGCCTCCGCGCCCGAGGTGTACGTCCAGGACGTCACGCTCCGCGACGGCATGCACGCGATCGCCCACCGCTACACGATCGGCCAGGTGCAGGACATCGCGCGAGCCCTCGAGGCCGCCGGCGTCGACGCGATCGAGGTCGCCCACGGCGACGGCCTCGGCGGCTCGAGCGTCGCCTACGGGCAGGGCGCGCACACCGACTGGCAGTGGATCGAGGCGGCCGCCTCGGTGCTCGACCGGGCGAAGCTCACGACCCTCATCCTGCCGGGCATCGGCACGATCGACGACCTCGCGCGGGCCCGCGACCTCGGCGTCGCGAGCGTGCGCGTCGCGACGCACTGCACCGAGGCCGACGTCGCCGCCCAGCACATCGGCTGGGCGCGCGAGCACGGCATGGATGTCTCGGGCTTCCTCATGATGAGCCACCTGAACGACCCCCGGGGTCTCGCCGAGCAGGCGAGGCTCATGGAGTCGTACGGCGCGCACTGCGTCTACGTCACCGACTCGGGCGGCCGGCTCACGATGCAGGGCGTCGCCGACCGCGTCGACGCGTACCGCGAGGTGCTCTCGCCCGAGACCCAGATCGGCATCCACGCGCACGAGAACCTCTCGCTCAGCGTCGCCAACAGCGTGACGGCCGTCGAGCACGGCGTCTTCCGCGTCGACGCCTCGCTCGCGGGGCAGGGTGCGGGCGCCGGCAACTGCCCGATCGAGGCGTTCGTCGCCGTCGCCGACCTCCTCGGCTTCCGGCACGGCTGCGATCTCTTCGCGCTGCAGGATGCCGCGGAGGAGCTCGTGCGGCCGCTGCAGCGCCGGCCCGTCCGCGTCGACCGCGAAACCCTCACGCTCGGCTACGCCGGGGTGTACTCGAGCTTCCTGCTGCACGCCGAGCGCGCCGCCGAGCGCCACGGGCTCGACGCCCGCGACATCCTCGTCGAGCTCGGCCGCCGCCGCATGGTGGGCGGCCAGGAGGACATGATCGTCGACGTCGCCCTCGACCTCGTCGCCGAGCGCGCCGCGGCGAGCACCCTCGCCGACTCCCGCGCGAGCGGAGACGCCGCATGACCGCCGCAGCCGCCTTCGCCGCCGCGCTCGACCGCGCGCAGCGCACCGCCTCGCCGATCGCGCGCCTCGATGCGGGCGAGGTCATCGGCCTCGGCACCGCCTACGCCGCGCAGCACGCGCTCGTCGCCCGCCGCGTCGCCCGCGGCGAGCGCGTCACCGGCGTGAAGCTCGGATTCACGAGCCGGGCGAAGGCCGCGCAGATGGGCGTCGACGACGTCATCATCGGCACGCTCACCGACGCGATGCGCATCGAGGACGGCGGCGCCTTCGACCCCCGCGCGGCGATCCACCCCCGAGTGGAGCCCGAGGTCGCGTACCTCCTCGGCGTCGACCTCGTCGACGCGTCGGACGACGAGCTCGACCCCGCCACCGCCATCGCCGCGGTCGCGCCCGCGCTCGAGGTGATCGACTCGCGCTACCGCGACTTCCGCTTCAGCCTCGACGACGTGGTCGCCGACAACGCCTCGGCGGCCGCCTACGCGATCGGCCCGTGGAGCTCCCCCACCGCGGCGGGCCCCCTCGACAACCGCGCGGTGCGCCTCGAGCTCGGCGGCCGCCTCGCGCAGGCCGGTTCGACCGCCGCGATCCTCGGCGACCCGGTGCGCGCCCTCGCCGCCGCCCGCCGGCTCGCCCGCGAGCACGGCTTCGCGCTGCGAGCCGGTACCGTGCTGCTGGCCGGCGCCGCGACCGCCGCCGTCCCGCTTCCGGCCGACGGCCTCGTCGAGGCGACGATCGCCGGTCTCGGCCGGGTGTCGTTCCGCGTCGAGCGCGGGGCGACCGCCGACGGCTCGCCCGACGGCGGCCCCGACAAGCAGGAGGACGCGTCATGAGCGACGCCCGTGGCATCCTCGTCGCCGGCAAGGCGACCCCTCGCGGACGCTTCCCGCATGCGAAGGTCGCGGGCGACCTCGTCTTCGTGTCGGGCACCTCGAGCCGCCGGCCCGACAACACGATCGCGGGCGCAGAGGCCGACGAGTTCGGCGCCACCCGGCTCGACATCGCGATGCAGACCCGCGCGGTCATCGAGAACCTCCGCGAGATCCTCGCGGAGGCCGGCTGCACGCTCGACGACCTCGTGCAGGCGACGAGCTACCTCGTCGACATGAACGACTTCGCCGCCTACAACGCGGTCTGGGCCGAGTACTTCGACGAGCAGGGCCCGTCGCGCACGACCGTCGCCGTGCACCAGCTGCCGCACCCGCACCTGCGCATCGAGATCCAGGCGGTCGCGCGGCGCCCCGAGCCTTCCGACGTTCCCGATACCGCCACTCTCGAGGAGGAGAAGAAATGAGCACCATCCCACCCGTGATCGATTTCGCCGCGTGGATCAAGGAGCACGAGCACCTGCTCCAGCCGCCGGTGAACAACAAGCAGGCGTTCATCCCGATGAACGACTTCATCGTGCAGGTCGTCGGCGGGCCCAACCAGCGCACCGACTTCCACTTCGACCCGTACGAGGAGTGGTTCTACCAGTACCGCGGCAACATGCACGTGAACATCCAGACGGAGGACGGCCCCAAGCGCATCGACATCCGCGAGGGCGAGATGTGGCTGCTGCCCGGCAACGTCTACCACTCGCCGCAGCGCCCCGAACCGGGTTCGATCGGCATCGTGATCGAGCGCATCCGCGAGGAGGGCACGCTCGAGAAGTTCGCGTGGTTCTGCCCGAACTGCAACACGAAGGTGCACGAGGTCGAGCTGCAGGTGCGCGACATCGTCGAGGACCTGCCGCCCGTCTTCCGCGAGTTCTACGAGAGTGAAGAGGGTCGGACGTGCCCGAACTGCGGCACCGTCCACCCCGGCAAGGGCTGACCCCCTTGGGCACGATCGACATCCACACGCACTACGTGCCGAGCGCCTGGCCCGATCTGTCGCAGCAGATCGGGCCGGGGGTCTGGCCGTCGCTGCGGGTCGACTCCGAGCGCGAGGCGATGATCATGCTCGGCGAGGCCGAGTTCCGTCGCGTGGAGTCCGACTGCTGGGATGCCGAGGCACGCCTCGCGGACATGGACGCCGACGGGGTCGCCCTCCAGGTCGTCTCCCCCACGCCCGTCTTCTTCTCGTACGACAAGTCGGGCGACGAGGCTGTGAAGGTGGCGCGCATCTTCAACGACCTCGCACTCGAGATCTGCGCACCGGCATCCGATCGCCTGCTGCCGTTCGCGCAGGTGCCGCTGCAGGACACGGACGCCGCGTGCGCCGAGGTCGACCGCGCGATCGCCGCCGGGCATCGCGGGGTCGAGATCGGCAACCACGTGGGCGACCGCGACCTCGACGACGAGGGCGTCGTCACGTTCCTGCAGCACTGCGCGGCGCAGGGCGTCCCGGTGCTCGTGCACCCATGGGACATGCCCGAGTCGCCGCGACTCGACCGTTGGATGGCCCGCTGGCTCACCGGCATGCCCGCCGAGACGCACCTGTCGATCATCGCGATGATCCTCGGAGGCGTCTTCGACCGGGTGCCGCCCTCGCTGCGCATCGCCTTCGCCCACGGCGGCGGCTCGTTCGCGTTCTGGCTCGGCCGCCTCGAGAACGCCTGGCACCGCCGGGCAGATCTCATCGCGACGAGCGAGCGACCGCCCTCGACGTACCTCGACCGGTTCAGCGTCGACTCCGTCGTCTTCGACGAGGCGCCGCTGCGCCTCCTCGTCGACACGCTCGGCGCCGAGCACGTGATGGTCGGCAGCGACTACCCGTACCCGCTCGGCGAACGCCCGGTGGGTTCGGTCCTCGACCGCGCCGACTTCCTGAGCGACGCGGAGAAGGCGGCGATCCGCCACGGCAACGCCCGCCGCTTCCTGGCGATCTGAGCGGGGCGCCCGCGCCGCGGGCACCCCGCCCGGCCACCTCCCCCGGTCCCTCTCCGGCCCCTCTCCCTTCCCCCGATCCCAGACCTCGGAGACCCCGCACATGAGCCTCGCGACATCCGCACCCCACTCGATCGACCGCGCGACGTGCGCCGCACTCGACGCGGCCGACCCGCTCGCCCGGTTCCGCGAGCGCTTCGCGCTGCCCGAGGGCGTCGTCTACCTCGACGGCAACTCGCTCGGCGCGCTGCCCCGCGCGACGCCGGGGCATGTCGAGCGGGTGATCGCCGAGGAATGGGGCACGGGCCTCATCCGCAGCTGGAACGATGCGGGATGGTTCGACAAGCCCGCCGTCCTCGGCGACCGCATCGCGCCGCTCATCGGTGCGGCGCCGGGCGAGGTCGTGCTGGGCGACTCGACCTCGGCGAGCCTCTTCCAGGTGGTCACGGCGGCAGCCCGCATACGCCCCGGCCGCCGGGTGATCATCTCCGAGTGCGGCAACTTCCCGACCGACCTGTACGTGCTCGAGTCGGTGCAGGAGCTCCTCGGCGAGCCCGGCCGCCCGCTCGAGCGCCGGCTGATCGACGACGACGGCCCGACGCTCGACGAAGTGCTCGACGGCGACGTCGCGGTCGTCGTGCTCACCCACGTGAACTACCGCACCGGCCGCATGTACGACATGGCCGAGGTGACGCGGCGGGTGCACGAGGCCGGTGCGCTCATGGTGTGGGACCTCTGCCACAGCGTCGGCGCGGTGCCGGTCGAGCTGAACGCCGCCCGGGCCGACTTCGCGATCGGCTGCACCTACAAGTACCTCAACGGCGGGCCGGGCTCACCCTCGTTCATCTGGGTCGCGGGTCGCCATCATGGCGTCGCCCGGCCGCCGCTCACGGGCTGGCACGGCCACGCCCGCCCCTTCGACTTCACCGTCGGGTACGAACCCGCCGACGGCATCACGCGGTTCCGCGTCGGAACGCCGCAGCTGCTCGCGGTCGCCGGGCTCGAGGCGAGCCTCGATCTCTGGGCCGAGGTCGACCTCGCCGAACTGCGCGAGAAGAGCCTGCGGCTCACCGAGCTGTTCATCTGCCTCGTCGACGCACGGCTCGCGGAGTGGGGCATCGAGGTCGTGACGCCGCGGCAGTCGGCGCGGCGCGGCAGCCAGGTCGCCCTGCGGGCGGTCGGCACGCTCGACGCCGGCGACGGGTACGCCCTCATGCAGGCGCTCATCGCGCGCGGGGTGATCGGCGACTTCCGCGCGCCCGACCTCATGCGCTTCGGCTTCGCCCCCCTCTACGTCACGCACACCGACGTCTGGGACGCGGTCGCGGCGCTCGAGGAGATCCTCAGGAGCGGGAGCTGGCGCGAGCCCCGCTTCGCGCGACGCGGGGCGGTCACCTGACCTCCAGCTCTCCATCGCGGCATCACGCAACATTCGACGGATGCCACGGGGCCGATGTGTACACTCAGGGCATCATGTTCGCCGGCGTGTACACCACCTCGCCGGTCGAGTAGGCCCGCCAGGGCCGACTCGAGATCCACCCGGGATCACCGAGGAGCCCCGTGAAGCCCACCGTGCAGACCCTGCTCGACCGCCCAGAGCTCGGCCTCGGCCTGCTGACCCCCGCCGTCGCCCTGCCCGACGGCGCGCTCGACGCCCCGGTCGTGTGGGCGCACAGCTCCGACCTCGCCGACCCGACGCCGTTCCTCGACGCCGGGCACGTGCTGCTGACCACCGGCACCCAGTTCGCCGACGGCGCTGCGGCCGACGCCGAGTTCGCCGAGTCCTTCGTGCAGCGGCTCCGCGAGCGGGGTATCGCGGCCCTCGGCTTCGGCACCGAGGTGATCCGCGCCGGCACCCCCGAGACGCTCATCGCGGCGTGTCTCGCACAGGGCCTGCCGCTCTTCGAGGTGCCCTACCGCACCCCGTTCATCGCGATCGCACGCACCGTCGCCGACCTCATCGCCGAGGACGCCTACGCCAGGCAGGCGTGGGCGCTCTCCGCGCAGCGCGCGATCTCGCTCGCCGCGCTGCGCCCCGACGGCCTCTCGGCGACCCTCGCCGAGCTCTCGCACCGGCTCGGCGCCTGGGTCGGGCTCATCGACGCGACCGGATCGCTCGACCGCGAGGCGCCCGAGGGCGGCCTCGCGCAGCCCGCGCTCGGCGAGGTCGTCGGCGAGGCCAGATCGATGCTGCGCCGCGGCCAGCGGGCGAGCCGCACGCTGCTCGCCGCCGAGTCGACCGACGCACCGCAGCGAATGACCCTGCAGACCCTCGGCGGCGGCGGGGCGCTGCGCGGCGTGCTCGCGATCGGCGACTCGGCCGAGCTCGATCAGGCCGGACGCGAGGTCGTCACCTCGGTGATCGCGCTCGCGGGCCTGGCGCTCGAGCAGAACCGCGACCTCGACCGCGCACGCGGCCACCTGCGATCGGGGCTGCTCAGCGGCATCCTCGCCGGAGACACGACCCTCGCCGAGCGCGTCTCGGCCGAGATGTGGGGGCCGCTGCCCGAGCCGCCGCTGCGCATCATGGTGACGGATGCCCCGCTCACCCAAGCCGATCGCCTCACCGAGCTCCTCGAGCTCCGCGTCGAAGAGCGCGGCGGGCGGTTGTTCTTCGGCCGCGACGACGAGCAGTACGTGCTCGTCGTCGAGGAGTCGGACGCGCCGCTCGCCGAAGAGATCGCGACCGAGTTCGAACTGCCCGTCGGCGTCTCCGACCCGGTCGGCGGGGGCGCCGTCGCGCAGGCTCACGAACAGGCCCTGCGCGCCCTCGACCGCGCCCGCGAGAGCGGCGCGGGCGTCGTCAACTTCGACGAGATCAGCAGGCAGGGCGTGCTCGCGTTCCTCGCCCGCACCGACGCCCGGGCCGTCGCCCTCGCGACCCTCGCCCCGCTCACCGAGCACGACGCCGCGAACGGCACCTCGCTCGTCGTGACGACCCGCACCTGGCTCGAGCGCGGCGGGCAGTTCGATGCGACCGCGCAGGCCCTCGGCGTGCACCGGCACACGGTGCGCAGCCGCATCGCCCTCGCCGAGCGGCTGCTCGGTCGCGACCTCTCGGGGTTCCACGCGCGCGCCGACCTCTGGGCGGCGCTGCTCGCGGTCGAGTAGGCGCAGCCCGGCGCGGCCCCGAGTGGGGCGGGCACATGCCCGTGTGCTCAGCCCCGGGTCAGAGCGGCTGCGCGGCGATCAGGCGCCGGTACCAGTCGAACGAGTCCTTGCGGGTGCGCTCGCCAGTCTCGAAGTCGACGTGCACGAGGCCGAAGCGCTGCGTGTAGCCCTGGGCCCACTCGAAGTTGTCCATGAGCGACCATGCGAAGTAGCCACGCACGTCGACGCCCTGCTCGATCGCCGCGGCGACGGCGCGCAGGTGGCCGTCGAGGTAGGCGATGCGTTCGGCGTCGTGCACCGCGCGGCCGTCGGATGCCTCGACCACCTCGTCGACGAACGACGCCCCGTTCTCGGTGATGACGACGGGCGGCAGCGCGTCGCCGTAGTCGCGGCGCAGCCCGACGAGGAGCTCGGTGAACGCGGCGGGCACGATCGGCCAGCCGAAGCCCGTGAGCGGTGTGCCCTCGGGCGGCGCGACCGGCTCGAACGGCAGCCCGGCGGCGGCGAACTCCGAGCCGGCGGCGGGTGCGGCCACGTACGTCGGGTTGTAGAAGTTCACCCCGTAGAAGTCGAGCGGCGCCGAGATGAGCTCGAGGTCGCCCGCCTCGAGCCCGGGGAACTCCTCGAGCCCGAACGCAGTCAGATCGGGGTAGGCGCCCGTGAGCACGGGGCCGGCGAAGATGCGGTTGTAGATCAGGTCGAAGGCGCCCGCCGCCATGAGGTCGGCCGCCGAGTCGCCGGCCGGCACGACGAGGGTGTGGTTGTTCGTGATGCCGACCTCGGCCGACGGTGCCGCCGCCCGGATCGCGGCGACCGCGAGCCCGTGCCCGAGCAGCTGGTGGTGCACGGTCGGCAGGGCGCCGAGCATGAGCTGACGGCCGGGCGCCTGGGTGCCGAGCGCGTAGCCCTCGAGCGTCGTCATCGCGGGCTCGTTGAGGGTGATCCACCGCCCGACCCGGTCGCCGAGGCGGTCGAGCACGAGCCCGACGTATTCGGCGAAGCGCTCGGCGGTGTCGCGCACGAGCCAGCCACCGGCGTCTTCGAGGGGCTGCGGCAGGTCCCAGTGGTAGAGCGTCGGCAGCGGGTCGATGCCGGCTTCGGCGAGCGCGTCGACGAGCCGCTCGTAGGAGTCGAGCCCCGCCGCGTTCGCGGGCCCGGTGCCGCCCGGCTGCACGCGCGGCCAGGCGATCGAGAAGCGGTAGTCGCTCGCGCCGAGTTCGGCGAGCAGTGCGACGTCGTCACGGAATCTCCGGTAGCTGTCGGCGGCGACGAGCGCGTTCGAGCCGTCGATCACCCGGCCGGGCTCGGCGGTGAAGGTGTCCCAGATGCTCGGGCCTCGTCCCTCGGCATCCGTGGCGCCCTCGATCTGGAAGGCGGCCGTCGCCGCGCCCCAGCGGAAACCCGCGGGCAGTCGCAGCGCGGACTCGGCCGCGGCGGCCGGCTCGGCCGTCGTCGCACGCGTGGTCGGGGCATCCTGCATCGTGAACCTCACTGTCCGTCGCCAACTGGGACGCTTGACCCAGTTCGAACCACCCTAGCGGTCAGGGCTCACCCACGGAAGGGCCGGCACCTCTTCCCGCCCGCGGCGCGCGAGCGTACGCTGGAGGCGTCGAAGGGGGCCCCGATGAATGCGACGGTCGGCGAACGCCTCGTCATCCACGGCAAGCAGGTCGGCCAGCCCGGCCGCCACGGCGAGATCCTCGAAGTGCGGGGCGAGAACGGCGGGCCGCCCTACCTCGTGCGCTTCGACGACGGCCACGAGACGCTGCTCTACCCCGGCGCCGACTGCGAGATCGAGCACACCGAGCAGTGAGTTCGGCGCGCTAGCGTGGAGGGCATGTTCCACTCCTACGCGGCGATCGGCGACAGCTTCACCGAGGGCGTCGGCGACGAGCTTCCCGACGGCAGCGTGCGCGGCTGGGCCGACTTCGTGGCGCTCGGCCTCGCGCAGCACGCGCGCGAGCCGATCGGCTACGCGAACCTCGCCATCCGCGGGCGCAAGCTCGGGCCGATCATCGACGAGCAGTTGGATGCCGCGATCGCATTGCAGCCCGAGCTGCTGAGCTTCAACGGCGGCGGCAACGACATGCTGCGCCCCCGCATGGACGAGCAGGCGACCGCGACCCGCTTCCGCGACGCGATCCACCGCATCCGCGAGGCCGGCATCCACGTGCTCATGCTGAGCGGAGCGAACCCGACCGAGCACCTGCCGATGGGCCGGGTCTTCGACTCGCGCGGTGCGCGCCTGACCGCGGCGCTCGTCGACCTCGGCACCCTCGAGGGCGTCACCTTCGTCGACAACTTCAACGACCGGGGGCTCCGCGACATCCGGTACTGGTCGCCCGACAAGCTGCACCTCAACGCCCTCGGCCACGCGCGCGTCGCGTCGAACGTGCTCACTGCGCTCGAGGTGCCCGTGCCGCCCGAGTGGGGGGTCGAGGAGGTCGCCGCCGCGCCGCCCGGGCCGCGCAGCCGCAACACCGCCGCGTACTACCGCGAGTTCGTGCTGCCCTGGATCGGGCGCCGCCTCACCGGCCGCTCGTCGGGCGACGGGCGGGTCGCGAAGCGCGCGACGCTCGAGGTGGTCGACTCCGGCCCGACGCGCTGAGGCCGGGCGTCAGCCCGACGCCCCGAGCACATCCGCGACGAACGCCCGGGTGCGCCGCGCGAGCCCCTCGATGCGTTCGAGCTCGTGCGCGCTCGGCATGACCTCCGACGGCGCAGGCGGGCGGCCGAGCCGCACCGTCTCCTGGCAGGCGAGGTCGCCGCAGATGTAGGTGCCGACGCTGTCGCCGCGGGCTCCCGCCGCACCCGAGCGACGGGCCGAGAACAGCGTGACCTGATCGCCCGGCTGGTGGGTGTGGCAGAGGTTGCAGACCGCGGCGCGATGCCGCGAACCGGTGCGCTCGGCGCTGCGCAGCACGATGCCGGCGGGCTCGCCGCCGAGTTCGGTGACGAGGTACCCGCGCGAGGCGATGCGCGGGTCGCGCCACGCGAAGGCGTCGAGATGCGCCCATTCGGTGACGAAGAACTTCACCGGCAGCGAGAGCTGTTCGAGCTCGGCGGCCTCGGCGTTGCCGAGCACCGCCCGAACCTCGGACTCGACCAGCGGCTGCATGCGGCTCCCCTCGTGCGACTCCCCCAGTCTACGAAGCGGGCTCTGCAGCCCGCTCAGCGGGGGGCATCCCTGCTGACCGACCACTCGTCGTAGGTCGACCGATCGGAGGCGGGCGGATCGATGAGCACGAGCTCCCAGGTGACGCCCTCGCTCTCGTCCGACCACGAGATCACGACCACATCGCGTTCGCCCATGCCGTCGGGGCGGTGCGGGCCGAGCTCGGTCGCCGCGTACTGCACCAGGATGCCGTGCTCGACGAAGCGCGCCCGCGAGGCGCACTCGCCGCGTTCGACGAGGCTCGTGCCCAGCTGCACGACCGAGAGGCAGACCTGGTCGTTGCCGTTGAGGTAGACCCAGAAGCCGCGGCCGAAGACCTCGTCGATGCGGCGCACGGTATCGGCCTGCGCGCCGAGCGCGACCGTGAGGCTCTCGTCGCGGGAGCTCTGCGGTCGGTCGAATACGGCGAGGCCCCGCACCGGCGCTGCGAGGGAGACCACGGCGACCGCGCCGGCCACGGCGAAGCCGGCGAGCACGGCTGCGATGGCGAGTTCGCTCCTGACGCGGGCGCCGAGACGGCGCGGCCATCGGTCGCGGGTCGCGGATGCCACGGGGTCGCCCGCTTCCGTCGCGCCCGCGGTGACGTCGCCGTCGGCGGCCGATCCTGCCCCGGTATTGCCCGGCTCGGAAGCCTCGCCTTGCCGCTGCTCGTCGGGCCGCCCCGGCCCGGCGCGGATGGCTGCGGTCGCCCGCTCGCGCTCGGCGGCCCGCCGGGCGAGTTCGGCCTCGACCGACTCGAGCTCGTCGGCGGCGCCGGAGGCGTAGCCGTCGGGAGTGCCGTAGACGATCCGGCGCAGGGCGTCGGCCCGCGCCTCGAGTTCCGCGTCGTCGCTCGTCAAGGCCCCTCCGATGCCGACGCTAGTCCGTCGGATGGCGGGCGAACAGTCCCCCGTCCGCGGCATCCCGCCCGCACAATCCAGGACGAGAACCTCACCACCCCTCGTATACGCGCCGGCGCCCCGCTCATCCTGCAGAACGCGACGCGCAACAGGAGCGAATCGCGAAGCCCCGCCGAGCCGACCCGACGCGCCGCCGTAGGCGACGCGAACCCGTGCCTCAGAAGACCGGGCGAGGCCGATCGTCGACGAGCGGGTGCCACCCCTCGGGCCCGCGGTCGTAGGCGTGCGCCGGGCCGTCGGCGAGGAGTCGCGAGAGCGCCGCGAGGAACCGGTCGACATCGTCGGCCGAGGATCCCGCGCCGAGGCTCGCCCGCAACCCGTTCGCGCGGCTCGCGACCCGCTCGAAGAAAGGGTGCGCGCAGAACCGTCCGGCCCGCACCGAGATGCCGTGCTCGGCGCCGAGGGCCGCGGCGAGCAGCCCCACCGAACCGCGCTCGAGCTCGATCGTGGCGATGCCGAGGCGGTCGTCGACGTCGTCGAATCCGCGCACGACGCGCACGCCGCGCTGCGCTGCGAGCCCCGAGTTCAGCCGTTCGGTGAGCGCCCGCTCGTGCCCGTCGCGGGCGGCGTCGCCGAGGCGCTCGAGCTCACTGAGCGCACGCGCGATCGCGGCGATGCCGACGACGTTGGGGGTGCCGGCCTCGTGGCGGGCGGCGCCCTGCTTCCATGCGACGCGGTCGAGGGAGACCGACTCGACGGCGCCACCGCCGGCGAGGTGCGCGGGCGCGGCGTCGAGCCAGTCGGCCCGGCCGACGAGGGCGCCGGCACCGAACGGCGCGTAGGCCTTGTGCCCCGAGAAGGCGAGGTAGTCGATGCCGGATGCCTCGAGCGACACCCTGCGGTGCGGCAGCAGTTGCGCGGCGTCGACCGCGAGGCGGGCGCCGTGCGCGTGGGCGAGCGTGGCGAGGCGGTCGACCGGCAGCACTTCGCCGGTGACGTTCGAGGCACCCGTCACGGTGAGGAGGGCGGCGGGACATCGGGCGAGTTCGGCGTCGAGCACCTCGAGGGTCTCTGCGATCGTCGGGCGGGCGACGACCACCCGGCGCCCACCTGCGCGCCACGGCAGCAGGTTGGCGTGATGCTCGAGGTCGAGCACCACCGTGTCGCCGGGCACGGCCGCCGCGAGCAGGTTGAGCGCGTCGGTCGTGTTGCGGGTGAAGACCACGAGGTCGTCGTCGCGCGCGCCGACGTGCCGGGCCACCGTCGCGCGGGCGGCCTCGACGAGGGCGGTGGTCTGCTGCGAGGGGTACCCGGTGCCGCGGTGCACGCTCGCGTAGTACGGCAGCACCTCGACGACGTGCGCGGCGACGGCCGCGAGGGCGGGCGCCGAGGCGGCGGTGTCGAGGTTCACGTGCCGCACGAGGCCGCCGCCGAGCACCGGCACCTCGAGGCCGGCGTCGACGAGGCGCGCGAGCGGGCCGGGGGCCGGGGCATCCATCATCGCCGTCGGCTCCGACGTGCGCGCGATGCGGGCGGCGGTCGACTCGGTGGCGATCACAGGGCTCTCCTCGGTGCGTGGTTCGGACGACGCTACGGATGCCCCTGCACCGCCTCAACCCTTCGTGACGCGGGCCGTCACGGCGCGCAACAATCGGACATACGAAGGGGGTGACGCCGGCCGGAGGGATCTTGCGATGCAGGGGCGGCGATCCCCACGAGACAGTCGATGAGGTCCGCCATTCGCGCCCTTCTTCGCTGTTCAGTGCTCCTCGGGAGGGCCGCAGGCCGCGTGCGCGCAGACACCTGAGGAACTCGCCTTCGGAGGACGTGTGGCCGAGTGGTCATGTGGTCGCGCTGCTCGAAGGACGACCTCCCGCTCCCCTGCGGCGTCGAGGTGCTGCCCGATCGGCTCAGCGGGCGAGCGCGGGCGCGGTCGCACCCCAGCAGAGGGCCGGCGCGACCTCGCGGGCGATGAGCTCGATCGAGCGCAGCACGAGCTCGTGCGGCGGATCGACCGAGTGCACCTGGAAGGCGACCTCGCTCGCCTGCGCGGCGACTGCGTCGCGCGAGAGCGACTCGATCACGTCGTCGACGGTTCCGACGTGCGTGTCGTAGGCGGCGATGAGCTCGTCGAGCGTGTCGCCGGCCGGCGGCTGGCCCATGCGGGTGAAGCCGACGGCAGCGCGACGCAGCCCGATCTCGGCGTGACGGCGGGCTTCCTCGCGCGAGTCGGCGACGAACACGGTGCGAGAGGCGACGATGCGCGGCGGCACCCCGTGCGGCAGTGCCTCGAGATAGGCGTCGACGACCGGCTGCTGCATCTCCGAGAGGCTCGCGTGCGGAGCATCCGCCCCTCGCGGCTGGGTGCGCGAGAGCATCAGGCCATGACCGGCGCGACCGGCGCGCGTGCCGCCGAACGTTGAGAACGTCGCCTGCCAGACGCGGCCCAGAAGATCGCGGCCTGGCGGCTGCAGCCGGTTGGCGTCGTCACCCAGCGCCCCGCCGGCGAGCGCCGCGACGAGCGAGTCGATCTTCTCGCCGAAGACCCGGCCCCGATCCTCGGAGCGCTCGCCGAAGGCGAGGAAGGAGGCGGGCGTGGCGCCCGAACCGAGGCCGAGCTCGACGCGGCCGCCCGAGACGAGGTCGAGCACGACCGCATCCTCGGCGACCCGCACCGGGTCTTCGAGGGGCAGCGTCACGACGCCCGTGCCGAGCCGGATGCGCGAGGTCTGCGCGGCGACGTGCGCGAGGAACACGAACGGCGACGGCAACCCGCCCTCGGCGGCACGGAAGTGGTGCTGCGCGACCCATGCCGAATCGAAGCCGTGGCGCTCGGCCGCCACGACCTGCTCGGTCGCGATGCGGTAGCGCTCGGCGGCGCCGGCATCGTCGAGCAGGCGGGTGAAGAATCCGATGCGGGTCACGCGAGGGCCGTTCCCGAGGAGGCGACGAGCGGTGCCACGTGAACGTTCTCGGGGCGGGCGAGACCGAGGTGATCGCGCAGCGTCTCGCCCTCGTACTCGGTCGGGAAGACCCCGCGCCGCTGCAGCTCGGGTACGACCCCGAGGGCGAACGCGTCGAACTGGGCGGGCTGGATCGCGGAGAGCACGTTGAAGCCGTCGACGGCGCCCGCGTCCCCCCAGGCCTCGAACTCGGTCGCGATGTCCTCTGCGGTGCCGACGATCATCGACGCGTTCACCGAGGCGGCCACGACGAGGTGGCGGAGGGTCGGCGGCCGTTCGCCGGCGGGGCCTCGCCCGGTGCGCTCGGCGACGATCTCGACGAGCTCCTGGCCCGGGGCGCTGAACTCGGCGACGATCGCCGGGGTGACCGCGCGGTCGGGCGACAGCCCCGAGACATCCACCCCCAGGAGGGTCGAGAGCTGGGCCAGCGAACGGTTCGCGGGGAACGCCGCGGGCGGGCCGTCTGGCCAGTCCTCGGCGATCTGCACGAGCTCGCTGAGCTCGTCGGCGATCGACTGGGCATGGGCACGGGTCTCGCCCACGATCGGCAGCACGGGCGCGATGACCTTCAGCGTGCGGTCGTCGCGCCCCGACTCGAAGGCGAGCGCCCGAAGCTCCTCGCGCACCTGCACGGCGTGCTCGAGGTCGCTCACCGCGACGAGCGCGAGGTCGGCGTTCTGCGCGGCGAACAGGCGCGAGCGCGGCGAGGTGCCGGCGTGCACGATCGGCAGGTGCCCCTGCACCGGCCGTGCGACGTTCAGCGGCCCGGTCACGCTCAGGTGCCGGCCCTCGAAGTCGGTGGCGTGCAGCTTCGACGGGTCGATGAAGACGCCCGCCGCGGCATCCGCGACGATCGCATCGTCTTCGAAGGAGTCCCAGAGGCGGCGCAGCACGTGCTCGAACTCGACGGCGCGGTCGTAGCGGGTCTCGTTGGCCGCGTCGAAGTCGCGCCCGTGATTGCCGGCCGCCCGCGGTTCGGCGCCCGTCACGAGGTTGAGTCCGGCGCGACCACCGCTCAGGAGGTCGACCGAGGCGGTCGCCCTGGCGAGCGTGAACGGGTCGGAGTAGCTCGTGTTCGCCGTGGCGATCAGGCCGATGCGCTCGGTGACGCCCGCGAGGTAGGTGACCGCCGACAACGGATCGATGCGCGCGACGAGATACGGGTCGCGGAACTCGAGGTCGTGCCCGGTCGCGAGCCAGTCGCCGAAGAACAGGTAGTCGAGGCGTGCCCGCTCGGCGACCTCGGCCGTGCGGCGCAGCACCGCGGCATCCCCCCTCGGATCTCGATGCGCGCCCGGATACCGCCAGCCCGAGGGGTAGGCGCCGATCGCCCTGACCATTGCGCCGATGATGAGTCGTGTCATGTCTCGACCTCCGGGCTCCGACGCTAGAGAAGGCGATCGGATGCCGCGAGCCCACCCGTCACACGGGGGAACCGGGTGTCACACGGGGTCACCCGACCGCGGGCAGGGCGATACCCCGCCGGTCGAGCAGCGAGCGCAGCGAGCGTATCGAGACCCCGGCCCCTCAGATACTCGCGCGCTGCGCCACGAGCGGACACTCGAACGGGTCGCGCTCGCCGAGCCCGACCCGGTTGATGTACCGGAACACGATCACGTACGAGCGCCACAGCGTCGTCTGCGTGTACGGCACGTCGTGCTCGCGCAGGTAGCCCGCGATGAGCGGGGCGGCCCGCCGCAGGTGCGGGCGCGGCATCGACGGGAAGAGGTGGTGCTCGATCTGGTAGTTGAGCCCACCCATCACGAAGTCGAGCACCCGGTTGCCGCGGATGTTGCGGCTCATGAGCGCCTGACGGCGCAGGAAGTCGAGCTTCATGCCCTTGGGCACGAGCGGCATGCCCTTGTGGTTCGGTGCGAACGACATGCCCATGTAGAAGCCGAACAGGCCGAGCTGGATCGCGAGGAACACGGCGGCCTTGTCCGGCGAGAGCACGAGGAACACCAAGGCGAGGTAGCCGACGATGCGCACGGCGAGGAAGGCGATCTCGATGGGGCGGTGCGCGAGGTGCTCGCGGGCGAGCACCCGGTGCACGCTCGACGCGTGCAGCGAGAGCCCCTCGAGCAGCAGGATCGGGAAGAAGAACACGCCCTGGTGCGCGATGACCCACTGCGAGAACGCCGCGCGGTCGCGCGCCGCCTGCTCGGGTGTGAACGCGACGACCGGCAGCTCGATGTCGGGGTCGGCGCCGAGCTGGTTGGGGTTCGCATGGTGCCGGGTGTGCTTGTGCTGCCACCAGCCGTAGCTCATGCCGACGATGCCGCCGAGCACGAGGCTCGTCCAGTCGTTCCACTTGCCCGAGCGGAAGATCTGGCGGTGCGCGGCATCGTGCCCGAGGAACGCGGTCTGCGTGAACAGGAACGCGAAGACGGCGGCCGTGAACATCTGCCACCAGCTGTCGCCGATCCAGATGAACACGGCGATCGCCGCGGCGACCGACATCGGCACGACGATGAGCTTCGTCCAGTAGTAGCCGTAGCGCCGGCGCATGAGGCCGGCCGATTTCACGAGCCGTGCCAGTTCGGTGAAGTCGCTGTTGGGGTTCGTCCGGGCGGCCGGCGCGGCCGCCTCCAGTCGCGTCCCGGATGCCTCGTCCATGAGGCCGTGCTCCCAGCCCGCGCCGCCCGGGGGCAGCGCGAATCAGTTCATCGGTATGTCGAGCTGTGGGGGTCGAAGCTGATGCGGTTCGCCAGCTTCACGATCGCTGCGGCACGATCGGACTCCTGCTCGGCGAGCCGCGCGCGCTCGAGGTCACGAGTCCTGCGGAGCGTCGCGACCTGCGTCCCGATCTCGGCGAGGATCTCCCCGATGCGCTGCGCGAGCCCGGACTCGAGTTCGAGCAGGTTCGTGTTGCCGATGAGCAGCCGGCGGTCTGCGGCCATCAGCGTGATGCCCGGGTAGCCGTCGGCGGCAAGTTGTTCGGCGAGGCCCGCCGCGGCGAGCATCTCGAGTTCGAGCGGGTCGGGACGCCGGGTGAAGACCGCGGTCACGACGTATCGTTCGGGGGCCCCGGACGTGCCGAGTGAGGCGGGCAGTTCGCTCGCCACGACGTGGTCGATCGCGAACGGCCCGAGGGTCGAGACATCCGTTTCTGCGGTGATCATGATGCGCTCACCTCATCGGCCGCGCGCCAGTAGGCCGCCGCGCTGTCGGCCCAGCGGTTCGGACTCGACCCGTTCGCCTCGAAGTGCGTCCAGAAGGCGTCGGTCCGGCGGTGCTCGGCGGTTTGGACGGTGACTCGCGCGTCTTCTGCCGGGGGTGGGCGGATGGCTCCTCGTACAGCGTTCATGATCGGACGTTACGCCGCGAACATGTGTGCGCGTACAGGTTCGATCGCGCGGGAATATCGGGTCGCGCCGTACTCCGGAAACGGATCGCGACAGCCCGTTGCGGCAGGCCGGCACCGGCTTGTCGTGAGCGAGAGCTGCCCGACGAAGTCGAGCGCGTGCGTGAAATTGTATCGATACCTAAATACAAATTGTGCTAGCTTGTCGACACAATCGATCGAGAGAAGACCCATGGACCGACTCGCCCTGTTCGCCGACCCCGGCATCCTCATCGCAGCGCTGTTCTCGCTTCCCTTGTTCAGCCTGGTCATCGCCGGGTTCATCGCCGGCCTCGTGCTCGCGTTCAGCCGTTCGCGCGTGGCCGAGGAGGCTGGATCCGATGCGTTCTCCGGGGTCACGGCCACCCGATTCCGACCCGAGGTGCTCACGCTCTCGATCGGCGCGATCGCCGTGATCATCGGCTGCGCCGTCGAGAACATCGTGCGCGGGTACGTGCTGAACCTCACCGACATCGTCGAGTGGTGGCAGTTCGCGACCCCGGTGTTCGCAGTGCTGCTGGTGACGCTCACCCTGCTCGGCGTCATCGTGCTGCGACGGCGCACACCGGATGCACCGGTGCTTTCGACGCTCCGGCGCACCTGGGCGAGCTTCGGCTCGCGCGTCGCCTTCATCGGCGCCGGCGCCATCGCGGTCACCCTGATCGCGACGACGATCGGCGCAGGTGTCGCCTCATCGTCGGACGATCGGGGCCGATTCATCTACCTGTCGATCCCCGTCCCGAACACCGAGATCTCCTCGCTAGAGTTGTGGTTCTACGGGTGGTCCTTCGGCGTACCGGTCCTCATCTGCACGGCATTTCTCATCGCGGCTGTCTGGGCAGTCCTGCACGTCAACGCCGCCCGGCCGTTCCTCCGGCCCGAGACCGTCGCGTCCGAATCCACGATGCGAGCCGGCATCGCCACAGCGACCGCCCGCCTCGCTTCAGCGGGCATGCTGCTGGCACTCGGTGGGGCATGGCGATTCATCGCCCGGTCGGGTACCGCCTCGCAACTCGGCATCGAGGGTGACCCGAATCTGTACGACACGACCTGGCAGTACGCCGAACTGGCGGTGCTCGCCGGGTGGCTCGCCCCGTTCGCCGAGATCGCGGGCTTCGTCCTCCTGCTGCTCGTCGCCAGCAGGGTCCGCCGAACTCGTCGCCCTCAGCCGGATGCATCCGACATCGCAGCAGGAGCCGACGACGTCGAAAAGAGCGCGAACCGATGACCCCGGCCGCATCACGGACACCGGGCACCTCGCCGCTGCTCGGCGAGGCGAATACGACGAACGCTGCGACCGACATCGCGCACCGATTCCGTGGGATGATCGCGTCGGGCCAACTCGGCGCGGGCGAGCGCCTGCCGACGGTCCGGCAGGCCGCTGCCGACCTCGGCGTCGCTCCCGGCACTGCGGCACGGGCCTACAAGATGCTCGAGCAGGAGGGGCTCGTCGTCGCACGCACCGGCGCCGGCACGAGAGTGGCCGAGGGCGCTGGCGCCCTCCCCGGCGGCCTCGTGCGACGTCTCCGCGAACTCGTCGTCGCGGTCGACGCGGCGGATGCCGCGCCTGACGACGTCGTCAACGCCTTCCGCGCCATCTGGCAGGCGTCACGGTCCGGCACGGGCGACTGACGGACCCAGCGCGCCGGGCGTCAGGAGCCGGAACGGGCCGCCCGAGCCCCGGAAAGGACCCGGGCCGCCACCGCGCGTGCGACCGGCACGAGCCCGAGCAGCAGCAGCGCGCCGAGGGCGTAGCCGATGAAGTCCACCGGGTCGAACGAACTGCCGAACACGAGCCGCAGCGGCGGCACGGCGTCGACGAGCCGCGACGCGACGCCGGTGAGCTGCAGCAGCTCGACCGCCGCCGAGACGCCGAACCCGGCGACCGCGATCGCCCACGCCGGCGAACTCGGCCGCACGACCGCGATCACGAGCCCGACGAGGCACGCGTAGAGCGCGCTGCCGGCGAGGTCGATCGCGACCGTGCGGCCCTGCAGCTGCAGCACGAGGCCGACGAGCAGCACGACCGCAGCGGTCGCGGCGAATGCCAGTCGCGCACCCCGGTCACCCGCCGCGCGGCTCACTCGTCGCGCGGGCCCTTGTGACGGGGCTTGCGGGCCGGGCGGTCATCGCCCGCCTCGACGGCACGGTCGTCGTGGCGAGGCCGGTCGTCGTGGCGAGGCCGGTCGTCGCGGTCGTCGCGACGAGGCCGCTCGTACCGGTCGTCACGACGCGGACGGTCGTCGCGCTGATACCGCGAACCCCCGCCGCGGCCGTCGCGATCGCGGTCGCCCCGGCGCGGCGCGCCCCGGTCGGGCCGCAGCTCGATGAGGCGTCCGGAGATGCGGGTGCCGTCGAGGCGCTCGAGCGTCTCGCGGGGCAGGTCGGCGGGCAGCTCGACGAGCGAGAACTCGGGCTTGATCTGGATCGCACCGAAGTCGTCGCGGTTCAGGCCGCCCTCGTTCGCGAGCGCGCCGACGATCTGGCGCGGCTCGACGCGGTGACGCCGGCCGACGGCGATGCGGTAGGTCGCCATGGGCGCCCCGCTGCCTCGGGGGCGGCGCGCGGGTCGCTCGTCGCGGTCGTAGCGGTCGCCGCGGCCACGGTCGTCGCGCCGGTCGTCGCGGTCGCGCCCGCGGTCGTCGCGGCCCCGCTCGCGGTCGAAGCGCGCGGGCCGCTCGGGCTCGGGCTCGAGCAGCAGGGGCGACTCGCCCTGGGCGACCACGGCGAGCGCGGCGGCCACATCGACCTCGGGCACGTCGTGGTGGCGCAGGTAGTGGGCGATGATGTCGCGGAAGCCCTCGATGCGCTCGTTCTGCTCGAGCGCCGCGGTGATGCGGTCGTCGAAGCGGGCGAGCCGGGTGACGTTGACGTCGTCGACGCTCGGCAGCGTCATCGGGGTCATCGGCTGCTTCGTCGTCTTCTCGATGCGGGCGAGCAGGCTGCGCTCGCGCGGGGTGACGAAGCTGATCGCGTCGCCCGTGCGCCCGGCCCGGCCGGTGCGGCCGATGCGGTGCACGTACGGCTCGGGGTCGGTCGGGATGTCGAAGTTGACCACGTGCGAGATGCGCTCGACGTCGAGGCCGCGGGCTGCGACATCCGTGGCGACGAGGATGTCGAGCTTGCCGTTCTTCAACTGCTCGACGGTGCGCTCGCGCTGGGCCTGCGCGACGTCGCCGTTGATCGCGGCGGCCGCGTATCCGCGGGCCCGCAGCTTCTCGGCGAGCTCCTCGGTGACGTTCTTCGTGCGGACGAAGATGATCATGCCCTCGAAGTTCTCGACCTCGAGGATGCGGGTGAGCGCGTCGACCTTCTGCGAGTACGCGACGATCAGCGACCGCTGCGTGATGTTCGCCGAGGTCTGCGTCTTCGTCTTGACCGTGATCTCTTCGGGGTCGTGCAGGTACTGCTTCGACATGCGGCGGATCGCGGCCGGCATGGTCGCCGAGAACAGCGCGACCTGCTTGTCGTCGGGAGTGTCGGCGAGGATCGTCTCGACGTCTTCGGCGAAGCCCATCTTGAGCATCTCGTCGGCCTCGTCGAGCACGAGGTACTTGAGCTCCGAGAGGTCGAGGGTGCCCTTGTCGAGATGGTCCATGATGCGGCCGGGCGTACCGACGACGATGTGCACGCCGCGACGCAGCGCCGAGAGCTGCACGCCGTAGCCCTGGCCGCCGTAGACGGGCAGGATGTGCACGCCCTTCAGGTGCGCGGCGTACTTCTCGAACGCCTCGCACACCTGCAGCGCGAGTTCGCGGGTGGGGGCGAGTACGAGCGCCTGCGGCGTCTTCTGCGAGAGGTCGAGGCGGGCGAGGATGGGCAGTGCGAACGCGGCGGTCTTGCCGGTTCCGGTCTGCGCGAGGCCGACGACGTCGCGCCCCTCGAGCAGGGTCGGGATGGTCGCGGCCTGGATGGCGGAGGGCGTCTCGTAGCCGACGTCGTCGAGCGCCTTGAGCACCGCCCCGTCGAGACCGAGGTCTGCGAATGTCGTCGCGGCGGGCTCAGCGGGAGCCGCGTCCGGGGCGGGAAGTTCTTCAGAAGTCACGCTTCAGGGTAGTCCCCGGGCCTGTGAAAGGCCCTGCGGATGCCTCGGGGCGCCGCCGAGACGCCTCTCGATGCGCCCTGCGGCCGCGCCGTCAGCCCTTGGGCTTCTTCGACCCCTGCCCGCGGCCCGGGTGGTCGTCGTCGGTGCCGGGGTCGGGCTCGGGCTCGGGTTCGGGCGTGGGCTCGGGCTCGATCACGGGGTCGTCGGCCGGCTCGTCGGGTTCGTCTGCGACGGGCTCGTCGCCCGGCTCGGCCGCGCCCGCTTCGTCGGGGGGTGCGGGCGTCGCCGTGGGCAGCACCGGGGGGAACGCCTGGGTGTTCGCCGGTGCGTTCGGGGTGGGTCGGGGCGTCTCAAGTCCTGACGAGGCCTCGGTGTCCTGTGCACCGCCGCCGGTGGACTGGATGACGGCGGCACCGCCCGCGATGATCCCGACCGAGAGGATCGCCGCGGCGCCGGTGAGCGCCACCGCGCGGTGCGCCGACACCCAGGTCGTGGCACCGGCCAGCGCCGGCGCGAGCCGGGCGGCGACGGCATCGACCCGTTTCGCGAACGGCGAGGCCGGCTCGGCGGCACGGCGACCGCGCGGTCGCGGACCGCGTTCGGTTCCGTCGCTCATCTCGGCCTCGTTTCGTCGTGCGGCCGGTATTCGGCGCCACGAACGAGGATAGGCGGCGCGCGCCGCCGACGCATCCGTCGGTGGCGGGCGAGGTCAGACGTCGACGATGAGTGCGAGGTCAGACGTTGACGATGAGTGCGTAGACCAGCGTGCCGAACTGCTGCAGCAGCACCATCGCGCCGACCGTGGTGCCGATGGCCCCGTAGACCCGGGTGGCTCCGCCGCGCAGGCAGGCCACGATGCCGATCGTGATCGCGGTGAGCGCGAGCACCACCGAGATCGTCGTGATGACGAACGAGACCGTCGAGAACGAGGTGTAGTCGCCCGACCGGATGAACGCCGCGTCGATGAAGATGCTCGCGAAGTCGACGAGGACGAGCACGATGCCGAGCACGAACGCGATGACGCCGATCGGCTCCAACCGGGAGGGACGCGTGACGTCGGTCATGGGGCAACCATAGCGGGCCGGAACGATGGGGCGGGGTTCGGGCGCCCGCGCGTCGAACCCGCGAGGGATGAGCCGAAGATCGCCGCCGCAGCACGGCGCCACCTGCTAATGTCGTGTTGATTTCAACGTTGAAACAACGGCTTGCAGAGGACAATGACGACTCGAACCCGACCGCACGGCACCGCGATCGCCGGCGCCGCCACCACGCCCGCACTCGGCCCGCGCACCTGGGCCGCGATCATCCTCGTCGGCCTCGTCGGCCAGCTCGCCTGGGTGATCGAGAACATGTACCTCAACCTGTTCGTCTACGAGACCGTCTCGACCGACCCCGGCGTCATCGCTTGGATGGTCGCCGCGAGCGCGATCGCCGCGACGGTCGCGACCCTCATCGTGGGCGCCTGGTCCGATCGACTCGGCCGCCGCCGCGAACTCGTCGCGGGCGGCTACCTCGCGTGGGGCGCGGTGACCGCCGCCTTCGGTCTCGTCGGCGCACCGGATGCCACGGCGGAGGCCGCCCCGGTGCTCATCGGCGCGGTCGTGGCGATCATCACCCTCGACTGCATCATGAGCTTCATCGGCTCGGGCGCGAACGACGCAGCCTTCGCCGCCTGGGTCACCGATTCGACGGTGCCCGCGAATCGCGGACGGGTCGACGGGTGGCTCGCGACGATGCCGCTCGTCGCGATGCTGCTCGTGTTCGTGCTGCTCGACCCGATGACGCAGGCCGGGCAGTGGCCGGCCTTCTTCGCCCTGGTCGGCGGGATCACCGCCGCCACCGGGTTCGCCGCCTGGTTCCTCGTCCGCGACCGGGGCGTCGTCCCGCGCGAGCACGGCGTGCTGCGCGCGGTCGTCGACGGCCTCCGGCCCTCGACGATCCGGCGCGAGCCGGCGCTCTTCCTCACCCTCGCGATCTGGTGCGTGATCGGAATCAGCTCGCAGGTGTTCATCCCCTTCGTGCTGATCTACCTGCGCTACTCGCTGGCGCTCGAGGCCTCGGCGATCGCGCTCGGCATCGTGCTCATCCTCGCCTCGGCGCTCAGCGTCGTCGGCGGCCGTGTGATGGATCGCGTCGGCAAGGAGCGGTTCCTCCTCCCCGCCGTCGGCGTCTTCGTGGCGGGACTCGTCGCGATGGCCTTCGTGCGCGACTTCGCCTGGGTGATCGTCGCCGCGACGTTGATGATGGCCGGCATGATGGCCTCGATCGCCGCCGTCTCCGCGATGACGCGCGACCAGACGCCCGCCGACCGGGCGGGCGGCGTGCAGGGCGCCCGCATGATCATGGCCGTGATGCTGCCGATGGTGATCGGCCCCGCGATCGGCGCCGCCGTCATCTCGGGCGCCGCGCACAGCTACGTCGAGCTCGGGCGCGAGCACCCCGTGCCCGGGCCCGAGATCTTCCCCGTCGCCGCCCTCGTGCTCCTCGCCGTGCCGGTGCTGGCCGCGCTCCGCGCGCGAGTGCTGCGACGCCCCGACGTGCCCGCCGAAGCCGCCGAAGCCGCCGTGCCCGCCGAGGAGACCCGCCCGTGAGCCGTCGTACCCCCTGGGCCGACGAACTCGACCCCGACGCGGTCCTGCCCGAGTACCCGCGCCCGCAGCTCGTCCGCGACAGCCACCTGAACCTCAACGGATGGTGGGAGTACGCGTTCACGGCCGACGACCGGCGGCCGAGTGCCTGGGACGGCCGCATCCTCGTGCCCTTCTCGCCCGAGGCCGCGCTCTCCGGCGTCGGGCGGCAGCTGCAGCCCGACCAGCATCTCTGGTACCGGCGCACTGTGCGCATGCCCGAGGGATTCCTCGTCGATCGGCTGCTGCTGCACTTCGGCGCGGTCGACCAGCGCTGCCGGGTGCTCATCGACGGGGTCGAGATCGGCGCGCACGAGGGCGGCTACCTGCCGTTCTCGCTCGACGTGACCGACGCCCTCGCCGACGGCGAGGAGCACGAGCTGACGGTCGACGTCGTCGACCCGAGCGACACCTCGTACCACTCGCGCGGCAAGCAGTCGCTGAAGCGCGGCGGCATCTGGTACACCGCGCAATCGGGCATCTGGCAGACCGTGTGGATGGAGTCGGTGCCCGCCCTCCACGTGCGGCGCCTCGAGCTGCGCCCGCGACTCGATGACGAGACGATCGAGGTCGTGGTCGAGGCATCCGTGCCCGATGGCATCGCCGCGGGCGAGCAGGCGCTCGCCGCCGTCGTCGTGCGCGCCGACGGCCGCGAGCTCGCCCGGGCCGAGGGCCCGGCGGGCCGACCCCTCACGATCCCCGTGCCCGATGCCCGGCGCTGGAGCCCCGACGACCCCTTCCTCCACGAGGTCGAGGTGCGCCTCGGCGACGACCTCGTGCAGAGCTACGTCGGCATGCGCTCGGTCGGCGTCGCGCCCGATGTGTTCGGCCGACCGCGGCTCATGCTCAACGGCGAGCCCGTGTTCCACGCGGCGGTGCTCGATCAGGGCTACTGGCCCGACGGGCTCTACACGCCGCCGTCCGACGAGGCCATGCTGCACGACCTCCGCAGCATGAAGGAGCTCGGCTTCAACGCCGTGCGCAAGCACATCAAGATCGAGCCGCTGCGGTGGTACCACCACTGCGACCGGCTCGGACTCCTCGTCTGGCAGGACATGGTGAACGGCGGCCGCCGCTACAACCCGGCCGTCATCACGGCGCCGGTCAAGCTGCCGGTGCGCCTCGACGACCGCAGGCACCGGCTGTTCGGCCGGCAGGATGCCGCGGGGCGGGCGGAGTTCACCGCCGAGCTCGAGGCGACGGTGCGGCTGCTGAAGAACGCTCCGAGCGTCGCCGTGTGGGTGCCGTTCAACGAGGGCTGGGGCCAGTTCGACGCGCTCGAGGCCGTCGACCGGGTTCGGGCGATCGACCCCGACCGGGTGATCGACCACGCGAGCGGATGGCACGATCAGCGCGGCGGCGACCTCGAGAGCCTGCATGTGTACTTCCGGAGGCTGCGGCCGCGACGAGGCTGGGGCCGCGACGGGCGCGCCGTCGTGGTCTCGGAGTACGGCGGGTACAGCCTGCGTCTGCCTGGCCACGAGTTCGGGCCGCGCGAGTTCGGCTATCGGCGCTACCGCAGCGTCGACGCGCTCACCGAAGGGTTCGCCCGCCTGCACCGCGACGAGGTGCTGCCCGCGATCGCGGCGGGGCTGTCGGGCATCGTGTACACGCAGCTCTCCGACGTCGAGGACGAGCTCAACGGGCTCGTCACCGCCGACCGCACCGTCGTGAAGGTCGACGCCGACCGCGTGCGCGACGTCATCGGCGAGCTGTTCGCCGAGTTCGCCGCGGTCGCGATACCGGCGGCGGCATCCCCGGCCTCGCCGGCGCCGACCCACCCCACCCGCTGATTCCCGACCCCAGAACGGAACCCCATGGCCCGCACCATCGCCGAGCGCGAGCTCACCGCCCCCGTCGCCCTCTGCGGGCCCGACGGGCGGCTGAACCGCGACGCCGTCGGCTGGACCCGCACGCCGCTGCACGACACCTCGGGCATAGACGGCCGACGGGTGTGGGGCCGCAACAAGCGCTGGGAGTACTGGGCGATCACGACGCCGACCCACCTCATCGCGCTGACCGTCTCGTCGATCGACTACGCGGCGGTGCACGCGATCCTCGTGCACGACCGACGCGACGGCTCGACGATCGACCGCTCGGCGATCGCGCCGCTCGGCTCGAGCGCGACGCTGCCGGCCTCGCTCGGCGACGGGCCTGCCCGAGCCCGCACCTCGACGATCGAGATCGACATCGACGAGCTGCCCGACGCCGCCGGCACTCGGCTCCGCGGCAGTGCCGAGGGGGTGCGCCTCGACCTCGTCGCGCACCGCCCGGCGGGTCACGAGAGCCTCGGCGTCGTCGTACCGTGGTCGGATCGGCGGTTCCAGTACACGGTGAAAGATGTCGCGCGCCCCGCGACCGGGTGGCTCGAGGTCGGTGGCGGCGACCGGACCGTCGAGCGGATCGAGCTGCCCGAGGGCGAGAGCTGGGCGGTGCTCGACCACGGCCGCGGACGCTGGCCGTACAAGATGATCTGGAACTGGGGCGCCGCCTCGGGCCACGTCGACGGCCGCACCATCGGCCTGCAGCTCGGCGGCAAGTGGACCGACGGCACCGGGTCGACCGAGAACGCCGTCGTGGTCGACGGTCGGCTGCACAAGATCAGCGAGGAGCTCGACTGGGAATACGACGCCGACGACTGGCTCGCACCGTGGCGCATCCACGGCGAGCACGTCGAGCTGCGGTTCGAGCCGTTCTGGGATCGGGTGAGCGCGACCGAGCTCGTCGTGTTCGGCTCGCACGGGCACCAGTGCTTCGGCCACTACTCGGGCTGGGTCGACGCCGGCGGCGAGCGCATCGAGGTCACGGCACTGCTCGGCTGGGCCGAGGACGTCAGGAACCGCTGGTGACGGGCGGCGAGGAGCCCGAGACGCCGGCGGGGCGCCCCGGCCACCGCTCGGCGGGTCCGACGCTGAAAGACGTCGCAGCGATCGCCGGCGTCTCGTACCGCACGGTCTCGAACGTGATCAACGGGCGGGTGCACGTCAGCGAGTCGACCCGCGAGCGGGTCGAGGTCGCGATCGCCGAGCTCGGCTATCGGCCCCAGCTCGCCGCGCGCCAGCTGCGGATGGGACGAAGCAACCTGATCACCCTCTCCGTGCCGTTCCTGTCGCTGCCGTACTTCGCCCAGCTCGCGCACGCCGTCGTCGGCGCCGCCGAACGGGTCGGCTACGACGTCGTGGTCGACGAGACGCACGGCGACCCCGAACGCGAGCTGCGCGCGGCCGCGGGATTCCAGACGCTCCTCACCGACGGCATCCTGCTGAGCCCCATGTCGCTGAGCGACGCGCAGCTCGTCGCCGCGCGCGGGAACACGCCGCTCGTCGTACTCGGCGAGCGCATCCGCGCCGCTCGCGTCGATCGCGTGGTCGTCGACAGCGTCACCTCGTCGCGGGATGCCACGGCCCACCTGATCGCGTCGGGCCGCGACACCCTCGGGTTCCTCGGCGCGGTTCCGGATGCCTCGAGCGGCGCCGCGGCCGCCGACCTCCGGCTCGAGGGCTTCCGATCGGCGCTGCGCGCAGCAGGGCTCGAGGCGAGGCCGAAGCACCTCCTCGAGGTGTCCCCGTGGGACCCGGCCTCGCCCGACGGCGACTACTCGCGCGAGGAGGGCTATGCCCGGGTGCGGGCGCTGCTCGCGGGCCGGTCCGGGCGCGGCGGGTCGGACCCGCTCGACGGCCTCGATGGGCTCGTGTGCGCGAACGACCTGCTCGCGATCGGTGCGCTGCGCGCCTTCCGCGAGGCGGGGGTCGAGGTGCCGGGTCAGGTCGCCGTCGTGGGCTGGGACGACTCCCCCGAGTCGGCGTACGCCGCACCGTCCCTCACGAGCATCGCCCCAGATCTCACCGAGCTCGCGCGGCTCGCCGTGGCATCCCTGCTGCGCCTCGTCGACGACCCGAACTCGCCGCCGCGCGTCGAGCAGGCGCCCTACCGGCTCGTCGTGCGCGAGTCGGCGCCGTAGCGAGGCGACCGGCCCTCCGGCTCGCGCCCGATGCCGTCGACGCGCTCATCCCGATTTGTGCAGGCAACTCAACGAGCGCGACGACGCCACGACTCCGTGCATCGGCACAGCATCGGGTGGCAGGTTCATCCACGGCGCGCGCGACCCGACCGGTTACGCTGCACCCGGGGGCGCCGGGTGCGGCGCTGGGAGGAGGAAGCCGCCCATGAAGGACGAGCAGCAGCGAGCGAAGATGTGGACACGCGCGACCGAGATCGTCGGCGTCTTCCTACTGTCGATCACGGCGGTGCTCACGGCGTGGTGCGGATTCGAGTCGTCGAAGTGGGGCGGTGAGATGTCGATCGCGTTCAGCCAGGCGTCGAGCGCGCGTATCACCGCGGCGTCCGCGGAGGGAGCGGCCCGCGACGCGAGAGCGTTCGACCTGACGGTCTACGGCGCGTACGTCGAGGCCGTCGGCGGCGGCAACCAGGAGCTCGCCGACTACATCAGCGCCCGGTTCACGCCCGAGTTCCAGGTCGCCTACGACGCCTGGAGCGCCGACGGCATGGTCGAGAACGGCCCGTTCGCGAGGCCCGAGTACGTGCCGGAAGGCACCGTCGAGGCCGAGGAGGCGAGCGCCCGCGCCGACGCGAAGTTCGAGGAAGCCCTCGAGAACAACGCACGGGGCGACCGCTACTCGCTGCTCACGGTGCTCTTCGCGCTCGTGCTCTTCCTCACCGCGATGTCGCAGCGCGAGAACCCGACCTGGGTGTCGCGCACGCTGCTCGGACTCGCGCTCGTCGTCGCCGTTGTCGGCATCGTCATCATGTCGACGTTCCCCGTGATCATCTAGTCGCAGCCGTCGACGAGCGCGTCGCTCAGGAGTGCATCCGCACAATTCAGGATGTGCCGGTCGCCGGTGCCCGCACGAGACCCGTCGACGCGCTCATCCTGAATTGCGCGGCCACCCGCGCCCGTTCACCTCGCGGCAAGGCGCGGGCCATGTCGCACTCCTACCGTTGCGTCCCGACAGATCTCCTCTGAAAGGACCAGCTGCATGGCCTCCGCCTCCCTGCCGGCGAAACGCGCACTCATCTCGCTCGTCGGCGCCGGTGTCGCTCTCACCGCCTTCCTGTACGTGCCGCCGGCGCACGCGGCCGGGGGCTCGCTGAGCCTCGATGTCGCAACCATCGCCGCCGACGAGACGGTCGAGATCACCTTCGACGCGGGCGAGGCGGTGCACGAGCGCAACTGGATCGGCATCTACCGCGACGGCGTGATGCCCGGCGGCCCGGCGTCCCTCGACTGGCGCTACGTGCCCGAGCCGAGCGGCACGGTCTCGTGGGGTCCGTCCGCTCGCGACGGCTGGACGCACAACACCGCGACCATGGGCGCGGGCGACTACGACGTCTACCTGCTCGAAGACGACGGCTACGGCGTGCTCGCCGGCCCGATCGATCTCACCGTCACCGGCGAGCCGACCGAGCCGACGACGCCGCCCGCCGATCCGAAGCCCGAGGTCGACGGGGTGAGCGAGCTCGACGTGCTCGCGTTCAACGTCTGGCACGGCGGCACCCAGATCCCGAACGGCGCGCAGGAGATCGCCGACATCATCCGCGAGACCGACGCCGATGTCACGTTCCTGCCCGAGGTGGGGCAGGCGCCCGCGCAGGTCGCCGAGCTGCTCGGCTACGAGCACCTCATCGCGACCGACACGGGCGTCGTCTCGCGCTACCCGATCGTCTCGAGCGACACGATCGACCGCTGGTGGACGAAGGCCGTGATCGACGTGCACGGCACCGAGGTCGTCGTGTACGGCGGCCACCTCGAGTACCGCTGGTACACCACGTACCTGCCGCGCGGCTACGGCGGCGAGATCCACGGCGACTGGCCGTCGGGCTGGAACACCTGGAACAAGTTGGATGCCCCGGTCACCGACGTGGAGCAGATCCTCGCGGCGAACGTGCAGTCCGGGAGGCCCGCGACCGCTGCCGACCTCGTCGAGGACATCGCCGCCGAGCGCGCGGCCGGCCGCATCGCGATCGTCGGCGGCGACTTCAACGAGCCCTCGGCGCAGGACTGGACTGCGGCGACGGCCGACCTTCAAGACCACAACGGCGTCGTGGTCGAGTGGCAGACCACGCAGACCCTGCTCGACGGCGGACTCGTCGACGCGTACCGCGAGGTGTTCCCCGACCCGGTCGCGAACCCCGGCATCACCTGGCCGTCCGACAACGAGCGGTTCCCCACCTCCTCGCTGACCTGGGCGCCCGAGGCCGACGAGCGCGACCGCATCGACTACATCTTCGCGACCCCCGACGAGCGGCTCGCGATCGACGATGCCGCCGTCGTCGGCCCGCAGTCGAGCATCGTGCGCAACGAGCGGGTCGACGACGACAGCGCCGACGAGATCCTCACGCCCGACGCCGTCTGGCCGAGCGACCACAAGGCGGTCCTCGCCGAGTTCCGCGTCTGCGATGAGGGATGCGACGACGGCGAGCCGGCCGCGCCGGTCATCGAGCTCGGAGCGGGCTCCGTCGCCGCCGGTGCGACGATCGCCATCTCGGGCAGCGGCTTCGCGCCGGGCACCGAGCTGCGGGTCGAACTGCACTCGACGCCGGTGCTGCTGGGCACGGTGACGGCCGACGACGTCGGCGCGTTCCAGGCGACCGTGACGATCCCCGCCGACACCGCGCCCGGAGCGCACACGGTCGTCGTGACCGGCGACGGCGACGTCAGCGCCTCCGCCGAGCTCACCGTGACGGCCGCGGCAGGCGGCGTCGAGACTCCCGGTGGGGAGGCGCCGGGCGATGGCGGCTCCGGCGGCACCGATCCGGACGCCGAGCCCGCGGGCTCCGCGTCGGGCTCCGAGTCAGGCGACCTCGCCAGCACCGGCACCGACGTCCTCCCCGTCGTGATCGGTGGCGCCCTCCTGCTCGGCTCGGGCCTCGTGCTGCTGCTCGCGCGACGTCGCCGCAACGGAGCCGCGTAGACCGGATCGGGGCCGCGCCGCATCGGCGACCGGGCTCGACGGGTCAGCCGAGCGCGTCCACGAACGTGAGCTGCGAGCCGTCCTCTTCGATCAGGGGTGCGAGCGCGGCGTTGAAGACCGCCCCGTGCGGCGCGGCGAGATGGTCGGCGAAGGCCGCGGCATCCCGATACGTCTCGGTGACGATGAAGCGGCGGCCCACCGGTGCCGGACCGGGCGTGACGCCGAGCGTCGTGCCCGCGTCGAGCACGGGCACGGTCGCGACCCTGAGCGGCGTGAACTCGAGGCATCCCGGTTCTCGACGCACCTCGGCGGTGAGCGCGAGGAGGAGGCGCTCGACCTCCTCCTCGCGCCCCGGCCGGGCGGTGAACTCGGCGATGAGCTGTACGGGTCGCGTCATGCCTGCGACGCGCCCGTCATGATCGCGACCGCGTCGGTCATCGAGTGCGACTCGGGCGTGATCGTCGCGGCGCGCTTGCCGAGCCGCTGGATGTGGATGCGGTCGGCCACCTCGAACACGTGCGGCATGTTGTGCGAGATGAGGATCACGGGGATCCCCTGGTCGCGCAGTCGCTTCACGAGCTCGAGCACCTGGTTCGACTCGCGCACGCCGAGCGCCGCCGTCGGCTCGTCGAGCACGACGACCTTCGACCCGAACGCCGCGGCTCGGGCGACGGCGACGGCCTGGCGCTGGCCGCCCGACAGGTTCTCGACCGGCACGGTGACGTCCTGCAGGGTCGAGATGCCGAGCGAGGTGAGCTGCTCGCGCGCCTGCTTGCGCATGCCCTTCTGGTCGACGACGCGGAACACCGAGCCGAGGATGCCCTTCATGCGCACCTCGCGGCCGAGGAACAGGTTCGACGCGACGTCGAGCGCGGGCGAGACGGCGAGGTTCTGGTACACCGTCTCGATGCCGGCGGCGCGCGCGTCCTGCGGTCGTTTGAAGTGCACGGGCTGCCCGTCGAGGAAGATCTCGCCCTCGTCGGGCACGTAGGCGCCGGTGAGGCACTTGATGAGCGTCGACTTGCCGGCGCCGTTGTCGCCGATCACGGCGAGCACCTCGCCCGGGTAGAGCTCGAGGCTGACCCCGTCGAGGCCGACGACCCGGCCGAAGGTCTTCACGAGCCGGCGTGCCTGCAGCACCGGGGTGCGGGTCTCCGTTGCCGCCCCTGCGGGCGTTGCGATGGTCATTTGCGTACCTTCCGAATCCACTGGTCGACCGAGACGGCCACGATGATGAGCACGCCGACCGCGAAGGTCTGCCAGAGCACGTCGAGCCCGGCGAGCGAGAGCCCGTTGCGGAACACGCCGACGATGAGCGCGCCGAGCAGGGTTCCCCACACGGTTCCGCGGCCGCCGAAGAGGCTCGTGCCGCCGATGACGACGGCGGTGATCGAGTCGAGGTTGAGCTCGGCGCCCGCGTTCGGCGAGGCGGCGTTGGTGCGGCCGATCTGGATCCACGCGGCGAGCGCGAGGATCGCGCCGGCGGTGAGGTAGACGCTCATGAGCACGCGGTTGACGCTGATGCCGGCCAGGCGCGCGGCCTCGGGGTCGTCGCCGACCGCGTAGACGTGCCGCCCCCATGCGGTCTTCGACAGGATCAGTGCGATCGCCACGTAGAGCAGCAGCATGAGCAGCACGCCGACCGTGAAGTTGACGCCGCCGATGTCGAACGTCGAGCCCGTCCAGGTGAGCAGTTCTGGCATCTCGCCGCCGCGCACCGTCGCACCGCCCGAGTAGAGCAGGGTGAGCGCGACGAAGATGCTGAGCGTGCCGAGGGTGACGATGAACGGCGGCAGCTTGAGCCGCGTCACGAGCACGCCGTTGAGCGCGCCGGCGGCGAGCCCGACGATGAGCCCGAGCAGCAGCGCCAGCACGGCGGGGACGCCCTGGTTCACGCTGGTCTGCGCGATCACCATCGAGCTCAGCACCATGGCCGCGCCGACCGAGAGGTCGATGCCCGCGGTCAGGATGACGAGCGTCTGCGCGACGGCGAGGGTGCCGACGACGGCGACCTGCTGGGTGATGAGCGAGAGGTTCGCCGGGTTGAGGAACCGGTCGTTGAGCAGTCCGAAGACGATGACCGCGATGACGAGCACGATCGCCGGGCTGATCGCCGGGTAGCGGTGCAGGACGTTGCGGATGCGGCTGAGCGGGGTGGATCGGTCGAGGAACTCCTCGGCCAGGTCGAGCGCCGAGGTCGGCGGCCCGCTGGCGGGCTGGCCCGGCGCGGGCGCCGGTTCGGTGGTGTGCTGACTCACGTTGATACTCCGTCGTGTCGGTCGGTGCGGTGGTGCGAGGGGCGGGATGCCGCGGAGCGGCGTCGCCCGTGCGTTCGGTGCGGGCCGGGGAGGAACGGGATGCCGGAGCATCCGTCACCCGACCCGCACCGGGTTGCAGCGGCTGGCGCGATCAGCCCCAGCAGATCTCGCCGGCCTCGGCGGTGTCGATCGACTCGACGCCGTCCTGGGGGTCGTCGGTGACGAGCGCGACGCCGGTGTTGAAGAAGTCGAGGCCGTCGCTGGTCTCGGGCTTCTCGCCGGTCTCCACGAGGTCGAAGATCGCCTGCACGCCGAGGTCGGCCATCTTCACCGGGTACTGCTGGCTCGTCGCGCCGATCACGCCGTCGGCGACGTTCTGCACGCCCGCGCAGCCGCCGTCGACCGAGACGACGATGAGGTCGTCGGTCGTGCCGGCCGCCTTGAACGCCTCGTAGGCGCCGTAGGCGGCGGGCTCGTTGATCGTGTAGACGACGTTGATGTCGGGGTTCTGCGACAGCAGCGTCTCGGCGGCGGTGCGGCCGCCGTCTTCGGCGCCCTGGGATGCCTCGTTGCCGACGATCTCGTAGTCACCGCCCGAGTAGCTGCCGGTCTTCGCCTCGTCGCCGTTCTTGGTGTCGTCGGCGAGGTCGATGCCCATGCCGTCCAGGAACCCCTGGTCGCGGTTCACGTCGACCGAGACGACCTTGTCGTCGAACAGGTCGATCATCGCGATCGTCGCCTTCTCGCCGTCGAGCTTCGCGGCGGTCCACTCGCCGATCTCCTGGCCGGCGAGGAAGTTGTCGGTCGCGAAGGTGATGTCGACGGCCTCGGGATCGGCGGGCGGGGTGTCGAGGGCGATGACGTAGAGACCGGCGTCGCGGGCCTTGATGAGGGCGTCCTCGACGCCGGGCCCGTTCGGGGTGATCAGAATGCCGGCGTCGCCCTTCGAGATGGCATTCTCGATCGCCTGGATCTGGGTGTCCTCGTCGCCGTCCTCCTTGCCCGCGGCCAGCGTGAGTTCGACGCCGAGCTTGTCGGCGGCGGTCTTCGCGCCGTCCTGCATCGCGACGAAGAACGGGTTGGTCGTCGTCTTCACGATGAGCGAGACGCCGATCTCGTCGTCGGCGCCCGACGCGCTCGAGCCGTTGCCCGACGCGCAGCCCGTGAGGGCGAAGGCGGCTGCTGCGGTGATCGAGACGCCGGCGATCAGTCGACGGCGGAGCCCGCCGGTTGCTGCGTGATTCATCGATGAATCTCCTCTGGTGTGGGGGACCCGTTGTCCTCCTGACAACGATGTCAAAGGTAGGTCTAGTCGATCACCATGTGTATAGTCAAGTCCAACGAGCACATTGGAGACCGAAACGTGACACCGTTGTCAGAGTCGGAGCCCGCAGCGGGCGACACCCGATCGCGACCCACCATGCGACACGTCGCCGCACTCGCGGGCGTCGGCGTGAAGACCGTCTCGCGCGTCATCAACGGCGAGCCCAATGTCTCGGCCGCGACGATCGAGAAGGTCAACGCCGCCGCCCGCAAGCTCGACTACCAGCCCGACCTGCACGCCGGCAACCTCCGTCGAGCCGACGGCCGCACCCGCACCCTCGGGCTCCTCGTCGGCAGCGTCGACAACCCCTTCGCCGGCGCCGTGCATCGCGCCGTCGAAGACGCGGCGGCCGACCGGGGCGTGGCCGTGTTCGCCTCGAGCCTCGACGACGACCCGGCCCGCGAGCAGGAGGCGGTCGCGGCGTTCCTCCGTCGCCGGGTCGACGGCCTCATCCTCACCACGGTCTCCGAGAGCCAGGCTTACCTCGCGCCCGAGTTGCGCCGCGGCACCCCCGTCGTCTTCGTCGACCGCGAGCCCGCGGGCCTCACCTCCGACTCCGTCGTCAGCGACAACGCCGATGGGGCGGCGCTCGCCACCCGGCACCTGCTCGAGCACGGCCATCGCCGCCTCGCCTACCTCGGCGACCGGGCCGGAATCCAGACTGCGCGCGAGCGCCGTCGTGGATTCCTCGAAGAGCTCGGCCGGGCCGGCGTCGCGACACGTGACCTCCCGGTCGTCGAAGGACTGCACGACGAGGCGACCGCCCGCGAGGCCACCCTCGCCCTGTTCGCGGGCGACCAGCCGCCGACCGCGATCTTCAGCTCGCAGAACCTCGTGACGATCGGCGTGATCCGGGCGCTTCGCGAACTCGGTCGGCACCACGACACCGCGCTCGTCGGCTTCGACGACGTACCGCTCGGCGACCTGCTCGATCCCGGCATCACCGTCGTGGCGCAGCATCCGCAGGAGATCGGCCGCCTCGCCGCCGAACGCGTCTTCGCCCGCCTCGACGGCGACGAGGCGCCCGCGCTGCGCACGGTCGTGCCCACGACGCTCATCGTGCGCGGATCGGGCGAGCTGCCGCCGAAGGCCGAGCGGTGACGGGCGGCACGACGGCGGGCAGGCGAGCTCGCCGCACGCGGGTGACCGTCATCGGCGACGCACTCATCGACGAGCTGCGCGACCCGAAGGGCTCGCGCGAGTTCGTCGGCGGTGCCGCGCTGAACGTCGCGGTGGGCCTGTCTCTTCTCGGTGACGACGTGACGCTCGTCGCCATGGTCGGCGACGACGAGGCGGGCCGGCGCATCCGTTCGTACCTCGCCGACTACGGCGTGCGGCTCGTGGCGACCCCGTCGGCCCTCGGCACGTCGCGCGCGATCTCCGACCGCCGAGACGGCGAGCCGCGCTACGAGTTCAATGACGCCGCGAGGCGGCGGCGGCTCGACTTCGACGCTGCGGCGCGTTCGGCGATCGCCGCGGCCGACCTCGTCGTGGTGAGCTGTTTCCCCTTCGACGATGCGCAGCAGCTCGACGCCCTCGTCGGTGCGATCGACGAGCCCGAGCACCGTCTCGTCGTCGACGGCAACCCGCGCGAAGGCATGCTGCGCGACCGTGCCGCGTTCCTCGCGGGATTCGAGCGCGTCGCCGCGCGCGCCATGCTCGTGAAGGTCGGCGATGAAGACGCCGCACTCCTGCTCGGCGACGGGCTCGACGCGTTCGTCGCGCGCCTGCGAGGTGCTGCGTCCGTCGACGCCCCGGATGCCTCGCGCACCCGCCCGCTCGCCGTGCTGGCCACCGCCGGGCGCGAGGGTGCGGCGGTGCATCACGGAGGGTTGCACGTGCACGCCGACATCGCCTCGCTGCCCGGCCCGGTGATCGACACGATGGGGGCGGGCGATGCGACCCTGTCGGCCGTCGCGCACCACATCGGCGATGGCGGGCTGCCCGTCGACGAGGCATCCTGGTCGCTCGCCCTCGACGCGGCGATGACGATCGCGGCCGCGACCGTGCGACATGAGGGCGCGCTGCTGCGCGTGCCTGCCAGGGAGGCCGCGGGGCAGCTCGGCAGCTGACGCCCCGCCGCGCTCCCCCTCTCCCCCTCTCCCCCTCTCC
>NZ_WBIQ01000010.1 GCF_009749405.1 Agromyces lapidis
CGGGCGCGGGCGGGCGGGCGGGCGCGGGCGGGCGCGGGAGCGGGAGCGAGCGCACGCGCGGGCGGAGCGAGCCGGAGCGGGGCGCGCGCTTGCATTGTCCGCCGGACACTGCGTAGCATCGCCGACGTCAACTGACAACGATGTCACTCTCGTGACGAGTTCCGCGCAATGAAGGGCGAATCGATCGATGACGACGGTATCAAGATTCCGTTTGGCCGCAGTCGCGGCCATGACCGCGGCGGGCTGCGCGCTCGCCGCAGCGGCACCGGCGGTGGCCGATGACGCACCCGACCCGGCGAGCGAGCAGTACCGGCCGTACCTGCATTTCTCGCCCGAACGCAACTGGATGAACGACCCCAACGGCATGGTCTACGAGAACGGCACCTGGCACCTGTTCTTCCAGCACAACCCGAACGGCACGCGGTGGGGCGACATGAGCTGGGGCCACGCCACGAGCACCGACCTCGTGCACTGGAAGGAGCAGCCGCTCGCGATCCCCCAGACCTTCGACGAGTCGGGCACGGCGATTGAAGACATCTTCTCGGGCTCGGTCGTCGTCGACGAGGGCAACACGACGGGCTTCGGCACCGTCGACGACCCGGCGCTCGTCGCGATCTACACGAGCGCGTACACCGGTGCCCACCCGACGCACGCCGGCAAGCAGGCGCAGTCGCTCGCCTACTCGCTCGACCACGGGCAGACCTGGACGAAGTACGAGGGCAACCCGGTCTCCGACCGCGACTCGGCGAACTTCCGCGATCCCAAGGTATTCCGCTACACGAACCCCGAGTCGGGTGAGTCCTACTGGGTGATGGCCGCGGTCGAGGCCACGAGCTACCAGGTGATCCTCTCGCGAAGCGACGACCTCAAGACCTGGACCGAGCTCAGCACCTTCGGCCCCGCGAACGCGACCGGCGGCATCTGGGAGTGCCCAGACCTGTTCCCGCTCGCGGTCGACGGCGACCCGGCGAACACGAAGTGGGTGCTCGTCGTGAACCTCAACCCGGGCGGGCCGAACGGCGGCTCGGGCGGCCAGTACTTCGTGGGCGACTTCGACGGCACGACGTTCACCTCCGAGAGCACGGTGAGCGCCGACCAGCTGCCCGAAGGCACCGTGTTCGCCGGGTTCGACGACGGCACCTACGACGGCTGGACCGTGAACAACGAGCCGGGCAATTGGAAGAACGGCCCCTGGGGCGACGCGCCCGCGGCCGGCAGCCTGCCCGGCCAGAACCCCGTGTCGGGCCACATCGGCGCCGGCCTCGTCAACGGCTTCAACGACGGCGACTGGCCCGTCGGCACGATCGACTCGCCGACCTTCACCGTCGAGAGCGACGTCGTGAACCTGCTCGTGGGCGGCGGCAACCACCCGCACGTCGAGGGCGCGCAGCTCGGCAACGAGCCGCCGGCCGGTCGAACCCTCTTCGACTTCGAGCTGCCCGACGGCACGACGCTCGCCGACAGCGGATGGAACATCACGGGCGACTTCGCGACCGATCCGGCGCGCAATCCCTCGACCGCGGGCGGCGAGTACTTCCTCGGCCAGAAGCGCATCAACACCTGGGAGGGCGGGCCGAAGGGCGACGACAACACCGGCGACCTCACCTCGCCGGCGTTCACGATCGAGCCCGGCGAAGACCACCTGAGCTTCCTGCTCGGCGGCGGCACGCGCACCGACGGCTCGCTCGAGGTGCAGCTCCTCGTCGACGGCGAGGTCGTGCGCACGGCGACCGGCCCCGAGGCCGGCGCCCTGAACTGGCGCAGCTGGGATGTCGCGGAGCTCGCCGGCCGTGAGGCGACGCTGCGCGTGCACGACGCCGCCACCGGCGGCTGGGGCCACCTGACCGCCGACCACTTCGTACTGGGCGCCGAACCGGCGGTCGTTCGCTCCGATGAGACGACCGTCAACCTCGTCGTCGACGGCGAGGTCGTGCGCTCGGCGACCGGCACGAACAGCGAGGGCCTCGACTGGCGCAGCTGGGACGTCTCGGAGTTCGCCGGCCGCGAGGCATCCATTCGCGTGGTCGACAACAACCGATCGGGTTGGGGGCACCTGCTCGTCGACCAGGTGATGTTCTCGGATGCCGCGGCGACGCCACGCATCGAAGGGTACGACTGGCTCGACTGGGGCCGCGACTACTACGCCACGGTGTCGTTCAACGACGCTCCCGACGGCCGACGGGTGATGCTCGGGTGGATGAACAACTGGGACTACGCGCAGGACATCCCGACCGGCTCGTGGCGCAGCGCGATGACCCTGCCGCGCGAGGTCGCGCTCGTGACGACGCCGAAGGGGCCGCGCCTGACGCAGCAGGTCGTGCCCGAGTTCGCCGAGCTCGAGCAGGACGACCGCGCGTACACCGATCCCGCGTCGGCCGCCGGGGGCCGCGCGATCGCCTCGGGAACCGAGACCCTGCCGGTCTCGGGCGACCGGGTGCGCATCGACGCGGTCATCGAGCCGGGTTCGGCGGATGCCGCGGGGCTGACCGTGCTCGGCGACGACGAGTCCGCGACCCGCATCGGCTACGACGTGGCGTCGGGCCGGCTGTTCGTCGACCGTCGCGACTCGGGTGTCACCGACTTCCACCCCGGCTTCGCCTCGCTCGACGACGTCGCCGTGCCACTCGCCGACGGGCGCATCGCGCTCACCGTCTGGGTCGACCGCGCCTCGGTCGAGGTGTTCACCGCCGACGGTCGCACGACGATCACCGACCAGGTCTTCCCGAACGCCGGGGCCGACCGCATCGGGCTGTTCGCCGACGGCGGCGACGCCGCGCTCGAGTCGCTCACGGTGACCCCGCTCAACGGGGCGATGTGGAAGGAGGCCGGGGTCGACGAGGCGACGTCGGCTCCGCCGGCGGCCGAATTGTCGTCGACCTCGGGCCCGAAGTCGGCCGACGAAGACGGGCGCTATCTCGTCAAGGTGAAGGTGGGCAAGGGCCAGCCGACGACCGTGGTGCGACTGCTCGAGGGCGGCGAGGTCATCGGCCGCGTGTACCGCACCGCCGACGCCGACCGCATGGTGGAGTTCCCGTTCGCGGATGCCGCGGCCGGTGAGCACCGCTACACGGTCGAGCTCGAGAACTCGGCGGGCGTGACCGATGGCGGCGAGCTCACGGTGCGCGTCGCCGGATGAGACCGGGTGGGGTGCCCGTCGTGCTGACCGGGCGCCCCATCCGCTTCACGGGGCGATCCCCGTACACCGCATTTCGCCGCGGAAGGGTCGGCTCGGAGCCCTGCGAGGCCCGCGCACCCGCTCTCCTGCGGCCGGCTTCGGCGAGCTGCGTCGCCCCGCCAATAGATTGGAGGTCCGTGATGCCTCCTGCTGATGTGCTGTGGTCGTTCGCCCTCGTCGTCGGTCTGCTGACGATCACTCCTGGTCTGGATACTGCCCTCGTGCTCCGCACCGCGGCTGTCGCCGGCCGCGGACGAGCTGTCGGTGTCACCGAATGATCGATCCGAGCCGGCGCCGGTGTCAGGCTTCGCGGAGGATCTGAATGCCCGAGCTGAATGAGTCCTCGAAGCGAGTCAATTGCGCCCGCGGTACACCGTTCCGGCTGGCAAACTCGCGCCAGTTGTCGACGATATCGGCCGTCTCGCTGATCACGGTCCGAGCCCCAGTCAGAGTGAGCCTGCAGGCGCGAGCCAGTTCGATGAGCCCCTCTGCCTCGTCGTCGGGGCTGTCCGCGCCGGCGATCGTGGTCTGTCGGAATTCCGGATCGGGATTCGGGTTGATGTCGAAGGCGGGGCTGAACGTCCAGCCGCCGCGGACGCGGAGGAATCCGTGGTTGCGAAGGTGGTCGTCGGTGTTGTTCAGGCCGATGCTGAGGGCGACGCGTCGAAAGAGCTGGTGGGCGTCATCGGTCGCTCTGGCACTGATCTCTGCGAGCCGATCGGCAAGATCGAGGTAATCGCCGTGTTCTCCGTCGCGATGTTCGAGCATGGTCATCGCGCTCACATACCCGATGCGTTGGCCGGATTCGTCGCGGTCGAACCGGTCGAGGAGGAGCACGTGTCGCCCATCGATCTGCGAGAGTCGGCGGTGGGGCACCTGGATGCCTACTGCGCCGGCGAGGTCGAGCGCCGTCGCCTCCCACGCCATGACGTCCCACTCGTCGTCGGGGTGGGGAAACTTCGCGATCAGTTGGCGGCCGTTCTCGTCGAGCACTGCGGCCTTCGGTCGTGCGCCGCCGAGTGAGCCTGTTCCTGCGGCGAGCAGCGCTTTCACGGCTTCGAAATCGTCGTCGTCGTCACCTGCGGCAGCCTCCGCGGCTCGGAGAAGTTCGGGCAACCGGACCATCCGCGGCACATCGTGGCCGGGGTCGAGGAATGGCGCGGTCGGGTCTCCGACGATGCGGTACCTCAGGGAGCCTTGGCGCGTGATATCGCTGACTCCGACCAGGTAGTCCGCGTCATCGAAATTCCGAGCCCGGCGCGACTCTGTTCGGGCGAGGGCTCGCTCGCGCTTCTTGATGAGGTTGCGGCCCCACCTATCTGGGGCCGAGTCGGCGAACGCCCCAGGGAGGCCCGATGTTTGCTGCGTTCCAGATACCAGGGGAAGTGCCGGATCGAGCTGGTATGCGCTTTCGTGCTCAAGATACGCGCGGTCGTACTGAAAAGTTGTGGTCGTCAGGGCGCCCCTGCTGCGGTGGAACTGTGCGCGGCCGGCCAACACACTTGTGCCGCCGAGTTCGACATGGGCTTCGAGTTCGTCGTGGAGCGTCATCGGATGCGCTTCCGCTCGAGCTGGCCGGCGCGAGCTCGACCGAGGTCGGTGTCGAGCGGGTCCAGAGCGGTCGTGAGCGTGTCGAGAATACCGAGCGCGCGCGCCACGCGCAGCACGACATGGAAACTCACGCTCGGATCGCCGTGCTCGAGCTTGCGGAGGGTGTCTCGAGTGACGTCGGCGCGATCTGCGACCTGCGCCGCCGTCAGTCCGAGGATCTTTCGCCAGCCGGCGAAGTCCTCGCCGATCTCGTGGGCGGACCGGAGGATTGCCGGCGACAGATTCGAAACCATAGCGAGACCTCCTCGATAAAGACGAACTTTCTATGCACTATACCAATTAGCGGATAATTTGGTCGCCATTACCTGGGCGGTGAGGGTGTCGCCGTCGCCAAGCCGCATCCGCGTCGCGAGCTGCACCTTGAGCGCAGACTTCGCAGCACCGCGGCTCGCGGCCGTCGCCGAGACCTGCCGAGTCTCACCGTCCCAGTCGCTGAAGCGGGCGTACGCCGGAACCGTCCGGACCCGACCTGGTTCGTCCTGACGTCGCCGAAGGTTCCGATCGGCAGACGCGGCCGGCCGGCAATCAGCAGTCACCTCCCGCGATCGGATGGCACTGGATCGTGCAACGCGTCCATCCAGCTGAGCACTTCGGAGACCCGGTACCTGATCTCGCGCCCGACATGGATGCCGGCAGGGCCTCTGCCGACGGCGCGCAGGTCGTAGATCGCCTGCACGTGCACGCCGAGATACTCGGCGAGCTCGCTCGTCGTGAGGACCGGCTCGAGGCCGAGTCCGGAGAGTCGTTCGATGTCCATGACGCTAGGTGCCCCAGGCCATCCCAAGTCACACGGGATGCCTCGAACACCTTCCTCGTGGATGCCCGCTGAACGCGGGCGCCGGTGGAAAGCGTTGAATAAGCGTTGAACTCATCGAGTCCCTGCCCTTCGACAGGACAAGAGACACCAGGTCAACCAGAGATTTCTGGTAGCGAGGGCGGGACTCGAACCCGCGACACCACGATTATGAGCCGTGTGCTCTAACCACCTGAGCTACCCCGCCGCAAGGCTTCCGGCCGAAACGCGAACGCTCGAACCGAGAACCAGAGCCCCGAGTCAGGATTGAACTGACGACCCCTTCCTTACCATGGAAGTGCTCTACCACTGAGCTATCGGGGCGTGTGCCGCATTCGGCAACCGTACGAGGATATCACCTCTCGGAGGGTGCTTCGTACCACCGCCATGAGCACGCCGACACGCGCCGTCATCGCGTCGCCGAGCACGTCGACGAAGCGCAGACCGACCGCGCGCGCCCCGGTCACCACGCCGGCGCGACGACCCCGGGCATCCGCCAGGCGCCGAACGCGGGCCCGTCGGCGCTCGCGGTCACGACGTCGGCCGACGACGCATCGGATGCCACGAGCCGAACCCCTCCGAACGCGACGAGCGGCACGAACGGCACGAACGGCACGAGCGGCTCGCCGAGCGAAACGTGCAGCTCGACCGCCGCAGCCGAGCGCGCCGCCACGACGAGCACCGACTCCTCGGCCGACTCGCGCACGAACGCGACGAGTTCGTCGGTGACCGCGAGCCATCGCACGCCGCCGGTGGCGAGCACCTCGTGCGAGCGCCGCAGCTCGACGAGCCGACGGTACGCGTCGAGCACGGGCGCGACCGAGGCATCCTGCTCGGTGCCCCAGGGCATCGGCGTGCGCGAGGCCTCGCCGTCTTCGCCGGTGAGGCCGAACTCGTCGCCGGCCCACACCACGGGGATGCCGGGCATCGTGACCGCGAGTCCGAACCCGACGGGCACGGTGCCGGGGCGGGCGTTCGTCGCGAAGCGCGGGGTGTCGTGCGTGTCGAGGGCGTTCATGCCGCCGAGGCGGGTGCGCCACGGGTAGCCCGCGGCGAAGCGCAGGTGCGCGTCGACGAACTGGCGGCCCGTGAACACGGGCACCTGCGCGAGCGCGAATCCGATGCCTCCGCCGGCGGGGCTGCCGGGCGCCTGCAGCCAGCTCCAGAGCGGACGCGTGAAGGGGGTGTAGCTCATCGCGCCGTGCCACGCGTCGCCCTGGAAGTCGCTCGCCCCGTCGTTCGTCGACTCGCCGAGCAGGATCGTGTCGGGGTTCACCGCGAGCATCGTGCGCCGGATCGCCCGGCGCACCTCGCCGTTCAGGTCGACGCCGCAGAGACGACCGGTCATGTTGGCGACGTCGATGCGCCAGCCGTCGAGCCCGAACGGCGGCTGCAGGTATTTCGCGACGATCGAGTCGGGGCCGTCGACGAAGCGGCGGCGCAGCTCGTGCGACGACCAGTCGAACTTCGGCAGGCTCGGCACGCCGAGCCACGATTCGTAGCCGTTGGGCGCCTCGTCGTCGAAGTAGTAGAAGTCGCGCTCGGCCGAGGCCGGGTCGGCCTGCGCAGTGCGGAACCACTCGTGCGCGTCGCCCGAGTGGTTCGAGGTCAGGTCGCCGATGACGCGGATGCCACGGGCGTGCGCCGCCTCGACGAGGCGCACCAGGGCGTCGTCGCCACCGAGCAGCTCGTCGACGTGGTCGAAGGTCGAGGCGTCGTAGCGGTGGTTCGACCGCGCAGGGAACACGGGGGTCAGGTACAGCAGGTTCACGCCGAGGCCCGAGAGGTGGTCGAGCTTCTCGCGCACGCCGTCGAGGTCGCCGCCGAAGAACTGCGCCGAGCGCCCGGGCGGCTCGGGGTCGAGGGCATCGCCCCACTCGGCCGGGATCGCCCACTCGGGCGTCTCGCGCTCGTCGGCGGCGGTCGAGCGCGCGAAGCGGTCGGGGAACACCTGGTACAGCACGCTCTCGGCGACCCACTCGGGCACGGGCTCGTGCGCGACGAGCTTGAAGTCGTCGTGGTCGCGCGTCTCGACCTCAGACAATCCCACCTGGTTCAGCCAGTGCTGGCGGCCGTCGCCCCCGACGAGCAGCCAGCGGTAGCCGTGCACGGGGTTCTCGACCTCGACGCGCGCCTCCCACCAGGTCCAGCCGTCTCCGACCGCACCCACGGTCTCGCCCTCAGCCACAGGCGCCATGATGCACACCGCCTCGTCGAAGCGCGGCTCGCGGTTCGGGTTCGAGCGGGTGCCGACCCAGGCGAGCGGGCCGAAGCTCGCGGGCACCCGCAGGCGAACGCGCACGGTCTCGCCGAGCGCGGGGCTCTGCGTCGAGACGTGCAGGGGCGATCCGTCGTGGTGGGGGCTCAGCATGGAGACATCCTCTCGTGGGGCGGTGACACCGCGGCGCGCGGGCGCGACGCGGCGCTGATGCAATATGGAGCGTCGCCGGCGACCACGACGCGAAGGGAGCGATGGTGGCCAACGGAATCAAGGTGGTCGAGCGCTCGTTCTGACCGGATGCCTCGCGCCTGCCCGCACGAGCGGAGAATCCCTCGCCGGCACGGTATGCCCGTTCCGCCTCATCGTGAGGCGGAACTGGCATAGCTCGGAACCGGGTCCGTCGGCAGGTCCGGCACTCGGTGACGCGAACCCCTACTTGACGGCGCCGGCGGTGAGCCCGCCGACGATGTACTTCTGCAAGAAGAGGAACAGCGCGACGACCGGCAGCGCCGACATCACGGCACCTGCCGAGAAGGCGCTCCAGTCGGCGTAGCGCGGGTTCGACACGAGCTTCGTGAGGCCGACGGCGAGCGTCTGCTTGTCGGTGTCGATGAGCAGCACGGATGCCACGACGAACTCGTTCACCGAGGCGATGAACGACAGCAGCGCGACGACCGCGAGGATCGGGGCGACGAGCCGCAGGATGATCGTGAAGAAGATGCGCGCGTGGCCGGCGCCGTCGATCTTGGCGGCCTCGTCGATCGAGGCGGGCACGGTGTTGAAGAAGCCGTACATGAGGTACGTGTTCACGCCGAGCGCGCCGCCGAGGTAGACCATGATGAGGCCGAGGTGGGTGTTCAGCCCGATCGCGGGGAATAGGTCGCCGATCGTCGACATGAGCAGGAAGATCGCGACCACGGCCAGCAGCTGCGGGAACATCTGCACGACGACGATCGAGATGAGCCCGAACCGGCGGCCCGTGAACCGCATGCGCGAGAACGAGTACGCGGCGAGCGCCCCGAGGAACACGGTGCACACCGCGGTCGTGCCGGCGATGATCATCGTGTTCGCGAACCACGTCGAGAACGGCACCTGCGGGTCGGAGAGGATCCGCACGTAGCTGTCGAGCCCGATCTTCGAGAACAGGGCGTTCGAGCCGGTCAGCGTGCCGTTGGGGTTCAGCGACGACGAGACCACGAAGACGATCGGGAACAGCGAGAACACGACCATCACGACGCCGACGATGTGGCGCCAGCCGGTCGCCGCGAACCAGCGGCCGAAGCTGAACGGGCGCTTCGGCAGCGCGAGCGGCGCGTCGCCCCGCGACGAGAACGCCCGCGTCGAGGCATCCGTCATCTCTTCGATCTCGCCCGCGGCGAGACCCACGCCCGTGCCGGGCACCACCTTGCGAGCGGCCATCAGTTCAGCTCCTCGAGGCTCTTGGTTCGGCGGAAGGCGATGATCGAGATCACCGCGACCACGATGAAGATGATGATCGAGTAGGCGCTCGCAAGACCGTAGTCGCGCGTCTGGCCGGTGAATGCGACCTTGTAGACCATCGTGATCAGGATGTCGGTGAACCCGACCGGGATCGGCGCGTTCGAGTCGCGCGGACCGCCGTCGGTGAGCATGTAGATCGTGTTGAAGTTGTTGAAGTTGAACGCGAACGAGGCGATGAGCAGCGGTGCCACGGTGACGAGCAGCAGCGGCAGCTTGATCAGGCGGAAGATCGCCCACGGCTTCGCGCCGTCGACCTTCGCGGCCTCCTGGATGTCGTCGGGGATCGACTGCAGCGCGCCCATGCACACGAGGAACATGTAGGGGAAGCCGAGCCACAGGTTCACGATCAGGATCGAGACCTTCGCGAGGAGTGGATCGGTGAGCCACGGTATGGATGCCCCGCCGAGCAGCACCTGGTTGATGAAGCCGAAGCTCTCGTTCATCATGCCCGCCCAGACGAGCGCCGAGAGGAACGACGGGATCGCGTACGGGAGGATCATCAGCACGCGGTAGATCTTGCGGCCCCGCATGCGCATGTCGTTGAAGACGATCGCGAGGAAGAGCCCGAGGAAGAAGGTCGATGCGACCGAGATGAGCGCGAACGCGAAGGTCCAGGCGGTCACGTAGAGCAGGGGGCCCGCGAGGCGCGTGTCGGTGACGGCGCGCACGAAGTTGTCGAAGCCGACGGTGATCTGCCAGCCGGGCAGCAGTTGCTCGCCGCCATCGGCGGTGAACGCCCCGACGCCGGTGTCGGAGTAGACCGTGCCGGTCGTGAGGTCGGTCATGGTGCCTGCGGCCTCGTCGTACTCGAGGGTCGAGACGTAGAGGTAGCCGGTCGAGCCGTCGGGCGTGCGGATCGCGCCGTCGTTCGGGTCGTCGGAGGCGGGCACCGCGAGCGCGGTGACCTCGTCGGTGCGCTCGAGCACGTCGGCGAACTGCAGCGTATTCCAGCCGTCGGCCGAGACGGCGACATCGCCGTCGAATTCGGCCCCGGATGCCTCGGTGAGCGGTTCTTCGTTGGTGCCGACGAGGGCGTCGCCCTCGGGGTCGGTCACGAGCAGGCCCAGCTCGCCGGCGCGCTCGACGACGGTGACGCCGTAGGCGGGCGAGTCCTCGACCCGCTCGAGCGAGGAGGCCATGAGCGAGGAGACGGCCTGCTCCTTCGAGCCGTTGTGGCCCGTGCCGTAGTTCGTGAAGGCGATGTACCCGGTGTAGAGCAGCACGAACACCTGGAACACGACGAGGAAGATCACCCCGGGCGTGAGGTACTTCGCGGGGAGCTTGCGGCGCGAGAAGTAGATCCAGTTCACGAGCGCCGTGACGGCCGCGACGATGACGAGCACCGCCCACTGCTCGTGCAGCGCGAGCACGAACACGGCGTACAGCGCGAGCGCGTCGACGAGGCCGAGCGCGAGCAGCTTGACCAGCAGCATCTTGATGCCGCCGGAGGCCTGCTCGGCGATGCCCGCAGCGCGACGCTGCTGCTTCGTCTGCTTCGTCGGCGTCGGGGGTTCGTCCTCGCGGACGTCCTCGGTCGCGATGCTCATAACTGGTGCCTGGTCCTTCGTGTCGCGGCTGGGGTGCAGAGCGATCGTCGGTCGAGTAGGGAGCGGAGCGACCGTATCGAGACCCCGTCGAGGGGCTCGATACGGCGCTGCGCGCCTACTCGACCGACGTCACCGATCAACCTGCGTCGATCGCAGCCTGCACGTCGGCGGCGAGCTTCTGCCACGTGGCGACCGGGTCGGCACCGTTGATGATGTCGGCCTCGGCGATGCCCCAGTACTGCCACACCTTGCCCATCGCGGGGATGGCCGGCATCGGCACGGCGTCGGCACCGACGGCGGCGAAGCCCTCGATGATCGGGTCGCTCGACGCGGTCTCGGCTGCGGCCGAGTTGGCGGGCAGGATGTTGCCGGCCTCGAACAGCTCGAGCTGCGTCTCTTCGCTGCCCAGGTAGTTCACGAGGAAGTCGTTCGCGGCGACCTTGTTCTTCGACTCGGCCGAGACGAAGAAGCCCTTGACGCCGGCGAACGGCTGGGTGGCCTCGCCGGTGGGGCTCGGCGCCGGGTCGATCGCGACGTTGATGCCGGCGTCGACGGCCGCGCCGACGTTCCACGGGCCGGTCAGCCAGAAGGCCGACTTGCCGGTGAGGAAGCTGTCCTTCGCGATGTCGCCGTCGATGTCGGTGTTGAACGCCTTGGTGCCGTTCTTGCCCTGCGTGCCGAGCCAGGTGGCGAAGGCGTCGCCGCCGGCGTTGCCGATCTGGAGGTCGTCGGCGTTGTAGCCGTTCTCGTCGCTGCCGAAGACGGGGGCGCCGAACGCGGTCTGGAAGGGGTAGAGGTGGTACGGGTTGCCCTCGGCGCCCTGCTCGACGACGAACGGCTGGGTGAGCCCGGCCGCGGTGCCCTTGGCGAGCATGTCGTCGAAGCTCGTGGCGGCCTCGGGAATGAGGTCGGCGTTGCGGAGCACCGCGATGTTCTCGACCGCGTAGGGGAGCATGTAGGTGGTGCCCTCGTAGGTCGACGCGTCGACGGCGACCTTGAGGTAGTCGGCAGCGGAGTCACCGAGCTCGATCGGGGCGACGACGCCGTTGGTCGAGAGCTCGCCGAGCCAGTCGTGGGCGCCCATGGTGATGTCGGGGCCCTTGCCGGTCGGAACCTGCTGGATGAAGTCGTCCTTGATGTCGGCGTTGTCCTTGCCGACGAGCTTCACCTCGACGCCCGTCTCGTCGGAGTAGGCCTTGGCCGCGCCCTTCAGCGCGTCGACGCGCTCGGCGTCGACCCAGACGGTCAGCGTGCTCGCGCTCGACTCGGTGTCCGAACTGCCATCGGCACCGGCGCAACCGGCGAGACCGAGCGTCGCGACGACCGCGACCGCACCGGCCGCAAGGAGGCTCTTCCTGTTCACCCTCATTGGTGTGTCCTTCTCAGTGTGCGTGAGATCGGCGCCTTCGCCTGGTGGCTCGAACCGCACACCGTGCCCGAAAGGCCGTTCTTCCTGTGTCGCTCACGATTGCAAGCGATTACAGGTATACCCTGCTTTCCATTGAACGCCAAACCGGCTGAAGTTGATCGATATCCGTTCGTGATGATCGAACATCCTGCGATTCCTGCAAGCGTTTCCACGGTGTATCAAGATGTCGTACAGTTTCCGTCATGACTTCCGAATGGTGGCGCACTGCCGCGATCTACCAGATCTACCCCCGCTCCTTCGCCGACGCGAACGGTGACGGCATGGGCGACCTGGCCGGTATCACGGCGCACCTCGCCGACCTGGCCGAGCTCGGCATCGACGCGATCTGGCTCTCGCCGTTCTACACCTCCCCCCAGCGCGACGCCGGCTACGACGTCGCCGACTACTGCGACGTCGACCCGCTCTTCGGCACCCTCGCCGACTTCGACGCGATGGTCGCCGAGGCGCATGCACGAGACATCCGCGTCATCGTCGACCTCGTGCCGAACCACTCGAGCGATCAGCACGACTGGTTCCAGGCGGCGCTCGCGGCGCCCGCCGGCAGCGCCGAGCGCGCCCGCTACCTCTTCCGCGACGGACGCGGCACCGACGGCGAGCTGCCCCCGAACAACTGGGAGTCGGTCTTCGGCGGCCCCGCGTGGACCCGCGTCACCGAGCCCGAGGGCACGCCCGGCCAGTGGTACCTGCACCTCTTCGACTCGTCGCAGCCCGACTTCGACTGGACCAACGAGGAGGTCCGCGAGGAGTTCCGCCGCATCCTGCGGTTCTGGCTCGACCGCGGGGTCGACGGATTCCGGGTGGATGTCGCGCACGGCATGATCAAGGCCGAGGGCCTGCCCGACTGGACCCCGCCTGCCGAGGGCGGCAGCATGGGCGGCGCGGGCGGGGTCGGCGGGGCCGGCGTTCCTCTCGAACCCGCCATCTCGACCGAACCCGGCGACGGCGCGCCCTACTGGGGCCAGGACGGCGTGCACGAGATCTACCGCGACTGGCGGGCGCTGCTCGACACGTACCCGGGCGAACGCATCCTCGCCGCCGAGGCCTGGGTCGACCCGCTCCCCCGCGTGGCGAAGTGGGTGCGCCCCGACGAGATGCACCAGGCCTTCAACTTCGCCTACCTCGAGACCCCCTGGCAGTCGGATGCCCTGCGCCGCGTCATCGACGACTCGATCGCCGCGTTCGCAGCCGTCGGCGCCCCCTCGACCTGGGTGCTCTCGAACCACGACGTCGTGCGTCACGCCACCCGGCTCGCCCTCACCGAGCCGAACCCGCAGGGCCACGGCGTCGGCCCGCGCACGCCCGGCCTCGGCGACCCCGAGACGGGCCTGCGCCGCGCCCGCGCCGCGACCACGCTGATGCTCGCCCTGCCCGGCTCGGCGTACCTGTACCAGGGCGAAGAGCTCGGCCTGCCCGAGGTCGTCGAGCTGCGCGACGACGCCCGCCAGGACCCGACCTGGTTCCGCACGAACGGCGAGCGCTACGGTCGCGATGGATGCCGCGTGCCGCTGCCCTGGACGGCCTCCGCGCCGTCGTACGGCTTCGGCCCCACGGATGCCGCGTGGCTCCCCCAGCCCGAGTCGTGGGCGTCGTTCGCACGCGATGCACAGCGCGGGGCGCCCGATTCGACGCTCTCGCTCTACCGGGCGCTCCTCGCCGGGCGCCGCACGCACGGCCTCGCCTCGGGCTCGCTCGAGTGGCTGGCGGGCGAGACCCCCGAGGTGCTGTCGTTCCGCAACGGCGACGTGATCGTCGTGGCGAACACCGGCTCGGCGTCGGTGGCGCTGCCCGCGGGCGAGGTGCTCCTCGCGAGCGGGCCGCTCGACGAGGCATCCGTGCTGCTGCCCGGCGACACGACCGTCTGGCTGCGCACCGCGTGACCGCTGCCGCGTGACCGCTGCCGCGGCTTCTGCAGGAAAATTGCTCTGAATCAACCTGACAGGCAGGGATAGGGCCTGATTTCCTGCAGAAGCAGCGACGGCGGCGCTGCAACTCAGGGCATCGGATCAGCTCAGGTCAGCTCTCGTGCTGCCCGACCCCACCGGTGCAGCCCGCGACTCACGAGATCGAGTACCCGGCGGTGTGTCTCGTCCCAGTCCTCGATGACCATGCGGTACGAAAGCCGGACGACGAGATACCCCCGCAGGCTCAGCTCGAGATCCTGCCGCCGATCGCGGTCGAAGTCGTCACCCGAGTGGAAGCCACGGCCGTCGAGCTCGATCACCAGCCGATCGCCGACGAGGATGTCGACCCGACGCACGTCCCCGAGACGGACCTGTGTTCTGACCGGCACGCGCACCCGGTGGAAGAGCAGTCGCGCGATCGTCTCCAGACCAGAATCGCTCAGCGGCGATGCCAGCTCGATCGGCCGGCCGGCCCAGGCCGGCGCGAGGGCGCCGATCATCGCGAGCGCCTGCATCGGCAGCACTCCGCGGTTCAGCGCCGATTCGAGCGCGACCATCGCCGGCACCGTTCCGGCGCACCGGAACATCTCGGCGAGACTGCGGATGAGCCCGTCACGGCCCAGGCGATCACCGGTGGATCTGGGCCCGCCCGCGGGACGATAGTGCAGGCACACGCCGTGCACGTCGGCATCGAGCCGGGCGCGAGCGTCGTCGGGCGAGCGGAGCCTGCTCGCCGTCGAGGGCACGCGCACGTGAAGGCGTTCGTCGTCGAGCGTCCACAGGCCGTGCAGCTTCGCCACCGAACCCGCAGTGAGCGCCCCACCGACTCTGACGGCGCGGATGACGTCGTGGTCGACCGGCGGCACGGCGAACCAGCCCCGGCGGATCATCGTGAGCTCGCCCCGACGCACACCGTCCGCGATCCGACGGTGGTCGAGCCCTGCGGAGGCGAGCCCCGACGACCGGATCACTCCGCCTCCGCGGAGAATGCTCACCACCGATGGAGGCGGCGTGGCGGCAAGGTTCATGCGAACACCATTCCGGAACGCGCCGCGGTGCACCCGCGATGTACTCAGGATGAGCGCAGCACCGACCAGCGAACGCGCCTGTGGAGGACAAGTGCGCCGATGCGCCGCTTGTGCAGGAGATTGGGCGCCATCCCAAGCCCACAGCCTGTCTCAGTGCAGTTTTCCTGCAGAAGCCGCGAAGCGGGAGCAGCTCAGTTCGTGTTGGCGTAGAGCCACTCGAGCGGGTCGACCCATTCGCCGTCCATGCCGCCGATGCGGATCTCGAAGTGCAGGTGCGGGCCGGTCGACATGCCGGTGTTGCCGGTCTCGCCGATGACGTCGCCGACCTCGACGGTGTCGCCGATCTCGAAGAGTCGCGAACCCTCGACCATGTGCGCGTAGACGCTCGTGATCGTCTGGCCGTCGATCTCGTGCTGGATCATGATGACCGTGCCGAGCGACCCGCCCGAGTCGGTCGACTCGACCACGACACCGTCGGCGATCGACTGGATGTCGGCGCCGTAGCCCGGGTTGAAGTCCTGGCCGTGGTGGTCGCTCGAGCAGCCCGCGCAGTCGCGGTAACCGAAGCGGTCGCCGATGTGCACGCCGACGGCGAATGGCCACTGCACCGTTCCGGAGGGGTTGTTCGTGAAGGTGGCCTCGGCGCGGATGCCCGCGGCCTCGGCGTACTCCTCGATCGTCTGGGTCTTGTACCCCTCGCTCTCGACGCCCTGGGCGAGCACGCCGTCGTTGATCTCGACACGCTGGCCGTCGATCGTGGTCGTCGACGCGTCTTCGAGGGCCATGGCCTGCACCTCGGCCGGGGTGAGCAACGACAGCGACGGCACCGAGGTGGCGACGGCGAGCATCGCCGCGAAGCCCATCGCGACCACGCTGGCGATGCTGCGGGTGCGATTTCGGGTGCGGCGCTGAGTCGGCCGTGCAGGCTGCGAGGCGGATGCCGCGGGGCGGGCGCCGACCGCGGGCTGACGACCGGTGGCGCGCGACGCGCCGCCTGCGGTTCGGCGGGCGGATGCCGCGGGGTGGGACTCGGGTCCGTCGATGACGCGCTGGCGACGGCCGGCGGGCGCTGCGTCGAACGCCTCGGCCTCGGCACCGGCGGCGGCGATCATCGCGGCGAGGTCATCGCTCTGCCCGACGGCGTCGCGCGGCGCGAGGGGGATCTCGGTGGCGGCGGCGAGCAGCTCGGGCGCGGGGATCGGCACGATGATCGGCTCGGTGCGAGGCCCGGAGGCGGCCCCCGCGATGAGCGAGGCGAAATCGGCCGATGCCGACGTGGCGGCGGCCGCGGTGGCAGCCCCACCGGCGACCGGCGGAGCAGAGGGCACCGCGGCGGCAGCACCTGCAGCAGCAGTCGCACCGGCAGCAGCACCCGCGGCGCCGCGGCGCACGCCGCGAACCTCGGGCTGCGCTTTGGCGCCGAGGCGCCCCTTGCCGGCCTTGGCCTGCTTCTCGGCCTTGCGGCCGGCGCGGTCAGTGCGGGCCGCGCGGTCGCTGCGGGCACCGCGACCCGTTCGACGGCCGGCGTCGGTGAGCTCGTCTGCCGCGTCGTCGGCGCCGAGGCCGGCGAAGAGGTCGTCGAATCCGGCGGGCTCGGATGCCTCGGGCTGGGGCCGGGTGCGCGGCGCGACGACGGGCGGCGCGGCCGCGATGGACGGTTCGGCCGGCCGAGCCCCGGCGGACATGACGGAGGCCGAGCGACGGGCGACCGGGTGGTCGATCGGCTCGGCCTCTGCGGGCGTTGCGGGGGTGGAGCGGGTGCGCGTCTGCTGGGCTTCGGCGACGGGGGACGAGGTCGGGGCGTTCGCGCCCGAGAACAACTCGTCGAAGCTGGGATGCGACGGCTGCGCGGGGGCCACGGGCTGGGCCGATGCATATCGGGCCGGCGCGGGCTGGGCGACCGGCGGGTGCGCGGCCGTCGCGCTCGCGACTCCTGCGCTGGGAGGCGTCGATGCGGCGGGCCGGCTCGGCGCCTGCGGCAGCGACGCGTGCGACTGCTGCTGCGTCCACGAGGGCGGGACCGGGGCATCCGCCGTGCCGAACTGAGCCTGGGCCTCGTGACCGCCGTTCGCCGACGCTGCCAGCCGTGCTGCCTCGGTCTCGCGTTCGCGCAGCTCGCGACGGGTCAGGGGTCGCTCGGGCCGCACTTCAGCGCGGGTGCCTGGCGTTGATCCGTCGGGCACGAGGGGGGACTCGAGCACGTGTAGGGGGCTTTCGGCGTCGGGGGCGAGAGTTCTGTCGAGGAGGTGCTCATCTCGACGGCGCGCGACGAGATAACAGGTTGGTAAAGACTACCCGGAATCAGCGGTGAACGCTACGCGAAACCGCGGGATCCGTCGCGCGAACCGTGGGTGAACGCCCGTGTGCCGCGTCAGCCCGGGCGTCGCGGACGTCAGGACCCCGCCCCGGCTGCGGCGAGCGCGGCGACGAGTTCCTCGTAGAGGCCGGGCGCGGCGGCGACGACGAGCTCCTCGCCCTCGGGGCCGCCGCGCGCACCGCCCACCAGCGCGCCGGCCTCACGGACGATGAGCGCCCCGGCCGCGTGATCCCACGGGGCGAGTCCGCGCTCGTAGAACGCATCGAGTCGCCCGGCCGCGAGCGCGCACATCTCGAGCGCCGCCGAGCCGTTGCGCCGCACGTCGCGCACCTGAGGCAGCACCGCGAGCAGCACCTCGGCCTGCTCGCGCCGGCGCTCGGGCGCGTACCCGAACCCGGTGCCGACGAGTGCGCGCCCGAGCGGTACGCCGGTGTTGACCCGCAACGTCTGCCGCGCCCCGGCCCCGCCGTCCGCGGCCCCGCTCTCCGCGTCGCCACTGCTCAGCCGCGCTCCCCCGCCGGCGCTCGCCTCGAACACCTCGCCGGTCGACGCGTTCACGACGACCCCCACGAGGGCGCGCCAGCTCGAGGGCTCGGCCGGCCCCTCGACCACGGCGATGCTCACCGCCCAGCTCGGCAGCCCGTAGAGGAAGTTCACGGTGCCGTCGATCGGATCGACGACCCAGGTGAGCCCGCTCGTGCCGATGTGCGCCGTTTCCTCCTCGCCGAGGATGCCGTCGTCGGGCCGGGCGGCGAGGATGCGTTCGCGGATGAGCGCCTCGGTGTCGCGATCGGTCGCCGTGACGATGTCGGTCGGCGTGGACTTCGTCGCCGCGACCTCGACTCCCTCGCGACGCGCCCCGGCCGCGAACTCCGCGGCCCGTACGGCGATGTCGCGAGCGAGCGCGAGCAGGTGAACGAGATCGACGGATGCCACGTGCCCGGTCATGTCCTCAAGCTAGCGCGGGCCGTCGATGGATGCACCCCGCGCTGCGCACCGACGAGTGAGCCAAGAAACACGAAAACCCCGGCGAACCGGGGCTTTCACTGGTGGCGAGTGAGGGATTCGAACCCCCGAATGCTGAGCAGTCTGATTTACAGTCAGATCCCTTTGGCCGCTTGGGTAACTCGCCGTCGCACCCGACCACGTTCTGCACACAACCGGGGGCCTGACAAGGATACCCGTCGAGGCCTCGTGGCGGAAATCGAGCTCAGGAGGGGTTCGCCGGGCCCGTCGGAGGCTCCGACGGCGAATCCGACGACGGGCCGCTCGGCGGCGCTTCCGAAGCGGTCGCCGCGGGTGCACCGCGCCGACGCCGAACCGTCGCGAACACCACGGCGGCGGCTCCGGCGAGCAGCACGCCGGCCGCGATCGCGACGAACGGCGCGACGTTCGCCCCCGACTCGGCCAGCTCGCCGGTCGCGGCCGGCGCGGGTGTCGCCGGCGTCTCCGACCCGGGAGATGGCGACGGCGAGGGAGGCGGCGAAGCCGGCGGCGACGTCGGCGGCACCACGACCGGCTCGACGGCGATCGGCGGCACCTCGACCTCGGCCTGCGAGCCGTCGATGGTCACGGGGTCGGGCGGTGTGTATCCGGCCGGGGGCACGACGACGAGGGTGTACTCCCCCGCCTGCGGAAGCTCGACGGTGAAGTCGCCGTTCTCGTCGACCGGCACCTGCAGTTCTTCACCGGTGACGTCGCGCACCGGTTCGCCGTCGGCGTCGTCGACCTCGACGACCGTTCCGGGCGGCGGCGGCGCGCCACCCTCGAGCTCGACCGTGCCGGTCACCGTGGTCTTCGCGGCGGCGACGGCGAGCCAGAACTGATACGACGGCGAACCGTTGACGGCACCGTAGAGCAGCTCGATGCGGCGCACCGCGGGGTCGGGCCGGAACCCGAGGTAGGCGCCCGTCGTGTCGGTGAAGTTGCCGACGAGCGTGCCCTCGACGAAGGTGATGCCGAAGTCGACGAGCGTGCCCGACCCGACCCAGCGCGGGAGGTCGGTGAACGGTCCGGGTCCGGCGCACGTGCTGGGCTTCGGCGACCCGGCCGCGCAGTAGTTGCCGGGCGTCAGGGCACCGAGCGCGTCGACCGGCAGTTGCACGCCGGCGTCGTCGAAGGCGGTCACGAACACCCAGTCGGCGTCGATGTCGCCGAGCGCGAAGCCCCAGTCGTCGCCGCGCGAGGCGCCCAGGTCGACGACGGTGCGCGACGGCGGCGGGTTGTCGACGGCGGGCGGGGTCGGCGCGAGCGCCCCCGTCTTCGGCCGGATCGTGAGGTACGGCTGCAACCGGCTCGACCCGTACTCGGTGCCGAAGTCGGTCGACGCGTTGAGGAACGCGCTCGCACCCGACGCCTCGGTCAGGGCGATCGAGTCGCTCGTGACGCTGATCGGCCCCGCGAACCCGGTCGAGGGCGGAAGCATCCCGGTCGCGGTGAACGCGCCCGCCGTGCCGCCGACCGTCCAGTCCGCGTATGCACCGATCTCGGTCGCCGGATCCACGGCGCTCGCGGGCGCGGCAACGCCGACGAGCACGAGCCCGATGATCCCGATTCCCCCTGCGAGCGACTTCCGCCGATTCGACATGTTCGCCATGCTTGCACATCTCGCCGCACAAGGGCCAGCCTCAGTTCGACGAACGCCACCAGGGCATCTCGGCCGTGTCGTTCTGGTCGCGTGCACTGTCGGGCTCGGCCGACGAGGCGCCGGCCGCGGCGGCGTTCTGCCGCTGCTCGTGGGTCGAGAGCCAGCCCTGATGCCCCTGCGGCGCAGTCGCCTGCACCGGCACCGGTTCGGTGCGCGGCTCACGGGCGTCGCCCGCGCCGCGCCCGTCGCGCGAGCGCTGCTCGCGGTCCCACTCCTCGCGGGCGCGGGCGCGCTCGTCGAGGGCGGCCTGTTCGGCACGCGCCCGCTCGGCGCGCTCGCGCGAGATGCGCGCCGGCTCGGAACGACGCTCTTCAGCGGAGGGCCGCGGACCCCCGCGCAGGCCGGCGCGCTGGATGACCCGCTGGATCGTGAGCCCGCGCTGGTTCGGCGAGGCGACGTAGCGGATCTCGCGGAGGCCCTGGTCCTGCGCGGCCGACTCGAAGATGAAGTGGCCGTAGTTGAAGATGCGGCCGATGAGCGGCTTGTGCACCGAGATGTCGAGGATTCGGGCGATCGGCATCGTCGCGATGCGCTGCGAGAGGATGCCGTGCACGCGGAACACCCGCATGTTGGTGATGACGAAGCGGTCCATGCGTCGCTGCAGGATGCGCCAGCCGCCGTGCAGCACGAGGAAGAGCGACAGGAAGAACGGCACCCAGTACAGCTGGGAGGGCAGCCAGGCGAGCAGGAACAGCACGGGCACCGCCGCCGCCATCTCGAGCGCGGCGAACACGTTCGACGCCCAGTGCTTGTGCACCTCGTCGATGACCACTTCACCGTCGTCGGCGATGAGGTGCCGCTCGATGTGCGGATCGAACAGGCTCACGGCGCGCTCCGGGCTATGACGAGAGCGAGGTGAAGAACGTGACGACGGATCCCGCGGCGTTGAACACTGCGTCGACCGCACCCTGCACGGCGTTGGCGGCGTCTTCGGGGCGGGTGATCAGGTAGAACGCGGCGAAGACCACGACGAGGCCCAGGACGATGCGCTTGACCCACTTCACGGCAGTGGTTCCCTTCGAGTGATGGATGGGCATGCCGACCACCCCTCGGGCAGACCCTGACCAAGGCATTCTTGCCTGAACCCGCCGGTCGTTCAACGCGCCGCGCCGCGCACGGACGGGTGCGAACGGTAGGATTCCAACCGGTTACGCGGAATGAGGGACCATGGCCGGCATCGAAGAGGTCGCGAAGCTCGCGGGGGTCTCCACCGCGACGGTGTCGCGCGCGCTCAGCGGCCGCGGCCACGTCTCGCCCGGTTCGAAGGCGAAGGTGCAGGATGCCGCGGCCCGCCTCGGCTACGTCGTCTCCTCGAACGCCTCCTCCCTGGCATCCGGGCGCACCCGCAACATCGGCGTCGTCGTGCCGTTCCTCAACCGCTGGTTCTTCTCCTCGGTGCTCGAGGGCGCCCAGCAGGCGCTGCTGCGCCGCGGCTACGACCTCACCCTCTACAACCTCTCGGGCGACGGCCAAGAGCGCTCGAGCGTGTTCGAGCACTTCCTGCTGCGCCAGCGCGTCGACGCGGTCATCGCCGTCTCGCTCGAACTCACCGAGCACGAGGTCGCCCGGCTCCACGAGCTCGGCAAGCCGCTCGTCGGCGTCGGCGGCCCGATCCCCGGGGTGCGCACCCTCACGATCGACGACGTCGCCGTGGCGCGGCTCGCCACCGAGCACCTCATCGGCCTCGGGCACCGGCGCATCGCCCACATCGGCGGCGACCTCGAGTTCGACGTCGACTTCCACCTGCCGACGAACCGTCGCCTCGGCTACGAGGGCGCCCTCCGTGACGCCGGCATCGAACCCGACCCGCGCCTCTTCGCCCCGGCCGACTTCACGATCCGCGGCGGCTACCACGCGACGAAGCAGCTGCTCGGGGCGCCCCACGACCGACCGACGGCGATCTTCGCCGCCTCCGACGAGATGGCGATCGGCTCGATCCTCGCCGCCCGCGACCTCGGCCTGGTCGTGCCGCGCGACGTGTCGATCGTCGGCATCGACGACCACGACCTCTCGGACTTCTTCGGCCTCACGACCGTCGCCCAGTTCCCCCGGCTGCAGGGCGAGCAGGCCGTCGACATCCTCATGGAGGCGCTCGAGCCCCCCGCAGACGCGGCGTCCGCGCCCGCAGCGACGCAGCTGCCGCACGAGCTCCGCGTGCGCTCGTCGACGGCCCGTCCGCCCGAGTAGCGGCATGGATGCCACGGCGCGCGCCCCGTGGCATCCGTTCGTGTGATTTCGGGGCTCGGTAGACTGACCCTCATGGCAGATTCAACGTTCGACATCGTGAGCAAGGTCGACCACATGGAGGCCGAGAACGCCGTCAACCAGGCGCGCAAGGAGGTCGAGCAGCGCTACGACTTCAAGAACGTCGGCGCGTCGGTCGAGTGGAGCGGCGAGAAGATCCTCTTGAAGGCGCAGACCGACGAGCGGGTGAAGGCCGTGCTCGAGGTCGTCGAGTCGAAGTTCATCAAGCGCGGCATCACGCTGCGGGCGCTCGACTCGGGCGAGCCGTATGCGTCGGGCAAGGAGTTCCGCATCGAGATCGCGCTGAAGAACGGCATCGACAGCGAGAACGCGAAGAAGATCTCGAAGATCATCCGCGACGAGGCGCCGAAGAGCGTGAAGAGCCAGATCCAGGGCGACGAGCTGCGCGTCTCGTCGAAGAGCCGCGACGACCTGCAGGCGACCATGGCGCTGCTCAAGGGCAAAGACCTCGACGTCGCGCTGCAGTTCACGAACTTCCGCTGAGCGGGCGGTCGGTCGCGCCACTGAGGTGACTTCGACGCCGTGAGGCGCCGTCGAACTCGCCTCACGGCGCCGAACCCACCTCAGGCGTGATGGCCTGCCGGGCGCGAAGCGCCGGTGCGTCCGGCGGGCCGATGAGCGCGCGGCGGGGTCGGGTGCGTGGCACACCCATCGCCGCGAGACGGCGCTCGACCGGGTGCTTGCGCGCAAGCTCGCCCCAGTCCCATCGGTCCATCGCGCGGACCCGACGACGCAGCGCGTTCTCGCGGTCCTTCTCCCTGACGACTCGTCGCGCGGCCGACTCGGCGGCGGTCCGTTGCACCCATGTGCCGGCACCGCGCACGCCTGCACCGCCTGCGCCCGCACCGCCCGCGCCCGCAACCGGGCCGTTCGCGCCACTCGCCAGGTCACGGGATGCCGCGGAGTTCGATCCGCCGGCACTCGAGAGGTACTTGCCGCGACCGTCGGCCTCACCGATCGCCCGCACCGAGGGCCACCAGAAATCCACCTCGGCGATCGTCCCGAGCTCCTCGAGCCGGAAGCTCTGCTGCAACACGGGCGGCTCGAAGCCGAACTCCTCGATGACCAGCCGACTCGCCGTCTCGAACGGCGTCTCTGCGCGGCTCGTCGCACGTTCGAGCACTGCCTCGGTTCGTCGGCTGCCCGGGTAGGGCAGCAGGCGCTCGTGCTCGGCACGCAGCCGCTCGATCGTCGTACGCGGCCCGCGGCCCGATCGGCGCGGCACCCAGAGCGCGGCGTCGACGGCGACGAGCGCGGCCGCGAGCGTGCCGACCCGGCACACCTGGATCAGCGTGAACTCCAACGACGTCGTCACGCAGTCGCCCACCCTCACGAGGGCCGGCGGGCGCGGCGCGCCGACCGCCACGACTCCCGCGCGGCGATGCCCGGTCGGCCCGGACGAGAGCACCGAGACCTCATGCGGCCACGCCCCGTAGCTCGGCAGCTCGAAGAGCGCGAGCGCCGAGAAGCCGGTGAACATGGGCGCCCGCATCGTCTCGGCCGCCGCACGCACGAGTCGGAGGTGGCGCAGCTCGTCGCGTTGCCAGGCGGGAACCGACTCGGCCGGCACGTCGGCGTAGAAGCCCCGCCGCACCCGCTGGAGGCGGCCGGCCGCAACCTCTGCCGCCAGGTGCTTCTGCATGGTGGCATCGCGCACGTCGGCGAATCGAATGAGTCCCGAAGGCAGGCGAGGCAGCTCCACCGGCCCAGCCTCGCGCCACCGGCACGAGCCGGAGACCTCGCCGCCCACTCTGTGCATCGATGCGCGGCGCCCTCCCCTGTGCAGGAGGCGTCGCCGCGCACGCGGAGAGCCGCGCCCGGAGAGGCGCCCCCGAGTGAGGTTCGCCGCCGAGACAGGTTCGAACCATGCTCACCGCGCGGCACTTCACTCACACGGGCGCGGGGACGGGGCACGGGCGGACGCGGGGCGGTCAGCGCCCGGGGCCGTAGCCCCGCAGCCAGCGGGTGATGTCGGCGTAGGCCTCGGCTCGCGCCGGCTCGCGCGACAGGAACACGTCGTGCATGGCGCCGTCGATGCGGGCCACCGTCACCGAGGACCCGAGCTTCAGCGCCCGCTGGGCGATCTCGTCGACGACGAGCACGCTGTCGGTCGAGCGCATCGCGTCGTCCCACCGGGCGAGGATCGTCGACCGCGCTGACAGCAGGGTGAGCACCGGCGCCCCGACGTCGACGCCGGACTCGATCGTCGCGTGCCCCGCGAGGATCGCCATGAGCCAAGCCGGCGACGTCGCGAACCCGCGGTCGGGCCGCCACTCGTGGTCGTACTCCCACTCGCCGCCCTGCTCGCGGGAGACGGCGCGCGTGTAGAAGCCGAGGTCGACGTTCGGCAGCGGAGCGAGCGGATGCACTCGGGCCCCGAGCTCCATCATCGGTGCGAGCGCCTGCCGGCCGACCTTGCTCAGCTGGAACTCGAGCCACGGACTGTTCAGCACGAGCGCCGCCGCCCGTCCCGGGTTGCGCGCAGCCCAGAGCGAGAGCGTGAGCCCTCCGGTCGAGTGCCCGAGCAGGATCAGCGGGCGGCCGGCGGCCGGGCCCGTGGCATCCGGTTGCCCCATCGCGGCGAGCGCAGCCGCGATGTCGGCGTCGTAGGTGGCGAGGTCGGCGACGAATCCGGGCGTCTGGCCGGGGCGCAGGCTGCGCCCGTACTTGCGCAGGTCGAGCGCGTAGAAGCGGGCGCCGAGGCCGGCCCAGAACTCGGCGAGTTCGCGGTTGAAGAAGTAATCGCTCCAACCGTGCACGTAGAGCACATCGGCACCGGATGCCGCGCCGCGCGTGATCCGCGGGCGCCATCTCGGGCGGTACCGCACCAAGGTGGCGACGACCTCGCCCTCGTCGTCGTGGCCGAGCGGGAGCGTGAGCTGCTCGAAGCGTTCTCCGAGGGGGTCGGGGCGCCAGGTTGGGGGGTCGGCAGTGGCGGGCTCGTCGACGGAATCGGTCACGGCTCCCCTCCCCTGCGCTGTGGGGTCAGCCTACCGAGGCGCATCCAGCGATCGAACGCGCTCCCCCCGCACACCGCCCGGCTCAGGTCATGCTGAACGCTTGAATGATTCCGACTACTGCCGGTGCCATCACAACAATGATCAGGACCGGGAGGAGGCAGAAGATGAGCGGGAAGAGGATCTTCACGGTCACCTTCTGCGCCTGCTCTTCGGCACGCTGACGTCGTTTGAGTCGCATCTCACCGGCTTGGACGCGCAGCACATCGCCGAGGGCGATCCCGTACGCATCAGCCTGTACAACTGCACGCACGAACCGGCGGAGATCCTCAGAATTCGTTCGCTCTTCCAACTCATGGAATGCATCCCGACGCGTTCGCCCGATCGACATATCCTGCAGCACTCGCACAAGCTCCTCGGCGAGCGGACCGCGGCCCCCGCGAGCAGACTTCGCCATCGCAGCATCGAATCCGAGCCCAGCTTCGACCGCAATCGTCATCTGGTCGAGTGTGTCCGGCAACGCGACGGCGACCGCTTCCCTCCTGTCGTGCGCTCGAGAGTTGATGAGCACGTCGGGGAGAAAGAAGGCGATGATCGTCATGGCGATCACGATGAAGATCACCAGCGGCTGCGGACCCGTGCGAGAGATCAACAGCATGCCGAGCAGGACAGCGATGATCGGCAAAACGATCTTCCAGACGGCCAGCGCGTTCGGCGTCCATCCGCTCGGCCGACCGGCGTACGCGATCTGCTTCTCGAGCCAGCCGATGTACCCGCTGGGTGCGGAAGCAACCAATCGGGCACCGATCGATCCCTGTTGCACCGGCCCGAGCTGGGTACCGATGACCACGCCATCTTGCTCTGAACCTTGTTTCGCCGCTTTGGGGAAGAGGAGAAACACGAACAGCCCAAAGCAGACGGCCGTGACTACCGCGATGACGATTCCGACGATGGGCATCTCAGAACTTCACCTTCACCGAGTACATCACCCAGATCGTGCCGACCACCAACAGCAGGAACGCCACGATCAACGCGACGATGCCGATCGGATTCGTGAAGAAGAACGAAACGTAGCTTGGATTCGCGACGAGGAGGAACAAGAACACGCTGACTGGGAGTGCCACAAGAATGACGGCGGAGAGCCGCCCTTCGGCACTCAGCGCTCGCACGTGGCGGCGGATCTGATTGCGCTCACGGATCGTCTTGCCGACCTGGTCGAGCACCTCCGCAAGGTTGCCACCCGTCTCCTGGTTGATCGCGATCGCCTGGGCCACCCATTCGAAGTCCGCACTCTTCATCCGCTGCGCGGTGTTCGCGAGCGCGTCGGCGAGATTGCGACCGAGCCTGGTCTCATTGACGACTCGGGCGAGTTCCTCACTGGTCGGCTCTTCCGCTTCGGCGGCAACTGCACCGATCGTACGGTTCAGCCCGTGGCCTGCCCGCAGGCCACCGGCGAGCATCTGCACGGTGTCATCGACCTGGTCGGCGAATTTCGCCTGCCGCTGCGAGGTGCGCATGACGAGGAGGAATCTCACCAAAAACGGTGTCGCCGCCCCGAACATGACGGCGAGAAGAAACCAGAACCCGTTCGCGAGCCCGAGGAGCACGCCGATGAGCGACATGACGCTCGTCGCCGACGCGACGAGGATCAGGAACCCCGCGCGATCGGTCTTGATGCCGGCGAGTTCGAGCGACTCAGGGCTGAACATACCGCCAGAGCGGTTGGTCGATGCCGAGTCGATCGCTGCTGTGGCCCGGTCGGTGATTCTCGTCAGGGCGGAGACGTGCTCTTCACCGGGGGCGAGGCGACGGTCCCGTGCGACTCTCGGCGCGGGCGGCGCGATGACGAGGAAGACAATAGCCAGCAGCGCGAGGAGGCAGATCGTTACGCCGCCGACGATGAGGAGCGGGTTCATCGGATCTCCCCGAGCATCTCGCTTCGGACCACCTGAAACAGCGACATCGGGAGGGCGATGCCGTGGTCGGCGATGCGCTCGGCGAATCGGGGCCGCACTCCCGTCGGGCCGAGGCGCCCGAGCAAACGCCCTTCGTGGTCGTAGCCCGCGGAGTAGTCGAAGCTGAATGCATCCTGAAGGGTGATGATGTCCCCCTCCATGCCATGCACCTCGGTGATGTGCGTGATGCGACGCACGCCGTCTTTATGCCGGCTGATCTGGACGATGATGTCGATGGCCGAGGCGATTTGCTCACGGATCGCGCGCAGTGGGAGGTCCATGCCCGCCATGAGCACGAGCGTCTCCATGCGCGAGACTGCATCTCGCGGTGAGTTGGCGTGGAGGGTCGAGATGGACCCCTCATGGCCAGTGTTCATCGCCTGCAGCATGTCGAGAGACTCGGCGCCGCGCACCTCGCCGACCACAATGCGGTCGGGGCGCATGCGCAGCGAGTTGCGCACGAGGTCGCGGATAGTGATCTCACCGCGACCCTCGATGTTCGCCGGGCGGGACTCGAGGCGCACGACATGCTCCTGTTGGAGCTGGAGTTCGACGGCGTCCTCGATCGTGATGATGCGCTCGTCACCGGGAATGAACGCCGACAGCACGTTGAGTAGCGTCGTCTTACCGGTACCTGTACCGCCCGATACCAGGATGTTCAACTTCGCCCGAACGGCCGCGTCAAGGACGGTCGCTGCCTCCCGCGACATGCTGCCGAAGTTGATGAGGTCGTGCACCGTGAAGGGAGTCCCGGCGAACTTTCGAATGGTCAGCGACGCTCCATCGACCGCGAGCGGCGGGATGATCGCGTTGACACGTGACCCGTCTTCGAGGCGGGCGTCGACGAGCGGCGACGACTCATCGATACGGCGACCGACCTTGGCGACGATCCGCTCGATCACCCGGCGCAGCTGGGGTTCACCGGTGAATCGGTGCGGCGACTCCTGCAAACGACCGTTGCGCTCGACATAGATCCGGTCGAAGCGGTTGACCATGATCTCGCTCACACTCGGATCGGCGAGCAGTGGCTCGAGCGGACCATATCCAAGGACGTCAGCGCCGATGTCCTCGATCAGCCGGTTCCGCTCGGCCGTGGAGAGTGCCAACTGCTCCCCTGCGACGATGTCAGCAAGCTCTGCGCGCGCAAGGAGGTGTAGTTGCGCTTCGGTCAGGGAGGCGTCGTTGAGGCGAGCACCAATCCGGCCGAAGAGTTCTTGGGCTGCCTTCTCCTTCACCGCCGCCAGCGGGTCCGCTGCTCCTGCCGGGCGTGGGTTCGGCACTCGTGGCGGTGTCGGTTGAAAGAACGAGGATTCCGGCGCGACGGCGGGAGGCTGCTCCGCCGGTGTCGCCAGCGATTCGGCATCGTCGTGCGCCGGGTCCGTGGGCTCCTGTTCAGCCGGCACGAACGATTCGACGGTATCGCGCTCGCCGCGGAGAGCATTCAGTCGCTCATTCAGATTCATTCGATCGCCGCCTTCTCTGGATCTTGCTGCGCTTCGGGAACGCCTCGGGCGCGATGCGGAGCACGATCGATCTGATCGCCTTCGCTGCAGGGTCGCGCACGTCGTCGTGAATGAGCGGCACGCCACGGTTCGAGGCGAGCAGAACTGCCGACGACTTGGGCATCTCGATGTCGACGGGCGCACCGATGATCTTCTCGACATCCTTGATGGTGAGGCCGCTGTTCTTGTCGACCTGGTTCACCACCACGTGCCGATTGCCCGGCATGAGTCCGAGCTTCGTGAGCAGCTCGAACTCGGTGCGGGTGGCGCGCAGACTCGGCACGCCCATGTTGGTCACGAACACGGCATCAGTGACGTGCTCGAGGGTGACAAGCGTGTGTTCGCCGAGCCCCGGGGTCGTATCGATGACGACGTAACGGAAGGTCGAGCGCAGGCGGGTGATGAGCTCCGCGAGCGCGGCCGGCGCAACCTGATCGCCGAGTTCAGGCGAAGGCGCACTTGCCACCACGAAGAAGCCATCCACGTGGTGGGTGAGCGTCGTCTTCAGCACGAGTTCATCGATCGCCGCGTCAGCGACGGCATCGACAATCGTCTTCTCGGGTTGCAGTGCCAGCGCGACCGTGATGTCGCCGAACTGTAGATCTGCATCGACGAGTACCACCGAGTTCGGGGCGACCTCGGCGAGTCCGGTCGCGAGGTTGATCGCGATCGTCGTCTTGCCCTGCCCGCCCTTCGGGGCGACGACGGCGATCGCCTCCGTCGCGGTACCGGCCTCGAGCGGCGGGAACTCCCAGGTCGGTGCCTCGATCTCGACTTCTTGGTCCGTTCCGAAAGCGCCTTCGTCGGCGGGATCGGGGGCGGCTTCCTGCGTGACCGGCGCCGTGCTGACGAACGGCAGGTCATCGATTTCCAGGGCCAGTGGTGCATCGAAGTCGTGGGTTTCAGCGTGCCCGTGGGCAATGAGCCATGACGCGAGGCGGTCGAGCAATCCGACCGTCGTTTCGTCAGTGGCGTCGGGGTTCAACACGGCGTGCAGGGAAAGCTCATCGACCCAGTCTTCGAGGTCGGAACGCTGTTCGCGCACGACGATCAGCCCGAGATTGGGGTGCTTCGTTGTCAACGCATCGACGAGCCCCCGCGTCTCCTCATAGTTGAGCACGGGGCCGAGCATGGCGATCCTCGGCACCTCGGTCACTCGATTCGCGACTGCCTCAGGGCCGAACGTCAGGAACTCCCCCGGGACCACGGCGAGCCGTTCGCCGAGAAGAGCCCGCAACCGGGTCTCGTACTCGGCGGATCGGCTTACGAGTAGATAGGGGAGCACTATCTGAAGTTGCTCTCGTTGACGGGGGAGGAACCAGACGTGTCGGTCGTCTCGTTCTGCAGTGTCGCCCAGACGCCGACGTAGGGAAGGTATTCGCCTGCCTGCTCATACCCTTCCATCGCCCAGACCAGTCGCTCAGCGTCGTGCGTGGCGAGTGCAACGGTCAGCAGGATCGTGTCACCGCTCGTCCCATCCTCCTCGGATGAGTCGCCGTCGCTCACGTTCTCGCCGATCTGCGCGTTGGTGACCAGTACGCCGTTGAAGGAGAACTGCGACTCGGGCACGAAGGTTGGAGTTCCGTCCTTGATGTCGGCCCCGACCTCGTACTTCGTGACGACGAGGCCGATCTTGCTGCCGGCTCGTACTGCACCGCCCACCATCCGCTGCACGGGAAGGGCGAAGCTGACCTCCTGCATTCCAGCTGGAACATCCACCTCACCACGCGAAGCCTTGACTTCGGGGGACACGAACTGCGCCGTAAGCAGTTGCTCTCCGACGAACACCTTCCCGTCAGCAACCAGACCATCGAGCTCGGAGAGTTCGGTCACGGCTCCATCGGGGATGTTCCGTTGCGGGGCGGTGTCGAGTTTGACGAAGTCGCCGATCGACTCGCCAGGAGTGCCGCTGGGGACTTCCTCCGTGACCACGTAGACGTCAGCGAGTTCGGCGCCCTCCTGTGCGCGCGCATCCGCGCCTCGCACGTAGGTGACGAGAATGAACGCCCCGACGACGGTCAGGATGAGGGCGATGATTGCACCGATGATTCGGGTCTTCATGATGTTCGGGTCTTTCGGGCCGGGGCGTGGGTAGGGCGTTAGTTGAGCAAACTGACTGCGGTGGAGATGTCGGTACCGGGCACGCTACCGACGGGCACGTACTCCTGAAACTCGAGGAGGAGGCCGCGGCAGGAGCGCCTGCAGTCGATGTTGTCGACGTCCAGGCGGGATCGTTCCCAGAAGTTGGGGAGTACTTCCCTGCCACCGCCGAACGCCCAGCCGAGCAGCGAGACCTTGGCATAGTGCGCGATATGCACTACCGCCTTGCTGCCTTGATCCTCACCGCTGTCGAAGATCGGGACGTAGAGAGTGTGGCCCTCGGGCGGTGGCTCCGTGAAGACCGCGTGGCAGAGTTCGCCGAACTCGTTCGAGATTCCATTGTTGCCGGTATCACTTCCCGAGGTCGTGCCGTCTGCACTTGTCTCGGCGAGGCAGCCAACCGGATTCCCATCATCGTCGAGAAGAGGGTCGAGCCATCCGAACCCGCCTGGAAGTGGAGGCTCGAGCGGATCGTCTTTGCAGAGCTTGTTCTCGTCGAAGCGCACCCAATGCGCGTCGTGGTCCTCGGCTCCTTCAGCGCCGACCATCCGTTCGAATTCACATGAAGAGAGGGCGAGCGGGATGGTGATGTTGCCGCCGGCCCAGTGTGCCGTCGCGGTCGCAGTCACGGGGCTGTTGTCGGTGACGCCGATCGCTGCCGCGAACGGATGGAACGGCGCACTCGTGCCATCACCGTTGAGCGTGCTGACATCGATCCGCACTGTGCGCGCCGACCGATCTATCACTTGATCGTCGATCGTGACAGCCCCGTCAAACGCGTTGCCGTTGGCGAAGCTCGAGGCGATCGTCGTATCGCCCGGGCAGCGACTCACCGAGCACTTGGTGGCGACAGCGAGTGCCGCCGAATCCGCCGCGTTCTGGAGTTGGGCTCGCTCGTAGTAAAGCATTCCAGTATCGACGCCGATCGCCGCCATACCGAGGATCGGAATCAGCAGGATCGCGGTGAGCACGGCGCTCGCGCCGCGTTCACGGCGAAGCCGCTCATTCAACCGCCGCATATCATCTTGCTTTCCGCCGACAGCACCCGTTCGGGTGCGATGAGCCAGTTGAACCATCCGGTGAGCCCGGGCGCCTCGAGTGTGGCGACTGCGGTCACTGAGAGCGGCTCGTCGTCTGGGTTAGTGGGGGCGCATTCCATCGATGCGAAGGCGATCGCCGCATCGGGGACGAGCGGCGCAGCAGCGAGCCCTTCTTCGATCGCCTCCGCTTCAGCACCCGGCTCTGCCCAGTGGATCGCCATCGTCCGCGCAGCTTCGCGCGCCGCGTTGCCGAGTGAAACCTGCTGCCCGAACGCCCATCCGAACTCCATGATGCCGAACACCAACGTGAGGAGGACCGGCAGGATCAGGGCGAACTCAACCGCGGCCGCCCCGTCGTCTCGACGCCGAACCTTCATCATCACCTCACCTCGAGCCCCGACCCACGGCGCATTTCTTGTTCTGTCATGCGCATCTGAACGAACGCTCGCGCGGCCCCCTCCGGGGCCACGCGAGCCGGTCGATCGACCCCGATTAGGGAAGGTTGTTCAGCACCGTCTGGAACGCCGCGTTGATCTCGCCACCGAGTGCAACAACGACGACGACGATGACTGCGGCGATGGCGGCCACGATGAGACCGTACTCAACAGCAGTCGCACCTTCGTCCTCGGAACGGAGCGAGTTGATCCGCGCCTGGAGCGCGGCGTATGCCTTCAGCATGATGGACCCTTCGGGTAATGGGACACCTGCACTCCCGAGCGGGTGGTGCATGCCGCATGCGGGTACATGCGGTGACATGAAAGCTATACAGCGCATTCCGAGGGGCCTATGCCCCACTTTGGGGGTCGCATCCGGGCAACGACGCAACGATTGGCGCAGATCGGGCGTTTTCGACGCAAGATGCGTGAACCTGCCCCCCAATCTGGGGGTTTAACGGGGTACAAGTTTGGGGTACACGCGTACCCTGAGAACGGGGTACAGATGTACCCCGATGTTGATGCGAGGTGTCGGCGGCATCATCTTCGGCCGAGCCCGCCCGATCGCTGCAACTCCCGCGGCGGCATGGGCCGTCACCCCACCGGCCCCGCCAGCCACACCGCCACGAGCGCCCCCGCGAGCATCGACGGCCCGAACGGGATCGACCCCCGCAACGTCACCCGTTTCAGCGCGAGCGCGACGAGCGAGATGAGTCCCCCGATCACGAAGGCGCCGAGCAGGGCGACGAGCCACGGCGACAGCCCGAACCAGCCGACGAGCAGCCCGATGACGAGGGCGAGCTTCACGTCGCCCATGCCCATCGACGACGGCGAGATGAGGGCGAGCACGAAGTAGACGGCGAACATCGCCGCGGCTCCGGCGAGCGCCCAGGCGAGCCGCATCCACTCCCCCGTGGCCCACGTCGCCGGTACCAGCAGCACCCCCACCACGGCAAGCGCCGGGAAGACCACCGCGTTCGGCAGTCGCTTCTCGACGAGATCGACGATCGAGAGCACCGTCGCGCACGCGGCGAAGGCGAGGAGGGCCGGCAGCAGCCAGTCGAGGCCGAAGCGCAGGCCGAGGAGCCCGAAGGTCACCGCGGTCGTGACGGCGGCGATGATGCGCAGGGTGGTGCGGCGAGGCATCCGCTCACCCTTCATCGAACGCGCCGACCACGCGGCCAACGGCCACCATCCGAGCGCGAAGCCGAACGCCGCGAGGGCGAGCGCGGTCAGCGGTGCGAGCATCGGCATGGTGAGCAGCGTAGCGCCGACGGGGCACGCAGCGGCGCGGTCGTGCACAGGCGGAGCGCGCTGGCCACGACACCGCTGCGAACGCTCAGCCGTGCAGCGAGAGCAATAGGCGCCCGGCTTCGAGGGCGTGCACGGCGTGCGGCACCCGGGCCGCGACGTACACGATGCCGCCGGGCGCGAGGTCGACCTCTCGCCCTTCCGCCTCGAAGCGGAACCGCCCCTCGAGGCACTGCACCGTGATCGGCGCCGCGGCGGTGTGCTCGGCGAGGGCTTCGCCCGAGTCGAGGGCGAGGTGCATGAGGCGCACGCCGTCGGCCTTCAGCAGCCGGGCGGAGCTGACCCGGCCGGCGACGACCGGATGCTCCTCCGCGATCTCCTCCGCCGCGGCGGCGACGACGATGAACGAATCCGTCATGACGCCCGCCTCACGCGCCCGCGCGCGCCTACGCGACCTCGCCGCGCGAGATGTCGACCATCTCGTCGCGGGGCACGACCTTGATGCGCACGCGCCCCTCGGCCCGGCCGAGCTGCTGCTCGTGCTCGTCGAGGCGGTGCCAGCCGTCGAGGTCGGTCCAGCGGATGCCGCGCGACTCGAGCAGTTCGATCACCGACTCCTCCGAGGGCGACTCGGGCCGCCACCAGTTGCCGAGGTCGTTGATGACGTGCTTGATAGTCTCCATCGCGTCCGACTTGGTGTGCCCGATGAGGCCGACCGGGCCGCGCTTGATCCAGCCGGTCGCGTAGACGCCGTACATCTGGCGCGCCTCGCCGGTCTCCTTGTCGCGCGTGAGCACCTGGCCCTCGTGGTTCGGGATGACGCCGAACCTCTTGTCGAACGGAATGCCCGGCAGCGGGGAACCGAAGTACCCGACCGCGCGGTACACGGCCTGGATCGGCAGCTCGCGGATCTCGCCGGTGCCGACGACCCCGCCGGCGCCGTCGGACTCGGTGCGCTCCCAGCGGATGCCGCCGACCTTGCCGGTGCCGTCGTCGACGATCTCGAGCGGCTTTGCGAAGAAGTGCAGGTGCAGGCGGCGGCTCGCTTCACCCACTGAGCGCTGCCGCCACTGGTTCAGCACCTTGTCGATGACGAACACCTGCTTGTTGCCCGACACGGCCGCGCGCGCGGCGTCGTCGTAGTCGAAGTCCTCGTCGTAGACGATCATGTCGACGTCGCGCAGCTCGCCGAGCTCGCGCAGCTCGAGCGGGGTGAACTTCACCGAGGTCGGGCCGCGGCGGCCGAACACGTGCACATCGGTCACGGGCGAGGCCGCGAGGCCGGCCGCGACGTTCGCGGGGATCTCGGTCGGCATCAGGTCTTCGACGTGCTTCGCGAGGATGCGCGAGACGTCGAGCGCGACGTTGCCGTTGCCGATGACCGCGACCTCTCGGGCCTCGAGCGGCCAGGTGCGCGGGAAGTCGGGGTGCCCGTCGAACCAGCTCACGAACTCGGCGGCCCCGTACGAGCCCTCGAGCTCGACGCCCGGGATGCTCAACGAGGCATCCTTCACCGCACCGGTCGCGAAGATGACGGCGTTGTAGTGCTTCTTGAGGTCGTCGAGCGTGATGTCCTCGCCGAAGCGCACGTTGCCGAAGATGCGGATGTCGCCTCGGTCGAGCACCTCGCGGAGCGCCGTGATGATGCCCTTGATGCGCGGGTGGTCGGGGGCGACGCCGTAGCGCACGAGCCCGTAGGGCGCGGGCAGGTGGTCGAACAGGTCGATCGACACGTCGAAGTTGCGCTCGGCCTTCAGCAGGATGTCGGCGGCGTAGATGCCGGCGGGGCCGGCCCCGACGATCGCCAGTCGCAGCTTGTTCCTCGTCACATCTCTCCTCGAATTCGAACTCGGTTCCGGGCCTCCGAGACGGCGTGCGCGATCGGCGCGGCCGTCAGCTCTGGCGCTCGACGATCGTCTCGGCGAAACGCGTGAGCGCCTTCTTCACACTTCCTTCGGGCAGGGGCGCGAGCGCCGCGACCGCCTCGGCGGCCCAGCGGTGCGCCTCGGCGAGCGTCGCCCTGGTGGCCTCGTGCTCGCGCAGCTCGGCCACGATCGCGTCGACCGTCGCGCGCGACGGCACGATGCGCGAGGCGAGCGTGTTCGTGTCGAGCGGGTCGCCGAGGTCGGCGGTGGCCGCGGTCACGGTGATCACGTCGCGCTCGATGCGGGCGAGCAGGTCGGCGGATGCCGCGTCGGTCTTCGCGAGCTCGGCGAGCCGCAGGAGCGGCAGCGTGACGACGCCCGCGCGCAGGTCGGTGCCGGGCACCTTGCCGGTCTCTTCGGGCTGCGGCGACAGGTCGATCACGTCGTCGATGAGCTGGAACGCGACGCCGATCTTCTCGCCGAACTCGACGATGGGCGCCTCGTAGGCGGGGTCGGCACCCGAGAACACGACCCCCGACTGCGCGGCCGCCGCGATGAGCGAGCCGGTCTTGTCGGCGAGCACCTGGATGTAGTGCTCGATCGGGTCGTCGGCCTCGGTCGGGCCGACCGTCTCGTGCAGCTGGCCGAGCACGAGCCGCTCGAAGGTGTCGGCCTGCATGCGGATCGCCCGCTCGCCGAGGCTCGCCATCAGCTGGCTGGCGCGGGCGAAGAGCAGGTCGCCGGTGAGGATTGCGACCGAGTTGCCCCACACCGCGTGAGCGGCGGGCACGCCGCGGCGGCGGTCGGAGTCGTCCATGACGTCGTCGTGGTACAGCGAGCCGAGGTGCGTGATCTCGATCGCCTCGGCGGCGGTGATCACGTCATCGGTGGCGCCCGCGCCGAGCTGCGCGGTCAGCAGCGTCAGCATCGGGCGCACCCGCTTGCCGCCGGCCTCGAGCAGATAGCGCGTCGAGACGTCGGCGATGGAGTCGGCGAACTGCACCTCGCGGACGAGGCCGGACTCGACGCGTTCGATGCCGGCGTCGATCGCCCGCGCCATGGCCTTGTCGGCTGCGGACGCGAAGACCCGCTCGCTCAGACCCAGGTTGGCGGCGAGCGCGGAGCCGCGACGGGCGACCGGGTGGCTCGGATTCACGTCTCCCAGCCTACCGGTGCCCGCATGCGGGGCCGTGTCAGCGACGGCGAAGGGATGTCACGGGCTTCGCCCGCGGGGCGAGCCGCGAGCCGCTCAGGCCACCGGCTTGCGGCCTCGGTGCAGGGCGACGACGCCCATGGTGAGGTTGCGCCACGCCACGTCGGTGTAGCCGGCCTCGCGGATCCACGCGGCGAGTTCGGGCTGCTTCGGCCAGGCGTTGATCGACTCGTTGAGGTACTCGTAGGCCGTGTCGTTCGAGCTCGAGAGCTTCACGAGGGGCGGCATCACGTAGCGCTGGTACGCGCCGTAGCCGAACCGCACGAACGGCGTCGGCGGCGTCGAGAACTCGCAGATCACGAGCCGGCCGCCCGGCTTCGTCACGCGGAAGAACTCGGCGATCGCCTGTTTCGGCTCGTTGACGTTGCGCAGGCCGAACGAGATCGTGACGGCGTCGAAGGAGTCGTCGTCGAAGGGCAGCTTCGTGGCGTCGGCCTCGACGAAGACGAGGTTCGGCACGTGCGCCTGCCTGCGTCGACCGACCTCGATCATGCCCGGCGAGAAGTCGGCGGCGACGACCGAGGCGCCCGACTTCGCGAGGCTCGCGCTCGAGGTGCCGGTGCCTGCGGCGACGTCGAGGATGCGCTCGCCCGGCTTCGGGTCGACCGCGCGGGTCGTGGCGACCCGCCAGAGCGGGGCGTTGCCGACCGAGAGCACGTTGTTGGTGCGGTCGTACGCGGCGGCGACGCGATCGAACATCGCCGACACCTCGCGGGGGTCCTTGCCGAGGTCTGCGCGGGTCATCCCTCGATTCTACCGGCGGGCGCCCTGCACCGGACCGGCCGCCGGAAGCCCGACCGCGACTACCCGCCGAACGCCTCGACGATCGGCCGGAACTTCATGTCGGTCTCGGCGAGCTCGTCGGCGGGCACCGAGTCATGCACGATGCCGCATCCGGCATATGCCGTGACGGTGCCGTCGAGGTCGACCTGCGCGCAGCGCAGCGCGATCGCCCACTCGCCGTCGCCGTCGCCGTCGACCCACCCGACCGGCCCCGCGTAGCGTCCGCGATCGAAGCCCTCGAGCTCGGCGATCGCGCGCAGCGCGATCTTGCGCGGCGTGCCCGCGACGGCGGCGGTCGGGTGCACCGCCTTCACGAGATCGAGCGAGTTCGAGCCGTCGCCGAGCGTGCCCTTGAGGTCGGTCGCGAGGTGCCACAGGTTCGGCAGCTGCAGGGTGAACGGTTCGGGGCTCGTGTCGAGCCGGGTCGTGTGCGGCTCGAGCCGCTGCACGGCGCTCGCCACCGCGAGTGCATGCTCGGCGAGGTTCTTCTCGCTCGCCGCGAGCGTCGCGGCGTGATCGCGGTCGGATGCCTCGCCGGCGCCCCGCGGCGCCGTGCCTGCCAGCACCCGCGCCGAGACGGTGCCGTGGTCGACCCGCACGAGCGTCTCGGGGCTCGCGCCGATGAGGCCGTCGACGGCGAAGACCCACGTGTCGGGGTAGTCCTCGGCGAGCCGGTTGATGGTCGCCCGCAGGCCGGCGTCGTCGCTCAGCGTGCCGACGAGCTGCCGGGCGAGCACCGCCTTCTCGAACTCGCCGGCGTCGATGCGACGGACCGCCTCGGCCACGGCCGACTCGTAGGCCTCGGGCGGCAGCGTCCCCGGCTCGAAGGTCACCCGCGGCACCTGCCGCTTCGGCGCGGGCTCGGGAATGGTCACCTCGGCGGGCGTCTCGAAACCGATGCGCGTCGCCCAGGCGCGACCGTCGCGGCGCCCGATGACGAGTTCGGGCACGATGAGCACGCTCATCGCCTCCGACTCGTCGGCGAATGCGAACGCGCCGAATGCGACGAGGCCGGTGCCCGGGAGGCCGACGCGGTCGTCGATGTCGGCGGCGGCGGCGATCGAGGTCCACGCCGAGGCGGCGTCCTCGATGCGCGAATGCCCCGACGATTCGATGCGCAGCACCTCGCCGAGTCCGACGATGCCCTCGTCACGGCGCATCCAGACGAGCGGGTGTCGCGGGTCGGTGCGCGGAATCAGCGGTTCGGTCTCATCGACGGCCACCGTCCTGACGACGAGGCGCGCCGGGGCGTGCGTCTGACTCACCTCTCAAGCCTACTTCTCGCATCCTCGCCGGGTGAGTAGCGCCCTCCGTGGTCTCGATCCGCTCGCTATTCGACCGGCGGCCGCTCAGCTCGCCGCGAGACGCGCCTGCTGCTCGGCCACGTCGAAGTCCGCCGCCGGCCAGCTGAGCTCCATCGCCTCGAGGGCGTCGATGAGCAGGTGCTGCACCGCGAGCCGGGCGTACCACTTGTGGTCGGCGGGCACGACGAACCACGGGGCATCCGCCGTCGCCGTTCGCTCGAACACGAGCTGGAACGCATCGCGGTACGCGGGCGCGAGCAGTCGCTCGTCGATGTCGCCCGGGTTGAACTTCCAGTGCTTGTCGGGTCGTTCGAGCCGCTCCTCCAGGCGCCGCTTCTGCTCGTCGGCCGAGATGTGCAGCATCACCTTGATGACGGTCGTGCCGTTCGCGACCTGCCCGCGCTCGAACTCGTTGATCGCGTCGTAGCGGCGCTCGATCTCTGCGGGCGGGGCGAGCTCGCGCACCCGCCCGATCAGCACGTCCTCGTAGTGCGATCGGTCGAAGACGCCGATCATGCCGGGGGCGGGCGTCTCCTTGCTGATACGCCAGAGGAAGTCGTGGTCGAGCTCCTCCTCGGTCGGCTTCTTGAAGGCCGCGAGCTGCACGCCCTGCGGGTCGACCGCGCCCATCACGTGCTTCACGATGCCGCCCTTGCCCCCGGTGTCCATCGCCTGCAGCACGAGCAGGATCCGCCGCTTGTGGCCGCCCATGCGGCTGCCCGCGAAGAGCTGCTCCTGCAGTTCGGCGAGGATGTCGGCGCCTTCGGCGAGCGCGGCCTTCGCCTCGGCCTTGCCGCCGTCGAAGCCGGGGTGCGACTGCGGGTCGACGTCGGCCAGCTCGAACCCCTCGCCGACGCGGAGGAGTTCGGCGGGGTCGGCGGTCCAGAACGATTCGCGGCTCATGTCGTCATCCTGCCGTCGGTCGGATGCCACGGCAAGCCTCGCCCGCCCGCCCGCCCGCTCGCTCGCCCGCCCCGCTCGATCGCTCGCTCACTCGCTTGAGTGAGGTTCGCGCCCCTGAGTCTGGTTCGAACTCACCTCAGCGGCGCGAACCTCACTCACGCCTGCGGCGGCGGGGGCTGCGGCGGGGGGGGCCTGCGGCGGCGGGGGCTGCGGCGCGGGCGGCACGGGCGGGGCGGGCTCAGCGCGGCAGCGGAACCTCGAGGATCGTCGGACCGTCGACGCGCGTGCCGAGCGCCTCGTCGAGTTCGGCCCGAGTCGTCGCCCGCGAGTACGCCCAGCCGTACGCCGTGGCGAGCGCCCCGAGGTCGACCTGCTGGGGCGTGTACTGCACCCGGTCGAAGGCGTCGGCGGGCGCGGTGCCCGCGACTTCGAGCGCGTCGAAGATGGTTCCGCCGCCGTCGTTGCCGACGATGACGAGCAGCCGCGGTCGGGCCTCGCCCGCGCCGAGCAGCAGCGAGCCGACGTCGTGCAGCAGGGTGAGGTCGCCGATGAGCGCGCGGGTCACCCCGGCCGACGCGACCGCCGAAGCCGGGCGGCCCGCGAGCGCCCGTTCGACCGATTCGGCGTGCGCGAGTCCGGTCGCGAGGCCGGCGTCGGTGGAGGATGCGGCCGACGCCGCGAACGCCTCCTCAGGGACCGGTCCTCGACGCTCCCCGTCGGCCGCGCCTGCGGAGGGCCCTGCGATCGGCGTGGGCGCCGGGGCATCCGTCTGGCTCGCGATAGCGATGCCGAGCGCGGTGGCGACCGTGCCGTCGATGCCCGCGAGGCCCCTATTGGCGTGTGCCGCGATGCGTCGGCCGGGCACGGCCCGGTCGGCGTCGCGAATGAGGCGGGATGCCCCGAACACGAGCCGGTCGTGCGGCCATGTCGCGGCCCAGATGGCGTCGACGAGCATGCGGCGCGTGATCGGTGCGCGGGCGGCGGCGAGCTGGGCGCGCATGAACTCGCGATGGAGTTCGAGGTCTCCGACGTGCCCCGTCTCGTCGATGCCCTCGGCGACGGCGGGCGCGGCGGGCGGCAGGCCCGCCTCGACGAGGATGCGGCTCGCATGAACCCAGCGGCGCACCCAGGTGCGCTCCTCTGCGGTCTGCGGCGCGGCGGCGGTGACCGGGTCGGCGTGCACGGCGCGCTCGAACCGGCGCACCCGTCGACCCGGGTTGAACCACTCGATGCCCGACGGCGCGACGACGATCGTCTCGACGTCGTCGCGCTGCACGAGTGCGGGCACCTCGCGCGACAGCGTCGGATGCCCGAACACGACGACCCGCTCGACCGCGTCGCCGAAGCCGGGCTCGCGCAGGAGCTCGCGGTAGGCGACCACGAGGTTCGGCCCGAAATGGGCGCCGCTCGTGACCTCGGCCGCGAGCGGCCAGTCGCCGTCGCGGGCGAACGCCTCGGCCTCGGGGCCGGCTCCCGCGCCGGCGACGACGAGGGTGCGCGGTCCACGCGCGATCAGTGCGCCGGATGCCTCGGCGCGGCCCGGCTCGGGCGCCGCGGCGTCGGCGGTGCGGTCAGCGATCATGACGGTGATCGGCGACGAGAGCGGTTCGCGCAGCTGCAGGTTGAGGTGCACCGGCCCCGGGCCGGGATGGGCGATGAGCCCGCCGTCGGCGTCACGGCCGAGGGCCGCCGCGACGACCTCGCGGGCGAGCCTTGCCGCGGCCCGCGCCTCGCCGTGAGCTCCCTCGGGCGCGGTGACGTCGCGTTCGAGTCGCACGGCGCCTGCGAAGATCCCCGGCTGCATGGTGGTCTGGTTCGAGCGGATGCCGCGCAGCTCCGCCGGGCGGTCGGCCGTGAGCAGCACCAGGGGCACGCCCGAGTGGTGGGCTTCGAGCACGGCGGGGTGCAGGTTCGCGACCGCCGTGCCCGAGGTCGTCACGACGACCGCCGGGCGACCCGCTTCGACCGCGAGGCCGAGCGCGAGGAACCCCGCGCCCCGCTCGTCGAGCCGCACGTGCAGGCGGAGGAGACCCTGCCGCTCGAACTCCGCCGCGGCGAGCGCGACCGCCTGCGAACGCGAACCGGGTGCGACGACGACATCGAGCACCCCGGCTCGCACGAACTCCTCGAGCAGCGCGACCGAGAACGCGGAGGCCGGTGCCGTCGACGCGGTCGGCGCCGTGCCGTCCGCCGGTGCCGTGGGCACCGACTCAGGCATTCGGGCGGGGCGACGGGCCGGCCTCGCCGGGGGCGTCGGGGTTGTCGGGCCGCTTGCCGGGGTCGGCCTTGCTGCCCGCGCCGGGGCCGCCGGCCGAGGCATCCGTCTCGCCGTCGAGTTCGGCGAGTTCTTCTTCGAGCCGTCGGATGCGATCGGCCTGCACGGCGTCGTCGCCGAGGCGACGCAGGAACTCGGTGTCGTCGTCGGGGGCGACGGTGCGGCTGCGACCGGCGGGGCGGTTCAGTGAGCCGCCGCGGCCGACGAAGAACCAGAGCAGGCCGCCGATGACGGGCACCACGAGGATCACGACGATCCACCAGCCGCGCTTCAACCCTCGAATGCGCAGCCGGTCGAGCAGTGCGCAGTCGACGACCGCGTAGACCGTGAAGATCACGACGGCGACGCCGAGTCCGAAGAGCAGCCGGGCCATGGTGCCAGTCTAGGCTCGCCGGGTCACGGCTGGCTGGGAGCCGCCCTCAGATACCCCGCCTACACTGACAGGGTGAAATCCGTGCCCGTCTGGATCTGGTACACCGCGATTCGAGTCCTCCTCTTCGCCGTGCCGCTCGCCGTCCTCCTGATCGCCGGGGTCACCCCGTGGATTTCTGCGCTCGTCGCCGCGGTGTTCGGTTTCAGCGCCTCGCTCCTCTTCCTGCGCCGACCGCGCGAGTCGATGTCGAGCGAGCTCTACGCCGCACGCCACCGTGAGAAGCCGCTCACCCGCGAAGACGACGAGGCCGAGGACGCGGCGATCGCCGCCGCGGACGAGCCGGCCGCAGCCCGGAAGCCCGCCGCCGAGTAGGCGCGGCGCACGTCGCGGCTCGAGCGTCAGAGCGCGAAGGCGAGCCCCAGGCCCACGCCGTAGAGCAGCGCGGTGATGCTCGTGAGCTGCAGCGCGAGGATGAGTTCGCGCGCCGTCTTGGCGGTCAGCACGATGATGCACGCCGGTACTGCGGCGAGCAGCGCGAAGAGCACGAGCCAGGCCGTCGGGTAGAAGAACGCGAAGAACACGGCGATGCCGAACGGCACGAGCGTGAACAGCACGAACAGGATCCGCCCCGCGAGCGGTCCGATGAGCACCGCGAGGGTGCGCTTGCCCGCGACCCGATCCTGGTCGACGTCGCGCAGGTTGTTCGCCATGAGCACGGCGCACGCGAGCAGCCCGACGCCGACCCCGCCGAGCCAGGCTTCGAGGTTCACGGTGAGCGCCTGCACGAACGCCGAGCCCGCCGTCGCGACGAGCCCGAAGAAGACGAACACGAAGAGCTCGCCGAGCCCCGCATAGCCGTAGGGGCGCTTGCCGCCGGTGTAGAACCAGGCCGCGACGATCGCGGCCGCGCCGACCGCGATGAGCCACCACTGCTGGGTGATGACGACGAGCGCCAGCCCGGCGAGCGCGGCGAGCGCGAAGAACGAGAGCGCGACGACGAGCACGTGTCGCGGGTTCACGGCGCCCGAGGCGGTGAGTCGCGCGGGACCGACCCGGTGGTCGTCGGTGCCCCGCACGCCGTCGGAGTAGTCGTTCGAGTAGTTGACGCCGATCTGCAGTGCGAGCGCGACGACGAGGGCGAGCAGCGCACGCGCCGGATGCCACGGACCGTCGGCCATCGCGACGACCCCCGCCCCCGTGCCGAGTGCGACGGGCGCGATGGCGAGCGGGAGCGTGCGCAGGCGCGCACCCGAGATCCAGTCGGCGGCGGTCGCGGGCCCTGCCGCAGCGGCCGGGGCCTTGCCGGCGCCGGGGCTCGAGGCCCGCGCAGGGTTGCCCGATCGACCGTGCGTGCGCGAGCGCTTCGCGAGGTCGTCGGCGGGATTCATCCGTTGGGGTTTCGGGCGTGCCACACGGCAATGCTAGTTCGACACCCTTTGCGATCGCCCCGAGTCTCGCGCGGCGACGGCGAACGGCGGACGGCGACGGCGAACGGCGAACGGCGGCTCAGCCGTCGCCGCCGGCCGCAGCTCGCGCGGCCAGTGCCGCGAGCGCCCGGCGGTCGGGCTTGCCCGAGGCGAGCGTCGGCCAGGGGTCGGCGACCACGAGCCGCACGGGTCGTGCGGCCGGGCCGAGGCCCGCGGCATCCGTGGCCTCACGAAGCCCGAGCAGTGCCGAGGCCTCGTCGCCGACGCTCGTCGCGACGACGACCGCAGCGCGCTCACCCCACTCGGCATCGGGCACCGCGACGACGACGGCCGCGTCGAAGCCGTGGAGGCGGCGAACCGCGCGCTCGACCTCGCCGAGCACGACCTTCACCCCGCCCGAGATCATCACGTCGTCGGCGCGACCGCGCACCCGCAGCCGACCGCTGGCTCCGTCGAGTTCGCCGAGGTCGCCCGTGCGGTACCAGCGCATGCCGCGCTCGACGACGAACGCCGCTGCCGTGCGCTCGGGGTCGTCGAGGTACCCCTCGGCGAGGCTCGACCCGCTGAGCTCGATGCGCCCGTCGACGAAGCGCACGGCGGTGTCGCCGATCGGCGTTCCGTCGTAGACGCACCCGCCGGCGGTCTCGCTCGAGCCGTAGGTGCGCAGCACGCGCACGCCGGCGGCATCGGCGCGCTCCGCGAGCACGGGGGCGAGCGCCTGCCCGCCCACGAGCACCGCGTCGAACGAGCGCAGCGCGGCCCCCACGAACGCGTCGCGCTCGGCCGCGTCGAGCAGCCGCGCCAGCTGCGTCGGCACGAGCGAGGTGTAGTGGGGCACGTGGTCGTGCATGCGGGCGGATGCCTCGGCGAACGCAGCCGGATCGAACGCGCCGGCCGGCAGCGCCAGGGTCTCCGTGCCTGCGACGAGCCCCCGCACGATCACCTGGGCGCCCGCGATGTAGTGGCCCGGGAGCGCGAGCAGCCACTGTCCCGTGCTGCCGAGTGCGTCGTGCGTGGCATCGGCGCTCGCGACGAGCGCGTCGGCCGAGAGCAGCACGCGCTTCGGGGCATCGGTCGAGCCGCTCGTCTCGACGACGAGCGCGACGCGGTCGTCGACCTCCGCTGCGACCTTCGCGGAGCGCGAGGAGCCCGCGGCGCCTCCTGCGGCCCCGGCTTCCGTCGCGGGCACCGGCCAGACGGCCGGTCCCCCGTCGAGGGCGGCGGCGAGCGCACGGGTCAGCTCCGAGGCATCCGTCGCCGTAACCCTGATGAGCGGTTTCACGACTGCTCCCGACACCGGCCGGGCCGGTTCGCCGTAACCGGCATCAGTAGTGCCACGGGTACGGACCCCAGTCGGGGTCGCGCTTCTCGAGGAAGGCGTCGCGGCCCTCGACCGCCTCGTCGGTGCCGTAGGCGAGCCTCGTCGCCTCGCCCGCGAAGACCTGCTGCCCGACCATGCCGTCATCGACCGCGTTGAACGCGAACTTCAGCATGCGAACGGCCGTCGGCGACTTCGTGAGGATCGTGCGCGCCATCGCGATCGCCTCGCGCTCGAGCTCTGCGTGCGGCACGACCCGGTTCACCGCGCCCATCTCGTAGGCGCGGTCAGCCGAGTACTCCTCGGCGAGGAAGAACACCTCGCGGGCGAACTTCTGCCCGATCTGGCGCGCGAAGTAGGCCGAGCCGTATCCGGCGTCGAACGAGCCAACGTCGGCGTCGGTCTGCTTGAAACGACCGTGCTCGCGCGAGGCGATCGTGAGATCGCAGACGACGTGCAGCGAGTGTCCGCCGCCGGCGGCCCAGCCGGGCACGACCGCGATGACGACCTTCGGCATGAAGCGGATGAGCCGCTGCACCTCGAGGATGTGCAGGCGACCGACCGCCGCGTGACCGTGGGGGTCGGCTGTGCCGCCCGCCCCGTCGATGATCGCGGTCTCGGCGTCGGAGTACTTGTACCCGTCGCGCCCGCGGATGCGCTGGTCGCCGCCCGAGCAGAACGCCCAGCCGCCGTCCTTCGCGCTGGGGCCGTTGCCCGTCAGCAGCACGACACCGATGCGCGGGTTCGTGCGCGCGTCCTCGAGGGCGCGGTAGAGCTCGTCGACCGAATGCGGGCGGAACGCGTTGCGCACCTCGGGCCGATCGAACGCGATGCGCGCGATGCGCCCGTCGAGCGAGTGATGGTAGGTGATATCGGTGAACGACGCACCCGCCGGAGCCGCAGCCCACTCGCTCGGATCGAACAGTTCGGAGACCTCGGCACTCATGGCTCAAGCCTATTCGTGCGGTTCGGGCGCCCGCCCGCCCGGCTCAGAGTTCGGCGCCCGCCGACCCGGCCAGCATGCCGCTCACGAGGGCGTAGGCCATCGTGCCGACGGCGAGCAGGCCCCACACGATGGGGATGGCCGCCGCGATCACGACGATGATGCCGCCCACGCCGATCGCGATGTCCCGCCCCGTCGACTCGGGGCGGACCTCGGTCGTCTCGAGCCCGATCTCTTCGATTCCGCTCCCGATCATGCGTCGAGCCTATTCGGATCGGCCCGCGAGGTCACCCGCCCGACACCACGGCACCGGTGGCAGACTGGGCCCATGCCGCCCGCCGCGTCCGCAGACCTCCCCGCACTCGACGAACTGCTCGCCACCGCCCGCGTCGTCGCGCTGCCGCTCGTCACCCGCTTCCGCGGCATCGAGGTGCGCGAGGCGATGCTGTTCGAGGGCCCGCAGGGCTGGACCGAGTTCTCGCCCTTCGCGGAGTACGACGACGACGAGGCATCCACCTGGCTCGCCGCGGCGATCGACTTCGGCTGGAACGCGCCTCCGCCGGCACTCCGCGACCGCATCCCCGTGAACGCGACCGTGCCCGCCGTCGACCCCGACAGCGTGCCCGCCGTGCTCGCCCGCTTCCCTGGCTGCCGTACCGCGAAGGTGAAGGCCGCCGCCTCCGACCAGACCCTCGCGCAGGACGTCGCGCGCGTGCGCGCCGTGCGCGAGGCCCTCGGCCCCGAGGGGCGTGTGCGCCTCGACGCGAACGGCGGCTGGAACGTCGACGAGGCCGAGCACGCCATCCACGCGCTCGCGCCGTTCGACCTCGAGTACGTCGAGCAGCCGTGCGCCTCGGTCGAGGAGCTCGCCGAGATCCGCCGGCGCACGAAGTACATGGGCATCCCGATCGCGGCCGACGAGAGCGTGCGCCGCGCTGCCGACCCGCTCGCCGTCGCCGAGGCGGGCGCCGCCGACCTCCTCGTCATCAAGGCGCAGCCGCTCGGCGGCATCCGCAGGGCGCTCGCCATCGTCGCCGAGGCGGGCCTGCCCGTCGTCGTGTCGAGCGCGCTCGACACGAGCATCGGCCTGGCGATGGGCGCGCACCTCGCCGCCGCGGTGCCGACGCTCGAGTTCGACTGCGGCCTCGGCACGGCGTCGCTGCTCGCGGCGGATGTCACGCGCGCGCCCCTCGTTCCCGAGGACGGGTCGATCGCGGTGCACCGGGTGCTGCCCGACCCCGAGCTGCTCGAACGCTACGCCGCGCCGGCCGAGCGGGTCGACTGGTGGATCGAGCGGCTCGCCCGCTGCCATGCGGTGCTCGCCACCACCCTGCCGGTCGAGTAGCGAAGCGTATCGGGATCCGATCCCGCACCGCTCCTGCGCCGATCAGCTCGTGATCGTCGCCCGCTCGAGGTAGGCCGCGATGGCGTCACGGTTCTTCGAGAGGCATCCGATGCGCTGCTCGAGCTGGGCTCGTCTCGCTGAGAGCGACTCGGCGAGCGCGCGGGCGATCACCGGCGCCTCGGGGTCGGTGACGCTCGCGAGGCACGGGATCATGTCGAGGATGACGGCGGTCGGGATGCCCGCGTCGATGAGATCGCGCACCTGGTCGACCCGCTCGACGGCGCCGTCGGGATAGTCGCGGTAGCCGTTCGCCTCGCGTTGCGAGGAGATGAGGCCCTGGGCCTCGTAGTAGCGCAGGAGGCGCGTCGACACCCCGGTTCGAGCGGCGAGTTCACCGATGCGCATGACCCTCCTCGGATCGACTTTACCTTAACACTAATGTCAAGGTTCGACACTGTCGACATGGCTTCTCCGATCACCGCATCCACCCCTGCCGTCGACGCGCCGGCGCGCGAGCGGCTTCCCGTCAACGGGCTGCTCGCGCTCGCCTCGATCGTGTTCGTCGGCGTCGTCACCGAGATCCTGCCCGCGGGCCTCCTGCCGCAGATGAGCGCAGATCTCGGGGTGTCCGAAGCCCAGATCGGATGGCTCGTCGCCGCCTACGCGGTCACGACGGCGGCGACCGCCATCCCCCTCACCGCGCTCACCCGCAGCGTTCCCCGCAAGCGGCTGCTGCTGTCGCTCGTCGTGGGCTTCGCCCTCGTCAGCGGCATCACCGCGATCGCGGGCGACTACACGACGATCCTGGTGGCCCGCACCGTGGGCGGCATGCTCGCCGGTCTCCTCTGGGCGATCGCCGCGGGCTACGCGATGCGCATGGTCCGGCCCGAGCGCTCGGGTCGCGCATTGTCGATCGCCATGGTCGGCACCCCGCTCGCGTTCGCGTTCGGGCTGCCCATCGCGACGACGCTCGGATCGGCGCTCGGATGGCGCGCGGCCTTCGCCGTGCTCGCGGGCCTCGCCCTGCTGCTCGCCGTCTGGGCCGCGCTCGCGCTTCCGGCGTTCCCCGGCGAGCGGGCCGGCACCCGGCCGGGCCTGCGCACCGTGCTGCGGCTGCCAGGACTCATCGCGGTGCTCGCGACGACCGCCGCGTTCGTGCTCGCCCACAACGTCGCCTACACCTACATCGCCCCGCTCGTCGTGGCCTCGGGTCTCGACCGGCGCCTCGACGTGGTGCTGCTCGTGTTCGGGGTCTTCGCCGTCGCCGGCGTGCTCGTCTCCGGGGCCCTCGTCGACCGGCACCTGCGCGCGATGGTGCTGATCGCCGCGGCCGCGCTCGGCGCCGCGATGGTGGCGCTCGGGTTCTTCGCCGCGCAACCCGTCGTCGTGTACGGCGCGGTCGCGCTCTGGGGCGTCGCCTACGGCGGCGCGCCGACCCTGCTGCAGTCGGCCCCCGCGCGCATCGCGGGCAGTGCCGCGGACGTCGCCCAGTCGATGGTCGTCGCCACCTGGAACGGTTCGATCGCGGTCGGCGCATTCCTGGGCGGGCTGGTGCTCGACTCGGCGGGCGTCGGCGGGCTGCCGTGGATCGCGCTGGCCCTCGTCGCCGTCGCGGCGCTCATCGCGTCGACCTCCCGTGCGGCGTTCGCGCCGCTCGCCTGAAGCGGGCGCAGTCCCCGCCCCCAGCACTGGGGGTGCGTCGAGCGGCCCGCGCCGGCGCGCATCAGGGTGAGCACGGATGCCGCGCCGGCGCACCGGCGCGACGGTGTGGTCGTGCGTGCGCCGCCCGGGCGCGCCTCGAACCCACCCGAAGGGAATCACATGTCCAAGCGGACCATGACCAACATCACTGCGGGCCTCGCGCTCGCGGCGGCGGGCGTGCTCGCCACCGGCGCCGGCGCCTACGCTCACGAGTGCTTCAACCCGAACCGCTCCGAGCAGGGCAACGCCGGGGCCTCGAACTCGCAGGCGTGGCTCACCGTGCACATCGAAGAGCTCACCTTCGGCCTCCCCGAGGCCGACGCCGAGTGCGTGCTCGACGCCTACGCCGAGACCGGCGCGCCGAGCTCGTTCACGATCATGATCAAGGGCGCGAACGGCTCGGGCGGCACGATCGGCGCCAACAACCCGAACCGCGACGTCAAGGCCGCCGACGGCAAGGGCATCGACGAGATCTTCGCCGCGCATGGGGAGGACATCGTCGGCAGCTTCATGTCGTGCGGGGTCGAGCTGCCGTTCCCGAGCTGATCGGCCGGGAATCGACGAACGCTGACAGGCCGCGTTCCTTGCCGACCGCACTCCGACACTGACCCGCCCAGCGACTCAGTGTCGGAGTGCGCCGACGTGCAGCGACCGCCCAACCGAGTCGTCGCAGATGGCTGGTCACTGCTTCGGAGACCAGCCATCCACGACGGCTCGAGTGCCGGCGCGGGCTACCAGAGCAGAATCGGCAGCGGCACCGTCTGCGTGTCGGCGTACCCCTCGTCGCCGGTGAAGACCGCGTGCACGAGATGCAGGCCGCGGCCGAGCTTCGGCAGCTTGAGGTTCACCCGGCCCTCGTCGTCCGCAGTCAGCGCGACCTCGGCGAGCTTCGTGCCGCCCTCGTACACCGCGAAGGTGCCCGTCGGCGTCGAGCCGTCGAGCGCGACGACCTTCGCGACGTACTTCACGGCCGAGCCGGCCTTCGCGACGAGCTTGCTCGGCGCGCCGACGGCGAGCGTCGCGACCGCGGGCGGGGGCTGCTCGTCGACCAGCACGGCGACGCTGCGGGCCGGCACGGTGACGGTGCCGGTCGAGGCATCCCAGCCGGTCTGCTTCACGACCGCGTCGGATCCCGACGCCTGCGCCTCGGCGAGCGCGAAGTCGCGACCGGCGAGCCCGGAGACCGTCTGGGTGACGGCCGACGGCGAGGCGTTGAACACGACGAGCGCGCCGTCGAGCTCGGGGTCGACGTCGTCGCCCACGAGGTCGTCGATCTGCATGACGATCACGCCGGGCGTCGCCTCGGGCCCGCTGTTCGGGAACGAGACCTTCTGCTCGATGAGTTCGGCGGATCCCAGCTGCAGCAGGTCGACCGACGAGCGCACGCGCAGCAGGTCGAGGGCGGATGCCTCGGCCGCCGCCATGTCGGCCGCGCCCGGCTTCAGCGCGGGGTCGGCGAGGAGGGGCGCCATGACCGGCCACTTGCCGCCGTTGTCGGCCTCGCCGGGCAGGCCCGAGCCGTAGGTCGACTCCTGGCCCGTCCAGTCGACCCGGTTGAACCAGTCGCCCGAGTTGTAGCTGTTGCGGTCGAGCGACTTCGAGCGCAGCAGCTCGGTGCCGGCGTGCCAGAACGAGGGCGACTGCGACAGGGTCACCGTCGCGAGCGACAGCGTGTTCATGCGTACGCGGTCGGCCATCGAGGTTCCCTGCGGCAGCTTGAAGACCGAGAGGTCGTAGAGCGTCTCGTTGTCGTGCGCGTCGACGTAGTTGATGACCTCGTCGGGCTGGTCGGCGTAGCCGGCCGGCGAACCCCGGTAGTCGAGCTGGTCGCCGCGCACGGTCTGCCCCGTGGCATCCTCGAGCTCGTACCCGCGCAGGTTGCCCGCGAGGCCGAGCTTCACGAGGTCGGTCTGGTGCGCGAGGTCGGCGAGCTGGTCGGCCTGCGACGGCGCGCCGGGCCGGCCGTTCGGGTCGGTGCCGAGGCCCGTGCCGAATCCCTGCTGGAACGTCGAGGTGCCGTCGACCGGGCTGCCGCCGTGCACGGCGTCGCGCAGTCGGTCGTTGAAGGTGCCGATGCCCGTGCCGCCGAGCTGCCCCTGCGTGGCCTGCTCGAAGAGGGCGTTGTTCGCGACCTCGCCGAAGTTCCAGCCCTCGCCGTAGAGATACACGGTCTTGCCGTCGACCCCGTCCTCCTCGAGGGTCAGCTCGTCGAGCGCGGCCCGCACAGCCAGCATGTTCTCCTTCGAGTGGTGACCCATGAGGTCGAAGCGGAACCCGTCGACCTTGTACTCCTTCGCCCACAGCACGACCGAGTCGACCATGAGCTGCTGTGCCACGTCGTGCTCGGTCGCGACGTTCTGGCAGCACGTCGAGGTCTCGACGGCGCCGACCGCGTTGAGCCGCTGGTAGTAGCCGGGCACGATGCGGTCGAGCACCGACTTCTGGCCCTGGCCGGCCTCGGCGGTGTGGTTGTACACCTCGTCGAGCACGACCTGCAGGCCGTCGGCGTGCAGCGCGCCCACCATCTCGCGGAACTCGGCGACGCGCGCCCCGCCGTCGGGGTCGACGGCGTACGAGCCCTCGGGCGCCTGGTAGTGGTACGGGTCGTAGCCCCAGTTGAAGCCGTCGAGGTCTCGGACCGCGTCGATGCAGGCCTGCTGCTCGGCCGAGGCTGGGCCGAAGCTCGCCAGGTCGCAGTCGGGCACGGCCTGCTGCGCGCGCTCCTCCTCGATCGTCGCGAGGTCGAAGGTCGGCAGCAGGTGCACCGTGTTGATGCCCGCCTCGGCGAGCTCGCGCAGCTGCTTCGTGCCGGCCGAGTCGCGGGTGAACGCCCGGTAGGTGCCGCGCTCGGCCTCGGGCACCGTCTCGTCGCTGATCGAGAAGTCGCGCACGTGCAGCTCGTAGATCGCCCGGTCGACGGGGCGCTCGACGACCGGAGCGGGCGTCTCGACCCACTGCTCGGGCGCAAGGGCCGGGTCGTCGAGGTCGACGACGACGGTGCGCGCCGAGTTCGTCGTGAGGGCGACGGAGTACGGGTCGGTGACCGAGTTCACCTCGATCTCGCCCGTCGAGGGCGCGAACACCTCGACCGACCAGCGGTACTCGTCGCCCGCGGCCACGCCGTCGACCGACCAGGTGCCGCGCTCGTCGTCGCGCACCGCCTCGATCAGCTCCGGGTCGCCGGTCGCGCCGGCGGCCCAGCGCTCGAGCGCGACGTCGCGCGCGGTGGGCGCCCACAGCGTGAGGGTCGCGTCGTCGCCGTCCCAGTCGGTTCCGAGCGGGGCGGATGCCACGGCGTCGGCGTAGAGCGCATCGAGCACGCCGGGCAGCTGCACGCCGGTGAAGGCGGTGAGGGCATCGCCGTCGCCGCCCGATCCGTCCGTCCGCTGCGCGACCGCGAGCTCCTCGGTGAGGAGCCCCGCGACCTCGGCGCGGTCGGCGCCGACGACCCGCAGCGCCAGGTAACCCTCGAGCGCCGGGAACTTCTCGAGCTGCGCGTCGGAGAGTCCGGCCGCGTCGAGTTCGAGCTCGACGGCGTCGCCGCCTCCCGTGACCTCGCCGTCAGTCACCCCGAGGCCCGCGTCGGGCGCGTGCTCGAGCGACCATGTGGCATCCTCGGCCTTCGCACCGCCGAGCAGCGCGGCGGGCCAGGCGATCGTCTGCTCGTCGACCCAGTGCGCCTGCGACTGCCCGCTGCCGGCGAGCGGCGGGTCGGTGACGACGATCTCGAGCACGTGCGTCGCGAGCGTGTAGCGGAACTCGACGAGCTTGCCGCCGGTCGCGGTGAACGTGTAGTTCGCGCCGCCCGGGGCGCCGCCGACGCCGTAGTTCTCGTCCCAGCCGAGGCCGTGCGCGACCTTCACCTCGTACGCGCCGTCGGGGATCTCGTCGGTGGCGAAGGTGTAGACGCCGTCCTTGTCGCCGTCCTGCATGAGCGAGGCGAGGCAGTCGGGCGCCCAGTCGCCGGCGCAGCCGATCTCCTGCTGGAAGCTGCCGGGCAGGGTCACCGTGGGGCCCTCGGCGGTCGACGAGACGACCTTGGTCTCGGGGTTCCAGTAGAAGGTCACCGGCTTCGAGCCGTCGGTCGAGTAGGTGACGTTGCCGCCGTTCTGCTCGCCGTTCGCGCCGTAGTTGACGTCCCAGCTGCCGTTGAGGGCGACCTTGTACTCGTAGTCGCCGGCCGGCACCTCGAACGTGCCGGCGTAGATGCCGTCGGCGCGCAGGGTCAGCTTCGCCGCCTCGCAGCCGGGCGCCCAGTCGCCGGCGCAGCCCATCTCGCTGTTGTGCGAGCCCGGCACCGTGACGAGGTCGATCGGCTGCTCGGGCTCCTCGCCGCCCTCGGCGAGGTTCACCGCGTTGCCCACGCTCGCGTACGTGCTCGCCGCCGAGCGGTTGCCCGCCGCGTCGGTCGAGATCGCGCGGTACTCGAGGAGCGTGCCCGCGGCGATCCCGGCCGTGTCGTGGAACACCCGCGGACTCGTGTCCTCCGCGGTGCCGAGGGCGTGCCAGGCGTCGTCGCCCGTCGCACCGGCGACGCGCCAGGCGAAGCTCGTCTCCTGCCACGTGGCGTCGTCGACGTCGGCGGCGACCGGGGTCACGCCGGTCACGCCGGCACCGGCCGCGGGCACCGCGACCGAGATCGCGGCGGCCGCGTCGGGCGCGCTGACCTCGCGGTCGGCGCGCAGCACGACGGTGCCGAGCGCCGGCACGATGACGGATGCCACGCCGTCGGCGTCGGCCGTCACCGCGGCCGTGTCGGCGCCGCCGTCGTAGAGCACCTCGAACACGCCGCCCTTCGTGAGGGTCGGCACCTCGACGGTGCGCGCCTCTGCGGCGTTGTTCGCGGCGACGAGGTACTCGACCTTGTCGGTGCGGTCGACCCGGCTGAACGCGTACACGCCCGCGCCGTTGTCGACGTAGCGCTCGATCTGCGCGCCCGTCGCGAGTGCCGGGTGCGCCTGGCGCAGCGCCGAGAGCGCGGCGATGTGCTCGTAGAGCGGGGCATCCGTACCGAAGCGGTCGACGCTGCCCGCCTGCTCGCCCGTGACGAGCTTCTGGTTCTGGTACTCGGCGACCTGGCTCGCGAAGAGCGACTGGCGGGCGTCCTTGTCGCCGCCGGTGCCGGCGAAGCCCTGCTCGTCGCCGGAGTAGACGACGGGCTGGCCGCGCGTCAGGAAGAGCAGCTCGTGCGCGAGCTCGTCGCGCTCGAGCGGGGCGCCCGTCGACTGCAGGAAGTAGCCGACACGACCCATGTCGTGGTTGCCGAGGAAGGTCGGCAGCGCCGTCGCCGAGGAGTCGGGCGTCGTGTAGTAGTCGTCGCCCGCGAAGAGCGACTGCAGGTTCTTCGCCGAGTTGCCGGCCGCGAAGCTCACGGCCTGCGACTGGAAGGTGAAGTCGAGCACCGAGTTCATGTCGGTCTTGCGCACGTACGGGCTGAGCTTCTGCGGGTCGGCGTCGTAGACCTCGCCGAACATGAAGAAGTCGTCCTTGCCGACGGCGTGCGCGTAGTCGAGCACCTCGCTCGCCCACTGCTGCCAGAACTCGAAGTTCACGTGCTTGGCGGTGTCGATGCGGAAGCCGTCGATACCGAGGTCGACCCACTGCTCGTACACGTCGACGAAGCCGTTCACGACGGTGGGGTGCTCGGTCATGAGGTCGTCGAGTCCGACGAAGTCGCCGTAGGTGACCGACTCACCCTCCCACGTCGAGTCGCCGCGGTTGTGGTACAGCGTCGGGTCGTTGAGCCACGCAGGCACCTTGAGGTCGGCGTCGGCGGCCGAGACCGTCGGCGTGTACGGGAAGCTCGTCGCCGCGTCGAGCTCGGGGAAGTCGGCGGCCGTGTCGGCGCTCGCGAAGTCGGCCGGGTCGAACGCCTGGCCGTCGGCGCCGAGGTACGGGCTCGTCTTCTGGTCGATGTAGGAGTACTGCTGCTCTTCGTAGTCGATCACGTCGGCCGTGTGGTTCGTGATGATGTCGAAGTAGACCTTGATGTCGCGGTCGTGCGCGTCGTCGATGAGCGCCTCGAGCTCGGCGTTCGTGCCGAGGTGCGGGTCGATCTGCGTGAAGTCGGTGATCCAGTAGCCGTGGTAGCCGGCGCTCGCGTTCGCACCCTCGCCCTGTACGGGGCGGTTCTTGAAGCTCGGAGTGAGCCAGATCGCGGTCGTGCCGAGCCCCTCGATGTAGTCGAGCTGCTCGCGCAGGCCCGCGAGGTCGCCGCCCTGGTAGAAGCCCTTGTCTGCGGGGTCGAAGCCGGTCGTGAGGCGGTCACCGGTGAGGCCGCCCTCGTCGTTCGACGGGTCGCCGTTCGCGAAGCGGTCGGTCATCACGAAGTAGAAGGTCTCGTCGCTGCCGGGCTGGCGCACCGGCGCAGCGACGAGCGCGTCGTCGGATGCCTCGTCGTAGGCGCCGCCCATCGCGCCCGGGGTGAGTTCGAGACCGACCTTCTTGAGGGTGTCGTCGAACACGACGCGCACGGTCGTCTCGCCCGCGACCGTCAGCGGGATGTTGTCGCCCCCGCCGTTCAGCCCGTACGCCTCGCTCCACCCGTCGTTCACGGCGACCTTGTACTGCCAGTCGCCCGCCGGGATCGTGAACTCGGCCGCGTAGACGCCGGGGGTGCTCGTCGCGAGCAGTTCGGTCTCGGCGCAGGCGGGCGCCCAGTCCTCGGCGCAGCCGAGCTCGGACTGCAGGTCGCCGACGAGCGCGAAGCTGCGCTCCTCGGCTGCCGCTGCGGCGAGGCCGAGCCCGGGTGCGAAGCTCAGCGCCGTGACGGCGAGCCCGCCGGTCACTGCGGCGGCGAGCCACCTGCGGAGGGGTGCACTGCGTGCGTGCGAGCGTTGCGTCATCTTCGACTCCCGATTCCCGGCACGACTCCGTGCCACCGACACTGCTCGCGAACGTAGCAGCGTCGACTCGGTTAATGCAAGCGTTTGCAGTCGTGGTGACCAATGATCACGCGAATGACGTGCCGCGGGTCGGGACGAGAGTGCAATCGCTGTCACTGCGGCGGGCGCCCGTTTCAGCGCAACCGCGCGAACACTCCAGTACGGAACTGCTCCTCGCGCCGCCGCCGCGCCTCGTGCCGCAGCTGGTGGCGACGGGCCTGCTCCTCGCGGTCAGACGTCTGCACGGGCGTCACTACGTCACTGATATGCGCTTGGTATCAGCACCTGCGCCCGCCGCGCGCGACGACATCACTGATCCTGCGCTCTCAGCGATACCGCGCGCGTATCAGTGACGTAGTCCGATTCAGACGGTCGCCCCCGGAATCGGGTCGCACGAGAGGCTCGCGCGAATCACCCTCCGTCACACAGGGCGCGAAGGCGGTGACGCTGCCCGATGCGGCGTCTCAGAGACCCGAGTACGCGTGCAGACCCTTGAAGAAGAGGTTCACCACGGTGAAGTTGAAGAGCACCGTCGAGAAGCCGATGATCGCGAGCCAGGCCGAACGCGAGCCGCGCCAGCCGCGCGTCGCGCGCGCGTGGATGTACCCGGCGTAGACCACCCAGATGATGAAGGTCCACACCTCCTTGGTGTCCCAGCCCCAGTAGCGGCCCCAGGCCTTCTCGGCCCAGACCGCGCCGGCCATGAGGGTGAAGGTCCACATGATGAAGCCGATGATGTTGACCCGGTAGGCGAGGTTCTCGAGCGAGACCGCATCGGGCAGGGTCGCGAGGAAGCTCGCCTTCGCGGCCTTCGCCGACGCGATCACGGCCTCGCGGCGGGCCTGCATGAGCTGCACGACCGACAGCGCGAAGCCGAGCGCGAAGAAGCCGACGGAGGCGCTGGCGACGAACACGTGGATCACGAGCCACACCGACTGCAGCGCCGGCGGCAGCGGGATCGGGCTCACGTAGAAGTTGATGGTCGCGATGCCGAGGAGCACGAGCACGAGACCCGTGACGAAGGTGCCGAGGAAGCGCAGGTCCTGCTTGGCCACGACGAGCACGATGAGGAACACCGTCGTGATGATGAGCGTGCCGGTGAGCGCGAACTCGTACATGTTGGCCCACGGCACCCGGCCCGCGGCGAGGCCGCGCAGCACGGTGCCCGAGAGGTGCAGCAGCCAGGCGAGCACCGTCATCGCGACGCCCACGCGAAGCGCAGGCGAACGTCCGTAGGCGACGGATGCCCCGGCGCCCGGGCCGCCCGCGGCGCCGAGCCTGGCCTTCGCCGGCCGCGCCGACTCGGGCCGTGCGGCTTCGCCGCCCGCGGCCGCCGCAGCGGCCTCCGCCGCCGCGCTCGCCTTCGCGGCCGCTGCCGCCTGGAGCGCCCCGACCCGCTCGGGCGCCTCCGCCGTCGGTTCGGGCGTGGCATCCGCCGCCGTGGCCGCTGCCGAGCGCCTGGCGAGGTCGATCGAGAACGCGATGAACGCGATCGCGTACACGACCATGGCCGAGTACACGCAGAGGATGGAGATCTCGTCGAGCTGCACCGTTCTACCTTACGTCGAATGCGGGGTTGGTCTGGGGGTTACTTCGCATCGTCGGCGGGGCCGGCGTGCTTGTCGGCGAACGCCGTCACGGCGTCTTCGAGGGTCGGGTCCTCGCCGCGGGCGAGTGCGGCGTACTCGAGCGAGATGCGGCCGTCGGGCCGCTCGATCGCCTTCACCCACATGCGGCGACGCGGCACGAAGAGCGACACGAGCAGTCCACCGAGGATGAGCGCTGCGAAGACGAGCACCCAGATCTGCGTCGGGTCGTGGTGGATGTCGAAGCTCGCGAAGCGCGGCACGCTGTTCGAGTAGTCGCCCTCGGCGGCGTCGGGGTCCGCGTTCTCGAACGTCACGGTGCCGAGCCCGTTCGGCAGCTCGGTCGTCTCGCCGGGCATGAGCTCGATCGAGTCGACCCCGGTGTCGCCGCCCGTGAGCTGCTCCATGGTCGAGGGGTCGAGCGTGTACACCGAGGTGGGCTTGCCCTCGTTGATGCCGAGGTCGCCCTGGTACACGTTGAGCGTCAGCACGGGGTAGACGAGGTCGGGGTAGGTCGAGGCGTAGGCGCCCGTGTCGAGCGCCTCCTGCGTCGGGTAGAAGAAGCCGACCATGCCGAGCTGCTCGGGCATGCCGTCGGGCACCTTCACGACGCCGATCGAGGTGAGGTTGGCGTCCTGCGGGAGGAACGGCACCGAGTCGGTGAACACGACCTCGCCGTCGGCGTTGCGCACCGTGATCGTCGGAGCGTAGCCGTTGCCGAGCAGGTACACGTCGGTGCCGTGCGTGTAGAGCGGCTCGTTGACCTTGACCGTGCGGTCGGCGCTCTGCTCGCCCTGGCCCTCGACCGTCACGTGCGCCGTGAAGTCGATGGGCTGGCCGAAGGCGTTGCGGTTCTCGGTCTCGTAGACGGCGTCGAGCTCCTCGAGCGAGAGCCGGTACGGCTGCAGCCGGGAGTCGTCGAAGAAGCGCCCCGGATTGAACGAGTCGTAGGCGGCGAGGGTGTTGACGAAGGTCTGCCCCTCGACGATGACCCGCTGGCCCGAGAATCCGAAGCCGCCGCCGAAGCCGACCGCGACGAGCACGCCGAGCAGCGCCGTGTGGAACACGAGGTTGCCGGTCTCGCGCAGGTAGCCGCGCTCGGCGGAGACCGAGAGCACTCCGCGCTGCTCGTAGCGCTCGACGCGGTAGCCGGCCTGGCGCAGCTGCGTCGTCGCGGTCGCGATCGCCGTCTCGGCGTCGATGCCCTCGGGCGCCATGCGCTCGGTGTAGCCCGCGAGCCGACCGAGCCGCGCCGGGGTGCGGGGCGGCCTCGCCCGAAGCGCTTCGAAATGGTGCTTCGTTCGCGGGATGATGCAGCCGATGAGCGACACGAACAGCAGCAGGTAGACGGCCGAGAACCAGGCCGAGGTGTACACGTCGAACATCTGGAAGCCGTCGAGGATCGGCGCCAGCGTCGGGTTCTCGTCGAAGTACTGGGTGACGCCGTTGGGGTCGCTCGAGCGCTGCGGCACGAGCGAGCCGGGCACGGCGGCGATCGCGAGCAGCAGCAGCAGCAGCAGCGCGGTGCGCATGCTCGTCAGCTGCCGCCACGCGAAGCGCAGCCAGCCGACGAAGCCGAGCTTGGGCTGGTTGATGCCGTCACCGCCCGTGCCGCCGGGCGAGGATGCCTCGGGCTCCAGTGAATCGATGTGATCGGCCGGCCGCAGCGGGTCGACGCCGTGGGTGTTAGAGGACGAGATCGATGCCACTCATCACTCCTTGCAGTTCGCTCATCCATGCGGTCCAGAGGCCCGACACCATGATCAGTCCGATCACGATGAGCATGCCGCCGCCGATGAGGTTGATCGTGCGGATGTGCCGGCGCAGGAACGCCAGCGACCCCGTCACCCAGCCGAAGCCGAGCGCGACGAGGAGGAAGGGGATGCCGAGGCCGATGCAGTACGCGAGCCCGAGCAGCGCACCGCGCCCGACCGACTCGCTGTTGAGGCTCAGGCTGAGCACGGCGGCGAGCGCCGGCCCGATGCACGGGGTCCAGCCGAGGCCGAACACGATGCCGAGCAGCGGCGCGCCCGCGAGCCCCGTCGCAGGGCGCCAGCTCGGCTTGAACTGGCGCTGCATGAAGGTGAACTGGCCGATGAAGACGAGGCCCATGCCGATGAGCACGAGGCCGAGCACGCGCGTGATCGGATCCTGCCAGGCCCGCAGCCATGCCCCGGCCGCACCTGCGAGCGCCGCGTAGATGAGGAACACGACCGTGAACCCGGCGATGAAGAGGAGCACGCCCAGCAGCAGTCGACGACGGTTGCGACGTTCGGTCGCGGCGTCCGCCGAGGCATCCGTGAAGCCCCCGATGTACCCGAGGTAGCCCGGCACCAGCGGCAGCACGCACGGGGAGAGGAACGAGATGATGCCGGCCGCGAGCGCGATCGGGACCGCCACGATGAGTTGGCCGCCGAAGACGATCTCGCCCGGAGACACCTCAGCTCTCCTCGGCGAGGAGGTCGTCGATGATCGACGAGAGGATCGAGGCCTCTTCGAGCTGGCCGAGCACGCGTGCGGCGACGCGGCCCTCCTGGTCGAGCACGATCGTCGTCGGCACGGCCGCCGGCGGCACGCGCCCGGCGAAGGCGAGCTGCACCTCGCCCTCGTTCACGTCGAGGATCGAGGGGTAGGTCACGCCGTAGTCGTCCTCGAAGGATGCCGCGGTGCCGGCCTGGTCGCGCACGTTGACGCCGACGAAGCTCACCTCGGCGGGGTCGACCTCGGAGTAGACGTCTTCGAGGATGGGCGCCTCGACGCGGCACGGGGCGCAGCCCGCGTACCAGAAGTTGACGACCTGCACCTGCCCCGAGGCATCCGCGCTGTCGTACTGGTCGCCCTCGACCGTCTCGCCCGCGAACTCGATCGGCTCCCCCCGCTCACCCGCGGGGTAGACCGAGATGGTGCCGTCGCCGGCGATGTAGTTCTTGCCGCTGCCCTCGCGGAACTGGTCGGCCAACGGGTCGCTCGCGCACCCCGCGAGGGTGAGCATGGATGCCACGGCGAGCGCCGCGACGAGTGCATTCTTCTTCACACCGCTCCAACGTCGGTCGCCTGTGCGGCGAGGCCCGCCGCGGGATCGGTGTAGCCGACCTCGACGAAGCGGCGCCCGGCGGCACTGCCCGCGGCTCCCTGCATCTCGAGGGTCGTGATGCTCGACAGCGCGCAGCGCCGGCGCCGGGGGTCGTGCGAGAGGCGTTCGCCCACGAGGTGGCGGTGCACCATCCAGATCGGCAGCTGGTGGCTGACGATGACGACGTCGCCGCCGTCGGCCGCGTTCCACGCGTCTTCGATGGCCGCCATCATGCGCGCCGCGATCGAGCCGAACGGCTCGCCCCAGCTCGGCTCCCACGGGTTCACGAGCAGACTCCAGTTGCGGATGTCACGGAGCGCCCCGCCCGGACCGCGCATGCGCTTGCCCTCGAAACGGTTCTCGGGCTCGATCACCCGCTCGTCGAGCGTCGGCTCGAGCTCGAACGCCGCCGCGATGGGCTCGCCCGACTGCTGCGTGCGCTGCAGCGGCGAGGTGATGAGGGTGGAGACGGGCCGCCCGCGCGCGACGAGGTCGTCGGCCGCGGCCTTTGCCATCAGTCGGCCGAGATCGCTGAGCCCGTAACCGGGAAGTCGACCGTAGAGCACGCCCTGGGGGTTGAACACCTCGCCATGGCGCACGAGATGGATCTGCTCGGCCGGCACGGGTTCCAGTCTAGAGAGCCGGATCCTTTGAATCCGCCGAGTATCCGGGCTCATCGAGCGGGTTGAGGAACGCACGCCGCGAGTGCCTCGAACCGATCGCCTGAATCGGCGTCACCCGCGAGGGGAGGTCCGTCCGGAGAACGCGGCCACATGACCACATGACCACACCTCCGGCGACCACATGACCACTTGACCACACGGCGGCGTCGGGAGTACCCCGAAGCGAGGCCGCCCCTACGAGGCGGTCGCTCCATCCACGATCCCTTCCAGCAGCTGCAGCGACGGCACGAAGAACGTCGTGCCGGTGGCGGCCGTCGAGACGTCGAGGATCCGGTCGTGGAACCCGGGTGGGTCTCCGAGGAACATGCGCTGCAGCATCCGCTCGACCACCCACAGGCGGCGGGTGTACCCGATGAAATAGGTGCCGTACTCGCCGGCCGCGGGGCTGCCGAAGGGCATGTTGTCGCGCAGGATGTCGAACTCGTTGCCGTCGTCGTCGGTGATCGTCGCGAGCGTCTTGTGCGCGCGCTGTGGCTCGGTGTCGTCGAGCTCGACGTCGTCGGCTTTGCGGCGGCCGATCACGGCCTCCTGCTGCTCGGTCGTCAACGTGTTCCAGGCGCCGAGGTCGTGCAGGTACTTCTGCACGACGACGTAGCTGCCACCGGCGAACACCTCGTCCTCGTCGCCGATGAGCGTCGCGTCGGCCATGCCGCGCCCGGTCGGGTTCGCGGTGCCGTCGACGAAGCCGAGCAGGTCTCGGGCGTCGAAGTAGCGGAATCCGTTGACCTCGTCGACGACCTCGACCGAATCCCCGAGCTGTTCGAACAGCAGCCGTTCGAACTCGAAGCAGAAATCGGGGCGCTCGGCGCGGATGTGGAACAGCAGGTCGCCCGGCGTCGACGGCGCCGTGTGCTTCGGGCCGTCGACGGCGACGAAGGGATGCAGCTCCGCAGGCCGGTCGCTGCGGCCGAGCCGGTCCCAGGCGGAGGCACCGATTCCGACGATGCACGAGAGGTTCGCCCCGAGGTCGCGGAACCCGACCGACTTCACGAGGTCGTCGATGCCGGCGACGACCTCGAGCGCTGTGCGCAGCTGCTCGGGCGTGGGGCCGATCGTGACGACGAGGAACACGGCTGAGCGCGAGAGCGGTGCATCCACCTGCTGGGCATCGAACGGGACTCGGCGGCCTCCGGCATCCATGTCGTACTCCCCTCGTCGGCGTCGACTCTGCCGCCACCCTAGAGCGAGGTCGGGCGACGTGTCACGTGCGGGAGCAACGCCGCCGAAGAGACCTGTTGAGGTTCACCGCCGGGTGGTTTCGATACGCGACGACTCCGTCGGCGCTCCTCGATCGACGATCGGCCCCGTAACCCCCGCAGGTAGGATGGACGATCGTGAACAACCGCACCCTCGTCAAGAACCTCGCCGCGCTCCCCGACGGCCCCGTCACCGTGTCCGGATGGGTCGAGACGGTTCGCGATCAGAAGAAGGTGCAGTTCGTCATCCTGCGCGATGAGTCCGGCGCCGTGCAGCTCGTGAACCCCGCCACGCGCGAGCTCGACGAGACCCAGCAGGGCGACGCCGAGGCATCCGCGCGCCTGGCGACGACCGAGGCGATCTCGGCCCTCGCGCACGGCTCGTTCATCACCGTGACCGGCGAGCTCAAGCACGACGAGCGCGTCAAGCTCGGCGGCATCGAGGTCAAGCTCGCGACGCTCGACGTCGTCGCCGCCGCGAACCCCGAGACGCCGATCGCGGCCGACTCGAGCCTCGACAAGCGCATGGACTGGCGCTTCCTCGACCTGCGCCACCCGAAGCAGAACCTCATCTTCCGCATCCAGACGACGTTCCTGCACGCGCTGCGCGGCGTCTGGGTCGAGAAGGGCCTCATCGAGATCCAGACCCCGAAGCTCATGGCCTCGGCCTCCGAGTCGCGCGCCGAGCTGTTCGAGGTCGACTACTTCGAGGGCAAGGCGTACCTCGCGCAGAGCCCCCAGTTCTTCAAGCAGATGGCCCAGGCCGCCGGCTTCGGCGGCGTGTTCGAGGTCGGCCCCGCGTTCCGCGCCGACCCCTCGTTCACGAGCCGCCACGCGACCGAGTTCACCTCGATCGACACCGAGATCAGCTGGATCGAGTCGCATGACGACGTCATGGCCCTCCACGAGGAGCTCATGGTCGCCGGCTTCCAGGCCGTCGTCGACAAGCACGGCGCCGAGATCCAGGAGCTCTTCGGCCTCGAGATCCAGGTGCCGAGCCGCCCGTTCCCGCGCATCCCGCTCGCCGAGGCGAAGCAGATCGTCGCCGACCGCGGCTACGTCATCCCCCGCGCCGACGACGACATGGACCCCGAGGGCGAGCGCCAGATCTCGGCGTACGTCAAGGAGACCTACGGTCACGACTTCGTCTTCCTCACCGACTACGCGGCGAGCATCCGGCCGTTCTACCACATGCGCCACGCAGACGACTCGAGCCTGACGAACTCGTACGACCTCATCTACAACGGCGTCGAGATCTCGACGGGCGCGCAGCGCGAGCACCGCATCGACGTGCTCGTCGAGCAGGCCCGCGACAAGGGCATGGACCCGGAGGAGCTCGAGTTCTACCTCGACTTCTTCCGCTACGGCGTGCCGCCGCACGGCGGTTTCGGCATGGGCCTCGCGCGCGTGCTGATGCTCATGCTGGACGAGCACTCGATCCGCGAGACGACGTACCTGTTCCGCGGCCCGACGCGCCTGCTTCCCTAGACGACGGGCGGGCGGCATCCCCGATAGCGTGAAGCTGCGCGAAGGGGGATGCCGCAGATGCCTCGACGACTCACCGCGACGCTCCGCGGGTGGTTCCCGCGCCCGTTCGCGGGCCTGACGAAGCGCAACCTGCTGCGTGAGGCGGGCGCCGGCGTGACGCTGCTCGCGATCGCCGTGCCGTTGAACATCGGCTACGCGCAGATCGTCGGGCTGCCGCCGACGGTGGGGCTCTACGCACTCGTGCTGCCGCTCATCGTGTGGGCGCTCACGGTCTCGTCGCGGCAGCTCGTCGCCTCGCCCGACGCCGCGGCGGCAGCCCTCGTGGCGACCTCGATCGGCGGCCTCGCGATCGCCGGCACGGCCGACTACCTCTCGCTGGTGCTCGCGCAGACCGTGCTGTGCGGCGCGCTGTTCCTCGTCGCCGCGGTGTTCCGGCTGGGATTCCTCGCCGACTTCCTCTCGAAGCCGATCCTCGTGGGGCTCCTCGCGGGCCTCGCCCTCGACATCCTCGTCGGCCAGGTGGCGAAGATGCTCGGCATCTCGGTGCCGCCGGGCGGCGAGTTCTTCGAGAAGCTCCTCGCCCTGGTCACGGGCCTCGGCGCCGCGAACGTCTGGTCGGCGATGATCGCGGCCGGATGCCTCGTGGTGCTGCTGCTCGGCCGTCGCCTCGCACCCGCGGTGCCGTGGGCGCTCGTCGTGCTCGTGCTCGCGACGCTCGCCACGACGCTCGGCGGCCTCGAGGCGCGGGGCGTCGCGACGCTCGGGCCGGTCGAGGGCGGCCTGCCCGAGCTGCACTGGCCGGTCGTGGCCTGGACCGACTGGGCCGCCGTGCTGCCGTCGGCGATCGCGCTCTTCCTCGTCGGAGCGGGCGAGGGCCTGCTCGTCTCGCGGGCGTACGCCGACAAGCGCGGCTACCGGGTGGATGCGAACCGGGACCTGTTCGCGTTCGGTCTCGCGAACGTGGCATCCGGCGCAACCGGCAGCTTCGCGATGGGCTCCTCCACCGCGCGCACGGCCGCGCTCGACCAGGCGGGCTCGCGCACCCAGTTCCCCGCGGTGATCGCCGCTGTCGGCGCGACGCTGCTGCTCGTGTTCGGCACGGGTCTGCTCGAGCATGTGCCGGGCCCGGCGATCGGCGCGGTGCTCGCGGTCGCGGTGCTGCCCCTGCTCGGAATCGGCGACTTCGCCGAGCTCTGGCGTCGCGACCGCGCCGAGTTCGCGATCGCCGGGGTCTGCTTCGGCGTGACCGTCGTGTTCGGATCGATCGTCGGCATCGGGATCGCGTTCGTGCTGGCGCTCGTGAACCTCGCCCGGCGGGCGGCGAGCCCCGACATCGACGTGCTCTCGCTCGACGAGTACGGCGCCTCCTCGGCCGAGGGGCTGCCGCTCGGGCGCACGACCGCCCCCGGCATCGTCGTGGTGCGGCTCGCGGCGCCGCTCTTCTTCGCGAACGGCACTGTCTTCCAGGACACCGTGCAGCGAACCGTCGAGGCGGCCGAGCCCCCGGTGCGCCATGTCGTCTTCGACATGGAGGCGGTGAGCGACGTCGACATCACCGGAGCCGAGGCCTTCGCGCGGCTGCGCTCGTGGCTCCTCGAGCACGACATCGACGTGAGCTACAGCCGCATGCGCCACGAGACGCGCGAACGGATGCAGCACCTCGGGCTCCTGCACGGCGAAGCCGTCCACCACAGCAACCGCGAGGCGCTCGCCGCGCTCGGCGCGAGGCCGAACCCGAGGCCGAACCCGGGGCCGAACCCGGGCGACCCGAACCCGTAGGCTCGAGGCATGGTCGACGTCACTCCGCTCATCCGCATCGAGGGCGGCACGTTCCGCATGGGCTCCGAGGAGTTCTACGCCGACGAGACCCCGGTGCACGAGCGCACGGTCGGGTCGTTCGAGCTCGAGCGGCACCCTGTGACGACCGAGCAGTTCGCCGCATTCGTCGAGGCCACCGGCTACGTGACCGTCGCCGAACGCCCCCTCGACCCGGCCGACTTCCCCGGAGCCGACCCCGCCGAGCTCGTGCCCGGCGGCCTGGTGTTCACGCCGACCCGCGGTCCGGTCGACCTGCGCGACTGGCGCCAGTGGTGGCGCTGGGGCGCCGGCGCGAGCTGGCGGCATCCCTTCGGCGCCGACGGCCCCGACGCACTCGCCGAGCGCCCCGACCACCCCGTGGTGCAGGTGAGCTTCGAGGATGCCTCCGCCTACGCCGAATGGGCCGGCCGGCGCCTCCCCACCGAGGCCGAGCTCGAGTACGCCGCACGCGGCGGGCTCGACGGTGCGCGCTTCGCCTGGGGCGACGAGGAGACGCCCGACGGGCAGGTCATGGTGAACCGCTGGCTCGGGCACTTCCCGTACGAGACCTCGGTCGGCTACGCGGGCACCTCCCCCGTCATGAGCTTCCCCGCGAACGGCTACGAGCTCTTCGACGTGACCGGCAACGTGTGGGAGTGGACGACCGACTACTACACCGAGCGGCACGTGCCGCCGGGCACCGCCGAGGCCGCGGTCGCCGCCGGTGCTCGCCCCAACCTCCTCGCCGCCGCCTCCGCCGAGCCCGGTTCGCGCATCCCGCGCCGGGTGCTCAAGGGCGGTTCGCACCTCTGCTCGCCCGAGTACTGCCTGCGCTACCGCCCGTCGGCCCGCTCGCCGCAGGCCGACGACACGGCCACGACGCACATCGGCTTCCGCTGCGCCCGCAGCGTCGGCTGAGCGCCCGGTTCACGCGGCACGCAGACCGATTCGCAGGCGTTCTGCAGGATGAGGCGCTGGGCACCCGCCCTACCGGCGATGCCGACCGCCTTATCCTGCCGCAGCACCGCCATGGTTCCCCGCGACGTTCAGCCGACCGGCCCCGCGACCGCCGCCTCGAGCGTCGGATACACCCGGTCGGCCTCCTCGAGCCCTCGGAACCAGCGCCCGCGCCGTGACATCTCGGCGCCCGCCTCGGGCACCGCCGCGAGGCGCAGCTCGACACCCTGGTCGGCGAGCTCGCGGTCGAGGTCGGCGAGCGCATCGAGGATGGTCACCGAGACGACGTCGAGCCGGCTGAGCTCGAGCGCCACCGTCGTCGTGTGCGGATGCGTCCGCACGGCGTCGAGCACGGCGTTCTCATAGGCGAGCACGTTGGCCGTGTACATCGGCCCGAGCAGCCGCAGCGGCAGCACCGCCCCGCCCGCCCCGTCGTCTCGCGTGTCGTCGACGTGGAGCCGCACGCGGTTGAGCTCGCGCAGGATCACGATCATCGTCGCGATCAGGCCGACGGCGACCGCGAGCAGCAGGCCGGCGGTGAGTCCGACGACCGCGGTCGCGATCGCGATCCAGAAATCGTTGTGGCTGATGCGCCAGAACCGCACGAGCGCGCCGAAGTCGATGAGCCCGACGACCGCGACGAACACGAGCGACGCGAGCGTCGCCTGCGGCAGGAGGCTCAGCACCGGCCCGAGGAAGAGTGCGACGAGCACGGCGAGCACGATGGTGACGAGTGTCGACAGCTGCGTGCGCGCGCCTGCGCCCTGGTTGACCGCGCTCTGCGAGAAACCGCCGGCCGCAGGCAGCACCTGGAAGAACGAGCCGACCGTGTTCGCGGCGCCGGTCGCGAAGAGCTCCTGGTTGCTGTCGATCTGCGGTTCGCCCGGCCTGCGGATGCCGCGGGCGACCGCCGCCGACTCGAGGAACGCCATGATCGCGATCGCGCACGCGCCCGGCAGCATCGGCACGACGTTCGCGAACGTCGGCAGCTCGAACGGCGGGAATCCCTGCGGCACCGCCGCGATGAGCTCGACGCCCTGCTCGTCGATGCCCGTGAACGCGACGAGCAGAATGCCCGCGGCGACGACGACGAGCGGCGCGGGCACCTTCTTCAGGAACGCCTTCATGAGGAACATCGCCGTGATCGACGCGACCGACAGCAGCACGGTCGCCGCGTGCGCCGACGGCAACGCCTCGAGCGCGGCGGCGATCGAGCTGAAGAACCCCTCGCCCGTCGGATTCGAGGTCTCGCCGAGCAGTTTCGGCAGCTGCCCGACCGCGACCGTCGCCCCGACGCCGATCTGGATTCCGACGATGGTGGCCTGCGAGATATTCTCGACGAGCGACCCGAGCTTCGCCGCGCGTGCGATCAGCAGGATCAGCCCGACCATGAGCGTCAGCGCGATGAGATCGGGCACCGGGTCGTCGGAGCCCGCGGCGACACCGGCCGAGACGAGCGTGGTCGCAGTGAGCGTCGCGATCGTCGACGTCGTCGAGACGCTCATCGCCCGCGAGCCGCCGAGCATCGCGTACACGAGCATCGGCACCATGCAGGTGTACAGGCCCAGCTGCACGGGCAGGTTCGCGATCGTCGCGTACGCCATCGCCTGCGGAATCACCACGGCACCGGCCGACAGCCCCGCGATGAGGTCGGCCCCGAGCCATCCGCGCTGATACCCGGCGAGGGTCGGGAAGAGTCGCAACCGGCGCGCGGCCGGTGTCGCGGTCGAGCTCACCGCGTCAACCCTCGGGGTGGATGCGCGACCAGTCGTGCTTCACACTCACAACCGTGTACCCACGGTCGGATGCCTCGCCGAGCGCCCGCTCGGCCCCCCTGTCGTAGGGAGGATCGCCGCCGCCGTCGTCGTCGTGGTGCACGAGCAGCGCGAGACCGCCTCCGGCGCGCGCGAAGTCGAGCATCGGCTGGTCGCCGTTCGAGTTGCCGCCCGCGATGAGCGGGCGCCGGCCGATGCGGCTCCAGATGCGCACGGGTTTCTCGGGCCCGTCGTCGAAGAAGTCGAGGCCCGCGGTGTAGCGCACATCGCCCGAGTCGGCGTCGTACGCGAGGCCGAGCGCCGAGCCCACGACCCGCTCGGGCGGAATCCCGTAGTACTGCTCGGTCATGGGCCGCATGAAGTCGCGCTCGCCGCCCGAGACGATGTACACGGTGAACCCGTGCGCCTCGAGGTAGCGCAGCAGCTCGACCATCGGGGCGTAGACGGCGTCGGCGTACGGGGTGCCGAGCGTGAGGTGCTTCGCCGTCTCGTAGAACTCCGACACCGAGGCGGCGTAGTCGTCGACGCTCATGCCGGCGGTGATGCCGACGAGTGCCCCGATGAGGATCTTCAGGTCGCTGTCGTCACCCGTGTAGTGCTTGTCGATCGCACCGCCGAGCCAGGCGTAGTCGCCGGTGACGGCGGCCGTGTACGGCTGCCGCTCGGCGAGCGAGGGGTCGGCCTCGGCCTGCGCCTTCCACTGCTCGACGATGTAGTGCAGCTGCGTCGGCATGGGCTTCTCGGTCCACAGCGTGCCGTCGTTGTCGAACACGGCGACGCGTTCGGCCGCGGGCACCGCGTCGGGGCCGGTCGTCACGCGTTCGACGAAGTCGACGATCGCGGCCCGCGTCGGGGTGTCGGCCCAGGAGGGCAGTTCGTTCGGCATGGGGCGGTCCTCTCGGGCGGTCGCGTCAGGACGGACGACGGCGGGGATGCCGGAAACCGCACCCCCGCCGCCATTCTGGCAGTGCGTTCGATCAGTCGCGGGCGTACGCCGCCGCGAGGTGCGCCTCGAGGTCGAGGTACGCGTCATCGGCGATGTCGAACACCACGCGCGCGATCTCGCCGCCGGTGAAGTCGAAGCCGTAACCGTAGAGCGACGACACCGGGTCGGCGCTGTCGCGGCCGATCGTGAGCCCCTCGCCGCAGAGCGAGAAGTGGCCGAGCACGGTACGGATCTGCTTCTCGCCGACCTGCTGGTCGTCGATGTAGAGCTTCACCGGGCCCACGCCCTCGCGGTACTCCCCCATGCCCTCCTTCACGAACTCGACGCCGATGATGTGCTTGCCCGAGGTGGGCGCCGGCGCCGAGACGCGGTCCTCGGGCGGAATGCCGAGGAAGTTGTACACGTAGTGCACCTGGCCGTCCTTCACGACGAGCGCGTGCCCGCCGAAGCGGGAGCCGTGCGCGAAGATCACGCCCTCGGTGTCGGGGGTGAACTCCACCTCGGCGGCGATCTTGTACGAGACGCCGTGCACGTTGGCCGCGCTGCGCTCGGGGATCTCGCTCGTGCCCGGGTAGTACACGAACTGCCCGCTCGGCGGGGCCGGCTGGTGGAACTCCATCTGCACGAAGGTCTCGAAGTCCTTCGGATTGCCGATGATCTGCAGGTCGTTCAGCGGCAGCACGTTGTTGGCCTTCGCCTCCTCGAACCAGAGCGCCTTGAGCTCCTCGAGCTTCTCGGGATGCTCCGCGGCGAGGTCGTTCGACTCCGAGCGATCGACCTCGGTGTGGTACAGCTCCCACACGTCCTGGTCGAAGCCGCTCATGCCGCTCACCGGACCGTGGACGGCGACGGCCTTCCAGCCCTCGTGCCAGATCCCGCGGCTCCCGAGCATCTCGTAGTACTGCGTCTGCTTGTTCGACGGCGCATCGGGAGCGGCCTCGAACGACGGCACCATCGAGACGCCCGAGAGCGGGGTCTGCGCGACCCCGTTGTAGGTGTCGGGGAACCCGACCCCGCACGCCTCGAGGATCGTCGGCACGACGTCGGTCGAGTGGTGGTACTGGTGGCGCACCTCGCCGCGCGCCGCGATGCCCTTGGGCCACGAGATGACCATGGGGTCGGCGACGCCGCCCTGGTACGTGTAGCGCTTGAACATCTTGTACGGCGTCGAGAACGCGGCCGCCCACCCCGTCGGGTAGTGGTTGTAGGTGTCGGGCGAGCCGAGCTTGTCGACGAGGCGCAGGTTCTCCTCGAGCGAGTCGGGGTACCCGCCGAAGATCTTGCCCTCGTTGACCGAGCCGTTCGGCGAGCCCTCGCCCGAGGCGCCGTTGTCGGCGCAGTAGATGACGAGCGTGTTGTCGAGCTGGCCCGACTCCTCGAGGTAGTCGACGATGCGCCCGACCTGCGCGTCGGTGTACTCGCTGAAGCCCGCGTACACCTCGGCCATGCGGCTGAACATCGCCTTCTGCTCGTCGCTCAGCGACGCCCAGGGCAGCACCTCGTCGGTCTGCGAGAAAGTGCCGTCGGGCATCGGGTTGAGCTCGGTGAGCACGGTGTCGGCCGGCAGGATGCCGCGCTCGATCATGCGCGGCAGCACCCACTCGCGGTACGCCTCGTAGCCGTCGTCGAACTTGCCCTTGTACTTGTCGATGTACTCCTGCGGCGCGTGGTGCGGGGCGTGGTTCGCGCCGGGGCAGAACCAGAGGTACCAGGGCTTGTCGGGCTCGGTCTGCTTGACGTCGCGGATCATCTTGAGCGCCTGGTCGGCGAGGTCCTTCGACAGGTGGTAGCCGTCCTCCGGCTGGTACGGCTGGTCGATGTATCGGTTGTCCTCGGCGAGCGAGGGGTACCAGTTGTTCGTCTCGCCGCCGATGAAGCCGTAGAAGCGGTCGTAGCCCTGGGCGAGCGGCCAGTTCTTCTTCGACGATCCGGCCGTCCACTCGTCGATCGGCACGTTGTGGTTCTTGCCGACCCAGAACGTCGACCAGCCGGCGTCGCGCAGCAGGTGCGCCATCGGCACGTTCGACGGCGGGATGTGCGAGTTGTAGCCCGGGAATCCGGTCGACGACTCGGAGATCGTCGCGAAGCCGTTCAGGTGGTGGTTGCGCCCCGTGAGGAACGTCGAGCGCGTCGGCGAGCACAGCGCCGTCGTGTGCCACTGCGAGTAGGTGAGCCCGTTCTTCGCGAGCCGCTCCATGGTCGGCATCTCGATGCGGCCGCCGTACGGCGACCAGGCGGCCATGCCGGTGTCGTCGTAGAGCACGACGAGCACGTTCGGCGCCCCCTCCGGCGCCTTGTCGGGGAGGAACGCGTCCCAGTCCCCCTGCGAGTCCCGAACGTCGAGTTCGATCTTGCCCCTGAATTCACGCGCCACGCGTTCTCCCCTTCGAACGTGGGGTCCACCGACCGGCGTCCCCCGCTGGTCACCCTAGCCACGACACGGACGGCTCGCCAGAGAATCGCGGGGAACTCGGAGTGTCGAGGGGCGCTCAGCTCGCCACGGGGCGATCGGGGCGGCTCACCCCTTCGCGCAGAGCGCGGTCTTCAGGCGCACGGGGTCGACCCGCCAGTAGCTGTGCATCTCGCCGTCGATGAGCAGCACGGGGATCTCTTCGGCGTAGCTCGCGCGCAGCGCCTCGTCGTCGAGGATCGACCGCTCGTCGACCGAGATCCGCCGCGAGGCATCCTGTTCGAACTCGGCGACGACCGCCTGCACGACCTCTCTCGCGTCATCGCAGAGGTGGCAGCCGGGCTTGCCGACCAAGGTGAGCTGGATGTCTCGGGCCATGGCTCGATCGTACGTCGGCGCAGCCGACGGTTGGCCGGGTGAGCGTGCAGCGCCGTCACGAGAACGGGGCCCGAAGACAGCGAAAAGCGCCGAACCCCGGCGGGGCTCGACGCTCAGCTGCAGTCGCGAGCGACTACTTCTTGTTGCGACGCTGGTGGCGCGTCTTGCGAAGAAGCTTGCGGTGCTTCTTCTTCGCCATGCGCTTGCGACGCTTCTTGATGACGGAACCCATCAGAACCTCACAGAAAAGATCGTGCCGGCCGCGCGTGCCGCAGCCGAAAGGCAGAATGCCTCGGAGTAGTCTAGCGGATTCACGGGCCGCCCCCTGACACGCACCCGATCCGCCCCGGCTCGATGCGTTAGCGTCGAGGGATGCAGGCCTCCGACGTCGTCATCCGCACCACGACCACCGACGACTGGCAGGCGGTCCGCGCGCTGCGCATCGAGATGCTGCGCGACTTCCCCCTCGCCTACGGCGAGACCCTCGAACATGCGCTCGAGGTCGACGAGCAGGGCTGGCGCCTGCGCGCCGCGCGCGGCGAGACCGACGGACAGACCTCGGTCGTCGCGATCGAGGGCTCGCGCTGGGTCGGCCACATGGGCGGGTACATTCCGGATGCCACGTCGGGCCCCGTGCTCGTCGGCGTCTACGTCGCACCCGATCACCGCGGCGAGGCCGCCGACGTGTCACGCCGCCTGCTCACCGCTGTCGAGGACTGGGCGCGGGGCCACGGCAGCACGCTGCGGCTCGAGGTGCACGAGGCGAACCCGCGGGCGATCCGCTTCTACGAGAAGCTCGGCTTCACCCTCACCGGTCGCAACCGCGAGTACGAGCTCGCCCCCGGCGGCCTCGAGCTCGAGATGATCAAGCCGCTGCGCTGAACCGCGCCCCGACCCCGATCGAGTCGGTTCTTCCATGCCGGGCGCGAGGTCGGGCAGACTGGCACGATGAGCGCCGTCGCGACCGTCCTGCTCGTCATCGCCATCGTCGGCACCGGGCTCGTCTCGGGCGTCTTCTTCGCCTTCTCGGGCTTCGTCGTGCAGGGGCTCGACCGCCTGCCGCCGACCGACGCCGCCCGGGCCATGCGCGAGATCAACGTGACCGCGGTGCGGGCGCCGCTCATGCTCGCGATCTTCGGCACCGCGCTGCTCGTGATCGCCGTCGCGACCATGACCTTCTTCGGCGCGTACCCCGGCGGCGAGTGGTGGATCGTCGGGTCGGCCGTGCTCTACCTCGTCGGCGTGGTCGGCGTCACCGGCGGCGCGAACGTCCCGCGCAACAACCGCCTGGCGGCAGCTCCCGGGGCCGATGCGGCTGCGCTCGGCGCTGCGTGGCGCGAGTTCCGCCCGGGATGGTTCGCGTGGAACCACGTCCGCTGGCTCACCTCGGCCGCCTCGTGCGCGGCCCTCGTCGTCGCGCTCCTGGCGGGCTGAGCCCCGGCTACTTGCGCTTGACGACCTGGGTGACGTCGGCGAACACCTTGCCGATCGCCGAGGCGAACGCGCGCTGGTCCTCGCGGAGCGAGACCTCGTGCGCCTCGGCGCCGGCGAGCGTCGCCGCGTCGGCCGCGGCATCCGATGACATGAAGGGGATCAGCCAGTCTTCAAGGGTCTCGAGCGGGCCGCGATCGAGGCGGTAGTAGCGGTGCTGCCCCTCCTCGCGCACGCTGACCAGACCCGACTCGCGCAGCACCTTCAGGTGCTTCGAGACCGTGGGCTGACTGGTGCCGAGCGCCGCGACGATCTCGGAGACGCTGATCTCGCCACCCGACTGCGGCACCGACGACTCGCGTTCGAGCAGTACGGCGAGGATGTCGCGTCTGGTCGCGTCCGCCACCACATCGAAGATGTCAGCCATGCCCCAAGGGTAGCCACTCGCGGCGGGGAGTACCATGACTCACGCGTCCGGTGACGGCACATGAGGGGGGTCGATGCGCGCACAGCGGGTGGCCCGCCTCGGTCGAGTCGATCGGCGGTCCTGGCTCGGCCGGCTGCGCGATGCCATCGACGCGCTCGTCAAGAGCTCGCCGTCGCGGTTCGCGATCCTCGTCTTCGCGGCGCTGATCCTGCTGTTCACGCTGCTCTTCTCGCTGCCGATCGCCACCGCCGACGGCAGCATCACCCCGCTCCACGACGCACTGTTCACCGCGGTCTCCGTCATCTGCGTCACCGGTCTCGCGACGGTCGACATGGCGACGTACTGGTCGCCCTTCGGCCACGGGCTCGTGTACCTCGGCGTCAACATCGGCGGTGTCGGCGTGCTCACGCTCGCGACGACGCTCGGCTTCGTGATCTCGCGCCGGCTGGGGCTGCGCGCGAAGCTCATGGCGGCGAGCGACACGAACCCCTCGCGCATCCACGTCGGCCCGGTCGCCGAGCGCCAGGCCGTGCGCCTCGGCGAAGTCGGCGGGCTGTTGTTCACGGTCGCGATCAGCGCCTTGGTCATCGAGGCCGCGATCGCGGTCGGGCTGATGCCGAGCATGCTCGCGGCCGGCTACGACGTCGGGCACTCGATCTGGTACAGCCTCTACTACTCGGCGATGGCGTTCACGAACACCGGCTTCTCGCCGAACCCGGGCGGGCTCCTCCCCTTCGAGCACGACTACTGGATGCAGTCGCTGCTCATGATCGGCGTGTTCCTCGGCAGCCTCGGCTTCCCGGTGATCTTCGCCCTCGCGCGCGCCTGGAAGCAGCCGCGCAAGTGGAGCGTCCACGTCAAGCTGACGCTCACGACGACGGTGATCCTCTTCGTCGCCGGCGCCGCCATGTTCCTCCTGCTCGAGCACGCGAACCCGAAGACGTACGGGCACCTCGATGCCGGGCCGACCATCTTCCAGTCCTTCTTCATGTCGGCCATGACCCGCTCCGGCGGCTTCGCGACGATCGACATGCACGACCTGTACGGCTCGAGCCAGCTCGTGAGCAGCATGCTGATGTTCATCGGCGGCGGCTCCGCGTCGACCGCGGGCGGCATCAAGGTGACGACGCTCGCCGTGCTGTTCCTCGCCGCGTTCGCCGAGGCGCGCGGCAATCCCTCCATGGAGGCGTTCGGCCGGCGCATCCCCCGCGACATGCTGCGCCTGTCGGTGAGCGTCGTGCTCTGGGGAGCGACGATCGTCGCCGGCGCCTCCATCGCCATCCTGCAGATCACGAAGGCGCCGTTCGAGAACGTGCTGTTCGACGTGATCTCGGCCTTCGCCACGTGCGGGCTCTCGACGGGACTCACCGCCGAACTGCCGCCCGAGGGCGTCTACGTCATGGCGGCGACGATGTTCATGGGCCGCGTCGGCACCGTGACCCTCGCCGCCGCGCTGGCCGCGAGCCAGCGCCGCCAGCTGTTCAAACGACCGGAAGAGAGGCCCATCGTTGGTTGACAAGATCAGACACGACGCCCCGGTGCTCGTGATCGGCCTCGGCCGGTTCGGCGCCGCCACCGCTGGCCAGCTCGACCGCCTCGGTCGCGAGGTGCTCGCGGTCGACACCGACGAGGCCCTCGTGCAGAAATGGTCGGAGCGGGTCACCCACGCCGTCGTGGCCGACGCCAAGAACATGGACGCGCTCAAGCAGATCGGCGCCCAGGACTTCTCGATCGCGGTCTGCGCCGTGGGATCGTCGATCGAGGCATCCGTGCTCATCACCGCGAACCTCGTCGACCTCAAGATCCCCCAGATCTGGGCGAAGGCGATCTCGGCCTCGCACGGCAAGATCCTGCAGCGCATCGGCGCGAACCACGTGATCTACCCCGAGCGCGAGGCGGGCGAGCGCACGGCGCACCTGGTGTCGGGCCGCATGCTCGACTTCATCGAGTTCGACGACGACTTCGCCCTCGTGAAGATGTACCCGCCGAAGCCGATCCGCGGCAAGAATCTCACCGAGTCGGGCGTGCGCTCGAAGCACCGCGTGACGGTCGTCGGCGTGAAGAGCCCCGGCAAGCCCTTCACCTACGCGACCGAGAACACGGTCGTCTCGAACCACGACCTCATCATCGTGTCGGGCACCGAGGGCGACATCGAGAAGTTCGCGTCGCTCGAGTGAGCTCGAGCAGGCTGTTAGGGATGCGTTAGGAAGATTCACAAATTTGTGAATTCGGCGTAGCATCGCGCTCATGACGACAGTGATCAGCGCCAGCGGCCTGCAGAAGCGATTCGGCCGCACCGTCGCGCTCGACGGCCTCGACCTCGAGGTCACCGCGGGCGAGGTGCACGGATTCCTCGGCCCGAACGGCGCAGGCAAGTCCACCACCATCCGCATCCTGCTCGGCCTCGCCCGCGCCTCGGGCGGCACCGCGACCCTCTTCGGTCAGGACCCGTGGAAGCACGCGGGCGAGCTCCACCGCCGCGTGGCCTATGTGCCCGGCGACGTCAGCCTCTGGCCGAACCTGACCGGCGGCGAGGCGATCGACCTGCTCGCACGCCTCCGCGGCGGCACGCGCGACAAGGGCGACTACACGGCCCGCAAGCAGCGCCTGCTCGACGCGTTCCAGTTCGACCCGCGCAAGAAGGGCCGCGCCTACTCGAAGGGCAACCGGCAGAAGGTCGCCCTCATCGCCGCGTTCGCGACCCCCGCCGAGCTGTACGTGCTCGACGAGCCCACGAGCGGCCTCGACCCGCTCATGGAGCAGGTCTTCAACCGCGAGATCGCCCGCGTCTCGGCCGAGGGTGCGACCGTGCTGCTCTCGAGCCACATCCTCTCCGAGGTCGAGGAGCTCTGCGACCGGGTGAGCATCATTCGGTCGGGCAAGACCGTCGAGTCGGGCACGCTCGCCGAGCTCCGCCACCTCACGCGCACCGAGATCGCGTTCGCGACCGACGGCATCGAACCGACCGCCCTCGCGGCCGAGATCGACGGCATTCCCGACGCCCACGACCTCATCATCGACCACGGACGGGTCAGCTTCACCGTCGACAGCGACCGCGTGGCATCCGTGCTGCCCGACCTCGCCCGCCTCGACGTGCGTGGCCTCACCGTGTCGCCGCCCTCGCTCGAGGAGCTCTTCCTCCGCCACTACGGCGACGAGCTCACCGCGCGCGCTGCGGAGCCCATGGAGGGAGCGCGGGCATGAGCACCCTGGCCACGCTGCTCCGGCAGCGACTGCGCCGCGACCGCCTGCAGCTCGCGCTCTGGATCGTCGGCACCGCGCTGCTCGCCTACACCTCGGTCGCGGCCGTCGCCGACACGTACGGCGACGAGTCCGAGCGCAACCAGATCCTGCAGGTCGCGACCGCGAGCCGCACGATCCTCGTGTTCCGCGGCACCCCCAACGGCACCGACCTCGGCGCGTTCGTCTTCTTCGAGCTGTTCGCGTGGCTCGCCCTCATGGGCGGCCTCATGAGCACGTTCCTCGTGACGCGGCACACCCGCGCCGAGGAAGAGCAGTCGCGGGCCGAGTTCATCGCCGCGACCCCCGCCGGCCGTGTGAAGCCGACCGTCGCGACCCTCGTCCACGGCGTGCTGGCCAACCTCGTGCTCGGTGCACTCGTCGCGCTCGCCTTCATCGCCGGCGGCCTCGATGCCGAGGGCTCGTGGGTGACCGGTGCGGCCATGGCCGCGACCGGCATCGCGTTCGTCGCGATCGGGCTGTTCGCCGCGCAGCTGTTCCGCACCTCGCGCGGCGCGAACGGCGCCGGGGTCGCCGCGGTCGTCGGCGCCTACCTGCTGCGCGGCATCGGCGACGCCGCGGGCACGCCCTCGGACGACCTGCTGCACGTCACCCCGGCCTGGCCGAGCTGGTTGTCGCCGATCGGCTGGGGGCAGGCGACCGGCGCCTACGTCGAGAACTCGCTCGCCCCGCTCGCGCTCTCACTGGGGGTGTCGGCGGTGCTCGTGGCGATCGTGTTCGCGCTGCAGGCGGTGCGCGACCAGGGGGCGAGCCTCCTGCCGGGCCGCAACGGCCGCGCGTCGGCGAGCTGGGCGCTGTCGGGCTCGTTCGGGCTCGCCTGGCGGCTCAACGTCTCGACGCTGATCGCGTGGGCGGTCGGCGCCGCGGTCGCCGGCATCACCGCGAGCTCGCTCTCGGGTCTCATCGACGAACTCGCGGGCGACGCTCCGCAGGTCGTCGACACCCTGCAGGCCGCGCTCGGCGGCGGTGCCACCCTCGAGCAGGCGTTCATCGCGACGTTCTTCGGCATCATCGGGGTGCTCGCGGCGTGCTGCGCCGTGCAGGTGGCCATCCGCGCCCGGCAGGAGGAGGCGCACGGCACCGCCGAGCAGGTGCTGGCGACCCCCGTGCCGCGCACTCGCTGGCTGCTCGAGTACTGGTTCGTCGGGGTCATCGTCATCGTGGTCGTGCTCGCCGCAGCCTGGCTCGCGGGCCTCGCCGGCACCGCGGCATCCGACACCCCCGACGACCTCGTGTCGCTCATCACGCAGGCGGCACTCGCACAGCTGCCGGTCTCGCTCGTCTTCCTCGGGGTGACCCTGCTCGTCTTCGCCTACCTCCCGCGCTGGACGATCGTCCTCGCCTGGGTGCTGCTCGGCGTCGCCGCGATCCTCGGCACGTTCGGGCCGCTCCTCGGTGCCCCCGACTGGATGCTCGACCTCTCGCCGTTCACGCACTCGCCCGTGCCGGCGGGCGACGACACCGACTGGTCGGGCGGCCTCTGGATGATCGGCATCGGGCTCGCGACCGCGGCGCTCGCCGTCGTGTCGATGCGGCGACGCGAGCTGGCGGCGGGCGGCTGACCGCCCGCCGACTGGGAGAATCGGAAGATGGCACGCGATGAGCAGGCACTGAGCACGGCGGTCGAGCAATCGGCCGCCGTACTCACCGCCGCCGGTTTCCCCAAGATGCCGGCGCGTGTCCTGATGGCGCTCCTCGTCGCCGACGAGGGCGGGCTCACCGCCGCCGAGCTCGGCGAGTCCCTGGGCGTGAGTGCCGCGGCGATCTCGGGCGCGGTGCGGTACCTGCGCACGCTCGGCATCATCCACCGGATGCCGCATCCGGGCAGTCGGCGCGAGCGCTGGGAGATCTTCGACGACGCCTGGTACACGGCGCTCGCGGGCAAGAACTCGGTCTACGGCACCTTCGCCGAGACGGCGGCGCAGGCGATCGATGCGCTCGGCGACCCCGACTCGGCCGGCACCCGCCGCACGAGCGAGATGGTCGCGTTCTTCCGTTTCATCGAGGGCAAGATGCCCGAGCTCCTCTCCGAGTGGGAGTCGCTGCGCGCCGCCGGCGCCACGGTGGTCGAGTAGCCGGGGCCCCTCCATCCCTCGGTCGCCGGTCGTCGATCGCGGTGCGTTAATACAGCAGTCGCTGTACTGTGGTCCTGTGCTCACCTCCACCTCCCGACTCGACGTGATGAACCGGCTCGGTCGCGCCATGGCCGATCCCACCCGCTCGCGCATCCTGCTGACGCTGCTCGAGGGCCCCGCGTACCCGGCCGGCCTCGCCGACTCGCTCGGACTGACCCGGCAGAACGTCTCGAACCACCTCACGTGCCTGCGCGACTGCGGCATCGTCGTCGCCGAGCCCGAGGGCCGGCAGAACCGCTACGAGATCACGGACCCGCACCTGTCGGCCGCGCTCGAGAACCTCGTGAGCGTGACGCTCGCCGTCGACGAGTCGGCCGAGTGCATCGACCCGAGCTGTTCGGTTCCCGGCTGCTGCGAGGCATCCGCATGACCACCTCGCTGACCGACGCGCGCCGAGCCGTGCTGCATCGCCGCATCCGCCTGATCGTCGGCATCACCATCGGGTACAACCTCATCGAGGCGGCGGTCTCGATCATGGCCGGCGCCGCAGCCTCCTCGGCGGCGCTCCTCGGCTTCGGGCTCGACTCGCTCGTCGAGGTGCTCTCGGCGGCGGCGGTCGCGTGGCAGTTCACCCGCAAAGAGCCGGAGCGATACGAGAAGCCGACCCTGCGGGTGATCGCGTACGCGTTCTTCGCCCTCGCCGCCTACGTCGGCGTCTCCGCCGTGCTCACGATCGCGGGCGTCCTTCCCGAGGCCGAGCACTCCACGCTCGGCCTCGTCATCACGGCGCTGAGCGTGATCATCATGCCGTTCCTGTCGCTCGCCGAGCGACGCACCGGCCGCGAACTCGGCTCGGCCACTGCGGTCGCCGACAGCAAGCAGACGCTGATCTGCACCTACCTCTCTGCCGCCGTGCTCATCGGGCTCGTGCTGAACTCGCTCCTCGGGTGGGCCTGGGCCGACTCCGTCGCCGCACTCGTCATCGCCGTCTTCGCCGTCCGCGAAGGCATCGAGGCATGGCGGGGCGACACCTGCGCCACCCCGATCGGGATGCTCCTCGACGAGGATGAGGACCACGGACACGGCGCGTGAGCACGCCGTGAGGATCACCGCAGCCCCGCGTTAGGGGTCCGTGAGGATCGGCGGCGAGGCATCCGCCCGGGTGTTGCATCGAAGACGCAGCGAGCCGCTGCCCGCCGCCGCGCCCGCGTCGACGGCCTCCGAATCCCTGGAGTCCCCGTGCTCGACCTCGTCTACGTCATCGGCATCATCGCCGTGTTCGTACTCGTCGGCCTCATCGCCAGGGGGGTCGAGAAGCTGTGATCTTCTTCGAACTCCTCGCCGCCGCGTTGGGTGTCGCCGCTGTGGTGTACCTCGTGTACGCGCTCGTCAAGCCCGAGCGGTTCTGATGGGCGCGTTCCTCGCCGTCGCCCAGGCGGCCACCCTCGCACTGATCCTCGCGCTGCTCTACCGCCCCCTCGGCGACTACATGGCGCGCCTCTACACGAGCGACCGCGACTGGAAGGTCGAGCGCGGCCTCTACCGCCTGATCGGCATCGACCCGCGCGCCGAGCAGTCGTGGCCGGCCTACCTCCGCGGCGTGCTCGCGTTCTCGGTCGTCGGTCTCCTGTTCGTCTACGCCATGCAGCGCGCGCAGGCGGTGCTGCCCTACTCGCTCGGCCTGCCGGCCGTGCCCGAGGGGCTGTCGTTCAACACGGCCGCCTCGTTCGTCGCCAACACGAACTGGCAGTCGTACTCGCCCGAGCTCACGATGGGCTACACGGTGCAGCTCGCCGGCCTCGCCGTGCAGAACTTCGTGTCGGCCGCCGTCGGCATCGCCGTGGCCATCACCCTCGTGCGCGGCTTCGCACGCCGCGGATCGGGAACGATCGGCAACTTCTGGGTCGACCTCTTCCGCGGTTCGTTCCGGCTGCTGCTCCCGCTCTCGGTGATCGGCGCGATCGTGCTCGTCATCGGCGGCGTCGTGCAGAACTTCAACGGCTTCACCGAGGTCACGACGCTCGCCGGCAACACGCAGAACCTCCCGGGCGGCCCGGTCGCCTCGCAGGAGGTCATCAAGCTGCTCGGCACCAACGGCGGCGGGTTCTTCAACGCGAACTCCGCCCACCCGTTCGAGAACCCGACCGCGTGGACGAACCTCTTCCAGAACGTGCTCATGCTCGCGATCCCGTTCGCGCTCCCCCGCACCTTCGGCAGAATAGTCGGCTCGAACAAGCAGGGCTACGCGATCCTCGCCGTCATGGCCACGCTCTACGTGATCTCGCTCGTGGCGCTGAGCGCGCTCGAAGCGGGCGGCAACGGCACTGCGCCGGAACTCGCGGGCGGTGCGCTCGAGGGCAAGGAGCAGCGCTACGGCATCTTCGGCTCGGCCCTGTTCGGCACCACTTCGACGCTCACCTCCACGGGCGCCGTCAACTCGATGCACGACTCGTTCACCGCCCTCGGCGGCATGATGCCGATGCTCAACATGATGCTCGGCGAGGTCGCCCCCGGCGGCGTCGGCTCGGGCCTCTACGGCATGCTCGTGCTCGCGGTCATCGCGGTGTTCATCGCCGGCCTGCTCGTCGGCCGCACGCCCGAGTACCTCGGCAAGAAGATCGGGCCGCGCGAGATCAAGCTCGCGAGCCTCTACATCCTCGTGACGCCGACGCTCGTGCTCACCGGTACGGCACTGAGCTTCGCGATCCCGGGCGTCCGCGAGGACGTCGAGGCGACCTCGATCTGGAACCCGGGCATCCACGGCATGAGCGAGGTGCTCTACGCGTTCACGAGCGCGTCGAACAACAACGGCTCGGCGTTCGCGGGTCTCACGGCGAACACCCCGTGGTTCAACACCGCGCTGGGCGTCGCGATGCTGCTCGGCCGGTTCATCCCGATCGTGCTCGTGCTCGCCCTCGCCGGCAGCCTCGCGGCGCAGGACAAGGTGCCCGCGACCGCCGGCACGCTGCCCACTCACCGGCCGCAGTTCGTCGGCCTCCTCGTGGGCGTCACGGTCATCGTGACCGCGCTCACCTACTTCCCCGTACTCACGCTGGGTCCCCTGGCTGAAGGGCTGAACTGATCCATGTCCACCATCACCACCCCGTCCGTCCCGGCGCCCGAGCCCGAACCCGCCGAGCACACGCCTCGGCCGATGGGCTCCCCCTCGAAGCGCCCGACCGGCGCCTTCGGCCCCGCGCAGATCATGCAGGCGCTCCCGGGCGCCTTCCGCAAGCTCGACCCGCGGCAGATGTGGCGCAACCCCGTCATGTTCATCGTCGAGGTCGGCGCCGCGCTCACGACGGTGCTCGCGATCGCCGAACCGTTCCTCGGCGGCCCCGAGGCGTCCGGGGGCACCGCCGTCCCGCCGAGCTTCACCTGGGCCATCGCGGTCTGGCTCTGGCTGACTGTGCTCTTCGCGAACCTCGCGGAGTCGGTCGCCGAAGGCCGCGGCAAGGCGCAGGCCGACACCCTGCGCCAGACGCGCACGTCGACGGTCGCGCACGTCGTCGCGCAGTACGACGAGGTCGCGGACGCCTTGGCGGAGCGCACCGCCCTCAGGGAGGTGGCTTCCTCGGAGCTCAAGCTCGGCGACCTCGTCGTCGTGACGGCCGGCGAGCTCATCCCGGGCGACGGCGACATCATCCAGGGCATCGCCTCGGTGGACGAGTCGGCGATCACCGGTGAATCGGCCCCGGTCGTGCGCGAGTCGGGCGGCGACCGCTCGGCCGTCACCGGCGGCACGCGGGTGCTCTCCGACCGCATCGTCGTGCGCATCACGTCGAAGCCCGGCGAGACCTTCGTCGACCGCATGATCGCGCTCGTCGAGGGCGCGGCGAGGCAGAAGACGCCGAACGAGATCGCGCTGAACATCCTGCTCGCGAGCCTGTCGATCGTCTTCGTGGTGGTCGCCCTGACGCTGAACCCCATCGCCTCGTACGCGGCGACCCCCGCCTCGATCCCGGTGCTCATCGCGCTGCTCGTCTGCCTCATCCCCACGACGATCGGCGCCCTGCTCTCGGCCATCGGCATCGCGGGAATGGACCGGCTCGTGCAGCGCAACGTGCTCGCGATGTCGGGCCGCGCGGTCGAGGCCGCCGGCGACGTCACGACGCTGCTGCTCGACAAGACCGGCACGATCACCTACGGCAACCGACGCGCGAGCGAGTTCGTGCCGATGCCCGGCGTCCCGGTCTCCGAGCTCGAGCGGGCCGCGGCCCTCTCCTCGCTCGCCGACCCGACCCCTGAGGGCGCCTCCATCGTCGAACTGGCGGCGGAGCGCGGCATCCGATTCGACTCGGCTCCCGCGGGCGAGGTCGTGCCGTTCACGGCGCAGACCCGCATGTCGGGGCTCGACCTCCCCGACGGCTCGAGCATCCGGAAAGGTGCAGGCTCTGCGGTCATCGCGTGGGTCGAGGCATCCGCTCGAATCGCGTCATCGACGCTCGACGAGCTCGCGCAGCGCGTCGAGGCGATCTCGACGGGCGGCGGCACGCCGCTCGTCGTCGCGTCGAAGGACGCCGCCGGCGAGGCACGGCTGCTCGGCGTCGTCCACCTGAAGGACATCGTCAAGGACGGGCTCACCGAGCGGTTCGCCGAACTCCGCGCGATGGGCATCCGCACCGTGATGATCACGGGTGACAACCCGCTCACCGCGAAGGCCATCGCGGCCGAGGCCGGCGTCGACGACTACCTCGCCGAAGCGACCCCCGAAGACAAGATGGCGCTCATCAAGCGCGAGCAGGCGGGCGGCAACCTCGTCGCCATGACGGGCGACGGCACGAACGACGCACCGGCGCTCGCACAGGCCGACGTGGGCGTCGCGATGAACACGGGCACGTCGGCTGCGAAGGAGGCCGGCAACATGGTCGACCTCGACAGCGACCCGACGAAGCTCATCGAGATCGTGCGCATCGGCAAGCAGCTGCTCATCACGCGCGGCGCGCTCACGACGTTCTCGATCGCGAACGACATCGCGAAGTACTTCGCGATCATCCCGGCGATGTTCGCCGGCATCTTCCCGGGGCTCGCGGTGCTGAACATCATGCAGCTGCACTCGCCGGCCTCGGCGATCCTGTCGGCGATCATCTTCAACGCGATCGTGATCGTGTTCCTCATCCCCCTCGCGCTGCGCGGGGTGAAGTACCGGGCCGGCAGTGCCTCCGCGATCCTCAACCGCAACCTGCTGATCTACGGCCTCGGCGGCATCATCGCCCCCTTCATCGGCATCAAGCTGATCGACCTCGTCGTCAGCCTCATCCCCGGGTTCTAGGCCCGGACGCGAAAGGACACCACACACATGAGTACGACACGCACGGCGGCCCGCACCCACTGGGTCGCGATCCGCGCGATGCTCATCTTCACCCTCGTGCTCGGCGTCGCCTACACGCTCGTCGTCACCGGCATCGGCCAGCTCGTGCTGCCCGCCCAGGCGAACGGCTCGGTCGCCCGTGACGCCTCCGGCGAGGTCGTGGGCTCGGCGCTGATCGGCCAGTCGTTCGCGGATGCCGACGGCGACCCGCTGCCCGAGTGGTTCCAGCCCCGCCCGTCGGCGGCCGGCGACGGCTACGACGGCGGCGCCTCGAGCGGCAGCAACCAGGGCCCCGAGAACGCCGACCTCATCGCGGCGATCGAGGAGCGGAAGTCGCAGATCGCAGAGTTCAACGGCGTCGCCGAAGCGGATGTCCCGGCCGACGCGGTCACCGCGTCGGCCTCCGGACTCGACCCGCACATCAGCCCCGAGTACGCGCTGCTGCAGGCGGCGCGGGTCGCGAACGAGCGCGGTCTCCCCGAATCCGAAGTCGTCGAGCTCGTGGAGTCTAGGATTCAGGCACGGGATCTCGGGTACCTGGGCGAACCGACCGTGAACGTGCTGCAGCTGAACCTCGCCCTCGCAGAGCTGGAAGGCTAGCCACGATGCGGCAGGGGCGGCTTCGGGTCCTGCTCGGCGCCGCCCCCGGCGTCGGCAAGACCTACACGATGCTCGAGGAGGGCAAGCGGCTCGTCGGCGAGGGTCGCGATGTCGTCGTCGGGTTCGTCGAGACGCACGGACGACGGGCGACCGCGTCGATGACCCTCGGTCTCGAGATCGTGCCGCGCCGCGCGGTCGTGCACCGCGGGATGACCATCGACGAGATGGACCTCGACGCGGTGCTCGCCCGCAAGCCCGAGATCGCCCTCGTCGACGAGCTCGCCCACACGAACGCGCCCGGCTCACGGCACGCGAAGCGCTGGCAGGACGTCGAAGAGCTGCTCGCGGCCGGCATCGACGTCATCTCCACGGTCAACACGCAGCACATCGAATCGCTCGGCGACGTCGTGCTGCAGATCACGGGTGCCGAGCAGCGCGAGACGATCCCCGACCGGGTGCTGCGCGCCGCCGACCAGATCGAGGTCGTCGACCTCGCCCCGCAGGCGCTCCGCGATCGGCTGGCGGGCGGTCTCGTCTACCCCGCCGAGCGCATCGACGCCGCACTCTCCAACTACTTCCGCCTCGGCAACCTCACCGCGCTGCGCGAACTCGCGCTGCTCTGGCTCGCCGACGAGGTCGACCAGGCGCTCAAGAAGTACCGCGCCGAGCACGGCATCGACCGCAAGTGGGAGGCACGCGAGCGCGTCGTCGTCGCCCTCACGGGCGGCCCCGAGGGCGAGACCCTGCTGCGCCGCGGCGCCCGCATCGCCGCCCGTGCCTCCGGGGGCGAGCTCATCGCGGTGCACGTCACGAATCCCGACGGCATGCGGGCGAGGCATCCCGGCGCACTCGACACCCAGCGCACCCTCGTCGAGCAGCTCGGCGGCACCTTCCACCAGGTCGTCGGCGAGGACGTGCCCCGTGCGCTCGTCGAGTTCGCGAAGGCCGCGGATGCCACGCAGCTGGTCATCGGCGTGAGCCGGAGGTCCCGGCTCACCGCGGCCTTCTCGGGCCCGGGCATCGGCGCGACGGTGATCCGCGAATCGGGCGACATCGACGTGCACATCGTCACGCACGCGGCGGCGGGTTCCGGGTTCTCGCTGCCCCGGCCGGGCGGCGCGCTGAGCCGCAAGCGCCTCGTCTGGGCGTTCGTCCTGGCGCTCGTCGCCGGCCCGGCGCTGAGCTGGGTGCTGACGCGGTTCCACACCGAGACGTCGATCACGAGCGACGTGCTCGCCTACCAGCTCCTCGTCATCGTCGTGACGCTCATCGGCGGCATCTGGCCGGGCCTGTTCGCGGCGGTGCTGTCAGGTCTCACCCTCAACTTCCTCTTCGTCGAGCCGCTCTACACGCTCACGATCGCCGACGCCCGCCAGCTGCTCGCGCTCGTCTTCTACGTGGCGAACGCGCTGCTCGTGGCCTACGTCGTCGATCAGGCGGCCCGCCGCAACCGCGAGGCCCGGCGTGCCGCCGCGGAGTCGCAGCTGCTCGCGACGCTCGCCGGCAGCGTGCTGCGCGGCGAGGATGCGCTGCAGGCCATGGTGACCCGCACCCGCGAGGCCTTCGGGCTCACCGGGGTGCGCCTCCTCGTCGACGGCGAGACCCGCGTCGCCGACGGCGAACCGGCGCGCGACGACCGGGTGACCGAAGTGCCGATCGGTGCGCGCGGCGTGCTCGAGCTGCACGGGGCCGACCTCGAGGCATCCGAACGCCGCCTGCTGCAGGTGATCGCGACCCAGCTCGACCAGGCCATCGAGCACGGCGCCCTCGCGCGCGCGGCCGAGGCGGCGGCCGGTCTCGCCGAGACCGACCGGGTGCGCTCGGCCCTGCTCGCCGCCGTGGGCCACGACCTGCGCCGCCCGCTCACCTCGGCGTCGGCCGCCGTGAGCGCGCTGCGCTCGCCCGAGCTCGAGCTGCCCGCCGCCCAGCGCGAAGAACTGCTCGCCACCGCCGCCGAGAGCCTCGACTCGCTCGCCGAGCTCGTCACCAACCTGCTCGACGTGAGCCGCGTGCAGGCCGGCGCGCTCGCGGTCACGCTCGCACCGACCGAGGTCGCCGACGTCGTGTTCCCCGCCCTCGACGAGCTCGGCCTCGGACCTGGCGCGGTCGAGCTCGACCTCGCCGACGAGCTGCAGCCGGTGCTCGCCGACGCGGTGCTGCTGCAACGGGTCGTGGTGAACCTGCTCGCGAACGCGGTGCGACACACGCCGGCGGGCGAGCGCGTCCGGTTCTCGGCGTCGGCGTTCCAGGGGCGGGTCGAGCTGCGCGTCGTCGACCGCGGGCCGGGCATCCCGGTCGAGCGGCGCGACGAGGTGTTCACGCCGTTCCAGCGCCTCGGCGACACCGACAACGACACGGGGCTCGGCCTGGGGCTCGCACTGTCGAAGGGCTTCGTCGAGGGAATGGACGGCACACTGGAGGTCGACGACACCCCCGGTGGCGGCCTCACCATGGTCGTCACCCTGCCGGCCGCCGAGGAGGCGCGATGAAGATCCTGCTCGCCGACGACGACGGCCAACTGCAGCGTGCGATGCGCATCACGCTCAGCGCGCGCGGCTACGAGGTGGTGTCGGCGCACGACGGCGCCGAGGCCATCGACCTCGCGGCGAGCGCGCACCCCGACCTCGTGCTGCTCGACCTCGGCATGCCGAAGGTCGACGGCCTCGACGTGATCCGGGCGGTCCGGGCCTGGTCGAGCGTGCCGATCCTCGTGCTCTCGGGTCGCACCGACTCGGCCGAGAAGGTCGAGGCGCTCGACGCCGGCGCCGACGACTACGTCACGAAGCCGTTCGCGATGGACGAGCTGCTCGCCCGCATCCGCGCCCGCTCGCGGCGCCCCGCGGGCGATGACGACACCGCGGCCGTGCATCGCATCGGGGAGCTCGAGGTCGACCTCGCCGCGAAGACGATCCGCCCCGCGGGCGACGAGGGGCACGGGGCATCCGTTCGCCTGACCCCGACCGAGTGGCGTCTGCTCGAGCTCTTCCTCAAGCACCCGGGGCGGCTGCTCACCCGCGAGATGCTGCTCGGCGAGGTATGGGGCCCGTTCCACGCGAATGACGCGGGCTACCTTCGCCTCTACGTGGCGCAGTTGCGCCGCAAGCTCGAGCCGGTGCCCGCTGAGCCCCGGCACTTCCTCAACGAACCGGGCATGGGCTACCGCTTCGAGCCCTGACCGAGCTCGTGACCGGGCTCAGCGCGGCAGCTCGCCGAGCCGGGCGAGCCAGTGCTCGGCGGTGACGCCGTCGAAGGGCGCCTCGCGCCGTCGCACCGCATCGAGCACCGCGTCGGCGTCGGCCCGCACCCGCGCGACGAGCTCGGCGGGATAGCCGAAGGCCACGGCGTGCTCGGCGAACTCGTCCTCGTCGTCGATGAAGGCCGAGGCGCCGTCGCGCTCGACCACGTCGAGGTCGAGGTCGACGTACGAGACCGTCGCACCCGTCGCATCGCTGCGCCACTCGGGCGGCGTGGCGAGGTCGATGTACGTACCGAGCCCGCGCGGGTGACCCGCGTTGAACGCGGCGGCCCACCCGCCCGACGGGAAGAGCGACACCGAGACCCAGCTCGCCGTGAAGGCGTTGCCGGGGCGGGCGAACGAGGTGCCGGCCGGGAACCCCACCCAGTCGCCGTGCTCATCGGCGCCGAGCCAGACGCCGTCGAACTCCCAGTGCGGGCGGCCGCCCCATTTCGTCGCGCGGACGCGGACGGGGGTGCCGGGGACGGTCGGTCGGCTCGCGGGGTCGATGCTCGTCACGCCATCACCGTACGCCCCGTCGCCGGGCGGCGCGGCTCAGCGCGGCTCAGCGCGGCTCGGCGCGGCTCGGCCCGGCTCACTCCCCCGATGCCGCCGCGACCGGCCCGCGCGCACTCGTCGCCTTGGCGCGCAGTCGCAGGGCGAACACGCCGCCGGCGAGGAGGAAGCCCGACGCGGCGAAGAGCGCCCAGCGCGAGGCATCCGCCATGCCGGCCGAGAGCGCGTCGGCGACGGGCGGACCCGCCTCGCCGAGCTGCCCGTCGGTACCCTCTGCCCGCAGGGGCGGGATGTTCGCACCCGCCGACTGCTCGGTCGAGGTGATGACCTGCTGCTCGGCTTCGGCCGAGAGCCCCGACTGCCCGTCGAGCTGCGCCGGCAGCGCCTGGGCGAGGCCCGCGGCGAGCACGGCGCCGATGATCGCGGTGCCGAGGGCCGAGCCGACCTGCCGGACCGTGCTCTGCGTCGCCGAGCCCTGACCGGACTGCTCGGGCGGGATGTCGGCGAGCACGGTGCCCGTGAGCTGGGCCGAGGCGAGCCCCAGACCGAGGCCGTAGAGGGCGAGCACCGCGGCGAGCCACCATCCCGACATGTCGGGGCCGAGCATGAGCGCGGCCAGCACCGCGCCGACGAACTCGATCGTGAGACCCAGGAGCACCACGTTCGGCGCCCCGAGCCGCTCGGAGAGGTGGCGGGCGGCGGCGCCCGACACGAAGGCGCCGAGCCCCATCGCGGCGAGCACGAAGCCGGCGGCGAGCGTCGAGAGCCCGAGCGCGTTCACGATGAACAGCGGCAGCACGAACAGGATGCCGAACTCGCCGACGGCCACGCAGAGCGCGACGAGGTTGCCCCAGGTGAAGGTGGGCACCGAGAAGAGCCGCACGTCGAGGATGGCCGAGCGACCGTTGCGGGCGCGGTGCCGCTCCCAGAGCACGAAGAGCACGAGCGAGACGACGCCGATGGCGAGGGCGACCGGAACCGGGGAGACCGGCCAGTCGGCCGGCCAGGTCCAGCCGAACAGCACGAACGGCTGCTCGGGCGCCCACCAGCCGAGCGAGCCGCCCTCGATGAGGCCGAAGACGAGTGCGCCGAATCCGATCGCCGAGAGCAGCAGCCCGTCGATGTCGAGGCCGGGGCTCGTCACATGCGCTCGGGTCTCGTCGACGGTGAAGATCGCGACGACGGCGATCGCGATGCCGAACGGGAGGTTCACCAGGAAAATCCACTGCCAGCCGAACGACTCCGTCAGCCAGCCGCCGAGCAGCGGGCCGAGCGCCGCGACGCCGGAGATGACCGCACCCCACACGCCGAACGCGACCGCCCGATCGCGACCGCGGAACGTCGCGTTCACGGTCGACAGCGTGGTCGGCAGGATGAAGGCGCCGCCGATGCCCTGCACGAGGCGCGCGATGATGAGCGAGTCGCCGCTGGAGGACAGCGCCGCCAGCAGGCTGCCGGCGAGGAAGAGCGCGATGCCGAAGAACATGGCGCGCCGTCGCCCGAGGCGGTCGCCGAGTCGACCAGCAGTGAGCAGCAGGGCCGCGAACACCACCGAGTAGATGCCGTTGACCCACTGGGCCTCGCTGAAGTCGAGCTGCAGCTCGGTGATCAGCGTCGGCAACGCGACGCCGACGATCGTGCCGTCGAGCACGATCATCGAGAGGGCCGAGGCGAGCACGCCGAGCCCGACCCACCGCCGCACCCCTGCTCCGCCCGCCGTTCCTCCGGTGCTCGCCACCGCGTCGCTGCCCTGTTCGCCCACGCGCCAACGATACGAGTACGCCCCCCTCGGGTCATCCATCGAATGACGGAAGGCGTGTCGCGACCGCCCGCGACGCCGTGTCCGGATTCCGCCGGACGCCGATGCCCCGCGCCGCGAGGCTGGGATCACCAGACAGGAAGGCGGCCGAAGTGGGAACCCTGACCCCGATCGACGCGCACGCGCGCAGCACCCGGCACTCGACGATCTCCCCGGCGATCCTCTACTTCGGCAGCCAGGTGTCGCTGCTCTCGACCGTCGACGACGAGGGGCACCCGAACCTCGCCCCGAACTCCTCGGTGTGGTGGCTCGGGCAGACCGCCGTGCTCGGCGTCGCCGCCCGCAGCCAGACCGGCCGCAACCTCATCGCGAACGGCGAGGCGGTGATCAACCTGCCCTCGGTCGACCACGTCGACGCCGTCGACCGGCTCGCCTTGACGACCGGACGGAACCCCGTGCCCGAGCGCAAGGCGGGGGCCGGCTACCGACATGTGCGCGACAAGTTCGCCGCGGCGGGTCTGCGGCCGCTCGCATCCGAGACGGTCGCGCCGCCGCGGGTGGCCGAGTTCCCGGTGCACCTCGAGGGACGCGTCGTCGCGATCCACCCGATGGGCGGGGCCGAGTCGCCGGCCGAGGCGAGCCTCCTCGCGGTCGAGCTCGGCATCACGCGCGTGCACGTGGTCGAGTCGCTGCGCATGGCCGGCCACGCCAACCGCATCGACCCGGTGCGGTGGCGCCCGCTCATGATGAACTTCCAGCGCTTCTTCGGCCTCGGCGGCGAGGCGCAGCCGTCGCGCCTCGCGAGCATCGACGAGGAGTGGTACCGCGGCTGAGGCGGCCGGGACCTGGGCGGGGGCCGGCCCGACGCCCGGGCCGCCTACGCTGGAACCGTGGACTGTTCGTACTTCGACGCCGGGCGCTGCACCTCGTGCGCCCTCATGGGTCGGCCGTACGCGCGGCAGCTCGCCGACAAGCAGGCGCACGCCGAGCAGCTGCTCGCCCCGTTCGACGTGCCCGTCTGGGAGACGCCGGTCGCGAGCCGCGAGGACGGCTACCGCAACAAGGCGAAGATGGTCGTCGGCGGCAGCGTGGATGCCCCGACGATCGGCATCCTCGACGCCGACGGGCACGGCGTCGACCTCGAGGCCTGCGGCATCTGCTCACCGGGCCACCGCGCCGCGTTCCCGGTGCTCGCACGCTTCATCACCCGCGCCCGCCTCACTCCGTACGACGTACGCCGTCGCACGGGCGAGCTGAAGCACCTCATCGTCACCGAGTCGCCCGACGGCGAGCTCATGATCCGCTTCGTGCTGCGCTCGACCGAGCCCGTGCCGCGCCTGCGCAAGCACCTCCCGACGCTCCTCGCCGAGCTGCCCCACGCGCGGGTCGTGACCGCGAATGTGCTGCCCGAGCACAAGGCGGTGCTCGAGGGCGAGCAGGAGATCGTGCTGACCGAGGCGCAGACCCTCGCGATGCGACTCAACGACGTGACGATGCACCTGCGGCCGCAGAGCTTCTTCCAGACGAACACCGAAATCGCAGCTGCGCTCTACGCCGACGCCCGCGACTGGATCCGCGAGCTCGCGCCCGACACCGCCTGGGACCTCTACTCGGGCGTCGGCGGCTTCGCCCTGCACATCGCCGGCGCCGAAGGCGACGGCGCGACTGCCGGCCCCGAGGTCACCGGCATCGAGACGAGCGTCGAAGCGGTCGCGAGCGCCGAGCTCAGCCGAACGGATGCCGCGCTCTCGCGCCTGCGCTTCGCCTCGGGCGATGCCACGGCCTTCGCCGTCGGCGCCGAGGCGAGCCCCGATCTCGTGATCGTGAACCCGCCCCGGCGCGGCATCGGCGCCGAGCTCAGCGGCTGGCTCGAGGCATCCGCCGTCTCGCACGTGCTCTACTCGAGCTGCAACGCGGCCTCGCTCGCGAAGGACCTCGCGGCGATGCCGTCGCTGCGAGCGGTGAAGGCGCGCGTCTTCGACATGTTCCCGCAGACGACGCACTTCGAGGTGATGGTGCTGCTCGAGCGGCGCTGAGCCCGACCTACGTGGCATCCGTGACCCCGCGCCGCGGCGCCACCCGAATCACCACCTCGACGAGTGTCCCCGTCACCACCCGGTGGCGAGCAGGTGCTGCACGACGAGGGCGAAGCCGAGCTGGCCCGCGAACCCGAACCGCCGCCACCGCCGGTCGAGGAGCGCGGTGCCGAGCAGCAGCCACGGCACGAACGGCAGCCAGATGCGCTCGACCTCGGCCTTGCTCATCTGCGAGAGGTCGGCGGCGAGCACGGTCAGGGTCGCCGCGAGCACGAGCACGACGACGACCCGCTCACGGCGGTCGAGGCGTCGCAGCCGGATGCCTCGGTGCACCGCCACGGCGACCGAGGCACCCACGACCGGACCGGCGCTGACGGCGAGCGCGGCGAGATCGCCCCAGATCCAGTACGTGAGCGGCCTGCGGCTCGCGATGCCGTCCCAGTACCGGTCGACCAGCACCGGATAGGCCTCCCACCAGGCGAATCCGAATGCGGCGAAGGCGAGCACCACGGCGAGCGCCGTTGCGGCTGCGAGGGGCAGCGGCCACCAGCACCGCGCCAGCCAGAGCACGCCGAGCGCGAGCAGCCCCAGCAGCGGAAGCCCGTAGGACAGCATCACGCAGTAGCCGAGCAGGACCCCCGCGACGAGGGCCCACCCGACGAGCGCGACCCGCCGCCGGGCGGTGGCGGCGAATCCGAGCGCGCACAGCCCCCACGCGGCGACCGCGGCGAACATGCCGTCGGCCGAGACCGCCATCCAGATCGCCGACGGGCCCATGACGAGGAACGGCGCGGCACGGCGCGCCCAGCGTTCGGCGTCGAGCCGGCGCAGCAGCACGAGCACCGCGATCGGGGTCGTCGCACCGACGAGCAGCACGACGAGGCCCGCGGCGAATGCGCTGCCGAGGCCGAGTCGCACGAGCACGACGAAGAAGAGCAGGGCACCCGGCGGGTGGCCGGCGATGTGCACGGGCCAGTTGTCGTCCGAGTCGAGCGGGATTCGCGACACGTACTCCTGCAGCGTCGCCGGGAAGTCGGTCACCGCGCGCGCAGTGTTCAGGTACTCGTAGGAGGTATCGAGGATGACGCCGATGCCGTCCGCCCCGTCGACGACCGCGAGGCTCGTGAGCCAGGCCGCACCGACGACGAAGCCGCCGGTGACGAGCGCCCACCACGGCGCCCGGACGGCGGCCTCGGTGCCGTAGACGGCGGAGGCGAGCGCGAGCACCACGGCAGGGAGCGTGCCGGGGCCGACGCGTGGCATCCACTCCACGTGGAGCGGAGGGAAGGATCGCACGTGCACGTTCCAGTCGAGCACCGCCGGCACGACCATGGCGAGCACGATCAGGGCGACGGCGACCGACAATCCGATCCACGGCACGGCGGCGGGGCGAGCGGGCACGTCTCGACCCTAGGGAACCCGCCCTGCCGCGACCCCGGTGAGAGCTTACGAAACAGGAACGGCGGGCCCGTGGCATCCCGTTCGCGAACCGTAAGCTCCGCGCGCTGCAGGCGAACCTCCGAACTGCTCGACTTGAGTGCATGGCTGGTCTCACCGAGCGGGCGTCCGCGCGGCTCGCAGCGCGGTTGGCGCGGGTCGAACCGCTCGTCCGAGGTGCGCGCGAGCGCAGCGAAGATCCGGTGAAGTCGGCACGCACCGCCGTGGTCGTCGGGCGGCTGCTGGCGGCGGCGTTCCTCGTCTGCTTCGCGACCGGACTGTACAGCCACGTGCTGCAGAATCCCCTGCCCTGGCTGCCCCTGCCGACCCGACCCGCCGAGCTCTACCGGTACACCCAGGGCACCCACGTCGTCACCGGCATCGCCTCGGTGCCGCTCCTGCTCGCGAAGCTCTGGACCGTGTACCCGAGACTCTTCCGCTGGCCGCCCGTGCGTTCCCCGGCGCAACTGCTCGAGCGCATCTCGATCGCGGTGCTCGTCGGAGTCTCCCTCGTCGAGGTGACGATCGGGCTGCTCAACATCGTGCAGTGGTACCCGTTCCCCTTCTCGTTCCGGTCGACGCACTTCGCGCTCGCGTGGGTCGCGATCGGCAGCCTCGCCATCCACCTCGGCGTGAAGCTGCCGGTGATCGCTCGCGTCTGGCGCCGACCGGCAGGTGATGAACCGGATGCCACGGGACGCTTCATCTCGCGCCGCGCCTTCCTCGGCGGGGTCGGCGTGGCGACCGTCTCGGCAGCGGCGCTCACGGCGGGGCAGTCGGTCGAGGTGCTCGGGCCGCTGAACCTGCTCGCCCCACGCCGAATGGGAGTGGGACCGCAGGGTCTGCCCGTCAACCGCACGGCCGCGCAGGCCGGCGTCGCCGACGACGACGTGGCCGACGGTTGGTCGCTGCGACTGATCACGCCCACCGGTGTTCGCGCGTTCACCCTCGACGAATTGCGGCGGATGCCGCAGAGCGACGCCGTCCTGCCGATCGCGTGCGTCGAGGGTTGGAGCCAGTCGGCCTCCTGGCGCGGCGTGCGCCTGGTCGACCTGCTGGCCGAGGTGGACGCCGCGCCGACGACGCCGCTCGTGATCTCGAGCCTGCAGCGGCGAGGTGCGTTCTCCCGCACCGAGATGCCGCCCGAGTACGCCGCCGACCCGCTCACCCTCGTCGCGCTCGAGCTCAACGGCGGTGTGCTGCACCTCGACCACGGGTATCCGGCGCGGATCATCGCGCCCGGCCGTCCCGGCGTGATGCAGACGAAGTGGCTGAGCTCGATCGAGGTGCGGTCATGAGCGCCGTCGTTGCGGCCCGGGTGCTGCTCGTCGCCGCCGGGCTCGTCTTCGTCGGGGTGGGCGGTGCGGTGATGCTCACCGAGGTGCCGCCCGAGCGCTACCTGGGAATCGCCGTCTGGGTGGGAGCCGCGATCGTCGTGCACGACGCGGTCATCGCGCCCGTCGTGGTCGCCGTGGGCCTCGGGGCCGGCGCGGTCCGCGACCGGCTGGGTCGACGTGCAGTCGCGGTGGGGCAGGGAGCGCTGCTGGTCGGCGCCGTGCTCACCGCGATCGCGCTGCCCGCGATCATCGCGCAGGAACGAGGGAACGCCAACCCGACGGTGCTCGTCGGGTCGTACGCCCTCGTGATCGTGATCGTGTGGGCGGTGGTCGCCGCGGTGCTGCTCGCGGTGACGTCGCCGGCGATCGGCCGGATGCTCCGGCGGGCGCGCCGGGCCGGGCGGTCCCGCCGGCCTGCCCGGCCTGTCCGGCCTGTCCCGTCTCGCCGGCCCGCCCCGTCTGGCCGGCCTGCCCGGTCTCGTCAGGCCGGGCGGCCAGAGGGCACCGAACGCACGAAGTGACGGCCGGCCGCCTCCCAGTGCGCCACCGTTTCGAGTCCGGCCCGTCGCGCGACCGCGACCACGGCGGCCCAGCCGACGCGTGCCCACGGGAACGGCTCGCTCTCGTTGCCCTCGTCATCGGCCACCGTGCACATCGCCCGCACGGAGAGATCGGGATCGGGGTCCACCTCGACGACGACCGACCCCGAGGGCGCGAGCAACTCGCGGCATCGCCGAAGCAGCGACTCGGGATCGCCGCCGATGCCGACGTTGCCGTCCATGAGCAGCACCGTCTGCCAGTGCCCCTCGAGCGGCACCCGCTCGAACACCGAGCGCAGCAACACGAGGCTGCCGTCGGCGCGGGTTCGGGCGACGGCGTGCGGGGCGATGTCGATGCCGAGCGCGGGGATGGAGCGGGCCGCCGCGGCGCGCACCATGCGGCCGGGGCCGCACCCGACGTCGAGCGTGGGGCCGGTCGTGCCCTCGAGCGCGGTCAGGTCGGCGGGTGTCGCCGAGCGGATCCAGCTTCCGGCGTCGAGATGGTACGGGCCGTGGCGTCCGTCGACGCTGCGGAGCACGAGCGCTCGTGCTGGCACCACGTCGGGCACCGGTTCGGCGAGGGCGATTCGCAGCGGCGTGGACGGATCGCCGACGGCGGTGGCGATCGCCGCCTCGAGCAGCCGCCCGTAGGGCTCGCCGCGCCCGGCGCCGAACGAGCCCGCGCGTCGGACCTGCGGTGCCGAACCGCTCATGCGTGCACTCCTGCGAGCCGGCGGAACTCCTGCGCGAATCGGGTGCCCGGGGCGTCGCGCGCGACCGCTGCGGCCTCGGCGATCGTGTCGACGTCGGTCAGCTCGGGCAGCACGCCGACCCGGAGGCCGGCCTCGACGAGCCGGCGATGCTGCCGTGCGCCGGTGTCGGCCCGGGACATGGAGACGCCGCGCACGAGGTCACCCTTCGGCGCGCGGAGCGCGAGCAGCCAGAACCCCCCGTCGGCGGCGGGGCCGATCCAGCCGTCCCGCTCGTCCGCGCCCGCGCCGAGCGAGTCGAGTGCGGCGGCGAGGTGCGCGTGGGTGAGTTGCGGGGTGTCCATGCCGACCAGGAGCACGGGTTCGCTCAGCGCGTCGAACAACTGCGCGAGCCGCTCGTCGAGCGTGCCCGAGCCCTGCGGCATCACCTCGAACCCCGCCGCCAGAGCCGGCGTTCGTGCGCCCTCGAAGTACAGGAGGCGCCGGGACGCCGGCATCTCGGCCACCGCCGAGAGCGTGTCGTCGAGGCACGCCGCCGCGAGCTGCGCCGACTCGTCGAGCGTGAACGGCGGGTGCAGCCGCGTCTTCACCCGCCCGGGCACGCACTCCTTGGCGATCACCGCGATCGCCGTCATCGCGCGACCTCCGCGAACACGCGCGACATGTCGGCGACGGCCGTGACCGTTCCGCGCACCGTGCCGGTGACCTTCGACCGACCGGCCCGCGGGGCGTACGAAACGTCGAGCTCGCGGATGCGCCACCCGGCAGCGGCCGCCCGCAGCACGAGTTCGAGCGGGTAGCCGCTTCGACGATCGCGCACGTCGAGCGCGCGCAGCGCGTCGGTGCGCGCCACCCGGAGCGGCCCGAGATCGTGCAGCCGCACTCCGCTGCGCCGGGCCACCCGCGCCGCCAGCACACGGTTGGCGAACCGGGCGTGCGCCGGCCACGCCCCCCGCGTCGTCGGACGGCGGCGGCCGAGCACGAGGTCGGCATCGCCGCGTTCGACCGCGACGATGAGGCGGGCGAGTTCGGCCGGGTCGAGCGAGGCGTCGGCGTCGCAGAAGGCGACGAGCGGTGCCCGGACCGCCGCGAGACCCCTCGCGACCGCCGCCCCGTACCCGCGCCGGGGCTCCGCCACGACGAGAGCACCGCGCTCTCGGGCGAGCTCGGCCGAGCGATCGGATGACCCGTTGTCGACGACGATCGCACGGCACCATGCCGGCACCCGGTCGAGCACCCACGGCAGCGCCTGCTCCTCATCGAGGCAGGGCAGCACGAGGTCGACGCGCGCTTCGATCATGGTTTCGACGCTACGACGCGAGGGATCGCCCGAGGCGCGTCAAGTCTTACGGAATCCGGACGGATGCCAGGCCGGCAGGCCTGCCGCACCGGGGCAGACGTACTCTGTGTAGGTGCCTCCCGCTGCGCCGTCGACCATCGGCAACGAAGACCTCGTCGGTCGACGCGTCCTGCTGGTCGACGACGACCCCACGGTGTCCGAGGTGGCCTCGAGCTACCTGCGCGCCTCGGGTTTCGTCGTCGATGAGGCGAGCGACGGCTTCGCGGCACTCCACTCCGTCGAGTCGCACGCACCCGACCTCGTCGTGCTCGATCGGATGCTGCCGGGCATCGACGGGCTCGAGGTGTTCCGCCGGCTCCGCGAACAGACGGCCGCACCGGTGATCCTGCTCACCGCCCTCGGTTCCGAAGACGACCGCATCGCGGGTCTCGAGGCCGGCGCCGACGACTATCTCACCAAGCCGTTCTCGCCGCGCGAGCTCGTGCTGCGAGCGCAGTCGGTGCTTCGCCGGTCGCTCGACGAGTTCGCGCCCGCGGCCGTGCTGGAGTGCGGCGAGTTCCGGCTCGATCCCTCGGCGCGCACCGCTCGCCGAGGTGACGTCGAACTGTCGCTCACCACACGGGAGTTCGACCTGTTCGAGTTCCTGCTGAAGCATCCGAACCAGGTGTTCAGTCGTGAGGACCTGCTGCGCACCGTGTGGGGATGGACCTACGGCGATCTCTCGACGGTCACGGTGCACGTGCGCCGATTGCGCGAGAAGATCGAGCGCGACCCGCGCGCACCGACGATGCTGACGACCGTGTGGGGCGTCGGCTACCGATTCACGATGGAGGCTGCAGATGCCGTGGGCTGACCTCCTCGCGATCGCCGGCATCGCGTTCGCGACCTCCGCCCTCGTCGGCGCCGCCGGCGTCGTCGCGCTCCTGCTGCTTCGTCGCACCTCGGTCGTGGTGCAGATCTGCGTGCTCGTGATCGCCGCCGTCGCGTCGATCGTGGCGAGCATGGTCGGCGTGGCGAACGAGATGTACCTCTCCGAGCACGACCTGACGGTCGCCGTCGCGATCGCCACGATCTCCGGCGTCGTCTCGCTGGGGCTCGTCGCCGTACTCGGCGGTCTCGTCGCCCGCAACGCGCGCGCCCTGTCGGCCGCGGCCCGCCGTATCGGCGCGGGCGAGCGACTCGAATCCGCCGGCCGCTACTCCAACAGCGAACTGAGCGCCCTCGCCGACGAACTCGTGGCGACGAGTGCGAAGCTCGCCGAGTCGCGCGAGCGCGAGCAACGCATCGAGGCATCTCGTCGCGAACTCATCGCCTGGATCTCGCACGACCTGCGCACCCCGCTCGCGGGGATCCGCGCGATGGCCGAGGCGCTCGAGGACGGCATCGCGCCCGACCCCGAGCGGTATCACCGTCAGATGCGCATCCAGGTCGATCGGCTCACGAGCATGGTCGACGACCTCTTCGAGCTGTCGAAGATCGACGCCGATGCGATGCGCCTCTCGCTCGAGGAGGTGTCGCTGCCCGACATCGTGAGCGACACCGTCGCCGATCTGCGACCCGCCTCCCGCGGGCGCGAGATCCGGGTCGAGGCCGCGCTCGCGCACGACCTCGTCGTCATGGCCGATCCGCGAGAGCTCTCGCGCGCCATCGGCAACCTGATCATGAACGCCGTGCAGCACACGCCCGACGGCACGCCCATCACGGTCACCGTCGACCTCGTGCACGATCGGGCGATCGTGTCGGTGATCGACGCGGGCGGCGGCATCGACGAGGCCGACCTCGAGCGGGTGTTCGACCCTGCTTGGCGCGGGTCGAAGGCGCGCACGCCGTCGCTCGAGACCGGCCCCTCGGTCGGCGCCGGGCTCGGTCTCGCGATCGTGAAGGGCATCATGAGCGCGCACCGCGGCGAGGTCGCCGTTCGCAACGTCCCGGGCGGGTGCCGCTTCGACCTGGTGTTCCCGCTCGACACCCCGGTCGGCGCCTAGACCACCTCGTCCGTGCTCGCGCCCGCGAACTCGCGGAGCCCCGACTCGAGATCGACGACGGCCGACCAGTCGAGCTCGTCGTGCGCCCGCGCCGACGACGCCGTGATGTGGCGCACGTCGCCGAGCCGGTACTCGCCCGTGACGACCGGCGGCGGGCCGTGCATCGCACGGGCGAGCCCTGCCGCGATCTCGCCGACGGTCGTCACGGTGCCCGAGCCGATGTTGAACGCGCGCACCGTCGACGGCGTCTGCGCGCCGAGCCAGCCGATCGCGGCGAGGTTCGCCCTGGCGACGTCCTGCACATGCACGAAGTCCCGTCGCTGGCCGCCGTCCTCGAACACGCGGGGCGCCGCCCCGTGCGCGAGCGCCGAGCGGAAGATCGCGGCCACGCCGGCGTACGGCGTGTCACGAGGCATCCCGACGCCGTAGACGTTGTGGTACCGCAGCGTCGCGACCGAGCCTCCCGTCGAGCGCGCCCACTCGGCGCCCAGATGCTCCTGGGCGAGCTTCGTGAGGGCGTAGTTGTTGCGTGGATCGAGCCGGTCGTCCTCGTCGATCAGCCCGGGCTCCAGCGGCGCACCCGTCTCCGCATCTCTCGGCTCGAACCGCCCCGCCTCGAGATCGTCGACGGCGCGCGGGGCGGGGCGCCGCCGCCGGCCCGCCGCATCACGGTAGGCGCCCTCGCCGTAGACCACCATCGACGACGCGAGCACGAGCGACCCGCAGCCCGAGCGGCCCATGGCGGCGATCAGCTCGGCGGTGCCGAGCACGTTCGTCGACGCGTAGTCGGGGGCGTCGGCGAGCTCGACGCCGAGCCCGACTTTCGCCGCCTGATGACAGACGACGTCGACCCCGCGCAGCGCCGCGTCGAGCGCCGCGGGGTCGCGGAGGTCTCCCCGGACGAACTCGACCCCGGAGATCGCCCTGGGCGGTGAGTGATGCACGTCGGGTCGCAGCGCGTCGAACACCCGCACCGGCCGCCCCTCCGCGACCGCGAGCCGCACGATCTCTCGGCCGATGAACCCCGCACCGCCGGTCACGAGCAGCATCACGGCACCGCGGGCCGGGCGAGCACGATGCGGATCGCGTCGTCGTCGATCGTCGGACGCGGAGCGTACGAGTCCGGCACCGCCCCGACGAGGCGTTCGAGTGCCGTGGTGATGCGGAGCTTCGCGGCGGCCAGGCGGCGGAAGACGAGCTCCGCACTCGCCGCGTCGGGGTCGTCGTGCGCGTTGCCGCTGTCGGTGTCGGTCACGAAGCAGAGCGCGACGGTGCCCATGCCGAGTTCGGCCGCGAGCGCCACTTCGGGGCAGAGCGTCATGTTGACGAGATCGACCCCGTGTTCACGCAGGATCCGCGATTCGGCAGCGGTCGAGAACCGCGGCCCGTCGATCACCGCGACCGTCGCGGCGGGGGCCGCGTCGGGTATCGCCGCGGCCGCGAGGCCGCGGAGCTCGGGGCAGAACGGCTCGGCGAACGGCAGGTGGCGGACCACGCCGTCTGCGCCGTCGAAGAAGGTGCCGGCGCGGCCGGTCGTGCGGTCGACGAGCTGGTCGGCGATCGCGAAGCGCTCGGGCGCCAGCTCGGCCCGGAGCGAGCCGACGGCCGCGGTCGACACGATCGCTCGCACACCGAGGCACGCGAGCGCCCACGCGTTCGCACGCGCGTTGACCCGGTTCGGCGGCACCGTGTGGCCCGCGCCGTGCCGGGCGATGAACACGACCTCGCGGCCGCCGAGTTCGCCGACCGTCACGACCGCCTCGCCGTACGGCGTCGCCACCGGGCGACGGTCGCCGCCGACCAGCTCGCCCAGCCCGCTGCCGCCGATCACACCCACAGAGTCCGCCATGTTCCCAACCCTGCCCGTCGAGCCGGGCCCCGGGCCCCGCAATCCCTTACGATCCGATGACGGCTGCGCCGAGAGGGGCCGCCGACCGCCCGCCACGGCCTACCGTTGAATCGGATCGGGGCGCCCCGCCCCGCCCGTGAGGACGACCGAACCATGCGACTGCGCACACTGACCGGCATTCCCCTCCTGCTCGGCGCGCTCGCGGTCGCGGGGTGCTCATCTGCGATCTCGGATGTCCCGGAGACGATGCCGGGCTCGAGCACGGGCGTCACCGCCGAGCCGACGCCGACGCCGTCGGGCGAGGTCGTGCCCGAGGCATCCGAACCGTCGGCGATCGTGGGCGCCTACCTCGACTACGAAGACGGTGCGATCGAAGCGACGAGCGGGCCCAAGGCCCTGTTCTTCTACGCGAGCTGGTGCCCGAAGTGCCGCGCCCTCGACGAGGCGCTGCTCGCCGAGGGGCCGCCCGACGAGCTGACCGTGTTCAAGGTCGACTACGACGAGCGCACCGATCTGCGGCAGCGCTACGGTGTGACGCTGCAGACCACGATCGTCTTCGTCGACGACCGCGGTGAACTCGTGTCGAGCACCGTGCTCTACGAGGATCCCTCGATCGAGTCGCTGCGCGCCGCGATGCCCTGAACGACGGCGATCCCGTGACCGCTTCCCTGCTGCTCAGCTTCGCCGCCGGCGTGCTGACCGTCGCCGCGCCCTGCGTGCTGCCGTTGGTGCCGGTCGTCGCCGGCGGTGCGATCGTTCGCGACGGCGGCGAGCTGCGACGCGCGCGCTGGCGGCCGTACGTCGTCGCGGCGTCGCTCGCCGTGAGCGTCGTGCTGTTCACCCTGCTGCTGAAGGCGACCACGGCCCTGCTCGGGGTTCCGCCCCAGGTATGGCAACTCGTGTCGGGCGGTATCGTCGTGCTGCTCGGCCTCGACCTGCTGTTCCCCGCCGTGTGGGACCGCATCTCGTCGGCGCTGCGGCTGTCGGCCCGCAGCGGAGCGGTGCTCGACCGCTCGATCTCACGTCAGGGCTTCACCGGCGATGTGCTGACCGGTGCGGCGCTCGGCCCGGTCTTCTCGAGCTGCAGTCCCACGTACGCCCTCATCGTCGCGGCGGTGCTGCCGGTCTCGTTCGGCGAGGGACTGCTCTACGTCATCGCGTATGCGGCCGGCCTCGCCGGCATGCTGCTGCTCGTGGCCCTCGTCGGGCGTGCGCTCGTGCGACGGCTCGGCTGGCTCGCGGACCCCCGCGGCTGGTTCCGCCGCACGATCGGGGCGCTCTTCGTGCTCGTCGGCATCGCGGTGATCGTCGGCTTCGACAAGCAACTGCAGACGTGGATCCTCGACGCCGGGCTCTACGATCCGATCGCCCGGCTGGAGGAGCTGATCGGCGCCGGATGAACGTTCCCGCCTCGACAGGGCGTCGTCGGCACGGGCGGGCGCACCGGCAGCTGACGGGCGCTCACCCGTCGGTCGGTCGCGCCAGGGATGCCGTCAGTCGCTCGAGCTCGGCGAGCCGGTCGGCCCGGTCGCGCGGCACGCCGGGCACGCCGGGTCGCTGCTGGTCGGGACGCGGCCCGTCGACGGGCCGGAAGTCGACCCCCTGCTCCTCGAGCCAGGCGAGGTAGTCGGGGAGCCGCTCCGCGAACGGCGCCCAGTCGATCGGTCCGCCGTTCCAGGCGATCTCGGCGAACGCCCCCAGCCGCGGGAACACCGCGTAGTCGAGCCGGTCGCGCGTGTCGAGGTGCTCGGTCCAGACGTTCGCCTGCACGCCCGCGATGCGCTCGGCGTACCACTCGGGCGCGTCAGCCGGCACGGGGTCGAAGGTCGCGACGTCCTCGAGCGAGAGCACGGTGCCGACCGGGATCGGCTCCTCCGCGGCATCCGACTGCCGGTAGTCGAGGTAGGTCCAGAGGTCGGGGCAGAGCACGACGTCGTGCCCCAGCCGGGCGCCGAGCTCGGCGCCGACGGGGCCGCGCCACGAGGCGACCACCGCGTCGGGCGCGGGGTCGCGCCCTTCGAGCATCTCGTCCCAGCCGACGACGCGGCGCCCCTGCCCGCGCAGCCGGTCGGCGATCTGCGCGAGGAACCACGACTGCAGCTCCTCCTCATCGGCGAGGCCGCGTTCGGCCATGAGCTCCTGCGTGCGCGCGTCCTCGCGCCAGAGGCGCTTCCGCGCCTCGTCGCCGCCGATGCCGATGAACTCCGAGTCGAACACCTCGCACAGCTCGTCGAACACGGTGCCGACGAACTCGAGGGTGTCCGACTCGACGTTCAGCACCTCGTCGCTGATCCCGTAGCGCGTCCACGGTTCGGCGACGCGCGCCCGCACCGCGTCGGCCCCGCCGACGCCGAACTCGGGATACGCGGCGAGGATCGCCTGCGCATGCCCCGGCACGTCGATCTCGGGCACGATGCGGATGCCGCGCTCCGCCGCGAACCGCACGAGCCCCCGCAGCTCGAGCTGGGTGTACGAGCCCTCGTGGGGCACGCCGTCGAGCGTCGAGTGCGGCCCGTGGCCGAGCTGCGACTGCGAGCGCCGCCCGCCGATCTCCGTGAGGCGCGGGTAGGCGCGCACCTCGAAGCGCCAGCCCTGGTCGTCGGTGAGGTGGAGTTGCAGCACGTTGAGCCCGTGCGCGGCGAGCAGTTCGACGAAGCGCTCGAGATCGGCGATCGGGCGGAACCGGCGGGCGACGTCGAGCATGACGCCGCGCCAGGCGAAGCGGGGCTCGCCGTCGAGGCGGAGGCCCGGGGCGCGCTGGTCGAGGAGCGCGGAGCGCGTATCGAGACCCTCGTCGCCGTGGTCTCGATACGCTTCGCCACTCGACCGACGGACCGCGCTCACGCGCCGACCGCCATCTCACGGGCACGGGCGAGCGCGGCATCGGTGGCGCGGTCGAAGGTCTGCTTGAGCGCGGCCTCCTCGAGCACGGCGACGGCCCGCTCGGTGGTGCCCTTCGGGCTCGTCACCCGTCGGCGCAGCTCGGCCGGCTCCTCCCCCGAGGCCGCGAGCAGCTCGCTCGCGCCGCGGAAGGTGCCCTGCACCATGACCGCCGCCTGCTCGGGCGTGAAGCCCTTGTCGATCGCCGTGGCGGTGAGCTGCTCGATCAGGTAGAAGACGTACGCCGGGCCCGACCCCGAGATGGTCGAGAGCGCGTCGAGCTGCGATTCCGGCACGACGAGCACCTCGCCGACCGTCTCGAACATCGCCACGGCGAGCGCGAGGTCGGCGTCGCTCGAGCGCGTTCCGGCCGAGACCCCGGTGACGGCGCGGCCGACGACCGCCGGCGTGTTCGGCATCGAACGGATGACCGAGACCCCTGCCGGCAGCAGCGACTCGAAGGTCGCGACGGTAACGCCCGCGGCGACCGAGACGACGACCGTGCCCGGTTCGAGTGCGTCGGCGATCTCGCGCAGGAGGTCGGGCACCATCGCGGGCTTCACGGCGACGACCACGAGCTTCGCGCCGGCGACCGCGCGGCGGTTCGCCGCGGCATCCGATTCGGTGGCGTACGCGGTGACGCCGTCGACGCTCGCGAAGGCCGCGGCCTTCTCGGCGGTGCGATTCGTGGTGCGGATGCCCCCGTCGACGACGACACGCGGCTGGAGGAGGCCCGAGATCACGGCCCCGGCCATCGATCCGGCGCCGAGGAAGGCGATGGGGGGAAGGGTCACGGGCTCGTCGGCGGCGCTCATTCGACCATCCTAGGATTGTGCCCATGAGCGCATCCGGCGAGATGCGCAGAGCCAATCTCGACCATCCTAGGATTGTGCCCATGAGCGCATCCGGCGGCACCAAGGCAATCATCGCGGCATTCCTCGCCAACACGGGCATCGCCCTGACGAAGTTCATCGCGTGGTTCTTCTCGGGTTCCGCCTCGATGCTCGCCGAGGCCGTGCACTCGGTCGCCGACGCCGGCAACCAGCTGCTCCTCATCCTCGGCGGGCGCAAGGCCCGCAAGGCCGCCGACAAGGAGCACCCGTTCGGCTACGGTCGCGAGCGCTACGTCTACGCCTTCGTGGTGTCGATCATCCTGTTCTCTGTCGGCGGCATCTTCTCGATCTACGAGGGCGTCGAGAAGCTGACGCACCCGCACGAGCTCGAGAACGCCTGGATGCCGCTGCTCGTGCTCGGAATCGCGATCGTGCTCGAGTCGTTCTCGCTGCGCACCGCGGTGAAGGAGTCGAACCACGTTCGCGGGCGCCAGAGCTGGGTGCAGTTCGTGCGACGCGCGAAGGCGCCCGAGCTGCCGGTCGTGCTCCTCGAAGACATCGCGGCCCTGATCGGCCTCGTCTTCGCGTTCGCCGCGGTGACCCTCACGGTCGTCACCGGAAACCCGCTGTTCGACGCGATCGGCACGCTCATGATCGGTACGTTGCTCGTGCTCGTCGCGGTCGTGCTCGGCATCGAGACGAAGTCGCTGCTCGTCGGCGAGGGCGCGAGCGACGAGGACGTCGAGAAGATCGAGCAGGCCATCACGGCCGGCCCCGAGATCGAGCGCATCATCCACATGAAGACCCTCTACCTCGGGCCCGACGAGCTGCTCGTGGCCGCCAAGCTCGGCTTCGCCGCCGACCAGCGCCTGCTCGAGGTCGCGGCCGCGACGAACGTGATCGAGCAGCGCATCCGTCACGCGGTGCCCGCGGCGCGGGTCATCTACATCGAGCCCGACGTCTACGTCGAGCCGAACCAGCCGGCGCCGCCGACCGACGCGATCGTCATCAAGGGCCTCGAGTGAGCGACGTCGCCGGCGGCGGTCGCCGCGTGGCGCTCGTGCTGCGGCACGACTCGGCGATCGGCCTCGGCAACCTCGGCGCGACGCTCGAGGCGCGCGGGTACGAGATCGTCACGGTCGACGCTCCCACTGCGGATGTCTCGGCGCTCGACCCGCTCGACGCCGACCTCGTGATCGTGCTCGGCGGTGACGAGGCCGCCTACGAGACCGACCGCTACCCCTATCTCGCCGACGAGATCGCGCTGCTGCGTGCGCGCATCGCCGCCGAGGCGCCGATCTTCGGGGTGTGCCTCGGAGCACAGCTGCTCGCCGAGTCGCTCGGGGGCCGCGCCTTCAAGGGCGACCGCAAGGAGGTCGGCTGGCTGGCCGTCGAGCCGACGGCCGCGGGCGCTGCGTCGCCGGTGCGCCACTTCGCGGGCGTGCCCACGGTGCAGTGGCACGGCGACAGCTTCGAGCTGCCCGACGAGGCGGGACTCGTTCGCCTCGCGTCCTCGGCGCAGTACGAGAACCAGGCCTTCGCGAAGGGCGACTGGCTGCTCGCGGTGCAGTTCCACCCCGAGGTCGACGACGAGATCCACGAGGACTGGCTCGACGCCTGGGGCGACGAGCTGCCCGAGTACGGGCTCAGCCGCGAACGGTTGCGCGCCGACCACGCCGAGCACGGGCCGCGTGCGCAGGCGGCATCTGCCCGGTTGCTCGGCGAGTATCTCGACGCGCTGCCGACTCGCGCGAAGGTGCCCCAGCGCGACTGAACCCCGCGCCGCGGGGGCAGCGTTTCAGGAAGACGCGAGCTGCTCAGGACGTTTCTCGCGGAATCGTCCTGAGCAGCCGTCGTTCTCCTGAATCCGAGATCAGAAGTGCGTTCCGCCGTCGATGCGCACCTCGGTGCCGGTGACGAACGCACCGTCGCTGCTTGCGAGCATCGCGACGACCGAGGCGACGGTCTCGGGGCCGGCGAAGCCCTGGCCGAGCGCGGGCTGCAGCTTCATGAAGAGCATCATGTCGGCGTCGTCGGGCAGGCCGGGGCCCTGGCTCTGCTTCGACTGGCCCGAGCCGTCGGTCATGCCCGAGGAGATCGATCCCGGCTGCACCGAGTTGAAGCGGATTCCCTGCTTCGCGTACTCGGCCGCGAGCGCGTGCGTCATCGACTGCACGCCGCCCTTGCTCGCCGCGTAGGCCGCCATGTAGGGGTGGGCGAACATCGCCGAGGTCGAGCTGAAGTTGACCACGGCCGAGCCGTCGCCCTCGAGCAGCGCGGGGATCGCCTCGCGGATCACGAGGAACGTGCCGACGAGGTTGACGCGGATGACTTGCTCGAACGCGTCGAGGGTGGTCTCGTGCGTGTGCGAGGAGCGCAGGATGCCGGCGGCGTTGACGAGTGCGTCGAGTCCGCCGAGCGCGGTGACCGCGGCGGCGACGCCCTCGCGAACGGATGCCTCGTCGGCGATGTTCATCGTCACGGTGGTCAGCCGATCGGCGGCCTCCCCGGCCTTCGCGACGGTGTCTGCGAGGCCGGCCTCGCTGACGTCGGCGGCGACGACCCGTCCGCCTTCGGCGAGCATGCGCAGCACGGTCGCCTGTCCGATGCCCGATCCGCCGCCGGTGACGAGTGCGCGGCGACCTTCATAGCGGTTCATGTGTATCGACCTTTCGAGTGTTCGTGACGTTCTACTACACGTTACGCCTGTATGGCACAACGTGCCACCATGTCATCGAGCGACCGCGAACGGCGATTTTCGCGTACGCTTCGATCCGTGGACCGCACCACTGGCACCGCCCGCACCGCCCCCGCCCCCGCCCTCGCCGCGAGGCCGACGCCGACGCCGACGCTCACCGAACGCCGCAAGGCGGCGACGCAGCTCGAGATCGCGCAGGCCGCGGCCGTGCTCTTCGCCGAGCACGGCGCCGATCAGGTGACGGCCGAGACCATCGCCGCGACCGCAGGGGTGTCGCTGCGCACCTTCTACCGGTACTTCCGCACCAAGGAGGACGCGGTGGGTCCGCTGCTCGCGGTCGGAGCCGACGCCTGGCAGCAGGCCCTCGCCGCCTCCGCGCCCGGCGACCCGATCGCCGCGATCCCCACCATCATCGAGCACCAGCTCACCCCCCTGAGCGAGGTCGACCGCGAGGGCCTGCGCTGGATCCGCGGACTCCTGCGAGCCGCCGACGGCGACCCCGCGCTGCTCACGGTCTGGCACCGCGTCAACCACGACTCCGAGGTGCGCCTGCGCCACATCATCGCCGGGCTCGTCGACGACGCCGACCCCTTCGAGGTCCGACTGCTCGCCGCCGCCGCGACCGATGCCATTCGGGTCGGCCTCGAGGAGTGGGCCTCGGGCGACGCGCCCGAGACGGGGCCCGGATCGCCCGCCGACCTCGCGGTGCGCGCCTTCGCGCAACTGTCGCGCGGTATCACGCTCGCGCACGCGACGTAGCGCGAGGATCGAGCACGTGCCGCTCGGCTCGACGACTACGACGAGGGGCGGCGCAGCGGATCCTCGAAGAACTCGAGCAGCAGCGCCGCGGATGCCTCGGCCTCGACGCCGGCGTAGACCTCGACCCGATGGTTGAGCCGGCGGTCGCGCAGCACGTCGTAGAGCGAGCCGGCGGCGCCGGCCTTCTCGTCCCACGCGCCGAAGACCACGGTCGGCACCCGCGCGGCGAGGATCGCCCCCGCGCACATCACGCACGGCTCGAGCGTCACGACGAGCGTGCACCCCTCGAGCCGCCAGTCGCCGGTCGCCTCGGCCGCGCGGCGCAGCGCGAGCACCTCGGCGTGGGCGGTGGGGTCGCCGTGCAGCTCGCGCTCGTTGCGGCTCGACGCGATGACGCGGCCCTCTCGGTCGACCACGACGGCGCCGACCGGCACGTCGCGGGTGGCGGGCGCCCGGGCGGCCTCGGCGAGCGCGAGCCCCATCCATTCACGGTGGATCGCCGGCCCCGGTGCATCCATGCCGCTCTCCCCTCGCCGAACCCCTGACGGGAGCGGACCCCCGCAAACTAGAATCGAGCCTATGCGAGTCCACGTTGCCGATCACCCGCTCATCACGCACAAACTGACGGTGCTCCGCGACGTGAACACTCCGTCGCCCGTCTTCCGCTCGCTCGTCGAAGAGCTCATGACGCTGCTCGCGTACGAGGGCACGCGCAATGTGCGCGTCGCCCCGGTCGACATCCAGACCCCCGTGGCGCCGACGACGGGCGTGCGCATCGCCGAGCCGAAGCCGCTCGTCGTGCCGATCCTGCGCGCGGGCCTCGGCATGCTCGAAGGCATGGTCAAGCTCGTGCCGACGGCCGAGGTCGGGTTCCTCGGCATGGCGCGCAACGAAGAGACCCTCGAGCCGACGACGTACGCCGAGCGCCTGCCCGACGACCTCTCCGGTCGCCAGTGCTTCGTGCTCGACCCCATGCTCGCGACGGGCGGCTCGCTCGCCGCGGCGATGGAGTACCTCTTTCAGCGCGGCGCCGACGATGTGACCGCGATCTGCATCCTCGGCACCCCCGAGGGCCTCGAGGCGGTCGAGAAGGCGATGCACGGCCGCAAGGTCACCATCGTGCTCGGCGCCGTCGACGAGCGTCTCAACGAGCACGGCTTCATCGTGCCGGGCCTCGGCGACGCGGGCGACCGCCTCTACGGCACGGTATAAGCGCGCCCCGAGGCATCCGCTTCGCAGATTCTTCACCTCACGACACGCCGAGGCGCAGATCGACTGAGGAAGATTTTTCAGATTCGCATCTGATCGCAGAATCTTTCACGCGAGGCATCCGGTCGTCTGATTCCTCCGGATGCCTCGCGCTGACGCGCACCCACTGCGACGTCACACCCCGTCATCCCGGGGACATGAATTGACACATGCCCGGGCGTCGGATTTACTCGCACCCATGACTGACAACGCACGCACCCTGACCGCCCTCGGCGCTCTCAGGACGAACGACATGATGATGTCGTCGCGTGCACCCATGTGTTGTCGAATGTGCCGCTGACCGCGACCCCTCCGCCGAGTCACGCAGCCGATCAGCATCCCGATCGGCACGGACTCCACTGAACCCACCGGATCCCGGGGGTTCGCCAGGCCGCTCGGCCGTCCGTTCCGACCCCGCAGACCGGGGTCTCTTGCAGCACCCTCCACACAAGGATCCGTCATGTCTCTCGCACTCGCTCCCGTCCGCACCGCTTCCGTCCGCCCGGTCCAGGCCCGCACCGCTCCGTCGCTGTCGGCCGCCACCTCGGCCGCGCCGCTCCGCTCGCTCTCGAACGCCGCAGCACGCGACCTCTCCGCCGCTCCCGCTCCCGCCGCCGCGCCGGCCGGGCCCCGCGTCCGCGCCGTGCCCGAGGGCACCGAGGCCCGCGGCTTCGTGCTCTACGTGGGCATCGACGAGTCGAAGGCCGCCGAAGACGGAACGACCCTCCACCGCATCGTCGAGGCGCTGCGTGCGCTGACGGCCGAGGTCTCGCCCTCCTCCGAGACCTACGCCGCCGTCGCGCTGGCCCCCGAGGGCGCCGGCGGCCGCGACGTCGACGTCGTGCGCCTCGCCCTGCAGGACCCGTCGGCGCTCGCGAAGCAGCGCGACGGCCAGGGCACCCGCAACGACGCCGACCGCCACCCCAACGGCGTGATCATCGACATCTCGCGCAAGCGGGTGCTGCTCGACGGCGAGGCCGCGGGCCTCACCTACAAGGAGTTCGAGCTGCTGCAGTACCTCGTGCTGCGCGAAGGTCGCACGATCGACCGCCACGAGCTCATCGAGAGCCTCTGGGACGCCGACGACGAGGCGCCCAGCGAGCGCACGATCGACGTGCACGTGCGCCGACTGCGCTCGAAGCTCGCGCACTACCAGGACATCGTGCGCACGGTGCGCGGCGTCGGCTACCGCTTCGACCGTCACGCCGACGTGTCGATCCGTCAGGCGTCGACGCCCTCGCCCGACCTGTACTGAGAGTGGAGCGGCGCGGGCGATCCGCGCAGCTCGCTACTGCGCCGCAGCCCGCGCCACGTGGCTGCGGGCGTGCGCGACAGCGAGGCCCAGGTCGTCGAACAAGTGGTTCTGGTGCCGGAGGGACGACACCACGCCGACCCTCGTCGCGACGCCGAGGTGGTCGCTGCGGATTCCCTTCACGAGCACGGTGACACCGCGGCGCTCGAGCGCCGTGATGAGTTCGGTGATGACCTGCGCCCCCGTCGCATCGAGCAGTTGCAGCTGCGACATGCGGATGATCACGACCTCGATGCCACGGATGTCTCCGACGCGTTCGAGCATGCGCTCCGCCGCGCCGAAGAAGAGCGCGCCCTCGAGCCGGAACAGTGCGATGCGCTCGTCGCCGGGCTCGGCCGGCGACGGCAGCTCCTCGCGGTGCACCCCGCTCGAGCGCGACAGCGCGCGCAGCGCGAAGAACGCGGCGACCGCGATGCCGATGAGCACGGCGTAGATCAGGTCGAAGCTGACGGTGATGACGGCGGTCACGACGAATACGACGGCGTCCGACCTGGTCGAGCCGAGCACCGTGCGAACCGTCGCGACCGAGATCATGCGGGTGGCGGTGACCATGAGCACCCCCGCGAGCGCCGCGAGCGGGATCACGGCGACGACCGAGCCGCCGACGAGCACGATCACGAGCAGCAGCAGCGCGTGCACGACCGCGGCAAGCCGCGTGCGCCCGCCCGAGCGCACGTTCACGGCGGTGCGCGCAATCGCTCCGGTCGCCGGCATGCCGCCGAACAGGCCCGCCGCGACCGATGCGAGCCCCTGCCCGACGAGCTCCCGGTCGGCGTCGTACGGCCCGGTGTCGGAGATCGAGGCGGCGACGCGCGCCGAGAGCAGCGACTCGATCGCCGCGAGGGCGGCGACGGTGAGCGCGGCACCCGCGAGTCCGGTGACGGTCGCCCAGTCGCCGACCGGCAGCGCAGGCGCGGGCAGGCCGACGGGAAGTTCGCCGATCGTCGAGACGGGCGCCTGCACGAGGGCGGCGACCACGCTCACGACGATGATCGCGATGATCGATCCGGGCAGCTTCGGATGCAGCCGCGGCGCGACGAGCATGATCGCGGCGACGACGACGACGATACCGAGCGACCAGGCGACGGCCGGCCACTCGACCGCGGCGAGCGACTGCACGGCGGCGACCGCGGCGTTCGTGCTGTCGCCGGCCGCTGCGCCGACGGCTGCGGGCACCTGCTGCAGGAAGATGATGACCGCGATGCCGAGCGTGAACCCCTCGATCACCGGCCAGGGGATGTAGCTCACCGCTCGCCCGAGGCGGAGCACCCCGCCCGCGACGACGACCAGCCCTGCGACGACGCTCACGAGCGCCAGCACTCCGGCACCGTGGGACGCGACGATCGGCGCGAGCACGACGACCATCGCGCCGGTCGGCCCCGACACCTGCACGTTCGACCCGCCGAACACGGCCGCGACGACGCCGGCGACGATCGCCGTCACGAGGCCGGCCTCCGCTCCGGCACCGGAACTCACTCCGAACGCGAGCGCGAGCGGCAGGGCGACGATGCCCACGGTGACCCCCGCGACGACGTCGCCTCGCCAGGTGCGGCCGAGGTCGCGGTAGTCGGCCGCACTCGGCAGCAGGGCCGCGGCGGAGCGACCCAGCCGGGCGAGCCTCGACCCGGTCACGAGCGCACGCCCACGGCAGGCGGGATCTCGGGCAGGCCGGCGCGCTCGACGAGCTGCCGCTCGGTCGTCTGCAGGATCTCGCCGAGCAGCGCCCGGGCGACGCGCAGCAGGTCGGCGACCTGGGGGTATGCGAGCCGGTAGAACACCTGGTTGCCGCGTCGCTCGGCGACGACGAGCAGGTTGCGCTTCAGCACGGCGAGGTGCTGCGAGAGGTGCGAGGCCTCGAGCCCGGTCGCGTCGAGCAACTCCGAGACGGATGCCTCCTGGCCCGCCGAGAGCACCTCGAGCACCCGCACTCGCAGGGGATGCGCGAGTCCCTTGAAGAGGTTCGCCTTGACTTCGTAGAGCGGCTGGTGGGCGTCGGAGTGCGGCACGGGGCATCCTTCATTTGATGGATTGATGAATCCATCATCCGCCTGATCGGCCCGGCGGAAAAATCACAGAACGATAACTAGCGCCTGTTACCGATCCGTTATATATTCGGAAGTGCGCCGAACGTTTGCTGTGGCGGACGGCGCGGAATGTGATTGCAGGACACTCTTGGTGCAAGGGCGAGGGCCGGTCGTCAGCCTCTACGACCGGCCCTCAACCGTTTCCTCCGCCGATTCCCTAATGTTGGATGAGTCGATGACGAAGGGAGCCCCGATGGCCGAACGCGCACTCACGGTCGCTGCATGGGAGGCGCTCTTCCGCACCCAGGTGACGACCATGCGGGAGCTCGCAGCCGAGTTCCCGACCGAGCTGATGTCGCTGAACGAGTACGACGTGCTCTTCAACATCTCGCGTGCGCCCGGCCGAAGGCTCCGGCTCAAAGAGCTCAACCGCAACTCGCTGATCACCCAGCCGAGCATCAGCCGGCTCATCGACCGGCTCACCGCGCGCGGCCTCGTCGTGAAGGAGCCCGACCCCGACGACGGGCGCGGCACGATCGTCGCGATCACCGATGTCGGCTTCGCCCTGTTCCGACGCGTCGCGATCCAGCACATGGACGCGATCCACCGGAACTTCGCCGCCGCGCTCTCGGAAGACGAACTGCACGCCCTCGCCGATCTCAGCATCCGGGCGCGCCCCGAGTCCACGCGCGACTGACCGCTCCCGGCCCGTCACCACCAGACCCGAACGGGTACTGGACGACGACGACGCCGCCGCAGTACTGTCAGCCTAGGAGTACGCGCCTTGCACACTCCGGGAGTGAGTTCCAGTCCATCTGGTGGGGGATTCCATGGACATCGTGCTCGTGATTCTGCAGGCCGCCGTCGTCATCGGCGCGATCGTGCTCGGCGTTCGGACCGGCGGCCTCGGCCTCGGCCTCTGGGGCGTCGTCGGCACCGTGATCCTCGTCTTCGTCTTCCAGCTTCCACCGGGCTCCGTGCCGGTCGACGCCTTCTTCATCATCATCGCGGTGATCACGGCGTCGTCGGCGATGCAGGCCGCCGGCGGCATCGACTACCTGGTGTCGATCGCCTCGAAGATCATCCAGCGCAATCCGAAGCGGCTCACCTACGTCGCTCCGATCGTCGCGTTCGTGTTCACCGTGCTCTCGGGCACCTCGAACATCTTCTTCGCCCTGATCCCGGTGATCTACGAGACGGCGTACCGCAACGGGCAGCGGCCCGAACGGGCGCTGGCCTCCTCGACCGTGACCTCCGGACTCGGCATCACCGCGAGCCCGGTCTCCGCCGCGATGGCGGCCTACCTCGTACTGATGGACGGCACCGGGTACGGCCTGCCCCAGATCCTTCTCATCACCGTCCCTGCGGCGATCATCGCGTGCATCGCCACCTCCGCCGTGCAGCAGCGCATCGGCAAGGACCTGCTCGACGACCCGGTGTTCATGAAGCGGGTCGCCGAGGGCACCGTCGAGGTGCCCGCATCGCTCAAGGCGCGGTACGACGCGAAGGTCGGCGGCACCGCGGTGACCGCGGGTTCCGGCGGCACCGCGACCGGCGCAGGCGCATCCGCCACCGCGACCGACGACGCACCGCCCCCGCGCATCGAGCACCCGGTCCCGCCGGGCGGTGCCACCGCGGCCTGGATCTTCGTCACGGGCACGCTCCTGATCGTGCTGCTCGGGCTGTTCCCGGGCCTCCGCCCGGCCTTCCCCGACGAGGAGGGCGAACTCGTGCCGCTCGGCATGTCGACGCTCATCGAGATGGTCATGTTCTCGGTGGCCCTCGTCATCATCCTCGTGCGCAAGGTCAAGCCCTCGGTCGTGGTCGAGCAGCCGCTGCTGCGGGCCGGCTTCGTCGCGGCGGTGGCCCTCTTCGGTATCGCGTGGATGGCCGACACCTTCATCTCGGCGAACGAGGAGACGATCATCGAGCCCCTCGGCGCCATGATCGAGGCGAACCCACTGCTGCTCGCCGTCGCCCTGTTCGTCGTCTGCGGTCTCACGACCAGCCAGTCGGCGACCACCAACACCATGATTCCGATCGCCCTCGCGGCCGGACTGGCCCCGGGCATCATCACGGCGATGTGGCCCTCGCTCATCGGCGTCTGGCTGTTCCCGGCCAACGGCTCGCAGATCGCCGCGGTCGAGACCGACCTGACCGGCTCCACCAAGCTGACCCAGGTGCCCGTCTGGCACTCCTTCACGATCCCGATGCTCGTCTCGTGGGTCGCCGTCGTGGCATCCGGCCTGCTGATTCAGCTCGTCGTCCCCGTGTGATCCGCCGGGCGCACGGCGCACGCCGACCGTCTCGCCGCCGTGCCGGCGAGAACCGAACCATCCATCCGAGGAGGAACCCATGAACGACCCCGGGAACGTCTCGACCGCTGCGGCGCAACTCATGCCGGAGGTGCTCGACCGCCTCGGCGCGCTCGTTCGCATCCCCTCCGTCGCCTTCCCCGGATTCGATCCCGAACCGGTGCACCGGATGGGCGAGGCCGTGGTCGAGCTCTTCGAGGCGGCGGGGGCCGAGGGCGTGCGCCTCCTCGACGTGCCCGGCGGCTACCCGTGCGTCTACGCCGACCTGCCGGGGCCCGAGGGCTCGCCCACCGTGCTGCTCTACGCCCACTACGACGTGCAGCCGGCGCCCGAGAGCCAGGGGTGGTCGAGCTCGCCGTTCGAGCCGGTGACGAAGGCCGACGGGCGCATCTACGGCCGCGGGGCGGCCGATGACAAGTCCGGCCTCGTCATCCACTACGGCACCCTGAAGCTGCTCGGCCCCGACCGCCCGTGCCGCATCAAGATCCTCGTCGAGGGGGAGGAGGAGACGATCTCGCACCTCGAAGGCTTCGTCGAGGCGAACCCCGAGCTGTTCACGGCCGACGCCTACGTCATCGGCGACATCGGCCCGCAGCGAGTGGGTCGCCCGGGGCTCACGACCGCGCTCCGCGGCGACGTCGCGTGTACGGTGACGGTGCGGACCCTCGCGAACCCCGTGCACTCGGGCATGTTCGGCGGAGCGGCGCCCGACGCGATGACGGCGATGATCCGGATCCTCGACACCCTCCACGACGAGCACGGCGACACGGTGATCCCGGGGGTCGACAGTTCGGCTTGGAGCGGCGCCGACATGGACGAGGACGTGTATCGGGAGGGTTCGGCGATCCTGCCGGGCGTCGAGTTCCTGGGCACGGGTTCGCTGTCGGATCGCATCTGGGCGAAGCCCTCGGTGACAGTGCTCGGCATGGACCTGCCGAACACCGCCGAGGCATCGAACGTGCTGCTGCCGCAGGTCACCGCCAAGCTCTCGATGCGCATCGTGCCCGGCTCGGACGGCGACGCGCAGCTCGAAGCGCTCATGTCGCACCTGCGGTCGCAGCGGCCGTGGAACTGCGAGGTCGAGGTCGAGAAGGTGAAGGTGGGTCACGCGTTCGCGGTGGATGCCTCGAACCCGGCGATCGTCGCCGCGGAATCCGCGCTCGAGCAGGCGTACGGAGCGCCGGTCGAGAACATCGGAAGCGGAGCCTCCATCCCGCTCGTGGCGTCGCTGCAGAAGGTCTCCCCCGGCTCGGCGATCATCCTGTGGGGCGCGGAGGACACCGCGCAGTCGCGGATCCACGCCTCCGACGAATCGGTCGACCCGGGTGAGATCGAGCGCATGATCGCCGCGCAGACGCTCTTCATCCGCGGGGTCGCCGAGCGGGGCTGAAGGGCGACGGTGCCGCATGCCCGAGAACGAGGTGCCCGTGTCGGCCGAGCCGGGCAGCGAGAAGCGCATGACCGTGCTGCAGGCGACCTTCATCGGGGTCGGCTCGATGGTCGGCGCCGGCATCTTCGCCCTGCTCGGGGCGGCCGGGGCGGTCGCCGGCTCGGCCGTCTGGCTGTCATTCCTGATCGCCGGCATCATCGCCGCGCTCCAGGGCTACTCGTTCGCGAAGCTCGGGGCGAAGTACCCCTCGGGCGGCGGGATCCTGACCTACCTCTCGCGGGGGCTCGGCGAGGGGCACCTCACGGGCATCGGCTCGTGGCTCTTCTTCACGGCGGGCTCGATCGTCGTCGCGATGATCGCGACCTCGTTCGGCGGGTACGCCAGTTCGGTCGTCGCGGAAGGCGACCCCGTCTGGGCCAAGGTGCTCGCCGTCGCGCTCATCGTGGTGATGTCGATCTTGAACACGGTCGGCGCGACGGCGGTGGCGCGGGTGCAGTCGGTCATCGTGCTCATCGTGCTCGGCATCCTCGTGGTGTTCGCCGCGGTCACGCTCGCGAACCTCGACCCCGCGCTGCTGGCTCCGGCCGGCTACCCCGGTGCCCGAGAGATCGTGGCGAGCGTCGCACTCACCTTCTTCGCGTTCCTCGGCTTCGGCGTCATCACGTTCACCGCCAAGGACCTGCCGAACCCCTCCCGGCAACTGCCGCGGGCGATCTACCTCGCGCTCGCGATCGCGACGACGATCTACGTCGCCGTGTCGCTCGGCGTGTTCGGCACGCTCACGGCCGACCAGGTCGTCGAGTACGGCGCCACCGCACTCGCCGAGGCCGCGAAGCCCGCGCTCGGGCAGGCGGGCTACGTGCTCATGGTGATCACGGCCCTCTTCTCGACGACCGGTGCGGTCAACGCGGGCCTCTACCCGTCGATCGGCATGACGCAGCACCTCGCCTCGGTCGGGCAGTTCCCACCGGCGTTCGGGCGTTCCGTCGGGCGCTTCCCGGTCGGGCTCATCGTGATGGCGGCGCTCGCGACCGTGCTCGTGCTCGGGTTCGATCTCAACAAGATCGCCTCGATCGGCAGCGCGGTCGCCCTCCTCGTGTTCTCCGCGGTCACGATCGCCCACTTCAGGCTCCACCGCGAGACCGGCGCGAGTCTCATCATGCTGATCATCGCGCTCGTCGCGACGCTCGGCACCTTCGTCATCTTCTGCACGACCACGCTCGTCGAGGAGCCGGCGACCGCGTTCGCCCTCGTCGCGATCATCGTGCTGGCCGTCGTGATCGACTTCGTCTGGAAGGCGGGGGCGCGCCGGAAGGCGCCGCGCGCCTGAGTCCGCGCCGGCGGTGCCGCCGGCAAACGCGGGCGTGCTCACCGAGCGCGTGACGATGGGGTGGGAACCCTACCTCCCACCCCATCGCGGTCTCCTGAGGAGACCACCTCGCCGAGCGACCCGAACTGAGCTCGGCGAGCCTGACCCGAGCGATCGATAGGGATGATCCGATCGCTCGGCCGTCGAGGCATGACCGGCCGGTCCGGTCGGGTCGGACTCGGGTTGTGCTCGAAAGCGTAATCCTGTGTCGCCCGCTGCGCACTGCCCCCAACTGGGGGTGGTTGTTCGCCGGCGCCCGAACGGCCGGTGATCGGACGATCACCGGCCGTCGCGCCGCGGCTCAGGGCCAGTCGACGGATGCCTCGTAGTCGGCGTGCCTGCGGAGATAGGCGGCGATGAACGGGCACTCGGGCACGATGCGCTCGCCGCGCCCCACCGCGTCATCGAGCACGTGCCGCGCGAGCCGGCTGCCGATCCCGCGGCCCTCGTACTCGGGCTTGATCACGGTGTGGGTGAACACCACCCTCCCCGGCTCGAGACGGTACTGGGCGAAGCCGGCCCGCTCGCCGTCGACCACGAGTTCGTAGCGGTGCCGTTCGTCGAGTCGGGTGATCTCGACGACGCCCGCGTCGGCGGTCACTGCTCGACCGGTTCGACGCGGTCGCCGGCGGTCGAGGCCGGCGTCGAGGCATCCGACTGCTCGACCGCGATCTTGCGCGGCTTCGCCTTCTCGCTGACGGGGATCGTCACGCTCAGCACGCCGTTCGTGTAGTTCGCGGAGATGCGTTCCGTGTCGACGCCCTGGCCGAGGTTCAGCTGCCGCAGGAACGACGCGGCCTCGCGCTCACGGGTGATCCACTTGACGCCGTCGCCGGCGGCGAGGGTGCGCTCAGCCCGGATCGTGAGCAACTGGCCGTCCACGTCGATGTCGACGGAGCCGGGGTCGATGCCAGGCAGGTCGGCGGTGAGTACGTAGTGGTCGCCGTCGCGATAGAGATCCATCGGCATGCGGCGCGGCCCACGGCGGGGCTCGAACAGCGCGGACGCGACTCGGTCGAGATCGCGGAACGGGTCGTAGGCGGTGGCCATCTTTCCTCCTGATCGGTGTTCTTGAGTCAGCTCGACTCAACTCTCTACCGAACATAACGCGGAGCGCGTCGGAGGATTCCGGTTCGCCGTGCGCCGAGAGCGAACGGTCGCCCGGGTGGTGATGGCCCGAGGTCGTCGCGACGAGCGCGATGAGCCAGGCGAATACGAGCGCGAATGCGACGATCTCGAAGACCGTCAGGCTGAACCAGCCGAGCGCGTCGTAGCCCGCCATCGCCACGAGCTCGAGGGTCAGGGCCGCGTACGAGAACACGACGAGTCGACGAGGCATCCGTCGTGCGTACCAGCGCGCCCCGATGCAGAGGAACGCGAACGCGAGGGCCGCGCCGAGCGCGAAGGCGTTGTGGAGGTCTGTCTCCCGGTCGATCGGCACCGCGCCGACCCCCATGAGACCGAAGCCGACCAGTCCGATGAACACCCGCATCGTCGTGCGGGCCCCCCGCCGGATTGCGAAGCCGCCGAAGGCGAGCGCCCGGGTGAGCGCGCCCGACAGGCCCGCCATGCCCGCGCCCGAGACGGCCACGGCGACGTTGAAGCACGCCGCGGCGAGGTCGTTCGAGGTGCCGAGCGTACTGAAGTTGTGCGTCCACCAGTCGCCCGTCGGGGTGAGGCTCATGCTCGCGAGACTGCCGGCAGCGAGCAGCATCGCGACGAGGTTGAAGGTGCGGTACGCCTCGTGGTCGAGGGCGTGCCGGTGCAGGCGGTAGGTGCCGAAGCCGAAGGCCGCGCCGAGCAGGCACCCGATCGGGCGATGCCCGCCCGGCAGCGGTTCGAACGCCGCCGAGGTGAAGTGCACGGCGAGCAGGGCCAGTGCCGCCCAGGCGAGTCCGTTCGCGACCGCGCGCGGACCGGGGGCGAGTCCGGGCAGGCGCAGGTGCGCGATCGACGCGAGCCCGGCGTGCGAGGCCGACACGGCGATGAGCGCCGCGCACACCGCAGCCCCGCCCGCGAGTGCGGGAATGAGTCCGACGACGTCGAGGGCGCTCGCGGGGTCGAGCGCGGCGGGCGCGAGCGCGCGAGCGAGCACGATCGAGATCGCCACGGCGATGAGCACAGCGTAGAGCCGGCGCACGAGCGAAACGAGGCGCCCCGGATGACTCGTCGCCCGGCGTGCGGGCGCGACCTCCGGCCGACCATGCCACTCACGGTCGGCTGTGCTCGAGTGCATCGCGCCGAAGCACGACGTGAACCCCGAGTCGAACGAGGCGGGGATCGCCCCCGCGCACACACCCCTCATAGGTCGAACCCTCGATCAACGGGAACCAGGCCTGAGGCGAGCCTAGTGACGGCCGCCGATCCATGCCATCCCGGGCATGGCATCGCTGCCATGTTGCGCAGCGGATTCCCAGCCCGTGTCACGACCCCGCCGCGCGGTACGGCGCCGCAAACGACGAAGGCGGCTCGCAACCGCGAACCGCCTTCTTCCGTGCGCCCGGAGGGACTCGAACCCCCAACCTTCTGATCCGTAGTCAGATGCTCTATCCATTGAGCTACGGGCGCATGGCTCGTCGCCTGCCGCTTCATCTGCGATCAGGCAACCACGTAACTCTAACGCACCGTTCGCGTTCGCGCCAATCGAGTGCCTGTGCCCGGCGTCACCGAGCACGCACCCGGCGTCACCCGCCCGCGTGCTCGGGCCGCTGCGCGTCGAGTGCGGCGAGCTGACGGCGGTTGGCGACCTGCCGGTACGAGGTCTCGATGAGCTCGGCGAGCAGCGCCCAATCGGTGTCGGGCCCGTCGAGGTCGGTCGCGACCCAGCGGTCGCGATCGTAGTAGGGCGGCCCGAAGAAGCGGTCGTCCTGCACGAGCGCGAGGTGCTCGTCGGGGTCGGTCTTCACGACGATCGAGAACGGCCGCTCCATGCTCGCCGACACGTGCACGAAGATCGGCTTCGCGGCGCGGAACGTCGGGCGGCCCCACGCCTCGACCTCGACGGCCTCCGGCAGGTCGAGGCAGAGCGCGCGCACGCGCTCGACGAGCGGATGCCCGGGGTCGACGACTCTGGGATGCTCCATGCGCGTCACCCTACCCGCGGGCGCCGACGCCCACCACGGCTGGGCGCCCGAGCGGCGTCCCGCCGTGGCATCCTCAGCCCTTGACCGCCCCGCCGAGCCCGGCCGACCGCAGGAACACGCCCTGGAAGAGGAGGAACAGCGCGACCGGGATGAGCGTCGAGATCGCGAGGGCGGCGAGGAACACGTCGAGCTCGATCGACTGCTGCACCGCGGGCAGGCGCACCGAGAGCGGCTGCACCGCGGGGTCGGGCAGCACGAGCATCGGCCAGAGGAAGTCCTTCCACGCGGCGATGATCGCGAACACCGACACGACCCCGAGAATGGGCTTCGACATCGGCAGCACGATCGACCAGAACAGACGGAACGGACCTGCGCCGTCGGTGCGCGCGGCCTCGAACACCTCACGGGGCAGTGCGTCGAAGAACCGCTTCACGAGCAGGATGTTGAACGCGTTCGCCGCGGCCGGCAGCCAGACCGCGAGGTAGTTGTTGAGCAGCGATACGTCGCCGGGCAGCGGCGGGTTCACGATCGTGAGGTACAGCGGCACGAGCAGCACGACCGCGGGAATGAACATCGTCGCGAGGATCGCCCCGTTCAGGATCGGCGCGTACCTCGGCCGCAGCACCGAGAGCGCGTACCCGGCGGTCGTGGCCACGACGAGCTGGGACGCCCAGGAGCCCGCGGCGATGACGATCGTGTTCCAGAAGAACTGGTCGATGTGCACGTCGTTCCACGCCTGCGGGAGGTTCGCCCAGTCGATGCCGTTCGGCCAGAGCGCGAGCGGCTGGCGCAGCGTGTCCTGCGTGGGCGTGACGGCGGCCTTCGCGAGCCAGAGCAGCGGCCCCAGTCCGGCGACGACGAGCCCCGTGAAGAGCACGAGGTGGACGCCGGAGAGCCCGAGCCTCACGCTCGGGTTCCGGCGCTCGGCGGCCGAGACGACGCCGCGGTCGCCGTGGTCGTCGCTGCGGCGGTCGGCTCGGCGCCTGCCGAACACGCCGCGCAGTCCGCCGGCCGCGCGCGGCGCGTCGACCTGTTCGAACACGGGCGGTCGGGTCGTGGTCATCAGGAGCTCCAACGTTCGGTGAGCTTGAAGTACAGCCAGCTGAGCAGGGCCAGCACGACGGCGAGCATGACGCTGAGGGCCGTCGCCTCGCCGTAGTCGCCGCCCAGGCTGTTCTGGAAGGCGTACCGGTAGATGAGCAGCAGGATCGTGACGGTCGCGTTGTTCGGGCCGCCCCCGGTGAAGAGGTACGGCTCGAGGAACACCTGCGCGGTGCCGATGACCTGCAGGATCAGCATGATGAAGAGGATGCCCCGCAGCTGCGGCAGCGTGACGTGCCAGATCTTGCGCCAGATCGAGGCGCCGTCGACCTCGGCCGCGTCGTACAGCTCGGGCGGCACGCTGAGCAGCGCCGCGAGGTAGATGATGATCGACCCGCCCGCAGCCGCCCAGGTCGCCTCGAGCACGAGCGACGGCATGGCGGTCGCGGGCGACTGCAGCCACGGCTGCGGGGGGATGCCGACCCAGCCGAGGATCGCGTTGAACAGGCCGGTCGGGCTGGCGTCGAAGAAGACCTTCCAGAGCAGCACGGCCACGACCGGCGGGATCACGACGGGCAGGTAGGCCAGTGCGCTGTAGAAGCCCTTGCCACGGCGCACCTCGCTCATCAGCACGGCCATGATGATCGGCAGCGGGAACCCGAAGAGCAGCGCGAGCCCCGCGAAGTACAGGGTGTTGACGACCGCGGTGCCGAGCAGGGGGTCGCTCAGCACATTGGCGAAGTTGTCGAGGCCGACCCAGGCGGGCGGGTCGAGCAGGTTCGTCTTCTGCAGGCTCATGATCACCGACTGCACGATCGGCGACCAGCTGAAGAACCCGAACACCACGAGCATCGGCGCGAGGAACACGAGCGTCGAGAGTCCGCCGCCGCGCACCCAGGTGCGCGGGCTGCGGGTGCGCTTCGGGCGGGCGGATGCCGCGGCCTGCCCGGGTTCATCGGCCGCCGGCGTCGACGCCGGGGGTTTCGCGGTGAGGGTCATCGGGGATCCTTCGGGTGAGTTTCGCCGGTCGAGGAGCGCGGAGGGTGTATCGAGACCTGGGCGTGGGAGGCCTCGATACGCGCCCTCCTTCGTCGGGCGCTCCTCGACCGTCGAAGATGGATCACTGGTCGAGCAGCGCCTGCGCGTCGACGTCGGCCTGCGCGAGGAGCGCATCGATATCGGCGTTCCGATCGGTCAGCACGGCCTGCACCACGGTGTCGAGCAGGGCGTAGATCTCCTGCGTCTTGCTCTTCGGCTCACCCACGGGGGTCTGGTCCCAGACGCCGTCGATGAACGGCGTCATCTGGTCGCGCGGCACGTTGATGTACGGCTCGATCCAGGTGAGCGACTCCTCGTAGGTCTCGCGATCGAGCACGGGCAGCACGGGCGTGCCGACGGCCTGGTCGCTCTCGGCGAGCGTCTTGGCGTCGAGCACCGCGGCATCCTCGTCGAGGAGCTTCTGCATGTAGTACCAGTCGATCCAGGTGACCGCGGCGGCCTTCGTCGTGTCGTCGACCGTGGGGCTCACCACGGCGATGTCGCCGCCGCCGAGCGTGCCGCCGTCGTTCTCGACGGGCACGACCGTGAGGCCGTAGTCGTCGGGGTTCAGCGAGAAGTCGCGCACCAGCGCGGTGTAGACGTCGGAGCCCGACGAGTACATGCCGATGTTGCCCGCGGCGAACTCCTGGTTGATGGTGCCCCAGTCGAGCAGCATGTTCGAGCCGAGCGAGTCGTCCTCCCAGCGCAGCGCCTGCAGGAACTCGAGGGCCGACCTGGTCGCGTCGTTCGCGATGGTCGACGTGTACGTGCCGTCGCCGTTGTCCTCCTGGATGCTGCCGCCGCGCGCGACCGTCGCCGCGGTGAGCTGCCAGCCGCCCGTATTGTTCTGCGTCATCTCCATGAAGCCCGCCTTGCCGGTCTTCTCCGAGATGGTCTTCGCCGCCTGGCGCACCTCGTCCCACGTGGTGGGCGGGCTGTCGGGGTCGAGCCCGGCCGCCTCGAACAGCGTGCGGTTGTAGTGCAGGCCCATGGCGTAGGCCTGGCGCGGGAACCCGTAGATGCGGTCTCCGTCCGTGACGGCGTCGAGGATGATCGGGTTGAACTTGTCGGTGTAGCCGAGCTCGTCGATCTCGTCGGTGACATCCATGAGCTGGCCGTTCTCGAGCAGCGTCTTCGCGTCGGTGAACGGCACGGTGAACACGTCGGGCAGGCTGCCGCCCGCGAGCTGCACGGCGAAGGTCGGCCCCTCCCACTCGTACTCGACGCCGATGATGTCGATGTCCTCGTGCTCGGCCTCGAACTGCTTCTCCTGCTCGGCGAAGGCCGTGTAGGCGGCTTCGTCGGCGCCGGGCGGGAACGTCGCGACGCGCAGCTCGGTCTTGCCGCTCTCGCTCGAGGCTCCCGCGCTGCAGGCGGCGAGCGAGCCCACCATCGCGATCGCGGCGAGGCCGGCGATCGCGACTGTTCTCGATGACTTCATTGTCCAGTCCTTTCGGTGCTGTGTGGAGCGGTGTTGTGGTGATGCCGCGGGTGATGCAGGTGGTGCGGGTGCGGCCTCGACGGTCAGGCGGTCCGGTGGAGCCAGGCCGTGGAGTCGTGGGCCAGCAGCCCGCCGACGAGGGGCGCGCTGCTGAGGAGGATGCGGTCGTGCTCGGGCAGGGCGATGGGCTCCTCGCCGAGGTTGGTGACGCAGACGACGTCGTCGCCACGGCTGAACGCGAGCACACCCGGTTCGCTCGGCATCCAGGTCATGGGGCCGTCGCCGAGCGAGCGCTCGCGCTTGCGGATGCGCAGGGCCTGCCGGTACAGCCAGAGCATCGAGCCCGGGTCGGCCTCCTGCGCCTGCACGGTGAGCGCCGCCCACTCGGCGGGCTGGGGCAGCCACGGGGCGGCCGGGGCGGCGGATGCCACGGGGCGGACGCCGTCGGGACTGAAACCGAACGGCGTCGCGGTGCCTCGCCACGGCAGCGGGACACGGCAACCGTCGCGGCCCGGGTCGACGCCGCCCGAGCGGAAGTGCATCGGATCCTCGAGCACTTCGCGCGGCAGCTCGACCTCGGGCAGGCCGAGCTCGTCGCCCTGGTACACGTAGAGGGAGCCGGGCAGTGCCGCGGCGAGCAGGGCCGCGGCGCGGGCCCTGCGCGTGCCGAGCTCGAGGTCGGTCGGCGTGCCGAACCGCTTCTTCGCGAAGGCGAAGCCCGAGTCGTCGCGGCCGTACCGGGTGACCGGGCGGGTCACGTCGTGGTTCGAGAGCACCCAGGTGCTCGGCGCCCCGACGGGCGCGTGCGCCGCGAGCATGAGGTCGATCGAGGCGCGCAGCTCGTCGGCGCGCCACGGCCGCGTCATGAAGTCGAAGTTGAAGGCGGTGTGCATCTCGTCGGGCCGCAGGTAGGCCGCGAAGCGGGAGGCATCCGGCACCCAGACCTCACCGACGAGCACCCGGGTGCCCTCATACGAGTCGGCGACGCGCCGCCATGCGCGGTAGACCTCGTGCACCTCGTCGCGGTCCTCGGTTGGGTGCTCCCCCGGCCCCGGCTCGGCCGGCACCTCGGGCAGCGCCGGGTCCTTGATGAGCAGGCCCGCCGAGTCGATGCGCACGCCGGCGACGCCGCGGTCGAACCAGAACCGCAGGATGTCCTCGTGCTCGGCGCGCACCTCGGGGTGGTTCCAGTTGAGGTCGGGCTGCTCGGGTGCGAAGAGGTGCAGGTACCACTCGCCAGGGGTGCCGTCGGGGTTCGTCGTCCGGGTCCAGGTGTCGCCCTGGAAGTTCGAGACCCAGTTCGTCGGCATCTCGTCGCCGTTCGGGCCCTTTCCCGGGTGGAACCAGAACCGCTCGCGCTCGGGGCTGCCCGGGCCGGCGGCGAGCGCCTCGCGGAACCACCGGTGCTCGGAGCTGACGTGGTTCGGCACGACGTCGATGATGGTGCGGATGCCTCGGGCCGCCGCCTCGGCGATGAGCTCCTCGGCGTCGGCGAGGGTGCCGAAGGCCGGGTGGATGCCGCGGTAGTCGGCGACGTCGTAGCCGCCGTCGGCGAGGGGCGACGGGTACCACGGGTTGAACCAGAGCGCGTCGACACCGAGCTCCTGCAGATAGCCCAGGCGGCTGCGGACCCCGCGGAGGTCGCCCGTGCCGTCGCCGTCGGAGTCGGCGAAGCTGCGCACGTACACCTGATAGATCACGGCGCTGCGCCACCACAGCGGGTCGCGGGTGAACGCGGTCGGCGCGGCGGGGGTGTCGGTGAGCGGCATGGTCACGCGGTCGCTTCTCCTCGAGTCGGGCGGGCTTCGCGCCGGACTGTTCGAGACACCGGCGTCGATGCGGCTCAACGTAATGAGAGCAACAGAATGATGCAACTATTCAACAATCGAACATCAGTTTGCGATGGTTTGCGGCGATTTGCGGCATTCGCTTGCGTCGCGCCGGCCGGGTCGGCGCGCCGGCGCCGTATCGAGACCATCGCAACCAGGTCTCGACACGCTCCTTCGTCGCTACTCGACCGACGAAACGGGGGCCGGAGCCGTCGAGCCGCGCACCACGAGTTCGGGCGCGAAGAACACCTCGTCGCCGATCGCCCGCTCGCTCGACATCTGGCGCATGAGCAGCTCGATGATCATCTTGCCCATCGACTCGATGGGCTGCCGAACGGTCGTGAGCGGCGGCTCGGTGCAGTTCATGAGGGCCGAGTCGTCGAAGCCGATGACCGAGACGTCCTCGGGCACGCGGAGGCCGGCCCGCCGTGCCGCGCGCACCGCGCCGAGCGCCATCGGGTCGCTCGCGCAGACGATGCCGGTGACGCCGGCGGCCAGGAGCTTCGTCGCGGCCGTCTGCCCCGATTCGAGGGAGTAGAACGAGTGGACGACCCGCTCGTCGGGAAGCTCGAGCCCGAGCCGCGCCGCCATGGCGATCGCCGCCGCGTGCTTGCGCCGCGACGGCATGTGATCGCCCGGCCCCAGCAGGATCCCGATGCGCTCGTGCCCGAGCTGCACGAGGTGTCCGAGCGCCTGCTCCATCGACATCGCGTCGTCGCACGAGACGGTCGCGAAGCCGAGGCCGTCGATGGGTGCGTTGACGAGCACGGTCGGGAGCTTGAGCTCGCGAAGCCGCTCGTAGTGATCGTGGTTGACGTCGGCCTGCGCGTACGCCCCGCCGGCGAAGATCACGCCCGAGACCTGCTGGTGCAGCAGGAGTTCGACGTAATCCGACTCGGAGATGCCGCCCGCGGTCTGGATGCAGAGCACCGGCGTGAAGCCGTTCTGGGCGAGGCCGCCGCCGATGACCTCGGCGAGCGCGGGGAAGATCGGGTTCTGCAGCTCGGGCATCACCAGCCCCACGAGCCGGGCGCGCTCACCGCGGAGCTTCGTCGGGCGCTCGTAGCCGAGCACGTCGAGGGCCGTCAGCACGGCGTCGCGGGTCGAGGCCGAGACGCCGGGCTTGCCGTTGAGCACCCGACTGACGGTGGCCTCGCTCACCCCGACCTTGCGCGCGACATCCGCCAGCCTTCTCGACATGGCCGCAATGCTACGCGAGGCCGTGCAAGAACTCGACAAGATCCCGAGGCTCGTGGAAGCCGTCAAGCCCTTGCCGCCCGCCGCCAAGCGGAGCCAGCATCGGAGTGGCGACGAAGGGAGCCGCGATGACCCATGACGCCGCGACCGGCCCGAAGCGAGGAACGACGCCCGGCGGTGCCGCCCGCTGGATCCACGAGCACGCACTGTTCCTCGTCTGCATGGCGGTCTTCGTCCTGTGCCTCGCCGGCATGGCCGCGAGCGGCTTCCAGGTCGCGAACGAGGAGCGGCTCGACCACGGTGCCGCGCCTCTCCCGCTCGTCGAGTACCTGACGTCGGGCCAGTTCATCGAGGCGACGTTCGAGAACTGGGAGTCCGAGTTCCTGCAGATGGGCGCCTACGTTGTGCTCACCGTCTTCCTCTTCCAGAAGGGATCGAGCGAATCGAAGCCGATCGACGAGCGCACCCCGCAGGACGACGACCCTCGAACGGTCGAACACGGACCCGAGACCCCGTGGCCCGTCCGCCGCGGGGGCTTCGTGCTCGTGCTCTACGAGAACTCCCTGGCGATCTTCTTCTTCGTGCTGTTCGGCCTCTCGTTCTGGTTGCACGCCGTCGGCGGAGCGGAGGCGTACTCGGAGGAGCAGTCGCTCCACGGACTGCCGGGCGTCTCGGTGTGGGAGTACCTCGGCACGGCGCAGTTCTGGTTCGAGTCGATGCAGAACTGGCAGAGCGAGTTCCTCGCCGTCGCTGCGATCGTCGGGGCCTCCGTGTACCTGCGCCAACGAGGTTCGCCCGAATCGAAGCCCGTCGCGACCCCGCACCACGAGACGGGTGCCTGACGCAGCCCTTCGGACTACAGTGCAGGCATGGGCAAGCTGATCTACAACTCCTCGGCACGCGAACTCGACATCGACGACCGCACCCTCGCCCACCTCAGGGTCACCATCATCAACAAGCTCCGACGTTCCGAGAGCTTCGCGATGACCTGGGAGCACGGCGTCGAGAACGGCAGCGGGCGCACCACCCTGTGGCTCAACGAGTCGGTTCCGCTGCAGTTCGTCTTCAGCGGCAACCGGCCGCCGGTGCTCAACCGGCTGTGGATCGAGCAGCTGATGCTGACGGCGAACAGCACGAGCGGGCTCCACTACGTGCCCGAGCCGGCCGAGGTCGAGGAGCTCGAGGCCGACTGACGCCGTCAGTCGATCGGTTCGCTCAGTCGACCGGTTCGATCTGCGTGAGCACGAACCGGCGTTCGGCGGGCGACAGGAGGTCGGGCGCCGGGCCGACCGTGAGGCGTTCGATCTCGGCCGCGACCTCGGCGTGGATCGGCGCCTCGAGGTCCTCGAGTATCCGGTGCTTCGAGTTGATGGACAGCTTGGGCCACCAATCCTCGATCGCGGATCGTGATCCCTGCGAATCGTCGGCGCCCATCGAAACCACCTCCCGGGTTCCTGGGGCCGAAATGCCCCTACTCCCGTTTACCAGCAGTGGCGTCGGCTGACAAGCCCTCGCGATCTCGATGCGAGGCTGCCTACGGTGGCCGACGGGCGCCGACCGTGCGCCCGGGACGGGAGGATCATCATGAGCACGACCGTGACCGCATCGACCGTGGTCGACGTGCCCATCCGCGTGGCTTACGACCAGTGGACCCAGTTCGAGTCGTTCCCCGAGTTCCTGTCGGGCGTCGAGCAGGTGACGCAGCTCGACGACGACCTCACCCATTGGGTGGTGTCGATCGGCGGTGTCCGCCGCGAGTTCGATGCCGACATCAGCGACCAGGTTCCCGATGACCACGTCGCCTGGCGAAGCGCGGGCGAGGTGCTGCACCGCGGTCGGGTGCGGTTCGCCTCCGAGTCGCCGGAGCGGACCCACGTCGACCTCGAGATCGAGTGGCAGCCGGAGGGAATCGTCGAGAGGGCGGGCGCCGTGCTGCAGATCGACGATCTGCAGGTGAAGCGAGACCTGCATCGGTTCAAGGAGTTCATCGAGGATCGCGGCACGGAGACCGGCGCGTGGCGCGGCGAGATCCACGGAGGCGGTGCGTTGCCCGTGCCTCCGCGCGATGCTGATCGGACCGACGGAACCGTCGGCTCGGATCCCGACCTGAACGTGTGAGTCGGCCTTCGAGCGACCGCCCCGCCGCTCGAAGGTCAGCCGGGTCGCACCCCGTCGCCTGCCGGCGCCGGGGACTGGCCATGCTCGACCTCTTGAACGTCGACGCCGACCTGCACGGGCTGCTCGTCGATCGTCGGAATCGGATCGGTGTCGAGGTGCTCGGGTACGAGCTGGATCCCGCCGGTGCTGTTCGCGGAGCGCATCAGGTCTTCGATCCACTGCCGGCTGAGCTCGGGGGTCTCGGGTTCGTCGAACACGAAACGCAGCGGAATTGAGGCGTGCAGCCAGAGGGTGCTGCGACCGCGGGGCTGGTCGTCGGTGTGGCGCCACGACAGCGTGAAGCTCTCGCCCCGTCGCAGCTTCGTGATGATCGCGACCTTGAGGTGCGCGAGGGCACGGTCTTCGATGCCGATCGGTGTGCCCGAGTCGCCGTAGTAGAGGGTGCCCACGTCGCCAGCCTAGGCGACGGCGCCGCGCGTGTCACCGATCCTCGGGACGGGCGGCGTCGACGAGGCGCGAAGCGGCGACAGCCGGCACCCCACCGCACCACGCCGACGACGAACGAGCGGGAGGCCCGTCGGGCCTCCCGCTCGCAGATCGTCCGGCTCGGCGTCAGACCGTGCGGTTGCCGCCGATGTACCGGACCAGGAAGACGATGACGGCGATGATGGCCAGCGCAAGCCCGACCCAGAGCAGGAAGTTGAGCGTCGGCACGATGCCGCCCGTGATCAGCAGCACGACGGCGGCGATGGCGATGATGGCGACGAGGATGTTCATGGTCACTCCTTCTCTTGGTCCGCACGCGTCGGAGACGGGGCGGGACGTCGGTCCATGCCCGATGGGCCCGGACCTTCGGCACGGTGGTGCTCTCACTCGACGTTAGGCCGCGGCTGCGACGGCCCGACAGGGGTTGACCGTCGATCTCGGCGAGTGGTAATCGCGCCCGCGCGCCGGAGCGGTACGGAGCATCCGCGTCGGTGCCGGTGCGCGGTACGCGCTGTCAACCCCTGCCCTCCTGACGGGCAGGGGCGTACCGTGGCGACGATCGAAGGAGGGCATCGAGATGACGAACGACCAGCTCATCGATCCGACGACGAAGCACACCACCGACCGCTTCCCCAAGCAGGAACAGGAGTCGCCCGGGCTCACCGACGCCATGTCGCCGCTGCCCGATCACGGCGAGCAGAGCTACCGCGGTCACCGACGCCTCGAGGGCCGGCGCGCGCTCATCACCGGGGGCGACTCGGGCATCGGGCGCGCCGTCGCGATCGCGTTCGCCCGCGAAGGCGCCCGGGTCGCGATCGCCTACCTGCCGAGCGAGCAGGTCGACGCCGAGGAGACCGCGAACTGGATCACCGACGCGGGCAGCGAGCCGCTGCTGCTGCCCGGCGACCTGCGCAGCGAGCGGCACTGCAGTGAGCTCATCGAGCAGACCGAGCACGCCTTCGGGGGCCTCGACCTGCTCGTGCTCAACGCGGCGCATCAGCGCGACCGCGGCGGCATCGACCAGATCCCGACCGACGACTTCGAGGTCGTCATGCGGGTGAACCTCTTCGCCCCCGTGTTCCTCGCACGCGCCGCCGTGCCGCTCATGGACGCCGGCGCGAGCATCATCACGACGACGTCGATCCAGGGCTTCGAGCCGTCGACGAACCTCATCGACTACGCCATGACGAAGGCGGCGCTCGTCGCCTTCACGATGGCGCTCGCCGAAGAGCTCGGCCCACGTGGCATCCGGGTCAACGCCGTCGCGCCGGGCCCGATCTGGACCCCGCTCATCCCCGCGACCGGATGGCCCGACAAGCTGCCGGACTTCGGCAAGAACACGCCGCTCGGGCGGGCGGGCCAACCCGCCGAACTCGCCGGGGCCTACGTCTACCTGGCGTCCGACGACGCCTCGTACGTGTCGGGAGCGGTGCTGCCGGTGACCGGCGGACGGTCCCTCTGACGTCGCGGACGAGACGACCATCGAGAGAGTGAGGAGCACATCATGCCCGGAAGCAGGAACGCGTCGCTGAAGGATCCGGACCTCTACGAGGAGCTCCGCGAGGACGGCGCCTCGAAGGAGAAGGCCGCGCGCATCTCGAACGCCGCGGCGAAACAGGGCCGGAGCGCGATCGGCCGCAAGGGCGGTCAGCACGGCGACTACGAGGACTGGACGGTCGACGAGCTGCGCAGGCGCGCGAAGGAGCTCGGCCTCACGGGCTACAGCGGCAAGCGCAAGGCCGAGCTGATCTCGGCGCTGCGCAACCACTGAGTCGGCGCGCGGAGCCGCCGATGGCCCGACTGAAGCGCGTCGTGCCCTACGTCTCGCCCGGGTACACCCGGGTGCGACGGGGTCGCGGCTTCGGATACGTGCACCGCGACGGCGGCACTGCGGGTCGCGCCGAACGAGCCCGCATCGCCGATCTGGCGGTGCCCCCGGCCTGGGAGCAGGTCTGGATCTCGGATGCGCCCGATGCGCACCTCCTCGCGGTCGGCGTCGACGCCGCCGGACGACGCCAGTATCTCTACCACCCCGCTTGGCGGGAGCGGCAGGACGCCGAGAAGTTCCAGCGGATGGCCGAGCTCGCGCAGGCGCTTCCGGCAGCGAGGCGCAGTGCACGTCGCGACCTCGCGCTCGACGGGATGCCTCGCGCCCGCGTGCTCGCGGCCGCGTTCACGACGCTCGACCTGGGCGCGATCCGGATCGGCTCGGAGGAGTCGCTCGCGGGCTTCCGCAACCGCGGGCTGACGACGCTGCTCGTGCGCAACGCGAGCCTCGTCGATGCCGAGACCGTGCGCCTCCGCTTCCGTGCGAAGGGCGGCATCGCGCAGGAGCTGCACCTCACTGACACCGGCCTGACCGGTTACGTCGAAGGCGCGACCGAACGGTCGCGCGCTGCGCGGCTGTATGCCTGGGCCGAGGGCCGTGGGTTCCGCGCGGCGGCGCCGGTCGACGTCAACGACGACATCCGTGCGCGCACCGGCGGCGAGTTCACGGCGAAGGACTTCCGCACCCTGCGTGGCACCCTCGTCGCCGCCGAGCACCTGGCGCAGATCGGCCCGGCGAGCACCGCCCGGGCGCGCGCGGCCGCGGTCCGCGAGGCGGTGGAGGCGACGGCCCTCGCGCTCGGCAACACTCCCGCGATCGCGAAGGCGAGCTACGTCGACCCGCGCGTCGTCGCGGCGTACGAGCGGGGGGCGGTCGTGGCATCCGGCGCCGATCGCGAACGCCGGCTGCTCGAACTGCTCGCGCCGGACCGTGCATGAGCGGGCGCCTGCCGCCCTCGGCACCATCGAGTCGCCGGAAACCGTCGCTCCCCGAGCAGGGAAGAGCGCTTTTCGGCGACTCGATGCACTCTCCGCGGAACGATGGATGCGTCAGGACTCCCGGTGCACCTCGTCGGGCGACTTGTCCGGCCGGAGTCCGCGCCAGCGCGGGTGCCGGGCGACGCCCGTGCCCGTCCACCCGCTGAACTCGATCTCGCCGACCAACTCGGGGCGCACCCAGACGGCGTCGACGGCGTCCGCGGCTGGCACCTCGGCGAAGGGCGCGTCGGGTTGCACCGTCGCGTCGAGCCGGGCGAGCAGCCGTTCGAGCTCGCGCTCCCGGAACCCCGACCCCACACGTCCGACGTACTCGAGCGAGGGCTCGCCGCCGGCGCCGTCGCGCTCGGCAGGAATGCCGACGAGGAGCGAGCGGATGCGCCCGGCCCGGCTTCCGACGCCGCGACGGTAGCCGCCGACGACGACCTCCTGCGTGCGGGTGAGCTTGAGCTTCACCCAGTCGTCGGAGCGCACGCCGGGCCGGTAGACCGAGCCGGGCCGCTTTGCGACGAGGCCTTCGAGGCCGAGCGCCCGGCTCTCCTCGAAGGCGTCCTCGGCATCGCCGGTCGCGGGCGCCGGCACCTCGACCGGCACCCCGCGACGCGGCCGCACGAGCGATTCGAGGCGGGCGCGGCGCACCCGGTACGGTTCGTCGACGAGCGGGGTGCCGCCGGCTTCGAGCACGTCGAAGAGCAGCAGGCGCACCGGCACGGATGCCGCGGCCTCGGCGATCTCGCGCGGCTTCGTGAGGCCCATCCGCTGCTGGAGCACGCCGAAGTCGGGCCGGCCCTCGGCGTCGAGCGCGACGATCTCGCCGTCGAGGAGCGCATCGCCGTCGACCGCCTCCGGCAGGCGGTGCAGCTCGGGGTAGCGCACGGTGATGTCGATGCCGTTGCGGCTCAGCAACCGGACCCGATCGCCCTCCACCCGGGCGAGCGCGCGGATCCCGTCCCACTTCCATTCGAGCACCCAGTCCTCGCCCTGCAGCATGCCGAGTGTGCCCGCGGTCGCGAGCATCGGCTTCTCGGCGACCCTCGCAGAGGTCGCGGGTCGCGCAGCGACCACCTCGAGGCCCGGTGACGCGGTCTCGATACCGTCCTTCGTCGCTCCTCGACCGGCGGGCGCCTGCTCCTTCATCCGGTGCAGCAGCCACGTGCTCTTCTCGCCGCTGCCGTCGGTGCGGATGAGCACGAGCCGCACTCGGCCGAGCGGCCCGCCGGTCGATCCCGTGAGCGTGAAGATCACCTCGTCGTCGCGCCACTTCTCGACCGCGTAGGTGCCGGTGTCCCACACCGTCATCGACCCGGCGCCATACTCGCCGGCTGGGATCGTGCCTTCGAAGTCGAGGTACTCGATCGGGTGGTCCTCGGTCTGCACGGCGAGGTGGTTCTTGCCCGAGCTCTCTGGCACGCCCTTCGGCACGGCCCAGCTCTTCAGCACCCCGTCGCGCTCGAGCCGCAGGTCGTGGTGGAGCCGCCGCGCATGGTGCTCCTGGATCACGAAGCGCGGCTCCTCCCCCGCACGCCCGTCGCCCGGGCCGCCCGGCATCGGCTCGGGCGTGCGCCCCTCCCGGCGCATCGAGAGGTACGTCGCGAGCGGGCCGGGCCCCGTGGCATCCGCGAGCCCGGCCATCGGGTCGCCCTGCTCGGCGACCCGCGCGAGCACCTCGTGGGCCTCGAGGTGCCGCAGCCCCGGGTCCTCGAGCTCCTCCCAGGTGCGCGGCGCGGCGACCGTCGGCCGCAAGCGGCCGCGCAACGAGTACGGGGCGATCGTCGTCTTCTTGCCGTTGTTCTGGCTCCAGTCGATGAGCACGCGGCCGCCCCGCAACGACTTTCGCATGCTCGAGACGACGAGTTCCGGGTGATCGGCCTCGAGGGCGCGGGCGAGTTCGTGGGCGACCTCCGAGACCTGCTGCGAGGTCTGCGAGCCGTCGAGCTCGGCGTAGAGGTGCATGCCCTTGCTGCCGCTCGTCACCGGCATCACCGCGAGGCCCATGCCGGCGACGAGGTCGCGCACGAGCCGGGCGACCTCGGCGCACTCGGCGAGCCCCATGCCCTCGCCGGGGTCGAGGTCGAAGACCATGCGATCGGGGTTCGACGCCGCTCCGTCGGGCGCGAAGCGCCACTGCGGCACGTGCAGCTCGAGAGCGGCCTGCTGGGCGAGCCACACGAGCGTCGCCCGGTCGCCCGCGATCGGGTAGGTCTTCGGCCCGTCGGAGTGCTCGATCACGCCGCGCCTGATCCAGTCGGGGGCATGGTCGGCGAGGGCCTTCTCGAAGAACGGCGACTCGGGGGCATCCGCCGTGCCCACCCCGTGCACCCAGCGCTTGCGCGTGATCGGGCGCCCCGCGACGTGGGGCAGCATGACGGGGGCGATCTCGGCGTAGTACGAGATCACCTCGCCCTTGGTCATGCCCGACTCGGGATACATGACCTTGTCGAGGTTCGTCAGCCTGAGCCGCCGGCCGTCGACCTCGACGAGTTGCCGCTCCCCATCGGCCATTCCCCCATCCTGCCGTGTCATCGGCCGGATGTCTCGGACCGGCCGCATCGGGCGAGCCCGGGGTTCCCACGGGGCATCCCCCGGGTGTGTACTGGAGGGTATGCGAGCCGTCTGGAAGGGGGCGGTCACATTCGGCCTCGTCAATGTGCCCGTCAAGTTGTACAGCGCCACCGAAGATCACGACGTGTCCCTGCATCAGGTGCACGACGAAGACGGCGGGCGCATCAGGTACCAGCGCAAGTGCGAGGTGTGCGGCAAGGTCGTCGCCTACCAGAACATCGACAAGGCCTACGACGACGGTGAACGCACGGTCGTGATCACCGACGACGACCTCAAGTCGTTGCCCGCCGAGCGCAGCCGCGAGATCGAGGTCGTCGAGTTCGTGCCGAGCGAGCAGATCGACCCGATCATGCTCGACAAGAGCTACTACCTCGAACCCGACTCGGCCTCGAACAAGGCCTACGTGCTGCTGCGCGAGACCCTCGAGTCGACCGAGCGCACCGCGATCGTGCAGATGGCGCTGCGGCAGAAGACGCGCCTCGCGGCGCTCCGCGTGCACGGCGACGTGCTCGTCGTGCAGACCCTGCTCTGGAGCGACGAGGTGCGTGCGGCCGAGTTCAAGTCGCTCGACGAGCCGGTCAAGATCTCGTCGAAGGAGCTCGACCTCTCGAAGCAGCTCGTCGAGAGCCTCGTCTCCGACTTCGATCCCGAGCAGTACGTCGACGAGTACCAGCAGGAGCTGCGCACGCTCATCGAGGCGAAGCTCGAGCAGGGCGAGGCACTCGACACGGCGGCGACGTTCGGCGAGGAGCCCGAGGAGGAGCAGGGCGGCGAGGTCATCGACCTCATGGAGGCGCTGCGCCGGTCGATCGCCGAGAAGCGCGGAGGCGGGGCGAAGCCGGCCGACGCGGAATCCGAACCGCCCGCGAAGCCGGCCGCGAAGAAGACGGCCGCGAAGAAGTCGGCGAAGCAGAAGTCGGCCTGATCGCGGTTCTCCGACTCGGGTGCTCTGACATTGAGTCGCTGAGCGGGTCAGTGTCGGAGTCTCCGACTCGGGTGCTCTGACATTGAGTCGCCGAGCGGGTCAGTGTCGGAGTCTCGGATTCAGGTGCTCTGACCGCGAGCCGCTGGGCGCGATGCGGCCCGGCCGCATCGACTCGCCGAAACGCGAGCACGCGGCATCCGACCAACGGATGCCGCGTGCTCGCGTGCTGGGGATGCCCCGACTACTCGGCCGAGCACACCTCGGTGACGGTGACCGCGGCGGCCTGGATGTCGCCGGTGGCGGCAGCCTGCGCGTCGGCGTCGGCCTCGAACTCCTCGGTCTCGGTGGTCGGCAGCGTGGCCGCATAGGTCTCGGCGGCCTCGATCTTCTCCTGCAGTCCGTCGAGCGCCTCGGCGAGCTTGGTGTCGTCGGCGGCCTGCTCGTCGAGCTCGTCGACGCGCTCGGAGTAGCCGTCGAGCTTCTCGAGGAGCGCAGCCTGCTCGGTCGAGGTCAGGATCGCGTTCTGCGCGCCGTTCGAGATGTCGCGCACGGCGACCCGGACGACCTCGCAGCTGTCGCTGCCCTGGGCTGTGGTGGTGTCGTCGCTGCTCGCGGCGCAACCGGTGAACAGCAGTGCGCCGGCGAAGACGAGCGCGGTGGACGTGATGATTCGTTGCATGGTGCAGTTCCCCCTGAATTCAGTGACCCGAAGAGTCTAGCGACGGCCTCCGACGGGCGCGCACGTCCTTCAGGCGGCGCAGCAGCATCTGGAGGAAGACGAACACGAGGAAGATCGAGAAGACGACGTTCGACCAGAACGGGTCGATCCCAGCCGCGATCAGGGCGCCGAGCGGCGACATCACGCTCGCCGCGATGCCGACGACGGCCGCGGTGCGCAGGTCGACGTTCTTCCGGCGCCAGTTCGCGAGCGTACCCGAGATCGATCCCGGGATCATCATCGTCAACGAGGTGCCCTTGGCGACGAGGTCGCTCGCGCCGAAGAAGAACATCAGCACGGGAACGACGATGATGCCGCCGCCGACGCCGAGCACGCCCGAGAGCACGCCCGTCACGAAACCGGTGACCACGAGCAGCGCGCCGGCGAGCCAGGTCATGCCGATCTCGCTGTCGCGCTGCGGCACCACGAACCAGAGGCTCACGATCACGACGAGGAGGAACGCCAGGAAGAACCAGTGCAGTGTGCGCACCGGAAGCTTCGCCAGGAGCGCGCTGCCCACTTGCGAGCCCACGATGATTCCGGCCGCGAGCAGCAGTGCGGCGGCCCAGTCGACGTGGCCCTGGATCGCGTAGCTCACCGCCCCCACCGCAGCAGCCGGCAGGATCGCCGCGACCGAGGTGCCCGCCGCGAGACGTTGCGGCATCCCGAGCAGCAGCACGAGCGCCGGCACGATGACGAGGCCACCGCCGATGCCGAAGAGTCCCGAGAGGAGCCCCCCGAGCATGCCGACGAGGATGAGGGGCAGGACGGCGGGGCGGTGGTACTCGGTCATCGATCCAGTTTCGTGGACGGGCTCACGGCGCGTCGCCCCGCAACGAGAAAGGCCCCCGCATCATGCGAGGGCCAAGCGTCGTGTCGTGTGCGGAGACGAGGGGATTTGAACCCCTGGTCCCCTTACGGGGACTCCACCTTAGCAGGGTGGTGCACTCGGCCGGACTATGCGACGTCTCCTTGCGGGTGCGCACGCGCACACGCGACTGTCATCATAACCCGACGACGGGCCGAATGACGATTCGAACGAGAACGAGGGGTCGCCGAGCGGCCCGAAGTTACTGGTCTTCGAGGGTTCGGCCCGCCGAGCAGCGCGTCTCGGCCGCCGTCTGGCCGGTCACGTCGGTCGGCAGCGCCTCGGTCGTGGGTGCGGGGGTCGCCGGGTCTTCGGCGGCCGGCGCCTCCTCGGCCGGCGCCTCCGCGGCCGGAGCCGCCTCGCCCTCGACCGGCACGGCCGTGGGGTCGCCGGCCGACGCGAACGAGGCCTCGTCGGCGGTCGGGTCGAAGACCACCGGGGTGTCGTTCTGCAGGGCCAGGTTCACGATCTCGGCCGAGTCGCTCGGCATGACCCCGCCGTCGGTGGTGCCGGTCGGGTACTGGATGAACGCGATCTTCGAGAGGTCGATGTCTTTCATCGCCTTCGCGATCGAGACCATCGTCGTGGGGTTCGCGAGCGAGTCGGAGAGTTCCATGTTGCCGAGCGCGGCCTTGGCGATCGAGTAGAGCGCGACCGGGTCGCCGAGGGTGCCGCCGTCCTGCAGCTTGCGGGCGAGCGCCGACATGAAGACCTGCTGGTTCGAGATGCGCCCGAGGTCGGAGCCATCGCCCACGCCGTGCCGCGTGCGCAGGAACTGCAGCGCCTCGAGGCCCTTGAGCTCGTGCATGCCGGCTGGGAGGTAGAGGTCGGTGTGCTCGTCTTCGATGGGCTCGGCCACGCAGACCTCGACGCCGCCGACGGCCTCGCTCATGGCGGCGACACCCAGGAACTGCACCGTGCCCGCGAACGGGATCGTGACGCCCGTGAGCTGCTCGACGGTCTTCACGACGCAGCCGAGCCCGCCGTAGTCGAGCACCGAGTTGATCTTCACGCCGTACTGCTCGTACAGCGGCTCGCCGGCGGGGTCTTCGGGGTCGGGGCACGCGGGCACGTCGACGAACATGTCGCGGGGAAAGCTGATGACCTCGACGTGCGAGTGATCCTGCGAGATGTGCATGAGCATCGTGACGTCGTTGAGCACGGCGGTCTCTTCGTCGGGGTCGCCGAAGCCGTCGCCCTGGCCTTCGCGGCTGTCGCTGCCGACGAGCAGCACATTCACGCCGCCCTCCATCGCGCCGACGTCGGGCACGCCCTCGAGCACGTCTTCGTTGCCGAGCGAGACGGTGGGCTTCAGGGTGTTCGCGAGGTCCCACGCGGCGTATGCGGCGACCGCGCCGCCCGAGACGAGCGCGACCGACAGGCCGATGCCCGCCACCTTCGCGAGCGTGCGTCCGATCGATCGACGCCGGAGCTTGCCGTGCTGCGCCACCGCGGGGTTCTTCGCGGCGCGCCGCGAGCTGGGTCGCAACGCTTCGTTCACCGGGATCCTCTCGTGTCTGGTGGTCGCGCGGAGGGCGTGGGATTCGAACCCACGAGACATTTCTGCCCACTGGTTTTCAAGACCAGCTCCATCGGCCGCTCGGACAGCCCTCCTTGCCCGTGCGACGGCCCCGTCGAGGGGATTCGTCGTGCAGGCAGGCCCCGATTCTAGCCGAATCGCGTTCCGTTCAGCCTCGCAGGCGCTCCTGAAAGAGCGCTGAGGCGAGGTCGGATGCCTCGCTCAGCCGTCGTTCGACGTGGTGCAGCGCACCTCGTCGCCGGTGAGTCCGGTGATGTCGGGCGGCAGCTGCTCGGCGGGCGGCGCCGACGCCGTGGCCTCCGGTGCGGGCGCCTCGGACGCCGTCTCCTCGGCGGCCTGCTCGGTGGGCTCGGCGGCCTCGGCCGCCGGGTCGGCGGGGGCCGTGCCGAACTCGGCATTCTCGTTCGCCGTCGGATCGAGGATGACCGGGCGGTCCTCCTGCAGGGCCAGGTTCACGACCTCGGCGGAGTCGGCCGCGATCACGTGCTGGCCGTCGCCGTACTCTGCGGTCGGGTATTGGATGAACGCGATCTTCGACAGGTCGACGTCTTGAAGGGTGCGTGCGATCGACATGAGCACGGTGGGCTTCTGCAGCTTGTTCGAGAGCTCCATGTTCGAGAGCACGGCCTTGGCGATCGAGTAGAGCTTCACCGGGTCGCTCAGCGTGCCGCTCGACTGCAAGGTGCGGGCGAGCGAGGCCATGAACGCCTGCTGGCTCGCGATGCGGGCGAGGTCGCTGCCGTCGCCCACAGAATGCCGCGTGCGCAGGAACGCGAGCGCGTCGTAGCCCTCGATCGTGCTCCTGCCCGCAGGAAGGTGAAGCCCCGAGTCGACGTCGTCGATGGGGTCGACGAGGCAGACCTCGACGCCGCCGACCGCCGACGACAGCGCGGCGACGCCCTTGAACTCGACGACCCCGCCGACGGGGATCTTCGTGCCGGTGAGCTGCTCGATCGTCATCACGACGCAGTTGAGTCCGCCGTGTTCCAGCACGCTGTTGAGCGGCACCTCCGACATCGCGGAGAGCGGGCCGCTCTCGGGGTCGACGGGGTCGGGGCACTCGGGCACCGCGACCATCATGTCGCGCGGAAAGCTCACGACCTCGACGTGCGAGTGGTCCTGCGAGATGTGCAGCAGCATGTTGACGTCGTTCAGCACGCCGGAGTCCAGTTCGGGGTCGCCGAACGAGCCGTCGGCCGGTCGCTTGTCGCTGCCGACGAGCAGGAAGCTGAGCCCGCCGTCCATCGCGCCGATGTCGGGCACGCCTTCGAGCATCTCCTCGTTCGCGAGCGTGACGCCGCTGCCGACCGAGCCGACGAGGTCGGCGGCCGCGTAGGCGCCGACGGCGCCCGCGCTCACGAGCAGCACGGCGGCGGCGGATGCCACGAACTTCACCGCGGTGCGCGGCCCCGTGTGCCGGGGCAGGCGGCCGTGACGTGTCGCGACGGGCGTCGCGGCGTCGTGCGCAGCGCTCGCCTCGTCGTGCTCACCCGTGGGCTCGCCGATCGGCGCGTCGACTGCGCCGTCGCCGGCGGCGGCGTCTTCTCGATCCAACGTCGTCCCCTCCCGACCCGTCGATTCTAGTCGTGCACCCCGGTCACGGCTCGATTCCGCAGCTCAGGGAAGCGAGTCGAGCGCTGTGGCGAGACCGGCCTCGACGACCGGGCCGGTCACCTCGCCGGCGGCGGCGCGCACCTCCTCGGGGGCCTGGCCCATCGCGACGGCACGCCCGGCGGAGCCCGCCCAGGCGAACATCTCGAGGTCGTTGCGCCCGTCGCCGGCGGCGAACACGCGGGCGGCGTCGACGCCGAGCCATCCGCGGACCCGCTCGAGCGCGGTCGCCTTGTTGACGCCGTCGGGGGCGATGTCGAGCCACGCGGTCCAGCCGATCGCGTAGCTCACGTGGTGGAGCCCCATCTGGTCGACGATGCCGAAGAACTCCTCGAGCCCGTGCTCGAGGCTCGTCACGACGACGCGCGTCGCGCGCTGGTCGAGCAGTTCGTCGAAGACGACCTCGCGGGCGTTCTCGAGGTTCCACTCGGTCATGCCCTCGGTGTAGAGGCGGTAGCCGTCGGGGAGTTCGACCATGAACTTGCCCGACGGGAGGAAGGCGCGGATGCGTTCGAGCACCGCCGTCGGGTCGAAGGTCTCGACGTGCTCGCGCACGTACCCGTCGGGCGCGGTGTCGTCACGGCGCATCGTGATGGCGCCGTTCGCGCACACCACGTACTCGGGCGCGAGACCGAGCGCCTCGATCACCGGCCTCGTCGTCGACCACGAGCGGCCGGTCGCGAGCGTGACGAGGTGGCCCCGCTCGACCGCGCGGGCGACCGCATCGGCGACGGCGTCGTCGATCGTGCCGTCCTCGTGCATGATCGTGCCGTCGACGTCGAGCGCGACGAACCACGCCTCGGCCGCGACCTCGGTCTCGTGCGCTCGCTCGATGCTCATCGTGCGACGGGCTCGAGTCGCTCGAGTCCGCCGAGGTAGCCGCGCAGCGCCTCGGGCACCACCACCGAGCCGTCGGCCTGCTGGTGCGTCTCGAGGATGGCGACGAGCCAGCGCGTCGTCGCCAGCGTGCCGTTGAGGGTCGCGACGGGCGCCGTCTTGCCGCTCTCGGTGCGGTGGCGGATGTCGAGGCGGCGAGCCTGGAACGTCGTGCAGTTCGAGGTCGAGGTGAGCTCGCGGTACGCGCCCTGCGTCGGCACCCACGCCTCGACGTCGTACTTGCGGGCAGCGCTCGACCCGAGGTCGCCGGCCGCGGTGTCGATCACGCGGTACGTGAGGCCCAGGTCTTGCAGCATGCCCTCCTGCCAGGCGAGCAGGCGCTGGTGCTCGGCCTCGGCGTCGGCCGGGTCGATGTAGGTGAACATCTCGAGCTTGTTGAACTGGTGCACGCGGATGATGCCGCGGGTGTCCTTGCCGTGCGAGCCGGCCTCGCTGCGATAGCACGTCGACCACCCGGCGTAGCGGATGGGCCCGTTCGACACGTCGATGATCTCGTCGGCGTGGTACCCGGCGAGCGCGACCTCGCTCGTGCCGGTGAGGTAGAGCTCCTGCTCGGGCAGGTAGTACACCTCGTCGGCGTGCGCACCGAGGAAGCCGGTGCCGTTCATGATCTCGGGGCGCACGAGCGTGGGCGTGATGAGCGGGGTGAAACCGGCCGCGATCGCGCGGTCGAGGCCCATGTTCATGAGCGCGAGCTCGAGGCGGGCGCCGACGCCCTTGAGGTAGTGGAAGCGCGCGCCAGACACCTTCGCGCCGCGCTGCATGTCGATCGCGTCGAGCAGCTCGCCGATCTCGAGGTGGTCGCGCGGCTCGAACGCGAATGCGGGGATCTCGCCGACCTCGCGGAGCACGATGTAGTCGTCTTCACCGCCCGCGGGCACCCCGTCGATGACGACGTTGCCGAGCTTCTGCACGGCGAGCGTGAACGCCGCCTCGGCGTCGCTCACGGCCTGGTTCGCGGCCTTGACCTTGCCCGCGAGCTCCTGCGCCTGTGCGACGAGCGCGGCCTTGGCGTCTTTCGGCGCCTGCGCGACCTGCTTGCCGAAGGCGTTCTGCTCGGCGCGCAGCGCCTCGAAGACGGTGATCGCGGTGCGGCGTGCGGCGTCGGCGGCCACCGCATCGTCGACGAGCTCCGAGGACTCGCCGCGGAGCTCCTGCGAACGCTTGATCAGGTCGGGGTTCTCGCGGAGCAGTACGGGATCGATCACCCGAGCAAGTCTAGCCCGGGGCATCCGACACCATTCATGGGCAGGATGCGCCCGTTGGCCGTGTTCTCGGGTGGATGCAATACGGTGGCAGCGTGTCGGACGATCGGAACGAGCGGCAGGGGGATGCCGCGCAGCCGCGCCTGCGCGCCGCCGTGATCTTCAACCCCAGCAAGCAGGGCACCGATGCGCTGCGGGCGGCGATCGGCCGCGCCGAGGAGCGGCAGTCGTACGCGCCCAGCCTCTGGATCGAAACCGCCGTCGACGATCCCGGCAAGGGCATGGCCCGCGAAGCGGCCGAGGCCGGCGTCGACCTCGTGATCGCCGCAGGCGGCGACGGCACCGTGCGATCGGTCGCCGCCGCGCTCCGCGGCACCGGGATCCCTCTCGGCATCGTGCCGCTCGGCACCGGCAACCTGTTCGCCCGAAACCTCGACATTCCCGTGAACGACATCGACGACGCGGTCGTGCTGGCCTTCGCCGGCATCGACCGCGCGGTCGACGTCATCGTCGCCGACGTCACCCGCCCCGACGGCGACGACGAGACGCACGTCTCGCTCGTGATGGCCGGCATCGGCATCGACGCCGAGATGATCCAGAACACGAACCCCGAGCTCAAGAAGCGGGTCGGCTGGCTCGCCTACGTCGACGCGGGCCTGCGGGCGCTGCCCGCCTCGAAGCCCTACCGCGCGGTGTACCGGCTCGAGTCGCGCCGCCACCACCGGGCCCGGGTCGCGAGCATCCTCGTCGCGAACCTCGGCTACCTGCCGGGCAACATCGAGCTCATCCCCGACGCCGAGATCGACGACGGGCACCTCGACGTGGTCGTGCTGCAGCCGCGCAACCTGCTCGGCTGGCTGCTCATCTGGCGCACGGTCGTGTGGGAGAACCGGGTGCTGCGCAAGTCGGCCCTCGGGCGGCAGTTCATCGACCTCACGAGCGGCAACCGCAAGCAGCAGATCGTCTACCGTCGCGGCCGCTCGGTCGAGCTCGAGATCGAGGGCGGCCCGCAGGAGTTCGAGATCGACGGCGACGAGTTCGGCAGCGTCGTGTCGGCGCGGTTCCGCGTCGACCCGGCGGCGCTCGTGGTGCGCGTCCCGCGCTGAGGCGGGCCCGGCCGGGCGCCGGGCTCCGGGCGCTGCGCCGGCCTCAGCCGAGCATGGTCCCCTCGGCCGCCTCCGTGGGCTTCGGGTCGGGCAGCCGCCGCATCCGCAACGCGTTCAGTACCCCGAGCAGGCCCGCGAGGATCGGCACGAGCAGCGCGATCTGGAGCGCGATGAACCGGGAGTCGGTGTTGATGCGCAGGATCTCCTCCTGCACCTCGGGCGTCTCATCGGCGACGAGCTCCTCGAGCCCGGTGTTCGTCATGATCTCGGCGTCCTCTTCGAGCACGGTCGCCACCTGCTCCTGCTGATCGGGGCTCAGCACGGTGCTCGACTCGGCGCTCGCAGTGAAGGTGAAGGCGAGCGTCGCGAGCATGATCGCCCCGGCGAAGGCCAGGCCGAACGAGAGGCCGAACGAGCCCGCGGCGGAGTTCACGCCCGCCGCCTCGCTGACCCGTTCGTCGGAGATCGGCGAGAGCGTGTAGTTGTTCAGCTGCGAGACGAGCAGCCCCAGGCCGCAGCCCGCGACGATCAGGGGCAGCGTGAGGTACCAGCCCGAGTCGGCGATCGGCACGATCGGCACGATCGCCGCGACCCCGACGACGACGAGGGCGAAGCCCCACAGGATGATCGTGGCCGGCCGCCGCTTCAGGCCGCGGCCGGCGAGCAGTGCGACGACGAACATGCTGAGCGAGAGCGGCGCGATCGAGAGACCCGCCTGCAGGGCGTTGTACTCGAACACCATCTGCAGGTAGATCGGCAGCACGATCATCGTACCGCCGAGGGCGATCTGCTGCAGCAGCTGGCCGCTCGCCCCGGTGCGGAACATCTTCGATTCGAAGAGTGCGGGGTCGAGGAGCGTCGGCCTCCCGCGGCGCTTGCGGTTGCGCAGCCAGAAGACGAGGAGCCCGAGCCCGACCACCCCGATGCCGATGATCAGGCCGACGTAGCCGCCGCCCTCCTGCCACACGAGGATGCCGGTGACGACGCCGCCCATGCCGACGATCGAGAGCAGGGCGCCGACGTAGTCGACCGAGCGCTCGCCGTGGTACGGCACGTCTTTCACGAGGCCGATGCCCGCGAGCACGACCGCGATGATGACCGCCTCGAGCGCGAAGCCGACCCGCCACGAGAGGAACGTCGTGATGAACCCGCCGAGCAGCGGGCCCACCGCCGCGGCGATGGCGGCCGATGCCCCCACGAGCGCGTACACCCGCTTCTGGTGCGCGCCCTCGAAGTTGCCGTGGATGAGCGACTGCATCGCCGGCAGCAGCAGCGAGGCGCCGATGCCCCCGATGAAGGCCCAGAAGATGATGATCGCCGTGAGGTCCTGCGCGAACACCATCGCGATCGCGCCGATCGCGTAGCCGAGCAGTCCGAGCACGTAGGCGAGCTTGCGGCCGATCAGGTCGCCCGTCTTGCCTCCGATGAGGATGAACGCCGCGGACACGAGCGCCTCGAGCGCGATCGCCCCCTGCACGCCGCTCACGGTCGTGTCGAGATCGTGCACGACCGCGGAGATCGACACGTTCATGAGGGAGGTGTCGACGACCAGCACGAACATCGCCATCGCCAGCAGAATGGCGAGCTTCCCGTTGAACTTCACCTCAGCGACTCCACGAGAGTCCATGGCTCACCTAAGCACACTGCGACCCCGCCCGGAAGGGGCGCCGGCGTCCCAGTTCGGGGTCTCGGGCGGAGCCGACCGATGCCGATCGGCCGATCGGCCCCGCCCGAGCCTCAGCCGGCGATCACTCGCAGCTCACGGCGGCATCCGCCCAGTCCGCGCGGTCCCACCACTCGGCCTGGCCGGCGGGCGAGCCGGCCGCGTTCGGATCGACGACCAGTTCGAGCGTCTGCACGCCGGCGAGCTCGACGGCGACCTCTGCCGAAAGGCCCTTGGTCATCGCGCCGCTGTCGTAGAGGAGCTCGCCGTCGCCGAGCACCCGGAAGATCACGTTGGGCGACGCACCGGCCTTGTTCATGACGTCGTCGATGCCGACCACCGCCTCGAACGTCGTGCACCGCCCGCCGAGGTTGAAGCCGATCGTCGTCGGCGAGTTCACGCCGAGGCCCTTCGCGTACTCGACACCCGCCAGGCGGATCGGCTTGCCGTCGCCGTACGCGGCCTCCCCGATCTCGGTGTCGCGCTCGATCGGGCCGTACGCCGTGTTCAGCGACACCGAGGCGAACGGCAGCTCGGACAGGAAGTGGGTTCCCGCCGTCGGCGCCTCGGGCACATCGGGCACGGTCGCATCGTGCGCTGCGGCGGCGAGGCCCGCGAGGGCGACGATGTCGCCCTCGGGTTCCGTGAGGAACTCCGAGGTGTCGGTCGAGCCGGTGAACTCGGCCCCCACCGCGTACCAGTCGATCGCCGCCGGCGCCTTCCCGGTGTCGAAGGCGGTCTGGATGCTCGCGAAGAAGCGCTCCCACCGATCGGTGTAGTAGCCGCCGACGAGCCCCTGCCACTCGCGGTTCGCGTAGTCGTTGAGGCCGGCGTTCACCGCGCTGCGGTCGCCCCAGGTCGTCACGATCGATCGCGCGTCGAACTCCAGGCGATCGGCCTCGGCGTCGTCCGCGGCGGCGGCGCGCGCATCCGCGATCCACCGTCCGAGGAGCATCTGCGGCTGGGTCGCGGCGATGTCGTCGAGCAGCGCCATGTTCGCGAGCCACTCCTCGCTGAGCTGCGTGAACGCCTCGCGATCGCGCATGCCGTACGCCTGCTGCAGCTGGGGCAGGAGGATCCGCGAGGTGTTCGACGTCACCTGACGGGAGACGTCCATCAGGTCGTAGCGGTAGCTCGGCACCTCGGCCGCAGCCGGAGCAGCGGCGAGCAGGTGGTCGAGCGCCTCGGCGAAGCGGTCGGGGTCGTACGAGAAGCTGCTCGGCGACCACTCCGCGGCGCGGCTCGCCGAGAGCGACGGCCGCGCGCCGTAGAGCCCGTCGTGGGCCTCGCTGTAGCCCTCGTTGTCGGGCAGCGTGTACGCCGTCTCGGCGAGGATGCGCCATGCCGCCTTCAGCACCGGGTCGTCGATCCCGTAGCGACGCTCGGTCCAGGCGTCGAACCACGCGTTCACGTCGACGGGGCCGTCGCGCCAGGCGAGCCCGGCGAAGAAGTCGATCGCGGCGGGGTTGTTGAGCCCGCCCTCGGGCAGGGCCGCGATGCCGTCGACGCGGCTGCCCTCGCGGTTCAGCCATTCGTCGAACAGTTCGTTCCACTTCGTGAGCTCGGCGCCCATCGTCGTGTGGCCGCCGAAGTTCCAGATCGTGCCGAATGCGTACGGCACCCCGCTCCACTTGGCCTCGAGGTCGCCGCGCTCCCAGCGGTCCGAGAGACCGTCCACGATGAACGTCGTCTCGGGATCCACCGCTGCGGCGACATCCTCGGGCGGGTTGTTCTGCCAGCCGAGCAGCACCCACGTGGCATCCGGATGCGCCGTCTGCAATGCCGTCTCGATCGCCCGCGTGGCCGCGGGCACATCGACGGTGCCGCGACGGCCGCCCTCGTGCAGGACGTCCATCTTGTAGGCGTCGGAGGCGCCCAGCAGGCGTTCGGACTCCTCGTAGAAGGCGTCGGCGAGGTCGGTGAACACCGCCGAGTTCGGGTCGAGCCAGCCCGGCCGCTCGAAGCCGACCCAGCCGCCCTGGGGCTCGACCCGCGCGCCGGCGTTGCGCTCCGCGAAGTCGGTCGGCACGGTGCCGAAGTAGCCGGGGAGCACGGGGGTCATGTCGAGCTCACGCAGACGGTCGGCGATCTTCCGTCCGAGCTCGGCGCGCTCGGCGAGCAGTGCGTCGCTGGTGCCGGCGGGGTAGCTCGACATGTTCTGCAGCAGCCACCACGGCTGGTGACCGGGCAGCGGGATCCACGCGCGCGCCTCCTCGGCGGAGTAGCCGAACTGCGTGAGCACCTCGAAGTACACGGCCTCGGAGCCGACCGGCATGAAGACCTCGTTGAAGCCGAGCGCAGCGAGCTCGTCGATCTCGCGCTCCCACTGCTCCCAACTGCGGGAGGCGCCCGTGTAGCCGTCTTCGGTGTCATTGCCGTAGAAGCGGTGCGAGACGTTCGAGCTCGCCGTGATCGGCGAGCTCGGCAGCGGCAGCGCGGCGTCCTCGTCGAGGTTGCGCACGTTCCACGAGATCGACTGCCCGATCGTGCCGAGGTAGGCGTTGACCCCCGCGATAGCGGTGGCCGGGTCGGTCGCGGCCACGCGCACGTGGTTGCGCTTGGAGGTGACCTCGTACCGGTCGGCGCCGTCGGCGGGGTCGAGCTTCGCGAAGTCGAAACCGTCTGCCGCGTCGCCGAGCAGGCGGTCGGCCGCGGAGCGGGCCGACTCGAGTCCGGGCGCCGTCTTGGGCGGCACGTCGAGTTTCGCGGTGCGATCGGGTGGCTCTGCGCTCGCGCCGACGGCGGAGCCGGTCACGAGCAGAAGGGACGTCGCGAGCGCCGCGAGCGGCGCGATCACCGCGCGTCGTCGGCTGGGCGTTGGGTGCATCATCGGGCCTTTCGCCAGGGAGGAGTGCGCGCGGTCCGCGCGGTCACGACCGACCCAACCAGAGCCCCGACCATTACGCAAGGTCTTAACGTAAAGTCTCGGCTAAAGTAATCTCGGAACGGAGCCCGAATGAACGACCCGATCGTCGGCACCGCACGGCTGAAGCGCTACAACACCGCGCGCGTGCTCGATGAACTGCGCACCGGCGCCGTTCCGCAGCGCATCGTCGAGGTCGCCGAGCACACGGGACTGACCCGCTCGACGGTCGCCACGATCGTGGAGGAGCTCGAAGCCGACGGCTGGCTGCAGCGCCACGACCCCGCGGGATCGCTCGGGCGGCCGGCCGCCCGCTTCTCGGTCACGCCCGGCCGGTTCCACGTGGTCGGGGTCGACATCGGCCTGCACCGGGTCGTCGCCGAGGTGGCGGATGCCTCGGGCGCGGTCCTCTCCTCGGCGGATGCGCAGCACGAGCTGCACGACGGGCGGGCGCTGCTCCAGCTCGTGGGAGCGACGATCGACCGCGCGCTCGGCGGCGCCGGGTTGACCCGCCCCGAGGTCGCGGCGCTCTCCATCGCGAGCGTCGGCATGATCGATCACGCCGAGGGTCGCGTCCGGGTCATCCGCGGCATCGACGCCTGGTCCGACCTCGACCTGACCCGCGAGCTCGGCCGCGGCTTCGCCTGCCCGGCCGAGCTCGACAACGACGCCAACCTCGCGGCCCTCGCGATGTCGCGGCTCGACGACTGCCCGCCCTCCTTCCTCACGGTGCAGTGGGGCGAACGGCTCGGCGCCGGACTGGTGCTCGACGGGCGCCTGTACCGCGGGCCGCTCGGCGCCGCGGGCGAGATCGGGGCGCTGCGGGTGGTCGACCCCTGGAGCGGCGAACCGGCCGCGCTCGAGGCGGTCGTCGGGGCCGAGCGGATCGACGAGGTCGCCCGCCTCGTGGCCGCGCGCGATCCGTTCACCCGGCTCGCCTCGGTGCTCGGCGCCGAGGCGGCGACCGCCCAGGTGTTCGAGCGGGCCAACGACGGCGAACGCGCGGCGATCGAGATCGTCGATCTGCTCGCCGACGTCGCGGCGCGCGCCCTCGCACCGATCCTGCTCGCCCTCGACCTGCATCGCATGTACATCACCGGGGGCATCGCCCGCGGGGGCGAGGTGCTCACCGCCGCGCTCGAACGCCGCCTCGCGGTCGGCGGCGCCGCCCCGGTCGAGGTGCGCCTCTCGCCGTTCACCGAGAACACGGTCGTGCGGGGAGCGATCACCGCGGCGCTGCAGTCCGCCTGGGACACCGCCCTCGACGGCGGCCTCGACCGCCGAGATCGCGCCGCGGAACCGCGCCGGGCCGCCCGCTGACGAGTTCGCCGTGCGCGGCGTCAGCCGGTGGCAGCCGCGTCGGCCCGCGTCGGCCGGCGTCAGCCGGTGGCAGCCGCGTCAGCCCGCGTCGGAGCCGGCCCGGCGGGGCTCGCCGCGGGCCGCCCGCCCGACCTCGATCACGACGAGGGCGACGAGCGCGGCGACCGCGGCCGACGCCAGCGGCCCGATCAGCATCTGGGCGACCTGGCCGAGCGCCATCGTGTTCAGCTTCGCCTGCTGATCGTCGGAGACGTTCCCCTCGGGCGTGAACTGCAGGCCCGAGCCGGCCGCGTTGCCCTCGGCCGAGAGCGCGACCGCCCAGGCGATCAGCACGACGGCGGCCGCCACGATCGCGGCCAGCGCCCACCACGCGGGGCCGCGCCGGAATCGCGGGGCACCCGCCGCGTCGGCGGACCGCGTGCCGTCGTGGAGGTTCGCGGCCACGCCCGTCACCACGACCGCGCCGACCGCGCCGCCCATGAGCAGCGCCGGCGCGAGCGCCCAGCCGAGCACGCGCAGGTTCTCGGCGGACTGGTCGACGATGCCGCTGTAGTAGCTGAACTCCGAGTTCACGCTCCACGCCAGCCAGAGGCCGAGCAGCATCGCTCCCCCGGTCACGGCCCACCCGGCGAGCAGCAAGCTGCGCACGCGTGCGGCGTCCGCACGGCGATCGGGCTCAGGGTTCCGGAGCGGTTCCGAGTACGGGCGCGGGCGCGGCCCGACCGTCGGTTCGGAGTCCGGCCGGCCTGTCGGATGCGGCCGGACAGTCGGATCCGGGCGGCCTGTCGGGTCCGGGCGCGCAGCGGTCGGACCCGGGCGCGCCGTCGGCTCGTCCGGCGCCGACGACTCGGGCTCGGGGGCCGTGCGCGGGGCATCGGCCACCCGGCCGCCGACCGCCGCTCGGGACGCCAGCGGCTCGGGCGCGCCGGCCGTGCCGTGCCCGGCTTCTCCCTCGGTTCGGTCGACCTGCCTGGCGATCGACGGCGTCGCGGCCCCGCCGTCGCGCGACGCGTCGTAGCCGCGCTGGAACCGCGGGTCGTACCTCGGGTCCACGCCCCGATCGCCGTCGGCCATCGTCGACCTCCTCGCTCGCGACGGGTCGCCGGTCAGGCGCCGTCGGGTTCGCCGCTCAAGATGCCGCGCAACCAGTCGCGGGCCTCGATGAAGATCTCGTCATCGTACTTCGAGTGGTAGGCGACCTCCTGCTCGTCGGCGCGCGGATACGAGCCGAGGAAGATCACCTTCGGGCTCGTGCGGCGCAGGCCCAGCAGGGCGTCGGCGACGCGTTCGTCGGCCGCGTGCCCGTCGAGGTCGACGACGAAGCGGTACCGTCCGAGGGCGTCGCCGATCGGTCGCGACTGGATGAGCGAGAGGTTCACGCCCCGGGTCGAGAACTGCTCCAGCATCGCGAGCAGCGCACCCGGCTCGTCGTCGGGCAGCTCGACGATGAGGCTCGTCTTGTCGGCGCCGGTCGGCTCGGGCAGCACCCGCGAGCGGCTGACCAGCACGAAGCGGGTCACCGCGTTCGGATTGTCGCCGAGGTCGCGCGCGAGCACCTCGACGTCGAGGTGCTCGGTGATGCCGGGCGGCGCGACGGCCGCGTCGGCCTGCGAGTCCTCGAAGAGGGATGCCGCGGCCGCGACGTTGCTCGTCGCCGGGATGTGCCCGTGGTCGGGCAGCTCGCGCTCGAGCCAGCCCCGCGACTGGGCGTAGGCGACGGGGTGCGCGTTGACGACCTTCACCTCCGCGAGCGTCGTTCCGTGTCGCGCGACCAGCACGAAGTTCACGGGCACGAGGTACTCGCCGACGATGCGAAGACCCGGCACCGTCGCGAGCGCATCCTGCGTGGCGCTCACTCCGCCGTCGATCGAGTTCTCGATCGCGATCATCGCCGCCGTCGACCGGCCGCTCACGACGTCGGCCAGCGCCTCGCCGACGTTGTTCACCGAACGCCAGTGCTTGCCCGCGGCCTCGGGCACCTGCTTCAGGGCCGCTTCGGTGAAGGTGCCGGCCGGACCGAGGTACGAGTACGTCTCGTCGGGGGGTGTCGGCGTGGCATCCGTGGTCATGCGCCAAGCCTAACGAGCACCGCGTGAGGCGCCTGAAATACTGCGGAGGTGGACGCGGTGACGACGAAGACCGTGCCGCCCGTGCCGAGCGACGCGGAGCGGCTCGCCGCGCTGCGCCGCATGAAGCGCGTCGCCACGAGCCTGCTCCTCGTCGCCGCGGCGGTGTTCGCCGTGTCGTTCGCGCTGCAGGACGACATCGCGTGGCTCGGCTACGTGCGCGCCGCCGCCGAGGGCGCGATGGTCGGCGCGATCGCCGACTGGTTCGCGGTGACGGCGCTCTTCCGGCACCCGCTCGGCATCCCCATCCCCCACACCGCGATCATCCCGAAGCGCAAGGACGAGATCGGGGCGAGCCTCGGCGCGTTCGTCGAGCACGAGTTCCTCTCCGACGAGGTCGTGCTCGGCAAGCTCCGCTCGATCGGCATCTCACGACGGGTCGGCGGATGGCTCGCCCAGCCCGCGAACGCCGAGCGGGTCACCGCCGAGGCTGCGGTCGCGGCCCGTGGCATCCTCACCCTGCTCGGCGACGACGACGTCGAGGACGTCATCGAGCGGCTCGCCCGCCGCCATCTCTTCGAACCCGAGTGGGGGCCGGCGATCGGCCGGATCGGTGCGAGCCTCGTCGCCGCCGACCAGCAGCGCGCCGCCGTCGACGCCGTGCTCGAGAAGGCCGAGTCGTGGCTGGCCGCGCATCCCGAGGCGTTCGGGCGAATGGTCTCCGAGCGGCTGCCGCGGTGGATGCCCGGGTTCGTCGACCGCCTCGTCGACGACCGCGCCCACCGCGAGGTGCTCGCCTTCGTGCGTGCGGTGCGCGCCGACGACGCGCACCCCCTGCGACTCGCGGTCGACCGCTACCTCGCCGAACTCGCGGGCGACCTGCAGCACGACCCCGAGATGATCGCCCGGGTCGAGCGGCTCAAGGCCGAGCTGCTCGCGAGCCCGCGCGTGCGCGAGTTCGCGGGCGAGGCGTGGAGCGCGGTGAAATCGACGCTCGAGGAGGGGCTCGCCGACCCGGCGAGCGAGCTGCGGATCGCGCTGCGCGACGCCGTCGTCGAGGTCGGCACGCGCCTCGCGACCGACGCGGCACTCGCAGCGAAGGTCGATGCCTGGCTGACGGAGGCCGCGGCCTACGTCGTGCGCAACTACCGGCACGAGATCGCGGGCGTCATCACCGAGACCGTCGAACGATGGGACCCGCGGGAGACGACCGAGAAGCTCGAGCTGCAGGTCGGTCGCGACCTGCAGTTCATCCGCATCAACGGCACCGTGGTGGGCGCCCTCGCCGGTCTCGCGATCTACTCGATCGCGACCGCGCTGCACGCGCTCGCGGGTTGAGGCGGGCGCTCGCAGGGTGAGCCGGGCGCTCGCGGGTTGAGGCGGGCTCCGCCCCGCGCCAGACTGATCGCATGCACGAGCGAGCAGGCACCCCGGCGACCGAATCCGACCTCATCGACGTGGAGGCCCTCGTCAGGGCCTACTACGAGCTGAAGCCGGATGCCTCGGTGCCCGGGCAGCGCGTCGTGTTCGGCACCTCGGGGCACCGCGGGTCATCCCTCACCACGAGCTTCAACGAGCACCACATCCTCGCGACGACGCAGGCGATCGTCGAGTACCGCGCCGCGCAGGGCATCACCGGCCCGCTCTTCATCGGCGCCGACACCCATGCGCTGAGCGCCCCCGCGCAGACCACCGCGCTCGACGTGCTCGTCGGCAACCAGGTGCGCGTGCTCGTCGACGAGTACGACGACTACGTGCCGACCCCGGCGCTCTCGCACGCGATCCTGACGTGGAACAACGACCCCGCCAAGCGCGCCGAGGGCGAGGCCGACGGCATCGTCATCACGCCGTCGCACAACCCGCCGCAGGACGGCGGCTTCAAGTACAACCCGCCGCACGGCGGCCCGGCCGACAGCGACGCGACCTCGTGGATCGCCGCCAGGGCGAACGAGCTCATCGAAGGCGGGCTGCGCGGCGTGCTGCAGGCCGAGCCGAGCGCGGTCGAGACCTACGACTTCCGCGGCGCATACGTGGCCGACCTCGCGAACGTGATCGACTTCGAGGCGATCCGTCGCTCGGGCATCCGTATCGGCGCCGACCCGCTCGGCGGCGCATCCGTCTCGTACTGGGGCGCCATCCGCGACGCCTACGGACTCGACCTCACCGTCGTCAACGAGCGGGTCGACCCGCGCTGGGCGTTCATGACGCTCGACTGGGACGGCAAGATCCGCATGGATCCGTCGAGCCGCAACGCGATGGCCTCGGTCGTCGCGCAGGCGGGGTCGTACGACATCCTGACCGGCAACGACGCCGACGCCGACCGGCACGGCATCGTCACCCCCGACGGCGGCCTCATGAACCCGAACCACTACCTCGCCGTCGCGATCGAGTTCCTGTTCAGCCACCGCGACGGCTGGCGGCCCGACGCCGCGATCGGCAAGACGCTCGTCTCGTCGTCGATGATCGACCGGGTCGCGGCCTCGCTCGGCCGCCGCCTCTGGGAGGTGCCGGTCGGCTTCAAGTGGTTCGTGCCGGGGCTCGTCGACGGCTCGGTCGGCTTCGGCGGCGAAGAGAGCGCGGGCGCGTCGTTCCTGCGCTTCGACGGCACCGTGTGGACGACCGACAAGGACGGCATCCTGCTCTGCCTGCTCGCGGCCGAGATCCGTGCGGTCACCGGCAAGTCGCCGTCGGAGCTCTACGCGGAGCTCGTCGAGCGGTTCGGCGACCCCGCCTACGAGCGGGTGGATGCCCCGGCGAACGCCGCGCAGAAGGCCGCCCTCGGCAGGCTCGACGGCGATTCCATCGCGGCGACGGAGCTCGCCGGCGCCCCGATCACGGCGAAGCTCTCGCACGCGCCGGGCAACGGCGCCGCGATCGGCGGGGTGAAGGTCGAGACGGCCGACGCGTGGTTCGCGGCGCGGCCGAGCGGCACTGAAGACGTCTACAAGATCTACGCGGAGTCGTTCCGCGGTGCCGACCACCTCGCCGAGGTGCAGGCCGAGGCGAAGCGCATCGTCGACGCCGCGCTGGGCAGCTGAGACCCCACCGCCCGCCGCGGTAGCGCTGCCGCCACTGCGCTGCTGCGCTGCTGCGCTGCTGCGCTGCTGCGCTGCTGGTGCAGGAAAATGGGCGCTATCCCTGTCTGACAGCCGGGCTCAGCGCACTTTTCCTGCACAAGCAGGCTGGCTGCTCGGGCCAGCTCAGCGAAGCGAGCCCAGCCCAGCTCAGCTCAGCGAAGCGAGAAGTAGGTGACCGCGCCGCCGCCCGTGGCGAGGGCCTCGTCGACGTTCCAATAGTCGGCGTCCTTGGTGTGGCCGCCGACCCAGACGCTCGTGCCGTTCGCCGAGTGCTCGACCCTGGTGACGACGGCGGTGTGATCGCGGTCGCCCGATCCGTCCCAGTCGAACTGGGCGATGTCGCCGACCTTCACGAGGCCGCGCTGCGAGTCGTCGAGCGGGGTCGCGAGGTCGGGTCGGGTGGAGAGCCAGTCGCGCATCGCGGTCGAACTCGACCAGCTCGGAGACATCGCGCCGGTCGCGCGGTCGTAGTACCAGCCCGCGTCCATCGCCCAGCCGCGGGCGATGAGCGACTGGCTCGCGAAGTTCGCGCAGTCGACCCCGCTCAGCACCGTGTACTCGGCCGAGTTGTAGTCGCTCCAGTGGGCGAGCACGTAGCCGAGCTGCGCGTCGATGGCGGGATTGCTCGTGTACGTGAGCGTGAGCGCGTCGAGCTGCTCGGTGGGCTCGACGGTGGTGGCCGACAGCTCGACGCCGGCGGCGGCGATCGAGGTGACGGTCTCCTCGACCGGCACCGCCTCGCCCGAGGCATCCGCGAACTTCACCTCGACCCCGCCGAGCGCGTCGGCCGTCGTCGCGGGCACCGCGAAGGTGACGGCGCTCTCGTCGGCGGCGACGATCGTCGCAGGCACGCCCGCGACGCTGACGGTGCCGACCTGATCGAGGTCCTCACCGGTGACGGTGATCTGCGTGCCGCCGGTGAAGGGCACCGAGGCCGTCGAGAGTCCGCTCGTGATGGTGGGCCCGTCGTCGACCACGGGCGTCGAGACGATCTCGTCGGCGGCTCCCGCCGCGACCGTGTCCTTCACCGTGACCGTTTCGCCGGCGAGCAGCGAGGGCGCATCGGGGGCGTCGGCCGCCGCCGCGACGGCGCCGAAGGCGCTCACGCCGAGGATCGCCGTCGTGCACGACAGCGCGGCGAAGCGACGCGCTCCGCCCGAGGGGCGCCGGTTGCGCACGTGATCGGCGCGGTGGCGCGGCTGGTGGTGCCGTGCGGCGGGTTCCCCGGCCGGCGCGGCCTCGGGCTCAGGGTCGACCGGGGTCGACGACTCGGGAGCGGCGTCGGCGACGTCGGGGCGGTGCTCGGCGGTGCCGGACTCCACGACGGCGGCCTCGTGCGCGTCGGAGTCGACCGCGCCGACTGGCGTTTCGCCGACATCGGCTGCCGACCCGGCGTCAGTGGGCGCGGCGCGGAATCCCCGGCGTCGCCGTGCGGGTGCCGACGGCTCGACCGCCTCGGGGGCGGTGGCGAGCTCCTCGGCATCGACGGCCGTCGACGTCGCCTCCTCGGGCGTCGCCCCCTCCGCGAGGAGGGCGGCATCGATCGCGCCGGGCGCACGGAAGGTCGAGCGACGGCGTTCGGGCATGGGGGCAGGCGGCGTCTTGCTGAGGCGTTTGAACACGAAGGGGGTTTCGGGTCGGCGTTTCGGGGGACAGGACACCTCATCACGCGATTTTGTGAGGAACCCTCCTGAACTCTGGGAGACCGGTGAGAACGCTCTCCCGAAAAGCGAGCGGCACTCTTCTTCGCGAGCAGCCCCGCAGGCCCATGCAACTGTTCTAGTATTTATAGAACAGTTGTGAAGGAGCCGACGTGCTGATCCGAGTCGATCCCGCGAGCGAGACGCCGATCTTCGCCCAGGTCGCGGCGTCGGTGCGCGCCGACGCCGCAGCCGGCCGCCTCCGTTCGGGCGACCGCCTCCCCTCAGCCCGCGACGTCGCCGCCTCCCTCGGCGTGAACCTGCACACCGTGCTGCGCGCCTACCAGCTGCTGCGCGACGAGGGCCTCGTCGACATGCGCCGCGGCCGCGGGGCCGTGGCAACCGACGCCGTCGAACCGCTCGCCCAGCTGCACCACGACATCGAGGCGCTCGTCGCCCGCGCACGCGCCCTCGCCCTCTCGCCCGACGCGCTCGCCGCCCTCGTCAAGGAGATGTACCGATGACCGATTCCACCGAGTTCCGCACGGCCCGCCGCCGCTACCTCCTGGTCGCGGGCGTCGCACCGCTCCTCGTCGCGGTCGTCGCCGTGGCGCTCATGGTCTCCTGGCTCCCCGAGGTGCCGTCGACGGTGGCGACCCACTGGAGCGGTGACGGCACACCCGACGGGTTCGCCCCGGCCTGGACCGTGCCGCTCGGCGCAGCCCTGCTCTCACTCGGCCTCGCGGCGCTGTTCGCCGTCATCATGCTCACCGGCACGCGCGACGGGCGATGGGGACCGAACCTCCGCCTGCTCGCCGCGTTCTCGATCGGCACGACGGTGCTGCTCGACGTGTGCCTGACCTGGTCGCTCGGCATGCAGCGCGGCCTCGACGACCCGGCCGAGGCGCCCGGCATGCTGCTGCCCGTGCTGGCGGGCACCGCCCTCGGCCTGCTCGCGGGCGTCGCCGGCTGGTTCGCCCAGCCCGCCGTCACGGTCTCGGGCGACCGGCCCGCGCCGACGGTCGAGGCGCTCCGCCTCGCACCGGGAGAGCGCGCCGTCTGGGCGCGCACCACGACGATGGCCCGCGGCGCGAAGATCGCCATCGTCGCAAGCTTCACCGCCCTCGCGCTCGGGGCACTCGTCGTCGCGGCCCTCGGGTCTCCCGTCTGGTGGGCGATGCTCGCCACCGCGGCGCTGCTCGCCCTGCTCGCCTGCGCCACGTTCGTGTTCCGGGTCCGTATCGACGAGCACGGGCTCGTGGCGCGGTCGCCCCTCGGGTTCCCGCGGTTCCAGGTGCCGCTCGACGAGGTGCAGGGCGTCGCGGTCACCATGGTCTCCCCCACCGCGGAGTTCGGCGGCTGGGGCATCAGGGTGGGCGCCGACGGCGCGCTCGGCATCATCCTGCGCGCCGGCGAGGCCCTCGAGGTCAGCCGCACGCGAGGTCGGCGCTTCGTCGTGACGATCGACGACGCGGCCACCGCCGCGGCACTGCTCGAGGCGCTCAGCGAGCGGGCGCGCGAGCGCCGGCACTGACCTCGGCCCCGGCGCCGCCCGACCGCGCCGCGCGAACGCCGGCGACCACGAGGGGCACGAGCACCAGCACGGCGACGACGTTGACTCCGGCGAAGCCGCCGACGCCGAGCACGAAGCCCGAGAGCGCGGCCGCGATCGCCGCGGAGAGGTTCATCGCCGCGTCGGTCGCCCCCTGCAGCGGCACGCGGATCGACGGGTCGACGGCGCTCGTGACGAGCGTCGATCCGCCGATGAGTCCGCACGACCAGCCGAGGCCGAGCAGGCCCAGCGCCAGCGGCACCAGCAGCATGTCGTCGGCCGGCGCGAGGATTCCGGTGAGCGTCGCCGCGAGCAGCACGCCCACGCCGATGAAGATCACGCGCGACGGGCCGATGCGGTCGGCGAGCCAGCCGACGAGCGGGCTCGCGCCGTACATGCCGAGGATGTGGATGCTGATCACCACGCCGATGAGCGTGAGTGAGAGACCGTGCGCCATCATGTGCACGGGCGTCATGACCATGACCCCGACCATGACGGTGTGCGAGCACACGATCGCGAGGATCGCGAAGAGCGCCCGCGGGGTCTTCGCCGCGATGCGGAGCGCGCCCCACGCGCCGATCGGCTTCGCGGGGTCGGGTGCGGATGCCTCGGCGACCGTCGAGGCGGAGAGCCCTGCGCCGATCGGCTCGGCGGGCACGGCCTCGGCTGCGCTCTCGGCCGCGCCCGTCGCCGCATCGGCGTCGGGCGCGGGCACCGCGTCGGCCGCGAGCTGCCCTGCCTTCGGCAGGCGCAGCAGGGTCGCGACCAGCAGGGTCGAGAGCGCGAACGCCGCCCCCGAGAACAGGAACGGGCCGACGAGCGGCGGAAGCCCGAGCGCCTGGCCGACGGTGTCGCCGGTCTCGGAGAGCAGCGGACCGGCGACCGAGCCGAGGGTCGTCGCCCACAGTACGAGCGACATCGAGCGGGCCTCGAAGCCGGGAGCTGCGACCTCGGTCGCGGCGAACCGCGCCTGGAGACCTGCCGCGGTTCCGGCGCCGAAGGCGGCGAGGCCGAGGAACACGAGGGGCACCCAGCCGCTCGTCGCCGCGATCACGATGAGCACGGCGCCGGTCATGCCGAGGGCGTAGCCCGTGGCGAGGGCGACGTGCCGGCCCGAGCGCACCGCGAGCCGGGCGAGCGGGATCGCGGTGATCGCCGCGCCGAGCACGCTCGACGACTGTGCGAGACCGCCGAGCACGGCGGCCCCGGTGAGCTCGCCGATGAGCAGGGCCGCGACGGCGATGCCCGAAGCCACCCCGACGCCCGCGAGCAGCTGGTTGACGATGAGCACCGCGAGCGACAGGCCGCGATGCGGCACGGGGGTCGCCCGGGGCATCCGGCTCATTGCGCTGCGCCGCCGGGTACGTCGAAGAACTCTTCGAGGGTCGTCACGCCGCGCTCGTGCATCTCGGTGGCGAGCTCGGGGCCGACGTAGCGGAAGTGCCACGACTCGTGCGGGTACCCGGTGACCTCGACCTTGTCGGCGGGGTACCGCAGGATGAATCCGAATCGGTGGCCGTTCGCCCGCACCCATTCGCCCTCGACGCTGTCGTCCATGCACTCGAAGCTGCAGCCGCCCTCGGTTCCGATGTCCATCGCGAGGCCGGTCTGGTGCTCGGAGTGCCCGGGCGGCGCGGTCGTCGGGTCGCTGCCGTCGCCGTAGAGCTCGACCTGCGTCTCGTAGCTGCGGAAGGCGCTGTTCGAGGCCAGGTACAGGTCCGCCTCCTCGGCGGCGGCCTCGAACATCGCGACGGCCGCGTCGGAGGCCTCCTGCCGCAGCTCGGGCACCCAGGTGTGCGCGACCGGCACCTCGACGAGGTCGTCGGGCACGTAGTCCTCGGGGTTCAGCGCGCGCACCTGGTTCACGACGACCCAGATGCTCGCGGGGTCGTCGAGCGAGTGCGCGGACGTGTCGAAGGTGTCGACGGTCGCCGGCGCGGGCGGCGCGGTGGGTGCCGGGCGCGGGGTCGCGGTCTCGTCGGCGGATGCCTCGGGGCCGGATGCCGCGCCGCTGCCGCCTCCGTTGCCGACGACCGCTCCGACCACGATCACGGCGAGCGCGACGAGCACTGCGATGAGCGAGAGCGCGATGGTCATGCGGCGTCGCTGAACCGCCTCGTCGATGGGTGGCAGGCCTGCGGGATCGGACACTCTCACGAGTCTACGCGGGGCCTCCGCACCGACCCCGCCGCGTCGCCGGGGCGCTTCCCAGCGGGGTGTGCCGCGCCCGGACCGCCGCGCCTCGAAGCATCCGTGAGAGCGCTCTCTTGACATCGGGCGAAATCACTCGTAGAGTCACCTCCCGACAGCGTGAGAGCGCTCTCACGTTGATGTGAGAGAGCGCTCTCACCCTTGCACCGAAACACATCCCCTCGCACACACAACCACGCACACAAAGGAGTGACCGTGAAGCTCTCACGACGCACCCGCGGTGCCGTCGCCCTCGCCGGCGCGGCATCCATCGCCCTCCTTGCCACCGCATGCTCCACCGGTGGCGACCAGGGCTCCGACGGGGAGGACATCACCCTCACCATCACCACCTTCGGCACCCAGGGGCTCGACGGCCTCTACGAGCAGTTCGAGGCCGACCACCCCGGCGTCACCATCGAGGCCACCAACATCGACACGGGCGGCAACGCGCTGACCGACTGGCAGACGAAGCAGGCCGCGGGCGCAGGCCTGCCCGACGTGCAGGCCGTCGAAGAGGGCTGGCTCTCGAAGGTCATGCAGGTGAGCGACTCGTTCACCGACCTGCGCGACTACGGCGCCGAGGACCTCTCCGACCAGTGGGTCGACTGGAAGGTGAAGCAGGCCACCGACGCCGACGGCCGCATCATCGGCTACGGCACCGACATCGGCCCCGAGGGCCTCTGCTACAACGGCGCCCTCTTCGAGGCCGCCGGCCTTCCGAGCGACCGCGAGGGCGTCGCCGCCCTCTTCGGCGGCGAGGATGCCTCGTGGGAGAAGTTCTTCGAGGTGGGCAAGGCCTACCACGACAAGACCGGCAAGGCGTTCTACGACCAGTCGGGCTTCGTCTGGAACTCGATGGTCAACCAGCTTCCCGAGGGCTACTACACCGCCGACGGCGAACTGAACGTCGAGGGCAACGAGGAGCTCGAGGCCCGCTGGGCGCTGCTCGCGCAGGGCGCGGCCGACGGCCTCTCGTCGGCGCAGACGCAGTGGGACTGGGGCGGGGGCAAGGCCTTCACCGACGGCTCCTTCGCGACCTTCGTCTGCCCGGGCTGGATGCTCGGCGTGGTGAAGGGCCAGGTCGAGGCCGGTGGCGGCGACGCCACGACCGGCTGGGACTTCGCCGACGTCTTCCCCGGCGGCGCCGCCAACTGGGGCGGGGCGTTCCTGACGGTCCCGACGACGTCGAAGCACCCGAAGGAGGCCGCGGAGCTCGCCGAGTTCCTCACCAGCGCCCAGTCGCAGGTCGCGTCCTTCCAGGCCGCCGGCGCCTTCCCCTCGAATCTCGAGGCGCAGACCGACTCGGGCGTCACGGGTGAGAGCGAGCTGACCGCGTTCTTCAACGACGCGCCGATCGGCGAGATCCTCGGCTCGCGCGCCGTGGGCGTCGTCGCCCAGTACAAGGGCCCCGACGACTCGGTGATCCAGGAGCAGGTCTTCGGGCCGTCGATCCAGGAGCTCGACTCGGGCAAGGCCGACGGCCCGACCGCGTGGCAGCACGCGCTCGACCTCCTCGACGAGCTCGTCGAGCAGTAGGCGACCGAATCCGGTGATCGCGGGCCCTTCGGAGCGATCTGCTCCGAAGGGCCCGCCTCACGAGAGGAACCCCGAATGACTTCGACCATCACGCCGCCGACGGAGGCCGGTGCGCCCGAGCCCCGAGGCCGCCACCCGCGCAAGGCGGCGCGCACGACGATGCGAGCCGACCTCACGCCCCGCCAGCGCCTGAACCGCTGGGACGTGAAGTACTCCCCGTACCTCTACGTCGCGCCCTTCTTCGTGCTGTTCGGGCTCATCGGCCTGTTCCCGCTCGTCTACACCTTCGTCGTCTCGCTCAACGACTGGAACCTGCTCACGGGTCCCGGCGAGTGGGTCGGCTTCCAGAACTTCACCGACGAACTCCAGTCGCCGCTCTTCTGGAACTCGCTGTTCAACACCTTCAGCATCTTCCTGCTCTCGGCGGTGCCGCAGCTCATCGCCGCCATCGTGATCGCGGCGGTGCTCGACCAGAACATCCGCGCCAAGACCTTCTGGCGCCTCTCCGTCATCCTCCCGTACGTCGTGACGCCGGTCGCGGTGACCCTGATCTTCAGCAACATCTTCGGCGAGAAGTACGGCCTCATCAACAACCTGCTCACGACCTTCGGCGCCGACCCCGTCATGTGGAAGACCGAGACCCTGCCGAGCCACCTCGCGATCGCGACGATGGTCAACTGGCGGTGGACCGGCTACAACGCGCTCATTCTCCTCGCCGCCATGCAGGCCGTACCCCGCGACGTGCACGAGGCCGCCGCGATCGACGGCGCCGGCGCCGTGCGGCGCTTCTTCTCGGTGACCATCCCGAGCATCCGCCCGACCATCATCTTCGTGATCATCACCGCGACGATCGGCGGCCTGCAGATCTTCACGGAGCCCAAGCTCTTCAACGCGACCAGCTCGATCCCCGGCGGCCCGCAACGGCAGTACCAGACGACCGTGCTCTACCTCTGGGACCTCGCCTTCAACCGGCAGGACTTCGGCAAAGCGGCCGCGGTCGCCTGGATGCTGTTCATCATCGTGGTCGCCATCGGCCTCATCAACTTCTGGCTCTCGCGGCGCATCGCCGGCGTCGAGGCGCGCACCTCGAAGCGCCGCACCCGCCGCAGGCTCGACGCCCACGCCGCGGCGCGCGCCGAGGCATCCGCACCGACACCGGAGGAACGCGCATGACCGCCACCAAGGCCATCGTCACGAGCGGCAGCGGCGACCGGGCCGCCTCGCGGGGATCGCGCGACGGTCGCGGCCGCCCCGGCGGGCAGGGCATCGAACGCCGCCCCGGCTGGCTCACCTACACGCTGCTCGGCGTCTTCTTCGTCGCCGGCGCGTACCCGCTCTACTGGTCGTTCGTCGTCGGCTCGAGCGACTCCTCGGCGCTCACGAGCACGTGGCCGCCGCTGCTGCCGGGCGGCCGGTTCTGGCAGAACGTCGGCGAGGTGTTCGACACCGTGCCGTTCTGGCTCGCGCTCGGCAACTCGATCATCGTCGCGACCGTCATCACCGTCTCGGTCGTCGTGTTCTCGACGCTCGCGGGCTACGCCTTCGCGAAGCTCCGCTTCCGCGGCCGCGAGGGGCTCATGGTCTTCGTGATCGCGACGCTCGCCGTGCCGACCCAGCTCGGCATCATCCCGCTGTTCATGCTCATGAAGCAGTTCGGCTGGACGGGCACGCTCGGCGCGGTGATCGTGCCGACCCTCGTCACCGCCTTCGGCGTCTTCTTCATGCGCCAGTACCTCGTCGACGTCATCCCCGACGAGCTCATCGAGGCGGCCCGCGTCGACGGCGCCTCGATGATCAGCACCTTCTGGCACGTCGGCGTTCCGGCCGCGCGGCCGGCGATGGCCATCCTCGGCCTCTTCACCTTCATGACGGCGTGGACGGACTACCTGTGGCCGCTCCTCGTCGCGCCGCAGAACCCGACGCTGCAGGTCGCGCTCAGCCAGCTGCAGTCGGCGCGCTACGTCGACTACTCGGTGGTGCTCGCGGGCGCAGTGCTCGCGACGCTTCCGTTGCTGATCCTGTTCGTCATCGCCGGAAAGCAGCTGATCTCGGGAATCATGGCAGGAGCAGTGAAGGGATGACCGTCGAAGTTCGAGAGGAACGTCAGATGACCGCCACGACGGATGCCACGCGCCGCCGCTTCCCCGACGGGTTCCTGTTCGGCGCCGCGACGGCCGCGTACCAGATCGAGGGGGCGGCGTTCGAAGGCGGACGTCGGGCCTCCATCTGGGACGCCTTCACCCGTGTCCCCGGCGCGGTGACCGGCGGCGACAACGGCGACATGGCCTGCGACCACTACCACCGCATGCCGCAGGACGTCGCCCTGATGCGGGAGCTCGGGCTCCAGACCTACCGGTTCTCGACCTCGTGGGCGCGGGTGCGCCCCGACGGCGGCCCCGTGAACCCCGCCGGCGTCGACTTCTACTCGCGCCTCGTCGACGAACTGCTCGGCGCCGGCATCAAGCCGTGGCTGACGCTCTACCACTGGGACCTGCCGCAGGCGCTCGAGGAGCTCGGCGGCTGGACCGTGCGCGAGACGAGCGACCGCTTCACCGAGTACGCGCTCTCACTGCACGACGCGCTCGGCGACCGGGTCACCACCTGGACCACGCTCAACGAGCCGTGGTGCGCGTCGTTCCTCTCGTACACGGGCGGCGAGCACGCGCCCGGGCACCAGAGCGTCGCCGAGGGGCTGCTCGCCTCGCACCACCTGCTGCTCGGCCACGGGCAGGTCGTGCACGAGCTGCGGGCGCGCGACGCCTCGCTCGACCTCGGCCTCACCCTGAACCACACCGTCGCCGACCCGGCCGACCCGCAGAACCCGGCCGACGTCGACGCGGCGCGACGCCTCGACGGGCAGTTCAACCGCTGGTTCCTCGACCCGGTCTTCCGGGGCTCCTACCCGGCCGACGTCGTCGAGGACGTCCGGGCGGTCGACGCCGCGGCCGTCGAGCGCTTCGAGGCCGCCGTGCACGACGGAGACCTCGAGGTGATCGCCGCCCCGATCGACACGCTCGGCGTGAACTACTACCACGGCGACCTCGTCTCGGCGGAACCGCCCGCGACCCCGCCGGTCTCGGGCGCCCCCGCGAACGCTCGCCCGACGCGCAGCCCCTACCCGGCACCCGACGGACTCCACTCGGTCGAGCGTGGCCTGCCCCGCACGGCGCAGAACTGGGAGGTGCAGCCCGAGGGGCTCACCCGCCTGCTGCGACGCATCTGGGACGACTACGCCGCCGCGGCCGGCACGGTGCTCGCCGTGACCGAGAACGGCGCCGCCTACGACGACGCCGTGACGGTCGACGAGGGCACCGGAGGCATCCGCGTCGACGACGCCGACCGGGCGGAGTTCCTGCGCGCGCACCTCGCGGCGACGCTCGACGCGGCCGACGCCGGGGTCGACGTTCGCGGGTTCTTCTACTGGTCGCTGCTCGACAACTTCGAGTGGGCCTGGGGCTACGACAAGCGCTTCGGCATCGTGCACGTCGACTACGACACCCAGGTGCGCACGGTGAAGCACAGCGGGCGCGAGTACTCGCGGATCATCCGCGACCGCGCGCTGTGACCTCAGACCTAGACTGACGACATGGCGAAGGATGCCGCGGGGTCGCCCCCGACCCTCGAGATGGTGGCCCGCGTGGCCGGGGTGTCGCGCGCGACGGTGAGCCGCGTGGTCAACGGCTCGCCGAAGGTCAGCCCCGACATCGTCGAGGCCGTGAACGCCGCGGTCGCCGAGCTGCACTACGTGCCGAACCGGGCGGCGCGCTCGCTCGCCCGGCGCTCGTCGAACGCGATCGCGCTCGTCGTGCCCGAAGACGTGACGTGGTTCTTCAGCGACCCCTACTTCGCGACGATCGTGAAGGGCATCACGAGCCGGGTCGACGACAGCGAGTTCGTGCTGAACCTGCTCGTCGCCTCGACCGACCCGCACCACAAGACCCTGCGCTACCTGAACTCGGGCGTGGTCGACGGCGCGATCGTCATCTCGCACCACGTCGGCGACGCGATCCTCGCCGACTCCCGGCCGGCGGTGCCGCTCGTCTTCGGCGGCCGCCCCGCGCTCGCCGCAGGGCAGGACGACTACTTCGTCGACGTCGACAACCGCGCCGCCGCGGCGGCGGGCACCCAGTACCTCATCGACCGGGGGCACCGCCGCATCGGCTCGATCTCGGGCCCCGTCGACATGCCGGCCGGCATCGACCGGCTCGACGGCTACCTCGACGCCGTGCGCGGCGCCGGCCTCCCCGACGAGCTGTTCGAGACCGCCGACTTCACGGCCGCCGGGGCGACGCTCGCGGCACGGCGACTGCTCGACCGCGTCGGCGACGACGGGCTCGACGCGCTCTTCGTCGCGAGCGACCTGATGGCGACCGGGGTCATCGGGGAGCTGCGCGAGCGCGGCCTGCGCGTGCCCGACGACGTCGCCGTGCTCGGCTTCGACGACAGCCCGGCGGCGGTCTCCGGGCCCGTGCCGCTCACGACCGTCGCACAGCCCTCCGAGGCGGCGGGCGCCGCGATGGCCGACGTGCTGCTGCGGCTCATCGCCGGCGAGGCCGAGGTGCCGCACGCGACGATCCTGCCGACCGAGCTCGTGGTGCGCGAATCGGCGTAGGGGCCGATGGCGACCCAGCCTGGTTCGTCACCCGAACGCGGCTGGGTCGGTCACTCCAGTTCTTCCACGAGCTCGTCCCAATCTCCGACGACGCACCACGACTCCCCGTCCAAGGTGACCTGACCCGGAATGATCGTGACCCTGATGTTCTTCACCGATCCGCCCCGGCCGATCAGTCGAACGGTCACCCGCTCCGGCGTGGACTGATCCGGTACCGCCGCGCGGCCACTCGACCCTATCTTGCCGACCTCGTGCGACAGATGATGCGGCGGCTCGTGCGCGGTTGCCGTCGAGAAGCGCCCATCCCCTCCGCAGGCCAAGCGTCGCCGGTGTGCGCGCGGTGCGCGAGCGGGCCCCTCAGCTCAGCCGCCGGCGAGCAGCCGCTCCATGAACCAGAAGAGCCCCACGGCGGCGACTCCGAGCTCGATCCAGAGCGGCGAGGCCGGCAGCCGGCGACGCAGCAGCACGATGAGCGGGAACGTGACGGCGATGAGCACGAGCTGGGTCAGCTCGATGCCCACGTTGAAGACGAGCAGCGCGCCGAGCAGTCCCCACGAGAACGGCTCGTCGATGCCGAGTGCACCCGCAAGACCGACGCCGTGCACGAGCCCGAAGGCGAAGACGACCGCGACCCGCACCCAGTCGTCGCGCGAGAACCCGCGCGGCGGCGCGAGCACCGTCGGCAGCACCGTCACCGCGGTGCGTTCGCGAAGGGCGAGCCCGCCGCGCGAACCCGAGCCGCTGCCGGAGCTCGGGACCGGGCGCGACGCGGCCGCGGTGCCGGCAGCGATCTCGCCGTCGCCCGGGGCCTCCCGGTTCCACCGCAGCAGGCTTCCCAGCCCGCCCCGGCTGCGTCGCGAGCCCCAGACGCTCCAGAGCGCGACCGCCGCGATCGAGAACGCGATGACCGGCTCGACGAACGCGGGCGAGACGCTCACGAGCCCGAGCGCGGCGGCGATGAACGTCATCGAGTGCGCGACGGTGAACGCCGTCGCGACCACGACGATGTCGCGCAGGCGGCGGGCGCCGACGATGAGCGCGAGCAGGAACAGCAGATGGTCGGGCCCGAACAGCAGGTGCTCGGCCCCGAGGACGAGGAACTCGCCCATGCGCGAGCCCCAGTCCTGCGTCGTCGTCACGCTCGGGCTCTGGTCGGTGTCGAGGTTCGCGACGCCCGATCCCGACCGGAGGTCGTAGCTGACGATCGTCGTCGTCTTGCCACCCGGCGCCGTTCCCGGGAAGAGCTCGGTGCTGATCCGGTATACCGGTGCGGCCGCGCCCGCCTCCGAGCGGCAGTCGGCGTCGATCACCAGCCGGGCGTGCGGAACGCCGTCGCGGATGGTGATCGCATACGGCTCGACGAGCGCGTTCGGGCAGACCGCAGCCGCCGCGGATGCCTCGTCCGGGGCATCCGTCTCGACCGCGACCGAGAACCGGGGCAGCACGTACCCGAGCACGCTGTCGGAGTGCCGCTCGAGCACGTCGGTCGTGAGCTTCTCGGGGTCGCGCCCCGACGCCTGCACATCGGCGTAGGCGTCGGCCTCGAACGCGGCGTCGTCCATCGCCCGGGCGCCGTCGGTCGCGAGCAGCACGTACTCGACCTCGAGCACCGTGCGCACGAGGCCGGGCTCGGGCTCGGTGACGTCGGCGAAGACGGTCGCGGCGTAGCTGTGCGCGACCGCCGGGGCGGCCGGCACCAGCGCGGCAGCCCCGAGCGCCGCGACCGCGCCGGCCGCGCAGAGGAGCGCGCGCACGAGGCGCGCGCTCCCCCGGCGGCGTGGCTCAGGCCGCACCGAGATCCGCCCAGGCCGGGTGCTTCGCGGTGCCGGGCTCCTGGCCGCGGGTCCACCACTCGGCGCGGTAGAGACGTCCCTCGTGCGCGACGGTCTCGCCGCCCGTGTAGATCCACGAGGGGGTCCAGGCCCGCACGACGCCCCGCGCTGTGCTCACCTCGACGCCCTGTTCGGCCCAGGCGCTGTTCACCCTGCCGTTCTTCGCGATCGCGCCGGGGGTCGCCCCCTTGGTCCACCACTGGGCGACGAACACGCGACCGTCGTGCAGCACCCGGTCGCCGGCGACGTACACGCGGTCGGCGCGCCAGGTGGGCAGCTCCGCGATCGCGACGGCCTTCGAGGTCGCCGTGCCGTCGGCGCTGCTCGGACGACTCGCCGTCACCGTCACCGCGATCTCGGCGCCGTTGAGCGATCCGTCGACCTGCAGCTGCGCGCCGGTCTCACCCGCGAGCTCCTCGCCGTCCGCAGTCCAGCGGTAGGCGAAGGTCAGGCCCTCGGTGTCCCACTCGCCGGGCTTCGCGAAGAGGATGCCGCCGACCTCGGCGGTTCCCGTGATGCTCGGCGCCGCGGTGGCGACCGGTGCGGGCTCCTCGACGGTGACGTCGAACTCCGCCGCGGTGTCGTTACCGGCGGCGTCGACCGCGAGGTACCGGAGGGTGTACTCGCCGGCGGCCGGGGCCACGATCGTGCCGGGCTCGAGCGGCACGTCCTCGCCGATCGGCCCCGACGCCGTGATCGTGAGCTCGACCGAGCCCGAGTCGTCGCCCGCGAGGCCGGCGGGCACCGTGTACTCGGTGCCGACCGTCGCGGTCGCGGCGGGCTCGGGGTCGACCTCGACGAGCGGCGGCGTCGTGTCGTTGCTCGTCAGCGCCTGCGCGGCGAGGCGCGAGATCGACGTCTCCGGCAGCGGCTCGCTGAAGATCTTCGCCGTCGCGATCGTGCCCTCGAACGGGTACTCGACGGTTCCCGACGACGAGATGTCGCCGCCGACGACGAAGGCGCGTGCGCCACCGCTCGGGTTCTGCACCTTGCCGCCGCCTGTCGCCACGGCCGAGCCGGCCTCGCGGCCGTCGACGAACACGCGCAGCGCACCCGACGCGGCGTCGTAGCTCGCCACGACGTGCGACCACTGCCCCGCCGTCACGGCATTCTCGGCGCGGGCGACGACGTACTTGCCGCCGACGCGCACCCAGAGCTCGGGACTGACCTTGCCGGGCTGGGTGCCCGGCAGCATCTCGAGACCCTGTCCCGCGCTCTGCGTGTTCGAGATCATGTCGCGCTCGGCCGTGATCTGCGGCACCTTGACGACCGACTCGATCGTGAAGCCGTCCTCGGTCTTGGCGTAGTCGGCGTCGGACCACGGGATGCGCGACCCCTGTGCGGAGTTGCCGGTGAACGTCGCGACCTTGCTGCCGAGCGCGGCGTCGACCGCGATCGGGGCGGTGCCGGCGATGACGGCGTGCGCCCGCGGCGACCGGTCGGCGGGCTTGCCGCCGACGTAGTCGAGGTCGAGCAGGTCGGCGGCCGGCAGCGGCTCGAGGAGCTCGGCCAGCTCGGCCGATCCCTTCGCCGCGGTCACGGTGAAGGCGGCCTGGTCCTGGCGGGCTGCCGCATCGGTCGCGACGTAGGTGAGCGTGTGCGCACCCGCCGCGGTCGGCGTGAAGGTGTACCGGCCGTCGTCGGTGCGCGCGACCTCGACGACCCCGCCCGTCGGGTCGGTCACCTCGACGGCGACCTTCACTCGGCCCGAGTTGTCGACCGCCTGCGGCGCCGGAGCGATGTACGGCCGTCCGACGACGGCCGACGCGCCCGGCACGGGCCGCGCGGCATCGACCTGCGGCGGCGTGGTGTCGATGAGCTTCAGCTCACGGTTCGCGACGCGGTAGACGTTCTTGTCGCTCAGCGGTGCGCTGTAGATCTCGACGCCGGCGATGCGACCGTCGAAGGTGGCGTCGTCGAGCGTGCCGCTCGGGTTCGCGTCACCGCCGATCGCCATGTACCGCGCCGCCGTGTTGCCCGGCTTCACCGTGAACGAGACGTCCTCCGCTGTCGCGGCCTTCGCGCCGTCGACGTAGAGGCGGGCGTCGGTGCCGTCGTACCAACCGGTCACGTGGTACCAGGTGCCGTACTCCAACTCGACCGACGGGCGCGGGCTGGCGTACCAGAAGCCGAGCTCGTAGCTCTCGGCCGAGGCCGTGCGCACCGCTTCGAGGCCGATGCCGCCGCCCTGCATGCCGCCGAACACGTCGATGTAGCCGCCGACCGGCTTGTCGATTCGGTCGAGTCTGAAGGTCGCGTCGATGGTGAAGCCGTCTTGCAGCTTCGTGTAGTCGGCGTCGCTCCACAGCGACGTCTTGAACGCGGAGGCCGCGTCCTGATCACCGATCGCGACCTGGGCGCCGAGGTCGGCGTCGTTCTCGACGCGCGCCGCGCTGCCCGCAGTGAGGGTCCACTCCTTCGGCGAGGCATCCACGGCTTTGCCGTCGCTGAAGCGGACATCGAGCAGGTCGGCCGTCGGCACCTGCTCGCGCAGGTCGTCGAAGGTGAGCGTCTCGGGGTCGAACGGCGGCTCGGACGGGCCCGTCGAACCGGTCGTCGTGAACCGTGCCGTGAGCGGCGCGCCCTCCTTGCCCCACGCGTTGATGGGGGTGACCCGCACCTCGTATTCGCGCGACGGGCGAAGGTTCCACACCTCGTGGTTGCGACTCGTCGGCATCGGCAGGTTGTAGAAGCCCGACCACTGCAGGAAGGTGTTCACCGATTGCCCGGTCGCGACATCGACGGTCGTATAGCGGTACTTGTGCACGATGTCCTGCACGGCGTTCGGGGCGGGCACCGCCTGCGGGAACGCGACCATCGCCTTGTCCTCGCCGATGCCGTCCACGGTCACCGCGGCGCCGGCCTTCCACTCGGGAGCCTTCGACAGGCTCGCGCGGTGGCTGTTGTTGAGCGGGAACCGCTCGTCGTAGCTCTTGGTCGTGTCGACCGAGTCGGCGACGTCCCAGGTCCACGTCTGGTCGATCCACTGGTCGGCCAGCAGGTCGTAGTTCTTGATCGTGACCTTCGAGCCCGTGATCTCGACGACGGCCGTCTGGCGGTTGTTGCCCGCGTCGTCGGGCGTCGTGTCGTTCGAGCGGCTCGTCGGGCTCGTGTTGATGACGCCCGATTCGAACTCGTAGTACGCGAGCGGCGGCGCGTTCACGGTCGTGAAGCCCTTGCCGGACTTGTCGCCGGCGCGGTTCTCCTGGCCCTGCCAGACCGAGGTCGGGATGTTCTGCGGCGTGTGGATGTGCCCGCCCCAGACGACCGCCTGCGGGAAGTCGTCGAACACCGACTGCAGCGTGTCGCCGCACCCGCTCGAGAGCCCGGTGCCGTACCACTCGTTCGAGACGTAGTGAGTGCACTGCAGGGGGTGGTGCACGAGCACCATGACCGGCTTCGTCGGGTCTTCGGCCGTGGCCGCCGCGAGCCGCTGCTGCAGCCAGGTCGCGGCGTAGGCGTAGTTGCCCGAGCTGGCCGACGAGGGCTTGCCCGTGACCGGGTCGAGGGTGCCGGCTCCCGGCGAGACGGTGATGAAGTGGTAGCCGTTGATCGTGTAGTCGGCGTTGGGCTTCTGCCCGCCGGTCGACTGCGTGAACAGGTCGTACGACGAGATCGCGCTGACGTCGTGGTTGCCGAGCGAGGCGACGAGCTCGATGCCGAGGCCGGCCTTCGAGTCGATCGTCGACTTCAGCCCGGCGTACTCGCTCGCGGTCGCGTTGTTCGTCAGGTCGCCGACGAAGAGCGCGGTGCCGACGTCCTCCGACTTCCAGAAGTCGTACGCCTCGGCGAGTTCGCTCCAGTTGTTGTGGATGTCGCCGATCGCGGCGAACCGGACGTCGGGCTCGCCGGCGTCGGTCGCCGACGATTCGGTCGCCGACGACTCGGCTATCGAGGCGGATGCCTCGGCGACGGGCTCCTCCGATGCGGCCGACGCCGCTCCCCCGGTGACGGCCACGGTGCGGGTCTCCTCGGTGATGCCGCCGTCGGCATCGGTCACGGTGAACGCGACCGTGTACTCGCCGGCGACGGCGGGGGCGAAGCGATAGGCGCCGTCGTCGCCCGGGCTCACGGCGGCCACGACGGCGTCGGGGCTCGTGACCGTGACGACGAGCGAACCGTCGGCGCCGGCCCCGCCGGTGAAGACGACGGTGTCGCCGACGACGGCGTCGGCCGGCCCGGCGATGGCGGTCGGGGAGAAGTCGGCGCCGGCGTCGGCGTCGGCACCGGTCTCCGACGATGCGACGAACGACGGCTCGACGATCGGCGCCGCCTGCCCGACCGCAGCCGGTGTCTGCGCAGACGCCGGTGCGGCGACGAGGCCGGTGAGCAGCAGGGTCGCCGTGGCGACGGAGGTGACCATGAAGGCCGATCGGCGCCGGGAACGGCGGGGAACGGCGGAATCGGACGGGGGGACGACGGGCTGCGACACGGTATGTCCTTCGAGTGACCTGGGCCGGAACGCTGCCACGAAATCGAGCCGAAGTGACCGGCCGGTGAACAGCACGGGGCCGCTCGGCAGCGGATCGGCCCGACCCGCCGGATTCGTCGGCCCGCTGCGCACAGTGGGTGCGCGACGAGCCTCAGCCCGCGTCGGGGAGTTCTGCGGCGCCGGCCGCCTGCGCCTCGAACGAGATGGTGTGCGGCAGGTAGCGGTCTTCGGCGCACTCGACGGGGCGACCGTTGGCGGCGTACGTCTCCCGTCGCACCTGCAGCATGGGGCTCGATCGGCGGATGCCGAGCAGCCGGGCGTCCTCGCTCGATGCAGCGACGGCCTCGATGCGGTGGTTGCCGTGCGTGATGACGATGCCGGCCTCGGCGAGCAGTCGGGTCGTGGAGTGGGTGTCGTCCTCCATGAACTCGACGTGCGGAAGCACCCAGGGCGCCCAGCTCGAACGTTCGACCATGACGCTGCGCCCCTCGAGGGTGCGCACCCGGATCATGTGGAGCACCTCCTCGCCGGTGCCGATGCCGAGCAGCCGTGCTTCACGTGGCGTTGCGCGCCGCCGTGCACGGGCGACGATCCGCCCGCCGGACACCCGGCCGCGCGCTTCGGCCCATTGCGTGAACGAACGCATCCGGTCGAACCCCTCGCTGGTGAACGCCTGCACGTACCACCCGGCGCCCCGCCGCGACTCGACGAGCCCCTGACGGGCGAGCACGGCGAGCGCGCTGCGCACGGCGCTGCGCGACGACCCCTGCACGGCCGCGAGTTGGAGCTCGCTCGGCAGTCGAGTGCCCGCGGTCAGCTCACCCGATGCGATCCTGCGCCGCAGCTCGCCGACGAGGTCGCGCCCGCGCGGGTCTGAGTGCACCCCTCCACCTCGCATTCGACCGTCGTCGGCACGGACAAGGCCGAGGTTATCGTGAGCGTCGTCGATCCGACAGCGCGATCGCGGCCGCCTCCCCGCCCGCGGGGCTCTCCTGCGCCGCCTGCCCTTCCGAAGCTGCCGGCCCCGCCGGCCCCGTCTCGAACTCGACCCCCGCGACCTCCGCGAAGCGCGCCTGCATCACGGCGATCGCGTCGGGGTGCTCGTCGACGAGCACGAAGCGGCGCCCGAGGGTCGCGGCGACGGCGCCGGTCGTGCCCGAACCGGCGAAGAAGTCGAGCACCCAGTCGCCCTCGCGGGTCGAGGCCTGCACGATGCGCCGCAGGATGCCCTCGGGCTTCTGGGTCGGGTAGCCGGTCTTCTCCCTGCCGGTCGGCGAGACGATCGTGTGCCACCACACGTCGGTCGGCAGCTTGCCGAGCTCGGCCTTCTCGGGCGTCACGAGCCCCGGCGCCATGTACGGCTCGCGGTCGACCGCGGTCGAGTCGAACCAGTACGCGTCGGGGTTCTTCACGTACACGAGGATCGTGTCGTGCTTCGTCGGCCAGCGCCGCTTCGACTTCGCGCCGTAGTCGTACGCCCAGATCAGCTCATTGAGGAAGCACTCGCGCCCGAACAACGCATCGAGCAGCACCTTCGCGTAGTGGGCCTCGCGGTAGTCGAGGTGCAGGTACAGGGTGCCGTCGTCGGCGAGCAGTCGCCACGCTTCGACGAGCCGCGGCTCGAGGAACGCCCAGTAGTCGTCGAAGCGGTCGTCGTAGCGCAGCAGGTCGCCCCGGATGCGTTCGTACCGCCGCCCCGCGAACCCGGTGATGGTGCCGGATGCCTCGGGCTCCGAGTCATCCTTCGCGCTCTGCCGCACATGGCGGGTGGCCTGCCGCGCCTGCGCACGACCCGTGTTGAACGGCGGATCGAGGTAGATGAGGGTGAAGCCGCCCTCGGGGAGGGTCGGCAGCACGGCGAGGTTGTCCGCATGGATGATGCGGTTCGGTCCGTCGGCTGCCACGCCCCCAGTCTGCCAGTCGGCTCCGGTCCGCTCAGTGCCCGTGCTCGTGCGCGTGCGCGTCGAAGACCTCGCGGCCCGCTGCCGGGTCGGCCGCGGCGGCCGCACCCACCACGTCGGCGACCGCACCACGCGAGTGCACCACGCGCCCGCCGACCATCGTCACCTCGGCGTGCTCGCCGAGCAGGCCCGACGGTTCGTGCTCGTGCGTGTACAGGTCGCCCGACCAGACGACGAGGTCGGCGTCCATGCCCACCGCGAGCCTGCCGCGCGAACCCTCGAGATGCCAGGCCCGCGCGCCGTGCACCGTGTACGCCTCGAGCGAGCGGTCGAAGCCGACCCGCTCCCCCGCCGTCCACGCGTCGCCGCCGTCGAGCGCCGCCCGGGTCGCGGCCGAGAAGACGCCGACGAGCGGGTCCATCTCGCCGACCTGCCAGTCGCTCGAGAACGCGACGGTCGCGCCCGAGTCGAGCAGGCTCCTGAACCGCCAGGCCCGGTCCCACCGCTCCTCTCCGACGTTCTCCATCCAGGTGCCGGCGACGAGGTCGGGCGAGCAGTGGCGCGGCTGCATCGCGGCCGTGGCTCCGAGCCCGGCGAATCGAGGCAGGTCGTCGGGATGCAGGCACTCGACGTGCACGACGCCGTGCCGGCGGTCGACGGTGCCGTTCACCCGCTGCGCGTGCTCGATCGCGTCGAGCGCGAGGCGGATGCCGCCGTCGCCGGTCGCGTGCGTGTGCGTCTGCAGGCCGAGCCGGTCGAGCTCGGTGACGACGTCGACGAGCTCGCGCCCGCCGTTGCCGGCGTAGCTCGGGCGCCCGCGCCGCCCCGGACGGTTCGCATAGTCGTCGAGCATGAGCGCGGTGTGCGGCTCGATCACGTCGTCGGAGTAGAGCTTGACCGGTCCGAGACGCAGCAGCCCCGAGGCATCCGCGTTCTCGGCGGCGTTCGCGATCGTGTCACTGAGGGTGCGCCGGAACCCGCCGTCGGCGCCGACCGGATGGAACAGCGCCGCGATCACCCGCGAGCTCAGCACGCCCTCGGCGAGGGCGCGCTCGAACAGCGGCAGCTCTGCGAGCGGCACCTGCGGCTCGACGACGGTCGTGATGCCGAGCGCCGTCGCCATGCGCATGCTCGACTGCAGCTTGCGGTAGCGGCGTTCGGGCGAGTACATCGGGATGTCCCGCTGCAGCGCAGCGAGCCCCGCCACCGTCATCGCGCTCGTGTAGAAGTCGGTCACCCAGCCCGTCGCCTCGCCGTCGGCGTCGCGCTCGGCGCGACCCCACGCGATCTCGCCGCCGTCCGCGACGCCGAGCACTTCGAGCGCGCGCCGGTCGAGCCAGACCGAGTGCTGGTCGTAGGTCGTCACGAAGATCGGCCGGCCCTGCGGGTCGAGCCCGGCGAGGTCGTGTGCATTCGGGCGTCGGTTCTCGACGACCGCGTAGACGGCGTTCTCGGCGCAGATCCACGGCAGCTCGGGGCGCGCCGCGGCGAACGCGGCGATGCGGCGGCGCACCTCGTCGAGGGTGTGCGCGCCCTCGAGCGAGACCGCGTCCTCGTCGAAGCCGAGCAGCAGGTGGTTGTGGCTGTCGATCACGCCGGGGGTGACGAGCCTGCCGTCGGCCTCGATCCTGCGACGGGCGGCGGGCGCCTCGGCCGCCGAGCCGACGTAGGCGATGCGGTCGCCCGTCACGCCGATCGCCTCGGCCCACGGCTGCGCCGGGTCGAAGGTGCGCACTCGGGCGCCGGTGATGAGGAGGTCGAGAGTCATGGTGCTGGTGCTTTCCGAGCTGTTGCGTGCGGAGTGCGGGACTGCGGCGAGGATGTCACCGCGGCGACGTCAGGCGAGGTCGTCGTCCTCGTCGGCGTCGAGGAGGTGCGCTGCTCCGGGGTTCCGGCGCAGGTAGAGGGCGTAGTAGGCGAACCCGGCGGCGATGATGCCCGCGGCGATGCCGAGACTCAGCCACTGCCCCGGATCGAGGATGCCGATGACGAAGATCGTGGCGATCGCGGCGAGGGCGACGATCGGCGCGAGGGGCCAGAGCGGCATCCGGAAGTACGCCGACGTCGAGGCGCCGGACGCGGTCTCGCGGTTCGTCTGGCGGCGCACGGCGATCGCTGCCAGCGCGATGAAGCCGTAGCTGAAGGCGAGGGTCGACCCGGTCGCGTTGAGCAGCACGTCGAAGGGCACGAAGCAGGCGGCGAGTGCGAGCACGCCCATCACGACGGTCGCGGCGACCGGCATCTTCGTCGCCGCCGAGACCGTCGCGAGCGGGCGGGCGAGCCCGCCGGGCATCGCCCCGTCGCGGGCGGCGGCGAAGAGCAGACGGCCGGCCTGCAGCGCGATCGCGATGATCGCGTTCACGATCGCGAGCGCGACGGCGATGAGCACCACGACGGTCACGGCGTCACCGGCGCTGCCGGCGAGGAAGCTCTCGACCGGGAGCTCGGCGCCGAAGAGCGCCTCGAGCGAGTCGGCGCCGAGCAGGATCGCGGTGAGCGGGATGAGCTCGGCGAGCACGGTGATGACGGCGCTCCAGATGACGGCACGTGCGATGGCACGACGTGCGTTGCGGGTCTCCTCGGCGAAGTAGATCGCCCCGCCGTAGCCGTTGTACGAGAAGATGCCCTGCGTGATCGCGAGCACGAGGCCGGCGATCCCGAGCGGCGCGAGGCCCCCGCTCGCGAGGTCGAGCGCCTGCGGGTCGAAGAGGTCGGTCACCGGCCGCTCGACCTCGACGAAACCGAGCACCGCGAGCAGCGCGAGCGCGGCCATCTCCACGAAGAGGAACGCCCCCGTCACCCAGGCGTTCGTGCGGATGTTGAAGCACGCGGTGATCGTCGCCAGCACGATGACGATGATCGCGGTCCACAGCGGGTCGAGCCCGGCGATCGCGACGCCGAGGTAGTCGGCGACGCCGAGGGCGAAGATCGCGACGATGAGCGGCAGCGTGACGAGGTTGATGAAGAAGACGGCGGCGCCCGCGGCGGGGCCGAGCACTCGGTTCACGAGCGAGTAGTCGCCGCCGGCGATGGGATGCCGCGAGCCGAGCTCGGCGTAGCAGAGCGCGATGAGCAGGCTGATGACGCCGGCCAGGGCGAAGCCCCAGAAGACGCCGGTGCCGTACGTCGCGAGGGCGGCGCCGCCCAGGATGAAGACGCTCGACGCGGGCGAGATGCCCGAGAGCGTGATGAGCACGTTGCCGCCGACGCCGAGGGAGCGCGAGAGCTGCGCGCCGTGCGTCGTCGTCGCGGCGGTGTCGAGGGTGGGAGGGGTGGGCATGTCGGTCTCTCTTCGTCGGGGGATCCGAGTGGGTGCTTCGTCGGGGCGAATTAATTGACTCAAGTGTCAAAGAATGCACCGAGCATGACAGGGCGATCGGTTAGTGTCAAGGCATGGCACGACCCCGCGACCAGCGCGCCCGACGCGAATCGCTCATCGAGGCGACGTATGCCGCCGGGCGCATGCACGGCCTCCGCTCGCTGTCGCTGACCGACGTCGCGGCGCAGGCCGGGCTCACCCGGGGCGCGATCCTCTACTACTACGAAGACCTCGATGCGCTCCTCGTCGAAGCGCACTCAGCCGGCGTCGAACGCTTCTGCGACCAGCGCGATGCCACGGTCGCGACCCTCGACGACCCTCGCGAGCAGCTCGCCGCCGCGATCGACGGCGGTCTCCCGAGCGGTCCCGACGACGCCCTGATGAGCCTGCTCTACGAGTTCGACGTGCTCAGCGGCAATTCGGCGCTCCACGACGAGCTGGTGCAGAAGCTCTACCTGCGCCAGCTCGAGACGTACCGGCGCATCCTCGCCGCGGGGCGGGCCGCCGGGCAGTTCACCCCGAAGCTCGACGACGAGCAGCTCGCGATGACCTTCGTCGCGCTCGAAGACGCCTACGGGCTGCACATCGTCGGGGGCAATGCGCTCATGTCGGTCGCGACGGCCTCGGCGGCCATGCGCGCGGTCGCGACAGAACTCGGCTGCCCGACGTCGACGACGGCCGAGTAGCCGTCAGACGTCGAGGCGGATCGAGCCCTTGAACCGCTCGGCGCGCGCCGCAGGCGCCCCAGAGGCATCCGACCCCTCATCGGCGAAGGCGATGCCCTTGTCGCCGTCGGGCGTCGGGGCGGGTGTCGGCAGACGCTTCTGCCGGTCGAGCTCGACCTGGGCCTCGTACTTGCGCGGCGCGAAGACCTCGTCGCCGATCATCATGACGGCGCTGCCCGAGGGACGGCCCTTCTTCGTCTTGTCCGAGAGGTCGATCCAGCCGCGCTTCACCGCAACGCCGAGCACGACGAGGGCGAGGAGCGCGCACAGGAGCCAGATCCACCAATCCACCCGGCGAGTCTAGCGGGGCGACCCTGAGACTTCCTCCGCTCCAGGTGCGGGGATGCGCGCCTCGGGCGGACTACGTCACTGATGCGCCTCCGGTATCGCCGATACCACTCGCGTCTCAGTGACGGAGTGCTGCGATCACGGCACCCGGTAGAGCCACTCGCGCGTCGCGAACTTGGTTTCGACGAGCGCCTCGGCCTCGGCGAGCTCGTCGGCCGAGACGGTGCCCGCCGTCGCCCCGGTGAGCGAGGCGAAGGTCTGCTTCAGGCTCTCGATGATCGCCGAACGGCTGAGCCCGGTCTGCGAGCGCAGCGGGTCGACCCGCTTCGCGGCCGACGCGATGCCCTTGTCGCTGATCTTCTCGCGGCCGATGCGCAACACCTCGAGCATCTTCTCGTTGTCGAGGTCGTACGCCATCGTGACGTGGTGCAGCACGCCTCCCGAGCCGAGTCGCTTCTGGGCCGCGCCGCCGATCTTGCCGAGTGGGCTCGCGATGTCGTTGAGCGGCTGGTACGTCGCCTCGATGCCGAGCGCGCGAAGACCCTGCAGCACCCAGTCGTCGAGGAAGGCGTAGGAGTCGGCGAAGCTCATGCCCTGCACGAGCTCGGCCGGCACGTAGAGCGAGTAGGTGACGACGTTGCCGCGCTCCATCATCATGGCGCCGCCGCCCGAGATGCGTCGGACGACCTCGAAGCCGTACTTCTCGGCACCTTCGGGGTCGACCTCGTTCTTCACCGACTGGAACGAGCCGATCACGACCGCCGACTCGTCCCACTCCCAGAAGCGCAGGGTCGGCTTGCGCCGCCCCTCCCCCACGCGTGAGGCGAGCACCTCGTCGAGCGCGAGGTGGGTGCGCGGCGGCACGGCGTCGTCGTGCACGATCTCCCAGTCGTAGTCGGACCAGCTCGTCGCCTCGGTGAGCGCGCGGCGCACCGCGACCGCGATCGCATCGGCCGAGAAGCCGAGCATCACGGCGTCGCTGCGGAGACCGGCGGTGATCGCGGCCGCGATCTGCTTCGCATCGGATGCCGCGGGCAACCCGTCGAGCGCCGCGTTGAGGTCGTCGAGGGCTTCGTCGGGCTCGAGGAAGAAGTCGCCCGCGACGCGGACGTTGCGGAGAGCCCCGCCCTCGACGTCGAAGTCGACGATCACGAGCTTGCCGCCGGGCACCTTGTATTCACCGTGCATGCGGTACAGCCTACGGATCCGTCCCGTCCGTCGCGGGCAATCGGGCGTCGGCGGACGGCTGCGACGTGGCCGTGGTCGTTCCCGTACGTCGACCCGCTGCGTACGCTGGCGGCATGACGACGTTCTTCCTGGCCCGGCACGGCGAGACGGTCTGGCACGCCGAACACCGCTACGCGGGCAATTCCGACGTGCCGCTCACGCGGCACGGCCTCGGACAGGCCGCCGCGCTCGGCGCCTGGGCGGTCGACGCCCGACTCGACGCGATCATCTCCTCGCCGCTCAGCCGCGCGCAGCGGTCGGCGGCGCCGTCGTCCGAGACGACCGGGTTGCCGCTGCGCACCGACGCGCGGCTCGTCGAGATCGACTTCGGCGACGCCGAAGGACTCACGCCCGACGAGCTCACCGCGCGCCATCCCGCGGAATGGGCGGCGTTCTGCGAGGCGCCGGCGTCGAACCCCTTCCCCGGCGGCGAGACCGGCCGCGCCGGCATCGCCCGTGCGCTCCCCGTGTTCGACGAACTCGCCGACGAGTTCCCCGACGGCCGGGTGCTCATCGTCGCGCACGCGACGCTCATCAGGCTGCTGTTCTGCGAGCTCGCGGGAATGGACCCCGACGGCTACCGCGACCTGCTTCCCGTGCTCGGCAACTGCAACGTGACCACGATCGTCTACCCGTGGGCGACCGAGTCGCGCGCGGCGCACCATCCCCGCATCCGCTTGCTCGGCTACGACGTGCCGCCCTGGCACGCCGGGCTGTAGCAGCGCAGCGCCGGCGCACGCGACGAGGCGCCACCGAAGATCCGGTGACGCCTCGTCGGACGAGCTCGAGCCCTACTCCTTCCAGGGCACGTCGGGCGCCCGGTAGTAGCCGATCCCCATCTCGTCCCAGCGGTCGGCATGCTCGACGATGCGCCGCTCGAAGTCGTCGAACGAGCGCACCTCGGGCGCCGACCAGCCGACCTCGGCGATCGCGGGCATGCGCGGGAAGCTCGTGAAGTCCGCGTACTGCGCGACCGGGATGAACTGGTCGAGCGACGTCGGCAGCTTCGTCGAGCCGAAGTACGCGCGGTCGGCCCAGAGCGCCGCCTCGACGCCCGCGATCTGCTCCTCGGTGGCGAGCGAGACGGTGCCGTCGGGGCTCGAGGTCACCGAGATCGGATCCCAGTCGTAGGCGCGTTCGAGGTCGACGAGCCCGGCCCAGCTGAGCCCGTACGGCACGGTCGCGTCGTACTTCATGTCGAGATAGGCCCGGTCGGCGGGCGACGCGATGACCTGCGCGCCCTGCGCGAGCGCATTGCGGAGCTCGCGGACGTCGGGGCGCTCGTTCGGCGTGCCGATCGAGGCCTGGTCGCCGGCGTCGGCCCACCACTGCATGAGCGCGCCGGGCGGCAGCGGCGAGGCGCCGATCTGGTGCCAGCCCATGACCCGCTTGCCCTGCTCGGCGAGGATCTCGGCGGAGGTCTGCACGTACCAGTCCATCTGCTCCTGGGTGGTCGCAGGCACCTCGTCGCCGCCGATGTGCACGATGTCCGACGAGCTCTGCTGCGCGGCCTCGGTGAAGACGTCGTCGAGGTATGCGCGAACCTCCTCGCGGCGCTCGGGCGTGAGGCAGATGGTCGGCAGGCCGACGTCGAAGCCCGAGTACGGCGCCACGGCCTTGCCGTCGCAGTTGATCTCGGGGATCGAGGCCTTGGCCGCCATCGCGTGACTCGGCCCGTCGATCTCGGGAACGACCTCGATGAAGTGCTCGGCTGCGTAGTCGACGATCTCCTTGTAGTCGGCCTTCGTGTAGAACCAGGGCCCGCCGGTGCCTGGCTTCCAGCCGCTCTGGGTCGACGCGCCGATCTGCGTCAGCTCGGGTCGCGCGTCGACGGTGAGCCGCCAGCCCTGGTCGTCGGTCAGGTGCAGGTGGAGCGCGTTGTACTTGTAGAGCGCCATCTGGTCGATGAAGCGCTTGACGTCGTCGACGGGGTAGAAGCGCCGGCCGACGTCGAGCATCGCGCCGCGGTAGTCGTAGCGCGGCGCATCGTCGATACTGACCGAGGGACCCGTCCAGTCGACTCCGGAGGAGTCGGCGGACTCGACCTCGTCGGGCAGCAACTGCCGCAACGTGGTCGCGCCGCGGAAGAGCCCTTCGGCGCTCTGCGCCTCGATCGAGATGCGAGTGCCCTCGGCCTCGAGCCGGTAGCCCTCGTCGCCGAGGTCGGCGTCACCGCGGGTCGACAGCACGATGGTGGCGTCCTGGGATGCCCCGGCCGCGCGCTGCCCGACGGGGATCGCGTAGCCCGTGGCATCCCGGAGCAGCTCGGCGAGGCCTTCGCCGACCTCGGCGGCGCCGTCGTCGCGGGGGTGGATCTTGATGACGCTGCCGGGGCCGAGCTCGACGGGCGCGCCGGCGCCGGGGACGAGCTCGGACGGTGCGGGGATGAGCGCGATCTCCGCACGGGCGTCGTCTCCGGCGGTGCCCGCGGCATTGGCGGGGATCGGTGCGGCGATGAGCGCGAGTGCGCCCACCGCGACGGTGGCGGCGAGCGCGGCGGCGCGGGGCCGTGTGGACATCGGTGTCCTCCTTGAGCTTCGGCGGTCAGGTGGTCCCGGGTTTCCTCGAAAACTAGCGAGATATGAGCGAGGGTGTCAATAGCGAGCCCGGAACGATCACTTACGAGCAAGAAGCGTGATCATTCGATCAACTACGGCCATATCCTCGGCCGCGTGACCCGGGCGACGTAGACTGCGCAGATGGACGAAGACGACCGGAGGCAGCCCCCGAGCGCCACTGCGGACCCGCCGTATCAGGCGGTCGCGCCGAACCTCGACCGGCTCTCGCACGACTCGCTGAAGCCGGGCAGCGTGAGCCGCCGACGCATCGGCCGCGCGGCGATCGGCCTCGCCGTCGTGCTTCTCGTCGTCGCCGCGATCATCGTCTGGACGCTCGTCGCCTGAGCCGACTCGGCGGCGCTCAGTCGACCGCGAACCGCTCGTCGAGCCAACGCACGAGATCGGCGCGCACCTCGTCACGATTCGTCTCGTTGAAGATCTCGTGGCGGGCGCCCTCGTAGACGACGACCTCGACATCGGTGAGCCCCGAGCGCGTCACGTAGCGTTCGGCGAGGAGGCGCACGCTGCGCTCACCGCCGAGCGCGTCGTCTGAGCCGATCATGATGAGCAGCGGAAGCTCGGCCGGGAGCCCCTTCGCCGGGCGGCCGAGCAATCGGGACGCGTCGACGAGGCCGAACAGCTTCCGCACGGATTCGGCGGTCGTGTACGGGTCGGCCATGAACGCCGGCGCGACCGCGGGGTCGCGGCTCAGCCACTCGACCGGCGTCGGCCCGAGCTTGCGGAAGCGCGCGTTGAGGTCACCGCCGTTCATGTGGAGGAGGGTGCGGTACGCCGTGCCGGTGAGCACGAAGGCGTCGTAGTTCTCGGCCGAGCGGTTCATGATGATCTGCCCGATGAGCGACCCCCACGAGTGACCCAGGTAGACGAGGGGCACGTCCGGCCCCTCTTCGGCGCGGATCACCTCGGTGAACCGCTCGACGGCGTCGACCGTGGCGCGCAGCCCGCCGGGCCCGAGCCGGCCCATGCGGGTGAGATCGCCGCCGTGCTGCTCGAACCCCGTCTTGCCGTGCCCGCGGTGATCGTCGGCCCAGACCGAGTAGCCGGCGGCGTTCAGCGCCTCGACGAGTTCGGCGTACCGCCCGATGTGCTCGCCGACGCCGTGCGCGAGCTGGATCACGGCATGCGGCTCAGCAACGCGCCACGACTCGTAGTGGACTCGGACCCCGTTCGCGTCGGTGAAGGTCGGCATGAGGTCATTGTGGCAGGCCGTTCGTCCTGAACCGCGATGACCCCTTGACGGGGGTGATTCCGGAGTGATCTTATTTGAACGTTTAGCGTGTCAAAACGTCACAAACCGTCAATTCCGAGAATGCGAGCAATGATGCAGCAACCTGGAACACGCGCCGCGGGTCGACCGCGGCGCACCACCGCCCTCGGCCTCGCGGCGCTCGTCGCGATGACCGGATTCAGCGCCGTCGCCTTCACGGTCGGCACCCAGCCCGAGCCGGCCGCGGCCGCCGCGTCCGAGCCCTCCCCCATCACGCCGAAGAAGGTGAACCCCGAAGTCCCCGTCGACGACCGGGGCGAGCCTCTCGGCGCCGTCACCGAGGTCACGAAGGACGGGGCGAGCGTCACCCTCGAGGCCGAGCACGGCGCCATCCGCGCCACCTTCCTCGACGAGCGCACCCTCCGGCTCGAGGCGACCCCGACCGGCGAGTTCACCGACCCGGCGAACGCCCCGCAGAACGACCCGGCGCGCACGGCGAACATCGTCGTGGGCACCGAGGACTTCGACGGGGCATCCGTGGAGGTCGCCGATGGCGACACGATCACCATCGCGACCGAGCAGGTCTCGCTCGAGATCGACCGCGCGACCGGTGCCGCGACGCTGAAGCGCGCCGACGGCTCGCTCGTCTGGGCCGAGTCCGAGCCCCTCACCTTCGGCGGCGCATCGACCACCCAGCACCTGGCCGCGGTCGACGGCGAGCAGTTCCTCGGCGGCGGCATGCAGAACGGTCGGTCGATCCACACGGGTGCGACCATCAACGTCGCCCGCAGCTACGACTGGGACGACGACGGCTATCCGAACGCGGTGCCGTACTACATGTCGTCCAACGGCTACGGCGTGCTCCGCAACACCTTCGCCGCCGGCAGCTACGACTTCGCCGGTGGCACCACGACCCACGCCGAGCAGCGCTTCGACGCGTACTACTTCGTCGGCGACTACACCGACGCGCTCGACGGGTACACGAAGCTCACGGGCCGGCCCATGATGCCGCCCGTCTACGCACTCGAGTACGGCGATGCCGACTGCTACAACCGCTCGAGCCCCACCTACTCGGGATCGAAGGACCCGGCGAAGCTCCGCACGCCGCAGGCGCTCGAGATCGCGAAGGACTTCGTCGAGAACGACATGCCCGCGGGCTGGATGCTCGTGAACGACGGCTACGGGTGCGAGTACCAGGAGCTTCCCGAGACCGTCGACGCGATCGAGGAGGAGACCGGGCTGAAGACCGGCCTCTGGACCCAGCGCTCGCTGACGCAGCAGGAGTACGAGGTCGGCGAGGCCGGCGTGCGCCTGCGCAAGCTCGACGTCGCGTGGGTCGGCGCCGGCTACCGCCTCGCGCTCACCGGCTGCGAAGCCGCCCACGGCGGGATCGAGCAGTACTCCGACGCCCGCGGCACCTCGCTCATGGTCGAGGGCTGGGCGGGCTCGCAGCGCTGCGGCATGCAGTGGACGGGCGACCACACGGGCAACCTCGACGCCGTGCGCTGGCAGGTCTCGGCGCTCACCGGCGCCGGCAACTCGGGCATGCCCTTCACCACGGGCGACGTCGACGGCATCTTCGGCGGCTCCGCCGAGAGCTACGTGCGCGACCTGCAGTGGAAGGCCTTCGCGCCCGCGCTCTACTCGATGAGCGGCTGGGCGCCGGTCGACAAGCGGCCCTGGCTCTACGGCGAGCAGGCGACGGCGATCAACCGCTCGTATCTGCAGCTGCGTCAGCAGCTCATGCCCTACATCTACTCGCTCGCGGCCGAGTCGCACCGAAGCGGCCTGCCGATGATGCGCTCGCTCGCACTCGAGTACCCGAACGACCCCGGCGCGTACAGCGTCGAGGCGAACAACGAGTTCCTGCTCGGCGGCGACTACCTCGTCGCCCCGGTGTACACGAAGACGACCGTGCGCAACGGCATCTACCTGCCCGCGGGCGAGCAGTGGGTCGACTACTGGACCGGCCGGCTCTACGAGGGCGGCCAGGTGCTCAACGGCCATCCCGCACCGCTCGACAAGCTGCCGATCTTCGTGCGCGCCGGCGCCGTGGTGCCGCAGGGGGTCGTGGCGCGCAACGCCTCGCTCGTGCCCGAGGACTCGCCCATCACGCTCTCGGTCTACCCGCAGGGCGAGAGCGAGTTCGCGCTCTACGAGGACGACCAGGTGACCCGCGCCTACGCCGACGGCGAGTCGAGCATCCAGCGCTTCACCATCGACGCCCCGAAGGCCGGCAAGAAGGGCACCGTGCACATCGAGATCGGTGAGCGCGACGGCGACTACGACGGCAAGGCCGAGTCGCGGCCCTACCGCGTCGAGGCGCACACCGGTTCGGAGCCGAAGATCGTGAAGCTCGGCAGCAGCACGCTGCCGCGCGTCGACGACGTCGCCGAGCTCGACGAGCAGCCCGGCTGGACCTATCTCGCCGAGCAGACCGGCGGGGTCGTCGTGATCTCGACCGGCGCGGTCGACTCGAACGAGTCGGTGCGCCTCACCCTCACCGACACGAGCGGCGTCGGCGGGCAGGACGTGGAGGTCGCCGCGGCATCCGTCGCCGTCGACCTCGTCGACCGCGTCTTCCAGGGCGACGAGACGACCGTCACCGCGACCTTCACCAACACGGGCGCGAAGGCGAAGGACGACGTCGTGCTCACTCCGCTCGCACCCGAGGGCTGGAGCCTCGTCTCCTCGAGCGGCGAGCAGGCCGGCACGGTGAAGAAGGACGGCACCGCGAGCGCCGAGTTCGTCTTCGAGGTCACGGATGCCGCGGCGGCCGACCTGCAGACGGTCGCCGTCGAGGCGTCGTACGCCTCGAAGGGCCAGCCGAACACGGTGTCGGGGGCGAACCAGCTCTACGTCGCCTACGGCTCGCTCGCGGGCGCCTACAACGCCGACGCGATCAGCGAGATCGCAACGGCGAAGGCGGCGAACTTCGACGGCGGCGGCGCGAGCTTCTCGGCCGAGGCGCTCGCCCGCGCGGGCGTCACGCCCGGCTCGACGGTCACCGTCGGCACCGGCGACGCGGCGATCGAGTACACCTGGCCCGCCCCCTCGGGCGCGGCCGACTCGGTCTCGCCGGCGGGGCAGACCATCGCGCTCTCGGGCAAGGGCACGCACCTGGCCGTCCTCGCCTCGGCGGCGACCGGCGGCGGCGTGAACCCCGAGCTCGAACTGCACTACGCCGACGGCAGCGTCGCGAAGCAGAGCGTGTACTTCCCGAACTGGCTGCTGCAGGCATCGGGCCTGCAGGGGTCGACGGTCGCGATCACCTCGCTCGGGCGCAACAGCGCGACGAACCCGAACGTGTACGAGTACCCGACGGGCAAGTACCAGGTGTACTCGAACGTGCTGCGGCTGAACCCCGCGAAGGAGCTCGCCTACGTCGTGCTGCCGACCGAGTCGCGCATGAAGATCTTCGACTGGAAGGTCGTCGACCAGCCGCTGCCGACGCCGCCGTCGGGCACGGTCTTCGCCTCGGAGCTGCAGTGGCTGAACGCCACGAACGGCTGGGGCGTGATCGGCAAGAACGTGGCCAACAAGGACGCCGCGAACTCGCCCGACGTGCCGCTCGCGATCAACTACGTCGACCCGGCGACCGGGGCGAACCCGACGTACGCGAAGGGGCTCGGGGTGCACGCGCTCTCGAAGATCACGTACTACGTGGGCGGGGCGTGCAGCGCCTTCACCGCGGACGTGGGGCTCGAGGCGAAGTTCGCCGGCAACGTCATCTTCAAGGTCGACGCCGACGGTGACAACCGCTACCAGTCGCGCACCTTCACTCCCGGGTTCGCGCCCGAGAAGGTGAACGTCGACCTCGAGGGCGTGCAGTACGTCGACCTGATCGTCGAGGCGCCCGGCAGCATCAACGGCGCCCACGGCGTGTGGGGCGACGCGAAGTTCGTCTGCGACTGAGGCCTCCGCGCCTCCGAGGGGCCCGCGCGATCATCGCGCGGGCCCCTCGTCGTGCGGAGCCCAGCAGCGGCTCAGCCCCGGAAGGGCGTGCGAAATACTTAGCCACACTAATTTGTTAGACTAAGCATCATGACGGATGCCACGACCACGACCGCGCCCGCGCGGCCCCCAGCCGCAGCATCCCCTCGGCGGCGCAGCCTGGCCGAGCAGTCGACCGAACTCCGCATCGCGGTGATGCGCCTCTCGCGGCGGCTGCGACAGCAGCGCAGCGACACCGAGATCAGCGCCTCGCAGTTCTCGACCCTCGGCTGGATCCACAGCGAAGGCCCGCTCACGATCGGTCGCCTCGCCGAGCTCGAGCGGGTCACCGCGCCCAGCATGAACCGCACGGTCAACTGCCTCGTCGACGCCGGCTACGTCACGCGCCGCACCGACGACGACGACCGCCGCAAGGTGCTCGTCGAGGTGACCGAGGCGGGCGACACGGTCGTCCGCGAGACCCGCAAGCGCCGCGACGCGTGGATCGCCAAGCGGTACGCCGCCCTCGATCCCGCCGACCGCGAGATCCTCGCGCGCGCCACCACGATCCTCGGGAGGCTCCTCGACCAGTGAGTGCCATGTTCCGCTCCCTCAGCCACGTCAACTATCGAATCTGGTTCATCGGCGCCCTCGTCTCGAACGTCGGCGCCTGGATGCAGGCGACCGCCCAGAACTGGGTGGTGCTCACCGAACTCACCGCCAACGACGCGCTCGCCGTCGGGGTCACGATGGCGCTGCAGTTCGCCCCGCAGCTGCTGCTCGTGCCGATCACGGGCCTCATCGCCGACCGCTTCGATCGCCGCAAGATCCTCATGTGCACGCAGACGGCGCTGATGCTGCTCGGCCTCGCCCTCGGCCTGCTGCTCATCTTCGGCCACGCCGAGCTCTGGCACCTCTACGTCTTCGCGGGCCTGCTCGGCATCGTGAACGCGATCGACAACCCGGCGCGGCAGACCTTCGTCACCGACCTCGTGTCGAGCTCCGACATGTCGAACGCGGTCGCGCTCAACTCGGCCTCGTTCAACACCGCGCGCCTCATCGGCCCCGCCGTCGCCGGCGTGCTCATCGTGCTCGTCGGCTCGGGCTGGGTCTTCATCATCAACGCGGTCACCTTCCTCGCCGTGCTCGGTGCGCTCGCGATGCTCAAGGGCAAGAAGCTCAAGCGGATGCCCCGGGCCAGCCGTGAACGCGGGGCCTTCGTCGCGGGCTTCCGCTACGTGTGGAGCCGACCCGACCTCGTCGTGGTCTTCGTCATCGTGTTCCTCGTGGGCGCGTTCGGCATGAACTTCCCGATCTTCTCCTCGACGATGGCCGTCGAGTTCGGGCGCGGCGCCGGCGAGTACGGCCTGCTCAACTCGATCCTCGCGATCGGCTCGCTCGCGGGCGCCCTCCTGGCCGCCCGGCGCGAGCGCGCCCGCCTGCGCGTCGTCATCCTCGCCGCAGCCGGCTTCGGCGTCGCCGCGGCGATCTCGGCCGTGATGCCCACGTTCGTGCTCTTCGCAGCCTCGACGGTGCTGATCGGCTTCGCCGCGGTCACGATGCTCACGACGGCCAACGGCTACGTGCAGACGACCACCGAGCCCGCGCTCCGCGGCCGCGTGCTCGCGCTGTACTTCGCGATCCTGTCGGGCGGCACGCCGATCGGCGCACCGATCGTCGGTGCGGTCGCCAACAGCTGGGGTCCGCGCTGGGGTCTCGGCGTCGCCGCGATCGCGGCCGGTGTCGCGGCACTCATCGGCGCGGCCTGGCTCGTCATGTCGCGCGGCATGCGGCTCGCCAGGCATCCCGAACGCCGCTGGGCGCCCGCGGTGCGCTTCGACGCGCCGCCCACCGCGGCGATCGCCGTCGTGCCGACCTCCGCCATCGCGGTGCCGACGGAGGCGCTGCAGGTGCCGACCGAGGCGACGCCGATCGTCGCGCCCGCCCCCGGCACTCAGCCGACCCCGACCGGGCTCCCGACCGTGGCGTCGACCCGGCCGCGTGCGAACTCGGTGTCGCGCATGCCGAGGGTCGAGACCCCCACGCCGTAGGTAACGAAGTCGCTCGTCGGCAGCACCCCGACGCCGATGAGCGCGCCGCGCTCGCCATCGCTCAGCTCGAGCCCGTGCACGAGCGCGTCGTGCACCGGGGCGGGCAGCGCCGACGCCGGCACGATCTCGGCCCGCCCCGCGAAGGTGACGGTCGCCGCCGGCACCTTGATCCACGGGACGAAGGGGACGCGTCTCGGGATCGGCACGGTGACCGAGACGCCGGGATTCACTGCGAGGTGCCGGGCCTTCCACTCGCGTTCGTTCGTGGTGAACCAGAGCCGGCCGTCGTCGACCACGTGCATGACGCCGGCCGTGCGGGCCTCGCCCCTCGCCGAGACCATCCCGAGGACCATGAAGTTCGTCGCGCCGATCGCCTTCCAGACGTCGGCCGCCGTGAGGTCGACCATCATCAACTCCTTTACATTGTCAAGTAGTGCGTACGCCCCGAAAGCTACGCACATTGCTTTACAATGTCAAGTACCCCGCGGCATCCGATCGCCCGGGCGTCAGGAGGGCGCATGAGCACGGTCGCCACCGGCACCTCCCCCGGCCGCGCCGCGCTGCTCAGCGCGATGGAGGAACTCGCTCGCGAACACGGGGTCAACAACGTCGGCCTCCGCGAGGTCGCACGCCGCGCCGGGCTCTCGCACGCCGCGCCGACCCACTACTTCGGCAGTCGCGAGGGCATGATCCGTGCACTGGCCCTCGAGGGGCTCAGCCTGCTCGGCCGCGAACTCTGCGCCGCGCAGGAGCGGGCCGCGCACCTGCCCGGGCGCGAGCGACTCGTGGCCGACTCGCTCGAGTTCGTCGCCTTCGCCCAGCGTCACCCCGCCCACTACGACGCGATGTTCCGCACTCCGCGCCCCGCGCAGGGCGACGAGACCCTCGACGGGGCCCGCATCGCCGCCCTCGACGGGCTGCGGGCACTCGTCGCCGACGTGCGCGCCGCGGGCGACATCACCGGCGACGTCGAGACCACGTTCCTCCAGCTCTGCGCGCTCAGCCACGGCCTCGCCTCGCTCGCCGTCGACGGCCTGCTGCACGGCATCGAAGGCCCGGCCCCCGCCGAGGACGTCGTCGAGCGAACCATCAGGGCCCAGGTCGCGCAACTGCCGTGATCCCGCACGATCCTCTGGGAGGATGGCGAGCGGGCCGGGCGTCGCCGCGCGAACCGCGCCCGACGCACGCCACCCGAGAGGACTCCATGCCGACGTTCGACGCCGCCTTCGACTGGACCCGCGCGCACGTCGCGTCGGGCGTGCTGCCCACCGCCGTGCTCGGCATCGCCGATGCGCACGGCGTCGTGGCGCTCGAGGCGTTCGGCGCGGCATCCGTCGACGACCACTACCCGCTGTTCTCGGTGACGAAGCCCATCACCGGCCTGGCCGCGCTCAGCCTCGTCGAGGAGGGCCGGCTCACTCCGACGACGCCGCTCGCCCGCGCGCTGCCCGAGTTCGCCGCGCTGCGCCCCGACGAGGTGCAGCTGCACCACCTCGTCAGCCACACCTCGGGCATCCCCGAGCCCGCGATGGACGTGCCCGACCTCCGCGCGGCCCTCCTCGCCGGCGGCCGCGACTTCGCGGCAGGCACCGCCGCGCGCTACTCGACCATCGCCTTCGAGGGCGTCGCCGCACTCATCGCCCACGCGACGGGCGAGCCCTGGGAGCGGCGCTTCGACGAGATCGCACGCCGGGCGGACGCCACGGGGCTGACCTTCGACCGCGCCTCGTCACGGCACTCGCCGGTCGATGCGGCGGAATACGGGCTCGACTGGGACGTCTACGCCGGGCAGCGCAACCCCGGCGGCGGGGCCTTCGGCCGAGCCGGCGACCTGCTCTCGCTCGGCTCGGCGCTGCTGCGCGACGACGGCGCCGTCGTGTCGCCCCTCGCGGTCGAGGCGATGCGCCGTCCGGTCACCGTCGACATCCCTCGGCTCGGCTCGTACACCGTCGAACGCGGCCGCGACTTCGCCTTCGCATGGAACCTGCCGAATGCGGATCCCGGCCTGCTCACCCGCGACACCTACGGGCACGCGGGCTGGGCCGGCACCGAGTTCTGGATCACGCCGTCGCTCGGCGTCTGCTTCGTGCTGCTGACGAACCGTGCCGGGCTCGACCGCTTCGCCTACGACGACGCCGAGCTGCACAACCTCGTCGCGGCCGCGGCCTCGCGGGGCTGAGGCTGCCGCGCCGCGATGCCGCCGCTCAGGCGCGCGACGCGAGGAGCCCGGCGAGCCAGCGCCCGCTGTCCTTCACGAGCCGCTCCCGCGTGTCGTAGTCGACCCGCACGATGCCGAACCGCTTCGAGTAGCCGTAGCCCCACTCGAAGTTGTCGAGCAGCGACCACACGAGGTAGCCGCGCAGGTCGACCCCGCGGTCCATCGCGCGGCGGGCCGCGGCGAAGTGCCGGCGCAGGTAGTCGACGCGCTCGACGTCGTGCACCCGCGGGCCGTCGGGCGTCGGGGTCACCACGTCGGCGAACGCCGCGCCGTTCTCGGTGATCATGAGCGGCTGCCCGGGGAACTGCTCGCCGAGCGAGACGAGCAGCTCCTCGAGGCCGTCGGGGGCGATGTTCCAGCCCATGTCGGTGTACGGCCCGGCCTGCGGCAGGAACTCGACGTGCTCGCTGCCGGGCCACGGCGTGCCGCCGACGTCCTTGTGACCGTCATTGCGGCTGCGCTCGCTCGCGCCGTCCCACATCGCGACCGTCACGGTCGAGTAGTAGTTGACGCCGAGCACGTCGATGGGCTGGTGCACGAGCGCGAGGTCGCCGTCGCGCACGAACGACCAGTCGGTGACGGCAGCCGTGTCGGCGATGAGGTCGTCGTCGTAGCGGCCGAGCAGCATCGGGCTCGTGAAGGCGCGATTGGCGAGCGCGTCGATGCGGCGCGTCGCCTCGGCGTCGCCGCCGCGGATGACGTGGAAGTTCAGCGTGGCCGAGACGTCGGGGGTGTTCGTCGCACGACGTCGGATCTCGGGCACCGCGAGCCCGTGCGCGAGGTTCAGGTGGTGCACCGCGGCGAGCGCGGCGGCCCCGTCGGTGCGGCCGGGTGCGTGGGCGCCCGAGCCGTAGCCGAGGTAGGCCGAGCACCACGGCTCGTTGAGCGTGGTCCAGGTGTGCACGCGATCGCCGAGGGCGTCGACGGCGTGCCCCGCGTAGTCGGCGAAGCGCAGCGCGGTGTCGCGGTTCGTCCAGCCGCCGGCGTCCTCGAGCTCCTGCGGCAGGTCCCAGTGGTAGAGCGTCGCGATGGGGCGGATGCCTCGGGCGAGGAGCCCGTCGACGAGGCGCGAGTAGAAGTCGACCCCTGCGGGGTTCGGCCGGTCGCCGGCACCCGGCAGCAGCCGCGACCACGAGAGCGAGAACCGGTACGCCTCGAGGCCGAGCGACGCCATCAGGTCGAGGTCGGACTCGAGCCGGTGGTAGTGGTCGCAGGCCACGTCGCCGGTGTCGCCGTTCCAGGTGCGGCCCGGTGTGCGGCTGAACGTGTCCCAGATCGACGGCGTGCGGCCGCCTTCGTCGGCCGCGCCCTCGATCTGGTACGACGCCGTCGCCGAGCCGATGACGAATTCGCGCGGGAACGCGAGACCCTCGGGGTTCTCACTGCTGACGGCACCGGACATGGCGGACTCCTCGTCGTTCAGATCACGCCGAGCGCGAGCATCGCGTCGGCCGCGCGCACGAAGCCCGCGATGTTGGCCCCGACGACGTAGTCGCCCGGGGCGCCGTACTCGTCGGCAGTGGTCGCGCAGCGCTCGTGGATCGAGGCCATGATCTCGGCGAGCCGCTGCTCGGTGTGCTCGAAGCTCCACGAGTCGCGCGAGGCGTTCTGCTGCATCTCGAGCGCACTCGTCGCGACGCCGCCCGCGTTCGCCGCCTTGCCCGGGCCGAACAGCACGCCGGCTTCGCGGAGCACGGTGATCGCCTCGGGCGTGGTGGGCATGTTCGCGCCCTCGGCGACCGCGATCACCCCGGCGGCGACGAGTGCCCGCGCATGCGCCTCGCCGAGCTCGTTCTGCGTCGCGCAGGGCAGCGCGACCTGCACGGGGCCGCGGCCCGCGAGGTCCCACACGGTCGCGCCCCCGACGAACTCGGCGCGGCCGCCGCGCTCGGCGACGTACTGCTCGATGCGATCGCGCCGCACCTCCTTCACCTCGCGGAGGAGGGCCACGTCGATGCCGTCGGGGTCGTAGACCGCGCCCGAGGAGTCGGAGGCGCCGACGACCACGCCGCCGAGCTCGTGCACCTTCTCGATCGCGTAGGTCGCGACGTTGCCCGAACCGGACACGAGCACGCGGGCGCCGTCGAAGGAGCGCCCACGGGTCTCGAGCATGTGCTGGGTGAAGTACACCGCGCCGTAGCCGGTCGCCTCGGTGCGCACGAGCGAGCCGCCCCACGTCAGCCCCTTGCCGGTGAGCACGCCGGACTCGTACTGGTTCGTGATGCGCTTGTACTGGCCGAAGAGGTAGCCGATCTCACGCGCACCGACGCCGATGTCGCCGGCCGGGACATCCGTGTACTCGCCGAGGTGCCGGTACGCCTCGGTCATGAACGACTGGCAGAAGCGCATGACCTCGGCATCGGACTTGCCCTTGGGGTCGAAGTCGCTGCCGCCCTTGCCGCCGCCGATCGGCATGCCGGTGAGCGAGTTCTTGAAGATCTGCTCGAAGCCGAGGAACTTCACGGTGCCGAGCAGCACGCTCGGGTGGAACCGCAGCCCGCCCTTGTACGGCCCGAGCGCCGAGTTGAACTGCACCCGGAAGCCGCGGTTGATCTGCACGCGCCCGGCGTCGTCGACCCACGGCACCCGGAAGATGATCTGCCGCTCGGGCTCGCAGATGCGCTCGAGGATCGACGCCTGCACGTAGTGCGGGTTGCGTTCGAGCACGCGGTCGAGCGAGCCGAAGACCTCGCGCACCGCCTGGTGGAACTCGAACTCGCCCGGGTTGCGGGCGAGGATCTGGCCGTAGACGTCGTCGATGGCAGTGCGAGATGCGGTCACGCGCGCTCCTTCATGGTTCGAACGGATGCCACGTGGTGCAGTCGCGCGCGGCGTCCCTCCAACATACCCAGTGCTGAGGAAGCCTCCGACAGTGTGACGCGGGAGGCGCAGGGTCGCTCAGTGCCCGTGCGCGAGCTGCTGCAGCACGACGACGCCGAGGCCGAGTGCGACGAGGGCGCCGAGCGCGACCACCTGCTTCCACCAGTCGATGCGCGTGCGCCGCACGGCGATGAAGCCGATGACGCCGAGGGTCGCGACGTAGACGATCGAGGCGGCGCGCAGCGCGTGTCCGAGCTCGATCACGCCGAGCGCAGCCAGGCCGAGGAGGAGGAGCGGGACGCCGGCCGAGGCGATCGCCGATCCGGCGACGCGGAGCATCCGGCCGACCTCGGCGCGGTCGGGGAAGGCGGCGTGCACCGCGAGGTGCGAGATGACGTCGGCGACGAAGCCCGCCGTGGTGATCGCGACGATGCCGACGAGCAGCGTCACCACCGCGCGGGGCGCCTCGACGTGCTCGACGTTCGCGTGCTGCACGAGCACGATCGCGAGCCCGGTGAAGGTCGCGTAGACGCGCTCCTTGAGGGCGTCGACGCGCTCGTCGGCGGGTCGGTCGTGGCGGTGCCGACGGCCGTCGCCTCGGTCGCCGTCGGCCCCCTGAGCGTCGGCCGCGTCATCCATGCGCGCAACCGTAGCAGCGACGGCGGAGTCTGCGAGGATCGGAGGATGGATGCCCCGCTCCTCGTCTCCGTTCCCGGCGCGACCCTCCGCAACGCCCTCGGCGACCCGCCCGAGGGGGTCGAGGTCGTGGTCTGGAACCTCGACTCGCCGCCGCCGGCCGCCCACCTCGACATCGTGGTGCCGCCGTACATGGGCGCCGCCGAGCGGCTGGGAGCGTTGGCCGAGGTCAGCACCCGCCTCGTGCAGTCGCAGTCGATCGGCTACGACGACATCCCCGCCGCCCTGCCGCCCGGCCACGTCTTCGCGAACGCCGCGAGCGTGCACGAGACCTCGACGGCCGAGCTGACGCTCGCCCTCGTGCTCGCGTCCCAGCGCGGCATCCCCGACTTCGTGCGCGCCGCCGGCGAGGGCCGCTGGGCACCCGCCCGGCACGAGAGCCTCGCGGATCGGCGCGTGCTCATCGTCGGCTACGGCGGCGTCGGCCGGGCGATCGAGGCCCGGCTCGAACCCTTCGAGGTCGAGGTCACCCGGGTCGCCGGGCATGCCCGCGACGACGAGCGCGGGCGCATCCACGGCGTCGACGAGCTGCCGGCGCTGCTGCCCGAGGCCGAGATCGTCATCGTCGGCGTGCCGCTCAGCGACGCGACGACGGGCCTCGTCGACGCCGACTTCCTCGCCGCCCTCCCCGACGGCGCCCTCGTCGTGAACATCGCCCGCGGCAAGGTCGCCGACACCGAGGCGATCCTCGCCGAGGCGCGCTCCGGCCGGCTGCGCTTCGCGCTCGACGTCACCGACCCCGAGCCGCTGCCCGACGGCCACCCGCTCTTCGCGCTGCCGAACGTGCTCGTTTCCCCGCACGTGGGCGGGGCGTCGACGGCGATGATCCCGCGCATGGCGCGGCTCCTCCGCGAGCAGATCGACCGGATGCTCCGGGGCGACGAGCCCGCGAACGTCGTGCTGCGCAGCTGAGCGCCGGCCTGCTTGCCTCCTGGCGCCGCTACTCGGTCACGCTGCCGACCGGCTGCACCGCCGCGTACCCCTCGAGCACGCGCTGGATGCGCGCGAGCGCAGCCTCGTCGAGCTCGCCGTCGCCCGTGACCGCCTGCCACCCGTCGAGCACGACGTCGCCGTAGTTGTGGCCGTGGCTCGCGGGCACGCTCTCGCCCATGAACATGTCGATGACCACCTGCAGGGCGGTCACCGCGGGGATCCATCGCATGGAGTCGCTGACCTCGTCGGCCCGCTCGTCGGGCTTCAGCCAGTCGGGCTCCGCCCAGATCAGTTCGAGGCCGAGCCACGTCACGGGGTCGTTGGCGTGCTGGAGGTAGGCGACCCGCGGGGCCTGCCAGTCGGGTCCGAGCGCGTGGAAGTCGCCCGGCTTCGACAGCCAGCGCACCTCCGCGCCGCCGTCGACGACGGGCAACCACTGCGGGCTGCCGGCATCGCGTTCCTCGGTGAGGGTGCGCCACATGGTCGAGCCGTTCGGGCTGCCGACGAGCAGCGCGCCCTCGGTGCGCGCACGCAACTCGTCGAGGTCGTCGAACGCCTCCTGCGTGCCGTGCGCACCGAGGCTCAGCCCGTAGACCACGAGTTGCGGGCGGCGCTCCTCGGGAAGGGTGTCCCACTTCGCGCGGACGGCATCGAACAGGGCGACGGATGACGCGACCGGCGCGTCGGGGTCGAACACGAACGACACCCAGCTCGGCGTGTACGCGTACTGCATCGACACGATCGCCGTGTCACCGCCGTGCAGGTACTCGACGGCGTCGACGGCCTGCGGCTCGAGCCAGCCCGAGCCGGTGGTCGTCGCGACCACGAGCACCTCGCGGTCGAACGCCCCGGTCCGCTCGAGCTCGCGCACGGCGATCGCGGCGCGCTCCTCGACGGTGGGCGCGTTCGCCTGGCCGACGTAGACGCGCACTGGTTCGAGCGCGGGGCGTCCGGTCAGCTCCTCGATGTCGGCCGCGGTCGGACCGCCGCCGAGGAACGCGGTGCCGTGCCGGCCGACGACGTCCCACTCCACCTCGGAGCCGGGGCCGGAGGAGCGGAAGGCGCTCATCGGCTCGGTGACCCAGGGAGCTGCCGGGCCGTTGTTGGCGAGGTAGAGACGGTCGAGGCCGAACATCACCACCGAGACCACCGCGACGGTCGACCCGACGACGATCGCCGTCGTCGCCGTCGCACCCCATCCCCGGCCGAGCCGGGCCGACAGTCGGGTGCCGAGTCGGCGCACCGCCCGGGCGAGCGCGATGCCGAGGAGCACGACGGGCACGAAGCCGACGATGAAGACGAGTCCGTCGAAGCCGTCGATCTCGGGCAGTTCGACGGTTCGGCGCACCTCGTTCTGCCAGCCGACCGAGGCGAAGCCGAGCACGATCACGAGCAGCACGGCGACGCCGAGATAGACCCACCAGGCGATGCGGCGCTGCGCGGCGGTGGGGCGCCAGCGCACGAACCGGCGCACGAGCCACCACACGCCGACCCCGACGGCGTAGCCGATGAGGAACGCGAGCGCGGTGATGACGCCCTGGAAGAACGCCGGGCGGGGCAGCAGCGACGGGGTCATCGAGAGCGCGACGGCGAGCAGCCCGACGAGGGCGCCTCCCGGGTCGAGCCGCCACCAGTGAGCCTTCATGCCCGCCCCTCCCCGCGCGTCGCCTCAGGCGGCCGCGTCACCGCATCATGGCACGGCACACGGCTCGGAGCGCGCACCGGCTCCGGGGTTCGCACAGCTCGGCGGCGTAGCATCGGAGGTACACCCTCGATGGAAGGTCTCAATGCCCATCTCGGCAGAACCCCGCGTGGCCCTGTACTTCGACTTCGACAACATCGTCATCTCGCGCTACGACCAGTTGCACGGCGATTTCGCGTATCGCAAGGACACGTCGCGCTCGAAGGCGCCCTCGGCCGGCACGAAGACCGCCGAACGCCTCCGCGAGGCGACGGTCGACATCGACGCCGTGCTCGACTTCGCCGCCACCTTCGGCACGATCGCGATCGCCCGCGCCTACGCCGACTGGTCGACCCCGGTGAACGCGAGCTATCGCGGCCAGCTCATCGACCGCGCGGTCGACCTCGTGCAGTTGTTCCCGCTCTCCTCGACGAAGAACGGCGCCGACATCCGCCTCGCCGTCGACGCGGTCGAGGACATGTTCCGCATCGACGACCTCTCGCACATCGTCATCGTCGCGGGCGACTCCGACTACGTCGCGCTCGCGCAGAAGGCGAAGCGGCTCGGACGCTACGTCATCGGCATCGGCGTCGCGGGCGGCACGAGCCGCGCGCTGACGGCGGCGGTCGACGAGTTCGCCGACTACGACGCCCTGCTCACGACCGACGCCGAGGTGGGCGACGACGCCGACGAACAGACCGCAGCGGTCGCCGCGGAGCCGGCGCCGAATCGGCGCCGTCGGGCGGCCACGAAGACGGTGGATGCCGCAGCCGACGCCGCGCCAGAGGCATCCGGCCGTGCCCGTGGTTCGCGGCGCGCGAAGAGCGAACCCGTCGAGGCCGACGAGCCCGCCGAGCCGGCCGCGCCGGTCGAGCGCCTCTCGCCGCGCGTGCTGCAGTTCGTGGCGCCGGGCGATCCCGTGCCCGACGAGGTCGGCAGCAACCCGCGCAACCCCGGGCGCCTGCTGCAGAAGGCGATCGAACTGCTGCGGGCGAAGAACGACGAGGAGTGGCAGTCGTCGAGCGCGGTGAAGAACCAGATGATGCGCATGGATCCGTCGTTCCAGGAGCGGCGCCTCGGTTTCGCCTCGTTCACCGAGTTCCTGAAGTCGCGCGGCGGCGTCGTCGAACTCGACGAGACGGGCCGGGGGCGCGTGCGGATCCGCCCGAAGAAGGACTGAACCCGGGCGAACGCTGCGCCGGGCATCACGAAAGGGGATCGAGATGAAGGCACTGCAGTACCGGACGATCGGGCAGGCGCCCGAGGTCGTCGAGATCGACACGCCCGAGCCCGGCCCGGGCGAGGTGCGCATCCGGGTGACCGCGGCCGGCGCCTGCCACTCCGACAGCTTCGTCATGGGGCTGAACGAGGAGCAGTACATCTACGGCCTGCCGCTCACGCTGGGGCACGAGGGGGCGGGCGTCGTCGACAAGCTCGGCGACGGCGTCACCGGCGTCGAGATCGGCGAGGCCGTGGCGGTGTACGGGCCCTGGGGCTGCGGTCGCTGCGCCCAGTGCGCGCAGGGCAAGGAGAACTACTGCGAGCGGGCCGCCGAGCTCGAGATCCGGCCTCCGGGACTCGGGGCGCCCGGGGCGATGGCCGAGTACCTCATCGTGCCCGACGCGCGCTTCCTGCTGCCGCTCGGCGACCTCGACCCGGTCGAGCACGTCGCGCTCACCGACGCCGGGCTCACCCCGTACCACGCGATCAAGATGTCGCTGCCGAAGCTCGTACCCGGCTCGACCGCGGTCGTGATCGGCGCGGGCGGGCTCGGCCACGTCGCGATCCAGATCCTGCGGGCGCTGACGCCCGCCACGGTGATCGCGCTCGACGTCAGCCAGGACAAGCTGCGGCTCGCAACCGAGGTGGGTGCGCACCACGTGTTCCCCTCCGACGCCGAGGCGCCCGCCCGGGTGAAAGAGCTCACGGGCGGCCGGGGCGCTGCGGCAGTGTTCGACTTCGTCGCGATCCAGCCGACGCTCGACGCAGGGCACGCGATGCTCGCCGTCGAAGGCGACCAGGTGCTCGTCGGAGTGGGCGCGGGAGCGCTGCCCGTCGGTCTGCTCACGACGCCGTACGACGCGACGGTGCGCTCACCGTACTGGGGCTCGCGCGCCGAGCTCTTCGAGGTGTTCGACCTCGCCCGCGCGGGCCTCGTGAAGATCGAGACCGAGCGCTTCTCGCTCGACGAGGCGCCCGAGGCGTACCGGCGCCTGCACGACGGCACGCTGCGCGGACGCGCGGTCGTCGTGCCCTGACGCGGGGCGCTTGCTCGTGAGGTGGGTTCGCCGCGCCGAGTGCGGTTCGAACCCGCCTCACCGGGTCGAACCTGCCTCACGCGCGGATCACGCTCGACCAGTGTGGTCTGACCACACGTGCTAGCCTGTGGTCAGACCACATGCCGCGAGGGCGGCGTGCGACGGCAGACGGCGAAGGGGCGAGAGCATGAGCGAGACGCGCGCCTGGCGCACCGTGCTCGAGCACATCGAGTCCCGGCTCATCGAGGGCGCCCTGCACCCGGGCGACCGTCTGCCCGGCGAACGCGCCCTCTCGGCCGAGCTCGGCGTCGGCCGCTCGAGCGTGCGCGAGGCGCTGCGGGTGCTCGAGGTGCTCGGCCTCATCCGCACGCAGGCGGGCTCGGGCCCGAACGCGGGCGCGATCATCATCGCCACCCCCGGCGGCGGCATGAGCGCGCTCATGAGGCTGCAGGTCGCGGCGAGCGGGTTCCCCGTCGCCGACATCGTGCGCACCCGCCTCATCCTCGAGAGCGCGGTCGCCGGCGAGCTCGCCGAGCGGCTCGGGCGCGAGGCATCCGAACCGATCGATCTCGGTGCGGCCGACCGCCTGCTCGACGCGATGGACTCCCCTGCCCTCTCCGCCGCCGAGTTCCTCGCGCTCGACGCCGAGTTCCACCTCGCCCTGGCCGAGGCCTCCGGCAACCAGGTGATCACGGCCACCATGGCGGGCCTGCGCAGCGGCATCGAGGGGTACGCACTCGAGGGCCTCGCGCACCTCGACGACTGGCGGGCGACCTCGCAACGGCTCCGCGGCGAGCATCGCGGCATCGTCGCCGCGATCAGGGCGGCGGATGCCTCGTCGGCCCGCGCCCGCACCCACGACCACATCTCGGGGTACTACGCCGAGACCTCGATCCACCACCACTGACACCCAGAGCACGAGAGGCAGCACCACGATGGTCCAGCGCCAGTTCCCGAACCCCAAGGAGCTCGCGGAGCTCATGCGCTTCAAGAAGCCGACCTTCGACGCGAAGCGGCGCCGCCTCGACGCCGCGCTGACGATCGCCGACCTCCGCACGATCGCGAAGCGCCGCACGCCGAAGGCGCCCTTCGACTACACCGACGGCGCCGCCGAGGGCGAGCTGTCGCTTGCGCGCGCCCGGCAGGCCTTCGAGGACATCGAGTTCCACCCCGGCATCCTGCGCAACGTGCCCGAGGTCGACACGAGCCGCGAGGTACTCGGCGGGCCGACGGCGCTGCCCTTCGGCATCGCACCGACGGGCTTCACCCGCATGATGCAGACCGAGGGCGAGATCGCCGGCGCGGGGGCGGCGGGCGCCGCGGGCATCCCCTTCACGCTCTCGACGATGGGCACGACTTCGATCGAAGATGTGAAGGCGGCGAACCCGAACGGCCGCAACTGGTTCCAGCTCTACGTCATGCGCGACCGCGAGCGTTCGTACGAGCTCGTGCACCGCGCCGCGGCCGCCGGCTTCGACACGCTCTTCTTCACGGTCGACACGCCCGTCGCCGGCGCGCGCCTCCGCGACACCCGCAACGGCTTCTCGATCCCCCCGCAGCTCACGCCGGGCACGGTCCTCAACGCGCTCCCCCGCCCGGCCTGGTGGGTCGACTTCCTGACGACGCCGAAGCTCGAGTTCGCCTCGCTGCAGTCGACCGGCGGCACCGTCGGCGAGCTCATCGACGGCATGTTCGACCCGACCATCGGCTGGAACGACCTCGACACGATCCGCGCGATGTGGCCGGGCAAGATCGTCGTGAAGGGCGTGCAGACCCTCGCCGACGCGAAGGAGCTCGCCACCCGCGGCGTCGACGGCATCGTGCTCTCGAACCACGGCGGCCGCCAGCTCGACCGCGCCCCCATCCCCTTCCACCTGCTGCCCGAGGTCGCGCGCGAGGTCGGCGGCGACCTCGAGGTGCATCTCGACACGGGCATCATGTCGGGTGCCGACATCGTCGCCTCGGTCGCGCTCGGCGCGCGCTTCACGCTCATCGGCCGCGCCTACCTCTACGGCCTCATGGCCGGCGGCCGCGAGGGCGTCGACAAGACCATCGAGATCCTGTCGAAGCAGGTCGTGCGCACCATGAAGCTGCTCGAGGTGCGATCACTCGACGAGCTCGGCCCCCAGCACGTCACCCAGCTCGCCCGGCTCACGCCGATCGCGCGCCCGGTGCAGGATGCCGCGGCGCAGGCCGCGGCCGGGAAGCCGACGACGGTTCGAACCCCCCGTGCGACCAAGGCCGCCGCGGCGAAGCCGACTCCGACGAAGCCGGCCGCTACGAAGGCCGCCGCGAAGGCCACGTCGAAGCCGGCCGCGACACCGCGCGTCACCGCCAAGAGCTGAGCCTCAGGCGACCGGCCGCGGGTCGGACGTCGCTCAGCCGCGCCTGGCGTACTCGCCGAACGTCACCCCCGACTCGAACGCGCGCGCCTCGACGGCCTCGAACGCCTGCGGCGCATACGCGCGCGGCCCGAACAGCGGAACGCCCGCCCCGAAGAGCACGGGGTAGCGCTTGATCACGAGGCGGTCGATCTCGTCGGCGAGCGCCGCGGCGAGCGCCCCGCCGCCGCAGAGCCAGATGGAGCTCCCCTCCTCCGCCTTGAGCTCGCGCACGTACTCGCCAGGGTTGCGATCAGTCACTTCGACGCCCTCGACCCGTTCGGCCGCGGCCGCGTGCTCGCGGGAGAACACGATCTGCCGGAGGTGCCGGTACGGGCTCGTGATGCCGTACGGCAGGCCGACGGCGTAGGTGTTCCACCCCATGAGCACGGTGTCGAACATGCGCCCGTCGGCCTCGACCCCGAAGGCCTCCGCGACGTGCGTCGCGACGGTGTCGGAGTACCGCTCGTTGATCGCGGTCATGTGGTCGCCCTCGACGGCGAAGGCATCGTACTCGCCGTTCGGTCCGGCGATGAAGCCGTCGAGGCTGACGGCCACGTAGTACACGAGTTCTCGCATCATCATCCTATCCACTACTGATGTCGTGGTTGAGAAACTACTACAGCTGTCGTGATTCTGTCTAGACTCGGAACCATGGCCCGAAACGACGACCGCCGCCGACTGCTCGCCGATGCCGGGCTGTCCGTGCTCGCCCGCGACGGCGCCCGGGGGCTCACGCACCGGGCCGTCGACGAGGAGGCCGGCGTGCCGACCGGCACGACCTCGAACTACTTCCGCAGCCGCGACGCACTCATCGCGGGGCTCGTCTCCCGCATCGGCGAGCGCCTCATGCCGACCGACGCCGACCTCGCGCGCCGTGCCGCGCAACCGCCGAGTCGCGCGCTCTTCGCCGACTACGTGCGCGACATCGTCCGCCGGCTCGGCGAACACTCCGACGTGACGCTCGCGCTCTTCGAACTGCGCCTCGAGGGCGCCCGCCGGCCCGAGGTCGCGGCAACGCTCGCGGAATGGCAGCGGGCCGCCTTCGCGGCCGACGTCGACTTCAATCACTCGGCCGGCCTCCCGGGCGGCGCGCGCGAGATCGCGCTCCTGCACTATGCGATCGACGGACTCATGCTCGACCGGCTGACGACGCCGATCGATCCCGGCACGACGACCGACGACGTCATCGACGATCTCGTCGCGGGGCTCCTGCCCGACTCCTGAGCCGACCGCTCGCCCGCGTCAGGAGCGCCCACGTCATGAGCGCCCGCGCTCGGCACGCCCGCGCTCGTCGCCGCCCGACACCGCGATCGCCTGACCGACCACGAGAGCAGCGGCGCGCTTCAGCATCTTCTGCGCCTGCTCGGCCTGCTTCCGCCGGCGCTTCACGAGCTCGGCATGCGCCGTCGCCCGAACCGCGGCATCCGCCCCGACCGGCGGCCGCCGAGCTCCAGCGCGGCCTCGCGCACCCGGGCGCGGCGCGTACCGGATCGACGCCCGATCGAGCCGTGCGGCCACCCGCCCGGCGCGGATCGCGGCGAGCCGCGGCGAGTTCCGTCGGTCGGCCTCGGCGAGCCGCAGCTCCGCCCCGGCGAACGTCACCGCCGACTCGAGCCGGGCCCGCGAGCGCGCGCCTTTCGGCAGTCGCTTCGCCATCCGATGCACCTCCGCCTGCACGGCGTGCGCCGACTCGATCGCGCGCTTGGCGCGCTTCCGGTCGCGCCTCGATGCTGCGGGCACGCGCTCGTTGAGCCGGACCGTCATGGCACGCTCCTTCCCCAACCCGAACAGACCCGGTCTACGTCATCCGAGCAGGTCCGGCAAGGGGGTTGCGGACCGGGCGGCGCCGGCCGGCGTCACCTCGACGCGATCGTCGAATGACCACTGCCCGGGCCGACGCGCACCTACGATGAGGCGGGGAGGTTCGCATGTCGGATGCCACGGGCGCGACCGGTTCGGATGACCCCGCCTTCGAGTCGGCCCGGGCAGGGGGCCCCGCCGCGGCAGCGCCGCCGACCCGACCGGCAGCGCCCGGCCCGCTGCGCCGCTATCTCGCCCGCTTCGGCACCCGGCGCACCCTGCTCGCCGATGCCCGCGCCGGCCTCGTGCTCGGGGTCGAGAGCATCCCCGACGGACTCGCCTCGGGCCTCCTCGCCGGGGTGAATCCCGTCTACGGCCTCTACGGCTATCTCTTCGGCACGCTCGGCGGCGCGCTCGCGACCGGGTCGGTGTTCATGTCGGTGCAGGCGACCGGGGCGATGTCGGTGATGATCTCGGACGTTCCCGCCGTCGTCGCCTCCCCGAACCAGGGCGTCGCCATCGCGACCCTCGCGATGCTCACCGGCGTCATCATGCTCGGGCTCGGGCTCGCCCGACTCGGCTCGCTCGTCCGGTTCATCCCGACGGCCGTCCTCATCGGCTTCGTCAATGCGGTCGCCGTGAACATCATCCTCGGCCAGCTTGCGAACCTCACCGGCTACGCGGGCGAGGGGGCGAACCGCATCACGCGCACGCTCGACACCTTCGCCCACCTGACGTCGCTCCACTGGCCGAGCCTCGTCCTCGGCGCCGTGACCGTCGGACTCATCCTCCTGCTCGAGCGCACCTTCCTCGGCCCGCTCTCGCTCGTCGTGGCCGTCGCGGCCGCCTCGGCGCTGCCGCTCATCCCCTGGTTCGCCGAGGTCGCCGTGGTGGGCGACCTGACCGAGGTGCCGAACGCGCTGCCACTGCCCGCCGTCCCCGACCCGACCCTGATCTTCGAGCTGCTGGTGCCGGCGCTCTCGCTCGCGCTCGTCGGACTCGTCCAGGGCGCCGCGATCTCGGGCGCGGTGCCGAACCCCGACGGGCGCTATCCCGACGCGTCCGCCGACTTCCGGGGCCAGGGCATCGCGAACCTCGCCAGCGGCCTCTTCCAGGGCATGCCGGTCGGCGGTTCGATGTCGGCGACCGCGATCGTGCGCTCGGCGGGAGCGAAGAGCGCGCTCGCGAACGTGTTCGCCGCGGCGGCGATGATCGTCGGCATCCTCGCGCTCGGCGGCGTCATCGCACTGGTCGCGATGCCCGCACTCGCGGCACTGCTGATCCTCGTCGGCGTCCGCACCTTCAAGCCGCACGATCTGCTGTTGGTCTGGCGCACGGGGCCGATCCAGGCGAGCGTGCTCGCGGTGACCTTCGTGCTGACGCTCATCGTGCCGCTGCAGTACGCGGTGCTGGTCGGCGTCGGTCTCGCGATCGTGCTGCACGTGGCGCGGCAGTCGAACCGGGTGGTGATCCGGCGCTGGGTGTACGACGGCTCGAGCCCCCATCCGGTCGAGACCGACCCGCCGGCCGCCCTGAGCCCGGGCGAGGTCGTCGTGCTGGTGCCCTACGGCAGCCTGTTCTTCGCCGCGGCGCCGACCTTCGCGGCGCAGTTGCCCGAGATCCCCGAGCGGTGCGAACGCGCGGTGGTGGTGCTGCGCATGCGCGGCACGGACGAGCTCGGCTCGACGTTCATCCGCGTCGTCACCGACTACGCCGAGCGTCTGCGGCGCGCCGGCGGAGCGCTCATGCTCGTCGGCCTCGGAGATCGGGTGATGACCCAGCTCGACGCGACGCGCGCGAGCGTCGTGATCGGCCGCGACCGGGTGTTCGCCGCGACTCCGCGGATCGGCGACTCGCTCGACGCCGGACTGGCCGCCGCCCGCGCCTTCGCGCGGGACCCCGAGGAGCGGTAGCGCAGGAACCACGCCAGCATGAGGGCCGAGGCCGCGAGGTAGAAGCCGTGCAGGAACCAGATCGGCCCGAACGGCATGCTCAGCACGTAGACGGTGTACAGCGCGTTGCCGAGGTTCGTGATGACCAGGTTGCCGACGCTGTACGACGAGAGGTCCTTCGTGCGCGCGGCCTTCACCAGCATGGGCAGATAGCTCATGGCGAAGAGGCCGGTCGATACGACGCCGGCGAGCACGGCGACATCCATGCTTGCGAAGCTACGGGGCGGCTGGATGCCTCGCACCCGGGCCGCCCCGCGTTCATCTGCGCTGTTCGGATCCGACTCCGGCAGTGGCCTCCCGGAGCCGGATCCGCGTCACCGCGCGATCAGCCCTGCGCGCCGGCCGCTCCGGCCTGCGCCGCGCCGTTCGCCGCGTCGATGAGCTGCTGGATCTGCTCGGGCGTCGCCGGGACGCCCGGGAACCCGACGAGCTTGCCGACCGGGAACGACGCCATCATCTTCTCGAGGCCCTCGGCGTCGAAGATGTCGGTGTCGGCCATGCCGCCGGCGAACGAGGCCATCGCCTGCATCACGATCGGGCCGGCGATCGGGTCGGCCGCGACCTCGGCGATCGACGACTCGAGCGAGAGCGGCAGGCGAACCGTGTCGCCCGCCACCTCGACCGCCGCCGAGAGCCGGAGGTCGCGACTCGAAGCCCCGACCTCGACCGAGTACTCGCCGCCCTCGACGATCCAGCGGTCGACGCGCAGATCCCAGTACGCGAGGTCCTCGCGGCGCACGGCGATCTCGACCTCGCGCGACTCGCCCGCGGCAAGCTCGACCGAGGCGAAGCCCTTGAGCTCGCGCGGGGCGCGCTGCACCGCCGAACCGGAACGGCCCGTGTAGACCTGCACGACCTCGCGGCCGGTGCGCGATCCCGTGTTCGTCACGGTGACGCGCACCGTGAGGCCCGAGTCGCCTCCGGTCACGGACAGGCCCGAGTACTCGAACGTCGTGTACGAGAGACCGTGCCCGAAGGGGTAGTGCACCGCGGCGTCGCGGGCGTCGTACCAGCGGTAGCCCACGAAGAGCCCCTCGCCGTAGCGCACGTGCCCGAACTCGCCGGGGAAGTCGAGGAACGCGGGGGTGTCCTCGAGGCGCAGCGGGATGGTCTCGGCGAGTCGGCCCGAGGGGTCCACCGCACCATAGAGCACGTCGACGATGCCGCTGCCGCCCGCCTGGCCGCCGAGCCAGCCCTCGAGGATCGCGGGCACGTCGTCGGCGAACGGCAGTTCGACGACACCGCCGCCTGCGAGCACGACGACGACGTTCGCGTTGGCGGCGACGACGGCGTCGAGCAGGGCGAGCTGCTCGGCGGGCAGGCGCAGGTTCTCGCGGTCGAAGCCCTCCGACTCGTACGAACCCGGCAGGCCCAGGAAGACCAGCACCGCGTCGGCGCCAGCGGCGGCGGCCACCGCGGACTCGACGAGCCCCGTGGCATCCGAGCCGTCGATCGTGAAGCCGGGCGCGAACGCGACCCGCTCGGCGCCGGCGACCGCGATGACGGCGTCGAGCGCGTTGTCGAGCTTCGTCGGGTTGATGAGCGACGAGCCGGCGCCCTGGTAGCGCGGGGTGCGCGCGAACTCGCCGATCACGGCGACCCGCGTGTCGGCGGCGAGCGGCAGGATCGCGCCGTCGTTCTTCAGCAGCACGGCCGCGCGCGCGGCCGCCTCGCGGGCGAGTGCGTGGTGCGCGTCGGCGTCGTAGCCGGCATCCGCCGAAGCACCGGCGACCGCCTTCTGCACGAGTTCGACCACCCGGCGCGCGCCGAGCTCGAGCGCCTGCGCGTCGAGCGAACCGTCGGCGACGGCGGCGACGAGCTTCGCCGCCGAGCGGCCGTCGCTCGAGGGCATCTCGAGGTCGAGGCCGGCCGGCAGGCCGACGACGCGGTCGTTCACGGCGCCCCAGTCGCTCACGACGAGTCCCTCGAAGCCCCACTCGTCGCGCAGCACCGAGGTCAGCAGCCACGGGTCCTCGCTCGTGTAGACGCCGTTGAGCCGGTTGTACGAGCACATGACCGTCCACGGCTGGGCGTCTTCGACGACCCGCTGGAATCCGCGCAGGTAGATCTCGCGCAGGGGCCGCGGGTCGACGTCGCTCGACGCGGTCATGCGGTCGTGCTCCTGGTTGTTCGCCGCGAAGTGCTTGAGCGAGGCGCCGACGCCCTGCGACTGCAGGCCCGTCACGAGCGCGCTGCCGAGCACGCCCGACACGATCGGGTCCTCCGAGAGGTACTCGAAGTTGCGGCCGCACAGCGGCGAGCGCTTGATGTTGATGCCCGGGCCGAGCAGCACGCCGACGCCTTCGGCGCGGGCCTCCTCGCCGAGGGCGCGGCCGACGCGCTCGAGCAGCTCGGGGTCGAACGTCGAGCCGAGGGCGACCGCGGGCGGGAAGCACGTCGCGGGCACGCTGTCGCCGATGCCGAGGTGGTCGGCGCTGCCCTTCTGCAGGCGCACGCCGTGCGGGCCGTCGGTCAGCACGATCGCCGGGATGCCGGCGCGTTCGACGGCCTGCGTCGTCCAGAAGCTCGCGCCGCTCGTGAGCGAGGCCTGCTCCTCGGTCGTGAGCTCCGCCACGATGTCGGCGGCGGAGGCCTCGAGGCCGATGCCGGTGTTCAGGGTGTCCGTCATGATGCTCCTTCGCTTGCCGGTGATGCGTTCCTCCGCCGGAAGAGGGGTTTGCCGTAGTCCTTCTGCAGCAGGGTCGCGAACGCCCACCAGAGGATGAGGGTCGCGGATGCCCCGCCGATGATGCCGAACAGCGCATCGGAGAGCCAGTGCGCGTTGATGAGGGTGCGCTGCCAGATCATGCCCACCACGAGCAGCGCACCGATGATCCACCAGACGAGCCGCTTCGCGGGCGGGAACAGCGCCGCGACCGCGACCAGCAGGATGCCGGTGCTCACGGCGTGCCCCGAGGGGAACGAGCCGTGGTCGACCTCGACGAGCGGGCCGAAGAGCCCGTTCGCGAGGTCGTCGACCGGTCGCGGCCGGTCGACGAGGTTCTTCGTGAGCTGCGAGACGCCGAAGTTGCCCACGAGCTCTGCGGTGAGGAAGAACAGCGCCGACCGCCAGCGGCGGATCACGAACAGCCAGATGGGGATGAGGAGCAGCGTCAGCACCGCACCGGGGATCTGGCCGAGGTGCTGGAAGAACATCGGCAGCGCCCAGGTCTCGCCGCCCGTGTCGGGCGCCAGACCGACGAAGGCACGCCAGGCGTCGTCGACGGCCTGGGTGAACGGGCCCTCGGGGTTCGCGGCCACCGCGAACCCGAACACCACGAACAGCGCCAGGCCGATGAGTCCCGTCACGAGCAGCCAACGGGGCCGACGAGCGGCGGATGCCTCGGGCTCGCCCACTGCGGGGGCGTTCGCGTCGCGCGCGGTCGACGTCGCAGCGCCCTCCGACATCACTTCACCGCCTTGATCGGCCAGACGGCGAACGCGCCGAGCACGGAGAGGGCGATGCCTACGGGGAAGAGCCCGGCATAGCCGAATGTCAGCACGATCGCGCCGGCGACGGCGGGGGCGAGCGTCTGCGGCAGGGTGGCCGCGATGTTGACGACGCCGAGGTCCTTCGCGAACGACTTCGCCGAGGGCAGCACCTCGCTCATGAGCGCGGTGTCGACGGCCTGGAACATGCCGAAGCCGAGGCCCGCGATGAAGGTCATGATCATCCAGGCCGTGAGGTCGGGCCAGACCCACGGCACGACGAGCGCGACGCCCGTGACGAGCGAGGAGGCGAAGACGAAGGGCTTGCGACGGCCGAACTTGTCGGAGAGTGGGCCCGACACGGCGGTGGCGATCAGGATGCCCACGAGATTGATCATGCCGAGCATCGGGATGATCGTCTCGGGCTTCTCGACTCCGAAGTAGTCGGTGAGCAGGTAGAGCTGGAAGCCGATCACCGCGAAGTAGCCCGTGTAGAGCAGCAGGCGACCCGTGAAGGCCCAGAAGAAGTCGGGGTGCTTGACGGGGTTCACCCAGAAGGTGCGCAGGAAGTCGATGAGCTTGAACGGCTCGGGCTCGAGCTCCTTCGAGGAGTAGTCGGGGTTGAACACGATGAAGAGCGTGAGCACGACGAGCGAGATCACCGCGAAGGTCACGTAGCCCGCGGCGATGTTGTTGAAGAACAGTGAGCCGACGATCTGTCCGCCGATCGCGCCGACCATGAGGCCGATGCCCGAGAGGGCCGCGAAGGTGCCGCGGCGCTTCAACGGCACCCGGTCGGGCATGACGGCGCTGAGCGGGCCCTGCGCGACGTTGTAGGTGATCTGCACGAGGCTCCACGCGATCACGACGCCGACGAGGCTGTTCGCGAAGGCGAGGCCGATGAGCGAGAGGCCGCCGGCGAGCGCGCCGAGGAAGATCCAGGGGGCACGACGGCCGAAGCGCGAACGCGTGCGGTCGGAGATCTGACCCGCGATCGGCTGCGCGAGCATCGAGCAGAACGCGCCGATCGTCGCGACCAGCGTGAGGTTCGCGACCTTGTCTGCCTCGCCGAACTGGGCGCTGATCTGAGCGGGCAGCAGGATGCCGGGCACGGCGCCCCAGATCATGAAGATGCCGAGGTTCGCCGGGATGATCCAGCCGAGCAGGCGGCGGACGCCCGTGATCGGGGTGGGCGGGTCCTCGTTGCCCGCGGCGTCCTCGAGGAAGGCCAGTGCCTCCTCGGGTTCTTCGGGGCGTGGTTCAGCAGGTTTGGGGGTCGACGCCGTTGTCATGTGCGGTCCTTTCAGCGCCTCGGCACCGAGGCAGGTGGCAAAACCATACATCGCTCGGTTTTCATCTGCAAGCGACTACCATGCACATATGGCACGTAGGGGTTCATACGCGAAGGGCGTCGCGAAGCGTGAGGAGATCCTCACCACCGCACTCGACGTGATCGCACGCAACGGCTACCGGCGAACGAGCGTGCGCGAACTGGCCGACGCGGTGGGGCTCAGCCAGGCCGGGCTGCTCCACTACTTCGCGTCGAAGGAGGAGCTCTTCCAGGAGATCCTCCGCAAGCGCGACGAGGTGGACACCGCCGCCTTCCACATCGACGCCGAGCAGCCGATCGAGGCGTTCTTCCAGGTGATCCGGCACAACAGCGAGGTCCCGGGGCTCGTGCAGCTCTACGCCCAGCTGTCGACCGAGGCGGGCGATGCCGAACACCCCGCCCACGAGTTCTTCGTCGAACGCTACCGGGCGTTCCGGTCGATGTTCAACGGCATGCTCCGCGACGAACAGGCCGCCGGCAACCTCGACCCCGACCTCGATATCGACCGCATCGGCAACCTCTTCCTCGCCGCAGCAGACGGCCTGCAGACCCAGTGGATGCTCGACCCCTCGATCGACATGTCCGAGCACGTCGCCTACCTCTGGCACCTCATCACCCGCAAGGCCTGAGCGGATGCCCCGGCCGCCTCGCTCGCTCGTCTCCGGCGACGTGCGCCGGCACAACCTCACGGTGGTGCTCGGGCACGTCGTGCGCTCCGGGCCGAGCGCGCGCAGCGAGATCGCCGAAGCGACGGGGCTGACCCGCGGCGCGGTGACCGCACTCGTCGCCGCGCTGTCCGAGGCCGGCGTGCTGCGCGAGACCGCTCCGGTCACGACGGGCAGGGGTCGGCCGATCACGCGGCTCGAGCTCGCGGCATCCGATCTCGCCATCCTCGTCGCCCAGGTCGACGCCGATTCCGCGACCGCGTTGCTCACGACCCTCGCCGGCGACGAACTCCACCGGGTCTCGAGACGGCACGGACGCCCCATGGGCGACCCCGAGGCGGTGATCGACGTGCTCGCGGCCGTGGTCGCCGACGCGACCTCCGCCGCCGTGAGGCTCGGGCGACGCGTCGTCGAGATGCCGATCGTGGTCTTCGCCCCCGTCGGCGGCGAGCCGCCCGTCGTGCTCACCGACACCGACCTCGGATGGGGCGAGGTCGACGTGATCGGCGGTCTCCGCTCGCGGCTCGGCGTACTGCCCGGGCCGGTGGTCCTCGAGGCCGACGGCTGGCTCGCCGCGGTGGCCGAGCGCACGATCCTCGCGAGCACCGAGAGCATGCTCTACATCAAGAGCAACTCGGGCATCGGCGGCGCCGTCATCGCGAACGGGCGCATCGCCGAGGGAGCCCACGGCGTGGGCGGGGCACTCGGACACGTCGCCATCGTGCCCGACGGCGAGCTGTGCGACTGCGGCCAGCGCGGATGCCTCGTCACCGTCGCCGGCCCCGACGTGCTGCTCGAGAAGGCCGGCCTCGCCGACCTCGTCGCCGAGCGCGGTCTCGCCGCGGCGGTCGACGAGCTCTCGGCGCAGATCTCTGCGGGGGCGGCGCCCGCCGCCGACGCCTGGGCCGAAGCCCTGCCGTGGATCGCGCGCTCGCTGCAGGTGCTCTCGCTCGCGACCGACCCCGAGGCGATCGTGATCGGTGGATTCTGGGCCGCGCACACGGCCTCGATCGAGCAGGCGTTCCGTTCGAACCGTCCGACGCTCGCCGAGGCCCGCGACGGCCTGCCCGCGATCCCCGCAGTGGTCGCCGGTCGGCTCGGCGCGGATGCCGCCCTGCTCGGCGCCGTCTGGGGCTCCCGCGACCGCCTCCTCGCCGACCCGAGCCGGCTCGGGCTCTGATCCGCAGGCGCCGAACCGAGCGTCCGCGCGGGCCTTCACCCGGACGACCGTCCACCCTTTAAGTTCAACGGTTGAATTCTGACGCGATTCGGCGCATACTCATTGCCGAGCGCCATTCGGTTTTCAGTCGGTTGCGCGCGCCCGCCCCCTGGCCGTTCTCAACGAAGAGGAGCCCCCACTTGTCCATGCAGCCCGCAGCAGCCGGCGACCCCGCCACCGAACTCGCCCCGACCGGCGCCATCTCGGCGACCGAGCCCATCCCCGGCGACCCGCCCGCGAGCCCCCCGCCGACCAAGCGCACGCTCCCCGGCATCCTGCTCGTCGCCCTCACCCTGTTCGCCGCCTACGCGGGCCTCATCGCCATCCTGCTGCCGATCCAGGTCGCACTCATCGACGAAGAGAACAAGATCGCCAACCTCGCGATCATCATGACGACCTCCTTCGTGTTCACGCTGTTCGCCCAGCCGATCGTCGGCGCGATCAGCGACCGCACCCGTTCGCGCTTCGGCCGCCGTGCCCCCTGGATGGTCGGCGGCGCACTCATCGGCGGCGTGCTCCTGTTCGGCATGGGATTCCTCGACTCGATCTTCTGGCTGACGGTGTTCTGGGTGCTCATCCAGGTGTCGCTGAACGCCCTGCAGGGTCCGCTGTCGGCGATCACCCCCGACCGCTTCCCGCGCGACAAGCGCGGCGTCGCGAGCGCCATGTTCGGGCTGGGCATGCAGATCGGTGCGACGCTCGGCATCGTCATCGCCGGCCAGTTCGCGACGAACTTCGGCGTCGGCTACTCGGTGTTCGGCGTCCTCGTGATCGTCGTGACGATCGCCTACGTGATCATCGACCGCGACTGGTCGTCGAAGGAGGCCTCCGTCCCGGCGTGGAGCTGGAAGACCTTCATCAGCGGCTTCTGGGTGAACCCGAAGCAGAACCCCGACTTCGCCTGGGCGTTCTCTGCCCGCTTCCTGTTCATGCTCGGCTACTTCGTCATCTCGGCGTACGGGCTCTACATCCTGACCGACTACATCGGCATGTCGCTCACCGACGCGGCCGGGGCGCAGGTCACCCTGACGCTCGCCGGGCTCGTGCCCACCCTCCTCGCGGTCGCGGTCTCGGGCTGGTGGAGCGACAAGATCCGTCGCCGCAAGGTGTTCATCTACGCCTCGTCGGCCATCATGGTCGTGAGCCTCGCGTTCCCGCTGATCATGCCGGACATGACCGGCATGCTCATCATGAACATCATCATCGGCTTCGGATTCGGGTTCTACATGTCAGTCGACACCGCCCTGATGACCGAGGTGCTGCCCGGCGGCGGCAAGGACGCCGGCAAGGACCTCGGCATCCTGAACATCGCCACCAACATCCCCCAGGCCATGAGCGCGGCCGTCGCCGGCCTCATCATCAGCAGCCTCGGCGGGTACCCGATGCTGTTCGTCTTCGCCATGGTCTTCGTCGTCATCGCCGCGATCGCCGTGGCGCCCATCAAGAGCGTGCGTTAGGAGCCGTACATGTCGCACACCCCCTCCCAGATTCCCTCGGGCATCGCCCCGGATGCCTCGGCCCTCACCGGCTTCGTCGAGGTCGACACGCTCGCCGGCCGCGTCCGCGGCCGGTGGCGCCCCACCGTCCGTTCGGCGGGCGACGCCACCGGTGGAGCGGGCGCCGAGCAGTCGGCCGCGTTCCTCGGCATCCCGTTCGCCGAGGCGCCGGTCGGCGAGCTCCGCTTCGCGGCGCCCGTGCCGAAGGTCCCGTGGGAGGGGGTGCGCGACGCGCTCGAGTTCGCGCCGACCGCGCAGCGCGGCGACCCCGGCGTCACGCTCATCCCCGAGCCGAGCGTGCCCGGCGAGTCGACCCTCAACGTCAACGTGTTCACGCCCTCACCCGAGCGACCGGCCGACGGCGGGGCCGGGCTGCCGGTGCTCGTGTGGATCCACGGCGGCGGCTACTTCGCAGGCTCCCCCGCGAGCCCCTGGTACGACGGGCGCAACTTCAACCGCGACGGCGTCGTGACCGTGACGATCTCGTACCGGCTCGGCTTCGACGGCTTCGGCTGGATCGACGGCGCCCCGTCGAACCGCGGTATCCGCGACTGGCTGCTCGCCCTCGAGTGGGTGCAGCAGAACATCGCCGTCTTCGGCGGCGACCCGTCGCGGGTCACCATCGCGGGCCAGTCCGCGGGCGGCGGCGCGGTGCTGACCCTGCTCGGCATGGAGGCCGCGCAGCACCTCTTCCACCGCGTGTACGCGATCTCAGGGGCGACGGCCGACGTCACGGCCGAGCGCGCCGAGGCGCTCGCCCGCAAGCTGGCCGGCGAGCTCGCCGTCGAACCGAGCCTCGCGGGCTTCCGCTCGGTCGACGAGGAGCGGCTGCTCGAGGTGCAGAAGGCGGCGACCGCGCTCACGGGCCCCGATGCCATGAACGACATGCTCGACCTCGGCCTGCCGCTCGGTCCGATGATCGACGGCGAGCTGCTGCACCGTTCGACGTTCGACTCGCTCACCGCCGGCGTCGGCTCAGGCAAGCCCCTCGTGCTCGGCGCGACCGACGACGAGTTCTCGATGGCCCTCATGGACGCCCCCAAGATCCTGCGCTTCGTGCCGAAGTCGATGCTCGTGAAGAAGTCGGGCCTGTCGAAGGCGCAGGTGCGCCCGTACCTCGCCGCCAACCGCGAGGTCTCGAAGCACGGCAACGCGCGGCTGCTGGGCCGGCTCATCACCGACCGCATGTTCAAGGTGCCGATGCTGCGGGTCGTCGCGGCCCGCACGCGCATCGCCGACGGCGCCGGCACGTGGCTCTACCGCTTCGCGTGGCCGAGCGGCTCGTTCGGGTTCGCCGAGCACTGCCTCGACGTGCCGTTCTTCTTCGACTGCCTCGACGGGCCGGCCATGGTGCCGCTCGCGGGGCCGAACCCGCCGCAGGCGCTCGCCGATGATCTGCACGCCGGGGCGGTCGCGTTCGTCGCGACCGGCGACCCCGGCGACGGCTGGCCGCGCTGGTCGGATGCCTCGCGCTCGACCCGCGTGTACGACACCCCGACCACCGTGGCGAACGACGGCTACGCGAGCGTGCGCCCCCTGCTCTGACCCATTTGGCCGCGGCGGCGGCTCCCGCGGCGGCTGCTACTGCAGGAAAATGGGCTGCATCCCCCACTCACAGCGAGGGATGCAGCCCATTTTCCTGCGTGAGCCGGGGCGCAGTGGTACCAAATGCCCCCCGAACGGGGTACGTGACCGCGCGACGCGAGCCGAGCATGCTTGCGACATGACCGCGGCCGGCGAATCTCCCGTACCCACCACCACCGGCCCGCTCGACGAGGTGCATCGGGCGCAATCGGCCCGGCTGCTCGACCACCTCGTCGTCCACGGGCCGGCCACCCGCTCCGAACTCGCCACGGCGACGGGGCTCGGACGCGGCACCATCGCGGGACTCACCTCGCGCCTGCTCGACGCCGGCGTGCTGCGCCCAGGGGGCTCCGCGGCCTCGGGCGACGGCCGCGCGGCGCCGCTCGCGCTCACCGCGGCCGACCGGGTGCTCGTCACCGCGACGCTCACCCCCGACGATGCCGTGGCCGCCGTCGCCACGCTCGGCGGCGACGAGATCGCCCGGTTCGTCGAACCGCTGATCCCCGTCGACGGCGTCGCCGCCGACCCGCTCGAGCTCCTCGCACTGGTGCTCACTCGTGCCGTCGCCCGGGCGCAGCGCGGCGAGCATCCGGTCGCCGATCTCACCGTCCTCGTCGACGGCGCCGTCGTCGGTCGCCCCGCGGTCGTGGTCACCGATGCCCGGCTCGGCAGCGAGCCCGTCGACGTGCTCGGTGCGCTGCGGATCCTCGCTCCGACGGTCGCCGAGCTCGAGCCACGACTGTCCCTGCCGATCACCCTGCTGCCGACGGCGACGGCGGCCGCCCTCGCCGAGCACGCCGAACTGCCAGGCATCGACGAGCTGCTCTTCATCGCCGGCGATGACTCGGTGACCGCCGCGGCGATCTCGGGCGGGCGCCCGCTCACCGGCGCACACGGCCTCGCCGCCACCTTCGCGCACCTCCCGGTCGTGCCCGGCGGCGCGCGCTGCACGTGCGGACAGCAGGGCTGCCTCACCACGGTCGCCGCCCCCGAGCTCGTGCTCGAGCGCGCCGGCCTCTCCGAGTTCGCCGCAGCCAACGGCCGCACGGCGGCCCTCTCCGAGCTCGTCGAGCGCGTCGCGGCCGCCGACGACCGGGCACGCTGGTCGTGGCTCGACGCCGCGCACTGGATCGGCCGTGCGCTGCAGCTCGTCGTGCCGACGCTCGACCCGTCCGCGGTCATCGTCGGCGGCTACTGGGGCGTCCTCCTCGGCGATGTCGATGCCGCGTTCCGCGCGAACCGGCCGACGATCGGCGGCGGCGCACTCGAGGCGATCCCGACGCTCGCGCCGGCCCGTCTCGGGCACGGCGCCGTGTTCGCGGGCGCCCGGCGTCAGGCGCGCGAGCGCCTCGTCGCCGAGCCGTCGTTGCTCGCCGGTTGAGTGCGCGACGTGCGGCGGAACCGGCTCGCGATGCCCCAGCCGGTGACGTGCAGCATCGCCTCGACGACGATGCCGACACTCATCTTCGAGCGCCCGCGCTCGCGCTCGACGAAGGTGACGGGCACCTCGGCGATCGTGAGGCCCGCCTCGCGGGCGTGCCACAGCATGTCGACCTGGAACCCGTAGCCGCGGGTGTGCACGTCGTCGAGCCGGACCCGTCGCAGCCCGTCGGCCCGGAACGCCCGATACCCGGCGGTCGCGTCGCGCGTCGGCAGCCGCAGCACCCAGCGGGCGTACGCGCTGCCGCCTCGCGACAGCAGCTGACGCCGCTTCGGCCAGTTCTCGACCGAACCCCCCGCCACCCAGCGCGAGCCGATCACGAGATCGACGGGCTCGCCCGCGGGGTCGACCCCGGCGAGCGCGGCGAGCATCGCCGGCAGCTGCTCGGGCAGGTGCGAGCCGTCGGCGTCCATCTGCACGATCGGGTCGAAGCCGTGGCCGAGCGCCCAGTCGAAGGCGGCGAGATAGGCGGCGCCGAGTCCCGCCTTGCCGGCGCGGTGCAGCACCTGCACGGCGTCGTCGGCCGCCGCGAGCTCGTCGGCGAGCACCCCGGTGCCGTCGGGCGAGGCGTCGTCGACGACGAGCACCGAGGCATCCGGAACGGCCGTGCGCACCCGGCCCACGATGGCGGCGAGGTTCTCACGTTCGTTGTACGTGGGGATCACCACGAGCGGTCGGGACATCCCTCGAATCGTAACCGCTCACGCAGGTCGCGTCGTGCGCGCCAGGTCAGCGCACCCCCGACATGAGCTTCAGCACCCCGCGGCTGCCCACGGCGAGCGCGAGGCCGAGCACGATCGCGATGCCGCCGAGCACTCCGAAGTAGACGACCTCGTTCTCGCTCGAGTAGAACTCGGCGAGCCGCCCCGAGATCGCCGAGCCGAGCGCCACAGAGAGGAAGAACAGGGCCACCATCTGGGTGTGGAACACCTTCGGCGCGAGCTTCGTCGTCACCGAGAGGCCGACCGGCGAGAGCAGCAGTTCGGCCACCGTGAACGCGAAGAGGATGCCGATGATCGCGAGCAGCGGCGTGGAGTTCGCCGCGCCGCCCGCGAAGGGGATGAACAGGAGGAACGCGATGCCCATGATGGCGGTGCCGAGTGCGAACTTGATGGGCGTCGAGGGCTGGCGGTCGCCGAGCTTCGTCCAGATCGCGGCGAAGACTCCCGACAGGATGATGATGAAGATCGGGTTGATCGACTGCACCCACGAGACCGGCATCTCCCAGCCGAACAGGTCGCGGTTCAGCTGTTCGTCGGAGTAGATCGTGAGCACGGTGAACTGCTGCTGGTACAGCGACCAGAAGGCGACGCTCGCGATGAACAGCGGGATGAAGCCGAGCACGCGGCGGCGTTCGACGGCCTCGATGCGCCGGCTCCCGAGGATCACCCCGAAGTACGCGATCGCCGCGACGATCGTGCCGAGGATCACCCACGTGACGAGGTTCGTCGCGGTGATCGCGCCGGTGAGCACGAGCACGGCGACCGCGACGACGGACGCGACGGCGATCGCGATCACGAGTCCGATGCGATCGCGGGGCAGCGGGTTCGGCACGGCCGACGCGACGGCCGGCAGCCGCTTGCGCCCGAACGAGTACTGGGTGAGTCCGATCGCCATGCCCACCGCGGCGAGCCCGAAGCCCCAGTGGAATCCGAGCGTCGAGGCGAGCAGGCCGGTGAGGATCGGCCCGAGGAAGGCACCGAGGTTGATGCCGAGGTAGAAGATCGCGAAGCCGGCGTCGCGGCGTGGGTCGTGCTCGGAGTACAGCGTGCCGACGACGCTCGTGGCGTTCGCCTTGAGGCCGCCCGACCCGAAGGCGACGAGCACGAGCCCGACGCCGACGCCGACGAACCCGGGCAGCAGCGCGAGTGCGACGTGGCCGGCCATGATCACGACGGCCGAGAAGAACAGCACCCGTTCGCTGCCGAGGATCCGGTCGGCGAGCCAGGCACCGAGGATCGTCGAGAGGTACACCCCGCCGCCGTACGCGCCGACGATGCCGGCTGCGGTGGTCTTGTCCATGCCGAGGCCGCCCTCGGCGGTCGAGTAGAACAGGTAGATCAGCAGGATGCCCTGCATGCCGTAGAAGCTGAAGCGCTCCCACATCTCGACGCCGAAGATGTTCGCGAGCGATCGGGGCTGTCCGAAGAAGCCGTGGTCGCCCCGGGTGTCGCGCTCGACCGGCGTGCTGCCGTTCGTGGGCTCAGGCAGCCCGGACTCCCCCGGGGCAGGTTCGGTGACGCTGCCCATGCGCCTCACCCTACCCCGACCGCGATCCCTCGACCCGATCCGGGGGTGATCCCCCGTTCCGGGCTCAGCGGAGCTGGCTAGCATCGATGGTGGGGGCGAGAGCGCCCGACGGCAAGGGGGACATCATGACTCGGATGACGCGCACGGGCCGGGCGATCGCGATCGTCGCGGTCGCTTCGGCGGCCACGATCGCGATGAGCGGATGCGCCTGGCTCGCGCCGATCGAACGTTTCAGCGACGACGCCACCCTCGACGAGCAGGTGCAGTCGATCGAGATCGACCACCCCGAGGGCCGCGTGACGATCGAGGGCGTCGAGGGCGCCACGTCGGTCTCGGTGTCGCGCACCGTGTCGTATCGCGGTGCCCGCGAGATCGGTGCGACGGTCGAGGTGCAGGGCGACGTGCTCGTGCTCGGCGGATGCGGTCGCAACTGCTCGGTCGACTACACGGTCGAGGTTCCGGTCGGCCTCGACGTCAGCGGGGCGACCTCGAACGGGGCGATCACCCTCACCGGGGTGAACGAGGTCGAGGTCGAGACGAGCAACGGACGCATCGAGCTCGACGACGTCACGGGCGAGATCGAGGCGAAGACGAGCAACGGCCGCATCGAGGGCCGCGGGCTCGCCGGCGACGGCGTGAGCGCCTCGACCTCGAACGGGGCGATCGAGCTGAGCCTGGCAGCCCCGCAGAGCGTCGAGGCGCACACCTCGAACGGTTCGATCGACGTCGCCGTGCCGGCCGGCGAGGCGAGCTACCGCGTCGAGACCGACACCTCGAACGGCTCGGTCGACGTCGACATCGACGACCTCGCCGACGGCGAGTTCCTGCTCGACCTGTCTACCTCGAACGGGTCGATCACGGTCTCCGGCGGCTGATCCCGCCTCTTGCCCCGGCGCGATCGGTGCGGCATCCTGAGCTGACCCGGCCGCCGCCGGCGCGACCGGGGAGGGCGAGTGGAGGCATCCGACCACGACGAACGGCTGCGCCGCCTGCAGCGGCTGGCCTATGGCGCCGACACTCCGCCGGAGGAGCGCGCGGCCGCCGAGGCCGAGCTGCAGGCGATGTCGGATGCCGCGGCGAGCGCGACCGCATCCGCGGTCGCACCGTCGACGGCCGCTGCTGCGCCTGACGACTCCGGCTCCCCGGCGTCACCAGGCGGTGTCGTCGCCCCGGCGCGCGAACGAGATACCTCGTCGACGACGATGCGCTGGGCGATCGGCGCCGGCGTCGCGGCCCTCGTGGTCGGAATCGCCATGGGCGTCGGCATCTCAGGGCTCACGGCCGCTCCGGCGGGCGCGGGGGCGCCCGACGCGACCGGGGCCGACACGCAGGCGGAAGCGAGCACCGAGCCATCCGTCATCACCGGAACGGGCACGCCTGTGGAGCTCACGCCCGTCTACGAGGTGTTCGAGCGCGAGCAACGGCCCTCAGACAGGGTGGCCAACGACGTGCTCGCGGGAAGCAATCTCGATCGGACGGGAACTCGGCTGCTCGTCACGCGATCCGACGGCGCCGCCGTGTACGCCGCGACCCTGGGCGGGGGTGCTGACCTGTGCCTCGTCGTGGTGGTGCCCGAAATCGGCGCCGGCAGCGCCTGCACCGACCAGGGCGTCCTGCCGCCGGAAGGACTGGCGGTCAGCTTCGGCTTCTCCGACCAGGGGCCGCCGATCACCGCGAGCCTGCACGCCGACGGCACCGCCGGGCTCAGCGCCGCCGAGAAGCCCGCCACCGAGTGACGCGCCGTCCTCGCGCTGGAGTCAACCGTTGCGTTCGTCGCGCCAGGCGAGCCAGCGCCGCACCGGAGCGAGGTCGTAGTCGGGCCCGTCGACCCCGATCGTGAAGAGCCGAACGCCCGCGTCGTAGAGGGCGTCGGCGTGATCGAGGTCGACCCCGTGCCGGTCGAGCTCGTTCGAGACCGTGATCTCCGAGACATCCCGGCCGACCTCGTCGCACCAGCGACGCAGCACCTCGAGCTTGTGGGCCAGCTCGTCGGGCGCGACGAAGGAGTGCCAGATGTCGGCGTGCTTCGCGACGAGCCGGAGCGTCTTCTGCTCGCCCTTGCCGCCGATCAGCACCGGGATGCGCCGGGTCGGGGCGGGGTTGAGCTTCGCCCAGCGCGCCTCGATGCGCGGCAGCGCCGCGCCGAGCGCGTTCAGCCGCGAGCCGCGGGTGCCGAACTCGTAGCCGTACTCGTCGTAGTCGCGCTCGAACCACCCCGCACCCGTGCCGAACACGAAGCGTCCGGCTTGGCCGCCCTTCGCCGAGATGTGGTCGATCGTGCGGGCCATGTCGGCCTGCAGGTCGGCGTTGCGGTACGAGTTGCAGTTGACGAGCGTGCCGAACTCGATGCGCTCGGTCTGCTCGGCCCAGGCGCCGAGCATGGTCCACGCCTCGAAGTGGAGGCCGTCGCGGTCGCCGTGCAGCGGGAAGAAGTGGTCCCAGTTGAAGACGAGGTCGGCACCGAGGTCTTCGAGGCGCAGCACCGCGTCGCGGATGGCCGGGTACGGGGCGTGCTGGGGCTGCAGTTGCACGCCGAGGCGCACTCGATCGTCGTAGGGCATGCCGACAGCCTAGACAGCAGTCCGGATGCGGCGAGCCGCCGCCGCACGAGACGGCACGAGCCGAGGCCGATATGCTCGGCGCAACGGTGATCCGCCGGGGTGGTCGGGGCGGACAACCGAACGACGCGGCGAAGAGAGGTCGCTCATGCGCGTGCTGGTGACGGGTGCGTCGGGGTACGTCGGCGGACGGCTCGTGCCCCGACTCGTCGAGGCCGGCCACGAGGTCAGGGTCGTCGTCCGTCGGCCGGAACGGCTTCGCGACGTTCCCTGGGCGGCATCGGTGGAGATCGTGCCGGGCGATCTCGGCGACCGAGCAGCGGTCGACCGGGCGATGCGCGACATCGATGCGGTCTTCTACCTCGTGCACTCGATGGGAGGCAAGGACGGGGACTTCACCGAGATCGAGCGCACCGTCGCCAACAACGTCGCGTCGTCGGCGCGCGACCACGGCGTCAGCAGGATCGTCTACCTCAGCGGCCTGCATCCTGCCGCCGATCGACTCTCACGGCACCTTCGTTCACGCGTGGAGGTGGGCGAGATTCTCCTGGCGTCCGGGGTGCCGACGATCGTCCTCCAGGCCGGCGTCGTCATCGGCTCGGGCTCGACCTCGTTCGAGATGATCCGTCATCTCACCGAGGTGCTCCCGTACATGCCTGCACCCCGCTGGGTGCGCAACTTCATCCAGCCGATCGCGGTGCGCGACGTCCTGCACTACCTGATCCATGCGCTCGACGTGCCCCCCGAGGTCAACCGCGCATTCGACATCGGCGGCCCCGACATCTTTCGCTACGGCCAGCTGATGAACGGATACGCGGTCGAGGCGGGGCTGCCGCAGCGTCCGATCGCCGCGCTGCCGGTGCTCACCCCGTGGCTCGCCGGGCAATGGGTGAACCTCGTCACGCCGATCCCGCGCCGGCTCGCCGTTCCGATCATCGAGTCGCTGCAGTTCGACTGCGTGATGCACGATCACGACATCGATCACGTCATTCCGCCGCCTCCCGAGGGCCTGCTTCCGTATCGCACCGCAGTGCGGCTCGCGCTCGAGCGAGAGCGTCAGGGCGAGGTCGAGACGAGTTGGCGCAACACCGAGGTGGCCGGTGCTCCGAGCGATCCGCTGCCGAGCGACCCCGACTGGTCGGGGCACACGGTGTACGTCGACGAGCGGGAACAGCGTTGCACGGCTCCCGTCGGCGAACTCTGGCGCGTGATCGAAGGCGTCGGCGGTGAGAACGGGTGGTATTCGTTCCCCGTGCTGTGGGCGATTCGGGGCTGGGTCGACAAACTGACCGGCGGCGTCGGACTCCAGCGCGGACGGCGCGACGCGCGCGTACTGCACGTCGGCGATGCCGTCGACTTCTGGCGGGTAGAAGCCATCGACCGGGGCGGCTTCCTGCGTCTGCGCGCAGAGATGCGGATGCCGGGTCGCGCATGGCTCGAACTCAGTGCCACGGCCGTGAAGGACGGCTCGAGGTACCGGCAGCGGGCGGTGTTCTTCCCGAAGGGGTTGTCGGGCCGCCTCTACTGGTGGCTCATCGTGCCCTTTCACAACATGATCTTCACGGGAATGGCGAATCGCATCACGGCGGAGGCCGAGGCCGCCTCGAGGCGCGGAGCGCCCCGATGACTCGTGGCCGAGGCCGCCTCGAGGCGCGGAGCGCCCCGATGACCCATGATTCGGCGAACCTCGGCTCCGCCGCCGACCTCACTCCTTCAGGTCGAGCATCGGGGTCGGCCGACGGAAGCCCTTCGTCGCGATCGCGAGGATGACCACGCCGACGAGGAGCCACAGGAGGCCGATGATGAAGGTGCGGCCCGACAGGCTCGTCCAGAGCCACACCGTCAGCGCGAAGCCGATGAGGGGCAGCACGAGGTTGTTGAGCACGGCGAGACCCGATCGCTCGCGGCCGTCGATGAAGTAGTGCTTGATCACCGAGAGGTTCACGACCGAGAACGCGATGAGGGCGCCGAAGCTGATCATCTCGCTCAGGAGCATGAGGTCGAAGACGAGCGCGAGCATCGAGATCGCCGACACGATGAGCACCGCGACCACGGGTGTGCCGAAGCGCTTGCTGAGGCGGCCGAAGACTGCGCGCGGCAGCACGCCGTCGCGGCCCATCGCGAACAGGATGCGGGCGACCGAGGCCTGCGAGGTCAGCGCCGACCCCGTCGCACCGGCGACGTAGCCCGCGATGAAGAGCGCCGAGAGCCATTCGCCGCCCGCGGCCGCCACCACGTCGAGACCCGCGGAGTCGACGTCGGTGAAGGCGTTCGAGGGGAACACGAGCTGAGCCGCGTACGAGATCACGATGAAGATCGCGCCGGCGGTGAGCGTGGTGATCATGATGGCGCGGGGAACGGAGCGCTTCGAGTCCTTCGCCTCCTCGGCGAGGGTCGAGACCGAATCGAAGCCGAGGAACGACAGGCACAGGATCGCGGCGCCCGCGAACAAGGCCCCGAAGCCCTCGACCGTGCCGTCGCCGGTGAACGGCAGCAGCGGGTCGACCCCGTTGCCGGCCGCCGTCGAGAAGGCGAGCGCGAGGAACACCACGATGAAGATCGTCTGCACCGCGATGATGACGAAGTTCGTGCGGTTCACCGACACGATGCCGACGACGTTGAGCACGGTCACGAGGGCGATCGCGGCGACCACGAAGACCCAGGCGGGGATGCCCGGGAACGACGCCGAGAGGTAGATGCCGAGCACGAGGTAGTTGATCATCGGCAGGAACAGGTAGTCGAGCAGCAGCGCCCACCCCGAGAGGAACCCGACGGCGCCGCCGAAGCTGCGCTGGGTGTAGACGTAGGCCGAGCCGGCGTACGGGTACGCGACCGACATCCGAGCGTAGGAGCGGGCGGTGAACACCATCGCGACGAGCGTGATCAGGTAGGCGACGGGCACGCGCCCGCCGGTCAGCTGCGTGACGATGCCGTAGGTCGTGAACACGGTGAGCGGCACCATGTAGACGAGGCCGAAGAGCACGAGCGACGGGGTGCCGAGCACCCGCTTGAAGCGGCCCTGGGTCACCTGCGCGGTGGCCCGGGTCGGGGAGATCAGCGGTTCGGGGGCCGGGGAGTGGGACATGGACGGGGGATCCTTTCGTGGGTGCGGGGCTACGTTGCCGCGCGGTATCGGGGGCTTCCTGCGAGATAGGTGGCGAGGACGGGGACGCGGGCGAGGTCGCCGGCGGGGGTGTCGCGCGGATCGCGCGCGAGCAGGACGAGGTCGGCGCTCGCACCGGGTTCGATGCGGCCCCAAGGGGTGGATGCCTCGTCGGCGAACGCCTGGTGGGCGACGGCGGTCGAGTACGCGTCGAGCGCGCGCTCGACGGGCAGGATCTCCTCGGGCGTCCAGCCGTCCTCGGGCACGCCGTCGGGCGTGCGGCGGGAGACGGCGATCGCGAGGCCGTCGAGCGGGGCGCCCGAGCTGACGGGCCAGTCCGAGCCGAACGAGAGCACGGCGCCCGAGCTGTCGATCGTGCGGAGCCGGTACTGCCGGTCGGCGCGGGCCCGCCCGAGGCGCGGCACGGTGAGCACGGTCATCAGCGGGTCGAGCTGCGCCCACAGCGGCTGCATGCACGCGACCGCGCCGAGCTCGGCGAAGCGGCCGAGGTCGGCCTCGTCGACCAGCTGGGCGTGCGCGATCACCGGGCGACGGTCGCGCGGTCCGTTCGCGTCGATCGCGTGCTCGACGGCGTCGAGGGCCTGGCGCACGGCGGCGTCGCCGATCGCGTGGATGTGCACCTGGAACCCGGCGGCGTCGACGGCGAGCACGGCGTCGCGGAGCGAGTCGCCCTCCCAGACCGTCATGCCGAGACCGCGATCGCCGTGGTCGTGGAGCCCGCTGCAGTAGGGCTCGAGCAGGGCGCCGGTCTCGGATTCGATGACCCCGTCGGCGAAGAACTTCACGGTGTTCGCGGTGAGCATCGGGGAACCGAGCGCGTCGACCCGGCGACGCGACTCGCGAATGACCGGCAGCTGCTCGGCGAAGCGCCGGGGGTCGGCGTACAGGGCGAGATTGAAACGCACCGGCAGGATGCCGCGTTCCGCCGCTTCGAGATAGCTGTCGACGTCGCCCGGCTCGACCCAGGCGTCCTGCACCCAGGTGACGCCCCGCTCGAGGTAGTACTCCCCCGCCCGTCGCAGCGCGCGCATGCGCTCATCTGCCGGCCTGACCCCGGCGGCGTCGAGCACGAGTTCGACCGCCCCCCACTCGCGCAGGGTGCCGAGGGGGGTGCCGTCGGCGCGGCGCATGATCTCGCCGAGCACCGGCTCGGGCGTCTCTGCGTCGATGCCGGCGAGCTCGAGCGCCCGGGAGTTCACCCACACGGTGTGGTAGTCGTAGGCGCGCAGCACGACCGGCCGGTCGGCGACCGCGGCGTCGAGCCAGCGCGCGTCGAAGAGCCCCTCTTCGACGAGGCTCGGGTCGTAGGAGGCGCCCACGATCCACTCCTCGCCGGGGTGCGCGGCGGCGTACTCGGCGACGGCGGCCACGATCTCGTCGACCGTGCGGCAGTCGCGCACCGCCGGCCCTTCGGCTTCGAGTCCGCCGAACAGCGGGTGGGCGTGACCGTCGCCGAAGGAGGGCATGAGGAACCCGCCGCCGAGGTCGACCGACTCCACCGGCCCCGCGGCGCGTGCGGCGACGGCCGCGGCATCCGCCTCGTCATCGAACGCGACGACCACCCCGCCCTGAACGAGGAGCGACCGCGCCGTGGGCGCTCCCGCGCCGCGCCAGATGGTTCCGCCGGAGAAGTGGATCGTCGTCATGCACCGTTGCCTTCGTGAGCCGGGAGCGTCGTACGAACGATGTTCATACGAACACTGTTCGTATCAGTGGTGAGAGGCTACACTCTCGGCAGGGCAGACGGAAGAGTCGAGGTGCATCGATGTCGACGGTGAATCGCGAGCAGCTCGTGCACGCCGCCCTCGAGCTCGTCGACGAGCACGGCAGCGAGGCGCTCACCATGCGCAGCCTCGCGAAGCGGGTGAACCGGCAGGTCTCCTCGCTCTACAACCACGTCGGCAGCCGCGACGAGCTCATCGAGCTCGTGCGCGCCCGCATCGTCGAGGGCATCGACACCTCGCCCTTCGCCGAGCACCCGTGGGACGTCGCGCTCGAGGCCTGGGCGCGCTCGTATCTCACGGCCTTCGCGGCCCACCCGAACCTCATCCGCGTGCTCGCGACCACCCCGATCCGCGACGTGTCGACCTTCGTGATCTACGACGACGTCATCGGCGCGCTCATCGACGGCGGCTGGCCCCTGCAGGACGCGGTCGCCGTCATGCGCACGGTCGAGGCGCACGTGCTCGGTTCGGCGCTCGACATCGTCGCGCCGAGCGACATGCTCGATCAGGCCTCGGTACCCGCCGAGCTCGAACGGGCGCACGCCGCCCTCGACCCGCGCTACGAGGAGTCCACGAGCGCCGCAGCCGCGTTCGAGCTCGGCATCTCCGCACTCCTCGACGGCCTCCGCGCCAGACGCGCCACCCTCGCGGTCGCCGACTGACACCGCAGCATCCCGCACGAATCCCGCGCGAGCGGGTGTCACGGCGCAAAGAACCCGCGTACACTCCCACCATGGACAACCTCGATCGCGCCATCCTCGACCTGCTGCGGCAGAATTCCCGGGCCGGGTACGGCGACATCGGGTCCTCCGTCGGGCTCAGCGCCTCGGCGGTCAAGCGCCGCGTCGACCGGCTCGTCGCCGACGGAGTGATCCGTTCGTTCACGATCCAGGTCGACCCCACCGTCGACGGCATGTCGACCGAGGCCTACGTCGAGCTGTTCTGCCGGGGCACCGTGGCCCCCGACGAGCTCAAGCGCATCCTCCAGGACGTGCCCGAGGTCGTCTACGCGGGCACCGTCACCGGCTCCGCCGACGCGATCGTGCAGATCCGCGCCCGCGACATCGCCTCGCTCGAAGAAGCCCTCGAGCGCGTGCGCATCGCCCCGAACGTCGATCACACGCGCAGCGCGATCGTGCTCTCGCGCCTCGTCAACCGCAGTCGAGACTGACCCGCGATCCCCGACATGGATGCCTCCGGCCTCGGCCTCGCGATCGACGCGAACGCGTCCGCGGCCCCCTACGAGCAGCTGCACGCCGCCGTCGTCGCCGCCGTCGCGAGCGGGCGGCTCGCGCCCGGCTCGAAGTTGCCGACCGTGCGCGCCCTCGCGGAAGAGCTCGGCCTCGCGGTGAACACCGTCGCGAAGGCGTACAAGGCGCTCGAGTCCGACGGGGTCATCGAAGGGCGCGGCCGCAACGGCACCTTCGTGACCGAGCACGGCGACCCCGCCGAGCGCGCATTGCAGGTCGCGGCGGCCGACTACGCGTCGCTTGCGAGCAGGCTCGGGGTCGAGGCATCCGCCGCCCGTGACATCGTGACCGCGGCGCTCGACGCCGGCTGACCCTGCCGCAGCACCACTCCCATTCCCGGGGTCATTTTCCGCCAGATCCGCGGGCCGTGCCGCAGCGAATTGGCCGAAAGTGACCCCCGGAGCGGAACGCGAGTGAGCGCGACGCGCTACTCGCTCTGCTGCAGCGGCTGCTTCGGGAGCTTGCGCACCTTCGCACGGCGGCGACGGCGCTCGGGGATCATCGACCGCATCTCCTCGAGCTTGCCGAAGCAGAGCAGCCGGTCGTCGGCCTCGAGCACGACGCCCTTGCGCGGGTTGGGGATGACGTTCGTGCCGCGGTGCAGGGTGAGCACCGTGATGTCGCGCTCCCACAGGCCCGACTCGCCGAGGGTCTTGCCGACGAGGTCGGCGTTGCCGTGCACGAGCAGTTCGGCCACGCCGTATCCGGTCGAGACGGTGAGCCGCTGGCGCACGTCGATCTCGGGGAACGCGACCTGGTTCGCGATGTAGTCGATGATCGCGCCCGCGACGTCGAGGTTCGTCGCCGTCTCGATGCCCTGCAGGCCGGGCGAGGAGTTGACCTCCATCACCAGCGGGCCGTCGTTGCCCTCGAGCATGTCGACGCCCGCGACCTTGAGCCCCATGATCTGCGCCGAGCGCACGGCCGCGAGCTCGTACTCGGGCGAGAGCTCGACGGCCTCGACGCTGCCGCCCCGGTGCACGTTCGAGCGGAACTCGTCGCCGCTCGCGACCCGGCGCATCGCCGCGACGACGCGGTCGCCGACGACGAGGGCGCGGATGTCGCGACCACGGCTCTCGGCGATGAACCTCTGGATGAGCACGTTCTGCTTCGTCGAGTGCAGCGTCTCGATGATGGCCTCGGCGACCTTCACCTGCGGCGCGAGGATGACGCCGATGCCCTGCGTTCCCTCGAGCAGCTTGATGACGACGGGTGCACCGCCGACCTGCTCGATCGCGGGTCGTACGTCGGCGCGGTTGCGCACGAACGCGGTGGGCGGCAGCGCGATGTTGTGGCGCGAGAGGATCTGGTTGGCGCGCAGCTTGTCGCGGGCGTTCGAGATGCCGTTCGCGGTGTTGGGCGTGTAGACGTCCATCTGCTCGAACTGGCGCACCACGGCGGTGCCGAAGTACGTGATCGAGTTGCCGATGCGCGGCAGGATCGCGTCGTAGTCGGAGAGCGGACGCCCGCGGAACTGCAGATCGGGCTCGGGCCCAGAGAGATCGATCGCGAAACGCAGGGTGTTGAGCACCTTCACCTGGTGACCCCGCTGCTGCGCGGCGGCACGCAGTCGCTGGGTCGAGTACGCCTGCGGCGCGCGCGAGAGGATCGCGAGTTTCATCGGGTGAGCCCTGCCAAGATGGTCGAGTGAACGAGGAATCCCATTCAAGCACCATCGCCGGGTGGCGCGAATGGGTGAGCCTGCCGGATGCCGGAGTGCCCTGGATCAAGGCGAAGCTCGACACCGGAGCGCGTACCTCGTCGCTGCACGCCTTCGACGTGGAGGAACTGCCCGGTGAAGCAGATGCCTCGGGCGGCGAGCCGCTCGGCCGCGTGCGCTTCGGCATCCGCCCCTGGCAGGAGAGCGACGACGACGCGGTCGTCGTCGAACTGCCCGTGCACGACCGCCGTCAGGTGCGCAGCTCCTCGGGCCACTCCGAGGAGCGGATCGTGGTGCTCCTCGAGCTCGTGCTGCAGGAGCGCACCGTGACCGCCGAGGTGACCCTCACGAACCGCGACGAGATGGGCTTTCGCATGCTCATCGGCCGCGAGGCGCTGCGCCAGGGCTTCGTCGTCGATTCGGCCCGGTCGTTCGTCGGCGGGCGGGCACCCCGGGGCATCCGCCGCCGCAACCGCGGGCGCTGAGCGGCGACGACCCGCGCCTCCCCCGTCGCCTCCGCCGCCTCTCCACCGTTTCCGCGGCCTCTTCCGCCTCCTCGGATCCTCCTCTCCTCCTCCGCCGCCTCCTCTTCCTCCTCCTCCGCCGCATCCCCCTCCGCCGCCGCCGCCTCCTCTTCTTCCCCCTCCTCCGCCGCCGCCCCCTCCGCCGCCGCCGCCGCCTCCTCTTCTTCCCCCTCCTCCGCCGCCGCCTCCATCTCCTCGTCCGCCGCCTCGTACGACGGGCGAGGTTCCTGGGTTGAGCGGGGTCGACGCCCCGCCACCCTCGGATGAACATCCATTCGATGTCGGTGGGTGCTGAGATCATCGATACATGGCACACACGTTCGAACTCGATTCGACCGAGGCAGCGACCCTCGGGCGCTTCGCCGAGTTCGGCTCCGTGCCGTCGTTCGCGATCGAGCCCGAACGCTCGACCGACGCCGTCGACTGCTCCGACGTCGACGCCATGCCCTTCGCGCTCGATGCGGCGCACGAGTTCGCCGGGGTGGCCGCATCGGTCGACGCGTTCGCCGAGCTCTGCTCGGCACTCGACGAAGCCGAGCAGGCGCAGTTCGCCGCGAACCGCGCCATGGCGGCGCAACTCGCGGCCACCCGCCGCGCGCTCGAACTCGCGGCCCGCAACCCCGCCGTCTACCTCCGAGCGGCGCAACTGGCATCCAGCGATGCCGCCGAGCTGGCGGTGCGTGCCGCGGCGACCGAACTCTCGATGCGACTCAAGGTGTCGGTCGGCACGATTCGCAATCGCGCGCATGAGGCGGCGGTGCTGCAGGCTCGGCTTCCTGAGGTGTGGGCCCGCTTCGCCGCCGGTGCCGCGAGCTACCTCGACGCACGCGTCGCGGTCGATGCCGCCGCCGGCTTCGCCCCGGGCGACGCCCGTCTGTCCGAACTCGATCAGTCCCTCGCCGCGGTGATCGGCACGGTCACCACGACCCGGTTCCGTCAACGCGCGCGTGCAGCGCTCGCGCAGATCGAACGCGACCACCTCGAAGCACGGCACGCAGCCGCCTACGCGACCCGGCGCGTCGTGGTCGAGCACCTCGACGACGGCATGGCGTGGGTCGGCGTCTACACCTCGCAACTCGAGGCTGCGAAGATCAGTGCCCGCCTCGATGCGACGGCCCGGCGCGACTCGGGCGCACCCGACGAGACCCGCACGCTCGACCAGTTGCGCGCCGACACCGCCGCGCGCTGGCTCTCCGGGCACGGCACGCCGACGGCCGCGCGAACCGAGGTCGTCGTCACCGTTCCGGTGCTGGCGCTGACGCGTGCGGCCGGCCCGCAGACCGGCAAGACGACCGCCACCGGCTCGTGCGGCAGCTCTGGGGCGGGTACCGGCACCGGCACCGGCAGCAGCATTGCTGGCACTGATCGCGCCGCCAGCACCGCGCTCGCCGTGCTCGACGGCGTCGGTCCGATCGACGACGCGACCGCGCGTCAGCTCTTCGCCGATGCTCCGTCATTCCTCCGGCTGGCGGTCGACCCGATCACTTCGGCACCACTCGTGCTCGACCGCACCCGGTACCGGCCGACGAAAGAGCAGCGGCTCTGGCTCTCGCTCGTGCACGGCCGCTGCACCCGACCCGGTTGCGACCGCCTCGCGATCAGCGCCGACGTCGACCACCTCACCGAGTGGCAGCACGACGGGCGCTCCAACCCTGACAACCTCTGTCCGCTGTGTCGCGGCGATCATCGACTCAAACACGCCACCCGGTTCACGCCGACGAAGAACACCGACGACACCGTCACCTGGCGAAGTCCCACGGGTCGCAGCTACACCGATCCTCCGCCGTTCTGATCGACACCCGCGTCGAATCAGCGCTCGTGCCCGCCCCCTAGACTGCCCGAATGACCGAACGACCGCCGCGCAGCGCGGAGACGACGGCGACGGAGACGACGACGACGACGGCCGAGCGATGCATGACCCGCGCGGCAACGCTCCCGGCCGAGCACCCGGGTGAGCGCCCCGCCGAGAGCCCGGCGATCCGCGCTGCGCTGCCGCTTCGACTGCTGCGAAGCCCGCTCGTGTGGGCGGCGGTGTGCTTCGCGTTGACCGTGCCATGGTTCGCCGCCGGTCAGGGCATGGAGTTCGTCCCGTACCTGCTGATGCTCGTCGGCGGGTGGCTGTGCGGATTCTCGTTCGTGAACCTGACCTTCCGCATCGCACCCGAGCGCGACGGGGTGATCCTGCACGTGATCGGCGCGGTCGCCGCGGCCGCGTTCCTGTGGTTCGCGATCGAGCTCGGCCGCCCGCTGCTCGAGACCGCGCCCGAGCCGCTCAAGATCGCCTTCGTGATCGTGCAGTTCGCCGCCGTCCCCGCCGCCGGATGGATCTGGCTCGCCCTGCTCTCACGCATCACCTCGGCCGTCGGTCGACCCTCGAAGTCGAAGCCGGCGCCGGCCACCCCCGAGTGGGAGCGAGCCGAGCATGGCCGCGGCTCGGAGGTGCGCTTCGCGGCGATTCCGATGACGATGCGCGCCCTCACGACCGCGATCGTCGTGATCGTCGTCGTCGTGGGCGCCGTCGCAGCCGCAGCGCTGATCGCCGCCGGCGACGTCATCTACCTGGTCGGCGCGCGTCTCGCGATCATCATCGTCGGCGTCGCCTTCGCCCTGCCCGCATACTTCGCGTACCTCGCGGTCGTGCGCCGCCGCACGCTCGACTGCACGATCGGGTTCGGCGACGACCGGTTGTGGCTCCGCACCGACGCCTCGACGACGGTCGTGAGATTCGACGATCTCGACGAGCTCGTCTGGCGTTGCCGCAGCGACTACGCCCGCGTCGAGGTACGCGGCGCAGGCGTCGACGTCTCGCTCATCGCGGGCGCCGCGCGGAGTCGGCCGGGCTTCACCTCCGAACTGCCCGCGCTGCCGCGGCGGGTGCTCGGTCGGCTCCGCGACCTGGGATTCGAGCTCGAGCGGTCGAAGCGCGACGAGGTACTGACCTTCCGTCGCACCGACGCGAGCGGCGACGCAAGCGCCGACGCGAGCACTCGCGCCTGAGCCGAGCCCGCACCGTCAGAAGCCTCAACAGGACGAGCCGGCCGACTCCATCGCATGCGACGGTCCCGACCGGCTCATCCTGCTCACGAGCTGCCCGCGGCCTGAACCGCGCTCAGATCACCCCGTCCGAGAGCGTCGTCGGGTTGCCGAAGCGGTGGTTGGTGATCGAGATCGCCTGCTCGTGCAGGAACGGCAGCAGCTCGACGCGGCCCGACGCGGTCACGGGGTGCGACCACACCGCGACGTCGGGCGTGCCGCCGAGTGCCGAGGCCAGCGCCGAGGCATCCCCGCCGACGAGGCGCACGCGGCTCGCGCCGAGCGCCGACGAGGCGTCCTTCGCGACGCGGCCGAGCCAGGCGGCGTCGCCCTCGCGCACGATCTTCACGTCGCGCGCGGCGAGCAGCGTGCGAACGCCCTTCGGCAGCTCGACGGCCGACGACACGGTGAACGCCGACTTCGCGAGCAGGCCCGCCGCGATGACGCGCAGGCCCTCGGCGAGGCTCGCGCGTTCGCCGATGCGGACGGCCACCGGCAGCGAGCGATAGCGGAAGAGGTTGCGCTCGACGCCGACGCCCGAGACGTCCTTCACGGTGCCGTACTCCTCGGCCCACGCGACCTCGTCGGAGAGCGCCGAGCGGCGCAGTACCTCGAACGACTCGTAGTCGAGCGCCGACTGCGAGGCCTCGATGAGTTCGGAGACACGGCGCTCGAGTCCGCGCAGGTGCAGCGACTTCGAGGAGTGCCCGGTCGCGGGAACCCAGTCGCCGAGGCCGAACAGGTAGTTCGGGCCGCCGGCCTTGGCGCCGGCGCCGACGGCCGACCGCTTCCAGCCGCCGAACGGCTGCCGCTCGACGATCGCGCCCGTGATGCCGCGGTTGACGTAGAGGTTGCCCGCCTCCACCTTGTCGAGCCACGTCGCGAGCTCGCCCGCATCGAGTGAGTGGAGCCCCGCGGTGAGACCGTAGTCGACCGCGTTCTGGATGCGGATCGCCTCGTCGAGGTCCTTCGCGTGAATGATGCCGAGCACGGGACCGAAGAACTCGGTGAGGTGGAAGTACGAGCCGGGCGCGACGCCCGTTCGCACCCCGGGCGACCAAAGCTTGCCGGTGGCGTCGAGCTGCTTCGGCTCGACGAGCCACTCCTCGCCGATGCCGAGCTGGGTGAGGGCGTGCAGCAGCTTGCCGTTCGCGGGCTCGATGATCGGGCCCATCTGGCTCTGCGCGTCGGCCGGGTAGCCGACCCGCAGCGAGGTCGCCGCGTCGACGAGCTGACGATGGAAGCGCTCGGACTTCGCGACCGAGCCGACGAGGATCACGAGCGAAGCCGCTGAGCACTTCTGGCCGGCGTGGCCGAAGGCGCTCTTCACGACGTCGGAGGCCGCGAGGTCGAGGTCTGCCGACGGCGTCACGATGATGGCGTTCTTGCCGCTCGTCTCGGCGAGCAGGGGCAGGTCCTGGCGGAACGAGCGGAACAGCTCGGCCGTCTCGTAGGCGCCGGTGAGGATGACGCGGTCGACCGCGGGGTGCGAGACCAGCTGCTTGCCGAGCTCGCGTTCGCCGATGTCGACGAGCGCGAGGAGGTCGCGCGGGATGCCCGCCTCCCACAGCGCCTCGACCATGACGGCGCCGGAGCGCTGCGCGAGCTTCGCGGGCTTGATGACGACGCCCGAGCCCGCGGCGAGCGCGGCGAGCACGCCGCCGGCCGGGATCGCGACCGGGAAGTTCCACGGGGGTGTGACGACCGTCAGGCGAGACGGCACGAAGGTCGCGCCCTGCACGTGGTCGAGCTCGCGGGCCCGCTCGGCGTAGTAGTGCGCGAAGTCGATGGCCTCGCTGATCTCGGGGTCGGCCTCGGCGATGGTCTTGCCGGTCTCGGCGGCCATCACCTCGATCAGGCGGTCGCGGTTCGCGGCGAGCGCGAGACCGGCACGGTGCAGCACGGCGGCGCGCTCGGCGCCCGGAAGCTCGCCCCAGGCCTTGCCCCGGGCCGCGACCGTCGCGATGATCTGCTCGAGCTCGGCCGCGTCGTCGACGCGGGCGGCCTCGATGGTGGCGAGGCCGAGCGTCGTGTCGGGCACGCGGGCGAGGATGCGGCGACCCCACTCGCGATTCGGCGCGAGCGCCGGGTCGGTGTCGGGTTCGTTGCGGAAGCCGGGCGTCACGCCCGGTCCGCTCGGCGCGGCGGCGGCCGGCGCAAGCGCTGCGCCTCCGGCTGCGGCCGCTGCGTCGTCGGCGGTCGCGAATCCGGATGCCACGGCGTCGGTCAGCTGGGTTCCGCCCGAGCCGCGCGTGATGCCGAGCACGACGCTCGTGAGCGAGGCGTCGTCGTCGTGCTCGGCGCCCGGCGCCGGGGCCTCCGGCACGGCGATCGCGGCGGCGAGCGCGTCGCCGTCCCACTCGGTGCGGCGGTTCTGCGTGCGGTTCGGGGTCGGCACCGTGGCATCCGGCTCGGCGAGCAGGGCGGCGAGCGAGCGCTCGTAGCGGGCGCGTTCGCGTTCGAACAGGCCCTCGTTCGCGGCGAGCTCGAACACGGCCGACATGAAGTTGTCGTCGCTCGCGTTCTCTTCGAGGCGGCGGATCAGGTAGGCGATCGCGACGTCGAACTCCGACGGGTTCACAACGGGCGTGTAGAGCAGCAGCTTGCCGACGTCGCCGCGCACCGCCTCGGCCTGGCCGGTCGCCATGCCGAGCAGCATCTCGAACTCGACGCGGCTCTCGACCCCGCGCTCGCGCGCCGTGAGCCAGGCGTGGGCGACGTCGAAGAGGTTGTGGCCGGCGACGCCGAGCTTCACGGCGTGCGTGCGCTCGGGCGTCATCGACCAGTCGAGCACGCGCTTGTAGTTCGTGTCGGAGTCCTGCTTGGTGCCGTAGGTCGCCACCGGCCAGCCGTGCACGGCGGCGTCGACGTGCTCCATGGCGAGGTTCGCACCCTTGACGACGCGCACCTTGATCGGGGCGCCGCCGCCCGCGCGGCGCGCGGTCGCCCAGGTCGTGAGCTCCTGCATGGCGCCGAGCGCGTCGGGCAGGTAGGTCTGCAGCACGATGCCCGCCTCGAGGCCGCGCAGCTGCGGCTGGTCGAGGAGGGTCGTGAACACCGCGATCGTGAGGTCGAGGTCGCGGTACTCCTCCATGTCGAGGTTGATGAACTTCGGCTTGCCGCGCGCTTCGCTCGACGCGGCGAGCTCGTAGAGGGGCGTGAGCTTCTCGACGACCTTCGCGACGGCCTCGTCGAACGACCACATCGAGAGCTGGCTGACGACCGACGACACCTTGATCGAGACGTAGTCGACGTCGTCGCGGGCGAGGAACTCGAAGGTGCCCGTGAGGCGGCGGTCGGCCTCCTGCTCGCCGAGCACGGCCTCGCCGAGCAGGTTCAGGTTCAGGCGGTTGCCCGACTGAGTCCCACTCCCCTGGCGGAGCTTCGCAATCGCGGGGCCGAGCTTGTCGGGGGTCGCGTCGAGCACGAGGTGGCCGACCATGGCGCGCAGCACCCGGCGCGCGATCGGGATGACGGCCCAGGGCAGCACGGGGGCGACGACGCCGCCGAGGCGGATCGCGGCCTTCAGGTACCAGGGCAGGAACTTCGGGGTGAGCTTCGCGACCTGCTCGAGGTTGCGGCCGGCGACGCCGAGGTCTTCGGGGCGCATGACGCCGTCGACGAAGCCCACGGTGAAGGCGAGACCGTTGGGGTCCTTCAGCACGCCGGCGAGGCGCTGGGCGGCGGGCTCGACGGGGTGCTTCGCGCTCTCTTCGAGCCAGCGGCGCACGAGGGCGACGACGTGATCGGTATCCGGCCGGGCATCCGTGGCGGCGTTCGACATGGTCACGAGGGTAGTGTCCTTTTCTTCGGGCACGCCGGGGGTTCGCGCGCCTGTCGGATCAAGTGTGCGCCCGGGACATCCATTCGGTACAGCGAATGATTCTGATGAATACTGTTCGGAAGAACCGAAAGATCGATCGGATGTCACGGAGGCCCCCATGCTCGATGTCCGCCGCCTGCGGCTGCTCGTCGAACTGAGCCAGCGCGGCACGCTCACCGCGGTCGCCGAAGCCCTCTCGTACAGCCCCTCCTCGGTGTCGCAGCAGCTCAGCCTGCTCGAGCGCGAGGCCGGCGTGCCGCTGCTCGTGCAGGTCGGCCGGCGGGTGCAGCTCACCCCGCAGGCGCTCGTGCTCGTCGAGCACGCCCGGGCGATCCTCGACCGGCTCGAAGAGGCCGAGTCCGAGGTGGCGCGCTCGCTCACCGCAGTCGGCGGAACCGTGCGCATCGCGGTCTTCCAGTCGGCCGCCCACGCGGTCGTGCCGCAGGCGCTCACGCTGCTGCGCGCCGAGCACCCGGCACTCCGGGTCGAGATCACCGAGCGCGAACCCGACGTCGGCCTCTTCGAGGTCGCGGCGCGCGACTTCGACCTCGTCGTCGCCGAGCAGTACCCCGGCCACACCCGCGCGCACCGCGCCGAGCTCGATCGCGTGCACCTCGCCGCCGACGCCATCCGTCTCGCGCTGCCTCCGCATCCCGCCGCGCGTTCGGCCGGCCTCCCGGCCGCGGCGGGCATGCCGTGGGTGCTCGAACCCGAGGGCACGGCCTCGCGCGAGTGGGCCGAGCAGCTCTGCCGCGAGGCAGGGTTCGAACCCGACGTGCGGTTCGAGACGGCCGACCTCATGGCGCACATCCGCCTGATCCGATCGGGCAACGCGGTGGGGCTGCTGCCCGACCTGGTGTGGGCGGGCGAGGCGCCGAGCGTGCGGCTCGTCGACCTGCCGGGGCATCCCGAGCGCGAGGTCTTCACCTCGACGCGGCTCGCCGCCGCGGCCCGGCCGGCCGTCGTCGCCTGCCGCGATGCCCTCGCCCGCGCCGTCAGGGCGACCGCGACCCCGGCGGCGACCGCGCCCCCGGCGGCACCCGCTGCGGCCGGGTCGCCCTGATCCCCCGTTCCCGTTCCCGTTCCGGGCGTGGCGGCCGGCGCGCCGGAGGACTACCCTCGCGGGCATGACCACGATTCAACGGGTCACGCGTCGCCGGGTCTCGCGCGGCGTCGGCGCCGCAGCGGCTGCCGCGGCACTGCTGATCCTGCTGGCCGGCTGCCTCGGCGAGGAGGGATCGGTGCGGGGCGGCTCGATCGATCCGACCGGCACGTGGGGCGATGCCGACGACGCCGGCGCGCCGTCGCTCACGCTCGACGACGACGGCGGCTTCAGCGGCACCGACGGCTGCAACACGCTCACCGGCACCTGGACGGTCGACGAGTCCGACCACGTGCAGTTCGAGGATCTCACCGCCACCGAAATGGCGTGCGAGGGCGTCGACACCTGGCTGGCGGGGTTGAGCGAGGCGACGATCGCCGACGACACCATGACCGTGCTCGGCTCGGACGGCGCCGAGATCGGCACGCTCGAGCACACGTCCGGTGGCGACGACGGCGGCGGCTACTAGCCCCGAGGGCGACGCTCACCCCATGAGGACGACGCCGGGCGCACGCCTCAGGCGTCGAGCAGCACGGCGAGCCGCGCGGCCATCGCCTCCGGATCCCAGCTGTGCCACGCCCCGGCGAGCTCCTCGCTGATGCCGCGCGGGGCCGCCGCGGCGATCGCGTCGGCCGCCGCCGACATGCCCGGGAACGTCTCGGTGCCGACCACAGCGAGCACGGGCACCTCCAGTGCACCGAGCGATGCGGCCGCCCCGCTCGATTCGACGGCAGCGAGCGCCCGGCCGTCGGGGATCCAGCTCAGCACGAGCGCGGGGTAGTCGGGCGACCCCTTGAGCTGCTCGAGCCACTCGGGCGGCATGTCGACCATGTAGGCCGCGACCGCCTGCTCGAGCTCGCCGGCGTCGAGGTGCCGCTCGACCTCGGCCCACCAGGCGGGAGCCCCGTCGGCGAACTGGCCGAGGGGCGCCTCCCACAGCACGAGCCCCGCGAGGCGCTCGACGCGCGACGCTGCGAGCATGGCGATCGCGCAGCCCGAGGAGTGCCCGACGAGCACGACCGGGCCTGCCGCCGATTCGGCGAGCGCCGCGATCGCGTCGAGCTCGCGCTCGAGCGGGATCGGCCCGGCCGCGGCCGAATCACCGCGGCCGACCCGGTCGTAGACGAGCGCCTGAAACCCCCGCTCGGCGAGCAGCCGAGCCGTCTCGGTGGTCACGGGGTCGTCGGCCCGGGTCGGCCCGGCCCCCTGGATGAAGAGCGCTGCGGGACCGCCGGCCGTGCCGTGACGGTCGAACACGACACGATCGCCCGTGCGCGTCAGCACGGACTCGAGCGTTGGAGATGACATGGTCGCCTCGTTTCTGGACTGATGAGTCTTGTTCTCCTTGAGAATATAGACTCATCGGTATGATGTCGCAAGGAGGTCCTCAGATGCGCCCGAGTTCACTGCAGAAGCGCGAGGCCGCCCTCCTCGCGGCCGAACGCCAGTTCCTGTCGACCGGGTACGAGTCGGTGACGATGGACTCCATCGCGAAGGAGTGCGGCGTCGCCAAGCAGACGCTGTACAGCCACTTCGGCTCGAAGCGCGCGCTCTTCCTCGAACTCGTCACCGCCAAGACCGTCGCCACCAGACGCGCGGTGCCGTCGCCACCGGCCCTCGACTCCGCCGGCGACCCCCGACCGCTGCTGCGCGCCCTCCTGATCGCCCAGCTCACGACGGTCATGTCGCCGAGCGTCCTCAGCCTGCGGCGGCTCGTCATCGGCGAACTCACCCGCTCTCCCGAGCTCGCCGCCGCCCTCTACGAACAGGGGCCGCGGCGGGCGATCGTGAAGCTCGCCGAGCTCATCGCCGAACTCCGGGACGCCGGGGCCCTGCGCATCGACGACCCCGAGCGCGCCGCCTCCCAGCTCAACTGGCTGGTGATGGGCGAGCCGGTCAACCGGGCGATGCTGCTCGGCGATACGGCGATCCCGTCGGCCCCCGAGATCGAGGCCCAGGTCGATTCGGCGCTCGAGGTCTTCTTCGCCGCGTTCGGCACCGGCGGCGACTGAGCGTTCACCTCGTCGGCGCCGAGGCCCTCGCCACCGCGGAGAAACGTTCGGCCTGCACCACGAGGAACTCGCGCAGCTCGGGCGAGCCCTCGATTCGGTACGCGACGCCCGCGGGCAGCCAGATGAGCGCTACCCCGAGGGCCTCGACCGATTCCGCCTCGATCGGCCAGGCGCAGTGCGACGCATCGACCGCCTCGACCTCGCGGCCGTACCAGCCGAGGTGCTCGACGAGTTCGGCCTGCGACAGCTCGACGACGACACGGGCGCGGATGCTGCGGCGCCGGTGCCGCACGGCCCGTTCGACCCGCTCGCGCGCGGACTCCTCGGTCATCTCCTGCGGCTCGAAGCGCACGCGCGTCGAGAACACCTCGCTGATGCGATCGAGCCTGAAGGTGCGCCAGTCGAGTCGCTCGCGGTCCCACGCGAGCAGGTACCAGCGGCGCGCGACGGGCACGAGCCGGTACGGCTCGACGATGCGCGCCGAGGCCGCGCCCGTGGCATCCGTGTACCTGAATCGCAGCCGCTCGCTGTCTCGGCACGCGAGTGCGAGGACGCCGAGGAGCTCGGTGTCGACCTCGGGCGTGGGTCGGCCTGAGCGGTTCCAGGCGCCGCCCGCGCCGACCGCGGTGTGCGACTGCAGCGCCTCGATGCGTCGACGCAGCGCCGGCGGCAGCACCTGCTCGATCTTGGCCAGCGCCGAGAGCGTCGTGTGCTCGGCGCCGCGCAGGCCCGCGGTCGCCTGCGAGCGGAGACCCAGAGCGATCGCGACCCCTTCGTCGTCGCTCAGCAGCAGCGGCGGCAGGCCCGTGCCGGCCTCGAGCCGGTAGCCGCCCGCGCTGCCGCGGAGCGACTCGATGCCGTAGCCGAGCTCGCGCAGCCGCTCGACGTCGCGACGCAGGGTGCGGTCACTCACACCGAGGCGCCCCGTGAGTTCGCGCGCCGACCAGTGGCGGTGGCTCTGCAGCAGCGAGAGCAGTTCGAGGGTTCTCGAGGTGGTTGCGGCCATGTTCAGATTCTCCTCCCAAAGCGGACAGGAAGTGACCGGATGCCTCGAGAAGCTGGCCTCATGACGAACCAGATGATCACCGCACAGGGCCTCACGAAGACGTTCCGCTCGAAGGGGCAGACCGTCGAGGCCGTCCGTTCACTCGACCTCGCCGTCGGCGAGGGCGAACTCGTCGCCTTCCTCGGCCCGAACGGCGCCGGCAAGTCGACGACCCTCCGCATGCTCACCACCCTGCTCCCTCCGACGAGCGGCGACGCGGTCGTCGCCGGATGCGACGTCCGCCGCGACCCCGCGGGGGTGCGCCGTCGTATCGGCTACGTCGGCCAGGGCAGCTCGGGCGGGCACACCCAGCGCGTGCGCGACGAACTGCACGCCCAGGGCGCGTTCTACGGGCTCGGCCGTCGCGAGACGCGCACCAGGGCCGCCGAGCTGATCGAGTCGCTCGAGCTCGGGCAGGTCGCGAACCGCACGGTGCAGTCGCTCTCGGGCGGGCAGAAGCGCCGGCTCGACATCGCCCTCGGGCTGATCCACCGCCCCGAGCTGCTCTTCCTCGACGAGCCGTCGACGGGCCTCGACCCGCACAGCCGGGCGAACCTCTGGCAGCACATCGTCGAGCTGCGCCGGGCGACCGGCACGACCATCTTCCTCACGACGCACTACCTCGACGAGGCCGACCGGCTCGCCGAACGCGTCATGGTGATGGACCACGGCTCGGTCATCGCCGACGACACCGCGTGGGCGCTCAAGGAGTCGCTCGCCGGCGACCGGGTCACGCTCACCTTCGAGAGCGCGACGGACGCCTCGGCCGCCGCCGCCCGCCTCGGCGGCGAGATCGACGGAGCCGACGGCGCATCCGCCCGCGTCGTGACCGTCACGGCACCCGGCGGCGACCGGGCGCTGCCCCGCTACATCCGCGAGCTCGCAGACGCCGGAATCGACGTCGCCGCGGCCACCCACCGGCAGCCGACCCTCGACGACGTCTTCCTCGCGCTCACCGGGCGCAGCCTCCGCGACGAGGCCGCCCATGCCGCGCCGATCGGCGAGGCGTCCGAGCCCGTCGCCGCCTGACCGCCCGCCCAGTGACCTCCCACCCCGATGAAAGGACCTCTCTCATGACCACCACCGCACCCGCCGCCTCCGCGGGCACCACCGCCGGCACCCGCCCGACGGGCTTCGTCCGCGACACCGCCGCCGTCTTCGTGCGCGAGTCGAAGCCGCTCGTGCGCGACCCGTTCAGCGTCATGTTCTCGCTCGTGCAACCGCTCGTGTTCCTCGGTCTGTTCGGGCCGCTGCTCATCGGCGCCGCCGGCGGCGACGTCGCCGGCACCCTGCAGTGGTTCGTGCCCGGCATCCTCGTGATGGTGGCGCTCTTCGGCACCGCGTCGACCGGCGCGAACCTGCTCTTCGAGATGCAGACCGGATCGCACGAACGCACCCTCGTCGCGCCGCTCTCCCGCAGTGCGCTGCTCGTCGGCCGCGCCCTCAAAGAGGTGGTGCCGCTCGTCATCCAGGGCACGATCGTCGTCGTGGTCGCCGTGCCCTTCGGGTTCGCGGTGGATGTCGCGGGGCTCGCCGTCGGCCTCGTGATCCTGGCGGTCTTCGGCATCGGCTTCGGCGCGCTGAGCTACACGCTCGCGCTCTCGTGCCGCAACCGCGACTGGATGTTCTGGATGGTGCACCAGACGCTGCTGTTCCCGCTGATGATCCTGTCGGGCATGCTGCTGCCCCTCGACGACGGCCCCGACTGGATGAAGGTCGCCGCCGCCGTGAACCCGCTGAGCTACCTCGTCGGCGCCGAGCGCGCGCTGCTCGCGGGCGACTTCGGCGACCCGGCCGTCGTCGGCGGCGCCATCGCCGCGATCGTGACGTGCGCGATCGGCGTGGTCGTCGGCGTGCGCGCGATGCGCCGGGCGAGCTGAGCCGGGCTGAAGCGAGAGGCGGGCGCGGCGCGGACCGCGCCCGCTTCGGCACTGATACCACCGGCGTATCAGTGACGTAGTGCCGCGAGAGCACCAACCCCACGGGCGACCGCCTACGCTCGAGGCATGCCACTCCCCCAGTCCGAGCCCGTGACCACCGCGCACGACGTCGTGATCCTCGGCGGCGGCCACAACGGCCTCACCGCCGCCGCCTACCTCGCCCGGGCCGGGCTCGACGTGCTCCTCGTCGAGCGCGCCGACCACCTGGGCGGGGCGGCGGTCTCGGCCGAGGCCTTCGAGGGGGTCGACGCCCGGCTCAGCCGCTACTCGTACCTCGTGAGCCTGCTGCCGCAGCGCATCATCGACGACCTCGGCCTCGACCTCGAGCTCGTGCGCCGACGCTTCTCCTCATACACGCCCGACCCGACGAACCCCGATCGGGGACTGCTCGTCGACAACGAGGCCGACGCCGGGGCATCCGTCGCCGCCTTCGCCAGGGTGGGCGCCGAAGCCGACGCGGCCGCCTGGGAGGCGTTCTACGCCCGGACCGCACATCTCGCCGAGCGGCTCTTCCCGACCCTCACCGAGCCGCTGCCGACCCGAACCGAAGCCCGCGCCCTCATCGGCGACGACGAGACGTGGAACGCCCTCGTCGAACGCCCCCTCGGCGAGGCGATCGAGGCGCGGTTCACGAGCGACCTCGTGCGCGGCATCGTCGCGACCGACGGGCTCATCGGCACGTTCACCGCGCTCGACGATCCCGCACTCGATGCGAACCGCTGCTTCCTCTACCACGTGATCGGCGGCGGCGCCGGCGACTGGGATGTGCCGGTCGGCGGCATGGGCGCCGTGAGCGGCGAGCTCGCCCGTTCGGCGCGCGAGGCCGGCGCGACGCTCGTCACGGGCGCCGAGGTGCTGGGCGTCGACCCGGCCGGCCGCGTGCGCTACCGGCTCGAGGGCGAGGAGCGCCACGCGACGGCGGGCACCCTGCTCGCGAACGTCGCGCCCGCCGTGCTCGAGCGGCTCGTCGAGGCGGGCGACCCGAACGCCGAAGCCGTCCCGCCCGTCGTGCGCGAACGGCTGCGCGCACTGCACGCCCCCGAGGGCGCGCAGGTCAAGGTCAACCTGCTGCTCACCCGGCTCCCCCGGCTGCGCGACGCCGAGGTCGCCCCCGAGCAGGCCTTCGCGGGCACGTTCCACATCAACGAGCTCGCCACGCAGCTCGACGCGGCGTACGCGACGGCCGCTCGCGGAGGCATCCCCTCGCCGCTGCCCTGCGAGATCTACTGCCACACCCTGAGCGACCCGTCGATCCTGTCGCCCGAACTCGCCGCCTCGGGTGCGCACACGCTCACCGTCTTCGGCCTGCACGTGCCGCACCGCCTGCTCGAGCGCCACGGCAACGACGAGCTGCGCGCCCTGCTGCAGCAGGCGGTGATCGATTCGCTCGACTCCGTGCTCGCCGAGCCCGTCGAGTCGGTCGTCATGAGGGATGCCACCGGCCGTCCCTGCATCGAGACGAAGACGACGCTCGACCTCGAGGCGGCGTTGCGCATGCCGGGCGGCAACATCTTCCACGGGCCGCTGTCGTGGCCGTGGGCCGAACCTGGTGCACCGCTCACGACGCCGGCCGAGCGCTGGGGCGTTGCCACGCGGCATCCTGCCGTGCTCCTGTGCGGATCGGGCGCCGTACGCGGCGGCGCCGTCAGCGGCATCGGCGGGCACAACGCCGCGATGGCCGTGCTCGAGCAGCTCGCCGGCTGAGCGTCGCGCGCTGCGGACCATACCGTCGGGTACGGTGGCTCCATGGCGACGACACGGGAACGCTGGCTCGACGAAGGGCTGACGGTGCTCGCCACCGAAGGGGCGCCGGCGCTGCGCATCGACCGCCTGGCCGCGCGACTCGGCGTGACCAAGGGCTCGTTCCACCACCACTTCGACGGGTCCGGCGCATACAAGCAGGCGCTGCTCGCGTACTACGAGCAGCGCACGATCGCGGCGATCGACGAGGGAATCGCGACGCGAGGCGACGGCGGAACCCGCGCCACCCTCGAGTGGCTCAGCGAACTCGCGCTCATGCCCGGGCCGTCGATCCGCCCGACCGAACTCGACGCCGCCGTGCGCGCCTGGGCGCACACGGACGGCGATGCCCGGGCGACCCAGGCGCGCATCGACGCGCGCATCATCGATGCGCTGCAGGCGGTGTGGCGGCCGGCGACCTCGTCGGATGCGGCCGCGCGCACCGCAGCCCTCGTGCCGTACCTGGTCTCGGTGGGCGCCGCGGCGACGGTGCCGCCGATCGGCGCCGACGAGCTCCGCGCCGTCTACCGGCTGCTGCTCGAGATCGCCCCGCTCGCGGGCGGGCCGAGCGGTGACGACGCGCGCTGATCGCTCGATCAGAGCACGAAGCAGAACAGACCGGTCGCGACGCAGATCACCAGCATGCCCGTCGCGTTGACGAAGAGGTTGCGCCCGAAGTCGCGCGCCCGCACGTGCATTCCGATCGCGACGACGAAGTAGGCGACGAGCGCGGCGCAGGTGAGGGCGCCGAGAAAGGGAATCCAGATACCGGCGACGAGCCCCGCTGCAGCAGCGAACTTGATCGGCGGCATGACCCACCACCATCGTCTCGGAAAGCCCACGTCCTCGAAGCACCTCGCGATGAACGCGACCGGCTTGAGGCACAGCAGCGCGTCGCCGAAGCAGATGACGGCGAGGAGCACGACGGGCCAGACGGGGTCGGGGAACGCGACATCCATATTTCGTACCATACCGTATGGTATGGAGGCTCGCCATGCCTGATCGCAGCGGGTGCGCCGCCGGGCCGAGCAGACGCAGGGCCGAGCAGACGCCGGGCCGAGCAGACGCCGGCCTAGAAGACGAAGACCTGCCCGAGGATCATGATCGCGATGACGAACAGCGCGACGACGGCGCCGACGATCACGAGCGACTTGACCGAGAGCTTCGCGACGCCGTAGCCGACGAGGAACGGCAGGAGGAAGAGGAAGATCGTCACCAGCCACCAGAAGGTCTGGTAGCCGCCCGCCGTGGCGTCGGAGAGACGCCCCGCGAACAGCTGCTGCGAGTGGGGGTGCGTCGCGAACGCGAACGCCGCCGACAGCGGCACCGCGATCAGCGCGAACACGATCAGTCCGGCGAGGGCGCCCCACAGCCCAGACTTGCCCTCGGTGATGTCCATTGCTTCTTCGTGCGCAACGCGCTGCGACCCCTTGGAACTCATGCCTCCGACTCTAGTGCTCAGCACCCGCCCGGATTAGCCTGAAAGTCACGAACGAGTGGGGGCGATGATGACCGCGAAACCGACCGGACACTACGTGCTGAAGGCCGACGGCCTGTACCTGCAGTTCGACCGCCTGTTCCACGCCCCGATCGAAGACGTGTGGTTCAGCCTGACGAACCCCAACGCCATGAAGGGCTGGATCGGCACGTACACGGGGAGTCCGTCGACCGGCGGCGTCCGCTTCCAGATGAGCGAGGAGGGCGCCGAGTGGATGAACGTCTCCATCCTCGAGTGCCGGGCGCCGCACAGCTTCACGGCCGACTCGGGCTCGGGCCCGACGGGCGTGCGGGTGTTCTGCCACCTCGTCGAGGGCGGCGGCATGACCACCCTGACCCTGGGCCAGCGCATGAAGGACGCGAGCGAGGCCGCGAGCATCGGCCCCGGCTGGGACTTCTACCTCGATCGGCTCGCCGCCTCGCGCTCGGGTGCAGAACTGCCGGTCTGGGAGAGCTACTACCCCGGGTTCTCTCCCCACTACCGCGAACTCACGGTGCCGAGCACGGCGAAGGGCTGAACGTCCCGGTGCGGCGCCGTGGATGACCCGACCGGCCGCTTCGGCGGTGTGGGCCCGCCCGGCCCCTAGACTGGCGCCGTGAAACCCATTCAGCGCCGAGCGCACGAGGCCGACCTTGAGACGCACGGCCGCGGCCGCGCCGCCGACCTCATGACGAACCGCCCCTTCCAATGGGCGTTCGTCGCGACGCTCGGTGTCGTCATCGCGCTCGGCCTCGCGGCGGCGTTCGCGAGCATGTCGAGCGTCGTGTTCTCGGTGCTCGCGGCGGCATTCATCACGCTGGGGCTCGACCCGCTCGTGCGCTGGTTCGAGCGCCGCGGCATGAAGCGCGGCTTCGCGATCCTGACGGTCATCATCCTCTTCGTGCTCGTCATCGTCGGCATGCTCTGGCTCGTGCTGCCGCTCGTCATCGGCCAGGCGGTCTCCTTCGTCAACTCCCTGCCGACGGCCTATCAGAACCTGCAGCAGCAGCAGTGGTACCAGGACGCGCAGAACGGCTCGGGCGGCATCATCGGCTCGGTCTACCAATGGATCGTCGACACGATCAGCGACCCAACGTTCTGGACGACGATCGGCGGCGGCGCGCTCAACTTCGGATTCGCCCTCCTCGGCGGGCTGTCGAGCGCGTTCTTCATCTTCATCCTGACCATCTACTTCACCGCCACGCTCGACTCGTCGAAGGCCGCGATCTACACGCTCATCTCCGCTTCGCACCGCGAGCGCGTGGTCGGGTACGCGGAGCGCATCATGCAGAACGTCGGCCGCTACCTCAGCGGCATGGTCGTGCTCGCGTTCTTCAACGCCGTGTACAGCCTCATCCTGCTGACCGTCGCCGGAGTGCCGTTCGCGCTCGTGATCTCGGTCGCGGCGTTCTTCATCACGCTGATCCCGCTCATCGGCACGGTGCTGACGACGGCCGTGATGACCGCGCTGTCGCTCTTCGTCTCACCGGCCGCCGCACTCATCGTGCTCGTCGGCATGCTCATCTACATGCAGGTCGAGGCGTACGTGCTCACGCCGAAGGTGATGAGCAAGGCCGTGCAGGTGCCGGGGTCGATCGTGCTGATCGCGGCGCTGGCCGGCGGCACCCTCGCCGGACTGCCCGGTGCGCTCGTCGCGATCCCCGTCGCGGCCGGCATCCTGCTCATCATCAAAGAGGTCGTCGTGCCGATGAAGGCGCGCAGCTAGCTCCACACCGACGGCGCCGCCGCGCGCATCGGCGGCAGCGCGACGTCGTCGCCCCAGCGTTCCATCCACTCGGGGATGCCGTGGAAGCCCTCGACGCCGAACGCCTCGACGAGCTCGGGCATCGGCACGGTGCCGCCCGCCTTCCGCAGGAAGCGCGCCCGGATGTAGCCGGTCGCGTAGATCTCGGGCGTCCCCGTGGCATCCGGGCGCACGAAGCGCTGCTCCATGTACACGGCCTTGTCGTCGTGGCCGATGATCCGCGACTCGATCGTGAAGCGGTTCCACGGGTTGAGCGACTTGCGGAACGTGATCGTCTCGCTCGCGACGACCGGGTACCAGCCGCGATCCCGCATGAGCTGCCACACGCCGTTGCGCACGAGCATCTCGAACCGCGCGACGTCCATGATCGAGAAGTAGACCCCGTTGTTCATGTGGTTGATGATGTCGAGGTCGGTCGGCAGCGTGATGAAGTTCGTGCGGGCGACGTCGCCGTGCCCGAGCCGCGAACGGAATCGGGCGAGCACGAAATGCAGCATCGTGCGGAAGAACATGTGCATAGTCGACGACTGTATGCCCGTTTCGTGGTCGCTCCCCCATCATCATGGGGTTGCGACAATCAGAGGCGGATGCCTCGCGCGCGAGTTGTGCCGAACGCTCAGCCCTTCGCGGGCACGTGCCGTTCGTCGACGCCGCTGTAGACCGACAGCGGGCGGATGAGCGCGTTCGCGGCGGCCTGCTCCATGATGTGCGCCGTCCACCCGGTGATGCGCGACGCCACGAACAGCGGCGTGAAGGTCAGGGTGTCGAAGCCCATCAGGTGATAGGCGGGGCCGGCCGGGTAGTCGAGGTTCGGCTTGATATTCTTGCGCTCGCCCATCGCCTGCTCGAGGGCGACGTAGAGCTCGAGCAGGTCGGGGCGGTCGTAGTGCTCGACCATGCGCTCCATCGAGTCGCGCATGGTCGGCACGCGCGAATCGCCGTTCTTGTAGACGCGGTGCCCGAAGCCCATGATCTTGCGCTTCGAGGCGAGCGCCTCGTCGAGCCAGGCGACGGCCCGCTCGGCCCCGCCGGGGCCCGCGCCGATCTCGTCGAAGGTGTGCATGACGGCCTCGTTCGCGCCGCCGTGCAGCGGGCCCTTGAGCGCGCCGATCGCACCCGTCACGGCCGAGTACAGGTCGGAGAGCGTCGAGGTGATGACGCGCGCCGTGAACGTCGAGGCATTGAACGAGTGCTCGGCGTAGAGGATCATCGAGACGTCGAAGGCGGTGACGACCTCGAGCTCGGGCGCCTCGCCGAAGGCCTGCCAGAGGAAGTTCGCCGAGTAGCCGAGGTCGTCGCGGGGCTCGACGAACTCGAGCTCGTGCCTGCGGCGCTGGTCGTAGGCGACGATCGAGGGCAGCTTCGCGAACAGGCGGATCGCCTTGTCGAGGTTGGCCTCGGGCGAGTCGTCGGGCGTCGCCGGGTCGCTCGCGCCGATGACGCTGACCGCGGTGCGCACGACGTCCATCGGGTGGGCGGTGAGCGGCAGCTCGTCGATGATGCGCTTCACCTCGTGGTCGAGCCCGCGGAGCGCGCGCTCGCGGTCCTCGAAGGCGGCCAGTTGGGTGTCGTCGGGCAGCTCGCCGTACCAGAGCAGGTAGGCGACCTCCTCGAAGGTGCAGGAGGCCGCGAGCTCCTGCACGGGGTACCCGCGGTAGAGCAGCGAGTTCGTCTCGGGGTTGACCTTCGAGACGGCCGTGTAGTCGACCGGCACACCGGCCAGGCCCTTGAAGATGACGGGGGCGGTGGTCTCCTGCTCGGCCATGGATGCTCCTTTGCGTTGGCGTTCTGCGGTCGGCGTCAGCGTGCGACGGTGAAGTTGAAGATCGAGGTGTCGAAGTGGTTGTAGCCCTCGTAGTCGATCAGTTCGTAGAGCTCCGAGCGGTGCTGCATCTCTCCGAGCCGGGCGGTGAGCGAACCGGATGCCTCGAGCTCGTCGAGCCCCCGCATCGCCGACCCCATGGCGAGCCGCAGCAACGACACCGGCCAGATGACGATGTTCATGCCGACGTCGGCGAGCTGGCGCACCGTGAACAGCTCGCTCTTGCCGAACTCGGTCATGTTCGCAAGCAGCGGCACGTCGACCGCTGCGCGGATCGCGGCGAACTCCTCGAGCGAGCGCATCGCCTCGGGGAAGATCGCGTCGGCCCCCGCGTCGACGAGGGCCTTCGCCCGGTCGACCGCGGCCTGCAGCCCGTCGACCGCGGCGATGTCGGTGCGCGCCATGATGAGGAAGTTCGGGTCGCGACGCGCGTCGACGGCGGCGCGGATGCGGCGCAGCGCCGTCTCGTCGTCGACGACCTGCTTGCCGTCGAGGTGCCCGCAGCGCTTCGGGTTGATCTGGTCCTCGATGTGGAGGCCGGCGAGGCCCGCATCCTCCATCTCCTGCACCGTGCGGGCGACGTTCATCGGCTCGCCGAAGCCGGTGTCGGCATCGATGATCGCCGGCAACTCGGTCATGCGGGCGATCTGCCTGCCGCGCCCGGCGACCTCGGTGAGCGTCGTGAGCCCGATGTCGGGCAGCCCCAGGTCGGCGCTCAGCACCGCACCCGAGATGTACACGCCCTCGAAGCCGCGTTCGCCGATCAGCTTCGCCGAGAGCGGGTTGAACGCACCCGGGAACCGCATGATCTCGCCGGTGGCGAGCCGCTCGCGGAACAGGCGGCGCTTCTCGGCGGCGGGGGTCTGGGAGTACAGCATCAGAACAGCCCCTCGGGGATCTCGACGCCGGTGAGCGCACCGGGCGCGACGGTGAAGGTGAGCCCGCCGAGCTCGTCGGGCGAGAGCTCGGGCAGGCGCTGCGCGAGGTCGAGGAACCGTTCGATCTCGTCGGGCGCGACGGCCCATTCGGCGAGCGTGCGGAACTTGTGCACGTACTGCTCGCGGGCGAACGGCCGGGCGCCCAGCGGGTGCGCGTCGGCCACGGCGATCTCGTCGACGATCTCGCCGCCGTCGGCGAGCTTGATGACGACGCGGCCGCCGAACGCCTTCTCGGCGATGTCGAGCGAGTGGTAGCGGCGCGTCCACTCGGCGTCTTCGACGGTCGAGACCTTCTTCCACAGCTCGATCGTGTCGGCGCGGTGAGCGCGCTCGGGCGAGTACGAGGTCTCGTGGTCCCAGGCTCCGTCTTGCAGGGCGACCGTGAAGATGTAGGGGATCGAGTGGTCGAGGGTCTCGCGCGAGGCGTCGGGGTCGTACTTCTGCGGGTCGTTCGCGCCCGAGCCGATCACGTAGTGCGTGTGGTGCGAGGTGTGCAGGGTGATCGACTCGATGTGCGCGGCGTCGAGGATCAGCGGGTACTCGTCGTGGAGCTTGCGGGCGAGGTCGATCCAGGCCTGCGCCTGGTACTCGGCCGAGTGCTCCTTCGTGTACGAGTCGAGGATGGCGCGCTTCGCCTCGCCCTGGTCGGGCAGCGGCACGTCGTACGAGGCATCCGGGCCGTCGAGGAGCCAGGCGATCACACCGTCTTCGCCCTCGTAGATGGGGACCGGGCTCGTCTGGCCGCGCATCGCGCGGTCGACGGCCTCGATCGCCATCTTGCCGGCGAAGGCGGGGGCGTGCGCCTTCCACGTCGAGATCTCGCCCTTGCGCGACTGGCGGGTCGCCGTGGTCGTATGCAGCGCCTGGCCGATGGCCTGGAAGATCGTCTCCTGGTCGAGGCCGAGCAGGGTGCCGATGCCCGCGGCCGCCGAGGGGCCGAGGTGGGCGACGTGGTCGATCTTGTGCTTGTGCAGCGAGATCGCCTTCACGAGGTCGATCTGGATCTCGTAGCCCGTCGCCAGGCCGCGCACCACGTCGCGTCCGGTGAGGCCACGGCTCTGGGCGAGGTGCTGGGCGACCGCGACGATCGGGGGGATGTTGTCGCCGGGGTGCGAGTACTCGGCGGCGAGGAAGGTGTCGTGGTAGTCGAGCTCGCGCACGGCGACCCCGTTCGCCCAGGCCGCCCACTCGGGGCTCGTGCGACGGGCGGCGTCGGCGCCGAACACGGTCGCGCCGTCGCCGCCGATCGAGACGGGGTGCGAGAGCGCCTGGCTGCGCGCGGAGACGACGGGACGGCGGGCCACGGAGGCCGCCGCGACCGCGGCGTTGTCGATGACGCGGTTCACCACCATGTCGACGACGTCGTCGTCGAGCTCGACCGGGTCGGTCGCGACGCCCGCGAGCTTCCAGGCGAGCTGGCCCTCACGGGCGAGGTTCTCGTCGCTGCGGTGGGTGCGCACGTGGTGGAGATGCATGGGGCGGACCTTTCTGAAGTGTTCCATCGGTCAGGCTACGCGGTGGCCGTCGGGGTGACGAGCCTCGATCGAGGCGAGCGCGTGGCGGAGGCTCAGGTGCAGGTGCACGTGGGTGGCATGGGCGGCGAGGGCGGCGTCGCCGGCGACGATCGCATCGACGATGAGCAGGTGCTCGGATGCCGCGGCGCGGAGCCGCTCGGGATGGTGGCGCGCGAGCCGGCGGACGCGGGCCGAGTGCAGCCGGACGCTGCGGAGCGCCGCACCGAGCATCGGGTTCGCGGCGGCCGACTCGATCTCGTCGTCGAGCGCGTCGACGGCGTCGTAGTAGGCGCGGAGGCCCTCCTCGCCGGCGTCGAGCAGTGCGGGGGCGTCGGCGATCCGCTCGCGGAGCGCGGTGAAGCGCTCGGGCTCGCGCCTGGTGGCTGCGAGGCGGGACGCCTGGCCCTCGAGCGCCTCGCGCAGCTCGTAGAGCGAGCGGATGCTCGCCGCGTCGAGCGCCGAGACCTGCAGCACGCGCGCGGAGGCGGCGGTGGCGAGGCCGTCGGCCTCGAGCCGGGCGAGGGCCTCGCGCACCGGAGTGCGGGAGACGCCGAGCCGGTTCGCCTGCTCGACCTCGGCGAGCGCGGCACCCGGCTCGAGGGCGCCGTCGAGGATCTCCTCGCGCAGTGCGCGGTACGCACGTTCACTCGCTCGCATGCACCCTCCCCGCCTTTATGTATACACTCCAGTTCACCAACACGCAATTGCGCGCCCACGAACGCCTTGATGTATACATTTCACGTTCACCCTCTCTGCAGTTCCCGCGCGCCACCGCGGCTGAGCATCTGCCGTGACCGGCCGCTCCCCTGGTTCGACGTGGGACGATGGAAGGGATGAGCACCAGCGATCTCGACACCATCGGGCAGCGCACGGTCACCGACCTCCGCAGCGACTTCCCCGCCTTCGCCGACGGCGCCGCCTACGGCGCCCGGCCCGACGGCGGCACGCCGGTCGCCTACCTCGACTCGGCCGCGACCGCCCAGCGCCCCGCGCGCGTGCTCGACGCCGAACGCGACTACCTCGAGCAGCACCTCGCCCCCGTGCACCGCGGCGCGAGCGCCGCCGTCGGCGTCTCCACGACCCTCTTCGAGGACGCCCGCGCCACCGTCGCCCGATTCGTCGGTGCGGGCGAACGCGAGATCGTCTGGGCCGAGAACGCCACCGACGCGCTCAACATCGTCGCGCTCGGCATGGCCGACGCCTCGGCCGGACTCGGCGGGCCCGAGGCATCCCGATTCGCCCTCGAGTCGGGCGACGAGATCCTCGTGACCGAGGCCGAGCACCACGCGAACCTCATTCCCTGGCAGCGCCTCGCCGCACGCACGGGTGCGCGGCTGCGCGCCGTGCGCGTCGACGAACGGGGGATCTGGTCGATCGACGCGCTCACCGCCGAGCTCTCGGAGCGCACGCGCGTCGTCGCCATCGCCGAGGTGTCGAACGTGACCGGCCACCTCGCGCCCGTCGCCGAGGTCGTCGCGGCCGTGCGCGAACGCTCGCCCCGCGCGCTCGTCGTGCTCGACGCCTGCCAGTCGGTGCCGCACCTGCCGAGCGACCTCGGCGCGCTCGGCGTCGACTTCGCGGCATTCTCGGGGCACAAGATGCTCGGCCCGAACGGCATCGGCGTGCTCTACGGCCGCGCCGAACTGCTCGACGCGCTGCCCCCGGCCCGCACCGGCGGATCAACGATCACGCGGGTGACGATCGACTCGGCCGAGTTCCTGCCGGCACCGCACCGCTTCGAAGCCGGCACGCAGCCCGTATCGCAGGTCGTCGCCCTCGCCGAGGCGGTGCGCTACCTCGAGTCGATCGGCATGGCCGCCGTCGCCGCCCACGAGCGCTCGCTCGCCGAACGCGTCGCCGTGCAACTCGCGGAGGTGCCGGGCGTGCGTCTCATCGGCCCGCCTCCCGGCTCGCCGCGCGCCGGCCTCGTCTCGGTCGCCGTCGACGGGGTGCATGCGCACGACGTCGGGCAGTTCCTCGACGACGCCGGCGTCATCGTGCGGGTCGGCCACCACTGCGCGCAGCCGCTGCACCGCGCCCTCGGCATCACCGCGACGACCCGGGCGAGCGCGCACGTCTACACGACGGCCGACGAGATGGATCGCTTCGTCGCGACCCTCGGCGAGGTGCGGAGCTTCTTCGGCGTCTCGGGCGCCGACGAGGCCGCGGCGGTGATCGCGTGAGCGGGCTCGAGGGGTTGTACCAGCAGATCATCCTCGACCAGGCGAAGCGACGCAACGGCGACGGCCCGCTCGACGGGGCCGACGCCGAGCACCACGAGTTCAACCCGACCTGCGGCGACGAGATCACCGTGCGGGTGAAGCTCGACGACGACGGCACGCGCCTCGCCGCACTCGCGTGGCAGGGCGACGGCTGCAGCATCTCGATGGCCTCGGCCTCGACCCTCGCCGAGCTCGCGTCGGGTCGGCCGGTCGAGGAGGTGCGGGGCCTCATCGAGGGGTTCCGCACGATGCTGCGCTCGCAGGGCGCCGGCGAACCCGACGAGGAGCTGCTCGGCGACGCGATCGCCTTCCACGGCGTCTCGAAGTACGTCATGCGCGTGAAGTGCGCGATGCTCTCGTGGGTCGCGCTCGAGGCGGCGCTCGCGAAGGCGGCACCCGCCGCCGAGTAGCGGGCGACTCGGGCTAGTCGAAGACCGGGCCGAAGCGCGCCTCGTCGAGCACACGGGCGGCGAGGCCGGGCGGCACGTCGGCGAGCTCGGGCGGGTTCCAGCGGGGCGAGCGGTCCTTGTCGATCACCTGGGCGCGGATGCCCTCGCGGAGATCGTGCTGCTCGATGAACCAGGTCACCGCCCGGAACTCCTGCTCGAGCGCGGCCTCGAGGTTCGGCAGGGTCCGCGCCCGCCGCACCGACTCGAGCGTCACGGCGAGCGCAGTCGGCGAGAGCGCCTCGAGTTCGTCGGCGGCCGCGGCGGCGTACGCCGTCGCCCCCGGGTCGAGGGGATGCGTCGGGAACGCGCTCGACGAGGCATCCTGACGCCCCTCGGCGAAGGCGCGCAGCCGCGAGACGATCTCGGCGACCGTGGGCGCCGAGTAGCAGGCGTCGACCCAGTCGCGCGCGAGCGCGAGCGCCGACGGGCCCGGCGTCTCGTCGAAGAGCATGACGATCTCGGCGGGGGTGCCGGGGTCGGCGCGCTCGGCGAGCGCCTGCAGCACGTGCGGGATGCGCTCGGAGGGCACGAACGCGTCGGCGAAGCCGGCATGCAGGGCGTCGGCCGCGTCCATCGTGCGCGAGTTGAGGGCGAGGTGCACGCCGAGCTCGCCCGGCGCGTTCGCGAGCAGCCACGAGCCGCCGACGTCGGGCGTGAAGCCGATGCGGGTCTCGGGCATCGCGATGCGCGAGCGCTCGGTGACGATGCGCACCGAGGCGTGCCCGGCGAGGCCGATGCCGCCGCCCATCGTGATGCCGTCCATGATCGCGACGACCGGCTTCGGGTAGCGGGCGATCGCCGCATCGAGCCGGTACTCGGCCCGGAAGAACTCGCGGGCCTCGGCGTGGTCGTCGTTCACCGCGTAGCGGTGGAGTTCGCGCACGTCGCCGCCGGCGCAGAAACCCCGTTCGCCGGCGCCGTCGAGCACGACGAGCGCGACCTCCGAGTCGTGCCGCCAGGCCTCGAACACCTCGGCGAGGGCGCGGATCATCTCGTAGGAGAGGGCGTTCAGCGCCTGCGGTCGGTCGAGCGTGACGTGGCCGACCCCGTCGGCGACGCTCGCGGAGATGTGCTCGCTCACGTGAGCCACCGTATCGCCCCGATCGGGAACGGGACTACGATTCCGAGATGGTCCCCCTCGAGAACCTCTGGGCATTCGTGCTCGCCTCGGTCGTGCTCATCGTCATCCCCGGCCCGAGCGTGCTCTTCGTCATCGGCCGCTCGCTCGCGCTCGGCCGCCTCGGCGGCATCCTCAGCGTCGTCGGCAACGCGATCGGCATGGTGCCGCTCGTCATCGCGGTCGCGCTCGGCGTCGGCGCGATCGTCGCGCAGTCGGTCGTGCTGTTCACGATCATCAAGTTCGCCGGTGCCGCGTACCTCGTGTACCTCGGCGTCCAGGCGATCCGGCACCGCAAGGACGCCGCGCGCGCGGCCGACGGCGAGGTTGCCCCTCGCTCGCACTGGCGTCAGCTCGGCGAGGGCTTCGTCGTCGGGGTCACGAACCCGAAGACGATCGCCTTCTTCGTCGCGGTGCTGCCCCAGTTCGTGTCGTTCGAGGCCGGGGCGATCCCCCTGCAGCTCTTCGAGCTCGGCATCGTCTTCATCGTGCTCGCCCTCGTCTGCGACTCGGTGTGGGCACTCGCCGCGAGCGCGGCCCGCAACTGGTTCGCCCGATCGCCGCGACGCATCGAGCACCTCTCGGCCACGGGCGGCGTCATGATGATCGGTCTGGGCGGGGTGCTCGCCCTCAGCGGCAACAAGCACTGAGTCGGGCCTGTCGGGCCTCGCGCCCCCTTCCGTCCTGTCCTCCCCACGAGAGCGCCCGCTCACTCCCGCCCATTCGGGGCTCCTTCATTCGCGGCCGAGCGTCGCATGCGACGTAGCCTGCGGCGATGCATCCTTTCGAGATCCTCGCCGAACCCGTGCGTCGCCGCATCGTCGAGGTGCTCGCCGTCGGCTCGCATCCCGTCGGGCTGCTGAACGACATCATCTCGATGGAGTTCCAGGTGTCGCGCTCGGCGGTGTCGCATCATCTCCGCATCCTGCGCGATCACGGGGTCGTGCGAGTGCTCCCGGCGTACACCGAGCGCCTCTACCTACTCGAGGAGGAGTTCATGCAGGAGCTCGATTCGGCCGTGGCCGAGCTGTTCGATCTCTGGGACCACCGCTACGGGTTCGGCACCGATCGCCCACCGATACCTCCCGCCCGCCCCTCGCGCGCTCCTCGAGCGTCGGGCGCCGCGCCCCCCGCACCGACGCCGGGTGCCGCTCGACGACATCGCGCCGGGCGCAAGGGACGACGCGGCTTCGAACCAGGGAGCTGGCTCGACGACCAGACGTGATGCCGCCGAGCGTCGACCCAGCCCGCTGGGTGTTTCGCGTCTCGGCTATGCCAGTTCCGCCTCAATCTCGGCTGTGCAGCTCCGCCTACATGTCGGCTCTGCCGAGCCGCCTCCGCGCAGCTACGGCAGTGCCACCTGAATTTCGGCATGCGATCACCGTCTCAGCGCAGCCGAACTTCGGCATGCGATCACCGCCTCAGTTCCAACTACGCCAGTTCCGCCTCATCAAATGACAGGCCTCCTTCCCTCACGATGGCGGGACGGCTCAGCCACACGGGCGGCGCCTCCGTGACCTCCGTGACCTCCGCGGCGCCTCCGTGGCTTGTGACCTCCGTGACCTCCGCGGCGCCTCCGTGGCTTGTGACCTCCGTGACCTCCGTGCCCTCCGTGACCTCCGCGGCGCCTCCCTGGCCTCCCTGGCCTCCCTGGCCTCCCTGGCCTCCCTGGCCTCCGTGGCCTCCGTGGCCTCCGTGGCCTCCCTGGCCTCCCTGGCCTCCCTGGCCTCCCTGGCCTCCCTGGCCTCCCTGGCCTCCGTGGCCTCCGTGGCCTCCGCGGCCTCCGCGGCCTCCGTGGCCTCCGTGGCCTCCGGGGACTCCGGGGCCTCCGATGAGGCGGAACTGGCATGGCTCGAATGCGCAATACTCTCCGCGTCGGGCCACCAAGTGCGGGACATGCGCGACATGCGCGACATGCGCGGGCCCACACGGCGTGCGCGGCACGCGGCCTGTGCGAGATACACGGGCATGCGCGGAATGCGCAAGCGGCGCTGGCGTGCGCGACATGCGCACGAGAACGAGAACGAGGCGTCGACTACGCGTCGGCCGGATTCACCGCCGTGCCTGTGAGCACCGCGCGGCCGACGCCGTGGAAGAAGCACTGGATCGCGAGATTCGCGGGCGTCGCCTCGGGGTCGATCGACAGCCGCGGAACGTCGAGCGCGTGCACGACGAACATGTAGCGGTGCACGCCGGTGCCGGGCGGCGGCGCCGAGCCCGCGTAGCGCCGCTCGCCGTCTTCGTTGGGCAGCACGAGTGCGCCCGCCGGCAGCTTCAGGGCACCCGGTTCGCCGGCGTCGGGCTCGAGGCTCGTGACCGTGGCCGGCAAGTTCGCGACGGCCCAGTGCCACCAGCCGGAGCCGGTCGGCGCATCGGGGTCGAAGCACGTCAGCGCGAAGCTCTGCGTGCCGGGCGGGAACCCCGACCACGACAGCTGCGGCGAGCGATCGCCCGCGCCCGGCCCGGCGGCGCAGAGCGGCGGCGGCAGCTCGGCGCCGTCGTCGAAGTCGGCGCTCACGAGCGTGAACCCGGCCATCGGCTTCAACGTCTGGAGGGCGGCGTACGGGTCGTGATCGAACATCGGCGTTCCTCTCGACGGATGCCACCAGCCTAGGCCGGGCGCACACGGCGAGCGCGGAGCATCCACTCGTAGACTCTCGTGGTGCCGATCGCCAAGATCCTCCTCTACTACGCCTTCACCCCGCTCGCCGACCCCGACGCGGTGCGGCTCTGGCAGCGCGACCTCGCCGGATCGCTCGGCCTTCGGGGGCGCATCCTCATCTCGAAGGACGGCCTGAACGGCACCCTCGGCGGCGAGCTCCGCGCCCTCAAGCGCTACGTACGTGCGACGCGCGACTACCCCGCGTTCAAGCACATCGACTTCAAATGGAGCGAGGGCACCGGCCTCGACGAGTCGGGCGCGAGCCTCGACTTCCCGAAGCTCAGCGTCAAGGTGCGCGACGAGATCGTCTCGTTCGGGGCGCCCGAGGAGCTCGCGGTCGACGGCGAGGGCGTCGTCGGCGGCGGCACGAAGCTCACTCCCGAGGCGTTGCACGAGCTCGTCGCCGAGCGCGGCGACGAGGTCGCCTTCTTCGACGGACGCAACGCGCTCGAGGCGGCGATCGGACGGTTCGCCGGCGCCGTCGTGCCCGACGTCGAGACGACGCGCGACTTCGTCGCCGAACTCGACTCCGGGAAGTACGACGACCTCAAGGGGCGCCCGGTGGTGACGTACTGCACCGGCGGCATCCGCTGCGAGGTGCTCTCGAGCCTCATGGTCGGCCGCGGCTTCGGCGAGGTGTACCAGCTCGACGGCGGCATCGTGCGGTACGGCGAGCGCTTCGGCGACGACGGGCTCTGGCAGGGATCGCTCTACGTCTTCGACGGGCGCGGCTCGATCGACTTCTCCGACCACGCCGCCGTCATCGGCGAGTGCGCGCGCTGCGGCGGCGCGACGAATCGCACCGCCAACTGCACGGATACCTCGTGCGACGCCGAGTTCGTGCTGTGCGCGTCGTGCGACTCCGCCGCCTGCCCAGCGCACGCCGCCGCGTGACTCAGCCGCGCCCGCGGCGGGCGTACGCCCGCGCGTTGCGGCTCGAGAGCGCGAGCAGCACGAGGATGTCGAGGGCGAGGGTGACGAGCGTCGTGCGCAGCGTGATCTCGGCGTCGCCGCCGAAGTAGTCGACGGCCGACCAGGTGATGCTGATCGTCGCGAAGAGCATCACCGTGATGCGCGCCCAGTTGCTGCCGCGGTAGACGAGCACGGCGAAGACGAGCTCGACCGCGAGCACGACGCCGCCGCCCGCGAGGATGACGACGAGACCCGTGTCCGACAGGGTCTGCGCGTCGACGTCGCCCTCGAGCACGACGCCGAAGTCGCCCTCGAGCACCTGGCGCCACTGCACGGCGAGCGCGATCAACCAGACCACGCCCGCGACCACCCGCAGCACGACGAGCACGGCACCGAAGGCGGTCGCCGCAGGGCGACGCATCGAGGCCGGCGGCCGGTCGGGCGGTCGGGCGAGATCGCCCGGCGACTCGTAGGCGGGCCGCTTGCCGCTCATGAGGCGCCTCCCGGGCGGGCCTCATCGATCGCCGCGAGGGGGACCTCGCTCACGTCGAGCACGGGCAGCCCGCCGTCGGTGCTGATCGAGTCGCCGCCGCCGTTGCGCGAGTGGTAGCCGGTCGAGAAGTCGTCGAGCACGTCGACGGTCGCCTGCGGGTTCGCGCCGAGCACGGTCGCGACGATGTGATCGCGTTCGACGTCGATGTCGGCGTCGATCTTGTGGGTGATCTGCAGGGTGAAGAGCGAGAAGCCGACGGCCCGATCGAAGGTGCCGGCAGCGAGCCAGCCGACCCGGCGCCCGCCGGGCAGCAGCCAGCCGTCGGGGGTGCGCCAGAATCGCACGTGGTGGCGCTTGGCCGGGTTGCCCTCGACCTCCTGCTGGTAGGCGAAGTCCTGCTGGCGTCCGAAGAGGAAGAGCGGGCTGACCGGCGCTTCGTCGTAGCTCCTCCCGGTGACGGTCGAGGCGACGATGCGCCAGCTGCTCGCGACGGTCACGTCGTCGGCGCGGGTCCAACCGGCCGCGCGCATGGCCGCGTGCAACTGCACCTCGTCGCCGTCGAACGCGAGGTTGACCGGGTCGCCGAGCAGCCCGTCGCTCGTGCGGGCGCGGCCGATGAAGTAGTCGGGCACGTAGATCGTCGTGAGGATCCGATGCAGGCGCGGCAGCACGAGGTAGGCGAGCACGAGCCAGAACGCGACGAAGAACACCAGCCCGAACCAGCCCCAGTCGAAGCTCTGCTCGAGGATCAGCCAGGCCAGCCACACCGCCGCGATGCCCGCGTAGATGAAGAAGAACCCGTCGAGTAGCGCGTTCGCCGAGAACCGGCGCGGCCGACGGCCCGCGGGCGGCGCTTCCGAGGTGTCCCCCATGCCGGAATGCTACCCGGGGCCGATCGAGGAACACTCAGTTGGCCTTCCGCGAGAATTTAAGGTTAGCCTTACCTTGCTTAGGGTTCCCTAAGTCGCCGCGCAGTCGCGGCACGACCACCCTCACGGAAAGCGAGTGTTCCACCATGCCCAGACGCCGTTCGGCGCTGACCGCCACCGCCGGTCTCCTCACGATCGCCGCCCTCGGACTCGCCGGCTGCGCGAGCACCGCCGAGGCCGAACCCGAGGCCTCCGCCGCGAGCGGCACCGTCACGATCGTCGACAACCACGGCGAGGTCGAGGTACCGGTGAACCCCGAGCGGGTCGTCGCACTCGACAACCACGTCTTCGAGACGCTCGCAGCCTGGGACATCCCGCTCGCAGCGGCACCGAAGCAGATCATGGGCACCGACATCTGGCCCGAGTACACCGGCGACGAGGCGGTGCTCGACGTGGGCGCCCACTTCGAGCCGAACCTCGAGTCGATCGTCGCCGCGCAGCCCGAACTCATCATCGGCGGCTACCGCTTCGCCGAGTCGTACGACCAGATCGTGAAGCAGAACCCCGACGCCGCCGTCATCGAGATCGCCCCGCGCGAGGGCGAGGACCCGAACGCCGAGCTCACCCGCGAGATCGAGATCCTCGGCCAGATCTTCGACCGCGAGGACGAGGCGGCCGAGCTCATCGCCGCCTTCGACGACGCGACCGCCGCAGCCGCAGACGCCTACGACGGCACCTCGACCGTCGCGACCCTGCTGACGTCGGGCGGCGAGATCTCGTATATCGCCCCCGTGACCGGCCGCAGCCTCGGCGCGCTCTACCCGACCGCGGGCCTCACCCCCGCGATCGAGCAGGCCGCCGAAGACACCTCGCACGGCGACGACATCAGCGTCGAGGCGATCGCCGCGGCGAACCCCGACTGGATCATCGTGATGGACCGCGAGGGCGCCATGACCGACGCCGAGGGCTACGTGCCCGCGAAGGAACTCATCGAGGGCTCCGAAGCGCTCGCGAAGGTCACCGCGGTGGCGAAGGGGCAGGTCGTCTACGTCGACCCCGCCTTCTACCTCACCGAGGACCTGCAGTCCTACACGGCCCTCTACGAGCAGCTCGCGAAGGCCTTCGCCGACGCCGCGTAGTCCTCACGTGCCGCAGCAGTCCGTGGCATCCGCCACCAGGCCCGAGGCGCGCACCCGACCGGGTGCGCGCCTCGGGCGCGCGCGCCGCGCCGCGCTCCCCCTGGCGATCCTCGCCACGCTCGGCCTCCTCACGCTCTCGCTCTTCGTCGGCGTCTACGACGTCGTCGGCGCCGAGGACGGCGCCGAGATGTTCGCCATCACCCGCGTGCCGCGCACGATCGCCCTGATGCTCGCGGGCTGCGCGATCGCCGTCAGCGGCCTGGTCATGCAGATGCTCACGCAGAACCGCTTCGTCGACGCCACGACCGCGGGCACCACCGAATGGGCCGCGCTCGGCCTGCTGCTCACCGTGCTGCTCGTGCCGGGTGCCGGCCTCGAGGCGCAGATGATCGCCGCGAGCCTCGCCGCCTTCATCGGCACGCTCGCCTTCCTCGCGATCCTCCGCCGCGTCGCGATCCGCACGACCCTCGTGGTGCCGCTCATCGGCATCATGCTCGGTGCGGTCGTGAGCGCGTTCACCACCTACCTCGCGGCCTCGACCAACTCGCTGCAGATGCTCGGCACCTGGTTCATGGGCAGCTTCACGAGCGTCGTGCGCGGACGCTACGAGGTGCTCTGGGCCGTCGCCCTCGTCACGTTCCTGATCTTCCTCGTCGCCGACCGCCTCACCGTCGCGGGCCTCGGCAGAGACGTCGCCACGACCGTCGGCGTGCGCTACGAGGCCGTGCTCGTCGTCGGCACCTCGCTCGTCGCGATCGCGACGGGCGTCACGACCGTCGTCGTCGGGTTCCTGCCCTTCCTCGGGCTCGTCGTGCCGAATATCGTGTCGATGATCCGCGGCGACGATCTTCGCGGCAACCTGCCGTGGGTGTGCGTGGGCGGCGTCGCCCTCGTCACCGTGTGCGACCTCATCGGCCGCACGATCCGCATGCCGTTCGAGATCCCCGTGTCGATGGTGCTCGGCATCGTCGGCAGCGCGGTGTTCATCGCCCTCCTCCTGCGGAGGCCGCGTGGCTGAGGTCATGATCCGGATGCCCCGTGCGGCGGCCCGCACGCAGCATCCGCGCCCGCTCGGGGCGATCATCGCGGGCGCGGCGGCGCTCGTGTTCGTCGTCGGCATCCTCGTGTGGGACAACCCCGTGCCCTACGGGCAGCCGGGCTTCTGGATCATCGTCGAGTCCCGCTCGGTCGCCGTCGCGACCATCGCGCTCGTGGCCGTCTGCCAGGCGTTGGCGACCGTCCTGTTCCACACGGCGACGGGCAACCGCATCCTGACCCCGTCGATCCTCGGCTTCGATGCGCTCTACACGCTCATGCAGACCGCGCTCGTGTTCGTGTTCGGCATGGCCGCGACGCAGGTCGAAGGGCCGGCGAAGATTCTCGTGCAGAGCCTCGCGATGATGCTCTTCGCGACCCTGCTCTACGGCTGGCTGTTCTCGGGGAGGCGCCAGAACCTCCACGTGCTGCTCCTCGTCGGCGTCGTGCTCGGCGTCGGCTTCGGCTCGGTGTCGACGTTCCTGCAGCGCCTGCTCACGCCGAGCGAGTTCGACGTGCTCGCCTCGCGGCTGCACGGCTCGATCGGCAACGCGAACCCCGAGGTGCTGCCGTGGGCCGAGCTCGTCGTCGCGGCGATCGCGGTCGTCGTGTGGCGCCGGCGGCGGGTGCTCGACGTGCTCGCGCTGGGGCGCGACACCGCGGTGAACCTCGGCGTCGCGTACCGCCGCGAGGTCGTCGGCCTCCTCGTCGTCGTCGCCGCGCTCATCGCGATCTCGACCACGATGATCGGGCCGATGACCTTCTTCGGCTTCCTCGTGGCGACGCTGACCTACCAGTTCGTGCGCTCCGACCGCCACGGCGTGGTGCTGCCCCTCGCCGTGCTCATCGGGCTCGCCTCGCTCACGGGTGCCTACTTCGTGCTGCAGCACGTGTTCTACACCGCCGGGCTCGTGACGGTCGTCATCGAGTTCGTCGGCGGACTCGCCTTCCTCATCGTCATCCTGCGAAAGGGGCTCAGATGAGCACCACCCCCGTGATCACCCTCGACGGCGTCGCCAAGGGCTACGGCAGCACGCGCGCCCTCGGGCCGGTCGACCTCGAGATCGCCCGCGGCGGCGTCACCGCGCTCGTCGGACCGAACGGCGCGGGCAAGTCGACGATGCTCACGATCATCGGCCGGCTGCTCGGCGCCGACGCGGGCGCCGTGCGGGTCGGCGGCCTCGACGTCGCGACGGCGAAGCCGCGCGAGCTCGCGAAGGTCGTGTCGATCCTCAAGCAGGAGAACCACTTCGTCGCCCGCCTCACCGTGCGCCAGCTCGTCGCGTTCGGCCGCTTCCCCCACTCGCAGGGGCGGCTCGCGGCATCCGATCACGAGGCGATCGACGAGGCGATCGCCTTCCTCGATCTCGCGCACCTCGAGCACCGCTTCCTCGACGAGCTCTCGGGCGGGCAGCGCCAGCGCGCCTTCGTCGCGATGGTGCTCGCGCAGGACACCGAGGTCGTGCTGCTCGACGAGCCGCTCGCGAACCTCGACATGCGGCACGCCGCACGCATGATGCAGCAGTTGCGCGACGCGGCCGACGTGCTCGGCAAGACGATCGTGCTCGTCGTGCACGACGTGAACTTCGCCTCGGTCTACGCCGACCGCATCATCGCCCTCGCCGACGGCGGGATCGTCGCCTCGGGCGCGCCCGACGAGATCATGCGCGGCGAGGTGCTGTCGCGTGTGTTCGACACCCCGGTCGACGTCGTCGAACACGCGGGGCAGCGCCTCGCGGTGTACTACCGGCCCGAGCCGGTACCCGACCCGACCCGATCCGACCCGACCAGATCCGACCCGACCAGAAGTGAGACCCGATGACCGCCTTCACCCTCGCCCGCCGCTCGAACGAGCTCGTCTTCCGCCCCGCACGGCTCGCCTCGCGCCGCTTCCTCACCGCCGACTACGTGCGCGTGCGGCTCGAGGGCGAGGCGCTCATCGGCTTCGACTCGCCCGGCGCCGACGACCACATCCGCGTGTTCTTCCCCTCCGCAGGCACCGACGGCGCCGCGCTCTCCGTCGACGAGCTGCGCGCGGCACCGAGCCGCGAGTACACGCCGCTCGCCTGGGATGCCTCGGCGGGCACTCTCGATCTCGAGTTCCTCGTGCACGGCGACGAGGGCATCGCCGGGCGCTGGGCGGCGGACGCCGCGATCGGCGCCTCCGTGGGGGTCGGCGGCCCGCGCGGGTCGCTCGTCATCGAGGGCGAACCCGAGGGGTGGCGGCTCGCGGGCGACGAGACGGCCCTGCCGGCGATGCGCCGTCTGGCCGGGCGGATGCCTCGCGACGCGCGCGGGCTCGTCGTGATCGAGGCGAACGGGGCGGCAGCGGACTACGGGCTCGAGGCACCCGAGGGCGTGCGGGTCGAATGGCTCGCTCGGGGCGCGGGCTCGCCCTCGGCGGCGCTCATCGCGCGGCTCGACGCACTCACCGCCGACGATCGCCCCGAGGGCGACGTCTTCGCGTTCGTCGCCGCCGAGCAGGCCGTCGTGAAGCCCTGCCGGGCACTCCTCGAGCGCTGGGGGCTCGGCGCCGAGCGCGCGATCGTCAAGGGGTACTGGCGTCGCGGCGACGCCGAGTACCACGCGCCGCACTGACCCGGTTCCTCGCGGGGCCGAGTCGGCCCGGCGGCAGCACGATGGCCCGGAAGCGCTCGAGGAAATCGGACCTGACCCCCGCTTCGGCGGTCGGATCGCCGACCGGCCGCTCCCGCGGCCGTATCGTGAGGTCATGACCATCGCCGAGAACGCCGCCGAACTCCGCCGCCTGCACACCGCCCCCGAGCTCCTCCAGGTGGTGAACGTGTGGGACGTCGTGAGCGCCCGCACCGTCGCCGCACTGCCCGAGACCCGCGCCCTCGCAACGGCCGGCCACTCGATCGCCGCGTCGTTCGGCTACCCCGACGGCGAGATCCCGGTCGACCTCATGCTCGACATGGCGGGTCGCATCGCGCGTGCGGTCGAGGTGCCCGTGAGCGCCGACCTCGACGACGGCTACGGCGACGCCGGCGAGACCGTGCGTCGTGCGATCGGCGAGGGCATCGTCGGGGCGAACATCGAAGACCGTCTGAAGCCGCTCGCCGAATCGGTCGCGGTCGTCGACGCGGCCGTCGCGGCGGCCGGTGCCGAGGGCGTGCCGTTCGCACTCAACGCCCGCACCGACGCGTGGCTGCGCGGCCACGCCCGCCCGCGCGAGGTGTGGCTCGCCGACACGATCGAGCGCGGTCGCGCGTTCCTCGACGCGGGTGCGACGAGCGTGTTCGTGCCGGGCGTGTTCGGCGAGGCCGAGATCGAAGAACTCGTCGCCGGCATCGGCGAGCAGAAGCTCGCCCTCATCGGGCTGCCGGGCGTGCCGGCGCCCGCTCGGCTCGAAGCCCTCGGGGTGGCCCGCCTCTCGTACGGCCCGACGACCCAGCGCATCGCGCTCGGCGCCCTGCAGGACCTGGCGGCCGACCTCTACGCGGGCGGCGTGCTGCCCGACGGCATCCGCCCGCTGAACTGATGGCCCGCGGATTCCCCGCGCTGATCTGCGAATCCCCCACGAGACGGATGCCCCGCGGCCCCCGATCTCGCTAGGGTGAGCTTGTTCGCGGCCTCGGCCGCGAACACGGGTCGTGCGGGGGCGCGGCCCACCTGCGGCTCACGACGGCCCCCGACGTGAGGAGCGCGCATGGCCGACGGCATCCCCATCGAGATCACGGGGCTCAGCAAGCACTTCGGCGCGGTCACCGCCGTCGACGACCTCAGCTTCACGGTCGAACCGGGGCGGGTCACCGGGTTCCTCGGGCCGAACGGCGCGGGCAAGACGACGACCCTGCGGGTGCTGCTCGGGCTCGTGCGCGCGTCGAGCGGCACGGCGACCTTCGGCGGCACCCCGTACCATGCGCTGCCGCGCCCGCTCGAGACGGTCGGCGCGGCGCTCGACGCGAACTTCCACCCCGGGCGCACCGCGCGCAACCACCTGCGGGTGTACGCCACCGCGGCCGGCCTCCCGTCGGCGCGCGTGCCGGTCGTGCTCGAGCAGGTCGGCCTCGCCGAGTTCGCCGAGCGCCGGGTCGGCGGGTACTCGCTCGGCATGCGCCAGCGCCTCGCCCTCGCGTACACGCTGCTCGGCGACCCCGGCGTCTTCGTGCTCGACGAGCCGATCAACGGCCTCGACCCCGAGGGCATCCGCTGGATCCGCGTGTTCCTGCAGACCCTCGCCCGCGAGGGCCGCACGGTGCTGGTCTCCTCGCACCTGCTCAGCGAGGTGCAGCAGTCGGTCGACGAGGTCGTCATCATCTCGCGGGGCCGCCTCGTGAAGCGCGGCACGCTCGCGAGCCTCGAGCTCGACTCGGCCCCGCGCACGATCGTCGACTCGCCCGACCGGACGGCCCTCGCGACGGCCCTCGACTCGGCCGGCCTCGAGTACGACGCGGGCCGCAGCGGCTTCATCGTCGACGAGCCCGACCCCGGGCGGGTGGGCCATGCCGCGTTCGTCGGCGGCGTCGAGCTGAGCGCGCTGCACCGCCTGAAGTCCGGCCTCGAGGAGTCGTTCCTCTCGCTCGTGGGCGAGGCGCCCGACGAATCACCGGGCGATGCTTCGAATGGGTCACCGGGCGACGACCCTGCCGAGGCGCCGGCCGCCGCGCCACCCGTCGACGAGGCTCCGGCGGGCGAGGAGGACGCGCGATGAGCTTCTTCCGCGCACTCGGCGCCGAGTTCCAGAAACTCCTGACCACCCGCATGTGGTGGCTGCTCGCGATCCTGCTCGCCGCCTACGTCGCATTCATGGCCGGCGGCCTCGGCGCCCTCTTCAGCTGGCTCGGTGCGAACCCCGACGCCGCGGCCGAGTCGGGCAGCGCACCGCTGCCGGCCGACGTCGAGCTCGCGCCGCTGCTCTACAGCTTCGCCTCGAGCATCGGCTACGTGTTCCCGCTGCTCCTCGGCGCCCTCGCGGTGACGAGCGAGTTCCGGCACAAGACCCTCACGCCCACTTTCCTCGCCGAACCGCATCGCACCGTGGTGCTGTCGGCGAAGCTCGTGTCGCAACTCGTCGCGGGCGCCGTGCTCGGCGCCATCGGCTACGCCGTGTCGGTCGGCTCGGCGGCGACGGCCCTCGCGGGATTCGGCCTCGAGACCGGCCTCGACTCGAGCGACACCTGGGCGCTCATCGGCCGGGGCATCCTCGCGATGGCGCTCTGGGGCGGCATCGGCGTCGGGCTCGGCGTGCTCGTGACGAACCAGGTCGCAGCCGTCGTTATCGTGATCGCGTTCACCCAGTTCCTCGAGCCGATCCTGCGGTTCGCGGCGTCGCTCAACGACGTCACCGCGACCGTCGGCCGCTACCTGCCCGGCGCCGCGAGCGACGCCCTCGTCGGGGCGTCCTTCTACACGGTCGCCGCGTTCGGCGGCACCGAGACGCTCGACTGGTGGCAGGGCGGACTCGTGCTGCTCGGGATCGCCCTCGTGACCACGGCGATCGGCGCGGCGACGACCTGGCGGAGGGACGTCTCGTAGGTGGACGCCGCCGAGCTGCGGTCGCGTCGGCTGTTCGCGCAGGGCCTGCGCGGCGCGATTCCGGGCGGCGAGGATGCCACGGCGACGGCGCCGCCCGCGACGCCCGACGACGTCGTGGCACGGGCGCTCGCGGTGCAGGCGCAGGAGTACCTGCCCGCCCAGTGGGGACTCGCCCAGCGCCTGCCGCCGCCGGCGCGCCCCGATGCGGCCGCGGTCGCCGCCCGCATCGACGAGGGGGCGGTCCTCCGCACGCACGTGCTGCGCCCCACCTGGCACTTCATGGTGCCCGCCGACGCCCGGTGGCTGCTCGAGCTGTCGGCACCGCGGGTGCGGCAGCAGATGGCGGGCACGATCCGCAAGGCCGGATGGGACGGCGAAGCCGGCCGCCGCGCCGTCGACGTCGTCGCCCGCGAACTCGCGCACGGCCACCGCACCCGCGACGAGCTCGGGGCGGCGCTCGTGGATTCCGGGCTCCCGAGAGCAGGCCTGACGTTCGTGCTGCTCGTCGCCGAGCTCGAACTCGTCGCGATCTCGGGTGCGAGCGTCGGCAGGCAGCGCAGCTACGCGGCCTTCGACGAGCGGGTGCCGCCCGCGCCGCCCCGCCCCAGGGACGAGGCACTCTCCGAGCTCGTCGAACGGGCCCTGCTCACCCGAGGGCCGGCGACGACCCGCGATCTCGCGACCTGGTCGGGATTCACCTTGCGCGACATCCGTGCGGCGCTCGTCGCGGCATCCGATCGCACCGACGGGCGGCTCGAACAGCTCGACGAGCCGGATACGCCCGAGCTCTGGCACGACGCGGCCGTCGCGGCGGCCTGGTCGGCTCGAACCGCCGAACGGACGGCGGTCGACGACGACCCCGCCCGCGTCGACCTGCTGCAGGGCTACGACGAGTACGTGATGGGCTACGCGATGCCCCGCGCCTACCTGCAGCCGCCGGGCATCGCCGCGCCGATCATCCCCGAGTTCCCACTGCACGCGATGCTCATCGGCGGCACCATGGTCGGGCGATGGGCCCCCGTCGTGCAGGGCGGGCGCGCGACGCTCAAGGTGGTGCCGTGGCGCGAGTTCTCACCGGCCGAACGCCGCTCGCTCGACGAGCGGCTCGCGGAGGTCGCCGAGTTCCTCGGTGTTCCCGCGGAGGTCGTCGCCGAGCCGGTCGTCCCGGTCTGAGGGCGACCTCAGCCGAACAGTTCGCCGAGCACCGTGACGGCGAGCGCGACGAGCCCGACGACGCTGAGGAGGCACGCCCCCGCGAACACGCCGATCGAGGCGACCGCCGTGCGCCGCGAACGACGCGCGACCGACGGCAGCACCGCCGTCGCGTCCCGGCTCGGCGGCGGCCCGTCCGCGACGCGCGGGGGGCGCTGCAGCGGGGATGCCTCGGGCGCCCGCGCCTCGTAGCGGTCGAGCACTCCGGGGCCGGCACCGGGTTCGGCGGTGCGCAGCACCTCGTCCGAGACGGGTGCGGGCGACGGCCGGCGACGATCGCGACGTGTCGGCGAGTGCATGACGGGCGCGCCCTGATGGGTGAGCCGCGACTTCGACGAGTCGCCCCGGTCGACGACGACGGTGGCCTCGTCGGGTGCGGACGTCCGCGGGACGACCACGGTCGCGTCGGCGGCGGCGGCTTCGGCGTCGGCGTCGGAGCGCGCGACCGTGCGGTCGACGACCACCGTCTGCTCGTCGAGCCGGGAGACGACCACGGTCGCCTCGTCGTGAAGGTCGGCCTCGTCGAGATCGTCGAGCATCGAACCGGACCGGTCGTCGCTCATGAACGCCTCCGCACGGGGATCGTCGTCTCGTCGTCGACCTCGGGCGCACCGGCCGGGTCGGGCGTCCTGCGGGGAACGCCGGTCGTGGCATCCGCGTACTCGTCGAGACCGCCCGAGAGGACGTCGACGACCACGACCGTGATGTTGTCGCGTCCGCCCGCCTGGCGGGCACGCTGCACGAGGGCCGCCGCGGCCGACTCGGGGCGGCCGCTCATCGTGAGGGTCGCCCGGATGCCCTCGTCGCTCACCTCGGAGGTGAGGCCGTCGCTGCAGATCAGCAGCCGCTCGCCGTTCACGACGGGCAGCAGCCAGCTGTCGGCGGTGCTGTCGGGCGCGCCGATCGCCCGCGTGATGACGTTGCGGCGCTCGAAGGTCGCGAGATCCTCGGCGCGCATCGCCCCGCCGTCGACGAGCTCCTGACCGAGCGAGTGGTCGACCGTCAGCTGCTCGAGCTCGGTGCCGTGGTGCCGGTAGACGCGTGAGTCGCCCACGTTGAAGACGAGCCAGGCCGGCTCGCCCTCGTCGTCGACCAGCGCGACCCCGGCCACCGTGCTGCCCGCTCCCCGATCGGTCTCGGCGGCCACCGCGGCGACCCGTGCACTCGCCCCGGCCAGGGACTCGCGCACGCCGACGACCGTCGCGACGGGCCGGCCGACGACGTGCTCGCGGAATGCGTCGACGACCGCCGCGCTGGCGCGGTCGCCCGCCTCGTACCCGCCCATGCCGTCGGCGACGAGGTAGACCGGCCACTCGGCGAGGGCTGAGTCCTCGTTGGTACGGCGGACGAGGCCGACGTCGCTTGCGGCGGCCGCGGCGAGCTTCACGCGGTGTTCCGGCATCAGCGCGGGGCCTCCTGCTGCCCGTCGCGCTCGAGGGCGACGGGGAGGGTTCCGAGCACCAGCCGCCCCGCGACGGGCGTTGGCACGCCGGGATCGATCAGTCGGTCGACGCCGGCGGCGTCGGGAACCATGACGCCGTTCGTCGAGTCGAGGTCGGTGACGCTCCACTCGTCGCCGTCGAGGCGCAGGACCGCGTGCGTCTTCGAGAGCGTGCGGCTGACGTCGGGGACGACGAGGCGCTGCTCGCCCGTGAGGGCGGCACGCGGGTTGCGACCGAGCACGACGACGGGAGCGTCGAGCTCGAGCACGCTGCCGTCCTCGAGCACGAGCCGCCAGCGCACGAGCGGACGGCGCGCGACGACGATGGTGCGATCGAACGGGTCGTCGTCGCCCTCGCCGGTGACGATCGTCGGGGCATCGGCCGGCTCGAACCCGTCGAACGCGGCGGCGCGCGGCGCTGCCGCCTGCTCAGCGGCTGGGATCGACGGGGCGGGAGGGGCCGGCGCCGCGAGCGGGGCGGCGAGTGCGGCGTAGGCGGCGGCCGCGCCGCCGGGCTGCGGCGGGGCGGCGTCGGCGGGAGGCGCGGGAGGCGCGGAAGGCGCAGCCGGAGCCGCGACCGGCGCCTGCGGGATCGGCGGGAGCGGTTCGATGCGCCCGGGGATCCGCGGTGCCACGGCACCGTGGTCGACGGCGGGGGCCACCGGAGGCTGGGAGCTCGGCGGGGCGAAGAGGGACGAGATGGCGTCGGCGGATGCCGCAGGAGTCGCAGCGGGCGCTGCGACGGCCGCCGCGGTGGGCGTCGGCGCGCCGGTCGCGGGCGCGTCGTTCAGCGGAGACGCCCACGCCTGCGCGGCAGCCGACATGTGCGCGGGCGGGGCCGGCGCCGCGGGCTGGGTCGCGACCGGAGGCGCGGACTGCGGCGCGACCGGTGCGGCGACCGGTGCCGCGGGAACGAAGGGCGCGATGAGCGGCGCGGGCTGCGGCGCGACGGCCGCGGGGGCCGCAGCGAGCGGCCCTCCGGGAACCCCGGGAGCCACGGGCGGGATCTCGCCCGTGCCCGGCGCCCGCATCGGCATGCGGCCGAGCTCGGGATCGGGCGAGGGACCGGTCGCGAGCACGGTCGCCCAGACCGGCGGGAGCAGCACCCCGAGCACCGTGGTGCCGACGCCCCGCCAGCTCTGGGTGCTGATGCGGTGCAGTGCGAACACCTTGAACACGAGGCCCACGATCTGCACGAGCGGCACGTACATCAGGAGGGCGAGCCACGGCTGCTGGCGGCCGATCCTGAAGAGCTGCATCTCGTTGTACACGGGCACCCACGCCGACCACGCCGGCTGGCCGAAGCGCACGAACACCTTCGCGAGCATCGCCGCGTACCAGACGTACAGCCCGATGCCGATGAGCAACGAGAATCCGACCGTCATGAACGTGGCGGCGACGAGCTGCTGGGAGTCGACTGGGGTCATCGTGCGGGCTCCTCGAGTGATGCGCGAGCTGGGCGGAGGGGGCGGGTCAGGGAAGCGAATGAGAGCGTCGCCGCGAGCCGGCGACGGGCGCGGGCACCTGCCCGCAGCTCGGTGCGTTCGGCGTCGACGATCGCCCACGCCGCCTCGGCGTCGGCCTCGCTCGGCGGGTCACCTGCGAACACCGCACGATCGACCCTCGTCGCGAGCTCGACGGCGGCACGACGACCGGAGGCCCGCGCGGCGGCCGCGCGATCCGCGCCCGCAGCCGGCACACCGTGGTCGGCGTACAGGTCGACGAGTTCGTCCCATGCTCCGACGATACGCACTTCGGGCACCGGATCGTGCCGGCGGCGGCGCGAACGCGCGCCCTTCGCCACGACCAGCACGAGGAACGGCAGCAGCAGCAGCAGGAGCGCCACGGCACCGAGGCCGGCCCACTTGAGGATCGCGAACAGCGAGGCGAGGCCGAGATCGACCTCCTCGGGCGAGGTCGCGGCCGTCTCGCTCGACTCGCTCCGCGCCGCGGGCGGGTCGACGGTCGCCGTGTCGGTGCGGTCGGGCGTCGTCGGATGCTCGGGGAGCTGCTCGCCCTCCTTGATCAGGCTCGGGGCGACCTCGTGCTGGGGCGTCGCGTCGATCGGCGTCCAGGCACCGCGCTCGCCCGACACCTCGGCCCACACGGCCAGCGCGCCGCCGGTGCAGACCTCCGTGCAGGCGGGGGCGCCCGGCACCTCCTCGGTGCCGGCGAGCCGGAACCCGAGCACCACGCGCGACTCGTAGCCGAGCGCACGGGCGAGCAGTGCGACGGCGGTCGCGAACTGCTCGTCGTCGCCGACGGCCGCGACGAGGGCCGCATCGGATGCCTCGGGCCCCGCAAGTCGCTGCTGGTCGACGAGCTGGGTGAAGAGGGACTCGATGCGGGCCGCGGAGTGGCCCGAGTAGCTCGGCAGGAAGGTGTAACCGGCGTCGAGGCGGCCGATCCACTCCGCGGCGTCGGGCCCGTCGACGGAGGAGTGGCTGAGGTAGCCGCGGCCGCGCAGGCGCTCGACGAGTTCGGTGAAGCCGGCGGCGGTGCCCGGCTGCTCCTGCATCTCGATCCACTCGGCGAGCGCGGGGTACTCCTCGAGGTCGAGGCGCGGGGTCGAGTCGGGCTCGCCGAGCGGCGCCGGCGCGTCGGGCGCCGAGACGAGCGAGTAGGCGTCGCCCGGCAGCAGGCCGCGTTCGACCCCTGAGGTCGACGCCGAGGCATCCGGCACCGAGGCGATGTTGATGGAGGTCGCCCCGTCGTCGGCTCGGTGGAAGCCGTCGGCGAGCGCAGCCCGACGCGGCCCGTCGAAGTCGGGGGCGGCTCGGAGCCCGAGCGGGGCGGGCACCCAGATGCCGGAGTAGCCGTCGTCGACGGTGAGACCGAAGGCGACGTCGCCGGGCATCCGCGCGGCCGCGCGCGGAAGTCGGCTGAATCGGCCCGTCGCCGCGTCGTCGCGGGAGGCCGCGACGTGGAAGGTCTCGCCGTCGTAGGTGTCGAGGGTCGCGAGCCGGAGGCGATCGACGCCGCCGGTGTCGCCCTCGATCGCCAGCCAGGGCTCGTCGATCCGGTCGGCACCGAAGGCCGCGCGGTAGCTCGCGAGCGGCGTTGCCGTCTGGCGGAGCACGACGGCGGGTTCGATCCGATCGCGCAGCGCCGAGCGATCGGCGAGCTGGGCGGCGGCCGGAGTGACGACCGCGCCGACGACGAGCGCGACCGCGATGAGCACCGCGGCGAGCCCGCGGCGACGCACGGCCGGCCAGCCCGACAGCCCGGCGCGCTGCACGGTGCCCGCGGTCGCCCGCCGCAGCGCGACCGCACGGATGGAGCGCGAGCGCAGCAGCAGCCAGAGGAGCGCGGCCGCGAGCCCGCCGATCCCGACCGCGAGCTCGCGCGGAGCGGGCACGACGAGCGGACCGACGACGAGCGGCTCGCTCAGCGAGCTCGACCCGAACGCGAGGCCGAAGCCCGACATCGCGAAGCCGACGACGACCGCGAACGGGGAGCGGCGCCGGTCGGGCATCACGAGCAGCCCGGCGACGAGCGTTCCGACGAGCATCACGAGGAAGAACGGCACGAGGACCGCCTGATACTCGCCCAACGGGAGCGAGAGGGTCAGCAACTGCTTCCAGCCGACGATCACGCCGACGAAGCCGTCGCGGATTCCGCGCAACCAGGTCGGAACGTCGCCGACCGCGCTCGGCACGGCCACGGGCACCACGAGCAGTGCGTAGACGACGGCGGTCGCCCCGATGGCGAACAGCGCCGCGAGCGCCCCCCGCAGGCGCAGCAGCCGGGTGACGATCGCGAGCCCGAGGCCGGCGACGATGCCGATCACGGCGACCACGATCATGCGCGGGGCGGCGTACACGGGCCAGGCGGCGACGGTCGCGAGCGCCGCGGCGACGACGACGTACCCGATGCCGAGCGCCGTGCGCCGCGGATCGAACTCGGGGGCCGGCGCATCGGCGCGGCCGCGAACGGCGGGCGCGCTCATCGCAGGGCTCCTCTCGCGAGCAGCTGGCCGAGGTCGCCGAGCTCGCCGAGCGTGAGCACGGTGAGCTCCTTCGAGCGACGGGCGGTGGGCTCGGCGCCCGGCTCGCACCGCACCGCGACGACCGCGATGCCGGGAGGGAGCGTGACGGCCGCACGGCGGAGGCGCTGCAGCGGCACGAGCGACCCGGTGACGAGATAGGCGATCGAGAGGTCGCCGAACGACTGGGCGACGAGCGCGGCGACCGACTCGAGCCGGATCACCCCGGCGCCCGCGCCGGCGGCGGAGGACCCTTCGAGTCCCGACATCCCGTCGAGGAGGACCCGGGGCGTCACGGTCGGCAGTGCCCGCATCGACTGCACCGCGCCACGATCGGCGGCGTCGAGCTCGGCGCTCACGCCGACGAGCACGTCTCGCCCCTCGCGCACGCCCTGCACGCCGAGCGAGGCGGCGGCGCTCACCGCCTGCTCGAACTCGTCGTCGTTCGAGTAACCGTCGAGGTCGAGGTCGAGCAGCACGGCGATGCGCGCATGGCGCGACTCCTCGTACTGGCGCACCATGAGGCGTCCGGTGCGGGCGGTCGACTTCCAGTGCACGTGCCGCTGCGAGTCGCCCACGACGTACTCGCGCACCGCGTGGAACGAGAGGTCGGCGTCGACGAGCTGGTTCGACGGCGCACCCTCGAGGTCGCGGATGAGCCCGGCACTCGACGGCGGCAGCGTCACGGTGACGGGATGCACGTGCACCCGCTGCACCTCGGGCCAGCTCATCTCGCGACGAAGGATCCGCAGGGGGTCGCCGCGCGAGATCGTCATGGGCCCGACGTCGATGATGCCGCGACGCTGCGCGGCGATGAGCAGCTCCTCGCGGTGGTGGGCCCCGCCGCGGAGCAGCGGGACGTGGGCCTCGACGAGCCCCCGTCCCACGGGGATGTCGACGACACCGGGCAGCGCCGGCCGGGCGCCGCCGTTCACCAGGTCGAGCGTGCCGCGGATCTCGGACCCGGCGACCACCCGGTCGCGATCGAGTTCGAGTCGCACGCGGTAGTCGTGCGCCCCGAGGAGGAACGGCACGCACACGAGGAGGAGCGCACCCGCCGTCGCGGCGACCACCCAACCCTCGAACCAGCCGAACGCCGCACCGGCGGCGACGCCCACGCCCACGAGGCCGACGAGGAGCATCCCCGCCGGCGAGACCGTCTCCAGCACCCACGCGACCGCGCGCGCGAATCCGCCGCCCACCGACCGCGCACGACGGCGCAGCCGCGCCGCGCCCTCGGCCAACGGGCCGCGGCGCGTGCGAGCCAGCCGCGTGACCGTAGCGCCACGGGTCGAGGTGACCGTGTCGGTGGTCGCGGGCTTGCGGAGGAGCTCGGTCGGTCCGGTCACGCCACCCCGTTCTCCCGGGGAGCGGGCACGTCGAGCAGGATCTGGTTGACGATCGCGACCGCCGTGACCCCATCGAACTCGGCCTCCGGCTCGAGCACGAGCCGGTGCGCGAGCGCCGCGACGGCCAGCTCGCGGACGTCGTCGGGCGTCGCGTACGTGCGCCCCGCGGCCGCGGCCCAGGTCATCGCGAGACGCGAGAGCGCGATGGCCCCGCGGACGCTCACGCCGAGGCGCACCTCGGTCGCGCGGCGGGTCGCGTCGACGAGGCGCATGACGTAGTCGGAGACGAGCGGGTTCACGTACACGCTGCGCGACAGCTCGGTCATCGCGACGATGGTGTCGGTGCCGACGATGCCCTCGAGCTTCGGCTTGGGCGCGCCGACCGCCTGCAGGATCCGCATGGTCGAGGCCTCGTCGGGGTAGCCGATCGAGGTCTTCACGGTGAAGCGGTCGAGCTGCGCCTCGGGCAGGCGGTACGTGCCGCCCTGCTCGATGGGGTTCTGCGTCGCGATCACGAGGAAGGGGTTGCCGACCGGGCGGGTGACGCCGTCGGTCGTGACGTTGCCCTCCTCCATGACCTCGAGCAGCGCCGACTGCGTCTTCGGGCTGGCGCGGTTGATCTCGTCGGCGAGCACGATGTTCGCGAAGACGGGCCCGGCGTGGAACTCGAACCGTCCGGCCTTCTGGTCGAACACCGTGATGCCGGTGACGTCGCCGGGCAGCAGGTCGGGGGTGAACTGGATGCGCGAGCTCGTGCCGTGGATCGTCTGGGCGATGGCCCGCGCGAGCGCGGTCTTGCCCGTGCCGGGGGCGTCCTCGAGCAGCACGTGGCCGCCCGAGATCGCGGTCGCGAGCACGAGCTCGACGACGTGCCGCTTGCCGAGCACGGCCTGCTCGACGTTGTCGGCGATGAGCGAGAACGTCTCGGCGAACCAGGCGGATTGCTCCGGTGCGATCGTCACGTGGGGTGGTCCTCTCGAAGGGGGCTGGATGTCTCGGGCAGGAGGTCGGGCCGAGGTCAGGGTGCGGGCGGCTCGCCCGCAGCGGGTGAACACGGCACGCCGGTACGGGTGATCGGCTTCAGTGCGGCGAACGCGTCGACGAACGACACGGTGAACGAGACGTTGCCCGCGGCGTCGGGCGCGGTCACCGCCGAGAGGCGCATCGACCCGGCGGCCGCCGGCGAGACGGTGACGCCGCGATCGTCGTCGGGCTTCTTCGGCACGACGACGCAGCTGTCGGCGAAGTCGACGGCGACCGTCGTCGGTGCGGCCGTCGCGGTGACCGGGATCTCGTTCGAGCAGTACGTGCGGCCCCAGAAGTCGTGGCACTGGCGAGCGGTGACGCCCGACGGCGCGGCATCCGAGGAGAGCGCGAAGTCCTGGCGCCACTCGCCGTACAGCCAGTACTCGATGTGGAAGTCCTCGGCGGCCTGCAGCGACGGACCCTGCACGAGGTCATAGCGGAAGGAGTTGCCGCCGCCGGCGGCATCGACCGCGACCGCGTACGTCGCGCTCCCGGTCGGCGCGTCGACGTCGGTGTACACGCGCACCTCAGAGACGCCCGAGCTCGTCGCACCGTAGCCGTTCGACCCGCACGCCTTGACGTAGTAGCGCTTGCGCTCGTCGAGCCCCGAGATCGTCGACGAGGTGCTCACGGTCGCCCCGCGAGCGTCGTACCCGAGCGCGCCCGACGAGTCGGCCCAGCACTGGGGCTCGCCGCCATCGCGCCAGGCGAAGTACACGAACTCGCTGCCGCGCGAGCTGTGGTTCGCGACGAGCGCGACCCCGCTGACGAGGATCGACGAGTTCGTCAGCGCCGTCGCGGAGATGCCGTTCGGGCTGAGGTAGGGTGCACCCGCGGCCGTCACCGGCACCGATCGCGCACCGCCTTCGTTGCCGCCGCGCCCCGTCGGCGGTTCGAAGACGCTGATCGGCACGACGGTGAGCAGCTGGGGTCCGGGCGTGAGCGCGAGATCGACCGTGGTGGTCGCACCGCTGCGGTCGATGACCTGGCCGGTCTCCTCGACGCGGAAGGCCCGCGCATCGGCCGCGGCGGTGATGCCGAGTTCGACGACGCCCGCCTCGGGGCTCGTCGAGCCCTCGCGGTACACGGGGGTCGCGGTGACCTCGGCCACGCTCGGCGCCTTGTACGACCACGTCGTCACGGCGTTCGTCGGCGAGGACGTGCCGACGCTGTTCACCGCACGTGCGGCGTAGTCGTGCCGCTCGCCGGGCGTGAGCCCGCCGACGATGCACCACCAGACGCCCGGGGCACCCGGCGAGCAGTCGGCCGGCACCGCACGTCCGCCCTCGAGGATCTCGATGCCGGTGACGGCGGGGTGGGCGCGCAGCGCCTCGCCGAGCGAGACCTCGAGCGTCACGCTCGTCGCGGTGAAGTCGGCGGTGGAGATCGAGGCGGGCGGCTGCGGGAGCCCCTGGAGGTCGACCGTCAGGCGCCCCTCTCCGGGCCGGCCCTGGGCGTCGGCGACGAGGAACGGCACGACGCACTCACCGCCGAAGGCGTTCTGGCCGCTCGGCCAGGTGACGACGATCGAGCGGTCGTCGGCGGCGCGCACGGTGGCGACCTGGCAGCTGTTCGCGCCGGAGCCGAGGCCCTCGAGCTTGAGGCCGGCACCGGTCTTGCCCGCGAACGGGTCGTACTCGCCCGACACGCCGATGACGGCGATCGTGCACGAGGCGCCGGCGCCGACGGAGCACTGCTGCGTGAAGACGGCGCCTCGCGGCGCGTCGGCCGGAGCCTGGCCGACGACGAGCGTGATGGCCGAGGAGACCCCGCCGAACGCGCTGATCCCGACCGTCGCGGTCTCGCGGGTGCCGGGGCGGGCGTCGGCGCGCGCCTCGAAGCTGACGCGGTCGCCCGAGTGCACGACGGTGAACGCGCTGCCCGAGTAGTCGACCGAGTAGTCGAGCTTCGAGCGGTCGCCCTCGCGGCCGCCCTCCCACGTCGTCATCTCGTCGTAGAGCTTCACGGACTCGGTCGCACCGGGCGCCACCGTCCGGCTCACCGCGGAGAGGATCGCCTGCGGGTCCTTCGGGATGATCGCGATCGGAACCCCGACCCACGACCAGGTCTTCTGCCCGTCGAGGCGCACGGGGATGAGGCAACTGTCGCTCCACGGGGCATCCGCGCCCGCCGAGTACGTCGCTCGACCGCCCGAGGCGGGCGTGCAGCTCGCCGCGGCCCGCTGCACGGCGTAGGCGCCGTCGTCGCCGACCTCGACGCGGTCGCCCTTCGGCAGGTCGAGGAGCTCGCGCACCTCGAACTCGAGCTGCGCCTCCTCTTTCACCTCGAGCTGGTCGACGTCGGCGCGCAGCTGCACGCGGAGGTCGTCGGAGGCCGGGACGACGAGGAACCCGAACGCCTCGGCCGCACGGCCGGCCCGGTCCTCGCCGTGCAGGCGGAACGGCACGAGCGCGCCGCCGTCGGGCAGGGGGCCGACGATGCGGTGCCCGTCGACGCGGTAGTCGCCCGAGGCGTCGCCCCAGAGCTCGAGCTCGAGCCCGCCGAGCTCGCCCGACGCCCACACGACGTGGCCGGCGACGACGTCGAGCCCGTCGGTCGAGAGGTCGGCCCGCGAGCGCGCGGTGACGACGGTGTCGGTCACGATCGGCGCGTCGGGCGATTCGCCCTCGATCACGTTCACGACGACGAGCCCCTCCGCGGTGCTCGAACTGCGCAGCGACTTCACGGTGTAGCGGTACGAGTTGGCCCCGACCACGTCGCCCGGGTGCAGCACGACTCGGCCGTCGTCGAGCGAGGTCGCGTCGTCGACGAGCGCCTCGAGCCGCCGGTACTCGGCGCTGCCCTCGGGCGCGTTCGGCACGAGCTTGACGAGCTCGAGCTCGCCCTGCGCCGGGTCGAGGTCGTTGCCGGCCGGCTCGACGGTCACGGGCGCTGCGGCCGACTGCTGTACGCGCACGTAGTCGCTGAAGGTGACCGGCGCCGCATCGGTGACGGCGGCCGCGAGCACGCCGACGCGCACCCGCGCCGAACCCTCGGCGCCCGAGGCGTCGCGCACCGTGTACTCGAACGCGGGCTGCACGTCGCCCGCAGCGCCCTCCGGCGCGGTGTAGACGATCGCGTCGCCCTCCGCCGAGATCGTCGCGATGCCGAGTCCGGCCTTCGGCTGCGTGACCGAGGCCAGCACGGTGCGGTCGCCGTCGGGGTCCATGCCGGTCGCGGCGACGGGGATGCGCACGCTCTGGCCGCTGAGCACCCGCGCGACGAGCGGGTGCGGCTCGGGGGCGCGGTTCGCGCCCTCGGGCAGCACCGTGACCGTGACGGTCGAGTGGTCGAGCCGCTCGGGGGCCTGCTCGAGGCCGACGGCGTAGCCGAGTTCGTAGGTGCCGGGCACGGTCGGAGCGAGGTAGCGCACCTCGTCGCCCGAGGCGAAGGCGAGCTCGCCGTCGGCGCCCGACGAGGTCACCTCGGGGTGCACGACGAGCCGCTCGGCCCGAGGGCTCACATCGTTCGCCGTCACCGGGATCGAGCTGAGTTCGCCGACGCGCATCGTGACGGTGTCGGGCATCGCGATCGGGCTGAGACCGGCCGAGGGCGCCACGAGGAAGACGTTGAGGTCGCCGACCGCGGTCGCACCGGCGCCGTCGGCGACGGTCACCTTCGCGCGGCCGACGAGACCGGGCCGACCGTCGCGCGTCACGCCGGTCGCCCGCACCTGCGACTGCGCGACCACCCCGACGCCGAGCTCGGGCGTCATCGCGACGGCGTCGGTCACCACGAGCACGCGACCGCTCGTGTTCTGCGCGGCGCCGAGCACGTCGACCATGGCGTCTTCGCCGACGCGCACGAACGCCGTCATCGGGGCGAGGGCGAGCGGCGCACCCGGCGCGGCGACGGTCACCCGGATCGTCGCCGTCTGCTCGGCGCGCGTCACCACGTCCTGCACGGTGAAGGTCGCGAGGTAGGCGCCGGGCTCGGCGGCCGAGAGCTCGACCTCGCCCGCCGCCGTGTTCGGCACGACGGCGAGGCCGCCGCTCGCCGCTGCCGCGGTCGGCACCGCGTCGAGCAGCCGCACCGAACCGGACCCGCCGCTCACATGCTCGCGGACCTCGACGATCGCGGTCTCGCCGGCGCCGGTGGTGACGGCGACCGGGGTGACGGCGAGCGAGGCGCTCGAGGTCACGCGGAGGTCGAGCGTCGCCTCGGTCTCCGCTCCGTGCACGTCGGCGACCGTGACCCGCACCTGCACCTTCTCGGCGGCGGCGTTCGGGTCGGTGTGCCTGACCGCGACGCGACCGTCGGACATCGGCACGATCGAGACCGGTGCGCTCGGGTCGATCGGCTGCGCGTCGGCGAGCACGAAGGCATCGCCCTCGGGGTCGACCCAGCCGGGCAGCACGGACACGAGCGCCGTTCCGCCGGGCATGAGCTGCGGCTCGGGCCAGCGCTGCGCGCAATCGGCGACACCGCACCAGACGGGGGCGCTGTTCACCTCGCCGGGCACGACGGTGAGGGTGACCGTGACCGGCGCCGAGGTCGCCGATCCGTCGGTCACGGCGTAGCTGAAGGTCGTCGACCCCGAGCTCGCCCGCACCCTGACCGTGGGCGTCTGGTCGTTCGAGGTGAGCGCGAGCTCGCCGAAGCCGCCGTCGGCGAGACCGCCCGAGATCGACGCCGGGTCGACGGTGAGCACGTCCTTCGCGTTCGGGTCGTGGTCGTTCAGCAGCACGGGCAGTTCGATCTGCTGCCCCGCGCGCACGCCGAAGCTGTCGGCGACCGCCACCGGCGGCTCCTGCCGAGCCAGGTCCTCGACCTCGCGGGTGCCGACGCGGTCCTCGACCTCGTCGTCGAGCTCCCACTGCTCGAGCGGCACCATGCGACCGTCGGGCACCGTCCAGACGAGCCCGGAGGAGGTCTCGTTGAGCACCGCACGGTCGCCGTTGCCGCGCAGCACGGGGGTGATCGCCTGCGGGCCCTCGGCGTCGCGCTCTCCGTCGGGCGTCTCGAGCGGCACAGTCTCGCCCGACCCGCTCGTCCAGATCGTGCCGCCGTCGACGCCGAGCCAGGCCGCCGCGAGCTCGCCGCCCACCACGATCGGGGCGGCCGGGGTGCCGCTCGCGTCGACGACGCGCTCGGCGTCGCCCCCGTCGAGCGCCAGTTGGACGAGCCCGGCCGAGTCGGCGATGTGCACGGATGCCCCGGACGCCGCCCCCTGCTGCAGTCGGGCGTCGGCGGCGACGTCGACGGGCACCGCCTCGTCACGACCCGACACCCACGCCCGCGACTCGGCCGCGTCGAGCATGACCCAGCGCTCGCCGACGACGGTGAGCTCCAGGCGCGCGTCAGCGGCGGGCGGCTCGGCGATCGCCGAGGCGCGGCCGACGAACTCCCCTGCCGCGACGTCGAAGACCCGCACCGCCTCCTCGCGCGCCGAGTACATGGCCATCAGCCCATCGGGCGAGATCCCGACGGCGGCGGCGGCGTAGGTCTTCTCCTCGTCGTCGTCCGCGCGCTCCTCGGCGTACGGGTCGACGGGGAACGCGTCGTCGCCGTCGATGCGCCCGGCGTGCACCGTTCCGGTGTCGGTGCGGTAGGCGATCCAGTCTCCGGCGGTCGCGACGTCGCGCGTGCCCACCGGGGTGGGAATCGAACCGCCGCCGTCCTCGGCGACGAGGTCGACCGGGTCGGCCGGATCGATGCGCCACCGCTGACGGAAGCCCTGGCTGTAGAGCGAGGTCTCGGACCCGGACTGCACCACGCCGCTCGGATCCTCGACGTCGCGCACGAGGTCGATCTCGGCGAGGTCGATGTTCACCCGGGCGTACTGGCCGGTGTCGCGCGTCACCCACACCGAGGTCTCGAGCCGCGGCACCTCCTGCGCCTCGTAGCCGTTGGCCGTGACCGCGAGGGTGACGACGGTCGCGACGGCCGCGAGGCCCGCGACGGAGCCGAGGATCGCCCCGCGTCGCCCGCTCCGGCGGCGGCCGCCTGCGCGTTCGGCGACCCGCGCCGCCATCAGATCACTCCCGCGAGCATGAGTCCGACCGCACCGACGGCGAGCACCGCGACGGCCGCTCCGCCGCCGATCAGCACGGGCTTCAGCCACCCGCCGCGCGCACGCGCGGGTGCGAGCCCGCCGTCGTCGACCACGGGGCCGGCGGGCCTCGCCGCGGCGACCGCCGCCGCACGGCCGGCACGACGCGAGTCGGCGTTCACGGTGGTCACGACCGGGCCCCGCTCCGCGGCATCCGCGAAGCCGAGCGGTGCCGCCGCCGCCCACTCGGGCGAGGCGACCTCGAGCCCGGTGGGGGCGACGCCGAGTTCGTACTGCGCCCAGCGCAGCGCCTCGCCGAACTCGGTCATCGACGTGTAGCGGCGGGCGGGATCGCGTTGCATCGCCGTGGAGAGCACGGTGTCGATGCGCGCGGGCACCCCCCGCGGAGCGAGCGGCGTGTACTTCGCGCCGAGCACGCGGCGCGAGAGCTGGTCGACGCTGTTGCGGCTGCGTTCGGCGAGTTCGAACGGGCTGTGGCCGGCGAGCAGCGTGTAGAGCGTCGCGCCGAGCCCCCACACCTCGGTGGCGACGGTGCCGGTCGTGCGTTCGCCGAGCACCTCGGGCGCGCTCCACGGGATGGACATCGCGAAGGTGTCGCTCGCGCCGCCGTCGCCGATCGTGCCGGCGATGCCGAAGTCGGCGAGCACGGGCGCGCCGAGCGAGTTGACGAGCAGGTTCGAGGGCTTGATGTCGCGGTGCAGCAGGCCCGAGCGGTGCGCGGTCTCGAGGGCGCCGGCCATGCGCACCCCGATGTCGAGCACCTCGCCCACCGGCATCGGCCCGCGTTTCGCACGGGCGCCGAGCGACTCGGGGCAGTACTCCATCACGAGGTAGGGCCGCCCGTCGGCGGAGATCGACGCCTGGTGGATCGTCACGATCGACGGGTGGGCGCTCAGCCGCGCCATCGCGTCGGCCTCGGCGGTGAACGCCCGCCGCGCCTCGGCGTCGACGACGTCGACGAGCAGCACCTTCACGGCGGTGACGCGTCGCGGCAGGTCCTGCTCGTAGAGGAACACGTCGGCGAAGCCGCCGGTGCCGAGCGGGCGCACGTAGCTGTACCCGGAGAGCACGGGCGGTGGGGAGGGCAGACGCTTCGCCACGAGCGGGGCCTCCTGCCGGCTGTCGGGTCACCGGCGCGCCGGGAGCTGTTCGGGTCGTGGACGCCTCGCCGGCACCGTCGGGACACGCAGGGTCCCCGACAGGCGCGCGGCCGTGCCGCGGCGTCCGGGGGACATCCTAAGCGAGGCGGATGACGCCGCCGAATCGGTTGTGAAACGATGCGCCGCGCGCTACTCGCCCGCGGGGTCGTCCGACTCGTCGAGCGGGGTCAGTCGCAGCCGGTCGATGAGCTCTGCGGCGTGGTTGGTGCTCAGGATGATGCGGGCGAACTCGCCGTCGGCGAGCTCGAGCACCACGGCCTGCCGCTTGCCCTTGACGATGACGAAGTCGCTTCCGCCGTGGTACTTCCAGACACCGACGGCCACGATGAGCGGCACCTCGGTGCCGCGACGCCGGATGCCGCGGATCCAGATCCACGGGTCGTCGGTGATGGTCGCCGATCGGATGTCGTCGCGCTGCACCACGAGGTCGTCGGCACGGAGCGCGAGCGACTTCTCGGCCGCGGTGAGGTGGACCTCGACCCGGTCGCTGTGCACTCGGAGCTTCGCCATGCCCTCAATACTGCCCCATCCCCCGCTCGCCCACCTGCCTTCAGGAGGGGGTTGCGGCGGCGGCGGCCCTGGCCGCGGCGGGCAGGGCGTCGACGATGCGGGCGATCGCGGCGTCATCGTGGGCCGCGGTGACGAACCAGGCCTCGAAGACCGACGGCGGCAGCGAGACGCCCTGGTCGAGCATCGCGTGGAAGAACGGGGCATAGCGCCACGACTCCTGCCGCAGCACGGTCGCGTAGTCGCGCACCTCAGCGGTGGCGAGCGCTTCGCCGAAGACGAAGCTGAAGAGGTTGCCGGCCCGCTGCACCCGGTGGGCGACACCCTCGGCGGCGAGCGCGGCCGAGGTCGCCTCGCTGATCGTCTCGGCTGCGGCGTCGAGCTTCGCGTACACCTCGGCGTCGGCGCCCCTGAGCGTCGCGATGCCCGCGGCGACGGCGACCGGGTTCCCCGAAAGGGTGCCGGCCTGGTACACGGGGCCGAGGGGTGCGAGCCGCTGCATGATCTCGGCGCGACCGCCGAGGGCGGCCACCGGCATGCCGCCGCCGATGACCTTGCCGAAGGTCATCAGGTCGGGGGTGTAGGCGGATGCCTCGTGGCGGGCCTCGCGCCCCCACCAGCCCGACGCCGAGACGCGGAACCCGGTGAGCACCTCGTCGCTGATGACGAGCGCGCCGTTCGCGTGCGCGAGCTCGACGAGCGCACGATTGAAGCCGGGCGCGGGCGGCACGACGCCCATGTTCGCGGCGGCCGCCTCGACGATGACCGCCGCGATCCGGTCGCCGTGCTCGGCGAACACCGCGGCGAGCGCGTCGAGGTCGTTGTACGGCACCACGAGCGTGAGCGCGGCGATGTCGGCCGGTACGCCGGCCGAGCCGGGCAGGGCGAAGGTCGCGAGCCCCGAGCCGGCCTCGGCGAGCAGGCCGTCGGAGTGGCCGTGGTAGTGCCCGGCGAACTTCACGAGCAGGTCTCGCCCGGTGAAGCCGCGCGCGAGGCGGATGGCGCTCATGGTCGCCTCGGTGCCCGTCGAGACGAGTCGCAGCTGCTCGACGGGCGCGACGCGCGCCTCGACGAGTTCGGCCAGCTCCGTCTCGGCCGGGGTCGACGAACCGAACGAGAGGCCCCGGGCCGCAGCATCCTGCACCGCCTCGACGACCCGAGGGTCGGCGTGACCCAGGATCGCGGGACCCCATCCCGCGACGAGGTCGACGTAGTCGCGACCCTCGGCGTCGGTGACGTACGCGCCCTTCGCGGAGACGAGGAACCGCGGCGTGCCGCCGACCGAGCGGAACGCGCGCACCGGCGAGTTCACCCCGCCCGGGATCGCGGCCTGCGCGCGGGCGAAGAGTTCGGCGTTCGTGGCGTTCATGCGGTCTCTCCGTTGCGGATCCATTCGGCCAGTTCGACGGCCCAGTAGGTGAGCACCACGTCGGCGCCGGCGCGGCGGATCGAGCGCACCGACTCGACGACGGCGCGCTTGCGGTCGATCCAGCCGTGCGCGGCGGCGGCCTCGATCATGGCGTACTCGCCCGAGACCTGGTACGCCCAGACGGGGACCTCGCTCGCGGCGGCGACGTCGGCGAGCACGTCGAGGTAGCTGCCCGCGGGCTTCACCATGACCACGTCGGCACCTTCGTCGATGTCGATCATCGCCTCGCGGAGGCCCTCGCGACGGTTGCCCGGGTCGAGCTGGTAGGTGCGCCGGTCGCCCTCGAGGGTCGACTCGACGGCGTCGCGGAACGGGCCATAGAACGCGCTCGCGTACTTGGCCGAATAGGCCAGGAGGGAGACGTCGTGGTGGCCGGCGTCGTCGAGGGCGTCGCGCACGGCGGCGACCTGGCCGTCCATCATGCCGCTGAGGCCGAGCAGTTCGGAACCGGCGCGCGCCTGCGCGAGCGCCATCGCGGTGTACCGCTCGAGCGTCGCATCGTTGTCGACGCGGCCGCGCTCGTCGAGCACGCCGCAGTGCCCGTGGTCGGTGAACTCGTCGAGGCAGAGGTCGGTCTGCACCACGAGCCGGCCCGCGGATGCCTCGACCGCGACCCGGGTCGCGAGGTTCAGGATTCCGTCGGGGTCGATCGCACCCGAGCCGCGGGCGTCGCGCACCGCGGGCACGCCGAAGAGCATCACCCCGCCGACGCCGACGGCGGCGGCCTCGTCGATCGCCTGCGGGAGGCTGTCGAGCGAGTGCTGCACGACGCCCGGCATGGAGGCGATCGGCAGGGGCGCCGCAGCGCCTTCGCGCACGAAGACCGGCAGCACGAGCTCGGCGGGGTCGAGGCGGGTCTCGGAGACGAGGCGGCGGATGGCCGGGGTCTCGCGAAGTCGGCGCGGGCGGACGCGGGGCGCAGGCGTGGAACTCACCGAACCAGCCTACGCGTGGTCGCTGGAAGCCCGCCCGGCGCCGCGGCCTGGGCGATCGCGGCCCAGGCGATCGCGGCCCGGGCGATCGCGGCCCAGGCGATCGTTCCCGGGGTCGTTCTCCGACATCCCGTTCATCGCAAGCACGTGCGAGTGACGGGATTCGACCCCCGGAATGGGTCTCCGCGGGCGCGGGCGGCGGGGGCGGGCGCGGCGCGGGGCGGGGCGGGGCGGGGCGGGTGCCGGGTCGGGCGGGCGAAGAGCGCCGTCAGGCCAGCGCGGTCGCCGCGTCGACGACCGCGTCGATGAGCGACTCGGCCGAGCGCTCGCGCGCCACGACGTCGACGCGGAGGCCGACCGCGCCTGCGTCCTTCTTGGTCTGCGGGCCGATCGCGGCGACGAGGGTCGACTCGGGAATGGGGCCGAGCTGGTTCTGCACCTGCTCGGCGACGCTGCCCGAGGTGACGAGCACGGCGTGCACGAGACCCGCCCGCACGTCGGCGGCGACCTTCTCGGTGACCGGCACGCCCACCGTGCGGTAGGCGACGACGGCCTCCACGTGGTGGCCCATGCGCTCGAGCCCGATCGAGAGCACCTGCTTCGCGATCGCCGAACGCAGAGCGAGCACCCGCAGGCCGGGGGCGCCGTCGGTCGCGGCCTCCCACTCCTCGAGCATGCCGCGCGCCGAGTTGTCTTCGGCGGGCACGATGTCGGCGTGGTAGCCCGCGGCGACGAGCGCGGCAGCGGTGGTCTCGCCGACCGCTGCGACCTTCGTCGTCTCGGGGATCACGGCACCGTACGAGGAGAGCACGTCGACCGTCGTCGCGCTCGTGATGGTCAGCCAGTCGAACCCGCCCCCGGCGAGCTTCGCGAGGGCGGCCTCGAGCGCCGGCTGGTCGTCGGCGGGCGCGAAGTTGATGAGGGGCGCGACGATCGGCGAGGCTCCGCGCGAACGCAGCGCGGCGGCGACACCGTCGCCCCAGGGCCCACCACGGGGCACGAGCACACGCCAACCGGCGAGCGGCTTGGCGGCACCACCCGACGCGGGCAGCCTGATGGCGCCCGTCATCGGTTCGAATTCAGTCACGGCTGCTCCTCAGGGGGAACGAGGTCTGCGGCGCCGTTGCCGAGGAGTTCGTCGACGGCGCGGTCTGCGACGTCGCGTGCCGCATCCGCCAGATCGGCGGCCGAGCGGCTTTCGGGGGTGGCCGCGTGCGAGCTGGTGAGTCGCCGCGTCCCGTCGGCACTGTACACGCTCGCCGTCAGGAACAGAAGTTCGTCCTCGATGAACGCGGTCGCGCCCACGGGGGCCGCGCATCCCGCCTCGAGTCCGGCGAGCACGAGGCGCTCGGCCAGCACGGTGGCCCTGGTGGCGGCGTGGTCGATCGCCTCGAGGGCCCGCTCGAGGTCGCGGTCGCCGCGTTCGCGCCGCACCTCGATGGCGAGGGCGCCCTGGCCCGGCGCGGTCGGCCAGTCGCCGAGCGAGAGGTGGTCGGTCGCGGCATCCAGCCGCCCGAGGCGGCCGAGCCCGGCGGCGGCGAGCAGCACCGCGTCGAGCTCGCCCGACTCGACCTTGCCGAGCCGGGTGTCGATGTTGCCGCGGAGGTCGACCGCGACGACGTCGGGGCGTGCGGCGCCGAGCTGCGCGATCCGCCGCGGTGAACCGGTGCCGACGCGCGCGCCCTCGGGCAGCGTTGCAAGGGTGAGCCCGTCGCGGGCGCACAGCACGTCGCGGGCGTCGACCCGCTTCGGCACGGCGCCGAGGCGGAGTCCCTCGTGCTCGGCCGTCGGCAGGTCCTTCAGGGAGTGCACGACGAGGTCGCACTCCCCCGCGAGCAGCGCCTCGCGGAGCGCCGCGGCGAAGACGCCGGTGCCGCCGATCGAGGCGAGCGAGGCGCGCGAGGTGTCGCCCTGGGTCGTGATCGGCACGAGCTCGATCTCGGCCCCGGCGGCCTTCGCGATCCGCTCGGAGATCTGGCGCGTCTGCGCCATCGCGAGTGCGCTGCCGCGGGTGCCGACCCGGATGACGGTGCTCACGGCGCGATCCCTGCGAGGGCGGGACGGAACCCGAGGCGCACGTTCTCGCAGCAGCCCGGGCGGCACACGTCGTACCAGGGGCCGAGCTCGGTGACCGCGGGGCGCTCGGCGACCGGGGTGCCGTTCACGCGCTCGAGCACGAGGTCGACGAGGCCGGCGACGTACGCGGGGTGCGTGCCGGGGGTCGGCACGCGCACCGCCGCGAGCCCGTGCTCGCCTGCGGTCTCGAGTGCCTCGTTGTCGAGGTCCCAGAGCACCTCCATGTGGTCGCTCACGAAGCCAAGCGGCACGATCACGACGGCCGATCGGCCCGCCGCCGGGAGTTCGGCGATCGCGTCGTTGATGTCGGGCTCGAGCCACGGCATCGACGGGGGCCCCGAGCGCGACTGGTAGACGAGCTGCCATGCGACGTCGTCGGCGCCCGCTTCGCGCATGACGACCTCGGCGACGGCGCGATGCTGCGCCGCGTACGCGCCGCCCTCGCCGAAGCCGCGGTCGGCCGGGCCGGACTTCGCGGCGTCGGTCGAGGGGATGGAGTGGGTGGCGAAGAGGACCTCGATGCCGGAACGCTCGAGGTCGGGGTTCTGCTCGAGCAGCGTCGCGATGCCGTCGCGCACCCCTTCGACGAAGGGCTGCACGAAGCCGGGGTGGTCGAAGAACTGGCGCACCTTGTCGATCTGGATCACGTCGCCGAGCCCGGTGTCGGCGAGCGCGTCGGCGAAGTCCTCGCGATACTGGCGGCAGCTCGAGTACGAGCTGTACGCGCTCGTTGCGATGGCGATGAGCTTCGTGTGACCTGCGGCCTTCGCCTCGGCGAGCGCGTCGTTGAGATACGGATCCCAGTTGCGGTTGCCCCAGAGCACGGGCAGCTCGACGCCGCGGCTCGCGAGTTCGGCCTCGAGGGCCGCCTTCAGCTCGCGGTTGTGCTCGTTGATCGGGCTGACACCGCCGAAGTGGCGATAGTGGTGCGCGACCTCCTCGAGGCGCTCATCGGGGATGCCGCGCCCGCTCGTCACATTGCGGAGGAACGGGATCACGTCGTCCTGCCCCTCGGGGCCGCCGAAGCCGGCGAGCAGGATCGCGTCGTACGCGACCGGCTCGGTGACGTGCTCGGCGCCCTGCTGGGCGGCAGGGGTCGCGCCGGGCACGATCGCGCCGGGCACGCAGGGTGCGGATGCCGCGGGGCCGGGCTTGCGGCCACGAGCGGGCGCGGCGCCCTCAGCGCCCGTGGACCCGAGGTTGGTGGCGGCCATTACTGCAGCACCTCCACGAGTTCGGCGGTCGTGATGCGTCGACCGGTGTAGAACGGCACCTCTTCACGCACGTGCATGCGGGCATCGGTGGCGCGGAGCTCGCGCATCATGTCGACGAGCTCTGTGAGCTCGTCGGATTCGATCGGCAGCAGCCACTCGTAGTCGCCGAGGGCGAAGGCGCTGACCGTGTTCGCGATCGCGCCGCGGAACGAGGCGCCCTTGCGGCCGTGCTCGGCGAGCATGCGGCTGCGCTCGGCCGGGTCGAGCAGGTACCAGTCGTAGCTGCGCACGAAGGGGTAGACCGTCATCCAGGTCTTCGGCTCGAGGCCGCGGAGGAAGCCGGGCACATGCGCTTTGTTGAACTCGGCGTCGCGATGCACGCCCATCGCGTTCCACGTCGGCAGCAGCGTCTTCAGGAGGCGAGCGCGACGCAGCTCGCGGAGCGCCCACTGGAGACCCTCGGCGGTCGGGCCGTGCAGCCACAGCATGACGTCGGCGTCGGCGCGGAGGCCCGAGACGTCGTAGATGCCGCGGAGGGTCACGCCCTCGTTCTCGACGAGCGAGATCACGCCGTCGAGCTCCTCGACGACGCGGCGCACGTCGTGCCCGTCGAAGTCGTCGGGGCGGGCGGGGTCACGACGGAGCACCGCGAAGACCGTGTAGCCCTCTGGTGACTGCTGGCCGTCGGCCCCTGCAGCATCGGAGTTGTTCTGGAACGCGTCGGCTGCCGCTTCGGCAGCGGGGGAAGACATGCCTCCAGTCTCCCCCTTTCCGCGCGAACGGCCAAAAGCGATGCGGATGCCTCGCGCCCGCGCCGCTCGTTCGGCGGGCCGCGGGTCGTGGGCTGCTCGGCATAGGCTGCCTGCCATGCGGATCTGGTCGGTGCATCCCCGTTACCTCGACCGGCAGGGCCTCACCGCCTGCTGGCGCGAGACGTTGCTCGCGCAGGCGGTGCTCGAGGGCGCGACCCGCGGGTACACGAACCACCCGCAGCTCGAGCGCTTCCGCGAACTGCCCGACCCGCTCGGTGCGATCGGCGACTATCTCGCGGGCGTCGCCGATGAGGCCGGCGAGCGCGGCTACCGCTTCGACGCGAGCAAGGTGCATCGACGCAGCGCCGGACCCGTCACGATCGAGGTCGCGACCGGGCAGCTGAGCCTCGAGTGGCGGCACCTCATGGCGAAGCTCGAGGCACGCAGCCCCGAACTCGCCCTGCGCTGGGCCGTGGTGGGCGCTCCCGAGCCGCATCCGCTGTTCTCGGTGGTCGAGGGGCCGGTCGCCCCGTGGGAGCGGGCACGCCCCCAAGCCTGAGCGCCGGCCGGCCTCAGCCCTCGTGCTCGAGCTCGAGCTCGAGCTCGGTCGCGCTGAGTGCGTCGAGGAAGCGGATGACGACCTCGCGCTCGGCGGGGGCGAGCGCCGCGGCCGCCGCGAATCGCCGTGCGTGCAGGCGGCCGACCGATTCGCGGGCGACCGCCCGGGTCTCATCGGTGACGGTGATGGCGAGTGCGCGACGGTCGCTCGGGTGCGGAGCGCGGGTGATGTGGTCGCCGCGTTCGAGACGGTCGAGGAGTTTCGTGATCGAGGCGCTCGAGATGCCGAGGTAGTCGCTGAGCGCGCCGGGCGTTGCGATCTCGCCCTGGTTGCGCGCGGCGATGAGGAAGCGCAGGGCCCGCATGTCGGTCTCGTTGAGCTTCATGTAGCGGCTCGAGGCCTCGCTCATCCGCCGCGCCGCGTCGTGCCATTCGCGCAGGCTCTGCATGACCCGCACGATCTGGTCGATCTCGACGTCGTCGAGACCCGTGCGGTCGACGAGCTCTCCGCCGGCGTCGAAGACCCGGGGGTCGTGCATCGCCGCTCGGACGTCGTGCGCCGGCTCCCCCGTTTCTGCCATGGAGTGATTCTAGCGCAGTCGGCGTTATTCTTGCTAAGCTAATTACTAGCCAAAGCAGGTGAATGATCGCGAGTGCGCGGTCATCGAGGGATGGAGCGAGCATGGGTCCCGACGACATCGAAGAGGTCGTGCTGCTCGACGCGCACGATCGCCCCATCGGGCGGGCGCCGAAATCGAGCGTGCACGGCGCCGACACCGCCAGGCACCTCGCCTTCTCGTGCCACGTCTTCAATGACCGGGGCGAGCTGCTCGTGACGCGGCGCGCCCTCGCGAAGCAGGCCTGGCCCGGGGTGTGGACGAACTCGTTCTGCGGCCACCCCGCGCCCGCCGAGACACTGGTCCATGCGATCCGACGCCGCGGCGAGTTCGAGCTCGGGCTCGCCCTCGATCGCATCGAGCCCGTCCTGCCGACCTTCCACTACCGCGCGACCGACGCCTCCGGTGTCGTCGAGAACGAGCTGTGCCCCGTCTACACCGCGACCACGACCTCGACGCCCCAGCCGCACCCCGGCGAGGTGATGGACTACCGCTGGGTCGAACTCGAGCGACTCGCCCTCGCCATCGAGCACGCCCCCTGGGCGTTCAGTCCGTGGTTCGTCCTGCAGGCGAGACTGCTGCCGTTCCTCAGCGGCTCCCACGTCGCGCGCGAGGCGATCGCCTCATGATCGGCGCGACGCTCGACCGCACCGTCGACGACCGGGCGGCCGTCGACGAGTACCTCGACCGATGGTTCACCGAGCGTCTCGATCGGGCGACGGGGCACGGCCGCGACTACGTGCTGCTGTGGCAGGCCGCCCGCGACGGCGCCGCCGGCGGCAAGCGCATCCGACCCGCGCTCGTGCTCGAGGCCCACGCCGCCTTCACCGGTTCGACTTCGGTCGAAGCGGTGCGCCTCGCCGCAGCCTTCGAACTGCTGCACACCGCCTTCCTCATGCACGACGACGTCATCGACCACGATCTCGTGCGCCGCGGTGCACCGAACGTCGCCGGCCGCTTCGCGATCGAGGGCCTCGCACGCGGCCTCTCGAGCACCCGCGCCAACGAACTCGGCGAGGCGTCGGCGATCCTCGCGGGCGACCTGCTGCTGAGCGGCGCGCACCGCGTCGTCGCCGGGCTCGACGCCCCCGTCGGGGTGCGCGAGCTGCTGCTCGGCATCCTCGACGAGTGCGTGTTCCTGGCGGCCGCCGGAGAGCACGCCGACGTGGGCCAGTCGGGCGCCGCGCCCGGCGAGGGCGACATCCTCGCGATGATCGAGCACAAGACGGCCTCCTACTCGTTCAGCGCCCCGCTGCAGGCGGGCGCGGTACTCGGTCGAGCGCCCGCCGACGCGGTGCTCGAGCTCGGCGCGATCGGCCGCCACCTCGGCGTCGCGTTCCAGTTGCGCGACGACGTGCTCGGCGTGTTCGGCGCCGCCCCCGTCACCGGCAAGTCGGTGATCGGCGACCTCCGCGAGGGCAAGGAGACCCTGCTCATCGCCTACGCCCGAGAGCACGCGGCGTGGGACTCGGTCGCCGCGGACTTCGGCCTCCCCGAGCTCGACGAGGCGGGCGCCGCCCGCCTGCGGGGCGTGATCGAGTCGAGCGGGGCGCGCGACCGCGTCGAACGGCTCATCGACGAGCGCTGCGCCGACGCGGTCGCCGCCGTCGAGCGGGCGGGGCTGCCCCCACGGCTGACGGCGTCGCTCACGGCGACGGCCCGCCGCTGCGTGGAGCGTGCGCGATGAGCGCCGCCGCACCGACCGGCCTCGCGCTCTACGACCGCACGGCCAGGCAGAGCGCCGCGCAGGTGATCTCGCGCTATTCGACCTCGTTCGGACTCGCGAGCCGGCTCTGCTCGCCCGCGATCCGCACGCACCTCGCCGACCTCTACGCCCTCGTGCGCATCGCCGATGAGATCGTCGACGGCCCCGCCGCCGAGGCCGGGCTCGACGTCGCAGAGCGCCGCGAGCTGCTCGACGCCCTCGAGGCCGAGACCGAGGCCGCGACGGCCCGCGGGTACAGTTCGAACCTCGTCGTGCACGCCTTCGCGCAGACCGCGCGGTCCACCGGGTTCGGCCCCGAGCTCACGCGCCCCTTCTTCGCCTCGATGCGTCGCGACCTCGACCAGGTCTCGTTCGACGAGGCCGAGCTGCGCGACTACGTCTACGGCTCGGCCGAAGTCGTCGGCCTCATGTGCCTGCGCGCCTTCAGCGAGGGGCTCCCCGCCGACGCCGAGCGCGACGCGCGCTGGCAGCGCGGCGCCCGCCACCTCGGCGCCGCCTTCCAGAAGGTCAACTTCCTGCGCGATCTCGCCGACGACGTCGGCGCCCTCGACCGCCGGTACTTCCCCGGCGTCGACCCGCGGCACTTCGGCGAGGCCGAGAAGCACCGCCTCCTCGACGACATCGATCGCGACCTCGCGATCGCGGGCGAGGTCGTCGGCGAACTGCCGGGCGGATGCCGCCGGGCCGTCGCCGCTGCGCACGCGCTCTTCTCCGCCCTCGCCGAGCGCCTGCGGCGCACCCCCGCCGACGAGCTGCTGACGACCCGGGTGAGCGTGCCGACGACGCGCAAGCTGCTGCTGCTCGTCCGTGCCGCGGCCTCACGGGCGCATCCTGTCGCGCCGGCGCACGCGCACGCTCACGAGGTGACGGCGTGATGCGCGTCGCCGTGATCGGCGCGGGCATCGCGGGGCTCGCGACCGCGGCGCTCCTGGCCCGCGACGGCCACGAGGTCACCGTCTACGAGCAGGGCGACGAGATCGGCGGTCGCGCGGGCCGCTGGGATGCCTCGGGCTTCCGTTTCGACACCGGGCCGTCGTGGTACCTCATGCCCGAGGTGTTCGAGCACTTCTATCGACTGATGGGCACGACGACCGCCGCCGAGCTCGAGCTCGTGCGCCTCGATCCGGGCTACCGGGTGTTCTTCGAGGGCCGGCCCGACCCCGTCGACCTCGGCGCCGACCGGGCACGCTCGGTCGCGACGTTCGAGACGATCGAGCCGGGCGCGGGGCGGGCGCTCGAACGCCACCTCGATTCGGCGGGCGAGACGGCGCGCCTCGCGATCGATCACTTCCTCTACACCGACTTCTCCTCGCCCGGCGCGCTCGTCGCGCCGCAGGTGCTCCGCCGCCTCGGGCGACTGACCCGCCTGCTGCTGCAGCCGCTCGACCGCTTCGTCGCGGCGGGGTTCCGCGACGAGCGGCTCCGCCAGGTGCTCGGCTATCCGGCGGTGTTCCTCGGCACCTCGCCGCAGGCGGCCCCGAGCATGTACCACCTGATGAGCCACTTCGACCTCGACGACGGCGTGCGCTACCCGCTCGGCGGCTTCCGCGAGCTCATCGACGGCATCGGCCGGCTCGCCGAACGGGCCGGGGCGCGCATCCTCACGAAGGCACGGGTGACCGGCATCGTCGTCGAGTCGGGTGCGGCCCGGGGCATCCGCCACCTCGACGCCTCGTGTGCCGAGCACACGGCGGAGGCCGACCTCGTCGTCTCCGCGGCCGACCTGCATCACACCGAGCAGGCCCTGCTGCCGCCCGAACACCGCAGCCGCTCGGAGGCGTCGTGGCGACGCGCCGATCCCGGGCCGGGCGCGGTGCTCGTGATGCTCGGCGTGCGCGGGCGGCTCCCACGCTTGACGCATCACAACCTGCTCTTCACCGAGGACTGGGCGGGCAACTTCGCGAGCATCTTCGGCCGTTCGCCGTCGGTGCCCGACCCGGCGTCGCTCTACGTCTGCATGCCGAGCGCGAGCGACCCCACGGTCGCTCCCGAGGGCGACGAGAACCTCTTCGTGCTCGTGCCGGTGCCCGCCGACCCCCGCCTCGGCCACGGCGGAACCGGCGGCGCCGGCGACCCCGTGGTCGAGCGCGTCGCCGATGCCGCGATCGCGCAGATCGCCGCGTGGACGGGCGAGACCGATCTCGCCGAACGCATCGTCGTGCGCCGCACGGTCGGCCCGGCCGACTTCGCCGACGACTTCAACTCATGGCGGGGCTCGGTGCTCGGGCCCGCGCACGTGCTGCGGCAGAGCGCGTTCTTCCGCGGCCGCACCGCCTCACCGACGGTCGAGGGGCTGTACTTCGCCGGGGCGACGACGGTGCCCGGCATCGGACTGCCGATGTGCCTCATCAGCGCCGAGCTCGTGCTGAAGGCCGTCCGCGGCGAGCGCGGCAGCGGCCCGCTGCCCGAGCCGACGGTGCGGAGCGTGCCGGCATGAGCTTCGCGTACCTCGCGATCCTGGCGGGCGGCCTCGCCTGCATGGTGCTGCTCGACCTGCGGTTCCGGCTCGTGTTCGCGGCGCCGGGCCGGGCGTGGCGCGCCGCCCTCGTGCTCGCGCTGGGGCTCGCCTTCTTCCTGCTCTGGGATCTCGCGGGCATCGGACTCGGCATCTTCCACCGGGGCGAGAACCCCGTGAGCACGGGAGTGCTGCTCGCACCCGAGCTGCCGCTCGAGGAGCTCGTCTTCCTCGTGTTCCTCGGCTATCTCACGCTCGTGCTCTACACGGGCGCACTGCGCGTGCCCGCCGCGCGGGAGGTGCGACGATGAGCTACGCACTGCTCTCGCTCCCCTTCCTCGCGGTCGCGGCTCTCGTCGCGGCCCTCGGCTGGCGCCGCGCTCCCCGCGGCCATCTCCGCGCTCTGGTGCTCACCGCGATCGCCCTCGTCGTGCTGACCGCGGTGTTCGACACGATCATGATCGCGACCGGGCTCTTCGGCTACAGCGATGCCCGCATCTGGGGCGTGCGCATCGGCCTCGCCCCGATCGAGGACTTCGCCTACCCGATCGCGGGCGTGCTCCTGCTCAGCGGACTCTGGAACCTCCTCGCCCCCACGGAGGCCGATCATGCCGACTGACACCCGGCGCGGCGTCGCCGCCGAGCTCCTCACCGCCTCCCGCCCGTTGAGCTGGGTGAACACGGCCTTCCCGTTCGCGGCCGCCTACCTGCTGACGACCCGCGAGATCGACCCCGCCCTGGTCATCGGCACGCTCTTCTTCCTCGTGCCGTACAACCTCGCCATGTACGGCATCAACGACGTCTTCGACTACGCCTCCGACGCCGCGAACCCTCGCAAGGGCGGCGTCGAGGGCGCCTTGCTCGAGCCGGGCCGGCACCGGCTGACGATCGTCGCCGCGGTCGGCCTGTGCGTGCCGTTCGTCGTCGCGCTCGTGCTGCTCGGCGGTCCCGCCTCCTGGGCGGTGCTCGCCGTGAGCCTCTTCGCGGTCGCGGCATATTCGGTGCCGGGGCTCCGCTTCAAGGAGGTGCCGTTCCTCGACTCGCTGACCTCGAGCGTGCACTTCGTGAGCCCGGCCGTCTACGGGCTCGTGCTCGCGGGCGCGACGTTCACGCCGCCGCTCGTCGCGCTGCTCGCGGCGTTCCTCGCGTGGGGCGTCGCGAGCCACGCCTTCGGCGCCGTGCAGGACATCGTGCCCGATCGGGCGGGCGGCATCGCCTCCATCGCGACGGTGCTCGGGGCGCGGCGCACGGTGCGATTCGCGATCGCGGCCTGGACGGTCGCCGGACTGCTCATGCTCGCGACGGACTGGCCGGGCCCGCTCGCAGCGTTCCTCGTGGTGCCCTATCTCGCGGCCGCGCTGCCGTATTCGGCCCTGAGCGACGACGACTCGGGCAGCGCGAACGCGGGATGGCGCCGCTTCCTCGCAATCAACTACGTCGTCGGCTTCCTCGTGACGATGCTGCTCATCTGGTACGCCGCGATCACCGCGTAGCCGCACCGGCCCCGTCGCCGGCCCGTCGCCCACTGCACCGCCAGGCATTCGGAGAAATCGCGGTGGGTCCGCATCCTCCTCGACCGGGAGGACCGGGCAAGCGTCAGCTCCGGAGCAGCAGCTCGGTCGAGTGGGCGAGGTGCTCGCGCATGGCCTCCGCGCCGCGCAGCTGCACGGCTCCGAGCAGTTCGCGATGCTCGGCGATGAGCCCCTCGAGCGTGTAGTGCGGCCGCACGTGCAGCAGGAACAGCAGCAGCTCGCTGCCGAGCGCGTCGTGCGCCTCGACGATGCGGGGGCTCGACGAGGCCGCGACGACCGCGCGGTGGAAGTCGGCGTGCAGTCGCTCCACCTCGAGCCAGTCGATACCGTCGCCGGTATCCGTGCCGCTGCTCGTGCCCGCGCCCGCGTCGACGGCCGGCGGCCGCGCCCCGGGCGCGGCCTCGGCGATCTCCTCGAGCCGTTCGAGCACGGCGACGGCCGGGGCCAGCGCCGCATCGGGCCACGTCGTCCCGTGACGCTCGCCGGCGATCCGCACCGCCTCGCCCTCGAGCGCCGCCCGCAACTGCTGCAGCGCCACGATCTCGTCGGGGTCGAAGCTCACGACCCGCACCCCGCGGTACGCCTCGGCCACGGCGAGCCGCTCGGCGACGAGCCGCTGGAACGCCGATCGCACCGTGTGGCGCGACACCCCGAACCGTTCGGCTGCGGCCTCCTCGCGCAGCGGCGATCCGAGCGCGACCGTGCCGCTCAGGATCTCGGCGCGCAGCGCCTCCGCCACCCGTTCGACGGCGGTGTCAGCGGAGTGCGGCGACACCGGGGCATCCTCTCGTCTCGTGCCGCTCAGTCGCCGAGCTTCGATCGCACGATGAGCCAGACGAGGCCGCCGACCGCAGCCGCGACGCCGACCGCGGCCGCGATCGCGACTCCCGGCTGCTCGTCGTAGAACGCCTTCAGCGACACCTTCGCCCGGTCGACCCGGAGGCCCACCTGCTTGGGCACGTTGAGCTTGTCTTCGAGGGCGTCGAGCGTGCCGGCGAATTCGGCGCGCGCCCTGGCCGAGGCGGCGCGGGCCTCGACGCGGGTGAGGTTGCGCCGGCGTTCGGCCGCCTCGCGCTTCGAGGGGCGCGGGGCGTCAGTAGCGGCGGTCATAGTCACCCGTTCCCTTCAGGGCGTCGAGGTCGGCCTTCAGGCTCTCGACCGATTCGAGGGGCTCCGAGCCCCGCTTGAAGTTCACGATGCCGATCCACACGAGCACGGCGATGATCAGCAGCAGCACCCCGGAGACGACGAGCGCGGCCGCCCAGGCCGGCATGACGAGTGCGAGCGCGAAGATCGCGGCGGCGAGCAGGGTGAAGATCAGGAACGGCAGGACGACCAGGGCGACGACGAAGAAGCCCGAGCCGATGCCGAAGTGCTTGACCTTGTAGCTGACCTCGGCCTTGATCTGGTCGATCTCGGCGCGTACGAGGTTGGAGATCGTGTCGGGCAGTTCGCCGATCAGTGTGAAGAGCGAGCGTTCGTCGTTCGTCGGTGCGGCCATCGCGCGGTCACCTCGATTCTGTGAGTCGGATGCCGCGGGCTAGGCGCCGCGCGACGTGCTGCCCCGCTTCGGAGCGGCCTTGGTCGTCGGCTTCGTCGTCTTCGACGGCTTCGCGGCGCTCTCGGCCACGTCGGCCGCGGAGTCGATCGCCTCGCTCAACGTGTCGGCCACGTTGTCGACCGCCGACTTCGTCGCACGCGCCCCCTCGGAGACGCCCTGCCGGGCCTTGGCTGCGGCGTCGGAGACGTCGCGCTTGGTGGCACCGGAGCCGCGGGTCGCGTTGCCGATGAGCGTCTTGACGCCGTCGAGCACGCTGTCGGAGAGGTCGCCGACCTTGTCTGCGGCGAAACCCTTCACGGTGTCGACGCCCTGCTGCACGGCCGGGGTGTTCCAGACCCCCTCGGCCGCGCGCTTGATCTGCTCGTAGCGTTCACGACCCGCCCGGGTGCCGAGCACGTACCCGACCCCGAGTCCGACGACGAAGAGGACCTTGCCCTTCATGTGCACCCCCGACTTTCCGCACTGCGGCGCATGCAGCGACCCCTCCAGCGTAGACCCCGCACGGAGCCGCGCAAGGGGGTTGCGACGAAATATTCCGTTTCGGCTATGCAGTGCCGTCGGGCGCCACGCGGCGGTGCCGCACGCGCGCCGCCGCCGCCTTCGCGTGCGGGACGACCGACGCGAGCCCCGTGCCCGAGACCCAGGAACCGGTGACCTCGATGCCCGGCTCGGCCGCGATCGTCTCCTCGAGCGAGCGCACCCGGTCGAGCTGCCCGAGGGCGGCGTGCGAGACGGCGTCGCGCCAGACGGTGCGGCCTGCGGCACGGAGCATCCCCGCCTCGAGCGGCACGCCGAGCAGGGCGCTCGCATCGGCGAGCGCGAGTGCCGCGACCTCCTCGTCGCCGCGCCCGTCGAGCGGGTTCGCCTGACCGGCGCGACCGTACGAGAGGCGCACGACGTGGCGTCCACCCGCGGCCTCGGCGAGCCACGACCACTTCGCGGTCGAGTGGGTGAGCGCCTTCGCGGCGACCCCGGGCGCGTCGGCGGCGACCAGCACCCCGGTTCCACGGGGCGCGGCGTCGAGCGCCGGCGCGTCGAGCACGAGGGTCACGAGTTCGATGGATGCCCCCTGCGGCCAGTCCGTCGTCGCCTCCCACCCCTCGACGGCCGCCTCGAGGAGGCCGAGCGAGGTGTGCGCCGCGGCGGCGATCACGACGTCGGGCGCGCCGAGCTCGACGCGCTCGGGCCGGGCGTCGGCGTCCGCGGCGACGGCGGTGGCGGCGGCGTCGGCGGCGGCGATCATTCGGTCGCCGCGGACCGTCCAGCCCGCGGCGTCGCGTTCGAGCCCGGTGACCTCGACCCCGGTCAGCACGGTCACGCCGAAGCGCTCGAGCTCGCGGGCGAGCGCATCGACGAGCGTGTGCATTCCGCCGCGCAGGCCGCGGACGGCCCCGCCCGCCTTGCGCTGCTCCACGAGCTGGCCGACGCCGCCCGAGAGCGAACCGGTGCGGGTCATCGCCTCGTTGAGGCCCGGAGCGACGAGGTCGAGGTCGAGCAGCTCGGGATCGGCCGAGTACACGCCCGACGAGATCGGGGCCACGAGCCGGTCGAGCACGGCCTGGCCCATGCGCGAGCGCACGAGCTCGCCGAGGCTGTGCGCGCGGCCGATGCGCAGGATCGGCTTGAGCCGGTCGGCGTAGGCGCGGGTCGCCCCGCTCCAGCCGATGATGCGGCGCACGTCGTCGCCGAGCGGGTTCGCGGGGATGCCGAGCACGCCCGTCTTCGGCAGCGGTGCCGCGTCGAGGCCGCTGCCATCGCCCCAGACGAGCCATGCGCCGGCGCGGTTCGGGTCGACCACCTCGTCGTCGAGGCGGAGTGCGGTGAGCAGCTCGGCGACGCCGTCGCCGCGCGTCGCGAACGACTCGGCGCCCGAGTCGAGGGTGAGCCCGTCGAGTTCGATGCGACCGACGCATCCGCCGAGCTCGTCGCGGCGTTCGACGATCGTGACGGCGAGACCGATCTTCGCGCACTCGAGTGCCGCCACCATGCCGGCGACGCCGCCGCCGATCACGACGACGACGGCCGAGCGCCGTTCGACCTCCGCGGGCACCGCGTCGCTCACGCCGCGCCCGCCTCGTGCACGAGCTCGACGACGCGGGTGAGCACGGTCGGGTCGGTCTCGGGCGGCACGCCGTGTCCGAGGTTGAAGACGTGGGCGGGGGCGGCCTCGGCCTGGCGCAGCACCTCGCGCACGGCGGCCTCGAGCACCGGCCACGGCGCCGCGAGCAGCGCGGGGTCGAGGTTGCCCTGCAGCGGCACCCCCGGCCCGACCCGCTCGGCCGCGACCGCGAGCGGCACCCGGTAGTCGACGCCGACCACGTCGACCCCGACCTCCTTCATGGCACCGAGCAGCTCGCCGGTGCCGACGCCGAAGTGCACGACGGGCACCGGGCGGGCGGGCTGGGTCCGCCCCGCGGCATCCGTGACCTCGTACGAGAGGTCGTGGACGTGCGCGAGCGCCTTCGCCGATGCGGGCGCGACGTGCGCCTCGTAGTCGGCGAGCGAGAGCGCGCCGGCCCACGAGTCGAAGAGCTGTGCGGCGGAGGCTCCCGCGAGCACCTGGGTGCGCAGGAACCGACCGGTGAGCTCGGCGGTCCACTCCATGAGCGCGCGCCAGGCGCCGGGGTCGGCGTGCATGAGGGTGCGGGCCGCGAGGTGGTCCTTCGAGGGGCCGCCCTCGGTGAGGTACGCCGCGAGGGTGAAGGGCGCTCCGGCGAAGCCGATGAGCGGCGTCGCGGTGCCCGAGCCGTTGTCGGTCGTCGCGAGCTCGGCGATCGTCTGCGCGACCGCCTCGGCGATCGGTCCGGATGCCTCGTCGAGGCGTGCCGGGTCGATCGCCGTCAACTCGGCGACCGCCGAGGCATCCGCGTAGCCCCTGCCGAAGACGGGGCCGCGGCCGGGCTGGATCTCGACGTCGACGCCGACGAGCTTCAACGGCACGACGATGTCGCTGAAGAAGATGCCCGCGTCGACCTGGTGACGGCGAACCGGCTGCAGCGTGATCTCGCTCGCCATCGCCGGGTCGAGGCAGGCGTCGAGCATGCGCGTGCCGACTCGGAGGTCGCGGTACTCGGGCAGCGAGCGGCCCGCCTGACGCATGAACCAGACGGGGGTCGTGTCGGCGCGTTCCCCGCGGTAGGCCCGCACGAGTCGCGAGTCGGAGGTCAGGCCTGCGGAGAGCGGATGCTGCGGGGAGAGGATCACGCCCGACATTGTCTCGCATCGGACTGGGAGGAACTTCGGGACGCTCGGCGCCCCTGTGGCCGGGCTCGGAGACGGCTTGCGGCTACAGCCGCTCCGCGATCACCGCGGCCGCGGACAGCCACGCGTCGCGAGTGCTGTCCGAGAGCGCCTCGAAGTCGATCGGGCCGCCGTCGACCAGCGCCGGATCGAACGGCACCCGGGTGACGGCGGAGGTGACCTGCGAGAAGTGCGACTCGAGCCGGGCGACGAGTTCGGGGTCGGGGCGGGCCGACGGCGCAGCCAGGATCGTCACGGCCTCGTCGACCTTCTGCCCGAAGCCCTTCTCCCGAAGCCCGTCGAGGAGCCACGCGGCGCTGGCCGCCGTGTCCTCGCGCACGGTCGACACGATGACGAGCTGGTCGGCCGCGGCGACCGAGGCGATCCAGTTCGACGCCCGCATGTTGTTCCCGGTGTCGATGAGGATGATCCGGTAGTACTTCGCCAGCACATCGTGGAGCCGGTCGAACGCGGCCGCATCGATCGTGGACGACGCGGTGGCATCCTCGTCGGACGCGAGCACGTCGAAGCGGGCGTCGACCTGCGTGCGTACGTACGCGTCGAGGCGGGCGAGGCTCGAGGCATCCGCATCGGTGAAGCTCGGCAGGTCGCCCAGCAGGTCCACCGCGGTGCGATGGTGCGGCGCGTGCTGCGCGCGCCACCCGAGCGTCCCGCGGGTCTCGTTGTTGTCCCAGGCGAGGGTCGAGCCGCCGCGGAGCGTTCCGAACGTCGCCGCGAGCAGCAGGGTGCTCGTCGTCTTGTGGGCGCCGCCCTTGGGGTTCAGGATGACGATCGTGCGCGGCCCGCCGAAGCGACGCTGCACCGCGCGCTCGCGCTCGAGTCGCGACCGCTCGGCGCGGCTGGGCGCCGGTGAGATCGCGCCCCGGGTCGCCTTCCGCACGGCGCCTCGCCAGCCGGTCGTCGCCCGGTCGCGACGCGGGCGGCTGCGGCTGTTGAGCAGGTCGTCCACGGTCGGCTTGCCGAGCTCGGCCGCAGCGGATCGGACGGGCGCCGCTGGAACCGGCGCAGGCGCGGGGACGGGGACAGGGGCGGGCGGGATCGCGTCCGGCACCGTGTCCGAGACGGTCGCGGCCGGCTGCGGATGCCCCGGCGCGGCGTCGGGCATCGTCACCGAGCCGTCCGGGTGGATGACGAGCGGCCAACTCCGGGCGCCGTCGACGAGTTGCGCCGTCAGCGGGCTCCCCGCGGACGCCGCCCGCAGTCGGACCGCCTCGACGATGCGATCGGTCAGCGCATCGCGGCTCGACGCGATCACCTGCTCGACCTCTCCGTCGATATGGACCTCGGCCACCGTGCTCGACCGTACGTAGACGGTCGGCTGACTGGTGCTCCCGTTCACATTCCCCCCATGCGCGTCGCGGGGAACCGCCGCGATCGCCGAACGGCACCCGGCCCCCGGCCGAATGCGGTGCGATTCCCCCGCATTCGAGCGTAGCCGGTGCGGTCCGGCTCCCGTGGGAGGGCACCAGCGGGGCCTCCGGGCTCCCGCCCGGCGGTGGCGGGGCCGAGAGGAAGGAATGCTCACAGACGCTTCCCACCGGCGCGTGCCGCGCGCTAAGGTCGGAGTCGTTGTGCGCCACCCACGCACGACGACGCGTCGCGCGGCGATGCGCCTCCGCCCCCACGGAGAATCCATGTCCCGAACACTGTCGTCCGTCATGCCCCTCTCGCCCGCCCGTCGCGCCCCCCGTCGCCCGCGAGGCATCCGATGAACGCCGCCGCCCCGCATCGCGGCAAGCTCACCGCCCTCATCGCACTCTGCGCGGCGCTCGTCGTCGCCGGTCTCGTGCTCGGCGCCGGCCGCCTCGAACGACTCGTGCCGCTCCTTCCCGCGGTCCCGAACGGCGACGCCGCGGTCGCGGTCGCCGCCGGCGTCGCGGTCGGCCTGGCCGTCTGGCTGCTCGTCCGCATCGCGCAGGGCACGCGCTGCCGAGCTCGTCGCCGCGCCCTCGAGGCGAGCGTCCGCGGGCAGGTGAGTTCCGGCATCCGCACGCGCATGCTGGTGGCCGAGCTCAACGAGCTGCGGAACGACGAGCCGCACCAGATCCGCCTCGCCGCGCGCTACTCGATCGTCGTCGACGAACTCGGGGTCGCGTTCTGGAACGGCGGCCGCCGCCCGAGCCGTGCCGCCCTCTTCCCCTGGCGCGAGGTGCGCAACATCCGCAGCGACTCGATGGTCGTCGGCGGCGCGGTCGTGTCGGTGCTCGTGCTTCGGGTGCGCCGCGGCGGCACGAGCGCCGAGCTCCCCATCATCCTGAGCGACCCGCGCCCGGGCGCGTACGCCATGACAGACGCACCGTTCTACGCGCTCCTCCGCAGCTGGAAGGCCCTGCATCGCGAGGCGCTGCGCGCCGAGGGCATCGAGCCGCCGCCCGTGACGGGGGCGATCCCCGTGATCCGTCCGGGGCAGATCTACGCCGGGGTCCGCTAGGGCCCGAGCGGCTGCGCTGCGCGGCGGATCGGCAGCGGTGACGTCACGAGTCATCCTCGCCTTCGACCGCGGGTAGAATCTACGAGTGCTCATCTGCTTGACCGCGAGCCACAAGAACGCCGGGTTCGACACACTCGAGCGTCTGTCGGCGCACGCGGAGTCCGCCGCGCCGCGCATCCTCGACCGTCATGACACGCTCCAGGGCGCGGTCGTCGTCGCGACCTGCAACCGCTTCGAGGCCTACCTCGACCTCGACGCCCCCGAGGGCCACTCCCCCGTTCCCGCGGTGCACGAGGCCATCCGCGCCGTGAGCGACGTCGCCGGCCTCGAGCCCGACGAGCTGCGCGCGACCTTCGGCTTCGTGCACGGCAACGCCGTCGCCGGCCACCTCTTCTCGGTGGCCTCCGGGCTCGAATCGGTCGTCGTCGGCGAGGGCGAGATCGCCGGCCAGGTGCGCCGCTCGCTCGAGCGCGCCCGCGCCGAGGGCACGACGACCCCCGAGCTCGAGCGCCTGTTCCAGCGCGCCTCGCAGACCTCGCGCCGGGTCAAGAACCAGACCGGCGTCGGCGGCGCCGGCCGCTCGCTCGTGCGTCTCGCGCTCGAACTCGCCTCGAGCCGTGTCAGCGACTGGTCGGCCGCGCGCGTGCTGCTCGTCGGCACCGGCCAGTACGCGGGTGCGACGCTCGCCGCACTCCGCGACCGCGGTGCGAACGACGTGCGCGTCTACTCCCCGTCGGGGCGAGCCGCGAAGTTCGCCCGCAACCACGACATCACCGCGGTGTCGCACGCCGGCTACGCGGTCGCCGCGGCGGCGGCCGACGTCATCATCACGTGCACGACGGCCGATCACCACGTCGTCGACGGGGTGCTGCTCGAGGGCGGCCGCGCGACGCTCGCCGCCTCGCACACGGCACCGGATGCCTCATCCTCGGCCGTGCTCGCGGAGTTCCGCGCCTGGTGCCCTGCGCCCGAGGCCGCGCACGATGCGCGCCAACTCGTCATCGACCTCGGCATGCCGCGCAACGTCGCGACCGACGTCGTCGAGGTCGACGGCGTCGAACTCCTCGACCTCGAGACGATCCGCCGCCATGCCCCGCTCGAAGAGCTCGGCGCGACCGACGACGCCCGCATCATCGTCGACCGGGCGGCCCGCAACTTCGGCGCCGTCGGCGAAGAGCTCGACCTGGCCCCCTCGGTCGTCGCGCTGCGTTCGCACGTGCAGGGCGTGCTCGACGCCGAGATCGCCCGTGCGCGCTCGCGCAGCACCGGCGACGCCGCGACCGACGAGCGCGTCGAGGCGGCGCTGCGCCATATGGCCGGCGTGCTCCTGCACACCCCGATGGTGCGCTCGCGCGAGTACGCGCGCTCGGGCGAGCAGCGCGCCTGGATCGACGGGCTCGAGGCGGTCTTCGGCGTGCGCGCCGACGAGCTGCACTGACCCGCCTCACTCGACCGCGAGCAGGCGTGGGGCGACGGCTCAGAACCTGCGGCGCGTCTCCCCCATGATCCAGCGGTTCGACCGCGACGGGTCGACGACGGCCCGTCCATCGCGCCCCGCCGGCGCGTACGGCACCGGGCCGAACTCCGCGAGCAGCCCGGGCCTGCGTCCCTCGCTCCTGATGCGATCGACGATCCTCCCCCACCAGGCGAAGTGGCGTTCGACGATCGCCGGGTCGATCGCCTCGGGCGAGGTCACCTGCGGTCCCTGCGGGTGCCCGATGCGCGCGTGGATGTGATCGGCGCGCGCGATCGCGAGGTCGACGGCGGCCTGCTGATCGTCGAGCATCGACTCGGCGACGACGATCCAGTGCGAGATGTCGAACGTGACGCGCAGCTCGGGATGCTCGACGAGGAGCATGAGGGAGTGGTGCGCCGAGTGCAGCATCCGACCACGGTGCAGTTCGACGAGGATGCTGCGCCCGAAGCGACGCCGCCAGCCGACGACCCGCACGGCGAGCTCGTGATGCAGCGCGACGTCCCAGTGGTCCCGCCCGAGGTGCAGCGTGACGTGCTCGGCCGGGAGCCCCGACCGGTCGATCTCGTCGATCTGCTGCTCGATCTCGTCGGCGTGCGCCGCCGGATCGTCGGCGGCGCTCGTGACGAGCAGCGCGAGCGCGGCGTCCGACGCGGCCACCGCCTCCGCGAGCTCGCCCTGCGCCCGGCGACCGGCTGGCCACCACAGTTCGACGCCGTCGTATCCCGCCGCCACGGCCGCCGCCGGGAGCTCGGACTGCCCGAGGTCGCTGCCCCAGTCCGGCATGAGCACGAGCGGCGGGGCGGGGCTCGTGGACCGCTCGCGGGAGCCCTGGCCCGGCCCGCTCACAGCCCGTCGTCCAGGTGCCAGTGGTTCTGCCAGCGCCAGTCGATCGGTTCCGACATCCGCTGGTACCGGATGTCGGTCGACAGACGCATGCGCGATTCGGTGTCGACGTTGTCGAGGCCGGCGTGCACGATGTGCGCCGAGTGCACCATGACATCGCCGGCGGCGTAGTCGGCGACGAGCCAGCGCGTGTCGTACTCGTCGGCGAGGCCGGGGAGGTCCGCGGTGATCGAGGCCGCCGGGTGGCGGAGCTCGCCCGCCGCCTCCTGCGCCATGACCCGCCGGTGGCTGCCCTCGAGGTAGGCCAGGCCGCCGCGCTCGAGCGGGATGTCGCCGAGCGGGATCCACATCGAGAGCACCCGGTCGCTGCCCTCCCGCAGGTACACGAGGTCGTAGTGCGCCTGCGTGGCGGTGCCGATCCCCTGCTCGCCCGGCTTGGTGTGGCGGATGATCTTGCGCCGGTGCAGGTGCACGTCGTCGCCGAGCAGCCAGGCGAACCACTCGGCGATCCGCGGCGACCGGCAGAGCGCCTCGTACTGCGCACCCGGGACGATCTCGTCGAAGAGGATGCGCCGATACGAGGCCCGGTCGACGTCGTGGGGTGCGGCGATGCCGTCGACCGGGTCGGAACCCTCGGCGATGAGGCCCGCCTCGGCGAGCGCCTCGAAGTAGTAGCGGCGGAACTCGAGCACGTCCTCGGGCGCGAGATGCCCGGTGAGGTAGAGGTAGCCGTCGCGCCGCAGCCGCGTCCACAGCGCCTCGCGGTCGCCGCGTTCATCCATCGGCACGGGCTCGAGTCCACCCAGGCGTGATGGAGTTTCTTCGAGCACGTATCCGTTCGACGTCAGCATGGATCCATCATGATCCCGGGCGAGAGTAGGCGGAATAGACTCCTGACAGCACAGAATTGGACTTTCATGACCGATTGGGCGATCTACTCGCAGTCGCATCCGCTCCTGGTCGAGCACGGCTTCGCCTGCCTCGGCGCCGGTCGGCACGAGGGCGCGTCTCCGGGGTTCTCGGGCGGTCGGCGTCGTCTCGGCGACTACGCCGTCGTATTCGTCTCGAGCGGATCGGGGGTCTACCGGGATCCGTTCGTCGGCACGATCGAGGTCGAGGCGCCGGCGACGATCCAGGTGTTCCCGAAGCGCCCGCACGACTACGCCTCGCCGCGGGGCTGGACCGAGCACTGGGTGCTCTACTCCGGGGCGACGGCCGCCGCGTTCGAGGGCATGGGCGTGCTCGACCGGCGCCGGCCCGTGCAACCGGGTGCACGGCTGCCCGACGATCTGCTCGACCGCTTCACGTCACTGCATGATGCGCTCGGACGCCCGGGCTGGCGGGCCGCCGTCGACGCCTCGATGCTCGCGCAGGGGCTCCTCGCCGACTCGGTCGCCGGTCGCGCTTCGTCGACCGCGAGCGAGGCGACGGTCGCGGCGGTGCAGGCCGACGCCGGGCTGCACCTGGATGTCGCGGCCCGCGCCGCGCTCGCGGGCGTCAGCGTGAGCACGCTCCGCGCGCACGTCCGGGAGGTCACCGGCGGCACGCCCAACGAGCTCGTCATCGGCACGCGGATCGACCGCGCCTGCGGCCTGCTGGCGTCCACCGGGCTGTCCGTGCAGGCCGTGGCCGCAAGCGTCGGCTACGACGACGCCGCGTACTTCTCGCGCCTCTTCACCCAGCGTGTCGGCGTCGGCCCTGCGCAGTTCCGCAGGGGGCACCGCCGGTAGCTACGCTTCGTCGTCGGGCCAGAGGCGCCGTGCCTCGGGAATCGCGTCGATGAGCGAAGCTTCGAGCACCCGGCGTACCTCGGGTACCCCGAAGTCCCGCCACTCGACCACGAGCTGCGACGAGCGGGGCAGCCCGGCGGGCGCCCAGACCCAGCCGGTGAAGCTTCCCCGGTACTCCTGCTCATCACCTCCGCCGCCGGAGTGGTTCGCACTGAGCGTCGGCGGCGTCGGATCCGCGCGCGGCTCGATTCCGGCGAACCCGAGCGGAAAGACGGGGGTGCCGCCGTCGAGGAGCAGGCCGAGCTGGAATCCGTCGGCGCGGAACCCGGGGGCTCGTGCACTCGCCGCAGCATCAGGTCGTTCCACTCCCTGCGATCGAGCTCGCGGCGGCGCATCATCCAGCCGAACCGCACCTCGAGACCGTTCGAGAAGCGACGCAGCTCGCGCAGCACGATCACGAGCCGGCCGTCGCGATGGAGCACCTCGTCGAGCACGAGCCGCCCCGGCAGTTCGCCGGACGGCGGCTGCCACCACGGCGGCATCGGCGGTTGGGCCGCCGGCTCGGGAGGCAGGGGCAACCGATCGAAGAATCCGCCTTCGGAGTGCATGACCCACAGGTTAGACGCACGAACGCCCCCGCGGTGAGGATCGCGGGGGCGCTCGCACCGTTGGCGCCGGGCGGGCGGCCGCCCGCCCGGCACCGGTCGCTCACTCGACGCCGAAGAACTCCAGCTCGGCGATCGAGGCCCACGGCTGCCCGTTGTGCGAGCTCGTGGCGACCACCTTGACGAAGCCCGCCGAGGTCGGCGCGTCGAACATCACGGGCTGCGGTGCGGTGCCGGTTCCGAGCTCGCCGGACGCGACCGGGGAACCCCAGTCGGTACCGTCAGCGCTCACGTACACCTCGTAGCCCTTGATGCGGCCGTTGGGCTCCGAGCCCGGACGCTGCTGGATCGAGATGCCGCGGAGCTCCTGCGCGCCGCCGAGGTCGACCGACACGTGGTGCGGGTAGGCCGGCGAGGCGTTCAGCCACTCGCTGTGCCAGCAGCTCGCGGAGTCGCCGTCGATCACGTTCGCGGCGGCGCCGTCCTCGCCCTCCGTCTCCTCCGAGTCGGCGTCGACGACCGTCATCGCGTCCTTCGGCAACGGCGTCGGTGCAGCAGCCCGGGTGCCCCAGACGTTGAGCTCGTTCGCGCCGGCGAACGCCGCCCCGTTGATCGCATTGAGGCCGACGAGCTTCACGAAGCGCGCGTCCGTCGCGGCGAACGACAGGTGCTGCACCTCGGCGGTGCTCGCGAACTCGCCGGTCTTCACCGGGGTGCCCCAGTTCGTGCCGTCGGCGCTGAGGTACAGCTCGTACTTCTTGATCGAGCCGTTGCCGCGCCGCACCTGGTAGTCGAATCCGTCGACGGCGTAGCTGTCGCCGAGGTCGAGCGAGATCCAGTGCGGGTACGGCGTGTCGGGGTTCACCTGCGACCAGGCCGAGTGCCACATCGTGGCCGCATTGCCGTCGATCGCCGCGCGCGCACTGCCGTCACCGGTGCCCGGCTCGGCGTCGCTCACGCCCGCGATCGCGAGTCGCGACTGCGGGATCAGCCCCGGCGGCAGGGTCGGCACCGAGACGGATGCCTCGACGCTCCGCGTTCCGCCCGCGACGGTGTAACCGGCGGCGGCCGAGATCTCGTAGCCGCCCTGCTCGATGTCGGCCGGGGCCGACACTCGCCACGTGGTCTTCACCGTGGCGCCCGGCGCGACCGAGGCGAACTCGGCTGCGCCGACCGGGGCGACCGTCCATCCCTCGGGCGCGACGAGCGTGGTCTCCACCTGCGTCGCGGCCTCGGCTTCGTGGTTCGTGAAGCTCGTGGTGAAGGTGTTCGCCTCGCCCGGCACGAGTCCGCTCACCGGCGCCGCGAGGGTGAGACGTGCGCAGGCACCCGCGGTCTCGCTCTCACCGAGGTCGACGATGCGGAGGTTGTCGAGGATGAGGTCCGAGCCGGTGCCGCCGACCGCGTTGCGCCGGAGGCCGACGAACGGGTCGCCGCACGCGGGTGCGTCGAACTCGTGCACGAACTCGGTCGTCTCGTGCACGGCGCCGAACTCGGTCGAGGTGAGGTCGACGGCCTTCGATGCGCCGGCGGCGATCTGGTCGACGCCGGTCACGAACGAGTAGGCGCCCGCGACGCCGCTCTGGTAGTCGAACGAGACGCGATAGCGGTGACCGGCCTCGAAGGGCACGGTGTACTCGCTGGTGCGGTACACGAGACCCCGGTTCTCCTCGTGGGCCATCAGCGAGTAGTCCCCGCCGAGCACCATGTCGAACTTGCGGCCGTTCCAGCCCTGCTGGGTGAAGGGCTCGTTGCGCTTCGCGATGTGCGTGCGCGGGTCGGTCGAACCGCCGGCGTCGCCCTTGAAGAACGGGCCCCAGCCCTGGTCGACCTGCTCGAAGTCCTCGTCGACGAGCACGTCGTCGCCCGAGGCCGGGTCGTCGCTCGCGACGACGCGGACGTTGTCGATGCGCACCGGGGCGTCGCCCTCGGCGGCAGCGATCGTGAGCGTCGGCCGCGTGTCCTCGGTCACCGTGACGTACGTCCGCAGGCGCTGCAGGGTCGTGTCGCGCCACTCGTCGGCGGCCATCAGGTTGACGGCGCCCGAGCTGTCGATGCTCGTCGAGGCGTCCTCGCCGTCTTCGCCGCGCACGTCGACCGAGAGCGTCGTCGCGCGCGTCTGTCCGGCTGCGATCCCCAGGTCGGCCGAGACCGCGTAGGTGCCGGGCTCGAGTTCGCCGAGCCGCTGGCTGATCGAGGACTCGCCGGCGCCGAGCACCGCGGCGCGGCGTCCGCGATCGTCGCGCTCGATGCTCGCCGCGCCCACGGGGTTCCATGCGTCGAGATCCTGCCCGTTGAAGCCGGGGTCGACGACCTGCGTGCCCTGGCCGAACGAGGCCTTCTTCGGCAGCGTCGAGGCGGCGGTCGCCTTCGTGCCCGCGGCGAGCACGTACGGCTGACCCGCCTCGGCGTCGATCGTGACGGCACCGTCGACGACCGGCAGGTCGGCGACCTTCGTGCGCCCGGCGTCGCCCAGCGCGAACAGCTGCAGCGACGTGGCATCCGCGAAGTCGTCGGTGAGCTGCCAGGTGGTCTGCCCGCCCGCCGGATTGACGTGGTACAGCTTGTCGGCGTCATTGCCGGGCTTCGACGACCATGGCAGCAGGTAGGTGCCGCCGCGCAGCACCTCGGCGCCGTCGACCGTGATCGAGCGGTCCGCGGCGCTGGTGCCGGTCACGCTGACCCCGTCCTCGAGGTCGATCCGCTCAGGCGCCCAGCGCACGATCTCGTGGTGCTGGAGGAACTTGGCCGGGACGTTCGCGGTCCACACGTTCTCGAGGAACGCGTCGAAGTCGTTCTGGCCCGTCCAACCCTCGAACTCGACGATGTGGCTCGTGCCGAGCAGCGGGTGCGGGTTCCAGACATCGGCCTCCGTGTTGTTCACGAAGCGGAGGATCTGCGAGTTCACGCCCTTGTTCGACGAACCGCCGTAGTTCTCGTCGTTGGCCCAGTGCGACCAGGTGTTGTTCTCGGCGAGCTTGTCGGCCCACTCCGAACCGACGCGGAAGCCGTGCTTCACGAGCGAGTCCTGCAGCGACTGCGCGAGCCAGCCGTGCTCGTAGTAGACGTCGATGTAGGCGAAGTCGAGGTTGTCGTCGGTCGCCTCCGCGAGTTCGCCGATTCGCCGGTCGAGCTCGCCCGAGGCACGGTCGTAGCGCTGGTCGATGTAGTACGACTGGTCGAGCCAGTTCCAGCCCTTGGCGTTCTCGTTCGCGATCTCGTCGCTGAACGAGTTCGCCTCGGGGTAGATCTCGGTGGCGTTCATGTGCACGCCGAAGCTGGCGTTCCACTTCTTGCCGGCCTTCACCGCGGCGTTGAGCTCGGCGGGGCCGCCGGCGCGCTCGTTGAAGTTGTCGCCGTAGTCGGTGTTCGCCGAGTCGTGCCCCTCGCTCGTGTAGCCCTTGAGCATGGCCACCTGGCCGAGCCCGTCGGTGTTCAGCGCGATGCGCTTCACGTCGTCGAGCGTGCGCAGGAACGGGTGCGTCGCCTGCGAGGCGAAGTTGAAGGGGATGTGGGTGATGACGTTCTCGGGCGTCTGCTCGCCCTTGAAGGGGGCGATGCGGATGTCGCGCATCGCGATCGCGCCGTCCTGCCAGTCGACGACCTCGTCGCCATTGGCGTCGGGGGTGATCGCGACCTTGACCCAGGGCAGCTCCTCCGTTCCGTCCTGCCCCTGCGCGCGGTAGAGCCACGGTCCGCTCGCGACGCCGACCTCGACGCCGCCGTCTGCGGCGACCGCCTGGCGCCAGAAGTTGCCCGAGTCCTTCGAGCTCGGCCCCGACGAGGAGTCGTAGAGCGCGTTCGTCGCGAAGGCGGCGGCGAGCTCGCCCGTGTCGGCGATGATCGTGTTCGATCCCTTGGGGGCCGAGTCGAGCGGCGTGCCGGCGGTGACCGGCAGGAACACGTCGCCCGAGGCGCCGCGGTCGACCGAGAGGTTCGCCGCCGCGATCGCGGCGCCCGCCTCCGCCGACGAGACGGTGACGAGCCGGTGGTCGGGGATCTGCAGCGTTTTCACGACCCCGTCGGGGTCGGTGATCTTCGTGACCTCGATCGTGACGACGTTGCGCTTGACCGAGAGCCGCGCCTCGATCGCGACCCCGGCGAGCGCGGTGGGCGTGAGCACGTAGTCGACCGCGCTGCCCCCGTCGGCCTGCGAGACGACCTCGACGGGCTGGGCCGTGCCGTTGATCGTGACGGCGGCGATCGTGACGTCGTTGCCGTGCATCACGGCCCCCGAGTCCCGGTCGGTGTACGCGATCACCTGAGGGAACCCGGCGTCGGCGGTCACGGCGAGGTCGCCCGTCCGCAGGCCGAACGAGGCGCCAGGTGCGGGGGCGGTGAACCCGTCGGCCGTTGCGGCCTCGGCCGCGGCGGCGGGCGTCGCCACGAGCGGTACGAGCATTCCGCTCGCGACCGCGCACGCGATGCCGAGGCGCCAGAGGCGGCCCGGTGGGCGTGATGAAGGCATCTTCGTCTCCATTCCCGCGTCGAGTCGACGCGTCCATATCGACCCGCGCCGACGGCGCAGTTCAGTCGAAGGTCTCGATGTACTCCTGTTCCGGTCCGAGCTCGGCCTGCTCGCGCAGCTCGACGGCGTCGCCGAGGCGCTCGAGCTCGAGCACGGTGATGGTGTTCTCTCCCGCGCGCAGCAGTGGCGCGGGCACGTAGTACGTCAGCTGCGGGCCGATCTCCCAGTAGCGACCGAGCAGGAGTCCGTTCACCCACACGAAGCCCTTGACCGAGCCGGGAAGGGCGAGGAAGGCGTCGGCCGGATCATCGACGGTCAGCGTCGCCGAGGCGAGCCCCGAGCGGTCGACCGTTTCAGGAGAACGCTCGCTCGTCAGGACGGAAGCGGCCGAACCGTCCTGAATCGCGTCCGATCTCCTGAAACCCTGCGGTTCGCCGGCGAGTTCACGCTCGCCCCACTCGTCGAGGGGAAGGGCCCGCGTCGACCAGCGCTGCACGAGCCGGCGGTCGAGCTGCACCCCGCCGAGGATGCCTTTGCCCTCGCCGAGCAGTGGGCCGTAGTTGATGCGCCCCTGGTTCTCGACGAGGAGCTCCAGCACGACGGCGCGCCCCTCCCCGCCGATCCGCACGCCGGCCGCAGCCTGCTCGGCGTCGAGCACGGCGACGCGCGCACCGTCGACGAAGACGACGGCGCGGTCGCGGAGTCCGCGCACGGTGAGCAGCGCCCCGCCGCGCGGCACGATCGGCTCGGCGCGGTACAGCGCGAGCCCCGCGTCGAGCCCGAGCTCCTCGAAGCTCGGCGGCATCGCGCTGCGCACCTCGCGGCCCGCGCCACGCACGACCTCGAGGAGCCCGGCGATCGGGCGCAGCGGCAACGTGGCGGCCGGCAGCACGGGCGGGGTCGGGGATGCCTCGGGCGGCACCTGCCCCGTTGCATCCGCAAGCACCTCGCGGATCAGCCGGAACTTCTCGGTGATCGCGCCGTTCTCGGCGACGGGCGCGTGCGAGTCGTAGCTCGTCTGCGTCGGCTGCAGGCGCGCGCCGTCGTGGTTCGCGCCCGACCGGAGGCCGAAGTTCGTGCCGCCGTGGGCCATGTAGAGGCTCAGCGATCCGCCCTCGGCGAGGATGTCGGCGACGACGCCCGCCGCGCCCGCCGGGGTGCGCACGTGGTGCGGGTCGCCCCAGTGGTCGAACCAGCCGTTCCAGAGCTCGGCGCAGACGAACGGCTCGCCGTCGCGGCGCTCGCGCAGCATCGCCGCCGCCTGCGCCGCACGCGAGCCGAAGGTCGCCGTCGCGAGCACGCCGGGCACGCTGCCGCCGTCCTGCATGAGCTCGGTCGGTCCGTCGGCCGTGTAGATCAGCTCGGTGATGCCCCCCGCGACGAGGCGCTCGTGCAGCCAGGCGAGGTAGTCGGCGTCGTCGCCGTAGCTGCCGTACTCGTTCTCGAGCTGCACGGCGACGATCGGCCCGCCGTGCGCCGCCTGCAGCGGCACGAGGCGCGGCAGCAGCTCGTCGAACCAGCGGTCGACCGCGTCGAGATAGGCCGGATGACTCGACCGCAACCGCATGCCGGGCACGCCCGAGAGCCACGCGGGGAACCCGCCGTTGTCCCACTCGGCGCAGATGTACGGCCCGGGGCGCACGATGACGTCGAGCCCGAGCTCGCCGGCGAGCGCGATGAAGCGCTCGAGGTCGCGCCAGTCGCTCCAGTCGGGCTCGCCGCGGCGACGCTCGTGGAAGTTCCATGCGACGTAGGTGTCGACCGTGTTGAGGCCGAGGGCGACGAGGCGCTCGAGGCGGTCGCGCCACTGCGCCGGGTGCACCCGGAAGTAGTGCATCGACCCCGAGAGGATGCGATGCGGCCGGCCGTCACGGACGAACCCGCCGTCGACGATCGAGAGCGCGCTCGCCCCGGTGGCGACGCTCGCGGTCGCGGTCGCCCCGCTCACTTGACCGCCCCCGCCGTGAGGCCGGCGCGCCAGAAGCGCTGCAGGCCGAGGAACGCGATGATCAGCGGCACCACCGAGAGCAGCGCGGCGACCACGACGGTGCCGGCGGGCACCTGCCCGTTGCTGCCCGCCCAGCCGACGAGGCCGACGGTGACCGGCTGCAGGGCGCTGTCGTTCAGCACCATGAGCGGCAGCAGGAAGTTGTTCCAGACCTCGACGAACTGGAAGAGGAAGATCGTCACGAGCGCCGGCGACATGATGCGCACGCCGATCGAGAAGAAGATGCGGAACTCCCCCGCACCGTCGATGCGCCCCGCCTCGATGAGCTCGTCGGGCACCGACTGGGCGGCGAAGACCCGGGCCAGGTACACGCCGAAGGGGCTCACGATGCTCGGCAGCAGCACCGCGAGCGGGTTGTTCAGCAGGCCCACCTGGTTGAAGAGCAGGAACAGGGGCAGGGTGAACATCACCTTCGGGATGAGCACGGCGGCGAGGATGACCCCGAAGACGACCCCGCGACCGCGGAACTCGTACTTCGCGAGGGCGTAGCCGGCCAGCGCCGAGAGCAGCGTGCCGATGACGGCCGAGACCCCCGCGTAGAAGACGCTGTTGAGCATCCAACGGCCGAAGATGCCGTCGGACTCGGCGAAGACGAGCGCGATGTTCTCGAACAGCCCGAAGCCGTCGAACCAGAGGCCGGGCTCCGAGAACTGGTGGCCGGCGGGCTTCGTCGACGCGACGACGAGCCACCAGATCGGCATGATGAAGTAGAAGGCCGACAGGCCGAGGAGGGCGAACACGCCCAGACGGCTCGCGAGGTTGGCCTCGCGGTTCGAGCGGCGGGGGCGCGAGGCATCCGGTCGGTCACTGCGCGGAAGGCGCGTGGCCGACTCCAGGGTCGGTGCGGTCATCGTTCGCCTCGATTCGTGAGCTTGAAGAAGGTGAACGAGAGCACGCCCACGAGCAGCGCGAGCACGACCGACTGCGCGGCCGCGTACGGGTAGTTCTGCGCGGTGACCTGCGCCTGCGCCGCCATGAGCGGGGTGAAGGTGTTGCTGATCGCGCCGCCCGAGATCGTCTGCAGCACCTTGGGCTCGTTGTAGAGCTGCGCCGAGCCGATGATCGAGAAGACGGCGGTGAGCACGAGCGCGGGGCGCACCATCGGGATCTTGATGCTCCACGCGATGCGGGCAGGACCCGCCCCGTCGAGCCGGGCCGCCTCGATCGTCTCGGCGGGGATCGTCTGCAGCGAGGAGTAGATGATGAGCATGTTGTACCCGGTCCATCCCCAGGTCACGATGTTCGCGACGGCCCACAGCACGATCTCGGGGGCGAAGAAGGGGATGCCGGTGCCGACGACCCGCTCGAGCAGGGTGTTGATCGGGCTCGTCACGGGCGAGTAGAGGAACGACCACATGACGGCCGCGATGACGCCGGGAACGGCGTACGGGAGGAAGGCGGCGAGGCGGAAGAAGCCCTTGCCGCGAGCCGAGCGCGAGTCGAGCAGCAGCGCGAGCAGGAGTGCGAGGCCGAGCATCACGGGCACCTGCACGAGGCCGAACAGCGCCACCCGGCCGAGCGAGGCGAGGAACTCGGTGTCGCCGAGCAGTCGGGTGTAGTTCGCGAGGGGCGTGAAGTCGAGCGTGGGGGCTTCGAGGCCGAGGCCAGAGCGCTGGAGGGTGAAGAGGCTCTGCACGAACGCGAAGACGATCGGCACGAGGTACATCGCGATGAACAGCACGCCGAACGGCAGCAGGAACAGCAGCGGAGTGCGCCAGCGTCCGCCGGAGCGGCGCGCGGTGCCGCCGGGTGCCGGGGCGCCGGCGCCCGTGCGGCCGAGGCCGCGGCGCCCGCTGTCGGCGGTGGTGACCGCCCGAGTCGATGAGGTGTGCATGTCGTCCTGCTTGGTGCGATGGTGGTTGGGCCGGTGCGAGCGGCCGGTCTGGACGAGGCTGCGGGATGCCTCGGGGCCGGGTCGGGGCGACGGGATGCGCCGCCCCGACCGGACCCTCGGCGGCTACTCCGCGACCGAGAGCCCCTGCGCCTCGAGCGCGTCGACGGTCTGCTGCTGAGTGCTCGTCAGGGCGTCGGCGAAGGTGCTCTTGCCCGACCAGGCCTTGCCGAGCCCGTCGTCGAGGAACCCGACGGTCTCGGGCATGTTCGGACCCCAGGTCCAGCCGGTGGTGACGAGCGGCGAGGCCTCGGCGAAGACGTCGAAGATGACCTGGTCGCCGAAGTAGGGGTCGGGCTCGCCGAGCGCCGGCAGGTCGAGCAGCTCGGTGGCTGCGGGGTAGAGCGCCGCCGCCTCGATGAGGCCCGTGTAGATGTCGGGGTCGGTGCTCATCGCGTGCGCGAAGGCCCATGCGGCCTCGGGGTTGTCGCACCCCTTCAGCACGGCCGTGGCCGAACCGCCGACGTTGCCGACCTTGTCGTCGCCGGCCTCCCACTGCGGCATGGGCGCGACGGCCCACTTGCCCGCGCCGTCGGGCGCACTGCCCTTGAGCACGCCGGCGATCCAGACCGCGCCGACATGCGTCGCGATCGAGCCGTCACCGAGGCCGGTGTACCAGGACTGGTCCCACATGGGGGCCTGGCTGATGAGCCCGGCGTCGGTGAGGCCCTGCCAGTAGTCGGCGACCTTCTGGCCCTCGGGCGAGTCGATCGAGACCTTCCAGCTGTCGCCGTCGACCGAGAACCACGGGGCCTCGGCCTGCCAGTCGAAGCCGGCGTAGTCGTAGTTGAGGTAGCTCGCCGAGAGCGACTTGCCCGCGGCCTTCAGCTTCTCGCCGGCGGCCTGGTACTCGGCCCAGGTGGTCGGCACGGCGATGCCGAGCTCGTCGAACACCGCCTTGTTGTAGAACAGCGCCATCGGGCCCTGGTCGACGGGGGCTCCGTAGACACCATCGCCGATCGAGACGGCCGACCAGGTGGCGGGCGTGAACTCGTCTTCGTTCGCGTTCGCGAACTCGGACACGTCTTCGAGGGCGCCCTGCGCGGCGAAGCTCGTGAGGGTCTCGTAGCCGACCTGCGCGAGGCAGGGGGCGTTGCCCGCGGTGACCGCGTTCAGCATCTTGTCGTAGCCGCCCTTCGCGCCGGGGGCGACCTCCTCGTAGGTGACGACCACGTCGTCCTGCGAGGCGTTGAACGCGTCGACGGCGTCGGCGTAGCCCGGGGCCCAGCCCCAGAACGTGACCTCGGCGGGGCCGGATGCCGCGGGCTCGGCCGCTCCGGAGCATCCCGCCAGCGCCAGGCCGAGGCCCAACGCGCCGGTGATGCCTACCGTGCGCATGACTGTCTTCTTCACTGCTGCCTCTCCTTTGAATGAGCTCGGAATGCGTCGTGCAAACGAATCAGGCCGTCGCGGTCTCGGGTGCGGGCTCCGCGGGGCGTGTTCCGATGGTGCCACATGTTGTTACCGATAACAAGCCCGAGTTTCACGGTCCCACCTACTGCGAACTCGGGACGATTGGCGATAGCATGTTTCCGCTACCACTGTAGGAGGGTCCCGAGATGACCAACACCCGGCGGCTCGATGCGAGCGGCCGCACGCGATCGCCGAGCATGGCCGACGTCGCGCACCATGCCGGCGTTTCCGCCCAGACCGTCTCGCGCGTGCTGAGCGGGCACCCGAACGTGCAGCCCGCCACGCGCGACCGCGTCCTGCGATCCGTCGACGAGCTCGGCTACCGCATGAACAGCGCCGCCCGGGCGCTCTCGTCGGGTCGCACCCGCACGATCGGCGTCGTCGTCCTGCCGACCGTCGACTACTCGGGTGCGGCGGTCACTCACGGCGTCGAGTCCGCCGCCCGCCGCGCCGGCTACGCCGTGAACGTCTCGACCGCGAGCTCGCTCGACCCGGCCGCGATCGCCGCGGCGATGACACGACTCGACGAGCAGTCGGTCGAGGGCATCGTCCTCGTCGTCCCGGTGCCGACCGGCACCGACGCCGTCGAGGCCATCGCCCGCCGCATCCCCACCGTCACGATCGACGGCTCCCGCACCGTGTCGAGCGAGGTCGTCGCCATCGACCAGTTCGAGGTCGGCCGCCTCGCCACCCGGCACCTGCTCGAGCTCGGTCATCCGACCGTCTGGCACATCGCCGGACCCGACGAATGGCTCGACTCGACAGGCCGCGCCGCGGGCTGGCGCGCCGCGCTCGACGAGGCCGGTCGCGAGGTGCCGCCGCTGCTGCACGGCGACTGGTCGCCCGAGTCGGGCTACCAGGCCGGCCTCCTGCTCGGCCGCATCCCCGAGGCATCCGCCGTGTTCGTCGCGAGCGACGAGATGGCCTTCGGCGCGATCCGCGCGCTGCACGAGCTCGGTCGGCGCGTGCCAGAAGACGTCTCAGTGGTGGGGGTCGACGACATCGCACTCGCGGCGTACTGCAGCCCGGCGCTCACGACCGTCGCCCAGCCGTTCGGCGTGATCGCGGCACTCGCGGTCGAGCACCTGCTGCGCCGCATCGACGACCCGAGCTCGCCGCCCGCCTCGACCGACGTCGACGCCTCCCTCGTGATCCGCGCGAGCACCGCGCCGTTCGCCGGCTGAGTTCGGCACGATTCGCTCGCGGGCCGACCCGAGCCGCGCGCGCAGCCGCTAGCGTCGGAGCATGACCGATGATCCCGCCGCCGGCGCGACACTTGCGCCCGCCATGGCGCTCCCCTTCGACGCCGATTCGCTCGCCTCCCCGCTCAGCACCGAGCGGATGACGCTGCGACCCATCGAACCCGGCGACAGCGACGACATCTGGGAGTACCAGCGCCTGCCCGAGGTGCTGCGCTACATCCCCTGGCCGGTGCGCGACCGCGAAGAGGCCCACGTGCACACGCTGAAGCGGGCCGGCATGCGCCGACTCGCCGAGGACGGCGACGCGTTCCATTTCGTCATGGCGCTGCGCGGCGAACGGTCGATGGCCCGGGTCGAGGAGTACGGCCACCGCGATCGCGTCGTCGGCGACGTCATGCTGCGCATCTCGAGCACCCAGCACGCCCAGCTCGAGCTCGGCTGGGTGCTGCACCCGGCGTTCCAGGGGCGCGGCCTGGCCGCGGAGGCGACGAGCGAGGTCGTGTCGTTCGCCTTCGAGGTGTTGAATCCCCATCGACTGAATGCCCACGTCGACGTGCGCAACCTCGCGTCCGCGGCGCTCTGCCGACGGCTCGGCATGCGCCTCGAGGCGACGCTCCTCGAGGACGTCTGGGACGACGGCTGGCAGGACAGCTCGATCTACGGGCTGCTCCGTCGCGAGTGGGAGACGCAGCGCGATTCGTCGGCGTCCTGACGTTCTCCACAGGCTTATCCACACCTGTTCGAACTCGCATTCGAATGTAACCGGTCAGTGCGGATCACTGCCCGAGCGCGTCGAGCGCCGACGCGCTCGCGACCGGCAGCTCGCAGACGAACTCGCGGCAGCGGTACGCCGACGCCCGCCCGTCGTGCAGCCGCCGACCCGCGAACAGCTCGAAGCCGGCGTCGGCGAAGGCCGTCGCCTCCGCTTCGGTCACGATCACCGTGAGGGATGCCTCTGCCGCCCGCGCCGCGCCGACGAGCTCGTCGCCGCCGCGCGGCCGACCCGAAGCATCCCGCTCGGGCACCACGACGACCAGCTGCACCACCGGCGCTGCGAACCGGGCCATGAGTCCGAGTGCAGCGCCGAAGGCGATGGGTCGTTCGATCGCAGCGCCAGCGAGCTGTCGCATCGCCTGTTCAGCCGCAACGCGGTAGCGGTCCCCCGCTCCGAGCAGCCAGAGCTTCCAGGCCGCCGTCGCGCACGCGGTGATCCCGGACGGCGCCGCGCCCTCGGCCGGATCCGTGGGCAGGGCGAGGCCCCGCGCGGCGAGCACCGGGTCGGCACCGCCGGGCACCGCGAAGACCGAGGGTGCGGCACCCGGCCGGACGGGCGCCGCGTCGAGTGCCGCGTCGATGAGGGTACGGCCGACGATCGCATCCTCGGCCGCACCGGTCACGAGTGCGAGGTCGAGAAGCCCCTCGGCCAGCATCCCGACGTCCTCGAGCGCGGCGTGCGCCGACGAGACGATCCCCTCCCGCGAGGCCCGGCGCACGATGCCGCCGGGGGCGAGATGCTCGGCGAGCACGAAGCCCGCGGAACGTCGAGCCGCGACGAGCGCATCGGGTGTGTCGAATGCTGCGGATGCCCGCGCCAGGGCACCGATCGCGAGCCCGTTCCAGCCGGTGATCACCTTCTCGTCGAGCGGCGGGGGCTCGAGCGTGCGTCGCCGCTCGGCGTCGGCGGTGGCGTAACCGCCTTCGGTGCGCACTCCGTCGACCATGCTCTCGGAGTCCTGCGCCGAGGCGAAGCCGCCACCGGGCAGCTGCATCGTCTCGACGAGGAAGCCGGCGATGCCACGACCGACCGCGACGACCTCGTCGCCGGCGCTCGCCCCTCGCACCAGGTCGACCGCGACGTCGAGCAGCAGCGCGTTGTCGGTCAACATCCGCTCGTAGTGCGGCTCGCTCCAGTCGCTCTGCGTCGAATAGCGGAAGAAGCCGCCGTCGACGGCATCGCGCAGCGGCGAGGCCGCCATGGTGAGGAGGGTGCGGCGTGCCAGCGCGCGACCCTCGCCGGGCAGCTGCGCCAGGAAGCCGAGCACCGGAGCGATCGGAAACTTCGGCGCCCCGCCGAATCCACCGTGCACGTGGTCCTCGCCGGCTGCGAGGCCGGCGAACGCAGAGCGCAGCTCATCGTCGCCCGGCAACGGCCCGGCCGTCTGCGCGACCGAGGCCGCGGCAAGAGCCGTCGACACGGCCGCCGCCATCTCTTCGAGCTGCCCGCGTCGATCGCGCCACGCCTCGCCGACCGCGGCCAGCACCTGCCGGAATGACGGGATCCCCCGCTGCGGGAGCGGCGGGAAGTACGTGCCGGCGTAGAACGCGCGGCCGTCGGGGGTCGCGAAGACGGTGAGTGGCCATCCGAGCTCGCGGGTGAAGGCGGAGGCCGCGGCGAGGTAGCTCGCGTCGACATCGGGATGCTCCTCGCGATCGACCTTGATCGCGACGAAGTGCGCGTTGAGCTCGTGCGCCGTCGACGCATCGCTGAAGCTCTCGCGGGCCATCACGTGGCACCAGTGGCAGGTGGCGTACCCGATCGAGATCAGAACCGGCACGTCTCGGCGGCGGGCCTCCGCGAAGGCCGCGTCTCCCCAGGGGAACCAGTCGACGGGGTTCCCCGCGTGGGCCCGGAGGTAGGGGCTCACGGCGTCGGCGAGACGAACGCCCATGCCTTCAGGGTACGTGCTCACGTGTTAACGGCGAAGAGCCGCCCAGCTGCCCGGGATGGGCGCTGCGCGGCTCGTGTCGAACGCGGTTCGCGTTGAACGCGGTTCGTGTTAAAGGCGAAGAGCCGCCCACGTGGTGGGCGGCTCTTCGTAATGTTTGTCCGGCGGTGTCCTACTCTCCCACAGGGTCCCCCCTGCAGTACCATCGGCGCTGCGAGTCTTAGCTTCCG
>NZ_WBIQ01000011.1 GCF_009749405.1 Agromyces lapidis
CGCGGCGGGCGCGGGCCGCGCGGGCCGGCCCGCGCGCTATCGCACGTCGCGGCGCAGCGGCACGGCGACCGCGACCACCGCGGCGATCGCGGCGTAGCCGAGCAGCACGAGGGCGCCGACCGCGGGCGAGGTCGCGATGGGCATCGAGATCGGGATCTGCTCGCCGATGGCCTCGCTGAGGAACGTGAAGTCGGTCAGGGCCGCCGTCGCGCCGCCGGGGAGGAACGGATGGATGACGTTGACGCCCGGGATCAGCAGCAGCACGTGCTCGAGGAAGTAGAAGTAGCCGAGCACGATGCCGACCGCGAGCAGCTGGTTGCGGGCGAGCGCGCCGATCGCGACACCGAGCACCGAGTAGACCGCGGCGGCGAGTGCGAGCTGCGCGAGCATCACGGCGAGCGCGCCCGCGGGCACGCCGAGTTCGACCCCGCGCAGCGCGGCCGCCGTGACGAGGGCCGTCGCCGTTCCGATGGCGGCGACGGCACCGTAGGCGAGTCCGAGCCCGCCGAACACGAGCAGCTTCGCGACGAGCACCCGGCCTCGCCGCGGAACCGTCAGGAACGTCGTGCCGATCGTGCGGTGGCGGTACTCGCCGGTCACGGCGACCGTGCCGATGAGCGCGGGCACGAACAGCAGCAGTCCGCCCATGCCGACGACGAGGCCGACGCCCTCGGCGCTCTCGATGCCCGGCAGCGGCGGGGTCGAGTTTCCGGGGCCGACGAGCGCGAGCAGCGCGGTGAAGCCGAAGCCGCAGCCGAGCGCCGTGAGCAGGGCGGCGAGCGGCAGTCGGGTCGCGAGCAGTTTGGCGAGTTCGCCTCGGACGAGCGCGATCACGGGTGCACCTCCATGGTTCGGGCGAGGAAGGCCGCCTCGAGGCTCGAGGCGGAGTCGGTGAAGTCGGCGAGCGGGCCCGACCAGGCGACGCGACCCCGGTCGATGAGCACGAGGTCGTCGATCCCGTGCTGGAGTTCGGTGAGGACGTGGCTCGAGAGCAGCACGGTGCCGCCGCGGGCCGCGAAGTCGCGGAGGAACTCGCGCAGCCACACGATGCCCGCGGGGTCGAGACCGTTCGAGGGCTCGTCGAGCACGAGCACCGACGGATCGCCGAGCAGTGCCGTCGCGAGCGCGAGGCGCCGTCGCATGCCGGTCGAGTACCCGCGGATGCGGCGATCCAGATACTCGCCGATGCCCGTCGTCGCGGCGACCTCGTCGACCCGGGCGAGCGGGTGGCCGCCGAGCGCGGCGTACGCCCGCAGGTGGCCGCGGCCGGTCATGGCGGGGTGCGCGCCGGCGGCGTCGAGCACCGCCCCCACCGTGCCGCTCGGGTCGGAGAGCTCCCGGTAGGGGGCGCCGCCGATTCGCGCGGTTCCCGCATCGGACCGGGTCAGCCCGAGCAGCATGGCGAGCGTCGTCGACTTGCCTGCGCCGTTCGGGCCGAGGAACCCGGTGACGCGCCCGGGTTCGGCGCGGAAGCTCGCGTCGCGCACGGCCGCGACGTCGCCGAAGCGCTTCGACAGCCCGGCGACCTCGATCGCGGTGGAGTTCATGGGGACACCCTTCGGTGGGATACTTCGTTCAGGTATTGAGAATGTTCTCATCGTGAGAATAATGGGAAGGGCACCCCGTGCGCAAGGTCTCGCCGATCGCCGACGTCGTGATGCACCCCGTCCGGCTGCGGATCATCCAGCAGCTCGGCGACGGCCGCCGGGTCACGACCTCCGACCTGCGGAACGCGCTGCCCGACGTCGCGCAGGCGACGCTCTACCGCCACGTCGCCGCCCTCGTCGACGCCGAGATCATCGCCGTCGTCGACGAGCGGCGCATCCGAGGCGCCGTGGAACGCACCTTCGCCCTCGGCGAGCGCATGGCCCATGTCGACCACGACGAGCTCAGACAGATGGGCGACCGCGAACTGCAGCAGTCGTTCCTCACCTTCCTCGCCCACCTCGGCGAGGACTTCGATCGCGCCTCAGCCGGCTCCGGCTTCCGCGAGTTCCTCGGCTTCGGACAGGTGCGCCTGCACGTCGGTGTCGACGACCTCGCCCGCATCCAGGCCGGCCTCGGCGAGCTGCTCGCGCCCTACCTGGCCCCGCCCGACGAGTCGGACGCGACGACCGACCGCCGCACGGTCATGCTCTCGACCGTGCTCATGCCCGATCCGGCCGATCAGCCCACCGGCCGATGAGCCCGAGCCGCACCGCTCGCGGCGTCACGAACGCGAAACATCCTCGAAGTACACTCGACAGTCGGCGCGCGCCACCCCGCAGCGCCTCCCCCGCCCGTTTCCCTGCCATAAGCACCCGGAACCCCGAGGATCACCGCGCATGTCCGAACCCATCACCGTCTCGATCCGCCGCGAGGTCGACCCCGCGCACATCGCCGAGGCGACCGCGTGGGTGCAGACGGGCGTCAATCTCGCGAACAAGTACCCGGGCTTCCTCGGCTCGGGCTGGGTGCGCGCGGGCGAGTCGTCGCAGGTCTGGCACATGCTCTACCGCTTCGCGAGCGAAGAGGCCCTCGAGGCCTGGGAGCGGTCGGGCGAGCGCACGTGGTGGCTGTCGATGGGCGAGGGCTTCGTGCGCTCCGAGCGCAGCAAGCGGCGCACCGGCATCGAGGGCTGGTTCGACGATCCGGCCACCGGGTCGATTCCTGCGGCGGATGCCACGGGCGCGCCCCTCGCCGAGGCATCCCCGCCGCCCGCGCCGCCGCGCTGGAAGCAGGCCGTCACCATCTGGCTCGGCTTCTTCCCCGTGAACCTCGCGTTCTCGTACCTCGTGTCACCCGTGCCGGGCTTCGGCGAGCTGCCGATCTGGCTGCGGGCGCTCGTGACGACGCTCATCCTCACGCCGATCATGACCTACTGGGTGCTGCCGTGGGTGACCCGCATGCTGCACCGCTGGCTCACCCCGCGCCCGTAGGGCGACCCGCCGAGCCTCTCCGCGGGACTTCGGCGTCTACCAGGGCATCGGCCGCTCGGGCAGGCGCGCCCCGTCGTCGGGCAGGTGCGGCAGTTCGGCGCCGCCCGCCCTGATGCAGAGCCAGCGCAGCTGCTCGGTGCCGTCGGGCGCGCAGCGCCATGTGCGCGCGACATCCTGGCCGACCCGCACGACGGAGCCGGGGCCGACCTCGACCACCTCGTCGTCGAGCCCCATCTGCCCGCGCCCCGAGAGGAACACGTAGAGCTCCTCGATGCGCGAGTGGGTGTGCCAGTAGCCCGCCTCCTCACCCGGTTCGAGCGCGTTCGCGGTGAGGCCGATGTACTGCATGGCGAGATCGTGGTCGACGACCCGCCGACCGTCGCGCGAGCTGTCGGGGCGGAAACCGCCGTGGTGCGCGCGCCACTCGTCGAGCGCGCCGATCTCGAGAACCTCGTAAGCCGTCATGCCGCCACGCTATCGGCCGTTGCGAGCCCACGACCCGCAGAGAACCGCCCTTCCCCGTCGACATCCGGACACGTTCGGCGATTCGGCGGGGCGGGCACCGCGCGCCCCGCCGCCAATCGCCGAAAACCGCTCTTCCCCGCACCGCTTCCAGCACTTTTCGGCGACTCGGCAGGGCGGGCACCGCGCGCCCCGCGGCCAATCGCCAAAACCCGCTCTTCCCTGCACCGTTTCCAGCACTTTCTGGCGACTGGGTGGATGAGGCGAGACGAGACGAGACAGGACTGGACGAGACGGAGCGGGGCGCGACGGGACCGGACGGGACGGCCCCGGCTCAGCGGGCGGCACCGATGCGACGCGACAGCTCGCCCGCCGCGGCGCGCACGGCGGCGGCGATCTCGTCGGCGCGCGCCGAGGCATCCGAGTCGGCCCGGTAGGTGATCGCGATCGCGGCGGCCGGCCACCCCACGTGGTCGAGCACCGCGACGCCGACCGAGGCGAGCCCTTCGGTGACCTCGCCGTCTTCGCCGGCCCAGCCGGCCTCGCGCACCCCGTGCAGCACCTGCTTCAGCAGCGAGTACCGCCACTTTCCGGATGCCTCGGGGTCGCCGCGCCACGCGAACGCGGCGCGGTCGGGGTAGAGCGCGCGCAGCTGGGCGGGCGGCAGCGCGGCGAGCATCGCGCGTCCCGTCGCCGTGAGGTGGGCCGGAAGCCGTACGCCGACGTCGGTCACGAGCGAAGGACGGCGGGGCGCGCGTTCCTCGACGAGGTAGAGCACGTCGCGTCCGTGCAGCACGGCGAGATGGCCGCTCTCGCCGATGCGGTCGACGAGGCCCGCGACGAGCGGTCCGCCGAGGCGTGCCAACGGCTGCTGGCGGCTGAATCCGCTCGAGAGCTCGAACGCCGAGATGCCGAGGCCGTAGCGCCGGTCCTCGGGCAGGTGCACGACGAAGCCGCGCTCCTGCATGACGGCGAGCAGGTGGTAGACGGTCGACCGCGGCAGTTCGAGCGCCTGCGCGATGGTCGCGGCGGGCACGGGGCCGCGCTGCGCGGCGAGATGCGCGAGGATCGCGAGCGTCTGATCGGCAGCGGGCACCTTCGACCGCTGCGCAGCCTCGCCGGTCATGGGCGCATCGAGTCGGCGCGTGCGGTCGCCCTGCGGCCTCGGTTGCGACATCTGCTGCCATCTCGATCGGGATTCGGTGGCACCACTGTACGCCGATCTGGCATCCCAGACGGTTGGCGCGTCGAATCACCCCCGCGGGAGGCATCCGCGCGGTGGAATGTCAGACATGAGCAGCAACGCGACCTCGACCCCCACTGCCGTCACCGTCGGCATCGCCGGCCTGAGCATCGACGACGTCGTCGCGGTGGCCCGCCATGGGGCATCCGTCGTGCTCGACGGAGCCGCCCTCGAGGCGGTGTCCGCGAGCCGGGCGATCATCGACGCCCTCGCCGCCGACCCGCACCCGCACTACGGCATCTCGACCGGGTTCGGCGCCCTCGCCACGACCTTCATCGCCGACGACCGCCGTGCCCAGCTGCAGGCGAGCCTCGTGCGCTCGCACGCCGCCGGCTCGGGCGCCGAGGTCGAGCGCGAGGTCGTGCGCGCCCTCATGCTGCTGCGCCTCTCGACCCTGATGACCGGCCGCACCGGCGTGCGCCGCGAGACCGCCGAGACGTACGCCGCGATCCTCAACGCGGGCATCACGCCCGTCGTGCGCGAATACGGCTCACTCGGCTGCTCGGGCGACCTCGCCCCGCTCGCCCACTGCGCGCTCGCGGCGATGGGCGAGGGCGAGGTGCGCGACGCCACGGGCGAGTTCATGGATGCCTCGTCGGCGCTCTCTGCGGCCGGCATCGCGCCGCTCCACCTCGGCGAGAAGGAGGGCCTCGCCCTCATCAACGGCACCGACGGCATGCTCGGCATGCTCGCCCTCGCGATCGACGACCTGCGCCTGCTGCTCACGACCGCCGACATCTCGGCCGCGATGAGCGTCGAGGGCCTGATGGGCACCGACGCGGTCTTCGCCGCAGACCTCCACGAGCTGCGGCCGCAGCGCGGGCAGGCCCGCTCGGCATCGAACCTGCGGCGCCTCCTCGCCGAATCGCCCATCGTGCACTCGCACAAGGGCCCCGAGGACGGCCGGGTGCAGGACGCCTACTCGCTGCGCTGCTCCCCCCAGGTGCACGGCGCCGCGCGCGACACCCTGGCCCACGCGATCTCGGTCGCCGAGGCCGAGCTCGCGAGCGCGATCGACAACCCCGTGCTCACGAAGGACGGCCGGGTCGAGTCGAACGGCAACTTCCACGGGGCGCCGGTCGCGTACGTGCTCGACTTCCTCGCGATCGCTGCGACCGACGTCGCCTCGATGAGCGAGCGGCGCACCGACCGGTTCCTCGACCGGGCGCGCAACCAGGGCCTGCCGCCATTCCTCGCGCACGAGGTCGGCGTCGACTCGGGCCTCATGATCGCCCAGTACACCGCCGCGGGCATCGTCTCGGAGATGAAGCGCCTCGCCGTGCCTGCCTCGGTCGACTCGATCCCCTCCTCGGCCATGCAGGAGGACCACGTGTCGATGGGATGGGCCGCCGCCCGGAAGCTCCGCCGCTCGATCGACGGCCTCGCGCGCGTGCTCGCGATCGAGGTCATGACGGCCGCCCGCGGTCTCGCGCTCCGCGCCCCGCTCGAACCCGGAGTCCCGACCGGCGCGGTCGTCGCGCTCACCGAGTCGCTCGGCGCCGGCCCGGGCCCAGACCGCCACCTCTCGCCCGAGATCGAGGCGATTACGGCCGCCGTGCTGTCGGGCGAGGTCGCCGCACGTGCGGCGGCGCACCTCGGCACGCTCGACTGAGCCTCCGCCGACCGGTCTCGGCTGCGATCTCCGCGGAATCGAGGGGCGGCTCGCGCAGCGGGCCGCCCCTCGATCGTCGTCGTCCGGAGTCGCCGTCGACCCCCGTCGGCTCCCCCGAAGAGGGCACGATCGCGACTGATCGGGATGTTGTGCCTCGCACACGCGGATGCAAGACTGAGGTACGTCGGCCCGAAAGCCCGGCAACCCGAACGGAATCAGATGCCGCACCGCTTCAGACTCACCGCGAGAGAACCCTTCCGAGCGCGACGCGCCCGGCCGAGTGGAACTGCGGTCGCGGCCGCCGCGATCGCGGTGCTGATCGGCATGAGCGTGGTTCCGCCCGCCGTGGCCGAAGAGACGGCTCCGGTCGAAGCGACCGACACGGCGACGAGCGAGTCGACGACCACCGAACCGGCGCCGACCGACCCCGCGGCCGCCGAAGAGACGCCCTCGGAGGAGCCGGCGCCGAGCGAGGAGCCGACGCCGACGGAGGAGCCCACGCCGACGCCCGAGCCGACTCCGACGCCCGAGCCCACGCCCACGCCGACTCCGACGCCCACCCCGACTCCGACTCCAACGCCCACCCCGACGCCCACCCCGACCCCGACGCCCACCCCGACGCCGACGCCCACTCCGACCCCGGCGCCGGGAACCCCACCGCCCGCTCCGCAACCGACCGCGGCTCCCCGCGCTCCGGTGGTGCTCGTCGGAGACGGTCCGTTCGCCCGCATCTCGACGTCGACCGACTCGAACGTCGGCCCGCTGCTGCAGGCACGGGCGCGACTCGACCGCGCGGTCGCCGCGCTGCGCGACGCGGAGGCCGAGCTCGAGGCCGTGAGGTCGACGCGCGAGGTCGCCCGCGGCATCGCGGAGCGCATGCAGTCGCTCGCCGACGACGCCCGCCATGACGCCGAGGTGGCGGCGGCGGGCTACCTCGCCGCCTCGAAGGGCGGCAACGCCTCCCTCAACTCCATGGGCGCCGCATTCGGCTCCGGCCGCGACCTGCTCGCCGGGCTCGGCGGCGTGGCGCGGATCTCGGACATCGCCGGCGATGCCGAGCAGCTGCTCGAGATCACCGCGAAGCGCGACGCCGAGGCCGATGCGGCCGAGGCCCGTGCCGAAGAGGCCTGGGCGGCGGTCGACGAGATCGACGTCGACGCCGCCGAAGAGCGGGTCGCCGACGCCGAGCGCGCGGTGAGCAAGGCCCGCTCGGCCCTGTCCGGGCTGAAGACGCGCGTCGCGTCGACCAGCGTCGCCTTCCTCGACACGCTTCCGCAGGACTCCGGGCAGCTGAGCGACCAGGGTTGGTCGACGCCCGTCGAGAACGGCGACCTCACCGACGGCTTCGGACCGCGGCCCAACAAGCCGCTGCCCGAGGTCAACGACTTCCACCGCGGCACCGACCTCGCCGCGGGCTGCCGCACCCCGGTGTTCGCCGCGACCGGCGGCACCGTCGTCGAGGCCCGCGCGAACGGGTCGTACGGCAACTGGATCCTCATCGACCACGGTTCGGGCGTCTCGACCGGATACGCGCACCTCATCGACGGCGGCATCCTGGTCGCCCCCGGCCAGAAGGTCTCGGCCGGCGAACTCATCGGTGCGGTCGGCTCGACGGGCGCCTCGACCGGCTGCCACCTGCACTACGAGGTGCGCATCGACGGCTCGGCGATCGACGCCATTCCGTTCATGGCCGCGCGCGGCATCAAGCTCGGCTGAGGCGGCCGAGTCGGGCTTCGTCGAACCCGGTGCCGCCACCCTGGGGCCGAGCCCGATCGCGCGATTCCTGCCGCTGAAGATCGATGCCGCACGCGACAGCGCCAACTCGAGAGCGTTCCTGTTCGAGCTGTGCCAGTTCCGCCTCACGATGAGGCGGAACTGGCACAGCTCGAAATCGATCCCGTACCACGCACGACGCGGGAAGCGCGGCGAGACGACTCGCCTTCGCAACCACGACGACGCATGACCACGAACTCGAGTTCTGGGATCCCAGACGGCCACCACGCGGCATCCGTTGTCGCCGACGAGCGCGTGCGCGAGCATCGAAGCATGACCGACGCACCCACCGCAGTCCCCGCCGGCCCGCGCACCGTTCGCGCGGCCCGCGGCACCGAGCTCACCGCGAAGAGCTGGCAGACCGAGGCGCCGCTGCGCATGCTCATGAACAACCTCGACCCCGAGGTCGCCGAGCACCCCGAAGACCTCGTCGTCTACGGCGGCACCGGCAAGGCCGCCCGCAACTGGGAGTCGTTCGACGCGATCACGAAGACGCTCGAGCGCCTCGAGGCCGACGAGACCCTGCTCGTGCAGTCGGGCAAGCCGGTCGGCGTGTTCCGCACGAACGTGTGGGCGCCGCGCGTGCTCATCGCCAACTCGAACCTCGTCGGCGACTGGGCGACGTGGCCCGAGTTCCGCAAGCTCGAGGCCGAGGGGCTCATGATGTACGGCCAGATGACGGCCGGCTCGTGGATCTACATCGGCTCGCAGGGCATCCTGCAGGGCACCTACGAGACCTTCGCCGCGGTGGGCCGCAAGCTCATCGCCGAGGGCCGCGCCGACGGCGGCGTCGGCGAGGGCCGCGAGCACGAGGGTCCGCTCGCCGGAACCCTCACCCTGACCGGCGGCTGCGGCGGCATGGGCGGCGCGCAGCCGCTCGCCGTCACCCTCAACGACGGCGCCTGCCTCGTCGTCGACGTCGACGAGACGCGCCTGCAGCGCCGCGTCGGCAAGCGCTACCTCGACGAGGTCGAGACCGACCTCGACGCCGCGATCGCGAAGGTGCTGCAGGCCAAGGCCGAACGCCGCGGCTGGTCGGTGGGCGTCGTCGGCAACGCCGCAGAGGTGTTCCCCGAGCTCCTGCGCCGCCACCGCGCCGGCGAGCTGACGGTCGACGTCGTCACCGACCAGACGAGCGCGCACGACCCGCTCGCGTACCTCCCCGTGGGCATCACGGTCGCCGGGTGGAAGCAGGCCGCGCAGGACGACCCAGAGGGCTTCACGCAGAAGGCGCAGAAGTCGATGGCGCGCCACGTGCAGGCCATGGTCGAGTTCCAGGACGCGGGCGCCGAGGTGTTCGACTACGGCAACTCGATCCGCGACGAGGCGCGCAAGGGCGGCTACGACCGTGCCTTCGAGTTCCCGGGCTTCGTTCCGGCGTACATCCGTCCGCTCTTCTGCGAGGGCCTCGGCCCGTTCCGCTGGGTCGCCCTCTCGGGCGACCCCGAGGACATCCGCGTCACCGACGAGGCCATCAAGGAGCTCTTCCCCGAGAAGACGCACCTGCACAAGTGGCTCGACGCCGCCGCCGAGCGCGTCGAGTTCGAGGGTCTGCCCGCGCGCATCTGCTGGCTCGGCTACGGCGAGCGCCACCGGGCGGGACTGCGGTTCAACGAGCTCGTCGCCGAGGGCAAGCTCAAGGCGCCGATCGTGATCGGCCGCGACCACCTCGACTCGGGCAGCGTCGCGAGCCCGTACCGCGAGACCGAGGCCATGAAGGACGGCTCCGACGCGATCGCCGACTGGCCGCTCCTGAACGCGCTCACGGCGGCCTCGTCCGGCGCGACCTGGGTGTCGATCCACCACGGCGGCGGCGTCGGCATCGGCCGCTCGATCCATGCGGGCCAGGTCTCGGTCGCCGACGGCACCGAGCTCGCCGCCGCGAAGCTCACCGCGCTGCTCACGAACGACCCCGGCATGGGCGTGATCCGTCATGTCGACGCGGGCTACGAGCGGGCGATCGAGGTGGCGCGCGAGCGCGGCGTCGACGTGCCGATGCTCGAGGGCTGAGCCACTCCTTCCACCCCGACGATCGAAAGGCGAACCGGATGCCTCGCGCCACCCTCATCACGAACATCGGCGAGCTCGTCACGAACGACGAGCAGCCCGGCCGCGACGGCGGCCTGCTCGGCATCGTGCGCGACGCCGCGGTGCTGATCGACGACGGCCTCGTGACGTGGGTCGGCCGGGCGGCCGACGCGCCCGCGCAGACCGCCGACGCCGGCGTCGAGCTGCTCGACGCCGGCGGCCGTGCGGTCATCCCCGGATTCGTCGACAGCCACACCCACCTGGTGTTCGGCGGCGATCGCGCCGAGGAGTTCGCCGCACGCATGGCCGGCAACCGCTACGAGGCTGGCGGCATCCGTTCGACCGTCGCCGCGACGCGTGCCGCCACCGACGACGAGCTGCGCGCGCGTCTCGCGGGGTTCGTCGCCGAGCTGCACGCGCAGGGCACGACGACCTTCGAGATCAAGTCGGGCTACGGCCTGAGCGTCGCCGACGAGCAGCGCCTCGTGCGCCTCGCCCGCGAGGTGACCGAGGAGGTCACCTTCCTCGGCGCGCACGTCGTGCCGTTCGAGTTCCGCGAGGATCCCCGCTTCGACCGCGACCAGGCCGCGGCGGGCGACGCCTACGTCGACGTGGTGATCGGCGAGATGCTCGCCGCCTGCGCGCCGTACTCGCGCTGGGTCGACGCCTTCTGCGAGCGCGGCGCGTTCACCGCCGAGCAGTCGCGCCGGGTGCTCGAGGCCGGCGCCGCTGCAGGTCTCGGCGTGCGCGTGCACGGCAACCAGCTCGGCGAGGGCGAGGGCGTGCGCCTCGCGGTCGAGCTCGGCGCCGCCTCGGTCGACCACTGCACCTTCCTGAGCGAGGCGGATGTCGCGGCGCTCGCCTCATCCGACACCGTCGCGACGCTCCTGCCGGGCGTCGAGTTCTCGACCCGCCAGCCCTACCCCGACGCGCGCCGACTGATCGACGCGGGCGTCACCGTGGCGCTCGCGAGCGACTGCAACCCGGGGTCGAGCTTCACGAGTTCGATGCCGTTCTGCATCGCGGTGGCCGTGCGCGACATGGGCATGACCCCGGCCGAGGCGCTGTGGGCGTCGACGGCGGGCGGGGCGCTGGCAATGCGGCGCGGTGACGTCGGCGCGATCCGCCCGGGCCTGCGCGCCGACCTCGTCGAGCTCGACGCCCCGAGCCACCTGCACCTGGCCTACCGCCCCGGGGTGCCGCTCGTTCGCCGCGTCATCGTGGGCGGCGTGGCACGGGCGTAGCCGCGCCCGGCCGCGCGCCGCGCGGCCTGCGTCGCCGCCCCGCCGAGGTGTACGCTGCGGGCATGAGCGGATGGCGGCATCCGGAGCCTGCGACATGCTGAGCGGCGCGCTGGTCACCCTCGCACCGGTGCGCGAAGGCGAGCTCGACGCGTTCTGCGCCGCGCATGTCGACATCCGTACGCGGGGTGCGTACTTCCCGCTCGGCGTCGTCTCCGAATCGGTGCTGCGCGCGCGGTTCGCGAAGAACGGGTTCTGGGAACGCGAAGAGGGCACGCTGCTCATCCACGATCGGGGCGGGCGGATCGTCGGCCACATCGAGTTCTTCACGCCCGTGAACTACTGGGACGCATTCGAGCTCTCGTACCAGCTCTACGGCGACGCCCACGCGGGCCACGGGTACACGACCGAAGCGGTGCAACTGCTCGTCGACTACCTCTTCGCCTCCAAGAAGCAGCACCGCATCCAACTCGTGATCGTGCCCGAGAACGCGGCGAGCAGGCGGGTCGCCGAGAAATGCGGATTCGCCTACGAGGGGCGGCTGCGCGGCGCATTCTTCAACGGCGGGACGAACCACGACGTCGACCTCTTCGGGCTGGTCCGCTCCGACCCGAGGCCCTGGCATCCGCTCGAGAGCTGACTCGGCGTCGCGTCAGCCCTTCGGGGTGTCGACCCCGACGAGCTCGCCCGTGCCCTCGACGAGCTCGGCCCACGCGTCGACGCCGACGCGGCACTCGACGACGGCGCAGGTCGGCAGCTCGACCCACTCGCCGGTGAGCTCGCCGACGGCGTCGCTCATGCCGGGATTGTGGCCCACGAGCATGGCGACGTCGAGCGCGTCGTCGAGGCCGGCGGCGACGGCGAGGATGCTCCGATCCGAGGCCGCGTAGAGCTTCCGCTCTTCAACGACGTGATCGTCGCCGATGCCGAGGGTGCGCGCCAGGAGCCGCGCGGTGCTGCGTGCCCGCACGGCCGTGCTCGTCACGATGCGATCGGGCCGAACCCCCCGTTCGGCGAGTCGACGGCCCATCGCCGGAGCGTCGCGCAGGCCGCGGTCGTTGAGCGGGCGGTCGTGATCGTCGAGCAGCGGATCGCCCCAGTCCGACTTCGCGTGGCGCACGAGGTAGAGCGTCTTCATGGGCCCAGCGTGGCACTCCCGCTCGCGACCCGCCAGTCCCCGTGCAGCTGGCTCACCCATCTCGTTCCTGGGGTCGTTTTCCGACGGCTGGATGCCTCGAGGCATCCGATTCTGTCGGAGAACGACCCCCGGAGTGAGCGAGCAGCGCGAAGCAGGCTCCTCAGCGCGCGGCGACTCCCGCCAGGAACTCGAGCACGCAGAGCGCAGCGAGCCGCACCGTGCGCCCGTCGGGGGCATCGGCGCTCGCGTCGACCTCGGCGAGGTCGGCACTCACGACCCGGGCGTCGCCCCCGGCGGCTCGGACGAGGGCGCGGAGCTCCCACGCGGCGAGCCCGCCGGGCATCGAGGCGGGGCATCCCGGCACGACCGCGCGGTCGCACGCGTCGACGTCGATGTCGAGGTGCACGGGGCCGCCGGCGCCTCCCGCGATCTCGAGCGCCTCGGCCATGACCTCGGCGGGGCGACGGCCGTGCAGCTCGTCGCGGTGGATCACGGTGATGCCGAGCCGGGCGGCGCGGCGGGCGTACTCGGCCGAGTTGGCGAAGTCGGCGATGCCGATCTGCACGATGCGGCGGGGGTCGAGACCGGCCTCGACGAGACGGCGCACGGGCGAGCCGTTCGAGACGCCGTCGCGCAGGTCGTAGTGGGCGTCGATCGTGACGAGTCCCGCGGTCGCGAGCCGGTCGCCGTAGGCGCCGAGCGCCGTCGCGACCGTGAGCGAGTTGTCGCCGCCGAGTGCCATGACGGTCTCGGCGCGCTCGAGCAGCTCTGCGACCCGCGCACGTGTGCGGGCCTCGCCCTCGGGGCCGTCGGGCTCGACGATGTCGCCCGCGTCGACGACGAGATGCTCGCCGAGGTCGATCGCGTCGGCCCGGCCGGCACGATCGGGCACGAGCGCCGGGCTGTACCGCCGCAACGCCTGCCGAATTGCCGCAGGCGTCGTGTGCGCTTCGGTCGGCGAGAGCGAGGTGCGCCAGGCGGGCACGCCGAGCAGGGCGAGCGCGGCGGATGCCTCGGAGCCGAGCGTCTCGGGCGCAGGCCAGCCGCCCGCTCGGGGCCAGAGGGGATCATGCGAGAGTGCGACGTCGGCCATGCCCCAACGCTAGCGAGCCGGACCGCATTCGGCCCCGGCATCCCGCTCGCATACTGTCTGCGATGCCAGACCCCGCGGCTTCTGCAGGAGAATTGACGTGAGACGCCCTCTCAGACCACCATGGCGCCTATTTTCCTGCAGAAGCCCGGCTCAGACGCCATCGGCGACGGCGAGCGCGGCGACGAGCTCGCGCTCGCGCTCCGCACCGAGCCCGGCACCGCGCGGGCGCTCGAGGCCCTGCTCGCGCTCCCACGCGAGCAGGTCGGACAGGGTCTCGACGACGGGACGCGGCGCGAAGCCCTCGGCGCGCGCCGCCGCGTTCGAGCGATCCTGGAAGGCCGCCCACGACGGATCGACGATCCAGAGCGGCAACGAGTCGGGGCCGGACCATTCGGCGACGCCCTGGTCGATCAGCCACTCGGGTGCGGCGAGTCGAACCTCACGGTCGTGCCCGCCGACGGCGCGCGCGAGCGCGAGGAACGCACCGAAGGTCGACCGGTCGCCGACGGCGTTGAACGCCCCGGTGAGCCGGCACTCGACGGCGTCGAGGGTCCACGTCACGAGGTCGCGCACGTCGACGAGCTGGGCTGCGGCGTCGTGGATGTCGGGAACGAGCATCGGCTCATCGCTGCGGGCCGCGCGCGCGACCCAGTACCCGCTGCGGCCCGAGGCGTCGCCCGGGCCGCCGATGAGTCCGGGGCGGATGACGAGCAGCCGATCACCGAGCGCTTCGCGGTAGGCCAGCTCGATCGCCGACTTCGCCTCGCCGTAGCTCTCGGGCGTCGACTCGTCGGATTCGAGCGGGGGCAGGAGATCGGCCGATTCGTCGGCGCCCGGCTCATCGTGGCGGGCGTAGACGTTGCCCGAGGAGATGAAGGTCCAGTGGCGCGCACGCGGGCCGAGCGCTTCGGCGGCGCGCCGGGCGAAGCCCGGCTGCCTGGTCACGTCGATCACCGCGTCCCAGTCGCGGCCCTGCACGGCGTCGTAGGCGCCCGGCTGCGAGCGGTCGCCGACCACGAGCCGCGCACCGGGGGCGACGTCGCCCGCCTCGCCCCGCGCGAGACAGGTCACCTCATGTCCGCGCCGCAGCGCCTCCCGGGCGAGTTCGCGTCCGAGCCATTGGGTGCCGCCGAGAATCAGGATGTCCATCGGGCCATCCCAGCAGACCACGATCGCGTGCGCGAGTGGTGTTCGCCGAGCGCGGATGCGGCATTTCGGAATACCGTGAGGGGGGTCGGAGTTTTCCCCTTGTGAATACCCCAGTGGGGTATTAACCTGAGGCGAGAGACGCAGGAGGCGCGATGAGCACCGGCAAGAACGAGACGCACGCGGGGCACCAACCCGGCGCACACGACCACTCGGGTCACGAGCACTCGGGTCACGACCACTCGGGTCACGAGCACTCGGGTCACGAGCACACTGGCCACGAGCACACTGGCCACGAGCACATGGGTCACACGGCGCACGAGCACGCCGGTCACGACGCGCACACCGAGCGCACGATGACCGCGCATGCACATACGACGGCAGCACCCACCAGCGGCCACGACCCCCACGCCGGCCACGACATGAGCGGCCACGACCCCCACGCCGGCCACGACATGAGCGGCCACGGTGGGCACGGCGGGCACGGCGACCACGTCGGCCAGTTCCGGCGCCTGTTCTGGATCATGCTCGTCATCGCGATCCCGACGATCGCGTTCAGCCCGATGTTCGCGTCGATCCTCGGCTACACACTGCCCGACAACCCGATCATCCCGTGGATCTCGCCGGTGCTCGGCACGGTCATGTACTTCTGGGGCGGCAAGCCGTTCCTCACGGGCGCCTGGTCTGAACTCAAGGCCCGCAAGCCCGGCATGATGCTGCTCATCGGCCTGGCGATCACGGTCGCGTACTTCGCGAGCCTCGGCGCGAGCCTCATGCTGCTCAGCCACCACCTCGACTTCTGGTGGGAGCTCGCACTCCTCATCGTGATCATGCTGCTCGGCCACTGGATCGAGATGCGTTCGATCATGCAGGCCTCGAGTGCGCTCGACGCGCTCGCCGCGCTGCTGCCCGACGAGGCCGAGCGAGCGGTCGACGGCCCCGACGGCGCACCCGTCACCGAGACCGTCTCCCCCTCGGAGCTGACGGTCGGCGACCTCGTGGTCGTGCGCCCGGGCGGTCGCGTGCCGGCCGACGGCGAGGTCGTCGAGGGCACCGCCGCCATGGACGAGTCGATGATCACGGGCGAGTCGGTCGCCGTCGGGCGCGGCCCGGGCGACCAGGTCGTCGCGGGCACCGTCGCGACCGACACCGCGATCCGCGTGCGGGTCGGCGCCGTCGGCGACGACACGGCGCTCGCCGGCATCCAGCGGCTGGTCGCCCAGGCGCAGGCCTCGAGTTCGCGCGCACAGCGCCTCGCCGATCGCGCAGCCGGATGGCTCTTCTGGTTCGCCCTCGGCGCCGCCGTCATCACGGCCATCGCCTGGACGCTGCTCGGCGACCCCGACGACGCCGTCGTGCGCACCATCACCGTGCTCGTGATCGCCTGCCCCCACGCCTTGGGCCTCGCCATTCCGCTCGTCGTCTCGATCGCGACCGAGCGGGCCGCCCGCGGCGGCGTGCTCGTGACCGACCGCCTCGCCCTCGAGACGATGCGCACGGTCGGCGCGGTGCTGTTCGACAAGACGGGCACCCTCACGAAGGGCGAGCCGGCGGTCACGGATGCCGCGGCGGCACCCGGTTTCGACCTCGACGCCGTGCTGGCCGACGCAGCCTCCGCCGAGGCCGACAGCGAGCACCCGCTCGCGAAGGCCATCGTCGCCGATGCGGCGCACCGCGGCCTCGCGCTTCGCGGCGCGACCGAATTCGAGGCGTCCGCGGCGATCGGCGTCCGGGCGAAGGTCGGCGACCGCATCGTGCAGGTGGGCGGCCCCGGCCTGCTCGCTCGCGAGGGACTCGACCCGCTCGAGGCATCCACCGCCTGGGCCGAAGCCGGCGCGACCGTGCTGCACGTCGTCATCGACGGCAGCGTCGCCGGGGCGATCGCCCTGGCCGACGAGGTCCGGCCCGAGTCGCGCGAGGCGGTCGACGCGCTGCACGCGCTCGGCGTGCAGGTCGTGATGATCACCGGCGACGCCGAACCCGTGGCGCGCACCGTCGCGGCCGAGCTCGGCATCGACCGGGTGTACGCGGGCGTGCGCCCCGAAGACAAGGCCGCGAAGGTGCAGGAGCTGCAGCACGAGGGCCTGAGCGTCGCGATGGTCGGCGACGGCGTCAACGACGCTCCGGCGCTCGCGCAGGCCGACGTCGGCATCGCGATCGGCGCCGGAACCGACGTCGCGATCGCCTCGGCCGGCGTGATCCTCGCCTCGAGCGACCCCCGCTCGGTGATCTCGGTGATCGAGCTCTCGCGGGCGAGCTACCGCAAGATGAGCCAGAACCTCTGGTGGGCGGCCGGCTACAACCTCGTGTCGGTCCCCCTCGCGGCGGGCATCCTCGCGCCCATCGGCTTCGTGATGCCGATGTCGGTCGGGGCGATCCTGATGAGCCTGTCGACGGTCATCGTCGCGGCGAACGCGCAGCTGCTGCGTCGCCTCGACCTGCGACCCGAGGCATCCACCCGGGCGGTGCTCGAGCGCTCGCGCTGAGCCGCCGGCTCGCCGCGCCGCCTCCCTACCCGGGGAGGCGGCGCGGCCACGCCGCCCACTCCTGACGCGGACCGTGCGACCCGGAACCGCCCCCTTCGCTCGACGCCCGCGCGGTGCGGAACGAAGCCCAGCCACCGGATGCCTCGGCGAAACCGCCCGTCACGACGGCATCGACGTGCTCGCGTAGCGACTCGACCACGTCGGCGAGATGCTCGTCGCAGGCGTCGCATCCGCAGAACGGCGACAGCAGTCTCGTGAACCCGCCGCATCCGACGACGAGGCCGGGAAACGAGGTGAGGCCGATCGTGATGGTCGCGGCGCCATCACGACGCGGGCGCAGCTGAACCGCGCGCATGACCTCGACCCCCTCGGTGAGCCATGAATCGAGCGAGGGCTCGTCGTCGCGTTCGACGTCGAACTCAGCCTCGAGATCGTCGGCCAGCGCGAGCCCGAAGGCGTGAAGCGGACGGTAGCGCTCGGTGTCGCCGACCCTGCTGTACGCCTCGGTCGGCGGGCCGCCGTCGCCCCATCGATACGACTCCGGCGGGAGGTCGTCGACGCCCGGCGAGGCGCCGCGTCGCGGCACTTCCAACGCACGGTCGGGCTCGGTCATCGTCAGCACCTCCACCTGGATCCTCCCAGCGCGACGCGAGCGGGCGCCACCGCTGTGCGACCCGATTCCTCAGCTGAACTCGAGCAGCCGCTCGATCATGATGATGCGCCGGGCCGCCTCGATGAGCGCGAGGTGCGAGAACGCCTGCGGAAAGTTGCCGAGGTGCTGCCCCGTCTCGGTGTCGAGCTCCTCGGCGAGCAGGCCCAGCGGCGAGGCGATGCGCAGCAGCTTCTCCATGAGGGCGTGCGCCCGCGCACCCTCGCCGATGATGGTCAGCGCCGAGACGAGCCAGAACGAGCAGATGAGGAACGTGCCCTCGCGCCCCGACAGGCCGTCGTCGGTCTCCTCCGTGCGGTACCGGAGCACGAAGCCGTCCGCCGTCAGCTCGTCGGCGATCGCCAGCACCGTGGCACGAAGCCGCTCGTCGTCGGGCGGGAGGAACCCGTAGATCGCCGCGAGGAGCGCCGAGGCATCCAGTGCGTCGGTGCCGTAGTGCTGGCGCAGCACGCCGCGTTCGCTCACGCCTTCGGCCAGGATGTCGGCGGCGATCTCGTCGGCGACCCCGCGCCATCGGGTCGTCTCGTCGTCGGCGCCGACGAGCTGCGCGAGCTTCGACGCCCGGTCGAGCGCGACCCAGCACATGATCTTCGACGACACGTAGTGCTGCGGTTCGCCCCTGGCCTCCCAGATGCCCTGGTCGGGCTCGCGCCAGGCGGCCGCCGCGCACTCGGCCTGCGATCGGATGACCGGCCAGAGCGTGCGCGGCACCCGCTGGCTGCGGCGGGCGTGCATGAGGATCGCGTCGAGCACCGCCCCGTACAGGTCGTTCTGCCGCTGGGCGAACGCGCCGTTGCCGATGCGCACGGGGCGTGCGCCCCGGTATCCCGTCAGATGGTCGAGCGTCGTCTCGGTGAGGTCGCGGCGCCCGTCGATGCCGTACATGATCTGCAGCGACCCGTCGTCGTTCGCCTCGAGTCCGGCGAGGAACTCGACGAACTCGTCGGCCTCCCAATCGAGGTCGAGGTAGTGCAGCGCCTGCACCGTGAACGACGAGTCACGGATCCAGTTGTAGCGGTAGTCCCAGTTGCGCTCCCCGCCCGGCGTCTCGGGCAGCGAGGTGGTGAGGGCTGCGACGGTCGCTCCGGTTGGCATGTAGGTGAGGCCCTTGATCGTGAGCGCCGAGCGCTCGAGCGCCTCGCGCCACGGGTGATCCGGGATCGTCGCGTCGGCGAGCCAGTCGCGCCAGTACGCGACGGTCGTGTCGAGCTCGCCTTCGGCCTCGTCGAACGTGGCCGGCCCGGCGAGGTCGTCGGCCCATGACAGCGAGCAGAAGGCCCGCTCACCGGCGCGGAGCGTGTGCCGAGCACGCACGTGGCCGCCCTGGACTCCCAGCGGGAGATCCGATCGCAGCCGCAGCGCGATGCCGCCGCCGCTCGCCGTCGCGGTGAGCAGATCGACCGCGTCCCAGTCCGCCTCGATCCTGCCGTAGTCGAACACCGGTTCGCAGAGGAGTTCCATCTCGACATGACCGTCGAGGCAGGTCACGGTGCGCACCAGGCAGTGCGCGGCGTCGTCGTCGGTCGGCGCGCGGGTGTGGGGCGTGGTGCTGTCGGGCTCGGACCGCGGCAGGATCGTGAGCGCGTCGCGCACCTCGGCCCAGCCGGTCGGCGTCTTCCACGTCGTGACGAGCACGTTGGTGCCGGGTTCGTACGCGCGGGCCGACGGGGCGTTGACGTCGAACGGCCCGAAGCGGAAGTACCCGGCCTGCCGGTCGAGGATCGTGGCGAAGACGCTCGGCGCGTCGAACCGCGGCGGGCAGAGCCACGCGATCGCGCCGTCGGGTGCGACGAGGGCGCCGGTGTGGCAGTCGGAGAGCAACGCGAAGGAGGCGATCGGCGGGAACGGCGACCTCGCGACGGCACCCTGCATCTGCGGCGCCCGACCCCCGCTCACGAGGCCTCCGGCGAGAGCTCGCGGGCCCGGCGGAGCAGTGCGCGCAGGGCCGGCTCGTCGAGGTCGGCGAGCGAGCCGAACGTCACCGCCGCCGAGCCGACCTTCACCCGGCCGAGTTCGGCGGCGTGCCGCCGAACGAGGTACTCTCCGCCGTCTGCGGCATTCACGTAGAGGCTCAGGTGCCGCTGCTGGGCGGCGAGTCCGACGAGGAACCACTCGACCGAAGCCCCCCTCGGTCGCGGCTGCGAGATGCCGCCGTAACCGACGATGCGCTGGTCGGTGCCGCCCCACATGGGGCCCGTCCAGAGCACCCGTTCGAGACCGGCGAGCTCGTTCGAGATGATCCGGTCGAGCGCCCGCAGGTCGTCGCCGCGAGGACCCTCGACCGAGGCGAGGAAGTCGTCGACGTCGAGGTCGCTGCGTTCCATGGGCCCTCCGGTATCGGTCGGTCACGGGCGAGGTCGCGACGACGGCTCGGCCGCGTCGCATCCCCACCTCGACCGTAGCCCTTCGACTGCCGTTCGAGCACTCTCGTCACCCGATGGCGTTCGGCCGCGGCCAACCTGCCGCGGCGGCGCCTCATCGGCCGCGCAAACCAGGATGAGCGGGTCGCCGGCCCTCGAATCGAAGGCGGCGACCCGCTCATCCTGAATTGCGTGGTGACCCCGAGCGAGTCAGGGCGCGCAGGCGCCGGGGCGCCGAGGCGCCGCGACGAGCCGTCTCAGCCCGCGACGACCTGGTATCCGGCCTCCTCGACGGCGGCGGCGACGGCCGCGTCGTCGAGCGGGGCGCTGCTGCGCACCGTGACGGTCGAGACACCCCCCGCGACGAGCGCGACGTCGACCGAGTCGACGCCCTCGAGCGACCCGAGTTCGGCGCTCACGTGGCGCACGCAGCTGCCGCAGGTCATGCCCGCGACGGCGTAGTCGGCGCTCACGAGCGCGGCGAGGTCGGATGCCGCGGCCTCACCCGCACCGGTCGTCGCCGACGCGTCGGGGATCGCGCAGCACGAGCACGAGGCATCCGCACCGCTCGACTCGGCGAGGGCGAGCTCGGTGGCGCCGGCGGGAACTGCGGTGGCGATGGGGTTCTCGATGGTCATGGTGCGTCCTTCCCTGGGTTCGTTGGAACTATACCCCGGTGGGGTATCCATCGCAAGCGCGCCCGGTGCGGCGGATGACGCGGTCGAGCCGTCCTGACAACATGGGCGAAGAAATGTCCGCCGCACTGTCGATCTCGCCGTCGCCCGTTCGACGCATGAGTGAGGCGGGCACTTCGGCCCGACCCGAACACGAATCCCGAACGAGGAGAACACCGTGAAGTACATGCTGATCATGCGGTCGAACGATGCGGCCGTCGAGGCCTACGAGCAGCTCGATTTCACCGAGGTCATCGCGGCGATGGGCGCCTACAACGAATCGCTCATCAAGGCGGGCGTGCTGCTCGCCGGCGAGGGTCTGGCCGACGCGAAGGAGGGCTTCGTCGTCGACTTCGACACGACTCCCCCGGTCGTCACCGACGGCCCCTACGGCGAGACGAAGGAGCTGTTCAACGGCTTCTGGATCATCCAGGCCCAGAGCCCCGAGGAGGCGGCGGAGTGGGCGAAGCGCTGCCCGCTCGGCCCGGGTGCGAAGCTCGAGGTGCGTCGCGTCAACGAGCTCGAGGACTTCCCGCAGGATAACGAGTGGATCCAGAAGGAGGCCGGCTGGCGCGACGAGCTCGAGGGCAAGGTCGGCTGAATTGGATGCCTCGCCGCCGCCCTCGCCCGGGCCAGACCCCTCCGGGGGTCGAATTCCGACAGAATCTCCAGACGCACCCCGCGGCGATGTCGGAAATCGACCCCCGCAACTCGGTGCCGACGGCGCCCGACGCGCGGTGGCGGCGGTCTGGCGCATCGAGTCGGCCCGCATCGTGGCGACGCTCGCCCGCTTCACCGGCGACGTCGGCCAGGCCGAGGACTTGGCGCAGGAGGCGCTCGTCGAGGCGCTCCGGCAGTGGCCGGAGGAAGGCGTGCCGAACAATCCCGGCGCGTGGCTCACCGCCGTCGCGAAGCGCCGGGCGATCGACGGCTGGCGGCGCCGCGAGCGGCTCGACGAGCGCTACGCCGCGATGGCGCGCGATCTCGAGCAGCACGACGGCGAGGCATCCGACACCTTCTGGGACCCCGACACGATCGACGACGACGTGCTGCGTCTCATCTTCGTCTCGTGCCACCCCGTGCTCTCGCGCGAGGCGCAGATCGCCCTCACCCTGCGCATCGTCGGCGGCCTCTCGAGCGAGGAGATCGCCCGGGCGTTCCTCGTGCCGACGGCCACGATCCAGCAGCGCATCGTGCGCGCGAAGAAGACCCTCGCCGCGGCGAACGTGCCCTTCGCGGTGCCAGAGCCGAACGAGTACCCCGAGCGGCTCGCCTCCGTGCTGCACGTGCTCTACCTGATCTTCAACGAGGGCTACCTGCCCGCCTCGGGCGGCGAATGGGTGCGGGCGGATGTCTCGGCCGAGGCCCTGCGGCTCGCCCGCATGGTGGCGGGGCTGATGCCGCGGGAGCCCGAGGCGCAGTCGCTCGTGGCCCTGATGGAGTTCACCGCCGCCCGGTTCCCGGCCCGCACAGCCCGCGACGGCAGCGCGATCCCGCTCGACCAGCAGGACCGCTCCCGCTGGGACCGTGCGCAGATCGCGCGCGGCCGGGAGGCGCTCGCCCGGGCGGATCGCATCGGCCGCGGTCGGGCCGCCTACGGCCTGCAGGCCGCCATCGCCGGATGCCACGCGGTCGCCCCGACCGCGGACGAGACCGACTGGGCGCAGATCGTGGTGCTGTACGAGGCGCTCGGGCGCATCGCCCCCTCGCCCGTCGTCGAGCTCAACCGCGCCGCGGCGATCGCGATGGCGACCGGGCCGGCCTCGGCGCTGCGGGTCGTCGACGATCTCGTGGCGGCCGGCCGGCTCGCCGGGTACCCCGCATTGCCCGCCGTGCGCGGCGAGTTGCTCGCACGGCTCGGGCGCACCGAGGAGGCACGCGCCGAACTCGAGACCGCCGCCCGCCTCACGGGCAACGAGCGCGAGCGCGACGCGCTCCTGGCGAAGGCTGCGAAGCTCGCCGGGTGAGCGCTGCAGCGCGTCGGCGGGGCGCTCGCCGCGTCTCAGCCGACGCGGACGCCCGTTGCGCGCCGCCCCCGCACACGTGCTGCCCGCCGCACGCAATACCCAGCGAACCATGCCAGTTCCGCCTCATCGCTGAGGCGGAACTGGCATGGCTCGATTGGAGACCGGCCTGATCGGATCACCCGGTCGGCTCGGCCCGGCTCGGCCCGGCGCGGCGCGGCACGGCGAGCGTCAGCCGCGCTGCGGGCCCCCGTGCCCGTCATCGTCACGAGTTTCGGCCTTCGGATCGGCCGAATCGATCGGATCGGCGGACTCTGCCGGCTCGTCCGCTCCGCTCCGGTCGGTCGGCTCATCCGGCGCTGCCGGCTCGGCCCCGGTGCTCGGCTCGTTCGTCGCGGCGGTCGGCCACGGGTCCACGGACGGATCGACGGCCGCTTGGGGAGCCTCGGCGACAGCGGGCACCGAGCCGTCGACCGCCTCGGGCACAGCCGCGGCCGCGGGCGCCGGCCCCGTGGCATCCCCACCGCCGGCCGCCTTCGCGGCGCGCTTGCCGCGACGCCGTTCGCGCCCGCCCTCGACGAGGTCGTAGAGCACGGGCAGCACGACGAGCGTGAGCAGCGTCGACGAGAGCAGGCCGCCGATCACGACGATCGCGAGCGGCTGCGAGATGAACCCGCCGTGCCCGGTGATGCCGAGCGCCATCGGCAGCAGCGCGAAGATCGTCGCGAGGGCCGTCATGAGGATCGGCCGGAGTCGTCGCGAGGCGCCGTGCACGAGGGCGTCGCGCACGTTCATGCCGCGGTCGCGGTACTGGTTCACGAGGTCGACGAGCACGATCGCGTTCGTCACGACGATGCCGACGAGCATGAGCACGCCGACGAGCGAGGCGACGCCGAGCGGGATGCCCGTGATCACCTGCAGTGCGATCGCACCGGTCGCCGCGAACGGCACCGACACGAGCAGCAGCAGCGGCTGCAGCAGCGAGCGGAACGTCGCCACCATGACGATGTAGACGATCAGGATCGCCGCGAGCAGCGCGAGCCCGAGCTGCGAGAACGACTCCTGCTGGTCGGCGGTGACGCCGCCGATCGAGGCGGTCGTGCCCTCGGGCAGCTCGACGGTGTTCACGGCCGCCTGCACCTCGCCGCTCGCCGTGCCGAGGTCGTCGCCCGCGGGCGTCGCGGCGACGGTCGAACTGCGCAGGCCCTGCACGGTCGTGACCGAGGCGGGCCCGTCGACCTGCTCGACCGTCGCGAGCGTGTCGAGGCGCACGACGCCGGTCGGCGTCGGAACCTCGAGCGCCGACAGCTCCTCGACCGAGACGGGCGGGTCGTCGGTCGCGAGGTAGATCGTGAGCGTCTTCTCGTCGATGACGACCGAGCCGGCGCTCTGCGGCTGCATGGCGGCCGAGACGAAGCCGCCGAGCGCGACCTCCGAGTAACCCGCCGCCGCGGCATCCGCCCGGTTCACCTCGACCGCGACGTACGGTCGCGACTCCGACAGGTTCGAGGTGACCTGCGACACCGACTCGACGCCGTCGAGCTCGTCGACGACGGCGTCGGTCGCGGCCTGCAGGTCTTCGGCGTTCGAGGCGGTGATGTCGACCTCGATGTCGCTCGAGGCGCCGAAGCCGCTCGAGGCGGCGAGCGAGACCTCGCCGACGTCGTCGAGACCGTCGAGCTCGTCGCGCACCTCGGCCTGCAGGGCGTCCTGGTCGGCGTCCTCGTCGGTCGTGACCGAGTAGGTGACGGTCGCACCGCCGCCGCCGAAGGCCGCGGCGAGCGGGTTCGAGCCCGAACCGATCGACGTCTGCACCGTCTCGACGCCCTCGGTGTCCCGGATCACCTGCTCGACCGGCTCCGACGCCTCGTCGAGCGCATCGAGGCTCGTGCCGATCGGCAGCTCCTGCGTGACGCGGAAGGTGTTCTGCCCCGAGGAGCCGAGGAAGTTGGTCTTCATCAGCGGGATCATCGCGCCCGTGCCGACGAGCACCAGCACGGCGATGATGAGCGTGATCACGCCGTGCTTCAGCGTCCATCCGATGACGGGCAGGTAGCCGCGCTGGAGGCGCGAGGGGTGCTCGAGCTCGTCGGGCGCGACCACCGGCGCGGCCGGCGTCACGGCGGTTCGGGCGGATGCCCCGCGCTCGCCGCCGCCCGCGACGGGCAGCCCCGTGGCGCCGCTCTCGTCGCGCAGTTCGGGCGCGAGCCAGACGTCGTCGACGAAGGCGGCCGCGGCCACCTCGGCCTCGACCTCCTCGGCGCCCTGCTCGACGTGCAGCTTCGCGGGCTTCAGGAACCAGTACGCGAGCACCGGCACGATCGTGAGCGAGACGAGGAGCGAGGCGAGGAGCGCGATCGTGACGGTCAGCGAGAACGGGCGGAACAGCTCGCCCGTCACCCCCTCGACGAGCGCGATCGGCAGAAACACCGCGACGGTCGTGATCGTCGAGGCGGTGATCGCGCCGGCGACCTCGCGCACCGCGCGCACGATCGTCGACGCCTTGTCGGTGCCCTCGACGAGGTGCCGCTTGATGTTCTCGATGACGACGATCGAGTCGTCGACCACGCGGCCGATCGCGATCGTGAGGGCACCGAGGGTCAGGATGTTCAGGGTGTAGTCGGCCACCTGCAGGCCGATGAAGGTGATCAGCACCGACGTCGGGATCGAGATGGCGGTGACGAGGGTCGCCCGAACCGAGAGCAGGAAGATGAGGATCACGATCACCGCGAACGCGAGGCCGAGCAGGCCCTCGGTCGCGAGCGATTCGATCGACTGCTCGATGTACGGCGCCTGGTCGAAGACGACGGTGAACGTGGCGCCGGGGTTCGTCGTGTCGAGAGAGGACTCGAGGCCGGGCAGCAGCGCGGTCACGGCGTTCGACACCTCGACGGTGTTGGCCGCGGGCAGCTTGGTCACCGAGATCGTGAGTGCGGGCTCGCCGTCGACGCGCGAGATGCTCGTCACGGGGTTGTCGGTCAATTCGACGGTGGCGACGTCGGAGATGGACACCTCGGCGGGGACCCGCACGGCCTCGGTCGGGAGGGCGTCGACGCCGGTGCCGGTGCCGTCCGTCGGCAGCTCGGTGCCGTCGGTCGGCAGCCCGGTGCCGTCGCCCGCACCTTCCTCCGGGGCATCCGGGATCGTGGGCGCCTCGGTGGCGCCGAGCACGGGCAGTGCCGCGATCTCGTCGACGCTGCCGATGCGCGTGCCGGTCTGCACCGCGAAGGTCGAGTCGCCTTCGGTGATGGTGCCCGCGGGCACGAGGAGGCCGTTCTGCTGCAGCGCGTCGCGGATCGCCTGCTGGCTGATGCCGAACCCGGCGAGCTTCGCGGGGTCGGGGGTGATCGTGACCCGCTGGCCGATCTCGCCGACGAGGGTCGCGTCGCGCACGCCGTCGACGTCGGTGATCTCGCCGAGGGTGGTGCGCTCGATCTCGTCGGAGAGGGCGCTCATGTCCTCCGCGCCCGTGACGGCGATCTGCAGCACCGGGAAGTCGTCGAGGCTCAGCGCGATGACCTGCGGGTCGACGTCGTCGGGCAGCTGGCTCTGGATGCGGTTCACGGCCGACAGCAGCTTCTGCTCGGCGAACGCGAGGTCGGTGCCGTAGGTGAAGCTCGCGGTCACGCGCGAGAGCCCCGTCGAGCTCGTCGTCGACGTCGACTCGAGGCCGGTGATTCCCTGGATCGCCGTCTCGATCGGCGTGGACACGTCGGTGTTGACGATGTCGGGCGAGGCGCCGGGGTAGCTCGACACGATCGAGAGCTGCGGGAACTCGATCGACGGCGCGAGCTCCTGCTTCAGGCTCGTGAGCGAGATACCGCCGAAGATCGCGACCACGATCGTGACGAGCGCGATGAGCGCGCGGTTCTTCATGCTGAGCGCAGCGAGCAGGTGCATTGCTCGATTCTCGCAGGCAGGTGGGGTCAGGATGTCACCGAGTGTCGGAATCCGTCGCAAGGAATCCCTCGACCGAGGGGCGTTCCGCGCGCTATGGTGACCCTCGTGGGGGTCGAGCGGATCGGCGACGGCGGCGCACGGCAGGTGCCGTGGCTTCGCTACGCCGTGCTCGGCACCGCATTCTCGGCCATGTGGCTCGCCGTCACGCTCTTCTCGAGCGGCGCGAGCGCCTCGGCCGACGAACAGGAGCCGAGCGGGCTGCTCGGCGGCGTCGGCTCGCTCGTAGGCGGAGTGACCGAGCTCACCGGGGCCGTCGGCGACACCCTCGACGGCGTCGTCGACACCGTCGTCGAACCCGTGAACGAACTGCTCGACCCCGTGGTCGAGATCGCGCCCGAGCCCGTGGCCGACACGATCGACACCCTCGTCCCCGACGTGGTCGACACCGTCACCGAGACCACGAACACCGTGATCGGCGACGCGAACTCCACGGTCGGCGAGGTCGCCAACGGGGTCACCGGCACCGTCTCCGACGTCGCCGGCGGCGGCACGGTCGGCGCGATCACGACCCCGATCACCGGTGGCGTCGACGACCTCGTCGGCTCGCTCCCCGTGCTCGGCTCGCTGCTCGGCGACGACGCGCTCGGCGGCGTGGTCGACCCGGTGGTCGGCGCCGTCGACGACACGCTCGGCACGGTCGTCGGCGACTTCGGCGAACTCCCGACCGACGGTTCCGGGGTGCTCCCCCAGGTGCCGTCGATCCCGCTGCTTCCCGGCGATCCGGTCGATCCCGTCGGTCCCGGCCTGCCCGGCGTACCCGGTCTGCCCGGCGAACCCGGCGTGCCCGGCGAGAACCCGGTCTCCCCCGCGACCCCGGTGGCGCCGGGGGCGCCCCCGGGCGGGAGCGCGCCAGCGACGGTCGGTGATTCCGGGCCTCCCGGCTCGGCCCCTCCCGCGGATGCGGCCGGCCAGGTCGGCAGCGCCCCCGCAGGGCCGTCGGAACCGGGAATCCCGCACAACGGCACTCCGCCCGCCCCGAGCACGCCGGCCGCACCCGGCGGCAGTTCGGGCATGCCCGGCACGGGCGCCGCGGGCGCTGGTGCGGGCGCGGCATCCAGCACCTCTGACGCGGCGTTCGCCGCCCTCGAACTCGACGCGCTCGCGTCGCTCGCGCTCCACTCGGTCGACGACGAGCTGCCGTCGTCGCCGGTGCACGACACCGACTCCACCCCTGACTGACGGGGGCCGGTCCGCACGCACGCACACCGCGTGCACCCGCGGACACGGTCATCGCTCCCTGCCCGGGAGCGACATTTCCCATCAGTCAGGAGGACTGGATCATGAAGAGAATGGCCTTGAGGGCGCTGTACGCGACCCTCTTCGCCGGGGGGCTCACGCTCCTCGGAGCCGGCGTCGCCCACGCGTCCGAAACGGGCGGCGACGACGGCATCGTGTCGGGAACCCAAGCCGGGATCTCGATCGACCTGCCCATCACGCTCGGCGGCAACGCGATCTCGCTCATCGGGGATTCGTCGTCGTCGGACTCCTCTGCGGAGGTCGCGGCCGGCGACGCCTCCGAGCCCGCCGCGGTCACCTCGGGTGACGACGGCATCGGTTCGGGCACCCAGGCGCTCATCGACGTCGAGGTGCCGATCACGATCGGCGGCAACGCCGTCTCGGTGGTCGGCGACTCGTCGAGCGAGGATGCCGCCACATCGAGCGCGCCGGCGGCCGAGCCGAGCGGCGACGCCGGCGGGGCTGCGAACACCGAGACCGGCGGGGACGACTCGCTCCTCGGCGGCACGCAGGGTCTGATCGACCTCGACGTCCCGATCACCCTCGGCGGCAACGCCATCTCGGTGATCGGCGACTCGTCGTCGAGCGGTGCCGCGACGGAGGTCGCCACCGGCGGCTCCACGGGCGGCTCGGGCGAGGCGGTGACGTCGGGCGAGGATAGCCTGCTCGGCGGCACGCAGATCCTCGGCGGCATCGAGATCCCGATCACCCTCGGCGGCAACGCCGTCTCGGTGATCGGCGACTCGTCGAGCGACGGGGCGGCCACCACGGCCGCCACCGGCGGCTCGGACGGCGGCGAGGCGACCACCTCGGGCGATGATTCGCTCCTCGGCGGCACGCAGCTGCTGCCCGAGCTCGGGCTGCCGATCACGCTCGGCGGCAACGCCATCTCGGGCATCGGCGACTCCACGTCGACCGACGCCGAGACGGTCGTGCAGCCCGGAACCGGGGG